>NZ_BCYO01000079.1 GCF_001598235.1 Polaromonas jejuensis NBRC 106434 | reverse complement strand
CCATCTTGCGCGGGGCGGGCCAGTAGTCCATGACCGCGTAGTGCTGGGTAGAGCGGTTGTCCCAGATCGCGACACTGTTGGGTTGCCAGCGGAAGCGCACCTGGTACTCGGGAATACTGGCCTGGCTGACCAGGTAGTTCAGCAGGTTGCTGGCGCCGGGCGTCTTGTCGAGGCCGAAGCGCACGTTCTCGGGCGTGTGGTAGTTGGCGAAGTTCGTCGTGAAGCTGCAGACGTAAAGCACTTTCTCGCCGGTCTCGGGGTGGATACGCACCACCGGGTGCTCGGCCGGCGGGTTCTGTGCGGCGAGCTTGGCGCGGTCTTCGGGGCTCATGACGGCGCCGAAGGAGTGCTCAATGCTGCTCTTGGCACGCAGGCCGTCGATGCGCTTCTTCACATCCTCGGGCAGGTTCTTGTAGGCCTCCACCATGTTGACCCAGATGGTGTCGCCGCCGACGGGCGGCACCTCGATGCTGCGCAGCACGCAGCCCATGGTCGGGGTCGAACGCCACATGCCGTCGGTGTGGTAGTTGTTCTCGTAGTTCTCGCGCTTGTCGCTGCGGTAGATCTGCACCAGGCCCGGGTGGTCGGGGTCACTGCCGGCAACGGGGTGGTCCTCCAGTTCTCCAAAGCGGCGCGCGAAGGCCACGTGTTCGGCGCGGGTGATGTCCTGGTCACGCAGGAACAGCACACGGTGCTTGAGCAGCAGCGCCTTGATTTCGGCGAACAGGTCCGCGTCGCGCGCGGCGTCACCCAGGTTGACGCCCGAGATTTCGGCGCCGATGGAGCAGGTCAGTGGGTC
>NZ_BCYO01000078.1 GCF_001598235.1 Polaromonas jejuensis NBRC 106434 | reverse complement strand
CGTGTTTACGATCTTCATTCGACGCGACAATGCGTAGGTGAAGAGAAAGAAATACGCCAGCGACATCAGCCGAGAGAAGTTTGCCGCGATAGAGCCGCTGTTGCGCAACGTGCGGCGCAGCACCAAACCCACGACGGTGGATCTGTATGAGGTGTTCTGCGCGGTGCTGTATCTGCTGCGCACAGGCTGCCAGTGGAGATTCCTGCCCAGCGAGTTTCCCAAGTGGCAGAGCGTCTATGCCTATTGGCGCAAATGGAGCGAGCCCGACCAGCACGGCATGAGCGTGCTGGAGCGGGCATTAAAAAAATCAGGTTGGCGCGGCCCGTACGAGACTGGGGCGCAACGCCGACAGCACGTTCTTGATCGTGGACGCGCAAAGCGTGAAGAACACGGACACGGCGGCCCTGAAGGGCTATGACGCGGGAAAGAAGGTCTCGGGGATCAAGCGCCACATCGCGGTGGACACCCAGGGGCTGCCACATGCCGTGGCGGTGACCACCGCCGAGGTGACGGACCGCAAGGGGGCGCTGCAGGCCCTGCAGCGCTGCAAATCCAGGCTCACCCGGGTGCAAAGCCTGCTGGCCGACAGCGGCTACGTGGGCCAGCCCTTTGCGCAGGGCGTGCGCGACATTCTGGGTGAGCACGTCACGGTGCAGATCGCCAAGCGCAGCGAACTGCACACCTTCAAGGTGATGCCCAAGCGCTGGATCGTCGAGCGCAGCTTTGCCTGGCTGGACAAGAACAGGCGGTTATGGAAGAACTGCGAGCGACTGCTCAACACCAGCCTGCAGTTCATCCATCTCGCATTCTTGGCTCTGCTGCTCAGGAGATCGTAAACAGG
>NZ_BCYO01000077.1 GCF_001598235.1 Polaromonas jejuensis NBRC 106434 | reverse complement strand
AACGGCAAGGTGTTGGTGGCGGGGGGATTTAACGGTGTCTTTCTCTCCAGCGCGGAGCTCTACGATCCGGCCGCCAATAGCTGGAGCCCAGCGGGCAGCCTTGCCACGGCACGTAACACACATACGGCGACGCTGCTGCCCAACGGCAAGGTGTTGGTGGCGGGGGGAAATAACGGTGTCTTTCTCTCCAGCGCGGAGCTCTACGATCCGGTGACCAATAGCTGGAGCCCAGCGGGCAGCCTCGCCGCAGCACGTAACGCACACACGGCGACGCTGCTGCCCAACGGCAAGGTGCTGGTGGCGGGGGGATTTAACGGTGCCTCGCCTCTCCTTAGCGTTGAGCTTTACGATCCGGTAACCAATGGCTGGAGCCCAGCGGGCAGCCTCGCCGCAGCACGTCAGGAACACACCGCCACGCTACTGCTCAATGGCAAGGTGCTCGTGGCGGGGGGATTTAACAACGCCTCGCCTCTCCTTAGCGTTGAGCTTTACGATCCGGTAACCAATGGCTGGAGCCCAGCGGGCAGCCTCGCCACAGGACGTTGGCTACACACCGCGACGCGGCTCCCCAATGGCAAGGTGCTGGTGGCGGGGGGATTTGACACTGCCACCCTCTCTAGCGCGGAGCTCTACGATCCGGCGAGCGGTACCTGGACGGCTGTGGGCAGCCTCGCCACAAGACGTCAGGAACACACCGCCACGCTGCTCCCCAATGGCAAGGTGCTGGTGGCGGGGGGACTTATTAACGGTGGCTCTTCTCTCCTTAGCGCTGAGCTCTTCGATCCGGCAAGCAGCGGCTGGAGTTCGGCGGCCAGCCTTGTCACGGCACGCAACGCACACACCGCGACGCTGCTGCCCAACGGCAAGGTG
>NZ_BCYO01000076.1 GCF_001598235.1 Polaromonas jejuensis NBRC 106434 | reverse complement strand
AGATGTGTAGCTGGCGCCGGCCAAGTGCTGCACGCATTCGCCTGTAACCGTAGCAACGGTGATTGCTCTGGAAGACATCGGTGATGGCAACACGTGCGTCAGCGTATTTGTCAGGACTCTTTAGCCGGGCGCAGTGATAGAAGTATGAGCTGCGGGCCAGGTCAAGTTCGGCAAAGAGCTCAGAGAGCGTATAGGTGTGCTTCAGGGCGTCAACCAGCAGTGTCTTCTCCTGGTTGCTCAGGAGTGGCAGGTCGACGCCCAGGCCTTTTTTTAACAGTTCGTTCGCCTTCTTCAAGAGATCGTGTTCCAACTGCAATTTCCGGATGTCGCGTTGCAGCGCTTCGACTTGCTGCTCCAGGTCCAATCGCTGAGGATCGGGCGGTGAATCGTTGTGGAGTTTCATGGATGCGGGCACCTCAGGACCGAGTAGTTGATTTTTCCATTTGTACAACGTCGGCCTGCTCACGGCTAGCTGTTGAGCAATGGCTTGCGCACTTGTCTGCCGGGTGCAAAGCGCAATGACTGCCGCTTGCTTGAGCTCTTGAGGGCGCTGTATGCCGCGAGCTTTGCCAACAACGTTCTTTCTCCTTTCGGGGTGCAGCTCATTGACCCAGGCTGCTAGCGTATCGCGGCACGGATACCCCAGTGCCTTTCGGGTTCCAGCAAGGCAGCGATCATGGTTTAGGTAATGCTCAACGGCCACTTTCTTCTGTTGGTCTGAATACTTCGACCTTGAAAGTGCATAGCCCAGCGGCAAATCGCGACCCTGTTCGTAGTCTCGATGCCAGCTCTTGAGCGCATTCTTGGTTGGGTAACCCAACTGCCGAATGGTCGCTCCCGTGCGTTTCCCGAGCTTGACAAAGAGCTTGACTGCTCGAATGCGGTCTTCGTATGAGTACATGAACTACCTTTAAGTAGTCCAAGTTTTTGTCCGCA
>NZ_BCYO01000075.1 GCF_001598235.1 Polaromonas jejuensis NBRC 106434 | reverse complement strand
GGCGATCTCAGAGCCGACAAAGCTCGACCTGCCGCTGTCGGCCACACCGGCCAGGGTTTCCACGGTGGCGGCGCCACCGCTGGCCGCCGCCGCATCAAAGCCGGTGGTACGCACGGTGATCACTTTCTTGTCGTCCAGGCTTTGCACGATGGCAATGGCGTTGCCGGCGTAGATCGGGCGCTCGAAGGTGTCCAGCGCATCGACCTTGGTGATGTCGGAGATCTGCGCCACATCCAGCAGCGCGGCCACGCGCGGGGCGATGTTCTTGCCCGAGGCGGTGGCCGGAAACAGGATGTGGCTGTAGTTTTGCGCCATGGCCAGCACCTGGGCGGCCATGTTTTCGGCCAGGCCATGGGCGAAGGGCTCGCCTTCGACATGGATGACCTTGGCCACGCCGGCGATCTGGCTGGCGGCCTGGGCCGCGGCTTCGGCGCCCTGGCCGGCGACCAGCACATGCACCTCGCCGCCACATTGGGCGGCGGCGGTCACGGTGTTGAGGGTGGCGGGCTTGATGCTGGCGTTGTCGTGTTCGGCAATTACAAGTGCGGTCATTTAGATCACCTTCGCTTCGTTTTTGAGTTTGTCCACCAGGGCGGCCACATCGGCGACCTTGACGCCGGCGCTGCGCTTGGGCGGCTCGCTGACCTTGAGGGTCTTCAGGCGCGGCTTGACGTCCACGCCCAGCTCTTCGGGCAGGAAGCGGTCGAGCTGCTTTTTCTTGGCCTTCATGATGTTGGGCAGGGTGACGTAGCGCGGCTCGTTCAGGCGCAGGTCGGTGGTGATGATGGCCGGCAGCGTGAGGGCCAGGGTTTCCAGGCCGCCGTCGACCTCGCGGGTGACCCGGGCCTGGCCGCCTTCGACCTCGACCCTGGAGGCGAAGGTGGCCTGGGGCCAGCCCAGCAGCGCGGCCAGCATCTGGCCGGTCTGGTTGCAGTCGTCGTCGATGGCCTGCTTGCCCAGGATCACCAGCTGGGGGGCTTCCTTGTCGACCAGGGCCTTGAGCAGCTTGG
>NZ_BCYO01000074.1 GCF_001598235.1 Polaromonas jejuensis NBRC 106434 | reverse complement strand
ACCGCCACCGCCGCCGTGGTGCGCTGGCAGATGGAGCACCGTGCCCACCCCGAGCAGGGCTACCGCTCCTGCCTGGGACTTATGCGCTTGGGCCGTGAGTATGGCCACGACCGATTGGAGGCCGCTTGCGCCCGAGCGCAATCGATTCGCGCGCCACACTACAAGAGCGTCGCCTCCATCCTGAGCTGCGGGCTGGACCAGCGCTCGCTTGATACCCCCATCCCCGCACAAGCCAGCCTGCCGCTGCACGAGAACGTGCGTGGCCCGGACTACTACCACTGAACCACACCCGATACACAAGGAACAAACATGCTCAACGAACACACCCTGCATCAACTCCGCACCCTGCGCCTGGACGGCATGGCCGCCGCCTTGACTGACCCGGCGAACCAAATCGCCGCCGCTGAACTGCCCTTTGAACAACGACTGGCCCTGCTGGTTCAGCGTGAGGTGGATTGGCGCGACGGCAAACGCCTGGAGCGCCTGTTGAAGGCGGCCCGGCTGAAGGTCTCCTCGGCCTGCCTGGAAGACATCGACTGGAGAAGCAACCGCGGGCTCAGCCGTGAAGTCATCGGTTCTCTGGCCAGCGGCGACTGGCTGCGCCATGGCCACAATGTGCTGCTCACCGGCGCCACCGGTTGCGGCAAGACCTGGCTGGCATGTGCCCTGGGTCAGCAGGCTGCCCGGCTTGGCTTCTCCGTACTCTATGCCCGTGCACCACGGCTGCTGGAGGAGTTGCATGTGGCGCATGGCGATGGCAGCTTTGCGCGGCGACTGGCTCAGTTAGCCAGGCTGGACCTGTTGATATTGGACGACTTCGCCATCGCCCCCATTGCCGCGCACGAGCGCAATGATTTGCTGGAATTGTTGGATGACCGGGTGGGCGGTCGCTCCACGCTCATCACCAGCCAGTTACCGGTGACGGCATGGCACGCGTGGCTGGATGAACCCACGCTGGCCGATGCCATCCTGGACCGCATCGTGCACGGCTCCCACAAGATGGCCCTCAAAGGGGAGTCCATGAGAAAGCTCGCCAACGCCGCTTGACCCATGCCGCAATCGCTTCAGTCCAGCGCCATCGCGGACAGTTGGGATACGATTGCCACCGTCACT
>NZ_BCYO01000073.1 GCF_001598235.1 Polaromonas jejuensis NBRC 106434 | reverse complement strand
TATTGAGCCGGCATCAACGAACTTGAATCAAGCCGCATAGCGAACCGGACCATGTTCGAAGTACTTTCGAATCCGATCAGGCTGGCGCTGCACGCTGCGCAGGTGGCGGGCAGTGGCCTTGACCAGTTGCAGCTTGGTGCGCGCCGGTGCCAGCGTGGTCACTGCTTGCTTGATGTCTGCGTTGGCCATTTCGTCGGGGTTGAGCTCTGGGCTGTAGCTGGGCAAGTAGAACACCTCGATCGCATCGGCGTGTTCGGCCAGCCACGCCTTGACCGGCTTGGCGTGGTGCACCCGCAGGTTGTCCAGAATCAGGAACAGCTTCTTGCTCGCACCCTTGATCAACCGGCGCAGGAAGTCGATCAGGATGTTGGTGTTGAGCGCGCCGTCGAAGATGCGCCAGCGCATCTGGCCCTTGTTTGTGACGGTGGAGATCACCGACAGGCCGTGGCGCTTGTTGTTAACCCGGATCACGGGCGTCTGGCCCTTGGGGGCGAAGCTGCGACCGCGCACGTCGTCGCTGCGCAGGCCGCTCTCGTCACCCCAGTGAATCTCGGCACCCTCAGCCTTGGCTCGGGCAGCAATGACGGGGTAGTCCTCGTCGAGCCACTTCTTGACCGCAGCGGGCGATTGTTCGTAAGCCTTCTTCATCGGCTTTTGCGGCGTGAAGCCCCAGCGCGCCAGGTACAGCCCCATCGTGCGCACAGGCAGCCGAATGCCAAAGCGCTGCTCGATGAGCTGCGCCACTGCCCCGCGCGTCCACAGCGCGTAAGGCATCTTCAACTGGTCGGGCGTCTTGTCGGTGATGAGCTTGCGCACCGTCGCCTCTTGCGCCGCGTCGAGCAATCGGCCGTCGCCGCGCTGGCGCCCGCTGGGCCCGTCGCGCAACGCCTTCGCACCCGCCGCTTCGTGGCGCTTGCAAATGTCAAACACGCCGGTGCGGCTCAAACCGGTTTGTGCCGCAATCTCGTCGTACGTGCCGCCCGCCTTGCGCAATCGGATGACCTGCACGCGCCTTTCGTGCCGCGCTTCGCGCGACAGCGATCTCATGTCAGTTGCTTCCATCACACCCATATGATGGCCTATTCGAAACTTTCAAGTTGAATACTTCCGAATCAAT
>NZ_BCYO01000072.1 GCF_001598235.1 Polaromonas jejuensis NBRC 106434 | reverse complement strand
CGGCCCAGCTGACCGCGTTTGCGCTGGAGGCCGCGCCGCGTACCAGCCGCGCCCAAAGCATGGACGTGCTCTCCTCGCAGGCCAATATTGCCGGCTACAAGGCCGTGATGATGGCCGCCGAGCAGTACCAGCGCTTCTTTCCCATGCTGATGACGGCGGCCGGCACGGTGAAGGCCGCCCGCGTGGTGATCCTGGGCGTGGGGGTGGCCGGCCTGCAGGCCATTGCCACCGCCAAGCGCCTGGGCGCCGTGATCGAAGCCAGCGACGTGCGCCCCAGCGTCAAGGAGCAGGTCGAATCGCTGGGCGCCAAGTTCATTGACGTGCCCTATGAAACCGACGAGGAGCGCGAAGCCGCCGTCGGCGTGGGCGGTTACGCCAGGCCCATGCCGCCCAGCTGGCTGGAGCGCCAGAAGGCGGAAGTCGCCAAACGCGTGGCGCAGGCCGATGTGGTCATCACCACCGCGCTGATCCCCGGCCGGGCGGCACCGGTGCTGGTCACCGAAGACATGGTCAAGTCCATGAAGCCCGGCAGCGTGATCGTCGACCTGGCCGCGCCGCAAGGCGGCAACTGCCCCCTGACCGAGCCCGACCAAATCGTGATCAAACATGGCGTGACGCTGGTCGGCCAGACCAATGTGCCGGCCCTCGTCGCCGCCGATGCCAGCGCGCTCTACGCCCGCAACCTGCTCGACTTCCTCAAGCTCATCATCACCAAGGAAGGTGCGCTAAAAGTCGACCTGGAAGACGACATTGTGGCCGCCTGCCTGATGACGCAAAACGGCGAAGTGAAAAGGAAATAACCATGGAAGTCTCCCACACCCTCATCAACCTGATTATTTTTGTGCTGGCCATTTACGTGGGCTACCACGTGGTCTGGACCGTCACGCCCGCCCTGCACACGCCGCTGATGGCGGTGACCAACGCGATTTCCGCCATCGTCATTGTGGGCGCCATGCTGGCGGCCGCGCTGACCGAGACGGGCCTGGGCAAGACCATGGGCGTGCTGGCCGTGGCGCTGGCAGCCGTCAACATCTTCGGCGGCTTTCTGGTGACGCGCCGGATGCTGGAAATGTTCCGGAAAAAGGAGAAGAAAGCACCCGCTGCTGCTGCTTCCGTCAATGCAGGAGCCGCCAAATGAGCATGAACCTCGTCACGCTGCTGTACCTGGTGGCCTCTGTCTGCTTCATTCAGGCGCTCAAGGGCCTGTCGCACCCCACCAGCTCCATCCGCGGCAACCTGTTCGGCATGGTGGGCATGGCCATTGCCATGCTGACCACGGC
>NZ_BCYO01000071.1 GCF_001598235.1 Polaromonas jejuensis NBRC 106434 | reverse complement strand
TGTATGGACCGGAGACATGGGAAACGGGTGTGCGGGGACATAGGAAACACGTTGAAGTCTCAGGAAGCTGTCGCCAGAGCATTCAGATCGAGTCGCATGAAGCGGTGGTGGCAGAAGAACACATCGTAGCAACCATCGTGCTGAGCGTCTGCCCGGAACGCCACCGGCAGCTTGAGCAAGGCACTGGAAACCCGCAGTTGGTGGCCCTTGAAGTGGACCTCGCCGTTCCATTTGACGAGGGCTACCGTGTCCTCGTGGGGGTACTCGATGGGCGCCAGGGCCTGCGGATAGCTGGTGGGGCTGCTGCGGTAACGTGCGGCCGGTGTCTGCATACCCAGCGCATCGTGCGGGCGCTCCTGGTTGTAGATGCCCCGCCAGTGTTCGAAGGCGCATTGCGCCTGCTGCAGATCGGCAAAGCTGCGCCCGGCCAGCACCTCGGCTTTGAGCGAGCGATGAAAGCGCTCGATCTTGCCGTTGGTCTGTGGATGGTAAGGCGCGCTGTGGCTGACCCGTATGCCCAGGCGGATCAGCCAGACGCTCAACTCGCTCAAACCGTGCCCGGCCAGCCGGGGACTGCCCCAGGGCGCGCCATTGTCGGCATTGATGCGCACCGGCAGCCCATAGCGCCGGAACACCTCGGTCAGGTGAGGCTGCACGCCGCTGGCGGCCACCCCGGGGCAGGCTTGCAGCGCCAGGTTGAAGCGGGAATGGTCGTCCAGCAAGGTCAGCGGGTAGCAGCGCCCCTGGCTGGTCTGGAAGTCGCCCTTGAAGTCGATCTGCCACAGCGCGTTGGGGCTCTCGTGCTCGAAGCGCTGCCAGCGCTGGGCGGCCAAGCTGGCTTGAGGCGTGATCAGGCCGTGGCGATGCAAGATGGCCGTGATGGTGCTCGGTGGGGGCACACCGGTAAACCCGAGGTCTGCCAGGCGCTGGGCAATCTTGCGGCCACCCCAACCGGGATGGCTGCTGCGCAGATCGGTCACGGCTTTCTCTACCTCGGGCGAGGTGCGTGCAGGACTTCCTTTGGGCCTTCGGGAGCGGGGCACATAGGCGGCAGATCCCTCCTGCGCGTAGCGGGCCAGCAATGCGTAGCCTGTCTTGGGACTGATGCCAAAGCGTCGGCACAACTCGCGCCGGTTGCATCCCTCTTGCAGCGCCAACTCTACGAAGTCGCGTTTGATGTCCATCAGGTCTTTCGGTTGCCAGGCCATAGGCTTCTCCTTGTGCTGCTTGCACAGAAGAAGTGTTTCCTATGTCCCCGCACACCCGTTTCCCATGTCTCCGGTCCATACA
>NZ_BCYO01000070.1 GCF_001598235.1 Polaromonas jejuensis NBRC 106434 | reverse complement strand
GACCCGTCCTGAATTGGGTTGACACCTTTTCCTTCAAGAAAAGGCAAGTCAATGGAATCAGGTATCAAGCGAAGCCAGCGGGATTACACGCTGGCTTTTAAGCTGTCGGTGGTCGAGCAGGTAGAAAAAGGCGAGCTCACGTACAAGCAGGCTCAGGACCGCTACGGCATCCAGGGCCGATCGACGGTATTGGTATGGTTGCGCAAGCACGGTCGGCAAAGCTGGGGAGATGGGGCATCATCACGGCTACCCATGCCAATGCCGATGAAAAAATCCTCCTTTGCGCCTGCGTCGCTGACCCCCGAGCAGAAGATCAAAGCCCTTGAAGTCCAACTTCAGGAGGCCAACGAGAAGGCCCGGCTGTTCGAGGCCGTGCTCGATGTGCTGAAGAAGGATTACGGGGTGCGTGTCGTAAAAAAGCCTTTGGGCAAGTCCTCGCGCAAAAGCTCGTCCCAGAGCTGAGCGTCGCGAAGGCTTGCCGTCATTGGGGCATCAGCCGCCAGGCGTACTACCAGCAGTTGCAGCAGCACGAATGTCGCCGTGAGCGTGCAGACACGGTGATCGAGCTGGTGCGGTGCGTGCGGCTGCGCCAGCCGCGGATCGGCACACGCAAGCTGCATCACATGCTCAGGCAGCCGCTGGAGCAAGCGCAGGCCAGGCTGGGGCGCGATGCGCTGTTCGATGTGCTGCGCCAGGCCCGCCTGCTGGTGACGCCCAGGCGGGCGTACCACAAGACCACCAACAGCCATCATCGGTTCCGTCGGCATCCGAACTTGCTCAAGGAGGGGCCGCAGCAAGTGCGCCCGAGCGGCAGCGAGCAGGTCTGGGTGGCCGACATCACCTATTTACCAACCGACGAGGGCTTCGTTTATCTCAGTCTGGTGACGGATGCCTGGTCGCGCAAGATCGTCGGCCATTACGTCCACGACAGCCTGCAGAGCGTACAGGTCAGCCAGGCATTCAAGGGGGCGCTGAAGGCACGCCAGACAAGACAGGCGCTGGTGCATCACTCGGACCGGGGTATCCAGTACTGCTCGAACGACTACCAGCAGATTCACCAGCGCCACGGCATTACCTGCTCAATGACCGATGGCTATGACTGCTACCAGAATGCGCTGGCCGAGCGTGTCAACGGGATTCTGAAGATGGAGTTCCTGCTGCACAAACCTGCCGACCTCGCCCAGGCCAGACGGATGGTCCAGCAGTCCGTACACATCTACAACCGGGAAAGACCACACCAATCCCTACAATTGAAAACGCCCGATGAGGTTCATCGGGCGTCTTTAGCTGGCCTCATCGGCTCGGCTATTTGTGCTTCATAGGTGTCAACCTATGGCAGGACGGGTCA
>NZ_BCYO01000069.1 GCF_001598235.1 Polaromonas jejuensis NBRC 106434 | reverse complement strand
CCCTATGCGTTCGGCCCAGGCAATGAGCTTGGCCGGTGTCCACTGCAGGTGCGCCCGGTGCGAGGCTGGCATGTGTTCGGGCGTGGTGGTGTGTGCGCCCCGGCGCGGGTTCAAGGCGTGGGCTGCCACGCGGGTCTGGCCATGCACCATCTCTACCGTGGTGGCCGTGATGCGCAACTCCACCATCTCGCCCACCAGGCGGTGTGGCACCGAGTAGTAGTGACCGTCGAGCTCGACGTGGTAGTCGATGTTGACCCGCGCGGGCTTGAAGCGGGCGATTGGCATGCGAGACGCTGGCAAGGGTTTCAAGACCGGCTGGTCCAGGCTGGCAAACGCGCTGGCCCGGCAGCCCGGCAGCTTCTTGAACGGGCGCCGGTTCAGGTCCTGCAGCAATGCCGCAATCGCCCGGTTGAGCGCTCCCAGGCTGAAGAAGCGCTGGTGGCGCAAGCGCGCCAGAATCCAACGCTCGACCACCTGCACGGCCACTTCTACCTTGGGCTTGTCACGCGGCTTTGCCGGGCGTGCCGGCAACACGGCCAGGCCGTAGTGCTGGGAGAGTTCTTCAAGCAAACGGTGGCTGGTGGGCTCATAGCGGTCAGGCCGGGCCATGAGTGCACGCGGCTGGTCTGGCACCAGCAGGCGCGGCACGCCACCGATGAATTCGAGGGTTGCAATGATGCTGGCCACCCAGTCAGCGGCCTTCTGGGTCGGTGTGGCACAGGCGTAGGTGAAGTTCGACGCGCCCAGCACTGCCACGAACACCTGGGCCTGCGTAATCTCGCCAGTGCTGGCGTCGACTAGCGGGACCGTCTGACCGGCGTAGTCCACGAAGAGTTTGTCGCCTGCCTCGTGGGTCTGGCGCATGGAGTGCTTCAGGCGCTTGGCCCATTGCTGGTACTTCTCGCAGAAGGCGCTGTATTTGTAGGCCACGCCCTGGTGTTGCTGCTGGTACTCCTCCCACAGCAGTTGCAGGGTGACGCCGGGGCGCTTGAGTTCGCTGTGTAGCTGGGCGTAATCGGGTTCGAGATGGCGGGACTGGCGTGCCACCGGTGGTCGGTACAGCCGGGCCTGAAGTTCCTCGTCGCTTAAGTGCTGTGCCTGTTCCCAGTCGAGCCCTGCGGCGCGGGTGTAACTGGCAATCTCGCTGACGGTGGATTTGGAAATGCCCAGTGCTGCGCCGATTTGGCGTTGGCTGAGGTTGCCGCTGTGCAGCAGCTGCAATGTGTGTCGTATCTTGCTCATGGTGACCCTTGGTGTGGGCATAGCTGGTATCCGGTCAAAAAACCGGGCAGCCTACGCCTCGTTTGGGTCACTCAGAACACTGCTGGGGTGTCCGCCTTCAAAATGGAATGCTGTCCGCCATCACCGTGGAACGGTGTCCGCGATGACGGTGGAACACTGTCCGCCATCAGCATGGAACCGTGTCCGCCATCGCGTGGAATACGC
>NZ_BCYO01000068.1 GCF_001598235.1 Polaromonas jejuensis NBRC 106434 | reverse complement strand
GGTGGCCTCTTCGACGGCGATCTCGTCAAAGGGGTTCATGCTCATCTTGACATTGGCGATGTCGACGCCAGAGCCGTCGGACTTGACGCGGACCTTGACGTTGAAATCGACTACACGTTTGACGGGGACGAGGATTTTCATATCAAACACCTTTCGAACTTGAAGAATTCAATTCAACGGCTTCACGTTGCGACAACCTGCGTGCCGAAGAGGTCGTCACGACCATCGCTTCGCCGTCAATGACAACCGTGTCCCTGACACGGCAGACGGTGTCCAGAGTTGCGCGGGCTTTTTGCAAGTCCACCGACTTCACGGTAACGGTTGCATGCACCGTGTCGCCTGGCCGCACCGGTGCGCAAAAACGCAGTTGTTGGCCAAGGTAGACCGTGCCAGGCCCGGGGAGGCGGTTCGCAACTGCCGCGGATATCACGCTTGCCGTCAGAAACCCGTGGGCTATGCGCCCGCCAAATATGGTGGTCGCCGCGAACTCTTCATTCATGTGCGCCGCGTTGTTGTCCCCGGAAACACCCGCAAACAGCACGATATCGGCCTCCGTGATGGTTTTCGCGTAGGAGGCCGACATGCCCACAGAGAGATCCTCGATATCGAGGCCATTTTGATCATTCATGTGCGATCTTCAGAGGGTTTGGGGGCCACAAAACTTCCATTGCATCCCTTCCAGGATTTCAGAAAGCGGCAATGCCGGTGATGGCGCGACCGAGAATCAGGGCATGCACGTCATGCGTGCCCTCGTAGGTGTTGACCACCTCCAGGTTGACCAGGTGGCGGGCCACGCCAAACTCGTCGCTGATGCCGTTGCCGCCCATCATGTCGCGCGCCATACGGGCAATGTCCAGCGCCTTGCCGCAGCTGTTGCGTTTGAGGATGGAGGTGACTTCGACCGAGGCGGTGCCGGCATCCTTCATGCGGCCCAGCTGCAGGCAGCCCTGCAGGCCCAGGCTGATGTCGGTCAGCATGTCGGCAAGCTTTTTCTGGATCAGTTGGTTGGCAGCCAAGGGGCGGCCGAACTGGTGGCGATCCAGCACGTACTGGCGCGCGCGCTGGAAGCAGTCTTCGGCCGCACCCAATGCGCCCCAGGCGATGCCGTAGCGCGCGCTGTTCAGGCAGGTGAACGGGCCCTTGAGGCCACGCACGTCGGGGAAGGCGTTTTCTTCAGGCACGAACACCTCATCCATCACGATTTCGCCAGTGATAGAGGCACGCAGGCCCACCTTGCCGTGGATGGCGGGCGCGCTCAAGCCCTTCCAGCCCTTTTCCAGGATGAAGCCGCGGATCGCGCCTTCGTCGTCCTTGGCCCACACGACGAAGACGTCGGCGATCGGGCTGTTGGTGATCCACATCTTGGCGCCGGTCAGCGAGTAGCCGCCGGCCACTTTCTTGGCGCGCGTGATCATGCTGCCAGGGTCGGAGCCGTGGTTGGGCTCGGTCAGGCC
>NZ_BCYO01000067.1 GCF_001598235.1 Polaromonas jejuensis NBRC 106434 | reverse complement strand
GCCTCAGCAGCCATTCCTTGAAGCAAGTCAGCGCTGCTCTCTCCGGCAAGTCGGGCTGCACCAGGTAGTAAGCGCGTTGACCTCGCAAAGGTCTGGGGCAAGCCACGACCAGGGCGCCGCTTGCCAATTCAGCTTGAATCAGCAGCGTTGGCATGAGGGCCACGCCCAAGCCACAACTCGCAGCGGCCGCCTGCATTGAAAAAAGCTCGTACCTGGGGCCTGCCATGGCGCGGGGTGCATAGACGCCTTGAACATCAAACCAGTGCCGCCAGGCCTCGGGACGCGTGGCCTGCTGCAGCAAGGGCATGCCTGCCAAGATCTCAGGGCTCACCTCGTCCATATCTGCCAATAACGCTGGGCTGCATACCGGCAGTACATCCTCTGGGAAAAGCAGCGTGGCGTGGGTGCCCGCCCATTGGCGTATCTGCTCTGGCGTACCGGCGTAAAGCGCAGCATCAATCCCGGTATCGCTAAAAAGAAAGGGGCGAGTGCGCGTTTCGATGTGAATCTGCAGTTGCGGCTGTTCGCGTGCCAGGCCCGGCAAGCGCGGGATCAGCCAGCGCGCGGCAAGGGTAGGAACGGCCGCAAGCGTCAGGCTATCGCCTTGGCCCTGATGCCCCATCAGGTCCAGCGTGTCGCGCTCCAGGGAGTCCAGTTGACGCGACACCTGGCGCGCGTAATTCTCCCCGGCAGGAGTAAGCGTCATGCCATGCTGGCTGCGCTTGAACAGCGCCACCCCGACAAAGTCTTCCAATGCCGCCACCTGGCGTGATACGGCGCCTTGTGTCAGGGCAAGCTCCTGTGCCGCACGCGTGAAGCTGCGGTGGCGTGCTGCGGCTTCAAAGCAGTTCAGGGCCTGGGTGGAAGGAAGTTTGCGGCGCATAAGAGGGGCCTCACAGAGAGCTGGGCAGACCGCATCATTTTGCATCAGCCCATGCCCAATTAATACAAAACCTCATATGAGACTGAGAAACAATCGGTTGATTAGCTTGAGACGTCGAAAGTATGATGAAGACATCACCATTTTTCGTAAAGAGACAAGCCATGAGTCAATCCCCCCGCTTTTCCTGGTCCGACCCCTTTCTGCTGGACCGGCAACTCAGCGCTGAAGAGCGCCAGGTGCGCGACGCTGCCCATGCTTACTGCCAGGAACGCCTGTTGCCGCGCGTGCAAGAGGCCTTTCGCCATGAAAAAACCGACCGCGCCATCTTCAATGAGATGGGCGAACTCGGTCTGCTCGGCGCGACCATTCCGGAGCAGTATGGCGGCTCCGGCCTGAACTACGTCTGCTACGGCCTGGTGGCACGCGAAGTCGAGCGGGTCGATAGCGGCTACCGCTCCATGATGAGCGTGCAGTCTTCGCTGGTGATGGTGCCTATCAATGAGTTTGCCTCCGAAGCACAGAAACAGAAATACCTGCCCAAACTCGCCAGCGGCGAATGGGTGGGCTGCTTC
>NZ_BCYO01000066.1 GCF_001598235.1 Polaromonas jejuensis NBRC 106434 | reverse complement strand
TGATGGGATGGACTCCTCCCGTTTTCTTGCGTCAAATGGCGCACTGGTCTTCATTGGCGTGGGGATCAGGTCTTCAAAACGTAAGGAGTCCGACATGAATGCTACTACCGTTGCCGTCGATCTTGCAAAGTCCGTGTTCCAGCTCGCCGTGGCCGACGAGCACTGGCGCGTCGTTGAAACCCAGCGCCTCACCCGTACCCAGTTCGAGCGCTGGTTTGCCAATCGATCCGTGTCCCTGGTCATCATGGAGTCCTGCGGCTCGGCCCACCACTGGGCGCGCTGGCTCAATGGCTTGGGAGTCGAGGTCCGCTTGCTGCCTGCCCAATACATTCGCGCCTACGTCAAGCGCAACAAGACCGATGCCGCTGACGCGGCTGCATTGCTCGAAGCTGCCCGTGCTTCCGATATTCGTCCGGTTCGCGTCAAGTCGATGGAGCAGCAGGCGCTGCAGGGGCTGCACCGCATTCGCAGCCTGTGGATGAGTACCCGTACCTCGCGCATCAATGCCCTGCGAGGTTTTTGCCGCGAGTTCGGCATCGCCATCCCCACGGGTGCACGCACCGGCATCGAAGCCATCAGCCGGGTGCTGGCTGACCCCGGTACGGCGGTGCCCGATCTGATCCGGGGCACCGCCAAACTTCTGCTCGAGGAGATCCGGTTGCTCGAAGCCCGTATTGCTCAACTGGAGCGTCAACTGACCCAGCTGGCCAGGCTGAGCCCGGCGTGCACGACACTGCTGAGCATTCCAGGCATTGGACTGTTGACGGCCACCGCCCTGGTGGCGGCCACCTCGGGCGATGTGAGCCACTTCAAGGATGCGCGGCACTTCTCCAGCTGGTTTGGTCTGACGCCCCGGGAGTACAGCTCGGGCAATTCGCGCTATCTGGGGCGCATTTCCAAGAAGGGCGATCGCTATTTGCGCATGCTGCTCACGCATGGGGCCAGGAGTGTGCTGCGCGCGGCCGCCGTGGCCGAGACTGCCGGGCGCGAGGTCTGTGGCGTGCGTCGTTGGGCGCTTGAGGTGCAGCAGCGAACGAACCACAACAAGGCGGCCTGCGCGCTGGCCAACAAGCTGGCGCGCATTTGCTACGCCACGCTCAGGGACAAGGAGCCGTTTGGTGAAACAGGGCGGCTGGACAAAAAAATGAATCGCAAGAGTTTTGTGATGCCGGCCTGAGCGGCAGAATACCAAACAGCCGTCACCAGGAAAGAAGTTGTAACTCACCCATCACGCGTTGCGACGAGATTGATCGACCATCATGGCAAACAGGGTTCACCCCGCACCGACAGACGCCGATAACAATTCCGGCAGCTTGCCTGCCGCTCGTAGCGATTGGCGCGCCGGTGACGCAGATTCCATGTCGGCACGGACCACATCAGAGTCCACTTTAGATGCCGGATATACGACTGCAGGCGCATCCCCAACAGCCAAACTATCGGTCAGCTTCTTGCCGTTGAGGGGGAGTCCATATA
>NZ_BCYO01000065.1 GCF_001598235.1 Polaromonas jejuensis NBRC 106434 | reverse complement strand
AGAGCTGGTTCGGGTAGGCGTTGATCTTGTCGAGCAGCCCCACCTTGATCAGCAGTTCGGTGGCGCGGTTGCGCGCCTCCAGCGCCGTCAGCTTGCGCACCTTGCTGGGCGCCAGCGTGATGTTCTCCAGCACCGTCTTGTGCGGAAACAGGTTGAAGCGCTGAAACACCATGCCGATCTCCGAGCGCAGCGCATCGACATCGGTCTTGGGCTCATGCACCGACACGCCATGCACCAGCACCTCGCCGCCGCTGGCGTCCTCCAGCCCGTTCAGGCAGCGCAAAAACGTGCTCTTGCCCGACCCCGACGGCCCGATGACGCACACCACTTCCGACGCCTTGATGGCGCAGTCAATGCCGCGCAGCACCGGCAGATGACCAAACTGCTTGGTCAGCTTGTTAACGCGAATCACCTCGTCCATAACGAGCCTCCAATTTCTTGACGCCGTAGGCCAGGCCCAGCGTCAGCACCCAGTACATCAGCGAAATCGTCAGGTAGGGCTCCCAGTAGCGCGAATAGGCGCCGGCCACCGTGCGCGCGGCATAGGCCAGCTCGGCCAGGCCGATCGCCGAGATCAGCGACGAGTCTTTGAGCAGCGAGATCGCGTTGTTGCCCAGCGGCGGCAGCATGCGGCGAAACGCCTGCGGCAAGATGATGTGGTACATGGTGCGCGGAAACGACATGCCCAGCGAGCGCGAGGCCTCCACCTGCCCCTTGTCGATGGACTGGATGCCGGCGCGGAAGATCTCCGAGATATAGGCCCCGGCATTGAGCGTCAAGGCCACAATGCCCGACAGGAAGGCGCCGTAGTTCTGCTTCAGGTCGCGCGCCGCCTCGCCGGAGATCAGCAGCCCGTCGGCCGGGTTGATGAACAGCGGCAGCACCGCAAAGTGAATCAGCAGAATCTGCACAAACAGCGGCGTGCCGCGGAAAAAGCTGACATACACCGTGGCCGGCCAGCGCAGGGCGTACTGGCACAGCTGCCTGGCCGGCGTGTGGCGCGCCTCGGCCAGCCGCGCCATGCCGATCGCCAGGCCCAGCGCCGTGCCCAGCACGATGCAGATCAGGGTGACCATGATGGTCATCTGCAGGCCGCGCCAGAACAGCACCCCGTATTCTGAAATGATGTCGGCCCTAAACCAGCCGAACCAGAGAACTTGTTCCATGAGGAAACTGTCGTCCCTGGCTTATTGGGCCGGCAGAGCGGGTGCTTCCGCCTGGAACCACTTCTTGTAGATCTGGGCGTAGCTGCCGTCGGCCTTGACGCTGGCCAGACCCGCATTGAGCTTGTCCAGCAAGGCCTTGTTGCCCTGCTTCACGACGATGCCGAAGTATTCCTTGGGAAAGCTGGCGTCGCTGACGGTCTTGAGCTGCTTGTGCTCCTGGGCGCGAAAGGCGATCACGCCGTTGTCGCCGATGGCCGCATCCAGGCCGTTGTTGGCCAGCTCGGAGATCACCACCGGCGTGCTCTCGAAGCGGCGGATGTCGGGGTTGGTCTTGCCGAACTCGCGCGAGGCCATGTCGTCGCCGGTGCTGCCGTTGACCACGCCGATTTTTTTGCCGGCCAGGTCCTTCAGGCTTTTGGCGGTGCTGTTGCTGTGCACGGCAATCAGCTGGCGCGCCTCGAAGTAGGGCGTGGTGAAGTCATAGGACTGCTTGCGCTTGTCGTTGATGGTGACGCCGGAGATGACCAGGTCGAGGTCGCCGTTGTTGAGCGCCGCGAAGATGCCGGTCCAGGGGGTGTTGACGATCTTGATCTTCAGGCCCGCCTTCTGGGCGATGGCCTTGATCATGTCCACGTCGTAGCCGACGATCTCCTTGCTCGGGCTTTCGTAGGCGAACGGGCGGTAGGTGGCGCTGGAGCCGACCACCAG
>NZ_BCYO01000064.1 GCF_001598235.1 Polaromonas jejuensis NBRC 106434 | reverse complement strand
GGCCTGACCGAGCCCAACCACGGCTCCGACCCTGGCAGCATGATCACGCGCGCCAAGAAAGTGGCCGGCGGCTACTCGATCACCGGCGCCAAGATGTGGATCACCAACAGCCCGATCGCCGACGTATTCGTCGTGTGGGCCAAGGACGACGAAGGCGCGATCCGCGGCTTCATCCTGGAAAAAGGCTGGAAGGGCTTGAGCGCGCCCGCCATCCACGGCAAGGTGGGCCTGCGTGCTTCGATCACTGGCGAAATCGTGATGGACGAGGTGTTCGTGCCTGAGGAAAACGCCTTCCCCGACGTGCGTGGCCTCAAGGGCCCCTTCACCTGCCTGAACAGCGCGCGCTACGGCATCGCCTGGGGCGCCTTGGGTGCGGCCGAAGACTGCTTCCAGCGCGCGCGCCAGTACGTGCTGGACCGCCACCAGTTCGGCCGCCCCTTGGCTGCCAACCAACTGATCCAGAAAAAGCTTGCCGACATGCTGACCGACATCAGCCTGGGCCTGCAGGGATGCCTGCAGTTGGGCCGCATGAAGGATGCCGGCACCGCCTCGGTTGAAGTCACCTCCATCCTCAAGCGCAACAGCTGCGGCAAGGCGCTGGACATTGCCCGCGTGGCGCGGGACATGATGGGCGGCAACGGCATCAGCGACGAGTTTGGCGTGGCCCGGCACCTGGTCAACCTGGAGGTGGTCAACACCTACGAGGGCACGCATGACGTGCATGCCCTGATTCTCGGTCGCGCCATCACCGGCATCGCCGCTTTCTCCTGACACCGGCTTGAACTTGAACTGAGGCATTCCAAATGGAGCATTCGCATACCCATGCACCCGAGATCGCTAGCGATGTCGGCGCAACACCGTGCCCTTTGGCAGGCGTGCGCGTACTCGACCTGTCGCGCGTGCTGGCCGGCCCATGGGCTGGCCAGATGCTGGCCGATTACGGTGCGGATGTCATCAAGGTCGAGCGCCCCGGAACGGGTGATGACACCCGCACCTGGGGGCCGCCTTGGTGGGGTGAAGGCGAGCAGCGGGTCGCGGCCTATTTCGTCTGCGCCAACCGGGGCAAGCGCTCGGTGGCCATCGATATCGCCAGCCCGCAAGGCATTGAGCAGGTGCGAGCGTTGGCTCTGGATGCCGATGTGCTGATCGAGAACTACAAGGTGGGGCAACTGGCCAAGTACGGACTGGATGCCGCCAGTCTGCGCGCCCTCAACCCGCGGCTGATCTACTGCTCGATCACCGGTTACGGACAAAATGGCCCCTTGTCACATAAGGCCGGCTACGATTTTGCGATTCAGGCCGAAGCCGGACTGATGAGCGTCACCGGTGACAAGGGCGCTGAGCCCCAAAAGGTGGGAGTGGCCGTGACCGACCTGATGACCGGCGTCTACGCGACCACGGCCATTCTGGCTGCGTTGTATGAAAGACAGCAGACGGGGCGCGGTCGCACCATTGACGCTTCACTGTTCGATGTGCAGGTCGCCATGCTGGCGAACCAGGGGAGTAACCAGCTCATAGGGCACACGACGCCAACCCGCATGGGCAATGCTCACCCAAACATCGTTCCTTACCAGGTATTTCCCACACGCGATGGCCACATGGTGCTGGCGGTAGGAAACGACGGCCAGTTTGCCCGTTTTTGCGAGGCGGTCGGCCAGCCCGCTGTTGCGGGCGACCTGCGCTATAGCACCAATCCGGCAAGGGTTGAAAACCGCCAATCGCTGGTGCCCATGATTACCGAGTGGGCGCTGCAGCGCGACACGGCCGAGTGGGTTAGTTTGCTGGACCAGTCTGCCGTCCCTTGCTCACCGATTCTGGACATTACCCAAGTCATGGCGCATCCCCATGTGGCCGCGCGTGGCATGAAGCTGGATTCGAGTAGTACAAGCGTTCCACCTATGGTGGCCAATCCAATGCTGATGGATGGCGTTCGTCCAACGGCGGACTTGCCGCCTCCCGAATTGGGTGCCGATCGGCCAGTTTGGGAAAGTGCCAAGTGAAGTTATCGGAGCCGACGCCCATGGGGCAAAGCGGCCTTGGCGATTTGAGATATACCGTGGTTTGGGTGATTCGTTGATGAAAATTCTCGTCCCCGTCAAATGCGTGGGCGACCAGGTGCTGTTTGCGGCGCGCGGCCTCACGGACTGAGGCGCCTGCAGGCAGCACTTCTGCCATTCATTTGCTATTTATTTGATAGCATCTTGCGGTTATGGTGATTGGCTTGAGAGCACTTTTTGCTTAAAAATCTGGTCAAGCAGCCCGCTACCGCCTTTTTTCAAACCCAGGAGACC
>NZ_BCYO01000063.1 GCF_001598235.1 Polaromonas jejuensis NBRC 106434 | reverse complement strand
TAAGCGGACGGTGATCCCATCTTGAGATAGACCCGGCAGTCGGGCATCGTGTGCGCGATGAAGATCATGCACACCATGGCGAGCGAGGCGATCGCCGGGCGCCCCAAGCGGCGCTTCTACAGCCCAGAACTCAAGACACAGGTCGTCGCCGAATGTCAGGCCCAGGGCGCGTCGGTCGCTGGCGTTGCGTTGGCCCATGGCATCAACGCCAACATCGTTCACCGCTGGCTTCGCGAGCATGCCTGCCAATTGCAGGCGATGACACCGCAGGAATTTGTGCCGCTGACCCTGCAGGTCCCCGCAGTCGATCTGCCCGAGGCCACCGCTGCGCCAGCAAAGGCCGAACACGACATCCGCATTGAAGTTCGCCGCAGCACAGGCTCGGTCACCGTGAACTGGCCGCTCGAAGCTGCGGCATCGTGCGCCGCCTGGCTGCGCGACTGGCTAAGATGATCCGCATCGACGCGGCCTGGCTGGCCGTCGCTCCCCTGGACATGCGTGCTGGAACCGACACCGCCCTGGCCCGGGTCGTCGCCGTCTTCGGTGCCGCCCACCCCCACCACGCCTACCTGTTTGCTAACAAGCGCGCCAACCGCCTGAAGGTGCTGATCCACGACGGCATTGGCATTTGGCTCGCTGCCCGCCGATTGCACCAGGGCCGCTTCGTCTGGCCATCGCCCAGCGGCGCCCACCAGCTCACGATCAGCCGCGCCCAACTTGATGCCTTGGTACTCGGTCTGCCCTGGCAGCGCATCGGCGACAACGGCATCATCACCGTGGTCTGACTCTTCCGTTGAGTGAACGCTGTCGTGCAATCCGGAGAATTGCCAATGGCCGCAGGCTGCCGCTATTGGCATACTCTCGGGCATGGTGGTGGAACAGCAATCCTTGTCAGACCTCAGCGCAGAACAACTGCGCGAGCTGACGGGCCGACTGCTGGTGGAGGTGAGGCACAAGCAGGCCCTCATCGACAAACTCACCCATGAGAACGCGCTGCTCAAGCGCTTGAAGTTCGCCGCGCAGTCGGAACGTTACAGCGCCGAGCAAAGAAGCCTGCTGGACGAAACGCTGGATGCCGACCTGCAGGCGGTCAGCGATGAGATCGAGCAGCTCAGCTCGGTCGAGGCTGTACCCCGCGAGAAGCAGCAACCCAAGCGCCAGCCGCTGCCGGCAAACCTGCCCCGCCGGGAGATCCGCCACGAGCCTGAGTCCACCACCTGCAGCTGTGGCTGCCAGATGAAACGCATCGGCGAGGACGTGGCCGAGAAGCTGGACTACCAGCCGGGCGTGTTCACCGTTGAACGTCATGTGCGCGGCAAGTGGGCCTGCGCGCACTGCGAAACGCTGGTGCAGGCGCCGGTGGAGGCGCACGTGATCGACAAGGGCATCCCCACCACCGGGCTGCTGGCCCAGGTGCTGGTGGCCAAGTTTGCGGATCACCTGCCGCTGTACCGCCAGGAGGCAATCTTCGGGCGTGCCGGATTCGCCATCCCGCGCTCGACGCTTGCGCAGTGGGTGGGTTCGTGCGGCGTGCAGTTGCAGCCGCTGGTTGACGCCTTGAAAGAAGAAATCCTCACACACGGCGTGCTGCACGCGGACGAGACACCAGTGCAGATGCTCAAACCGGGTAACGGCAAGACGCACCGGGCCTACCTCTGGGCCTACGCGCCTGGGGCGTTCGAAGCCATCAGGGCGGTGGTCTACGACTTCTGCGAAAGCCGCGCGGGTGAACATGCTCGAGCGTTCCTGGGCGACTGGCGGGGCAGCCTGGTTTGCGATGATTACTCGGGCTACAAGGCCGGGTTTGCCCATGGCGTGATCGAGGCAGGCTGCATGGCGCACGCCCGGCGCAAATTCTTCGACCTGCACGCGAGCAACAAGAGCCAGGTCGCCGAGAGCGCGCTGCAGCAGATCGGCAAGGTCTACGAGATCGAGCGCGAGGTGCAGGCCCTGGCGCCCGACGAACGCCAACGCATCCGGCAAAGCCGATCAAAACCGGTGCTCGATGCCTTGCACCAGTGGATGCTGCTGACCCGCCAGAAGATCACCGATGGGTCCGCTACAGCCAAAGCACTGGACTACAGCTTGAAACGCTGGGCGGCGCTCACGCGCTTCGCAGGTGACGGACGCCTGCCCATGGACAACAACCACATCGAGAATCAGATCCGGCCGATCGCCATTGGCCGGAACAACTGGTTGTTTGCCGGCTCGCTGCGGGCAGGTAAGCGCGCAGCTGCCGTGATGAGCCTGATCCAGTCGGCCAAACTCAACGGGCACGACCCCTATGCCTATCTGAAAGACGTGCTCACGCGCCTGCCCACGCAGCGCGCCAGTCAGATCGGGGAGTTGCTGCCGCATCGCTGGCCGGCCGCCCAGTCGGCTCACGACTGATTGTCAGCCACGGCCACCACTGGGTGGTCAACATGGGTTGCCCACACGCTTAC
>NZ_BCYO01000062.1 GCF_001598235.1 Polaromonas jejuensis NBRC 106434 | reverse complement strand
GGTTATGCCCCCAACGACTGGCAGGTGGGCCAGACCGGCAAGATCGTCGCGCCCCAGCTCTACATTGCCTGCGGCATCTCGGGCGCCATCCAGCACCTGGCCGGCATGAAGGACTCCAAGGTCATCGTGGCGATCAACAAGGACCCGGAAGCACCGATCTTCAGCGTGGCCGACTATGGCCTGGAGGCTGATTTGTTCACGGCCGTGCCAAGCATCGTTGCTTTAATGGCTTATTGATTAACTTCTGAGCCCACGGTTCATATGAATCGCCCTGGGTTTGATGGAGGCCGGTTGGTTTAATTTAGACCACTGTAATGGTCATGCGCTAGGCCGCGGAGGTGCTGTGCGGCGGCGAGTGGCGAGGAGTGTGGATCGACTCTCCTTGGCGCTACAACTGAATTGCGCTTGGTACCAGCGCGAGAAGCTGCTCGGCGCGGAAAAACCGAGCAGTGCTGCCACTTCGGTTAACGGACGATCACTCTCGAGGACATAACGTGTGGCGAGTTCCTTGCGGATGTCGTTAACCATCGACGAGAAGCTTTGCCCCTGTTCAGCGAGTCGACGCTGGACCGTGCGGCACACTACGCCCAAGTGTTCGGTCACCTGTTCGATGCTGCAACGCCCACTGGGCAGCAGTAGCAGTATTGTGCGCCGCACGTCCTCGAGCATTGTCGCCCCCTTCGACTTGGCAGAGGCATCTATCAACTGCTGCGCGTAGCGCACCATCGCCGGATCGGCTGACGGGTTGCGTGCATCGAGATCAGTTTTTGCGCAGACGATGCAGTTGAAGTCATAGTCGAACTCGACGCAACGGCCAAACAACCGTAGGTGTGTACTAACGTCACGCGGGGCAGAGTGTTCGAAGCACACGCGCCGCGGCTGCCAGTCGGCCCCGAGGAGTTGGCGTATCAACCGCACCATTACCCCTAGCGCCAGTTCAACCCTTTGGCGCGTGGGCTGATGCGCACTGCCAGGCATGACCACCTCGCGAATAATGACCATTCCGGCGCCTTCTTCGACCGCCAGCGACAGCGCATCATTGAGTAGCGCTTGGTAGCGCATCAGCATGTAAAGCGAGTCGCGCAGCGTCGCCTGATCGCGGATCAGCAATCCTACCGCCCCAAGATTGGACAACAGGCGCGACTCGGCCATGCAGAGTCCGAAACTCTCGTTACCCGACGCGGTTGCAGAAGCCTGGAGCAATCGCCCGACACACTCCACCGGAATCATCAGATCCGGCTCGTGTAATACGCTAGGGCTTAGCCCCGCGTCAAAGAGCATCCGGGCCGGGTTCAGTCCGGAGGCAAGGGCCACCTCGCTGTAGTTGGTGAGGCTCGCAGCACGGACAAGGGGCGACATTGGTCTAAAAGATTGGCGCGAAATGCAAAATGCATGTCATGTATTGTCAAGCAAGGACGGCTTGTCGCGCCCACACTTGACCTATCACGCCATTCTATAACAGGAGACAAACTGTCATGACTCAAGACCTCCAAGCGGCACCCGCAGTGGTCCGTGCGACTTCGCTGAGCAGTTCAATCCAGGTCGAGCCGCTCACTTGCACGATCGGCGCCGAGCTCGGCAACGTTAACCTAGGAGCGGCTGCCGAGGACGATTCGCTGATGGCAGAGATCAGGGCGCTGCTTCTAAAGTATCACGTGGTTTTTTTTCGTGACCAGGACATCACGCGCGCTCAGCACGTGGCCTTCGCGCGGCGCTTCGGCGAGCTGGAGGAGCATCCCGTGGTGGGCAGCCATCCGGATCATCCGGGGCTGGTTCAGATCTACAAAACCCCGGAAAACCCTCCTGATCGCAACGAGAATTCCTGGCATACCGATGCCACCTGGCGCGAAAAGCCTCCGTTAGGCTGCGTTCTGCGCTGTGTCGAATGCCCGCCCGTGGGCGGCGACACCATGTGGGTCAACATGGTGGAGGCCTACAGGCAGCTGCCCGAGGATATCAAGACGAAGATCGCCTCATTGCGCGCGCGCCATAGCATCGAGGCGAGCTTCGGCGCCGTGATGCCGATCGAAAAGCGCCTTGCGCTGAAGGCTCAGTACCCGGACGCCGAGCACCCGGTTGTGCGTATCCATCCTGAAACGGGGGAGAAGATTCTATTTGTCAACGGAAGCTTCACGACGCACTTCACCAACTTCAATACGCCAGCCAACGTGCGTTTCGGCCTGGACAAGGCGCCGGGCGCCAGTCAGCTGCTTAATTACCTTACCAGCCAGGCCAATATCCCCGAATACCAGGTGCGTTTTCGTTGGAAGAAGAACAGTGTTGCGTTCTGGGACAACCGTTCGACCCAGCACTACGCAGTGATGGATTACCCGCCGTGCCACCGCAAGATGGAGCGCACGGCAATCATCGGTGACTTGCCGTACTAAGTTATCAACCTGAAATCGACGACGTCAACATGAAATCAACGACGCCAACCATTCTCATCGTCCCAGGCCTGCGCGAGCATGTGCCGAACCACTGGCAGACCCTGCTTGCGGCGAAGCTGCCTAACGTGCGCAGTGTCGCCCCGCTCGAGCACGACAAACTTAGCTGCACTGCCCGCGTCGATGCCATCGACCACACTCTGGCTTCCATTGCGGGTCCAGTGATCATCGTGGCGCACAGCGCAGGCGCTATGATGGTTGCCCATTGGGCGACCCTGCGCGCCACACGCGAGATCCAGGGCGCGCTGCTGGCAGCGCCTGCGGACCTTGAAACGCCAATGCCGGCGGGCTACCCGACGACCGATGTACTGAACGACCATGGCTGGCTGCCGATCCCGCGCGCCACGTTGCCGTTTCCGAGCATCGTCGCGGCAAGTAGCAACGATCCTCTCACGCGTCTCGAACGTGCCTGTGACTTGGCGCAGGCTTGGGGCAGCCGCTTCGTCGAACTTGGTGCGGTCGGACATTTGAATCCGGCCTCGGGCTATGGTGAATGGCCGCAGGCCGAAGAGTTCATTCGCGAACTCTCGTGACCGGATGTTGGTCGGATGTCACCGGCTGAGAAAGAAGGGCGCCAGGATCAACGGTTACGCATCTGCATGCGTACTCGAAGGGGTATCGACCTGTTGAGCGCCAGGTCATGGGCTTGAACATGAAGCTCACACTGGGACAGAAACTGGCTCTGGATGCGATTTTTATGGCTGTATGGCGCAGAAAGCCTGATGACCGCGTTATTGTTCATCCTGACCAAGGTAGCCAATACGACAGCGACGACTTCAAGCGACTCTGCCACGCCCACGACTTGGAGCCCCGCATGAGCCGACGAGCCAATTTCTGGGGCAATGCGGTTGCCGAATCCATCGTCAGCCGTTTAAAAAGAGCGCATCCGAATGCGCATTCACAAGACCTGGGAGTTGGCACGGGATGAGGTCTTCGATTACATCGAAGTCTTCTACAACCGATCATGCCGTCAAAGTCATTTGGGCGGCATTAGTCCGGAGGCATTGGAGCCCGTTTCGGTTTGAGGCAGGGAGTTGTCTTGCTGACCGGGGCAGTCCAGTGTGAAAAATTTTTAGGCAATTTATTTTTAATTCATTAACAGGAGAC
>NZ_BCYO01000061.1 GCF_001598235.1 Polaromonas jejuensis NBRC 106434 | reverse complement strand
AACCTGCTGGCCCAGTGGCAGCCCGCGCTTGCGCTGGCCGCGCAGCAGCTTGGCCAGTTCTCCTGGGAGCAGAACCGCGTCGACCAGGATGGGCTGGGGCAGATCATCCGGGGCCTGGCGGAACCGCTGAAGTCCGCGTCGGCGCACCTGAATGAGGAACACGACGTCGTAAAGGAGCAGATTCGAATCGCTACGGAGCGGCTAAAGACGATTGGATTGGGCATGGAGCGCGCCAACACCAACCGCGCGCAGGTCAGTGAAGCGACGGCCCGGCTGATGCATGAGTTCTCGGACCACGGCCTACACCCCACCCCCGTATGTGATCTGGTGAAGGTGACCGATCCCCAGTGGCAACCAGCCATCGAAGCCTATCTAGGCAGGAATGTGGAGGCCATCCTGTTGCGGGACAAGGAAGAAGAGGACAAAGCCTTTGACATCTATCGGTCTTTGCAGGGCAAGCGGACCATCTATGGCGTCAAGATCGTGCGCTCTGACAAAGCGCGCCATGGAAATGGCCAGCCGGCGGCTGACACGGTGGCCAGCCTGATACAGGGCAGCAACCAAGTGGCAGTTGCCTACCTGCGTGGCAAGCTGGGCAACCTCAAGCGCGCGAATACCGCCCAGGAGGCGCTTCACGGCGAGCGGACGCTGACCCTGGACGGCATGCTGGTCGGGCCCGGGGACTTTGAACGGTTGAGGCTGGTGCCGGAAGCGGACCTACAGATCGGCGCCGGTGCCAAAGGCCAGGTCGACGGGCTCAGGACTGAGTCCCGTAACTTGAACAGGAAGGTTGTCGACTTGCAGGAACGCGAAGGGTCCATCAACCGCATCCGACTGGCCGTGCAGAGTTTGTCGTCGCCAGAAGCTCTGCGCCTCCTGCTCGGATGCGCGCAACAACTGAGCGAGGCGCTCGCCGAGAAGGAGCTCGCCAACCAACGTATCTCGGGTAGCACCAGTGCCGAATACCAGGCCATTTGCGCAACGCTACTTGCTCTGCAGGAGCGCAAGTCACAGGTTGAAAATGATGCCCGGGACGCTCGGGATGCCGTTGTTCGGACTCAGACGATACTGGATAGGTTGACCGGGGAATGTCAAACTAAGCTGCAGGAGCTCCAAGGCAAGCGATCGGTCCATGAGGCCTGCCGTGGCCATGCCGACTATGACCCAGGCTTTGCGTCGGATCGCTGGGACCCGCTGCTGGAGCAATTCGGCGAGAACTACCAGGCCATGGCGGACCACTGCGAAACCCAATCCAAGCGCTGCAATTCAGCCATGGTGCGCCACCTGGGCCCGGCCCAGACGCTGCTGGGAACCTTCCTGACCGACCACCGCGAAGCCGTCAGCGATGAGGTGACGTCCGACTGGCGCAAGGCCAAGGCCTGGATGGAGCAGCAAGTCGCCAGGCTGCAGAATACGGAGCTGCCGCAGTACAAGGAGCAGGCCCAGGAAGCCTACATTGCGTCGCAGAACACCTTCCGGCAGGACGTGGCGCTGGCCCTGCATGCCAACCTCAAGTACCAGACCACCACATTCAAGCGCTTGAACGATGCGCTCAAGGCCTCCCCCGCCTTCACCAATGGGGAGCGGTACCAGTTCCAGGCCAAGATCCGCCCTGACCTCATGCCGTTGAAGAAGTTCATCGAAAATATCGCCGACTTTGGCGCCGACGGCGGGCTGTTTGGCGAACCTGGAGCCATCCCTGCCCAGTTTGAAGAGCTGCTGCGCGAGAAGACCACCGCAGGCAATGCGGCGGTCAAGAGTCCGCTGGATGACTACCGGGAGTTCTTTGAGTTCGACATCGAGATTGAAACCGACGATCCGGTCACTGGCGTCACCAAGGCCATCGGGCATCTGAGCAAGCGCATTGGCCCGGGGTCCGGTGGCGAGCACCGCGCGCCGCTGTACGTGATCGCCGGCGCTGCGCTGTCCTCGGCCTACCGCATGGATGAGAACAACCAGGACGGTCTGCGGCTCATCCTCCTGGACGAAGCCTTCGACAAGATGGACACGCCCAACATCGTGGCCACCATGCGCTACCTCGAAAAACTCGGGCTGCAGGTCCTGCTGGCCAGCCCGGGCGAGAACCTGCCCACACTGACCGCTTTTCTGCACCGCTACTTCGAGATCATGAAGGACGAAACCCGCCACGTGATCCAGGTGGAGGAACGCCGGGTGAGCGAAGCCATGAGGGAGCAGTTCCGGGAGGACATGTGGGAGTACCACCCTGAGCTCCTGGAGGCTGAACTGCTGGCCGTCCGCCAGGAACCGATCGCGCGACCTGCTGCCGCCCCCACACCATGAGCGCGGTCGCCATCGCCAAGGACTTGCTGGCCAAGCTGCTGGATGCCGGCAACAAGCACGCCGCCGGCGCACGTGCGCGCGCACCCGCACTGACAGCCATGCACTTGAAGCCCTACAGCGAGTTGCGGAGTTGGCAACACAAACAGGAATGCGATGAGACATTCATGGCCGCGCGCGACGCCGGCGCCGTCAAATTGCAGCGTGACAGGCTGAATCCGAAGGATGGACTGTTTGAGCGCATCGACCTGGTAGACGTGCAAGCGCTGGCCAGATTTCTGGGGCGCAGCACCTATGCGAACCAGTTGGCCCAGGCCATTGGCCAGTTGGAGCCATTGAAGGCGGAGTTCCCAGTGATCCTGGAGGTGATTGGGCGCTGGACCGGCATGGCCAAGGTGCGCGGCCTGGGCCCGCAGGACGCAGGCGCCTGGATCGATGCAGCCAAGACCATTCGGGCCTGTGCAGCGCGCAGCCAGGACGCGGTTGCCGCACCGGTGCGGGAATTCAGTGCGCGACTGCTCCTGGACAGCAAGCGAATTGAGGCCCTGACATCCCAGCTTGATGTCTTGCTGAGTGGAAGCATCGAGGAAAGCCCAAGAGCTTCGACCCAGGTGTGGCAAGAGTTGGGCTTGTTCCGGGAGGAGCACCCCGTGCTGTTGGCTGGCCACGTGTACATTGCACGCGATCGATCGACCAGTTTGATTGATGCACCCTACATGGGCCTACCAGCGGCAACCATTCAGGGGGTGGCCAGCACAGTCATTGAAGTCATCACCATCGAGAACAAGACCACGTTTCACAGTGAGGCTAAACGCCGGCAAGACGACAAGGTGCTTCTGATCTACACGGCGGGCATGCCTTCACCAGCCTGGCGGGCAATGTACGAACGTCTGCTGGGGAGCCTGCCGCCGACCACGCCGATAAATCACTGGGGTGACGTTGATGAAGGGGGATTTCGGATCGCGTCCACGATCGCGGCCGTAGCCAGGGCAGCGGGGTTTTCCTTGCAGCCCTACGGTATGTCGCCAGAGGATGTGCCCTTGGAAATGCGGGTTAGGGCCTCAGCACGGACCTTGGAGCGTATTCATCACTTCGCTTGTGCAGCAGGATGGCCCGAATTGGGACAGGCGATGCGTGACGCCGAGTTCGTCGCCGAGCAGGAGGCGCTGGAACGGGAGTAATAAATGGCTCAACGTGGAAAGTCATTCCGCCCTCGGGCTTTTGGATGTCTGCAATCCGGCTTTCCATCGTATCCGCTTGCTGCACCAATCCTGGATGGAAGCAATGTGGCGCTAATTCCGATGGCC
>NZ_BCYO01000060.1 GCF_001598235.1 Polaromonas jejuensis NBRC 106434 | reverse complement strand
AAAACCACTAAGCACCGCCGGTTTTATCACGTTGCCGGCTGGCTGGTGGTGAGCCTTCCCCTCATGGCCCGTCAAGGCTTTCCGGCAATCGCCGCCAGATATATGCACGATTGCCGGCACCAAGGCGGAGGGCTCAATTGGGACTGATCTTGAGCTTAAGCTTTTCTATGATTTTTCGATTCTGATCCATGGTCGCAGCCAGTCTCTGTCGAAGCTCCTCCACCGAAGCATCTTTCGGCGGCTCGAAGCCTTGCGCAGCAAGCGCTTCGCGGAATTTGGGTGAATGTACGGCCTTTTCCACTTCGCGCCGGATTCGATCGCTAAGCGGCTTGGGCATGCTGCTCAGAATAAAGACCCCGACGCTCGCATCGGGCATGACAAAGTCAGGCAGCTCCAGTTCGCCGAAACTGGGCACATTGGGAAGATACATGGAGCGTGTAGACGAGACAATTGCAAGTCCCTTGAGTTTTCCACTCTTGATGAATGGGGCAACGTTGCTCACGACCTCGAAGGTCAGTTGAACCTGGTTTCCCAGCAAGTCGACCATGGCAGGGGCCGAACCCTTGTATGGAACGGTCAGGATGTTATCGCCACTTTTTTCCCTGAGCATTTCGCCGAGAAGATCCGAGCGTGTGCCGACGCTAAGATTCGCCACGCTTACTGACCGGGGATTGCGCTTCGCATAGTCGAGCACTTCTTTGACATTGTTGGGCGGAAAGTTTGTATTAGCCACCAAAACATGGATCATGCTGGCGACTCCCGCGACGTATGTGAACGTCTTGACTGGGTCGTAAGGCGTCTTGACGGTGAGTGGAAAGTCGGACAGGAGACTCGATGGCGCCACCATCAAGGTGTACCCATCGGCAGGCGCGCTCATCATTGCCCTTTCGGCGATGACAGCCGAGCCGCCTGGCCTGTTGTCCACCACCACGGGCTGACCAAGGTTGGCCCGCAATTGTTCACCGAGCAGGCGTGCCACACCATCGGAGATGCCGCCAGGCGGCGCAGGGACTATCAAGCGTATGGGTTGGTTAGGCCATTCCTGCGCCATTGCAGGCGTTACCGCCGCTACGAAGGACAGTGCAGCTATCGCCAGGACTCGCAGTTTCAATGCATTGAATATCATGGAAGTTCACCTTAGTAAGCGGAATTCTCAAATAACGAATATGGATGATCCGGTTGTTTTCCGGCCTTCAAGATCACGATGCGCCTGCACCGCATCATTCAGGGCATAGCGCTGATTGATCTCGATGCGGATGCGGCCTGCAGCCACATGGCCGAATAACTCACCGACCAGTTCCGCCTTTTCGGCCGGATCCGCGATGTAGTCGGCCAAACCTGGACGGGTGATGTATGCCGAGCCTTTGCGGGCCAGGATCGCAGGGTCAAACGGGGGGATTTTTCCGGAGGCAGTGCCCACGCACACCAGCAAACCGCGGCGCTTGAGCGAGTCCAGCGAAGACATGAATGTGTCTTTGCCCACGCTGTCAAAAACCACAGAGACGCCCACACCGTTGGTGATCTCACGCACGCGCTTGGCAACGTCTTCATGGCTGTAGTTGATGATGTGGTCGCAACCGTGGGCGCGTGCCACTTCGGCCTTGGCCTCGGTAGAGACGGTTCCAATCACATTGAGGCCCAGAAGTTTGGCCCACTGGGACACGATCAGGCCCACACCACCGGCGGCGGCATGCAGCAATATGGTTTCACCGCCCTGGAACGGGTAGATCCTGCGGCACAGGTAGGAAGCAGACAAGCCGCGCATGGTCATTGCAGCGGCGGTCTCGCAGCTGATGCCCTCGGGCAGTTTGATCAGCGGTGCGGCAGAAATCAGCCGCTCCGTGCTGTAGGCGCCCAGCGTGTTGGTAAAGCCCGTGTAGGTCACACGGTCACCAACCACAAAATCGCTCACGCCGGCACCGACGGCCTCGACCACGCCGGCCGCCTCGTTGCCGATGCCGCTGGGCAGCGGAACCGGGTAGATGCCACTGCGGAAGTAGGTGTCAGCAAAATTCAGCCCAACGGCCACATGACGGAGGCGAACCTCTCCCGGCCCCGGCTCCCCAACTTCTACGTCCTCAAAACGAAGTACCTCGGGCGCGCCCGTTTCGTAGAATTTAACGACTTTTGCCATGTTGTCTCCTGTTATGTATCAACTATCACAATTCATCTGCAGCTTGCCATGCCTGGCCTCACCTTGACTTTGGCACGCCCAGACTCCAATGCTGGTTACGTGGAAGCCAAATTCCCTTGCCCATTGGGCGAGATGGACTCCTTCATCGGGAAGTGCAAGGAGTCCGGTCCATGGGGGAATTTCACATCCAGCATGTGATGTCAATTCCCCCAGAGGCTTCAGTCCGGCTTGCGCAGGAAGCCCTGGTTGCCGCCGTTACGATTGGGCGCGAAGCCATTTTCCCGAAGCGTCTGGTCCGCCGTCTCGTAGAAGACACCAATCTTCAGAATCTCGCGAGCCTGCTGTCCTGTCGCAATCGGACGGCCAAATTCGCCGGCGATGCGCACCAGTTGCTTGATCTGCTCGACGGAGCTCATCTTGCCCGTGCGGGTCTGGTTCCAGAGCACATCCTCAATGCCGCAGCGCACATGCAGGCCCAGTGCCATGCCGATCATGTTGATGGGCAGCACATTGAGCACCGAGCTCTCCACCGTGATCACCGCGCCATCCGGCGCAGCGCGCAGGAAGTTGGCCAGGTTGTAGATGTTCGCCTGGTCCATGCCGCCGCTGATGGCCACCCAATTCATCACCAGGGGGCCTTTGTAGACGCCGCGGCGAATCATCCGCTCGATCGTTTCGAAGCTGTTGATGTTGTAGCACTGGAAGGCGCTCTGGATGCCGGCGGCGCTCAGGCGGCGGATGTGCTCCTCGGCCCAGCTGGGGTTCGAGGGAACGATCATGTCCTTGTAGGTGCTGTAGAGGTGCGGGAAACCGCGCGAAACACCCTTGAAGTCATCGATACCGGCATGCTCGGTCACATTCATCTGCGTCGTGTTGACGGTGACCGTCACCTGGTCGGGCTTGGGAGTGAGTTCGGCCAGCATGTGGCGCGTGTCGTCGCTCAGCCACTTGGCGGCCGAGCCATCATCTTCGGGTGCGAAGCTGATGGAGCCACCCACCTGGATCACCATGTCGGGCACCGCCTTGCGCACCCCGGCGATCAGTTCATTGAACATGGACAGGCGCTTGCTGCCCTTGCCATCGGCTTCGCGCACGTGCAGATGCAGCACGGTGGCACCGGCTTCATAACAATCCACCGCCTTCTGGATCTGCTCTTCCATGGTGATGGGGATATCTTCCGGAAAGTCTGAAGGAATCCAGCCCGGCGCATAGGGGGCGGCTGTGATGATCAGAGGCTGCTGGTTCTCAGGATAAAGGTGGCCGTCAAGGAAGTTCATGATGAAGGGTCTCCAAGTTGAAATGTGAATCTTGAGAATGTCGAACTGGATGAAAAATCTTTAGGATTTATCTGCAGCAAAGAGTGAATCATCTGGCTTTGCGTCATGTTTCACTTGACTTTTCATGTCTTTGACTTGGCTTTTCATGACAGAAGCCCATCCCGCGTAAAGGCTGGAACTTCGTCAACCTGGGCTGCGAAACCGCTCCCTTGCTGCTGGGCTTTATCCTGGGTCCCAGGATGGAGGAAAACCGGCTCCGCGCATTACTGCCGGCACGCGGCGACTGGAGCGTTTTGCGACGCGTCCGCCACTGCTCGTCGCTGCTGTGCTGCGTCTAATAATTGTGCTGCTGCCTGCCGTCAAGAACAAGCGCGAGTAAGCATTCGTCGAGGACTGATGGCCGGTTTTTGCGCGCTTGGCGAAACGGCACATTCGGGTGTCGTTTATGTTTATTTGTGGGATTCGGCTCGCGTTGAAGGCCGTGAAGTTCTGGAGCCATTCGAAGTCCAAGGGCACCAGTGCCGCTTAATCCTTCTTGGTGAAAAAAAAACGTCGCGAGTCTCCGAAACCACGCACCTAATGCGGTT
>NZ_BCYO01000059.1 GCF_001598235.1 Polaromonas jejuensis NBRC 106434 | reverse complement strand
AACGCGCCGCGATCATCGGAGACAAACCGTACTGAGCCGCCAACGGTGGACACTCACGGCCATTTTTAAAACCTCTGAAAAGAGGACTGAACCATGCATTTCCTAGACGACTCCCTGCTGCCAGAAAACCAGGAAACGCTGGTGATTCAGGGCGCTCCATACGGCCCCCAGTATGTGCCCGATGGCGCTGTCCTGAGCATCGAGAGCCTGGGCCGCCATGTGCTGCCGCTCAACACCATGACCATCGCCATGGGCCTGCATGTGCGCGTCGGCACCGAGGACCGGCTGAGGGGCCGCAAGGCCGAGCGAATCTCCTCGGTCAAGCAGATTGAGCCGGTGGTTCGGATTTCGCGCGGGCTTTACCGTGAACGTGAAGTGGCCTCGGCTAACGACCCGTGCCATCTACTGCATCGGCGATGTATTACGACAGCGTGGAAGAAACCCTGGCCCAGAACGGCTTCCCCCGACCGCAAGCTAATAACCGCTTAAAGCATGGCTAAAAAATATATCAGGAGACAACCATGACTCCTATCGACATGGACGCAAGTCCGCAAGACGGCTACCTGGTCGGCAAAAAGCACGCCTGGTTTGCTTTTGCCATGACCTTCGCGCTCATGATGTTCGACTACATCGACCGGCAGGTGATCGCGTCGCTGTTTCCGCACATCAAGGCGGAATGGAATCTGAGCGACAAGGAGCTGGGTGGCCTGGTTTCCATCATCTCCATTGTGGTGGCGATTGGCAGCATTCCGGTGGCGCTGCTGGCGGACCGTCTGAGCCGTGTCAAGAGCGTGGCCGTCATGGCCACCACCTGGAGCCTGGCCACCATCTCCTGCATGTTTGCGGGCAGCTACGCCCAGCTGTTTGCGGCGCGGGCCGTGGTGGGCGCGGGCGAGGCCGGATATGGGTCGGTGGGTGCGGCGCTGATCTCCAGCCTGTTCCCCAAGCGCCTGCGCGGTGCCTTGCTGGGTGCCTTCTTTGCCGCGGCCTCGCTGGGCTCGGTGCTGGGTGTGTTGCTGGGCGGCATGATTGCCGCCAAGTGGGGCTGGAAGACCGCCTTTGGCGTGGTTGGCGTGCCCGGCCTGGTGCTGGCTCTGCTGTACCTGCTGGTGCGCGATTACAAGACGGTGGCACTGACCCCCAAGCTGGACCGGATCACCCAGTCGGCCGGGGGCACCATCAAGCACATCTTCAGAACCCTGGCGCGCACCCGCACCCTGCTGTGGGTGTGCCTGGGTGGCGCCATGCAACTGGTTGTGGTGTCTGCCGTCTGGTCCTGGATGCCCAGCTTCCTGAACCGCTTCCATGGCATGGCCCCCCACGAGGCCTCCAAGCAGGCGGCGCTGATCATTCTTGTGAGTGCACTGGGCAATGTGTTCTGGGGCTATGTGGTGGACCGCACGGGCCTGCGCCGAGCCCGCAACAAGCTGACCTCGCTGGCCGTATTGTGTGTGATCACCATGGTGGTGTTTCTGTTGGCTTTTTCCGCCACCCAGTCGGGTGCCGTGCAAATCAAACTGATATTGCTGGGCGGCTTCTTCATGACCTGCACCCTGGGTGCGGCGTCTGGCGTCGTGATTGATGTCATTCACCCCGGCGTGCGTTCCACCGGCTCTGCCGTGCTGGCGCTGTTCCAGAATCTGCTTGGCCTGGCCATAGGCCCGGTACTGGTCGGTGCGCTGTCCGACAAATGGGGCCTGCAGCAGGCCATGCAGGCGGTATCCGTCTTCAGCATGCTGGCTGCCGTGTTTTTCGTGATCGCCGCGCGCTGCTACGACCATGACGTGCGCCAAGTCGAGGGGATCCATGTGGATGCTCTTCCAGCCTAAGCTGCCTGATCTTTTACCTGAACTGTAGCGAGATTGAAACGTGGCTCAAGAACTTGTCATTGATGTGTATTTCGACCTGATCTGTCCCTGGTGCCTGATTGGCAAGCGCCATCTGGACCGGGCGCTGGCTGCGCTGGCCCAGATCGATCCTGAGGTGGCGGTGGATGTGCTCTGGCATTCGGTGCAGCTGCTCCCGGATCTGCCGGTCCAAGGCAGGGATTTCACCGAGTTTTACATTCAACGCAAGGGTAGTGCGCAGGCGGTACGGGAAGGCCAGGAACGGGTTAAACAGGCTGCCGTGGGTGCCGGGGCCGTGGTGGATTTCTCGCGTATGGCGCGCATGCCCAATACGCTGCAGGCGCATCAGTTGCTGGCGTTTGCCAGTGCACGCCAGACGACCCATCAGCATGCGCAATTGCTGGAGCGTTTGCTGGCAGCTCATTTCAGCCGGGGCGAAGATTTGGGTGAGCGTGCCACCTTGCTGGTCATCGCCCAGGACTTTGATCTGCCAATGGCGGAGTTAAACCACTGGCTGGAGTCCGGCATGGGAAAGCCGATGCCTTTGGAAGTACCCGGAGTACCCTTCTTTGTATTCAACCACCGAGTCTCCCTGTCGGGCGCGCAGCCGCCCGAGCTGCTGCTCTCCGGCATGCGCCAAGCCCTGGAAGCGCCGCTTGCGCTGCATGCATGAGCGAGCTGTTGCACGTTCCGCAGCACAAGCTGCCTGCACCGGGCAGCCGTTCCATCGTGCGCGAGGCTGGCCTGTGCCTGGCCTTGTTCCATGTGGACGGCAAGCTCTATGCCATTGACGACAGCTGCCCGCATGGCGGCGGCTCGCTAGTGATGGGCATGCTCGAAGGCCTGCAGGTGCGCTGCGCTGCCCGGCCCATGGACTGAAATTTGATATACGCAGCGGGTGCATGTCTTCCGGAGGCCTGCGCGTGCGCAGCTATCCGGTCACTGTGGTGGATGGCCAGACCTTTGTCAGCCTGCTCCAAACCCCAAATGAAACGGCCTTGCCATGAAACCAACCCTTAATGCGGTCAATAACTTCCTCGCAGTCGACGGCAAGTGCAAAACCGGTATTGAGTTCATCGCGCACGAGATTTGCCGGGTGGGAGTGGCGTTGCTGGGTAGGCGCATCACATTTTTGTCAATTGCCGCGCAGGCACCCGTTCGGCATGACCGGTGCCCGACTGGCAGGCTAAGCGTTACTGGAAGGCCGGCGTCGCAGGGCCTGGCATGTCGTGGTGCCGATGTGCGTCAGAGGCGGCATGGGGGTGGCTGGCCTGTGTGAGGGATTCTCCTGATGGCAACGGCATCTGCGGACCCAAGGGTCTGCCTGATGAATCGCTTGTCGTCGGGCGTATGTGGGGGCCCCTAGCAGGGGCCGGGGTTTTATTTGCAAATCAACTTGGAGACATGAAAAATGAAGAAATTGCTGCTGGGATCGATCGCGGTCCTCGGGTCGGGCTTGTCGCTCGCGCAGTCATCGGTCACGGTGTTTGGCGTGCTGGATACGGCGCTCGAAATCACCAAGGCCGATGGCGCCCCGTCGCTCACTCGGATCCAGTCGGGCGCCAACATACCAAGCAGGATTGGCTTCAAAGGCAGTGAAGACCTGGGTGGTGGACTTTCTGCTGCATTCTGGCTGGAGGCCGGTGTCTTCGTCGACACCGGCGCTGGTCAGCTGACCAACTCGAACAATACGCCAGCGGGCTCGACAGGGGCGGGCGGCCTGACATTCAACCGCCGGTCCACGGTGAGCTTGCTGGGCCGGTTCGGTGAGGTGCGTGTGGGCCGCGACGTGGTGCCTAGTTCCCTGAATTACGTGGTGTTCGATGCATTCGGTGGTAATGGCATCGGAAATTCCAGTGCGTTGATGTTGAGCAATGGCGTGTTTTCCAGCGTAACCGCCTTGCGTGCATCCAATACCGTCGGCTACTTTCTGCCGTCCGATCTGGGGGGATGGTACGGTCAGGCCATGGTGGCCCTGGGCGAAAATGCTTCGAATGTGGCCCCGGGAGCTACGGGTAAACATGATGGCGACTTCTACGGTGCGCGAGTCGGCTATCGCAACGCCAAGCTGGATGTGGCGCTGGCCGCCGGGCGCACGCGCTACGAGCTGCCGCCCACGTCCACGGCGGTTGCAGGCAACTCGGACCGCCTCAATCTCGGTGCCTCGTACGACTTTGGCATGATGCGCCTGCTCGGCCTGGCCAGCACCGAGCGGCGTGCCCGTGGAACGGGTGGTGAGGGCAGCAACGTGAGCTTCAGTGTGGGCGCCGTCATTCCCCGTGGCGCTAGCGATTTCAAGCTGCAGTACGCGCAGGTCAAGCAGAACGTGATCGCCGGCAGCAACGATGCACGGCAGTATTCCGCCGGTTGGGTCTACAACCTCAGCAAACGCACCGCGCTCTACACGACGCTGAGCTTGCTGGATAACCGTGGCAATTCGAAGCTGTACGTCCTGAACACCACCGGCGGACTTTCCACACCGGCCACGACGATACCGGGTGGCAATATCCGCGGCTTCGATTTCGGCATACGGCACAGTTTCTAAACTCGTCCGGAGTAATTTGCCGAGGTCGTTACACACGATGTCAAAGATGGGGGGCAATCATGCGCCCCCATCTTTTTGCCTGTGTCCGAACCGAGGGAGTCGGCCCGGTGATGGCATGACTCAGCGCGGACCGTGTGTTAGGGGAACTCTGATCAAGCCCCGGTAGCGCAGCTTGGTGAAGTGAACGATGCGCTTGATCGTGCCGATGGCATACCCGACCCGGGCGCGCAACGGCCATGACATCCAGCCCGAACAGCGCTTGACCCGTACCCTGCTTGAAAACGACGTGCTGGAGATCTGGCCGCCGATTGCCGCGGGCTGAGTTGCGTTTTATGGATTAAAAAGGCCTCCGGCCCATGAGGGGCGGGTGGGAGGTGCTATCAATATTGAAGTCTTGCCGGGTCGCGGCTCAAACCCGCTCGAAAATCGCCGCGATGCCCTGACCGCCGCCTATGCACATGGTCACCAGCGCGTAGCGGCCCTGGATGCGCTGCAGCTCGTACAGGGCTTTCACCGTGATCAGCGCGCCGGTGGCGCCAATCGGGTGGCCCAGCGAGATGCCCGAGCCGTTGGGGTTGACCTTGGCCGGGTCCAGCCCCAGGTCACGCGTCACGGCGCAGGCCTGGGCGGCAAAGGCTTCGTTGGCCTCGATCACGTCCAGGTCCTTCACCGTGAGACCGGCCTTTTTCAGCGCCAGCTGCGTGGCGGGCACCGGGCCAATGCCCATGTATTTGGGGTCCACCCCCGCGTGGGCGTAGGCCACCAGGCGGGCCAGCGGCTTGGCGCCGCGGGCCTTCGCGGTGCCGGCTTCCATCAGCACCACGGCGGCGGCCGCGTCGTTGATGCCCGAGGCATTGCCCGCCGTCACGGTGCCGTTTTCCTTGAGGAACACCGGCTTGAGCTTGGCCATGTCGGCCAGCGTGCAGCCGGCACGGAAATGCTCGTCGGTGACGTAGGCCACCTCCCCCTTTTTGCTTTTCAGCATGACGGGGACGATCTGGTCCTTGAAGTAGCCGGCCTCGGTGGCGCGTTGGGCGCGGTTGTGGCTTTCGACGGCAATCGCGTCCTGCTCTTCGCGGCTGATGCCCCACTTGGCGGCGATGTTCTCGGCCGTCACGCCCATGTG
>NZ_BCYO01000058.1 GCF_001598235.1 Polaromonas jejuensis NBRC 106434 | reverse complement strand
AAAAACCGGTATATAATTTGAGGCTCAGCTGATTACAGCGAACGACGAAAACGAGGCGATGAAGTCGCCGAGTAGGTAGTTAGGATCATTAAAAATTTACAGCCGATAAGTATGGGCGTTTGAAGGCGATTGCCAGGCGAAGTTAACGAGAGTTAATCAGCCAGGTCTTCTGACCTTAAACGCTCATAGAGATAGAAGTGAAGTTCACTTCAATTCCGTTTTTATGAGTTTTCTTCCCGCAGTCAAATGCGGGGAGTTGAAAATTATTGCAGTGATTAAACTATAGAGTTTGATCCTGGCTCAGATTGAACGCTGGCGGCATGCCTTACACATGCAAGTCGAACGGCAGCACGGGAGCAATCCTGGTGGCGAGTGGCGAACGGGTGAGTAATATATCGGAACGTGCCCAGTCGTGGGGGATAACGTAGAGAAATTTACGCTAATACCGCATACGATCTAAGGATGAAAGCGGGGGACCGTAAGGCCTCGCGCGATTGGAGCGGCTGATATCAGATTAGGTTGTTGGTGAGGTAAAAGCTCACCAAGCCGACGATCTGTAGCTGGTTTGAGAGAACGACCAGCCACACTGGGACTGAGACACGGCCCAGACTCCTACGGGAGGCAGCAGTGGGGAATTTTGGACAATGGGCGCAAGCCTGATCCAGCAATGCCGCGTGCAGGAAGAAGGCCTTCGGGTTGTAAACTGCTTTTGTACGGAACGAAACGGTCTGCCCTAATACGGCGGGCTAATGACGGTACCGTAAGAATAAGCACCGGCTAACTACGTGCCAGCAGCCGCGGTAATACGTAGGGTGCGAGCGTTAATCGGAATTACTGGGCGTAAAGCGTGCGCAGGCGGTTATGTAAGACAGTTGTGAAATCCCCGGGCTCAACCTGGGAATTGCATCTGTGACTGCATAGCTAGAGTACGGTAGAGGGGGATGGAATTCCGCGTGTAGCAGTGAAATGCGTAGATATGCGGAGGAACACCGATGGCGAAGGCAATCCCCTGGACCTGTACTGACGCTCATGCACGAAAGCGTGGGGAGCAAACAGGATTAGATACCCTGGTAGTCCACGCCCTAAACGATGTCAACTGGTTGTTGGGTGCATTAGTACTCAGTAACGAAGCTAACGCGTGAAGTTGACCGCCTGGGGAGTACGGCCGCAAGGTTGAAACTCAAAGGAATTGACGGGGACCCGCACAAGCGGTGGATGATGTGGTTTAATTCGATGCAACGCGAAAAACCTTACCTACCTTTGACATGTACGGAACTCGCCAGAGATGGCTTGGTGCTCGAAAGAGAACCGTAACACAGGTGCTGCATGGCTGTCGTCAGCTCGTGTCGTGAGATGTTGGGTTAAGTCCCGCAACGAGCGCAACCCTTGTCATTAGTTGCTACATTTGGTTGGGCACTCTAATGAGACTGCCGGTGACAAACCGGAGGAAGGTGGGGATGACGTCAAGTCCTCATGGCCCTTATAGGTAGGGCTACACACGTCATACAATGGCTGGTACAGAGGGTTGCCAACCCGCGAGGGGGAGCTAATCCCATAAAGCCAGTCGTAGTCCGGATCGCAGTCTGCAACTCGACTGCGTGAAGTCGGAATCGCTAGTAATCGCGGATCAGAATGTCGCGGTGAATACGTTCCCGGGTCTTGTACACACCGCCCGTCACACCATGGGAGCGGGTTCTGCCAGAAGTAGTTAGCCTAACCGCAAGGAGGGCGATTACCACGGCAGGGTTCGTGACTGGGGTGAAGTCGTAACAAGGTAGCCGTATCGGAAGGTGCGGCTGGATCACCTCCTTTCTGGAAATATGCAATCAAATTCTTACGCCCATTCTTATCGGCTGTTGTGTTAAACAACAGCGTTGGCCTTCAGTTAAATTTTTAATCTAATTGGTGCCGCCTTTGGGTTCTGAGGAATTTGAGGGTCTGTAGCTCAGCTGGTTAGAGCACCGTCTTGATAAGGCGGGGGTCGTTGGTTCGAGCCCAACCAGACCCACCAAATCAGGTTTGAAGAAGTTTGAATCCTGGGGGATTAGCTCAGCTGGGAGAGCACCTGCTTTGCAAGCAGGGGGTCGTCGGTTCGATCCCGTCATCCTCCACCAACTTATCCATTGCGTACTTGACGCATATGTCATTAGTGCAAAGCATCTTCTTTGAGGGTGCTTTGTGTTAATTGATTCATTTCAATTATTGGCTGTTCTTTAAAAATTCATAGAGTTAAATCAGCGTTGCTGGTGGAAACTGCACATTCGTAAAGGTTTAGTGCAGACCGTGCCGCCAGCAACATTTAGAGATTTTTGATTGCGTCAAAAGAAACTTCCAATTTCGAGTCAAATCGATTTTTGAAGACGGCATAACGCGTCTGGTGAAAGACCAGACATCATTCCTTGAAGATAACTGTTGAGAGATCAAAGTTATAGGGTCAAGTGAATAAGAGCATGTGGTGGATGCCTTGGCAATGATAGGCGACGAAAGACGTGATAGCCTGCGATAAGCTTCGGGGAGCTGGCAAATTAGCTTTGATCCGGAGATTTCTGAATGGGGAAACCCACCCTTAGGGGTATCGCATACTGAATACATAGGTATGCGAGGCGAACCGGGTGAACTGAAACATCTCAGTAGCTCGAGGAAAATACATCAACCGAGATTCCGAAAGTAGTGGCGAGCGAAATCGGAGAAGCCTGTTAGTGATAGCAAGACTCTTAGCAGAACAGCCTGGAAAGGCTGGCCATAGCAGGTGATAGCCCTGTATGCAAAAAGAGACCTGTGGTACTGAGCTAACGACAAGTAGGGCGGGACACGAGAAATCCTGTCTGAATATGGGGGGACCATCCTCCAAGGCTAAATACTCATCATTGACCGATAGTGAACTAGTACCGTGAGGGAAAGGCGAAAAGAACCCCGGGAGGGGAGTGAAATAGATCCTGAAACCGCATGCTTACAAAAAGTAGGAGCCTCGAAAGGGGTGACTGCGTACCTTTTGTATAATGGGTCAGCGACTTACATTCAGTGGCAAGGTTAACCGAATAGGGAAGCCGTAGAGAAATCGAGTCCGAATAGGGCGATCAGTCGCTGGGTGTAGACCCGAAACCAAGTGAGCTATCCATGGCCAGGATGAAGGTGCGGTAACACGCACTGGAGGTCCGAACCGACTAGTGTTGCAAAACTAGCGGATGAGCTGTGGATAGGGGTGAAAGGCTAAACAAACTTGGAAATAGCTGGTTCTCTCCGAAAACTATTTAGGTAGTGCCTCAAGTATTACCGTCGGGGGTAGAGCACTGTTTTGGCTAGGGGGTCATGGCGACTTACCAAACCAATGCAAACTCCGAATACCGACGAGTACAGCTTGGGAGACAGAGCACCGGGTGCTAACGTCCGGACTCAAGAGGGAAACAACCCAGACCGCCAGCTAAGGTCCCTAAAATTGGCTAAGTGGGAAACGAAGTGGGAAGGCTATAACAGTCAGGATGTTGGCTTAGAAGCAGCCATCATTTAAAGAAAGCGTAATAGCTCACTGATCGAGTCGTCCTGCGCGGAAGATGTAACGGGGCTAAGCCAGTTACCGAAGCTGCGGATTTGCAATTTATTGCAAGTGGTAGGAGAGCGTTCTGTAAGCCTGTGAAGGTGGTGGTGTAAACCCTGCTGGAGGTATCAGAAGTGCGAATGCTGACATGAGTAGCGTTAAAGGGGGTGAAAAGCCCCCTCGCCGTAAGCGCAAGGTTTTCTACGCAACGTTCATCGGCGTAGAGTGAGTCGGCCCCTAAGGCGAGGCAGAGATGCGTAGCTGATGGGAAACAGGTCAATATTCCTGTACCGATGTGTAGTGCGATGTGGGGACGGAGAAGGTTAACTCAGCCAACTGTTGGATATGTTGGTTCAAGCTTGTAGTCGTGCCTGGTAGGCAAATCCGCCGGGCTTAGATGAGGAGTGATAACGAGGCTGCTTGCAGCCGAAGTGAGTGATACCCTGCTTCCAGGAAAAGCCACTAAGCTTCAGCTACACACGACCGTACCGCAAACCGACACTGGTGCGCGAGATGAGTATTCTAAGGCGCTTGAGAGAACTCAGGAGAAGGAACTCGGCAAATTGACACCGTAACTTCGGAAGAAGGTGTGCCTTTAGTAGGTGAACCATTTACTTGGGGAGCCCAATGAGGCTGCAAAAAATCGGTGGCTGCAACTGTTTATTAAAAACACAGCACTCTGCTAAGACGAAAGTCGACGTATAGGGTGTGACGCCTGCCCGGTGCTGGAAGATTAAATGATGGGGTGCAAGCTCTTGATTGAAGTCCCAGTAAACGGCGGCCGTAACTATAACGGTCCTAAGGTAGCGAAATTCCTTGTCGGGTAAGTTCCGACCTGCACGAATGGCGTAATGATGGCCACACTGTCTCCTCCTGAGACTCAGCGAAGTTGAAATGTTTGTGATGATGCAATCTCCCCGCGGAAAGACGGAAAGACCCCATGAACCTTTACTGTAGCTTTGTATTGGACTTTGAACAGATCTGTGTAGGATAGGTGGGAGGCTTTGAAGCCGGGACGCTAGTTCCGGTGGAGCCAACGTTGAAATACCACCCTGGTGTGTTTGAGGTTCTAACCTAGGTCCATTATCTGGATCGGGGACAGTGCATGGTAGGCAGTTTGACTGGGGCGGTCTCCTCCCAAAGTGTAACGGAGGAGTTCGAAGGTACGCTAGTTACGGTCGGACATCGTGACGATAGTGCAATGGCATAAGCGTGCTTAACTGCGAGACTGACAAGTCGAGCAGATGCGAAAGCAGGACATAGTGATCCGGTGGTTCTGTATGGAAGGGCCATCGCTCAACGGATAAAAGGTACTCTGGGGATAACAGGCTGATACCGCCCAAGAGTTCATATCGACGGCGGTGTTTGGCACCTCGATGTCGGCTCATCTCATCCTGGGGCTGTAGCCGGTCCCAAGGGTATGGCTGTTCGCCATTTAAAGAGGTACGTGAGCTGGGTTTAAAACGTCGTGAGACAGTTTGGTCCCTATCTTCCGTGGGCGCTGCAGATTTGAGGAAGCCTGCTCCTAGTACGAGAGGACCGGAGTGGACGAACCTCTGGTGTATCGGTTGTCACGCCAGTGGCATTGCCGAGTAGCTAAGTTCGGAAGAGATAACCGCTGAAAGCATCTAAGCGGGAAACTCGTTTCAAGATGAGATCTGCCGGGGCCTTGAGCCCCCTAAAGAGTCGTTCAAGACCAGGACGTTGATAGGTCAGGTGTGGAAGCGCAGTAATGCGTTAAGCTAACTGATACTAATTGCTCGTGCGGCTTGACCCTATAACTTTGATTCATTCAAAGTTGTTATGCCAAGTTGACGCATTCAAAAAGCGTGTAAACGCAAAACTAAATAAAAGCTGATTTACTCTATGAATTCGATGGGCTGCCGCTTCGGCAACCCGTCAACAAGTTATGCCTGATGACCATAGCAAGGTGGTACCACTCCTTCCCATCCCGAACAGGACAGTGAAACGCCTTAGCGCCGATGATAGTGCGGATTCCCGTGTGAAAGTAGGACATCGTCAGGCTCTTACAGCGACAAACCCCCGCTTGATGATTCAAGCGGGGGTTTTGTTTTT
>NZ_BCYO01000057.1 GCF_001598235.1 Polaromonas jejuensis NBRC 106434 | reverse complement strand
CTTGCCGTCAAAGTCTTGCGACTTAAACGATGGCAGCCTTTTGAACCAAACGGGTCACAACCCAGTTCTTGGTCTTGGAGATAGGACGGCTTTCGGTGATCTCGATCACGTCGCCCATCTTGTACTCGCCCTTTTCGTCATGGGCGTGGTACTTGCTGGACAAAGACACAATCTTGCCGTACAGCTCGTGCTTGACGCGACGCTCAACCAGCACCGTGACGGTCTTGGCGCGCTTGTCGCTAACCACCTTGCCAACCAAGGTGCGCGTGAGGGATTTTTTAGCTTCCGTCATTTTTTGGCTCCTTGCTTGACGATGGTTTCGGCCAAAATGGTTTTGGCGCGAGCGATGGCACGGCGCGTGGAACGCAACGTGGAAGTGTTGGTGAGTTGCTGCGTGGCTTTTTGCATGCGCAGGCCAAAGTGCGCTTTTTGCAGCTCTTTGACTTCAGCTTGCAGGCCGGCAACGTCTTTTTGGCGCAGTTCAGTAGTTTTCATGATGTCATTCTCCTGATTACTGGCCGATCATGCGGCTGACGAACGTGGTGCGCAGCGGCAGCTTGGCGGCAGCCAGGCGGAACGCTTCGCGGGCCAGTTCTTCAGGCACACCGACGATTTCAAAAACAATCTTGCCGGGCTGAATTTCAGCCACGTAGTACTCTGGGTTACCTTTACCGTTACCCATACGCACTTCAGCAGGCTTTTGGGAGATCGGCTTGTCCGGGAAGACACGGATCCAGATACGGCCGCCACGCTTGACGTGACGGGAAATCGCACGACGTGCGGCTTCAATTTGACGAGCAGTCAGGCGACCACGGTCGGTGCACTTCAGACCGAAGTCACCGAACGCCACCGAGCTGCCTCGTGTGGCGACGCCGGTGTTGCGGCCTTTTTGCTCTTTGCGGTATTTTCTGCGAGCGGGTTGCAGCATTTATATTCTCCGTTATTCCGACCGATTACTCGGTCTTTGAACCGTCAGCTGCTGCAGCTGGCGCGGCTTTGCGGACGCGCTTAACGGTGGTTTTCGGGGCTTCGGCGCCAGACGCCTCAGCCGGTTTGTCGCTGCCATCGGCCGGAGCCGTGTTCACGCCGCCAGCCACGCCACGGGGTGCGCGGGCACCACGGGGAGCGGGACGGTCAGAACCAGGGCGGGTATCACGGCGAGGACCGCGAGGCTTGCGCTCTTCGTCAGACGGTGCTGCATCCAGCTTGGCGCCAGGCGATTCGCCACGGCCCAGCGTATCGCCCTTGTAGACCCAGACCTTGACGCCGATCACACCGTAGGTGGTCTTGGCTTCGGAGGTGCCGTAGTCGATATCGGCGCGCAGGGTGTGAAGGGGCACGCGACCTTCGCGGTACCACTCGCAACGAGCGATTTCAATGCCGTTGAGGCGGCCGGACGACATGATCTTGATGCCCAGGGCACCCAGACGCATGGCATTTTGCATGGCGCGCTTCATGGCACGGCGGAACATGATGCGTTTTTCAAGCTGTTGGGTGATGCTGTCAGCGATGAGCTTGGCATCAATTTCCGGCTTGCGAACTTCTTCAATGTTCACGGCGACTGGCACGCCCAGCTGGCGGCTCAGTTCTTTCTTGAGGTTCTCGATGTCCTCGCCTTTTTTGCCGATCACAACGCCCGGACGTGCCGAGAAAATCGTGATGCGGGCATTCTTGGCGGGGCGCTCGATCAGAACGCGCGAAACCGCGGCGTTCTTCAGCTTGGCCTTGAGGTACTCGCGAACCTTGATGTCTTCAGCCAGCATGCCGGCGAAATCACGGTTGCTCGCGTACCAGCGGCTGGCCCAGTTGCGGCTAACTGCGAGGCGAAACCCGGTTGGGTTGATTTTTTGTCCCATATCCTGCTGCCTTTAGTTGCCAACCACCACGTACACATGGCACGTAGGCTTGCTGATGCTGTTACCGCGGCCTTTTGCGCGCGCAGAGAAACGCTTGAGCGTGGCACCTTGCTCGACGTAAATGGTTTTCACCTTCAACTCGTCGATATCGGCACCATCGTTGTGTTCAGCGTTGGCGATAGCGGACTCAACCACCTTCTTGATGATTCCAGCAGCTTTTTTCTGCGTGAAATTCAGGATGTTGAGCGCTTGATCCACTTTCTTGCCGCGGATCAGGTCAGCGACCAGACGGCCCTTGTCGACCGACAGACGAACGCCCCTGAGGGTTGCACGTGTTTCCATGGTCTTTCCTTACTTTCTCACAACTTTTTTGTCAGCCGGGTGACCTTTGAAAGTCCGGGTGAGTGCGAACTCGCCCAGCTTGTGGCCAACCATTTGATCGGTGATGTAGACAGGCACGTGCTGCTTGCCGTTATGCACGGCAATGGTCAGGCCGATGAACTCGGGCAGGATCATGGAGCGACGCGACCAGGTCTTGATCGGCTTTTTGTCCTTGTTGGTAACCGCTTTATCAGCCTTGGCTACCAAATGATGGTCGACAAACGGACCTTTTTTGAGTGAACGGGTCATAGCCTATCCCTTACTTCTTGCGACGCGACACGATCATGACCTGCGTGCGCTTGTTGTTACGGGTGCGGTAGCCCTTGGTCAGATTGCCCCATGGATCAACTGGATGGCGACCTTCACCGGTCTTGCCTTCACCGCCACCGTGCGGGTGGTCAACCGGGTTCATCACCACACCGCGAACGGTTGGGCGAATACCCATCCAGCGCTTCACACCGGCCTTGCCGAGACGGCGCAGGCTGTGTTCTTCGTTGGCGACTTCACCAATGGTGGCACGGCATTCGATGTGGATCTTGCGAACTTCACCGGAGCGCATGCGCACCTGGGCGTAGGTACCTTCACGCGCCAGCAGCGTTGCAGACGTACCGGCGGAACGGGCGATTTGCGCGCCCTTGCCGATTTGCATCTCGATGCAGTGAATCGTGGAACCCACAGGGATGTTGCGGATAGGCAGGGTGTTGCCGACGCGAATCGGCGCTTCCGAACCACTGATCAGCGTGGCACCGACTTCAAGGCCGCGAGGGGCGATGATGTAAGCGCGCTCGCCGTCGGCGTAGCAGATCAGCGCAATGTGAGCCGTGCGGTTGGGGTCGTACTCGATACGTTCGACCTTGGCCGGAATGGCGTCCTTGTTGCGCTTGAAGTCGACCACGCGGTAGTGGTGCTTGTGACCACCGCCCTTGTGGCGAACCGTGATGTGACCGTTGTTGTTACGGCCGGACTTCTGGAATTGCGGCTCCAGCAACGGCGCATAACCCTCACCCTTGAACAGGTGGTCACGCGAGATTTTCACCGCGCCACGCTGGCCCGGTGAAGTTGGTTTCATTTTAATGACGGCCATGATTACGCAGCCTCCCCACCGAGGTTCAGCTCTTGACCTGGCTTGAGCGTCACATAGGCTTTACGGATATTGTCCCGACGGCCCACAGACTTGCCAAAACGCTTGGTCTTGCCTTTTTGGTTGAGTACAGAAACTGCCTTGACGTCAACCTTGAACATCAATTCCACAGCGGCCTTGATTTCATATTTGGTGGCGTCCTGCAGCACCTTGAAGGTCACGGAATTGGATTTCTCGGCGATCATCGTGGCCTTTTCGGACACGATGGGCGCAACCAAAACCTGCATCAGACGGCCTTCGTCAAATTTGGATTTGCTGTTCACGGCGCTCATGCGAACATCTCCTTGAGTTGGTCCATGGCGGCCTTGGTCACCAGCACCTTTTTGTAGTGAACCAGCGACAGCGGATCTGCGTAGCGGGGCTCAACCACCAGGATGTTGACCAGGTTGCGGGAAGCCAGGTACAGATTTTCGTCAATCTGATCGGCAATCACCAGCACCGAATTGAGGTTCATGGCCTTGAATTTGTCAGCCAGGACTTTCGTCTTGGGCGAATCCACGGTCAGGGAATCAACCACAGCCAGACGGCCTTCGCGGGCCAGCTGCGAAAAGATCGAAGCCATGCCGGCGCGATACATTTTCTTGTTGATCTTCTGCGTGAAGTTTTCATCAGGCATGTTCGGGAAGATACGTCCGCCTCCGCGCCACAGCGGGGAAGAAGTCATACCAGCACGTGCGCGACCCGTACCCTTTTGCTTGAAAGGCTTCTTGGTCGAGTGACGGACCTGCTCACGGTCTTTCTGGGCACGGGTGCCTTGGCGGGCGTTGGCCTGGAAGGCCACGACCACCTGGTGCACCAGGCTTTCGTTGTATTCGCGACCAAACACGGTATCAGGCGCGTCCACTTTGGACGAAGCCAGACCTTGGTCATTCAGGAGTTCGACCTGCATCAGTTCGCTCCTTTAGCAGCGGTTGAAGCCTTGGCTTTGATGGCGGCGCGCACCGTGACAAAACCACCCTTGGAACCAGGCACGGCGCCACGAATCATCAGCAGCTGACGGGCTTCGTCGATGCGCACGATGTCGAGGTTTTGCGTGGTGACAGTTACGTCGCCCAGATGACCCGTCATGCGTTTACCAGGAAACACACGACCAGGATCCTGCGCCATACCGATGGAGCCGGGAACGTTGTGCGAACGGCTGTTACCGTGCGACGCGCGCTGCGAGCTCATGTTGTGGCGCTTGATGGTGCCGGCATAGCCTTTACCGATGGAGGTGCCCTGCACGTCCACCAGCTGGCCCACCGCAAACACGTCAGCGGCAGGTACAACCGTACCGGCAGCATATTTGCCTGCGACGTCAGCCGTCACGCGGAATTCTTTCAGGATTTCACCAGCTTCAACGCCTGCTTTCGCAAGGTGGCCGGCGGCCGGCTTGGTCACGCGCGACGCTTTGCGCGCGCCAAATGCCACTTGAAGGGCATCGTAGCCGTCATTTGCTTCGGTTTTAACCTGGGTTACGCGGTTGTTGGACACATCCACCACCGTGACAGGAACAGTATCCCCATCATCGGTGAACAGACGCATCATGCCCACCTTGCGACCCAGCAACCCTAGGGAGTTGCTCAGACTCATTGTTTTCTCCAAAACTTCCACCGCTGCAACTTCAATTGGCTGCAGACGTTTTAATGTGAAAGGCGGTTAATAAAACTGCTTTGGCCCGCCATGACGAATCATGCCGAATCCAAGGCAGCCCAAAAGTATAGCGCAGACTGCCAAATAAGGCAAATCTGCGCCAACACTCAAGTTTTGGGGGAGTTTAAGCGTTGGGTCAGCCCAACGCCTCATGCCCCCCGTTTTCGCTTACTGCAGCTTGATTTCGACGTCCACGCCAGCAGGCAGATCGAGCTTCATCAACGCGTCAACGGTTTTATCCGTGGGGTCAACGATGTCCATCAGACGCTGGTGCGTGCGGATTTCAAGCTGGTCGCGGCTCGTCTTGTTGACGTGGGGCGAACGCAGGATGTCGAAACGCTTCATGCGGGTTGGCAGGGGCACGGGACCCTTGACAATCGCACCAGTGCGTTTTGCAGTGTCAACAATCTCGGCGGCTGACTGGTCAATCAGTTTGTAGTCAAACGCCTTGAGACGGATGCGGATTTTTTGCTTGGCGGCCATGGTAATTCCTTTTTTATTGATGTGGAATTACGCGAGGATCTTGGCCACAACGCCAGCGCCCACGGTACGGCCGCCTTCGCGGATGGCGAAGCGCAGGCCTTCTTCCATGGCGATCGGGTTGATCAGCTTGACGGTGATCGACACGTTGTCGCCAGGCATGACCATTTCCTTGCCTTCTGGCAACTCGATCGCACCGGTCACGTCCGTCGTGCGGAAGTAGAACTGGGGACGGTAGTTGTTGAAGAAGGG
>NZ_BCYO01000056.1 GCF_001598235.1 Polaromonas jejuensis NBRC 106434 | reverse complement strand
CCCTATGGAGGGTCGGCCGTGATTCCTGAAAATTTCGCAGAAGTGAGCCTAAGTCCTTGATTTAAAAAGAAATAGGCGGTTCCGCTAATCGCCAGTCAGAACTGGTCCTTTAGGGACTGCGTCACGGTGAATTTTGGAAAGATCGGCCTCCTCCCGATTTTGTTCATCAGGTCCCAATACATCGCCTTGGCCAGGTCGTCGTCGCAGCCTGGTGGGTATCGGTATCTGTAAAGAATCTCCTCCCCGGCTGGGAAGTGATGGGACCGCACGAACCCTTCCCTCAGGTAGCAGTGAATCGCCAAACGAATGTCATTGAGAAACTCGGCGATCGTGCTCGCGTGATACGCAAAGAAGTTATCGAAGAGCCACTCATAGATGCTGTCAAGTGAGCGGTAAGCGTCGTTTTCGGAGATGGGCACACCGCTCCGCTCGTAAATTCCAACGATCTTCCTTATATCGGCATGCAGTCGCGAGAAGTTGTGCTTCCCAATGTTGCCCGAAATCTTCAGAAGTTCGAACCTGCTGGCACGAACGTCCGCTTTGACGGATATCTCGCCCAACCACATGTCCTCAATCACAGCTTCGAAATCGAGCCAAACGATGAATCTGTGCACAGCATCGCTGAGTTCCGCAACGTCCTGCCCCAGCTGCGGCTGACCGCACAGCCGAAAGAAAAGTCAAATAGGGGCATCCCCGGGTTTTGATTGGGGAACGGACAAGAGGGTTGGCCGGGATGATCGGTGCACTTAAGTTCTGAGAGCTTGCCCATAGACTTTATCTGTGGCACTCACCATGCACCGGACACTCCGACATGGCTAAGTTTGATCTGGGTGACTTCCCCGAGGTCGTTTTGCATGTGCAGCTCAGGGAGAATCGGTTTTGGTGGCTTTCTGTACCAATGCAGGCAGATATTGACCAGATCAGCACTGGCGGGTTTTTGGAGGAATGACCTCCTGAGATCGACTGTCAGCTCAGGGTTGGGCACCAGGTAGAAGTCGCCTTCCTTATAAAGATGCTGGTGACTCGGGGCCATACCGCTCAGCCGTTTTTGGAACATACGTCCCGGTGCTGTAAATGGGTGACCAGAAGATACGCAAACGTCGGGAAATATTGGCGTCATGAAATCAATCACGTAACCATCACATTGAACCCAGGAATGAAACGCCGTATCTGAGCTTTGTGCTTGTCCTTCTGATACTGTCGCAAAAGACATGGCGTTTCGCTGTTTGCCGTCCACCAGATAGAAGGCTGCACCCGCAATCTGCATGGCGTCCTTTTTGTAGTACTCCCGAAGAATCGCCGCGCCCGCGATGCTGAAGAACATACAAGCATGGGTGGTGTGCGCATCGACGCTGTCCAGCACCGACTTGATAACACGGAAGATACGCAAATAGTCCGAAAGTGGAATGACTGGTTTTGGCTTCATTCGGTCCCTGTTGATTTGGGCGAGGGAAACTCCCCTCCATGTACCTCGGGCTTGAAAGCTGCAAGCATGCTCGCCAAAGGCGTGTCAGCAGGCGTTTTCACCCGCAGCCAGGCGCCCAAGGTGTCGCGCAAGCAAGGCTCGCACAAATCGACCTCAACCCGATTGCCGTCACCAAAAATCGAGTCATAGCCCGCGTCGAAACCGATCGACGTCATCTCAACGAAGCCAACCTCGCCACGTTCAGCCTCTTTACCGCACCGATCGCATCTGATCTGATGCACCACGCTCACGGTCTCAATGGTCCTGAGTTGCATCGAATTCTCCTTGCAAAATAGCTGCCCACATCATCCGTTATTTTGGGGCGGTACTTTAAGGTGTTCGCTTCGGCCGGCTTGCCTTGGCAATGCCAGGAGATCTGACCTTCACTTGGCGCGCCGGAGCCACTTTCGCCACAGGCAAGCTCTCCAGGCGCAGCCTCAAGCCATCCACGTCTCGCAGCAGCTGATCGCGCTGCCCCCGTAGCTCTGCCACACTGCCTTCGAGCTCGCCATTGCGCTGCCGAAGCGTTTCGGCCTGCTGCTGCTTTTCGGTCATTTGCTGGCGATGCAGTTCGGTCTGATCGACGAACATGCGACGTGCTTGCTCCAGCTCCTTTTGGTGTTTGGTCGAATTGACCCGTTCGCGGTCCACATCGAGCAGCATGCGCTTCGTTTCGGCCGCATGACGTTCCTCGGCCGCCGTGGCCGCCACGCGTTGCTGTTCAAGTTCATGGGTGAGGCGCTGCTGCGCAGCATTGAATCCTTCCTGAAGCTCCCGGCGCTGCGCCACACCGGCCTCCACCTGGCGCTGCAGGGCGGTGACCTCACCCTGGGCCCGAGCGAGATCAGCTTGAGTTTCGGCCAAGCGCTGCTGAATCGCTTGCAGTTCCTGCCGCGCCTCGCCCAATGCCTGCTCAGTCTCCTGCACTCGTGCGGTTGCGGCCTGGGCAATGGCTTCGGCGGCCAGCACTTGCGCGTGAGCTTCCTCGCGGAGTTGCACCAGCGCCTCCTGCGCCGCGGTTTGAGCGCGCTGCCACAGGACGCCGACCATCTCACCGGCCGCGTCGCGCAGCGGCGCCGGCAAATCGGGATGCTCGATACGGATGCGGCTTTTCTCGCGAAGTGTTTCCCAGAACCTGGTCAGCGCCTCCGCCGGCGCGCTCATGCTGCCCTTGCGCACCAGCTGGTACAGCTTGTTGGCGGTGGGCGTGATCCCGTGCCGGAAGAACAGCAGCACGCATACCTCGCGGTACAGCTCCTGGGTGTCTGGATACTGGGCACGCAGGGATTCAATTTCGGCCTGCAGGCGGGCTTCGGTGATAGCTGGAGTTTCCATCGTGGCGGCTTTCAGGTGGCTTTAAATAAATAATACAACGTAATACGTTGAGTTATTTTCTAAATTATCAAATCTATGGACATAATCCATCTAATGTCCATAATGGTTGCCAATGTATCCATTTCCACGTAGCTCGGCATGACGGCACTGGTCACCCTGGACCGGCTGGCGATTCCCGCCCATCTCGACGGCCGCCGCGGGCGCAATCGCGCCGCCTCGCCCGGGCAGCTGGCCGCCGCGGACGATCGCTCCGCTGTACTGGCCTGGCTGGCCCGTTATGTCGACTCGCCTGCTACGCTGGCCAGCTACCGCAAGGAGGCCGAACGGCTCATGTTGTGGTGTGGGCTGCAGCACGGCGTGGCACTGTCGGACCTCACCCATGAGGACTTGCTGGTCTACCAGCGCTTCCTGGTCGATCCGCAACCGGCCGAGCGTTGGCTCATGGCGCCAGGTCAAAAGCCGGGCCGGGATTCCCCGCTGTGGCGACCCTTCGCCGGCCCGCTGGGTGCATCCAGCCAGCGCCAGGCTCTGTCGATTCTCAATGCCATGCTGTCGTGGCTCGTGGAAGCGGGCTACCTGGCCGGCAATCCGCTGGCCTTGAGTCGGCGCAAGAAAAGGCTTGCCGCGCCCCGCGTAAGCCGCTTCCTGCCGATGGAGCACTGGGAGGCCGTCAAGAGCACCATTGAGGCTATGCCGGTGATAAGTGAACGCGACAGGCTCCATGCGTCGCGCTGCCGCTGGTTGTTCTCCTTGCTGTACATCGGCGGCTTGCGCGTTTCAGAGATTTGCGGGACAACCATGGGCGGCGTCTTCAGCCGGCGCAGCACCGACGCACGAGAACGTTGGTGGCTGGAGATTACGGGTAAAGGGGGCAAGACTCGCCTGGTGCCGGCCACTGGCGAGTTGATGGCCGAATTCATGCGCTACCGCAAGGCTCATGGCCTGAGCCCGCTGGCGCTAGAGGGGGATGGCATGCCGCTGGTGATACCTCTCATTGGACCTGCCAGGCCCATGGCACGCAGCGCTATCCACGAGATCGTCAAGGAGGTGGTCCGGGAAAGCGCGGCGCGTTTGCGGCGCCAGGGCCCCGAGTTCGAGTCCGCGGCGGCCCACCTCGAACAGGCGTCCACCCATTGGATGCGCCACACCGCCGGCAGCCACCTGAGCGAAAAGGCAGACCTGAAAGTGGTCCGAGACAACCTGGGCCATGCCAATATCAGCACCACCAGCATCTACCTTCATTCGGAGGACGATGCCCGACATGACGCGACTGCGGCCGTACACCGGGTTGGCTGGCGGACGCCGTAGCTTAGCTGGTCTCGGGTTAGCGCTGCAAAAATGGTAAGGCTTGCCCGCGTGGGGATGACTGCGCTGTCACTGCCATGCCGCACACCGGGTCTTTGAGATGGCCTGGCGCCGCCATTTGATCCGCCGATGCCTGCCCATGCGCCCCTGTTTCCTTTGTTTTCGATCTCGCTGCGCATGCTGGCAGTCATTAACCACCATTCCGGTAGAAGCTGACCACTTTGTCGGTTTCGGAGAAGAACGAACTTCCCCTTAGGGCCCCGTACCCGTCGGTGGCAATCGTTTTCGACTCGCTCCATAGCGGCCATTGCGACCCTGTCGTTTCCCATGCAAGCGACTGCTTCGGCGACAGGAAGGATTTCGCCGAGTCGATCGACGGCCGCCGGCCAGGAACGGACGTCCAAACCTAGGACAGAATTTGGGCAAGCGGTCATAGTATTGGCGTGCGGCTGCAAACTCACTTCTTTTTCGATGACATTTTCCCAAAATCCATCGACAAACCTTTTTTTTAAAAGCTCTTGTCATGCCAAACTCTTCTTTTCACTGCTCTGCCATCCGTGCCTTTTTTCGCCTGTCCGCAGTCGTCAGCGCGCTGTGCTTAGGCAGCATCGGTCAGGCCTGGGCGCATGCACATCCTGAAACCCAGTCTCCCGTCGCAGGTTCGGTCGTCAGTGCGCCGCAAGAGGTCCGCATCACGTACAACGAAGCGCTCGAACCGGCGTTCAGCAGTCTGGTCGTCATCGATGCTCGGGGCAAGCAGGTCAACAGCGCCAAAGCCGAGGTCGACGCCACCACTCACAAGACCATGCGATTAGCGCTACCAACCCTGCCAGCCGGCGCATATCAAGTGAAATGGGTCGCGGTCGCCGACGATGGTCACCGTACTAAGGGGAGCTATAAATTCACGGTGAAGTGATGGATCTGGTCGCCGGCTGGATGCAAGCGCTATTTGCGGCATTGCTGAATATGGCGCTGGCAGCGGCCGTCGGCGTCGCCGTGCTGCAAACTGCAGTGTCGTCGACAGCTACCTCAGTGCGACTCGTCGGCATGGCTCGCCGGGCTTGTGTACTGCTCGGCATCGGACTCGCAGCCTACCTGTGCGCCGGCACCGTTGCCATGACCGAAACCCTTATCACCGGCCTGCCCGCCGCACTCTGGCTGGTACTCACGCAGTCACATTTTGGCGCCATGATCTGGGTTGCGTTGACTGCCTGGATCATGCTGATGGTGGCGACTGTCAGCTCTGCATGGCAAATACGAGATGGCTTGTTCGGGGTTGGCCTGATTGGATTCGCGCTGGCACGGGCGGCGACCGGGCACGCGGCAGATCAGGGCTTCGTCAGCTTTTCCGTATTGATCCACACGGCACATGTGCTGGCAGCGACAGCCTGGGCTGGATCAGTCGGGATCTGCGTACTGCTGACGTCTGACTGGTCCCACTGGCAGCTGCAGCAGCGCAGTGCACTGGCACATCGCCTATCGGAAGTGGCAACGCTGGCGCTACTGGTGGTGGTCGGTAGCGGGCTGTTTAATGCGGCACGGACGCTTGGACATGCCAGCAATCCCTGGGGTTCTGCCTATGTCTGGATATTGCTGGCGAAACTTTGTGCCGTTGCGATTGCTGCCGGACTAGGGGCGCGAAATCGCTGGTATTGGTTAGCGCGGCTGGATCGTGATCAGGTGGTCGGTGCCAAGGGGTTTAGGCGGGTGTTGCTGGTTGAGGCGGGGGTGCTGCTGGTTGTGCTGGCATTGGCCGCCAAGTTGGGAACTACCATGCCCGCGTAGGATGACCAGTAGTAAATCCTTGCACGGGATAAAATTTTCGAATGTTCAACCGCCTAGAGCGTCAATTCACCATTTGGATCGCCGTTGCGGTCCTCTTGATGTCTGCGCTTGCGCCTGCGGTTTCCCATGCCATCGCGTCATGGGAAGGAACTTCCACGAGTTGGCAGCAAATCTGCACGGCTCAGGCCGACAAGTCTGAGCCAGCGACGGGCTCACCAGGCTCACCCGTGGACGATGAGATTGCAGCGCATTTTGATCACTGCCCTTATTGCGCGCTGGATCAATCCCCCTCGGCG
>NZ_BCYO01000055.1 GCF_001598235.1 Polaromonas jejuensis NBRC 106434 | reverse complement strand
CAGGACACCAGCGCAGGGTGTCCGCCATCGCCCGGAATACTGTCCGCGATGAACGTGGAATCACTGTCCGCCATCAGTGGAATGCGCACAAAGCCCACCAAGGTCACCGAGTCTCCCTTTTTGACCGCAACTTGAATGGTTTCAATGAGGGTGTCCAGGATTCGTCCTGCAGCTGCCTTTGTCAGGTCGTTCTTGGAAATAAGTTTTTCGATGAGTTCGATGCGGTTCATTTTTGACATTAAAAAAGGGATTGATGAGCCTCTCACTTTACTGCGCGCATATTGCGGCCTTCAATCGACCCAGGCCTTAATGTTGGTAGCTTTCTGCCAGCAGGCATAAGGCTTCGTACATAAGGGTGGCGCCCAGCAGTGCAGTATTGCCGCTGGGGTCGTAGGGTGGAGCGACTTCCACCACGTCAGCACCCTGCAGGTTGAGTCCGCTCAGTCCACGAATCAGTTGCAGGGTTTCCCGGGTCGTCAGGCCGCCAATTTCTGGCGTTCCTGTACCGGGTGCAAAAACGGGGTCGAGCCCATCGACATCCATGGAGAGGTAGGTCGGCCCGTCGCCTACCACGCGCCTGGCTTCTGCGATGACAGCTTCGACACCCATGCGATCGAACTCTTCGATAAACACCACGCGCATGCCCGATTCCAACGAATACCGCCATCCGGAGTCCGAATTTTGCGCGCCGCGAATGCCAATCTGGATGGTGCGCCTGGGGTCGAGAAGCCCGGCTTCCACGGCACGTCTGAAGGGCGAGCCGTGCGTGAACTTAGAGCCGGCAAAGGTGTCCCAGGTGTCGGTATGCGCGTCGATGTGAACCATGCCCAAAGGATGAACCGGTTGCATGGCTTGAAACACCGGGTAGGTGATGGAGTGGTCACCGCCAGCGATCAGCATTTTCTTGCCACTGGCAAAAAATGGCCTGAGAAAGCGGCGGATATCCTCGTGGGCCTGCTCGATGTCATACAAGTTGGTGAATGGAACATCTCCCACATCGCCGACGCGACAGGCGGCAAACGGATTGAAGCCCGTGACATGGTGGATGGCGCGCGTCAGCGAAGACATGTTGCGGATTTCTCGCGGACCGTAACGAGCACCGGTGCGAGCGCTGACGCCTCCGTCGTAAGGCACGCCTGCAATGCCGATGTCTATCTCGCTCGGGTGGCTGGCCAAAGGGGTGCGCATGAAGGTGGGAATGCCGCAAAAGCGCGGCAGGTTTTGTGCGGAGGTGTCAGTGGCTATCATGGAGCGCTTAAAACGTGGGTGGTGTATTGATCCACAGAACTTTGGTGACTGCTTCGCCCATATTGCTGTAACTGTGGGCCTGCTCGCTGGCGAAGTAAAAAGAGTCGCCCGCGCAGAGTTGGTAGGTGACATCCCCTATCGTCAGGCTTAGCGAACCTTGCAGCACATAGCCCATCTCTTCGCCCTGGTGCTGAATGCTGTCAGCCGAGGTGGCGCCTGGATCCAGCACGTGAATATCGCCTTGCAGTAGCTGGCCGCGCACCGGCGGCACCAGGCGTTCAAGTCGGATGCTGTGGCTGTTGTTCCCCGCCTTCCCGGTGCTGAATTGCACGACGGGTCGCTCCGCAGCCCGCGTGACGGGGCTGACGATCGCCTCTGACAATGTGGTCAGTTCCGCTACGTTGGTTTGCAGTGCCTGCGCAATCCGATGTAGTGTGGCCAAGGACGGAGATGCCAGGCCACACTCGATTTTTGACAACATGCTCTCTGAGCAACCCGCAAGTTGGACCAGCTGTTTGAGCGTGAAGCCGTGCCGGGTTCTGGCATGCCTGATTCTGCCCCCCAGGATAGTGGCGGGATCCAGTGAGGGACGGGGAACAGATTTATCGCGGCGCGTACTGCCTGCCGCTGGTGGGTGTTTGTTGGAGGGCATGGATGCTCCGAAAGCAAGGGAGCCGGATGCTGCCTGGCAGGCACTATCCGGCGCCAATATCTCGGTATTGTCCGTGATTAGTGCACAGAGAAATGGACCGGCATGGGTTGGTTGCTATTGATCGCAATGATGTCCTGGGGGCAGGAGGACATCACGACAATACAGTCCATTTCTGCAACGAACTCCACGTAATCGCCGGCTTCGCTCACAGTAGGCAGCCACTCGATGGCCCCTTCTTTGTTGAACGGAATGTTCATCCACAGATTTAGTGAACCGGGTACCTCACGTGTGCGCAGACCGATGGCCTTGATGGCCAAGCGTAAATTGTCAGCGCAACTGTCGTGGTAACCCTCTACGCCCAAGGTGCGATAGCGGTGGATGTCGCAAGGGGCGATCAAGGTGTCATGGATACCGACCGAGGTGTCGGTCTTAAACGTCAGGATGGGGCGGCGGTGGTTCGTCACCATGGCGTCGCCTGGCCGAGGATTCACACGGTCGATCCAGGCGCGCAGGTGCTCCATCGACAGGAATTCATTCATGCTGTCGGCTTTGAAGGCCCACATGTCGCACACCTGCGTGCCATGGGTGTTGATGATCCGGATGGTTTGTCCTTTGGCTACGCGTACAGCGCGGCCTTGGCGTGCGGGGACTTCATAGACCTTTCCCAGATCGGGCGTGCCATCGGCAGAAATGGGTTCATGCAGCGTGGCATTAATGCCCGCGGGTTCGCTGTTGTCAACGATGGAGGTAGGGGTGGACGTGGTCATCATGGTGAGCTCCTTTGGTGAATGCAGGGATTGCAGAGGTGAGTGGTTTTTAGGCGTCGGCCAGGGCAACCAGCGCAGCGGCCAGTGCACGCGCGCCCTCGACAAGGTCAGATATGAGGGTGTCCTCCGCCGCGTTGTGACTGATGCCTTTCTTGCTGGGCACAAAAAGCATGGCCGTGGGGCAGCAATCGGCGAGGTACATCGCGTCATGAAAGGCTCCCGAGCCCAAGTGGCAGTGGGGGGCCTGCGTAGCAAGCACGGCCGACTCCAGAATGGCCAGAACTTGGGCATCGAACGCGGTGGGTGCGCGCTGCATGAGTGCACGCACTTCATAGGTGCACGCGCCTTGGTTTTGCTCCAGCACGCGGTGCAGCAAGGCGTGCATGGCGCTAAGCTCGGATTCTTGGGGATGACGCACATCGACACTGAAAGTCACGCGATCGGCAATGGTGTTGATGGAGCCAGGCGCCACCTCAAATCGGCCCACGGTCCAACGCAAGGCATCATCGTGACGCGCGGCGGCAGCAGCGCCCAAATGGCTGACCATGGTGGCGGCGGTGAGCAAGGCGTCTTCCCGTGTGGCTAAAGGGGTGGTTCCTGCATGTGCGCTGTTGCCGTGGACCGTAACTTCATACCAGCGCACCCCTTGGATGACGGTGACGATCCCTAGGCTGTAGCCGCCACATTCCATTACTGGGCCTTGTTCGATATGGGCTTCGATGTAGGCATGGACAGGGTGACCAAGCTTGATTCTTTGCGCAGTCGGCGTGGCTTGCAATGCCGCATTGCGCGCGCTTTCAAAGCGCTGGCCCTGGGCATCTTGAACTGCCAAAAAAGACTGCAAACGTGTGGGGTCGCTGAACGCACTGGAGCCCATGGCCCCGGGGCTGAAGCGCGAACCCTCTTCGTTGGTCCAAATTGCGACTTCGATAGCGCGCCGTGTTTGGATGCCGGCATCGTCGAGCGCGTGCAGCACTTCCAGCCCTGCGATCACGCCGTATGCACCATCAAGCCAGCCGCCGATAGGTTGGGTGTCGATATGGCTGCCGGTCATGACCGGCGCAAGATCTGGGTCGGTTCCATGGCGGCGCACAATGAGGTTAGCCGCATCGTCGATATACCACTGGTAGAGTGCTCCAGTGCATAGGCCACATAACCATTGGCGTGCAGCCAACTCGGTGGTGGAGAGGGCCTCACGACTTACGCCGCCGTCGCTGCGGCCACCAAAGTCCGCCAGCCTGCGCTGCATCTGGATGAGCCGCTCACCTTGGACATGGGCCATGGCTTGCACGGCACTTAGAGGCAAGACGTTGGGGCGTAGCAAGTTAGTCACAGCGTCACAGCCATTTCTGGCAGGGCCGCGACGTTTATCGTGTCGTTCCGATTGCGGGCGAACCAGGTTCGCAAAAAGGAGCGCAGGCGCTCAGTCGTTGGGTTGGAGAACATCTGCTGCGGCACACCACTTTCAATGATCCGGCCGGCTTCCATGAAGACCACGCGGCTGGAGACTTTGGCCGCAAAGCCCATCTCGTGGGTCACCATGACCATGGTCATGCCGTCTCGGGCCAAGGATTGGATGACCTCCAGAACTTCATCGACCAGTTCTGGGTCTAGCGCTGATGTGGGCTCGTCCAGCAGCATGACTTGCGGCTCAACAACGAGTGCACGCGCAATGCCGACACGCTGCTGCTGCCCGCCGCTGAGCTGGGCGGGATACGATTGGGCTTTGGCTGCCAATCCAACTCGTTCAAGTGCTTTCATCGCGCGGTTGCGTGCGACTTCGACGGACAAGCCTTTTGCCAAGGTCAGGGGCGCCGTGATGTTGTCGATCACCCGCATGTGAGGCCAAAGGTTGAATTGCTGAAACACCATGGCCACCGATGCACGCACTTCGGTGATCGCATGTTCACTTTCGCGTCGGCGTTGACCAGTTGTTTGCCAACGCGCAGCAAGTCAGCAATTGCAAGCACCGAGATCACGGCGGAACCCTTGATGATGTCGATGGACTCCGAGGTGAGTGAGGGCAGGGTTAGGCGAAGAACCTGCGGCATCTGGATATGCCAGAGAATTTGCCTCTGGCTCAGCCCAAATACACGCGCGGCTTCGATTTGCGCTGCTGGAATTGAGGCAAATCCGGATCGCAGAATTTCGCTTTGGAAGGCAGCCGAATTCAAGCCCAAGATAGTCATCGCGGCGAGCCAGGGATTGAGGTCCAAGCCAAAGGCTGCTGGCAAATAAAACAGCATCAGCAACTGCACCAGCAGTGGCGTGCCACGAAAAAAACTCACATAAACCTGAACCAGAGTTGCCCCTGCACGGGGCCAGCGGGATCGCGCGATGTACAAGCCAACGGCCGCAACAAAGCCGATCGCAATGGCAACGGCTGATAGCCCGGCCGTTGTTAGCAGGCCTGATGTGATCGCTGGCGCATAGTCAGCCAATCGTTCGGCTAAGGGCATCGGAGCAACTCCTGGGGGCATCAATGAGGGGGCAGAGCTCGCGCAGATTTACATCTCTGGCGCAGGCAGGCGATCAACGGGCAGAGGCATAGTGAAGCCGAACCACTTCTTCTGGAGCTCTGACATCTTTCCGCTGGTGTTGGCACGGGCAATGCCATCGCTGAAGAACTTCACCAAAGGAGCGCTATCGCTGTCTTTGCGGCCCACCCAAGCGTAGAAGGTCTTGGGGCCAATGGCTGGCTGGACTACCGCGAAAGTGTCTGGCCGGCTTTTAACCAATGGTCCCAAGTTGGAGAGGGATTGAGCGACCGCATCAAGGCGACCAGCGGCCAGGTCGGCATAGGCTTCGTCAAAAGAGACATACTCGCGGATATCCTTCAGACCTGCCTTGCCCTCTGCACGCAGCTTTTTGTCGAATTCACGCGCCACTTTCAACTGCGCGGAACCGGCCTGCGACCCTACCACTTTGCCGCTGAGCTGGTCTGGTGATGTGAAGTTGCCATCCTGGGTGCGGCGCAAGAGGGCTACGGTGGCCTCTGCGATGGGCAACGTGAACGCGAATTTGGCGTCACGGTCTTTGGTGACCGTGACCGATGTCACCACGAAGTCAAATTTCTTGGCCGACAAGCCTGGCAATATGGCCTGAAAAGGAACGTCCTCGCGATTGGCCTGGACACCCGGCAAGTCGGCCATGATCAGCGCCAGCAGATCCGCGCTATAGCCCACGATCTTGCCGTCTTTGATGAATTCAAAAGGGGCAAATTGCGCCTCTGTGCCGATATTCATTTCTTTCTTTTGCTTCACGCTCGTGAGCAAGTCAACTGCGCTGGCCGACGTGGCCAAAAGACCAAGACTGCATCCCAGCAGTGCACTCATCGATACGATGTGTTTGAACGCTTTTTTCATGTGTAGCCCTTTGAAAAATTGGGTAGTCAAGCTTCATTCCATTGATTCAAGTGACTTGAATCTGTGGGGGTGATAGCAATTGACGTGCCAGGATTTTTTGAGGTTAAGCCCCCGCCTTATGGGGTAACGCATGCGTCAGAAAGCCCATGGGCACCCATTCGGGGTGCGAAAGACGCACCAAGGACACATCAATGGGAGATGCGCACGGAGTTGGTGCGATTGCGGGCACTGCGGTCAATTTCGCGAGTATTGGCAAGATGCGAGTCCGAGCCATGGCAGCTCACTCACGACAGGCCGTTTTCAGCCTTTTCAGGTGACTCGGCAATGCTGTTCACTGCAATGGATTTGCAAGAAGCCCGAAGCAAGAAGGTCGGCAATTTCCGGTGCAACTGATCAGCGCTAAATCGGCACGGGGGGGTGCGGCGTAAATCTTGGACTGGTTTATGCCGTAAGTCCGAGACTCGCCCGGTATTCGATGGGACTGAGTGAGCCAAGGGATATCTTGATGCGCTTTTCGTTATACCAGCGGATGTAGGAGTCAACTACCTCGATGAATTGCTCAATAGTTGAACCCTGCCAGTTGCGAGGGTAGAACAGTTCCGTTTTCAGCCGCCCAAAGAATCCCTCGCAAGCCGCATTGTCGGGCGAGCATCCCTTGCGCGACATCGAGCGGATCAGCTTGGCGTTGTGCATCCTGGAGAGCCAGCCAGGCCAGCGATAGTGCCCACCGCGATCAGAGTGAACGACGGGCCGATCATTGCTGTTGGCTACTCTCTCGATGGCAGCATCCAACATGGTGTTCACCAGGTCGGCATCTGGACGCGTACCGATGGTCCAGCTGACCACCAGACCATCGAAGCAGTCGATCATGGGCGAGAGATATACCTTGCCAGCAGGTATCTGGAACTCCGTGATGTCGGTCAGCCATTTCTCATTCGGAGTTGCAGCCTGGAAGTCCCGGTTGATGAGGTTCTCTGGCGCCGGGCTGATTTCGCCAAGGTAGGAGCCGTACCGACGCTTTCTGTTAGCGGCAACGACCAGGCATTCCTGCTTCATGAGGCGTTGTACGACTTTCTCTG
>NZ_BCYO01000054.1 GCF_001598235.1 Polaromonas jejuensis NBRC 106434 | reverse complement strand
AACGCGCCGCGATCATCGGAGACAAGCCCTACTGAGGGCCGCGCTCACCAAGCCCATCCCGCTATTTCTTCCCGTACTCCCAACTTGTCTTTGGAGACATGCAATGAATTTTCTTGACGGCCATCTGTTCCCCGAAAACCAGCAGCCTCTGATCATCACGGCCGCACCCTATGCGCCGGGCTGGCTGCCCTCCGACTTTCCCGAAGACATCCCTGTCACTATGGAAGCGCAGATCCAGAAGGCGGTGGACTGCTACAACGCCGGTGCCACCGTGCTGCACCTGCATGTGCGTGAACTCGACGGCAAGGGCTCCAAGCGCCTGTCCAAGTTCAACGAGCTGATCGCCGGCGTGCGCAAGGCCGTGCCCGAGATGATCATCCAGGTCGGCGGCTCCATCAGCTTTGCGCCCGAGAACGAGGGTGAAACCGCCAAGTGGCTGAGCGACGATACGCGCCATATGCTGGCCGAACTCGAGCCCACGCCCGACCAGGTGACGGTGACTGTGAACACCTCCCAGATGAATGTCACCGAGCAGGCGGAGCTGGCGGATTTCAAGGGCACCTCGCGCGAGAACCCCGCCATCTTCAACGCCTACAAGGAGATGACGGTGCCCGCGCAGCCCGGCTGGGTGGAGGAGCATGTGCGCCGCCTCACCAAGGCGGGCATCCAGAGCGCCTTCCAGTGCTACAACATCAACAGCTTCGAGTCGGTGGAGCGCCTGATGCGGCGCGGCATCTACAAGGGCCCGCTGGTGATGAACTGGGTGGCGATAGGTGGAGGCATGGACAAGCCCAGCATCTACAGCCTGGCCAACTTCGTGCGCGAGGTGCCCGATGGCGCTGTGCTGACGGTGGAAAGTCACGTGCGCAACGTGCTGCCAGTGAACATGATGGGCATCGCCATGGGCTTGCATGTGCGCTGCGGCATCGAAGACGGCCTGTGGAACCAATCGCGCACCGCCAAGGCGAGCACTGTCTCGCAGATCGAGCAGTTGGTGCGCATCTCGCGCGAGTTCGGCCGCCCGATCGCCACCGCCCAGCAGGCGCGCGAAATCAGCAAGATCGGTGTCTTCTACGACACGGTGGAAGAAAGCCTGCAGGCCAACGGCTTCGCGCCCAACCGCAACGGTGGCAATCAGGGCTTCCTGCGCAAGGCCGCCTGAACACGCGAGGCGGCAGGCCATGTCGCGCGCCCAGGGAAACGGCGGGATGAAGACTCAAGCTGCACGGCGGCGAGTCAACCCATTCAGCAATCAAGCCCATGACTGGAGGCTTGATGACTGAAGTTTGAGTCAATTTAAAGATATTAGGAGACACACCATGCAACACCTCAGATCCTCCATCCGGCGCTCTCTCGTGCTGGCACTTGGGCTTGGCGCGGGCCTGACCGTGGCCACCCAGGGCGCGTACGCCCAGGAATGGCCGACCAGGCCCGTTCGCATCGTCGTCGGTGGTCCGGCCGGTGGCACAGCCGATGCTCTGGCTCGCATCGTTGCCGAGGGCCTGACGCAATCGCTGGGCAAACCGATAATTGTCGAAAACAAGCCCGGGGCCGCCGGTGCCATAGCGGTCAATGACTTGATCAAGTCTTCGCACGACGGCTACACGCTGCTGCTGATCCAGGGCGGCATCGTGACCGAGACGCCGCAGGCTTACAAGGTGAACTTCAACCCCTTCAAGGACTTGAAGCCACTCGCACAGGTCAGCCGCCAGGGGTTGGTGCTTGTGGCCAACAACAATGTACCGGCTAAGAACCTGAAGGAGTTGATCGGCTACATCAAGACGCAAAAGGGTGGGGTGGACTACGCGTCCTACGCCGTCGGCATGCGGGCCCACACCGCGGGCGTGCAGTTCAGCCGCTTGGCGGGCGTGGAGATGAAACACATCGGCTACAAGGGTTCGCCGCAGGGCTTGCAGGACGTGCTGGGCGGCCACGTGCCGCTGATGTTCGATGCCCCGGCCACCTCACTGCAGCTGATCAAGGCCGGCAAGCTCAGGGCCTACGCGGTCAACTACCCGACCCGCATCACGGCCTTGCCCGACGTACCCACCTTCACCGAGCTGGGTTTCCCCGCGCTCAATGAGGTGGGTTGGATGGGGCTTTGGTCCACACCGGATCTGTCGCCGGCTATCCAGGCCAAGGTGCGGGACCTGACGCTGCAGTATCTCAATCAGCCCAAGCAGCGCCAGCGCATTGAGGTCATGGGCATGGAGGCCGGCCTGCCCTTGACCAGCGAGGAGCTGACCAAGGACCTGCACGCGGCCTACGACCGCCAGGGCGAGTTGCTGCGCTCCATCCAATACAAACCGGAATGAGTGGCGCGATGCGGGTAGGCATGATTGATGGCTGGAAGGACCGCTGGTCGCAGCTCTCGCCCGGGCTGGTGATCTCGGCCATCGTAGCGGTGGCGGCGATGTTCCTGGCGAAACACTACGGTGCGCCGGTGATGCTGTTTGCCCTGCTGCTGGGCATGGCGGTGAACTTCCTGTCCCAGGAAGGGCGCTGCAAACCCGGCATCGAGTTCACAGCGCGCCAGGTGCTGCGCTGGGGCGTGGCCCTGCTGGGCCTGAAAATAACCGCCGCCCAGGTCCAGGCCATGGGCTGGCAACCCGTGGTCATGGTGGTGGTGGCCGTAGTCGTCACCATCGCCTTCGGCATCGTCATGGCGCGCGTGATGGGCTTTCGGCCGTTCTTCGGCCTGCTCACGGGCGGCGCGGTGGGCATTTGCGGCGCCTCGGCTGCGCTGGCGATCTCCGCGGCCTTTCCGCAGCATCCGCAAAGGGAGCGCGCCACGCTCTTCACCGTCATCGGCGTGTCCACGCTTTCGACGCTGGCTATGGTGATGTACCCGATGGTGGTGCGGTTACTAGGGCTGGACGCGCTCAACGCCGGCTTCTTCCTGGGCGGCACCATCCACGACGTGGCGCAGGTGGTGGGCGCGGGCTACAGCATGGGCTCCGAAACGGGTGATGCAGCCACGGTCGTCAAGCTCATGCGCGTGGCGATGCTGGTGCCGGTGATCGCGTTCGCGGCGTGGATGACGCACCGCCAGCAGGCGCAGCAAGCCAGTGCCGAGGGTTCTCCGAAGCCGCAGCGCCCGTCGCTGCTGCCATGGTTTGTGGTGATGTTCGTCGTGATGATGGTCATCAACAGCCTGGGGGTGTTGCCGAAGTTCGTGGTGAGCGCCGGCAACGAGGTATCCCAGGGTTTCCTGGTCGCGTCGATGGCCGCGATCGGGATGAAGACTCACCTCAAGGACGTATTGAGCGTTGGTTGGAGGCCGGTAGTCTTGATGGTGTTGGAAACGATGTTCCTTGCGATCGTTATTTACGGGTTGATGCAAATGGGGGGCGCACATGGTCATGGCTGAGGCGATCTTCTTTTGGCCTGCTTCTCCAAAAAGAATTAGCAAGGCACCCGAAGGTTTGCTTACAACTGCGATGCAGCCGATTGGGGTTGATGGTTGAACGACTGCCAGGTGTTGGCGGATCGTCACCCTGCCACAAACCATCATCGGCCAAAGTTGTCGAAATCAGGCACCAGCCTTGCTCGCTGACGTTTTCAAACAATTTTCACCACTCAATAATTGCCCAAGAATCGATCGCTGGGCGCAGTTTTTCATGAGCAAACATTCGCTTCCACTCTCTGGCATCCGTGTGCTGGATCTTTCACGTGTACTGGCAGGCCCTTGGTGCGGCATGGTCTTGGGGGACTTTGGTGCCGAGGTGATCAAGGTCGAGCACCCGAGGCGGGGCGACGACACGCGCGACTGGGGCTTGCGCGTCGGCTCGACGCAGACCGCCTACTTCAACAGCGTCAACCGCAACAAGCGATCGGTGACACTGGACCTGCAGACCACAGAAGGCCAGCGGTTGGCGCTGGCGCTGGCCGAGCAGTGCGATGTGGTGATCCAGAACTTCAAGGCCGGCGGCGCCGAGAAGATGGGTTTGGGCTACGAGCAGGTCAAAGCCGTGCGGCCCGACGTGGTGTACTGCTAGATCTCGGGCTACGACCGCACCGGCCCTGAGGCGGCGCGCCCGGGCTACGACCTGCTGGTGCAGGGCGAGGCCGGCTTGATGGCCCTCAATGGCGAGGCCGACCAGCCGCCGCTCAAGTTCGGGGTGGCGGTGGTGGACCTGTTCACCGGCATGTACTCGGCCCAGGCGGTGCTCGCGGCGCTGTTCGAGCGCCAGCGCACCGGTCAGGGGCGCCACATCGAGATGGCGCTGTACGACTGCGGCATCATGGTTACCGCCTACTACGGGCTCGAAGCCCTGCTGCTCGAAAAGGCCCCCCCGCGTTACGGCAATTCTCATCCCTCCATCGTGCCGTATGGCGTTTTCGATGCCGTCGATGGACCGCTTGTCATCACCGTGGGTAACAACAGCCAGTTCGAGCGCTTTTGCCGCGAGGTGATCGAGCGCCCCGACTTGGCCGACGACGAACGATTCAAGACCAACGTGCAGCGCACCGCGAACCGCGCGGAGTTGCTGCCGCAGATCCTGCAGGCCTTGCGCTGCCGCCCGCGTGCCTTGCTGCTGCAGCGCCTGGCGAGCGCTGGAATCCCTTGCGGTGAGGTGCTGGGCCTGCACGAGGCGCTGACCTCCGAACGCACGGCCCGTGGCGGCTTGCTGACCCAGCAGCCCCACCCCGAGGTCGGTAGCATCCGCGTGCTGGCGCCTCCCTACCGGCTCGACGGCGAGCGCCTGCCGGTGCGCAGCCCACCTCCCATGCTGGGCGAGGGCACGCACGAAGTGCTGTCCGGACTGCTGGGTCTGGACGGGGCTGAACTGCAGCGCCTGAAGGCCGCTGGCGCCATTTGAATCTCTGCTTTCTTAACCTTATCGATCTCACTACCATGGCTCTTGATTCCGAATCGTTTGACATCCTGTTGCCCACCGTGCAGCGCTTCATCCGCGAGCGCTTGGTGCCCGCCGAAAATCACCTTGAAGAGCATGACGAGGTGCCCGCCGACATTGTGAAAGAGATGAAGACCATGGGCCTGTTCGGCCTCTCGATCCCGGAGGAGTTCGGCGGCATCGGCCTGTCGATGAGCCAGGAGGTCCAGGTAGCCTACGAGATCGGCAAGACGGCACTGGCCTTCCGCTCGGTGTTCGGCACCAACGTCGGCATCGGCTCGCAGGGCATCCTGATGGACGGCACGCCGGAGCAAAAGCGCGACATTCTGCCGCGCGTGGCCAGTGGCGAGCTGATCATGTCGTTCGCGCTGACCGAGCCCGATTCCGGCTCCGACGCCGCCTCGCTGAAGACCCGTGCCGAGCTTGACGGCGACCACTATGTGCTCAACGGCACCAAGCGTTTCATCACCAACGCGCCGCGCGCCGGTGCCTTCACGCTGATGGCGCGCACCGGTGGGCCGGGCGCAGGTGGCGTCTCGTCCTTCATCGTGCCGGCCGACCTGCCGGGCCTGCGCCTGGGCAAGCCCGACAAGAAGATGGGCCAGCGCGGCACCAAGACCTGTGACGTGATACTGGAAAACGTGCGCGTCCCGGCCGCCAACATCATCGGCGGCGTGCCTGGCCGGGGTTTCAAGACCGCGATGAAGGTGCTCGACCGGGGTCGCCTGCACATCTCGGCCGTGGCCTGCGGCATGGCCCATCGCATCATGGCGGAGTCCGTCGCCTACGCCCGTGACCGCAAGCAGTTCGGCAAGGCCATCGGCGAGTTCCAGTTGATCCAGGCCATGCTGGCCGACAGTCAGGCGGAACTGCTGGCCGGCTGGTCGCTGGTCCAGGAAGTTGCCAAGCGTTTTGACGCCAAGCCGGCCCATGTTTCCGATCCGGATGTGTCCATGCGCGTGTCCTGCGTCAAGCTGTTCTGCACCGAGATGGTGGGCCGCGTGGCCGACCGAGGCGTGCAGATCCATGGCGGTTCCGGCTACATCAACGAGTACCCGGTGGAGCGCTTCTACCGCGACGTGCGACTGCTGCGCCTGTACGAGGGCACGACGCAGATCCAGCAACTCATCATCGGCCGCGAACTGCTGCGCCAGGCGGCCTGATCGACTGGTCATTGCCCACCCAAGCAGGGTGGCGCAGCGGGCCACAGCGCGTCAGGTTTTCTTCCAGCGCGACGGCGGCATGCCGAACTGGGTGCTGAACCAGCGCGAGAACACGCTGGTCTCGGCAAAGCCCAGCAAGGTCGCGATCTGCGAGATGCTGTGCGGCTGGCCGTCGAGGTAGCGCGTGGCCAGTTCACGCCGCACGTCGTTGACCAGCGACTGGAAGTTCCCGCCCACCTGTTCCAGTTGCCTTTGCAGGGTGCGTGGACTCACGCCGAGGTTCTGTCCCACCTGTTCGATGCTGTTTCGCCCACGGGGCAGCAGTACATGCAACGCACGCCGCACATCGTGAGCGACGGTGCCGCAGTCATTGCGCGGCTGCAGGTCGATGTAGTCCTTGGCATACCTGGCCATGTGTGGGTCGCACAGTGGATTGAGTTGGTCCAACTCGTCCTTGCTCAGCACCATGCCATCGAACTCCGAGTCGAACTCCAATTGAGCGCGGAAGACACGCTGGTGGATTTGCATGCTGGTGGGAGCGGGATGCGAAAAGTGCACGCTGCGTGGTTTCCAACGCGGACCAAGTTGGAACCGGCACAAGGACAGCAGCGCCGCAATTGCCAACTCAACTGGCTGGCGCCCAGGGTTCGCCCGCCCTGTGACCAGAGCCAGTTGCACCACCGTCACGGTCGGGTATTCCACCAGGTCCAAAACCACCGAGTCGCTCAGCAGGTGGCGGTAGCGCTTGAGTTCTATCAAAGCGTGGCGCAGCGTCGGCTGGTGTTGCAGCAGCAGACTGATCACGCCGAAATCAGACAGGCGCCACGATTCACCCACCAGCAGGCCGATAGATGCGCTGTCTGCCGCCTTGGCAGAAGCCTCCAGCACCTCGGCCAGCGAAGCCTCGGGCACCCGCAGATCAGGCGTCAGCAGGCACGTCTTGTCCAGGCCGACATAACCGACCATGCGCACTGGATCTATGCCCAGGCCGCGCGCGACAGTGGAGTATTTCGAAAAGTTGACGCTTCGAACCAGGGTTGTCATGGCGGTGTGGCGTTGCTGTCCTTGTCCGGGCGGTCGCGCTGCAGGGTTTCCTGCTGACTGCCCGCGCGCCGGCTCGCTGCTCCAGCTCTGGTTTGAAAGAGTGCAGCAAAAAGTGGCAGTCCGATGTCGCCGATGGTAAAGACTTGGCGCGTAATGTCAAGCGCGAATCGGGGCGCGGTCCAAGAATACCTCTCCTGTGGTCAGCGTAATAGCCGCATGTGCAAATCGCTGGTCACAGACCATACAACAAGGAGACCCCCATGCGAGTC
>NZ_BCYO01000053.1 GCF_001598235.1 Polaromonas jejuensis NBRC 106434 | reverse complement strand
CTCCTGGCGTCGTTGTGCCACCTTGCCGTGCTACAGCACTGTCTGCGGCGGCACGCCTAGCCAGGAGCGCTGCGCTGGGTTTTGTTAGCGGCTCTTAAATGGGCTACCTGGGCCGAGGTTCTGGCTGAGAGGGCGGTTCAAGGCGCCCGCGCAGCGCGCGCGCCAGGTGCTCCAGGCAGTCCGTCACCGTGCTGCGCCGCAACTCGGGCTGGCTGCGCACCATGAGCACGATGCGGCGCGTGATGGCGGGGCTGCCCAGGGGCCGCAGGCACAGGTCGTCGGCGTGCAGCCCATGGGTGTACAGGCGCGAGATCACGCCCACCGCCAGGCCGCTGCGCACCAGGCTGTAAAGCGATTCGCTGTAGAGCAGGCGGTCGGCCGCGTCCAGCGTGACGCCTTGCTGGCGCAGGGTGGCCAGGGCCAGGTCATAGGTGCTGCCGCTTGCGAACAGGGCCAGGCGCTCGCCGCGCAGGTCGCGCCAGCGCAGGGCGCTTTCGGGCGTGGCCTGGGCCAGCCGGTGCTGGCGCGGCAGCAAGGCGACCAGCTCGTCGGTGGCCACGGGAATGGTCGCTATGCCGGCGGGCAGGTCGAGCTCGGTGCCCAGGGCTATGTCGACCTCGCCGGTGTGCAGCGCGGCAACCAGCTCGTCGTTCAGCGGGTCGCGCACTGTGAGCGTGACCTCCGGGTGCTCGCGTTGCCATTGCGCCAGCGGCGGCGCCAGCAGGTGCATGGTCGAGGGCAGGGCCGCCAGCCGCAGGCTGCGTGCCTGGCTCGCCAGCGTCCGGTGCATGTCGCTCACGCCCTGGCTGAAACTGTTGAGCAGCCAGGCCACCTGCGGCTGCAGCGCCGCGCCGGCCGCGGTCAGCGCCACATGGTGCGTGCTGCGCTCCAGCAGCGTCACGTCCAGCAGCAGTTCCAGGTCGCGGATGGTGGCCGAGAGCGCGGGCTGGGTCAGCGCCAGCGCCTCGGCCGCCCGGCTGAAGCTGCCGTGCTGCGCCACCGCCTGGAAGCCCTTGAGCTGCCGCAGCGTGGGCTGGCGCGGGCGGGTGGTGGGTTCCGGGCTGGTTTTGGTCATAGGTTTTCTTGATGAACTTATCAAATTAAACCATTTCACTTATGACTAGTCCAGGCCTAGCATCCAGCCATGCCGCATTCCGTCCTGTCTGAACATTTCCTGCGCGCCATGCCCAAGGCCGAGCTGCACTGCCACTTGCTGGGCACGGTGCGGCAGGCCACCTTCACCGATCTGGCGCGGCGTGCCAAGGCGCCGCTGTCCAGCGAAGACATCACGGCGTTCTACACCCGCGGCGAGAAGCCGGTGGGCGTGCTGCGGGTGCTGCGCGCGCTTGACGCCTGGCTGCTGAAGACGCCCGACGACCTGCACCGCATCAGCTACGAATACCTGCAGGACGCGGCGGCCCACCAGGTGCGCTACGCCGAGTTTTTCTGGAACCCGACCGGCACCGTGCGCGATTCCGGCATTCCCTACGCCCAGGCCCAGGCCGCCATCGTGCGCGCCATCGCCGATGCACAGGCCGACTGCGGCATCATCGGCCGCCTGGTGCCGGCGATAGACCGTGAAGCCACGCCGGCCGAAGCGCTGCAGATGGTGGGGTGGCTCATCGAACACCGCCACCCTGACGTGCCCGGCATAGGCATTGACTACCGCGAGGTGGACCGGCCGCCCGAACTGTTCGTGGAAGCCTATGCGGCCGCGCGCCGCGCCGGCCTCAAGACCACCGCCCACGCCGGCGAGTTCGGCATGCCCTGGAGCAACGTGCAGACGGCCGTGGAGTTGCTGAAGGTAGACCGCATCGACCACGGCTACACCGTCATCGACAACCCGGCCTTCGCGCGGCAGTGCGCCGAGCGCGGCATCGTGTTCACAGTGGTGCCGACCAATTCCTACTACCTGCGCACCTTGGCGCCCGAGCGCTGGGCGCTGGACCACCCGATACGCCAGATGCCCCAACTCGGCCTGCGCATTCACCCCAATACCGATGACCCGACGCTGCACCATGTGACGCCAACCCAGGCCTGGCTGATGATGCAGCGCGACTTCGGCTTTGGTGCCGATGATTTGCGGGGCTTCATGCTCAATGGCCTGGACGCGGCCTGGATAGACGAGGGCACGCGCCGCCAGTGGCGCAGCGAATGGAGCGCCAGCTTTGACGCGCTGCGTCGGAATGACGCTGAATCTGTATAAGGAAACTGACCATGTTGAAACCCCTTGCGCTCTTACTTACCGCCGTGGCGGCCATGGTTGTGGCGGGCGCCGCCCCTGCGCAAACGGCCTGGCCCGCGGCCAAGCCCATCACCCTCATCGTGCCTTTTGGCGCCGGTGGCAGCGTCGACGTGACAGCGCGCCTGGTCGCGCAAAAGCTCGGTGAGCGGCTCAAGCAATCGGTGGTGGTCGAGAACGTGGCGGGCGCCGGCGGCGCCATCGGCGTGGCCAAGGCCGTCGCCGCCGCGCCCGATGGCTACACCCTGGTGATGGGCGCCGACAGCCCGGTGGCCATCGCACGCCTGATCAACCCGGCGGCGGTGCGGTACGACGCGCTGAAAGACCTGGCACCGGTGGGTCTGGTCAACACCGCGCCCATGGTGCTGGTGGCCCGGCCCGGCTTGCCGGCCAACAACCTGGCCGAGGTGCTGAAACTGGCGCGGGCCCAGCCCGGCAAGCTCAGCTACGCCACCTCGGGCGTGGGCACGGTGCTGCAGCTGGCCATGGAAACGGTCAAGGACCAGGCCAAGGTTTACATCACCCATGTGCCCTACCGCGGTGGCGCACAGATCGCGACCGACGTGATTGGCAACCAGGTCGATCTGGCGATGCTGATCAGCATCAGCGCCACGCCGCACATCCTGAACAAGAAGATGAAGGGCATCGCGGTGACCAGTGGCAAACGGCTGCCGACCTTGCCGGGTGTGCCGGCGCTGGCCGAGTCGCCCGAGTTCAAGGGCTTTGACTTCGTGTCCTGGACCGGCTTGTTCGCCCCGGCCCAGACGCCCGCCGCCGTGATCGAGCGGCTGAACCACGAACTCAACGAAGTGCTGAAGTCCGACGAGGTGCACGCCAAGATGCTGGAGCAGGGCGCTCTCAGCGGCAGCGGCAGTGCGGCCGAGCTGGGGCGCTTCGTGCAGCGCGAGCAGGCGCGCTATGCCCGCATCGTGCAGGCCGCCAACATCAAAGAGTAATTCCAGTTCGCCTTAAAAACGATAACTGCGTTGCTTGGCCTTGCCGTGCTGCAGCACTGTCTGCGGCGTCGCGCCTTGTTCTCGCTTCCAATGCAAACAGGAATACGCGGCCCCGGCGGCTCAGCCTTTTTCAACCGGCCGCGCCGGGTCGCTGCACCATTCGCTCCAGCTGCCGGCATACAGTGCGGTGCGGCCCAGGCCCGCAATTTCCATGGCCAGCACATTGGGCACGGCGCTCACGCCGCTGCCGCAGTGATGCACCACCGTGCTGGGGTCGCGCCCTCCCAGCAGCGCTTCAAACTCGGCCTTGAGCTGCGCGGCGGGCTTGAACTTGCCGTCAGGCCCGAGGTTCTGGCTGAAAGGGCGGTTCAGCGCGCCGGGGATGTGGCCGGCCACCGGGTCCAGCGGCTCGACCTCGCCCTTGAAGCGCGGCGTGGCGCGCGCGTCGATGATGGTCTGGCTGGGGCGCCCGAGTTGGTCAGCCACGGTTTGTACATTGACCAGCCTGGCCTGCTCAGGGGCCAGCATGAAGGTTGTCTGGAAGTGGGCCGGCTCCTTGCCGCTGTTCACGGCGCCGCCCGCTGCCTGCCAGGCCTGCAGTCCGCCATCGAGCATGGCCACGTTGTTGTGGCCTGCCCATTTGAGCATCCACCACAGGCGGCCGCAGTAGTTGGCGCCGTTGCGGTCGTAGACCACGGCCTGCATGTCGTTGGCAAAGCCGACGCTGGACAGCCAGGTGGCAAATTTCTCGCGGTTGGGCAGGGGGTGGCGCCCGCCCGAGGCCGGCGCATCGGCACCCGTGGCGGTGATCACGCCATGGGCGCCGGGCACGCCGTGCCTGGCGGTCAGTGCCGTGTCCAGGTGGGTATACACGGCACCGGGAATATGCGCCTGCAGATATTGCTCTTCACCCGCGTGTGGCTGCATCAGGTCAAAGCTGCAGTCAAACACGCGAAAAGGCTGGCCGCTGGCCATCAACGCTTGCAGCTGCCCGGCAGAAATCAGGGTGGTGTAGCTCATCTCATGCTCCTTAGACCACGCAAGGGTCATCAATGTTCTTCGGCGGGCGCGTTGGGCGCGGCGCGAGCCCGCAGCACGGTAGCGGCTATGGCGCTGACAATGATGAGCGCCATGCCGGCCCAGCCCATCCAGGGGATATTGTCGCCAAACAGGATCAGGCTGTAGAGGGCGGCAAACACAATTCCAGAATATTGCAGATTCGCCACCATCAGCGTTCCCCCATGATTTTCGGACATGGAATAGGCCTTGGTCATGGCCAGCTGGCCGAGCGAGGCCAGAATGCCAATCGGCAGCAGCCAGACTGCGTGCATCCAGTTCCATGGCGAGAAACCCGTCACCAGCGTTCCCAGGGCACCGGCCACCAGGGTGCCGACGGCAAAGTAAAACACGGTGCGGGTTTCAGGTTCGCCCATGCGGGAAATGGCCATGACCTGCATATAGGCAAAAGCAGACGCCAGTCCCGACAGCAGGCCGACGAGGCCCGCAAACATCTGGTTCTGGTCGACAGCCGGGCGCAGCAGCATCACGACACCGGCAAAGCTCGCCAGAATGGCCAGTACCAGCGGGCCTTGGGAAGGCCCCTTCCTGCCCGAACGGCCCAGCATGAGCGCCCCACCCACCAGAAAGACGGCAATCCAGACACTGCTCATGTAGTTGAGTGTCATGGCGGTGGCCAGCGGCAGGTGGGCAATCGCGTAAAACCAGGCGGACATGGAGGTCACCCCAATCACGCTGCGCCAGGCATGTACGGCGGGCACGCTGGTGCGCAAGGACACGCCGCGCGCGCGCGCATAGCCGGCCATGAAGAGGATGCCCAGAATGCCCCGGTAAAAGACCAGCTCCGAGCTGTTGAAGTGCGCCGATGCGTACTTGATGCAGACCCCCATGGAGGCGAACAGAAAGGAGGAAAGAATCATCCAGGCAGCTTGCATCGCGTCGGGGGAGTTTAAGAGTGAAAAAGGCCTGCAGCCCAAATTGGGCGTGCGCGAATAGCTATTGAATCAATAGCGGTTGAGGGCATAAGGGCCATGCCCTCAGATCATCTGCGTGGTTTTGCTGGCGCCCATTTCGCGGCGATACCACTCGTGAAAGTGCTGCATGCCGTCTTCCATGGGGCTCTGGTAAGGGCCAAACTCGTTGTCGCCGCGCTGCAGGAGCGCCTTGCGGCCGGCGTCCATGCGCAGGGCGATTTCGTCGTCTTCCACGCAGGTTTCCATGTAGGCGGCCTGCTGCGCTTCGATGAATTCGCGCTCGAAGGCGCAGATTTCTTCGGGGTAGAAAAACTCCACCACGTTCAGCGTCTTGTCCGGCCCCTGCGGGTGCAGGGTGCTCACCACCAGCACATGCGGGTACCACTCGACCATCACATGCGGGTAGTAAGTCAGCCAGATGGCGCCGTATTTGGGCGCGACGCCCTTGCGGTATTGCAGCACCACGTCGTGCCATTTTTTGTAGACGTCGGTGCCGGGCTTGCCCAGCTTGTCGGATACACCCACGGTTTGCACCGAATAGCTGGGCGCCAGCTCCCAGCGCAGGTCGTCGGTGGTGACAAAGCCGCCCAGTCCGGGATGGAAGGGGCCGACATGGTAGTCCTCCAGATAGACCTCGATAAAGGTTTTCCAGTTGTAGTTGCACTCGTGCAGGTGCACCTTGTCGAGCTGGTAACCCGAAAAATCGAGGTCGGCGCGGGTCGCCAGCTGCGCCATCTCGGCCGCAATATCGCGGCCATTGTCTTCAAACACCAAGCCGTTCCAGGTCGTGGTTTTGTAGCGGTTCAGGTTCAGGCAGGGGTCGATTTCGAAGTGCGGCGCACCGATCAGCTCGCCCGAGGTGTTGTAGGTCCAGCGGTGCAGCGGGCAGACGATGTTGCTGCTGGCCCCGTTACCCAGCGAGCCTCGGCCCTGCAGCATGGTCGACTGGCGATGGCGGCAGACATTGGAAATCAGCTCGATGCCGGCGCTGTTTCGCACCAGCGCGCGGCCTTCGCCTTCGTGGGGCAGGGCGTAGTAGTCGCCCAGGTCGGGCACCGCCAGCTCGTGGCCCAGGTAGCGCGGCCCGCGGGCAAACAGTTTTTGCTGCTCCCGCTGGTAGAGGCCGGCATCAAAATAACTGGAGATGGGCAGCTGGCTGGTCGCCTGCAACAGACGAAGGCTTGGATCTGACATGCAATTTCCGTGAACCCGCCACCGCAGACGGGGCCTTGGCGGCAGGCAAAAAGCTAAGTGGACAGGTGGGCCGGGCAAGCGCCCGCGGGTCAAACCAGGGTCCTGAGGTTTTACAGCCCTGGCGGGTGAACACTGTCATCGAGAACTGTTATCAATTGTACCCGTGCGGCCTGTTTTTGCGGCATTGGCGCCCTGTCACCGGATAATAGGGGGCTGGTACTACACCCCCGGCGTCAGCGTCCGAAATCCTTGCAACGGCCTAAAATCAGGTCTTCACCCAAATACCATGGCCAAAAGCTCTTCTTCCACTGCTTCGTCCGCGTCGCCTGTTTCCGCAACCAGCCCCGCATCGTCTCCCGCATTGCCTGCCAGCTACGAGGCCGCGCTGCAAGAACTGGAAGGGCTGGTGAGCCGCCTGGAGTCGGGCCAGTTGCCGCTGGACCAGTTGCTCACGGGTTACCAGCGCGGCGCGCAGCTGCTGAAGTTTTGCAGGGACAAGCTGGAAGCCGTGGAAACACAGATCAAGGTGCTGGAAGGCACGGAGCTCAAGCCCTGGGTGCAAGAGTAATTCACCAAGCCTGAGCGGCCCGAGAGCCGCCGTGCAAAACGCCTAGCCTGAAAGAGCATCGATTGAACGCCCCTGAAAAACTGCCCCCCACTCACATCGGCTTTTCGCTGGGCGCCTGGAGCGCGCAGCAGCTTACCGCGGTCGAGCAGGCCTTGTCCCGCTGGGTCGCCTGTCCGACCGATGCGCCGGCACCCGCCGGCCTCGGCGATGCCATGCGCTATGCCGTGCTCGACGGCGGCAAGCGCCTGCGTCCGCTGCTGGTGATGGCGGCCTGCGAGGCCGTGAACGGCAACGCAGACGCTGCCTTGCGCTCGGCCTGTGCGGTGGAGTTGATTCATGCGTACTCGCTGGTGCACGACGACATGCCCTGCATGGACAACGACGTGCTGCGCCGCGGCAAGCCCACGGTGCATGTCAAATTCGGCCAGGCGCAGGCGCTGCTGGCCGGCGATGCCCTGCAGGCTCTGGCCTTTGAATTTCTCACGCCCGATGACGGCTCGGTGGATGCCGCCACACAGGCCCGCCTGTGCCGCATGCTGGCGCAGGCGGCGGGTTTCCAGGGCATGGCCGGCGGCCAGGCGATAGACCTGGCCAGCGTGGGCCTGCCCTTGACGTCTGCTCAATTGCACGAAATGCACCGCCTCAAGACCGGTGCGCTGCTGCAGGCCAGCGTGATGATGGGGGCGGCCTGCGGCGCCGCACCGCTGGCCGCGCAAAACGCCTTGTGCGATTACGGCGCAGCGGTGGGCCTGGCCTTCCAGGTTGTGGACGACATCCTGGATGTGACCGCCGATTCGGCCACGCTGGGCAAGACCGCGGGCAAGGATGCGGCCCAGGACAAGCCGACCTTTGTCTCGCTGCTGGGGCTGCAGGCCTCCAGGGACTACGCGCAGCAACTGCTGGCGCAGGCCCTGGCCAGCCTTGAAGCCAGCGGGCTGGAGAACACCGAGGCCTTGCGGGCGCTGGCCGACATGCTGGTCAACCGTCAACACTAGGGACCCGGTCTCGCCATTACAAATACTCACGATGTACCAATTGCTTGAAACCATCAACAGCCCTGCCGATTTGCGGCAGCTTCCCCGCGCCCAGCTGAAGGCCCTGGCCGACGAGCTGCGTGCCTACGTGCTCGACAGCGTTTCCAAAACCGGCGGGCATTTGAGCTCCAACCTCGGCACCGTGGAGCTGACGGTGGCCTTGCACTATGTCTTCAACACGCCCGAGGACCGTCTGGTCTGGGACGTGGGCCACCAGACCTACCCGCACAAAATCCTCACGGGCCGGCGCGAACGCATGAGCAGCCTGCGGCAGTTCGGCGGGCTCTCGGGCTTCCCGCGTCGCGACGAGAGCGAGTACGACACCTTTGGCACGGCCCATTCGTCGACCTCCATTTCAGCCGCGCTGGGCATGGCGCAGGCCGCCAGGCAAAAAGGCGAGGACCGCCATGCGATCGCCATCATTGGCGATGGTGCCATGACGGCCGGCATGGCATTCGAGGCCCTCAATAACGCCGGTGTGATGGATTGCAATCTGCTGGTGATCCTGAATGACAACGACATGTCGATCAGCCCGCCGGTGGGTGCGCTGAACCGTTATCTGGCGCAGTTGATGAGCGGGCGCTTTTACGCGTCGGCCAAAAACATGGGCAAGCAGGTGCTGCGCGTGGCCCCGCCCTTGCTGGAACTGGCCAAACGCCTGGAATCGCATGCCAAGGGCATGGTGGTGCCGGCCACGCTGTTTGAAAACTTCGGCTTCAACTACATCGGCCCGATTGATGGCCACGATCTGGAGTCATTGATCCCCACGCTGGAAAATATCAAGCAGCTGAAGGGCCCGCAGTTCCTGCACGTCGTCACCAGAAAAGGCCAGGGCTACAAGCTGGCCGAGGCCGACCCGATTGCCTACCACGGCCCCGGCAAATTTGACCCGGCCCTGGGCCTGCAAAAATCCAGCACGCCCGCCAAACAGACCTTCACCCAGGTCTTCGGCCGCTGGCTGTGCGACATGGCCGAGCAGGACAGCCGCCTGGTCGGCATCACGCCCGCCATGCGCGAAGGCTCGGGCATGGTGGAGTTTCACAAGCGCTTTCCCGGCCGCTACCACGACGTTGGCATTGCCGAGCAGCACGCGGTGACCTTTGCCGCCGGCATGGCCTGCGAAGGGCTCAAGCCCGTGGTGGCCATCTACTCGACCTTTTTGCAGCGCGGCTACGACCAGCTGATTCACGATGTGGCTTTGCAAAACCTGCCGGTGGTGTTTGCGCTGGACCGCGCCGGCCTGGTGGGCGCCGATGGCGCGACGCATACCGGTGCTTATGACATTCCCTTTTTGCGCTGCATTCCCAACATGAGCGTGGCCTGTCCGGCCGACGAGAACGAGTGCCGCAAGTTGCTGACATCGGCATTTGAGCAGAGCCATCCCGTGGCCGTGCGCTATCCGCGCGGGGCCGGTGCGGGCGTGGAAACAGAAGCCGGTTTGCAGTCGCTGCCGTTCGGCAAGGGCGAGATTCGCCGCGAAGGTGCGGGCATTGCCATTCTGGCCTTCGGCACGCTGCTGTATCCCGCGCTGCAGGCGGCCGAGAAACTCGGAGCCACGGTGGTGAATATGCGCTGGGCCAAGCCGCTGGATACCGAGCTGCTGCTCAAGGTGGCGGCCGGTCATGAGGCCCTGGTGACGCTGGAAGAGGGCGCCATCATGGGCGGCGCAGGCAGTGCCGTGAGCGAGGCCCTGCAGGCCGCGGGCATCGCCAAACCCCTGCTGCAGCTGGGCCTCAGGGACGAGTTTATCGAGCATGGCGACCCCGCCAAGTTGCTGGCTTTGCAGGGCCTGGATGCCGCCGGCATTGAAACGGCCATCACCGCGCGTTTTGGCTCGCTTGCGCAGCGTGAGAAAACCGTCAAGGTCACGCTCAAGTCGGTAGCGTGAACTGATCCGGTTCACTGTGTGATTTCTACCCTCGGCTATGGAGTTTTTCGGGGGGCAAGATCAGTATTCAGCGCCAGGTGTTGCAAGGCGTTGCCGGATTCTTACGCTTGTATGGGGGGAGCCGCCTCTACCAGTACAACTCCGCGCTCGAGAGGGATACGGCACCGGATCCCGCTCCCGCCAGCACCTTGCCGTTGCGCAGCAGCGTCGCCGTGTGTGCGTGACGTGCCGCGGCAAGGCTGGCCGCCGCGCCCCAGCTATTGGTGGCCGGATCGTAGAGCTCGGCGCTCGAGAGGGCGGCGGTCCCGCTAGTTCCTCCCGCCACCAGCACCTTGCCGGT
>NZ_BCYO01000052.1 GCF_001598235.1 Polaromonas jejuensis NBRC 106434 | reverse complement strand
CACTGGCAGCTATACCCAGAACTTCGACGGAGGGCCTATTGCTGGACAGCCGCTTGATCGCGGTTTGCAGCCTGGAACGGGCACAACGGACGCCATTGTTGGAGCTTTCCGATTTTCGCCGTTGTCTCAGAACTGGAACTACTTCACCCAGGCCATAGTTCAGATTCCGCTCAATAGCCGTGCGGACTACAAGCCTGGCAAAGCGCTTAACCTGAATGCCGGGTTACGCTACTTGGGGTTTGACAAGGTGGTACCGCAAGTTCAGCTTAACGTGAAGTTTTTGGGGAAAGACTCAGGCGCGAATGCTGCGCCAGATGACAGCGGCGGCACAACGGTTTATTTGAGCCCTGGCTTCACAGCCCCGCTAACCGAAAAGGTAAAGGTGTATGGATCAGTGCAGCTGCCGATTTACCGAAAGCTCAATGGTTTTCAGCTTGCGGCGAAATACATCTTCTCAGTGGGTACCCGCGTCGAATTTTGATTCACCGGCTATTTAGCAGCGGCGTGACCAGTGATTCCAGCAAAGGAAGCGTGACTTCCGGATCACCGACATGACCGTTTTTTCTGAGGATGCCGTCTTTGTCGACCACGAACGTGGACGGCATCCTCCAGACTCGCCCCAGTCCTTTGAAGTTGGCTTCTGACTTGATTGCGATGGGAAAGGTGAAACTCTGGGCGACCTTTCTGACTTTTGCCAGGTTGCTCGCATCGTCCATGCTGATGGCCAAAATTTCCAGCCCTTCTGCTTTGTGCTTGTCGTAGTAGGCCTGAATCGCAGGCATTTCCTCCCTGCACGGCGCACACCACGTGGCCCAGAAATTGATGATGGTCACCTTGCCCTGGTTGGCCGACAGCCGGACCCGCGTGGGGCTGTCGAGCAGCGTTGCCTCGACGTCGGGCGCGGGTGATCCGACTACCAAGTCGGCACTTATGGCTGGCAGAGAGAAAACAAAAATAACAATAAACAACAAGCGGTTCATGCGCAAGATTTTCGCATCTCTACATGTCCTGATATCTATCGCGCGAAGGACCCAACACTATGGCGGCTACCAGGGCACACGCCGCTAGAGTCCAGACAATCACTGCTCCCGAGATGAACAATTTGATATTAGCAGCTACACATGTCAAAACGGGCACTCAATCAAGATTCCAGGAACGTCGGGTTAGGGCATGACGGACCCTCATAGAAGCCGGGGGCTAGAAGCCCGCCCTGGAGTCTTCACAGGGTACCTGCAAAGAACTCTTGTGCAATGCGCTGCTGTGGTCGCTTATTGCGCAGTGGCGGCTGCAGGCCGCTCAGCGAAGCAGACAGCACCGAGGCGGGTTTGCCCAAAGCGCTGCAGCAGCCACAAAATCGCCAAGGTGAACACCGGCTCGACGATGACCAGCGGAATATAGGACGAAGCAAATAACGCCCAGTCGGCGAAGGTGAAAGCTACTTCGGCTTGCGTCAGCCAGAAACCAACCATGGCCACTACACCGGCGTAATACGCGCCATCCAGTTTCAAAACAGTCGCTAGCGTGACCTCTTTAAGCTTGCGGCCCAAGGTGTAGTGAACAGCCAGCAAAGGCACGGCCAGGGACAAGGTGTTGACCGCCAGATGCACCAGATCCTGGGGCTCAAACAGCAGGCCTTGCAGCAGCAATCCCAAGCCAAAAGCAAACAGCGTCGGCACAAAACCAAAGGCCAGATAAATCGGCATGGCGCCCACAAAGTGCAACTCGGAGGGCCCGGCCTGCAGGTGAAAGCTTTCCATGAAAAGTGAGAAGAACACCGCCGCGAGCACGGTGCGCAGCCACAGCTTGGGACTCTTGAGCAGCGTCGGCACGTAAGGCACGAACACCATCGCAGCGGCACCTGCCGCAAAAACCAGCTTGGATTGGGCCAACAGGCCAGGTTCGATATGCATTGAAAACTCCGTTGACAAAAACCCACACCGGCCTCCCCGCCAGTGCATGGGCATTACGGTTGCATTTTTAGAAATGCAACCACCTTGTTGGCCGGTATCCGGGCTGATGGCACGACTTCCATCGCCTTCCCAAGCGCTTGTTCAGGGCGCTCAGTGGCTGAGTGATGGAAGTGGAATGGAAGGCGACCTCCATTCATCCAATTGACCGTTGCGGGTGCAGCGCAGGTAGGGCGATGGGCTGTTGCCCGAATCGTCCTCCTGCTTCCCGTTGAACTGCGGCATGTGAACCACGCCGCGAGCACCAACATGAATATTCTAGGGGCGAATGGTTAGGCGCAATCTCTCACATCGCGGCAGGCCTGGCTCACCTTTTGACCCATCCGCGCAGCGACTGCCGCGACACCAGCACCCGCGTGCCGTCGTCGCAAGCCAACACCTCGGCCCGGGTATCGAAACCCGCGGCGACGTTGTCTACCGTCAACACCTGCTCCGGCGCCCCCCAGGCCAGCAACCGGCCGTCGCGCAGCAGCGCGACATCGTCGGCAAAGCGCGCTGTGGCATTCAGGTCGTGCAACACGATCAAAGTGCACAGCTGGCGTTCGATGGTCATCGCACGCACCACCTCCAGTACTTCCAGCTGGTGGCAGATATCCAGTGCGCTGATGGGTTCGTCCAGCAGCAGCACGGCCGGCTCAGACACCAGGGCCTGGGCCAAGAATGCCATCTGCCGCTGCCCGCCGCTGAGCTCGTTCAGGTAACGCCCTGCCAAAACCTCCAGGCCCAGGCGCTGCAGCACTTGCCGCACGGCATCCAGGTCATCGGGCTGCACCCTCAGGCGCAACTGGCCCAGCCGTCCTAGCAACACCACCTCCAGCACCGTCAATGCCATCGGAGCCTGCAGGTCTTGCGGCATGTAGCCGATCTTGCACCGACCCGCAGCGTGGCCGCATACGCGTATGCGGCCTTCCGACGGCACCAGGCCCGCCACAGCTTTAACCAGCGACGACTTGCCCGAGCCGTTGGCTCCCACGATGCCCAACACACGCCCGGCCTGGACACACAGATGGACATCCTGCAACGCGGCACGCGGGCCGTAGCGCACGGTTACGCCTTGAAGTTCAACGCTCACCCTATTCACCAGTACTCCCGGCGGGTGCGCAGCACGATCCACACAAAAAACGGCACACCGATCAGCGAGGTCAATATACCGATCGGAAAGATTGCCCCCGGCGACACCGTCTTGCTGGCCACCGACGCCAGCGACAGCAGTACCGCACCCATCAACGCCGAGGCTGGCAGAAAGCCGCGCTGGTCTTCACCCACCAGCATGCGCGCGATGTGCGGTGCCACCAGCCCCACAAATCCAATCGTCCCGACAAACGCTACCGACACCCCGGTCAAAGCGGACACCAGTACGAAAGAACGCAGACGCAACGCCCGCACGTTCACCCCAAGGGCCGCAGCGCGCGCATCCCCGAGCTTGAGCGCCGTCAGGCCCCACACATCGCGCAGCAAAACCGGCGTGCACACGGCGAGCACTGCCACCACCGCCCCCAGCTTGGGCCAGCTGGCCTTCTGCAAGCTGCCAAACAGCCAGAACACCACCTGCTGCAGCGACTCGGGCGAAGCCACCAGTTGCAATAACGATGTCAGCGCCTGGAACAAAAACAGCAGCGCAATGCCCGCCAGCACCAGGCCTTCCGCCGTGGCGGCGCGGGCGCCCCCAATCAGGTACACGCCGGTGCAGGCCATGCCCGCAAACAGCATGGCGTTGAGGGGAATGGCGTAGGCCTCGGGCACCGGCAGCGCGGCCCCCAGCACGATGGCCAAGGCCGCGCCAAAGCCCGCGCCGGCCGAGATGCCCAGGGTGTAGCTGGACGCCAGCGGATTATTCAGAATCGTCTGCATGACCGCGCCCGACAAACCCAGCGCCGCGCCCACGGCCACCGCCGTGCACGCCACCGGCAGCCGGATCGACCAGACAATCGCCTCCACCGTGGTGTCCGATGGGTAACCAAGCACCGAGCGCAGCACGGCCCCCACGGGCAGGAATGCCGGGCCGCTGGCGATATCCAGCAATACCGCCACCAGCAAAATGCCGATGGCGGCCAGCACCACGCCGGCGCGGCGTGCGGCCCGGCGGCGGTAGGCCAGGCCAACATGGTCCACCGCCACTGCTGTCATGGCTTCAGCGGCAGCATCCACACGCCGCCGTAGGCGACCGGCAGGTACTTCTCGTGGTAGCTGCGCAAAGAGGCCTCCGGGTCCACATCGCGGAAGGCATCGGGGTACAGGCGCTTGGCGATGTACTGCATGGCCACAAAGTCAAACAGCGTGCGGCACAGGCCATGTTCAATCGCATGCAACTCACCGGTCTTGAGCGCCCGCAGATTCGCCCAACCGGGCCGCTGCACGTAGGGCTCCAGGCTCTTGCGCGTGGCTTCTGGTGTGGCGTCATAGCCCATGCGCACGGCCTTGGGTTTGTTCACCCAAGAGGAGCCGGCCATGAAGATCAGATCAGGGTTGGCCGCCAGCACCCCCTCGGCATTCAACGGACCCCAGGGGCCGGGCAGTTTGCCGTCGGCCAGGTTCTCCGCACCCAGGGTGGTGACAATCTTGCCCCACATGGTGCCGCTGTAGCTGTTTCCCACGGTCTCGGACCCGGCCTGGCCCAACTCCACGTAGACCTTCTTGCGCGGTCCGCCGGCCTTGGCAACGCGTGCCAGCACGTTTTTGTACTCGCGCTCGTACAACTGCGCCAGCTCTTCGGCCCGGGCCTCTGTGCCCATCACCTTGCCCAAGGCGCGGGTCGAGCTGAGGTGGCGCTCCAGCAACTGGGCGTTGTAGTCGATCACCACGATTGGAATCCCCACCGCCTCGATCTGCTCGCGCGCGGTTTGCAGGGACTTGTAGGTCCATTCGGCCATGAACACCACATCGGGTTTCAAAGCAATCACCTTCTCGGCACTGAAGGTGCCATCTTCCGAATGGCCCACATCGGGCATGGCCTGCAGATTCGGGATCACGGCGCTGTAACGCTTGAAGATGGCTGGGCGCCAGCCTTCCCAGGGCGCACGCGAAATGCCGACCACCTTGGCCCAGGCGTCCTTGCCCGCCACGGCGGTGAACTCTTCATAGTTGAAGTTGATCACCACCCGCTGCACCGGCGTGCGGACCACCACCTTGCGACCCAGCGCATCGGTGATCTCGGTGGTGGCGGCCCAGGAGCCCAGCGCAAAGAGGGTGGCCAGCGTGCACAACAGTGCCCGCATGAAATGCTTGAATCGATACATAAGATTCTTCCGAGTGGACATTAAAAGTTGTAGCGCGCCGACAGCGCCACATTGCGGCCTTGCCCTGGTGTGATCCAGGTAGTGACGTGCAGGCGGCAGCGCAGCGCTACGGTCCCAGGCATAGCCAGGGAATAGCGCATTCGTACAGAGGCACCGTAGTGGGGTGCCATAGGACATATCGCAAAATAGCCCTCTAGCGCACAAGAAGTCTGCGCCAGTAGCTACAAATTTGATAGCTCAGAGGAGGATGGGAGGCCCGCGCGCCGGCAATGGCGCGGTGGTCAGTAAGGCGATGTGCGCAGCCGGAATGGTTTGCAGCACATAGGACAGGGGTTGAATCGGCTCCGCCCTTAGACGGATGTCTGGCGGGAGCGGCCCACCGCCCGTGAGACACAACGGGCAGTCGCCCATCTGGCTCGCCGACTGAGTACTGCCGTCGGCTGACTTGATGAGAGGCTTCACGCCTCCCACACTGGAGCACACCAGTTCCATCGACTGCGGGTTGACCAATGGTGTGGCAATAGCAACCCCTAGCGACAGCAGGAAGCACAGCAGCGCCCAGCGGGCGACGGAGTGGGCGTTGCGCAGACGTTGCATGCGCGGATTATGACCCAGCGCCGTATCCGTCATTCGGGGCCGCATGCAATTGACTCTACAAAGTAATTCTTGCAAAGTGGATTTTTGCTAGATTGCCCTGCACCAAGCTATTCAAGAGTCGCGCAACTTCTGTGTCGTGAACCTCGATAGAAAATCTCAGGTACTGATCTTGCCCCTGAATTGAGCAGCGCGGGTTTTCGTGCAAATCGTATCGGCAGCACGTTTTGCTCCGGCCGCCATTGAGCAGCCCGAATTGTGGATAGCCGCGATGAACGCGGATTGTGTCGAGCCGCTGGTCCTCAAATAGCGCAGGAGTGCTGCCGGCGGTGGTGCGCAGCTCACGCCGACCGGCGAACGGGTGCTCGAAATCTATCGCCTGATCGAGCGCGACGCGCCGCACGCTGTTTCCAAGCGCCTACCGCTATTGGTCAGCTTGATTCGGCCTGAGGCCGGTGCTGGCCGATAGCCATTCGAGGCATGGGCCGTCGTTGGCGCCTAGCTAGAAAAAACAGCGCCGGGAAGCCCGACCCGAAACTCCGGTAGAGTTCGAATCTGATTCGCTCCGCCCACGCCCGATCGATCGACCGCCCCTATGAGTGGTATCAACGACACCGCCTATCCGCAACCCAGAACTGAACTTAGCGATCAGGATCTGATCTCGGTGTTCACGCCGAGCGCAACGGAGCGCCGCTTCATAGCGAATGCGTACAGCCGGGCTACGACCCAGGCCTTGATCGCGGTTCAGCTGAAGATGCTGCAGCGGCTGGGCTACTTCGTCACCTTGGACGACGTGCCCAGTACGATCGTCAAACACATCTGCAAGCGTTACCAGGTCCAGCCGTTCTCCGCGGCGACGCTGCAGCGCTACGACCAGTCCGGCAGCAAGTCGCTGCACCAGCGGATGTTGCGCGAATTCGTCGGCCTGCGGCTCCTGGATACCGCCGCACAGGACTGGCTGGAAGCTGAGGCGGTGAAGGCGGCACAAACCAAGCAGGAACTGCCCGACATCATCAATATTCTGCTGGAAGAACTGGTTCACCACCGCTACGTGCTGCCGGGATTTGTCACACTATCGCGCATAGCGAGCCGGGCGCGGGTGAAGGTCAACGATGAGCTCTACAAACATATTTCCACGGCCTTGACCGATGTGCAGCAGGCCGGGATCGACCAGATGTTTCGCACCCGCAAGGGCCGCAGTCAGTGGGATCAGCTCAAGCGCGAGCCCAAGCAGCCCAGCGTGCGCGAGGTGGCCAGCTTCCTGACGCACATCCAGGCGCTGCGCGAGCTGGCCGAAGGCTTGCCAGTGATCGACGGCGTCTCCGTTCCCAAGCGAACCCAGTTCGTGCTCGAAGCCCGCGCACTCAACGTGCGCGAGATGCAGGCGCTCAAGCCGATCAAGCGCTACGCCCTGGCCGTGCTGCTGATCCAGGCGCAATTGCAGAAGGCCGTCGATGACATCGCAGACATATTTATCCGGTCCGTGCGGAACATGCACAACGTCGCACGCGAGCGCCTGAAGCAGTACCAGCTGGAGCATGTGGCGCAAGGCGAAGCCCTAATCACCCAGTTCCGCGATGTGCTGACAGTCTTCGAAGACGACGGGACGGAAGCGCAGCGGGTCGGCAGGATGCGCAAGATTCTGGGCGACGAGCCGGCTGCCTGGATCGAACGCTGCGACGAGCACATCGCCTATGCGGGCAACAACTACTATCCGTTCATGCTCCAGCCCTATCGCGCCAGGCGATCGCTGCTGTTCCAGTGCCTGGATGCGATGGCGCTCAAATCCTCGTCACCGGACGATTCCCTGTTGCGCGCCGTAAGCTGGATCGCGCAGTTCCGCTCCAGCCACAAGGAGTATGTTCCCGCCGACAGCGGCGCCATCCCACTCGACCTGACCTGGCTGGCCGACAGAAAATGGCACACGCTGATCCAGGGCCAAGGCGAGGAAGCTGTTGCAGGCCTCGTCCATCGCAAGTATCTGGAGCTGTGCATCCTTTCACATGTGATGGACGAGTTGAAGTCCGGCGACCTGTATGTGCAGAACAGCGACCAGTACGACGACTACCGCGACCACCTGGTGAGCTGGGAGGAGTTCGATGCCGAGATCGGTCAGTACAGCGACATGGTCGGATTGCCGGCCGACGCTGACGACTTTGTTAGTCAGCACAAGCAGCAACTCGCCAATTTGGCGCGCCAGGTCGACGCCCGTTTCCCGGATAACGAGCATGTGGCGATGACCGAGTCCGGCCTGCTGCTGCGGCGCAGCGAGCGGGCGCCGCCACCGGAAGGGCTGCCGGAGGTCGACCAGGCCATTACGGATTCGATGGCGACGGCCAGCATTCTGGATGTGCTGACCGAAACCGAGCGATGGCTGGACCTGCACAAGCTGTTCGGTCCCTTGTCCGGCTTCGAGAGCAAGGTTGACGACCCGCGCAAACGTTTCCTGACGACGCTGTTTTGCTACGGCTGCAACCTGGGGCCGACCCAGACCGCGCTGTCGGTCAAGGGTCTGTCGCGCAAGCAGGTGGCATGGCTCAACCTGCACCACGTGACAGAGGAGCGGCTGGACAAGGCGATCTTCAAGGTGGTCAACGCCTACAACCGGTTCTCCCTGCCGCAATTCTGGGGCACCGGCAAGAGCGCTTCGGCCGACGGCACCAAGTGGAACGTCTACGAGCAAAACCTGCTGTCCGAGTACCACCTGCGATATGGCGGTTATGGCGGCATCGGGTACTACCACGTGTCGGACATGTACATCGCGCTGTTCAGCCACTTCATTCCCTGCGGCGTCTACGAGGCCGTGTACATCCTCGATGGACTGGTCAAGAACGAGTCCGATATCCAGCCTGACACACTGCACGGTGACACGCAGGCGCAGAGCGCGCCGGTGTTTGGGCTGTCGCACCTGCTTGGGATCAAGCTGATGCCGCGCATGCGCAACATCAAGGACCTGGTGTTCTTCAAGGCGGAATCGGGGGCGCAGTACAAGCACATCCACAGCCTGTTTCGCGGGACGATCGACTGGGATCTGATCAAGCTGCACTACCGCGACATGTTGCGTGTGGCGGTTTCCATCAAGCTCGGCCGGATCACGCCGTCGATGATCCTCCGGCGGCTCGGGACTTTCAGCCACAAGAACAAGCTCTACTTCGCGTTCCGTGAGCTCGGGCGGGTGATCCGAACCCTGTTCCTGCTCGACTACATCAGCGACGTGGAACTGCGCCGGTCGATCCACGCCGCAACCAACAAAAGCGAGGAATTCAACAACTTCGTCAAGTGGCTGTTCTTCGGCGGGGAAGGGGTGATCGCCGAGAACCTGCGCCACGAGCAGCGCAAGGTCATCAAGTACAGCCAGCTCGTGGCCAATATGGTGATCCTGCACAACGTGCAGTGGATGTCGCGCAAGCTCAAGGAGCTGCAGAGCCAGGGCTATCCGGTGGGCGAACCGGTGCTGAAAGCCTTGTCACCATACCGGACTAGCCATATCAATCGGTTCGGGGACTACACGCTGGACCTGGGACGCGCCATCGAACCCATCGACTACAAAATCAAGTTTTCTTGAAGCTGTGGGTAGTCTGGATTTTGCGAAATCTGTTGAAGAGCCGGCCGAGGTCGTCACCGGCATCGAAGAATAAAACCCCTTATTCGTCCATCCATGTGGCGGCCAGTATGGGCTCACCACCTAAAATCTTGGCAGCATTGCCGTAGTGCTGTTTCAAGCGACCAATCACCGTCTCTCCATAGTCCATGATCTGATGGTCGGGTTGTTCTTCTTTATTACGATTCGGGTTCATGGCTTCAGTCGCCGCGTGCCGCAATTTGATCATTCCGGCTTTCATTCCCGCGATAGCCTCAACCAGTTCATAGGAGCCTAGATCAACCAATCGCACTGATTCCAGCGCGTTGATTGCATCAGTGAATGACTGCTCTTCGTAGGAAAACATGAAACTCAAATAGCTAAAGTCGTCGACTTCGTCCGCAGCCATTTCCGGTTCGAGCTTCAGAAACTGTTTTGCCGCTCCGTCAACTACTGCGAGAAGTGCATCGTTGGACCGCTTCAGTGCGCGGTTTTCCGCGTCCAGTGCCATTGCCGCCTGTGAGTCAATTTGCCGCTGCGTCAATCGGACAGCACCCCATATGGCGAGGATAGAGCCGATGGCTTGTACCCAAGCAGCCCAAGCAGAATTGGTTAAATCAAAATACCGGACGACCACGATCACGCCGGCAATAAACGCGAATGCAAAGAGTCCGTCCCAAATCCAGCGCTTTGCCATTTCTCTTCCCCTGAATTTCTGAAATCCTCAGGATATTAAGGCGGCAAGCCCAAATTCAGTCGCAGAATTCCAAAAAGCATTACCTCGCAAGAGTGATTTATCTTTTTAAATCAAGCACTTAAGGGGATTTTTGCGAAATTTTCAGGAATCACGGCCGACCCT
>NZ_BCYO01000051.1 GCF_001598235.1 Polaromonas jejuensis NBRC 106434 | reverse complement strand
ATGGCGGCGCGCAGGCCGGTCAGGTGGGTGCCGCCGTCGCGCTGGGGAATGTTGTTGGTAAAACAGAGGACTTGCTCGCTGTAACCGCTGTTCCACTGCATGGCGACTTCGACGCCGATGTTGGTGCCCTGGTCGCTCTGGCGGTCGCCCATGGCGTTGAACACATTGGGGTGCAGGACCGTCTTGCCCTTGTTGATGAACTCGACAAAGCCCTTGACGCCGCCGGCGCCGGCAAAGTCATCTTCCTTGCCGCTGCGTTCGTCTATCAGGCGGATCTTCACGCCGTTGTTCAGAAAGCTCAGCTCGCGCAGGCGCTTGCTCAGGATTTCGTAATGGAAATCGTTGTTTTCCTTGAAGATGTCGGTGTCGGGCAGGAAGTGGACTTCGGTGCCGCGCTTGTCGGTGTCGCCCATGACCTTCATGGGGGAGATTTCAATGCCGTCCACTGTCTCGACGATGCGGTTTTGCACAAAGCCCTTGGAAAACTCCATGACATGCACCTTGCCGTCGCGGCGGATGGTGAGGCGCAGCTTTTTGGACAGCGCATTCACGCAACTCACGCCCACGCCGTGCAGGCCGCCCGACACCTTGTAGCTGTTCTGGTTGAACTTGCCGCCGGCATGCAGCTCGGTCAGGGCAATTTCGGCCGCCGAACGCTTGGGCTCGTGCTTGTCGTCCATCTTCACGCCGGTCGGAATGCCGCGGCCGTTGTCGACCACGCTGATGGAGTTGTCGGTGTGGATGGTGACGACGATGTCATCGCAATGGCCGGCCAGGGCTTCGTCAATCGAGTTGTCCACCACCTCAAACACCAGATGATGCAGACCGGTGCCGTCGGAAGTGTCGCCAATGTACATGCCGGGGCGCTTGCGCACGGCTTCCAGGCCTTCCAGGATCTGGATCGAGCCTTCGCCATACGCTTCTGAAGCGCCGGCCTGGTTGGTGTCGATTTTTGGCTGGTAATTCGAGCTTCCCTCGCCCGCGGCACCGTCAGTGACGTGCACTTGATCGGCTTCGTTCAGTTTGTTTTCTTCAGTCATGGCCAGCTTTTACCCAATTTCTTCAATCTCTTGAATGACCAAACCCGCGGAGGTTCGCGGGTCTGTTTGTATGTTTCCGCGCCTTTTTTGCGTCAAATGCGCATCGGCATCACCACGTATTTGAAAGCGGCATCGTCGGGGATGGTCAGCAGCGCGGAGCTGTTGGAATCCGCCAGTTCGATCTTCACCATGTCCTGGTCCATGTTGGCCAGCGCATCGATCAGGTAGGTGACGTTAAAACCGATTTCAATGGCATCGCCGCTGTAGTCAATGTCGAGTTCGTCGACGGCTTCTTCCTGCTCGGCGTTGTTCGAAGCCACGCGCAGGGTGCCGGCTTCGATGTTCAGGCGCACGCCCTTGAACTTTTCGCTCGTGAGAATCGCGGTGCGCTGCAGGCTGGCCAGCAGCGGCGTGCGGCCCAGGGTGATGATGTTCTTGTGGTTCTTGGGAATCACGCGGTTGTAGTCGGGGAATTTGCCTTCGACCAGCTTGGTCACAAACTCCATGCCTTCAAAGCTGAATTTGGCCTGGTTGCCGGCGAATTGCATCTCGATGGCGCCTTCCTTGTCGCTGAGCAGGCGCTGCATTTCCAGCACCGTCTTGCGCGGCAGGATGACTTCCTGCTTGGGCACTTCCACATCCAGCGTCGCCGACGAAAACGCCAGGCGGTGACCATCGGTCGCGACCAGGCTCAACTGCTTGCCTTCCGCCACAAACAAAATGCCGTTGAGGTAGTAGCGAATGTCGTGCACCGCCATGGCAAACGACACCTGGTTGAGCAATTCCTTGAGCACCTTTTGCGGCACCGAGAAGCTGGGGCCAAAGTTGGCGGCTTCCTGCACCAGCGGAAAGTCTTCGGCGGGCAAGGTCTGCAGCGTGAAGCGGCTTTTGCCGCCCTTCAGAATCAGCTTGTTCTGGGCCGACTCCAGCGACACGGTCTGGTCGCTGGGCATGGAACGCAGGATGTCGATGAGCTTGCGCGCGCCCACGGTGGTCGTGAAGTTGCCGTCGTCGCCATCGAGTTCGGCGGTGGTACGGATCTGGATTTCAAGATCGCTCGTGGTGAGCTGCAGCTGCGCGCCCGTCTTGCGGATTAACACGTTGGCCAGAATCGGCAAGGTGTGCCGGCGCTCCACAATGCCCGCGACCGATTGCAGTACCGACAAAACTTTATCCTGGGTGGCTTTCAGAACGATCATGACTTCCTCTGTATTTATCTTTAATTCTTTAATTCAAATTAGTAGTAGTAGTAAGGGCGGCGCCAAACTGTGGATAGCACCATTTTCCCCTTTTTGATCAACCACTTGGCGTTTGTTTAACCATGTGCCCAGACATCCCTGAAGCGTCTTGCCAGATATGAACAACTTTCCATTGTCATCTGCTTCTGTGGATAAGTCATGACTTGCGCCAAAGTTATCCCCACGGTTGTTGTGTACGCCCTGTCTCCACTAAAAACTGAGCTAAAAAGCATTCATTTCTAGCCCTTCAGTGTCTGTTCAAGCACATGCAGCTGCTGATTGAGCTCGGTCATCTGCTGGCGCTCTGCCGCCATTTTTCGCACCGCGTGCAGCACGGTGGTGTGGTCACGGCCACCAAACAGCTCGCCAATCTCGGGCAGACTCTTCTGCGTGAGTTCCTTGGCCAGGTACATGGCAATCTGGCGCGGCCGGGCGATGCTGGCGGGCCGCTTCTTGGAATACATGTCGGCGACCTTGATCTTGTAATAGTCGGCCACCGTTTTCTGGATGTTTTCCACGGAAATCTGCCGATTCTGAATCGACAACAAGTCACGCAGGGCCTCGCGGGCCAGCTGGATGGTGATTTCCTTGAGGTTGAAACGCGAATAGGCCAGGATCTTGCGCAGCGCACCTTCGAGCTCGCGCACATTGGAGCGGACATTCTTGGCCACAAAAAATGCGACCTCTTCCGGCATGACCGTGCCCTCGGCTTCGGCTTTGCGGATCAGAATGGCCACGCGCATTTCCAGCTCGGGCGGCTCAATGGCCACCGTCAGGCCGGAATCGAAACGCGAAACCAGACGCTCATGGATGTCCGTCAAGCCCTTGGGATAGGTGTCGCTGGTCATCACGATGTGCGACTTCTTGGTCAGCAGGGCTTCAAAGGCGTTGAAGAACTCTTCCTGGGTGCGGTCCTTGTTGGCAAAAAACTGCACATCGTCGATCAGCAGCAGATCCAGGGAGTGATAGCGCTCCTTGAACTCGTCAAAAGTCTTGCGCTGGTAGGCTTTAACCACATCCGAAACAAATTGCTCGGCATGGATGTAGAGAACTTTGGCGGCCGGGTTGTCTGTCATCAGCTTGTTGCCGATGGCGTGCATCAAGTGGGTTTTACCCAGACCAACGCCGCCATAAATGAAAAGCGGGTTGTAAAGCTGCCCCAGACTGCTGGAAACATGCAGCGCGGCCGCCCGGCCCATGCGGTTGGCCGTGCCTTCAATCAGGGTGTCAAAGGTCAGCGCGCTATTGAGCCGGTTCTTGAAAGGTGCGTTGGCAGCTTCCTCGGGCGCACCCAGGCCGGCGGGTTCAGGAACCCCCATGCCTTCAAAGTTCCTGACCAAGGTCGATGATTTAGCGGGCGCTTCCCGGGGAGCAAGCGCTAACTCAAGAGGAATTCTCTGGCCCGAGATATTTTCGAGCAAGGCGGAAATTCGGCCCGCGTACTGCGCCCGGACCCAGTCCAGCTTGAAACGGTTTCCGACCTGAATGGTGACTCGGGAAAGGTCAGGCGCGACATCCACCACCAGCGGACGAATCCAGGTATTGAACTGCTGCTCGGGCAATTCCTGAGCTAGATGATCGACGCAGTTTTGCCACAAATCATGGCTTTGAAGAGGGGCTGATCCTTCACTCATGGCTGGTTTTGCCCATCTGCAGGCGCGAAGCAGTCAGCTGCTGCTTGTGGATATTGTTAATTTTGAGCACCCGCAATTGTAGTCCTGCAGGCGAGTTATCCACAAAAAACGGCCCCGGGTTTCAACCTATTCCCAAGCCTGTCGCCAATTCGCAATGAGGCAGCACCAGCGCCGCCACACTGCTTCCTACCCAAAAATTTGAGTTGGCGAATGGACCGGAAAAGACAGATGTTGACAGCAACCGGGCCTGTCAAAAGAAGCCAGGACCGCTCATGAAATGAATACTTTTTAGCTCATTTCATAAAGCCAGGAAGCGCCAAACAACAACCATGGGGACAACTTTTTAATAACCCATGACTTATCCACAGAGGGAGCCCGAAATTCAAAGTTGTTCATCTCCGGCGTGCTACTTCAGGCGCCGCTCAACACATGGTTAAACAAACGCCAAGTGCTTGATCAAAAAGGAAAAAGCAAAGCTATCCACAGAATCCGGCGACCCTTACTACTACTACTAATTTGAATTAAAGAATTGAAGATAGAGATAGGGGAAATCTCCGCCGCGCCAAAACGACAGAAAAACTTTGGGTGCTTGCTCGCTCAATGACTCAAAAAACAACTTTTGCGTCTGGTCTTGCGCCGATTTGGCCTTCACAGCACAAAAATCAGTGGCTTTGGCGATGGATTTGCCGGCAATCGCGCGGCTGGCCGCGCCCCTGATCTCAGCCTTTACGCCCAGTGCCGGCGCTAAGCTGTTGCCAGTGTTGAGAAATCTGCGATAATCATGGGTTTCCCTGATTCGTAGCGGATTGATACTGCCTGCGTGGCCTTGTTTGTTGAGTCAATTTTTGATGGCTCGGTACAGGTTGCGCGGGTGTGTTGCAAGTCCTGCAGACTTGCAGAGCTGGTCGTGTTGTACGGCCACCAAGATCATTCGAATCGCCTAGGGAAGCTTTTGTAGCTAACCGGCTCGTAGGACCCATCATGAAACGCACATACCAACCTTCCAAAGTCAAGCGCGCACGTACGCACGGCTTTCTGACGCGCATGAAAACGCGTGGCGGCCGCGCAGTGATCGCTGCACGTCGCGCCAAAGGCCGCAAGCGCCTGGCTGTCTAAGCCTGGTCTACTGCCGACATTCGCTGTTTGTGGCTCTTGAGCTGACGGTTGGCGCTCGTGCAGCGGCTTAAGACCCGACCTCAGTTCCAGGCGGTGCTTGCCGGTCCCATTGTTGCAAAAACCACGCACTTCGCATTGCACCGCAATGGGCTGGACGCAAAGGCTGTGCAAACACAGCCCGGCAAGCTTGCCGATGCGCCAGCACCGGTGTTGTTTTCGGTCCGGGACATGTGGATCGGGGCGATGGTTCCCAAACGCTGGGCCAAGCGGGCCGTGACGCGCAATGTCATCAAAAGGCAGATCTACACCGTGAGCGCTGATTTTTCAGCTCAGTACCCTCAGGCTGCTTTTGTGGTTCGCTTGCGGCGTGATTTTTCCCGCACCGAATTCGTCAGCGCCAGCTCCGAGCCGCTCAAACAGGCGGTGCGCAGCGAAGTCCAGGCACTGATGCTGGCGGGAGCGAAAGCGCCATGACTTTGACCGGCACTGCTTTGCTGCGTCTGCCGCAAACCGCGCTGATCGGTTTGGTCAAGGGCTATCGTTTGCTGCTCAGTCCCTGGTTGGGCTCGGCCTGCCGTTTTGAGCCTACCTGCTCCGCTTATTCCTTGCAGGCACTGCAGCAGCATGGCGCTGCCATCGGAAGCTACCTTACCTTGCGCCGTCTGGCGCGTTGCCACCCCTGGTGCGAGGGCGGGCACGATCCCGTGCCGCCCGTGAGCGCGGCTTCCCTTTTCACCCGCGTGGTCACACCCGTGACTTCCATCCCTTCTAAAAAGACGCCGTCATGAATGACATCCGCCGCACCATTTTGTGGGTGATTTTTGGTTTCTCCATGGTCCTGTTGTGGGACCAGTGGCAGGTCTTTAACGGTCACAAAGCCACCTTTTTCCCCTCCTCCACACAGGTTGCCAAGGCGCCAGTCAGCGCCGCGTCCAGTCCTGCAGCGACGGCATCTTCCGTACCGGCTTCGACAAATACCAGCCAGGTATCCGCCACACCGGGTGCCGTTCCCGGCGGCGCACCTTCCACCGCGCCATCGGCGACCAAAGAGCGCGTCGTGGTGAGCACCGACGTGCTGACATTGACCTTTGACAGCGAAGGCGGCACGCTGGTGCATTCGGCCTTCAACAAGTACAAGGACATGGCGCACAAGGACCAGAGCTTTGTACTGCTGGACGAAAGCGCCAACCGTGTGTATGTGGCGCAGACCGGCTTGATCGCAGGCAGCACCGGCGGCGCCTTTCCCACGCACAAGACATTGATGACGGTGGTGCCTGGCGATCGCACGCTCAAGGACGGCCAGAACGAATTGCAGGTCAAGTTTGAATCGGCCGATGTGGGCGGTGTCAAACTGGTCAAGACCTACACGCTCAAACGCGGCGCCTACGACATTGCTGTACGCCATGACGTGATCAACACCGGCAGCGCGCCGGTGGCCCCGCAGCTGTACCTGCAGCTGGTGCGTGACGGCAACAAGCCGCCCGGCGAGTCCTCGTTTTATTCCACCTTCACCGGCCCGGCCATTTACACCGAAGCCAAGAAATACCAGAAGGTCGAATTCAAGGACATCGAAAACAACAAGGTCGATGTGGAAAAACAGTCGACCAACGGTTATGTGGCCATGGTGCAGCACTACTTTGCCTCGGCCTGGATTCTGGCCGATGGCCTCAAGCGCGACCTGTTTCTGCGCAAGGTGGACACCAACCTGTACGCCGTGGGCATGATCACCCCGCTGGACAGCATTGCGCCGGGCGCGAGCAAGACCATAGACTCGAAATTCTTTGTCGGCCCGCAGGAAGAGAAAAAGCTCGAAGCCCTGGCCCCCGGCCTGGAACTGGTGAAAGACTACGGCTGGGTGACCATTCTGGCCAAGCCGCTGTACTGGCTGCTCAACAAGCTGCATGGCTTCATCCAGAACTGGGGCTGGTCCATCGTGGCCCTGGTGCTGCTGCTCAAGGTTGCGTTTTACTGGCTCAACGCCAAGGCCTACGCCAGCATGGCCAAGATGAAGGCCATCAATCCGAAAATCACGGAAATGCGCGAGCGCCTGAAGGACAAGCCGCAGGAAATGCAGCAGCAGATGATGAAGATCTACCGCGAGGAAAAGGTCAACCCCATGGGCGGCTGCTTCCCCATCATGATCCAGATCCCGGTGTTCATTGCGCTGTACTGGGTGCTGCTGTCCAGCGTCGAGATGCGCAATGCACCCTGGATCCTGTGGATCAAGGACCTGTCCTCGCCAGACCCGTATTTCATCCTGCCCATCACCATGACCTTGACCACGATGCTGCAGACGGCGCTGAACCCCGCGCCGCCAGATCCGATGCAGGCCAAGATGATGTGGTTCATGCCGCTGATTTTCAGCGTGATGTTCTTCTTCTTTCCGGCTGGCCTGGTGCTGTACTGGATCACCAACAACATCCTGTCGATTACCCAGCAGTGGTTGATCAATACCCGGATGGGCGTGCCACCGCAGTTCAACCTGCCGAAGTTCAAGTAACACCACAAGGGCCGCTGACGCGGCCCTTTAACATTGCGCCTCATGCTGGCCCGACATCACGATCCCATAGTCGCCATCGCCACTGCCCCCGGCCGCGGAGCGGTGGGCATTGTGCGCGTTTCGGGCCAGGACATTGGGCCCGTGATTGCCGCGGTCTGTGGCCGGCCGCTGGCCGCCAGACAGGCCACCTACCTGCCGTTTCGCGATGCCCAGGGCAAGGTCATCGACCAAGGCCTGGCGATTCATTTCCCGGCGCCGCATTCCTACACCGGTGAAGACGTGCTGGAGCTGCAGGCCCATGGCGGGCCGGTGGTGCTCCAGTTGCTGCTGGCGCGCTGCCTGCAAGCCGGTGCCGAACTCAATCCGGCGACGGGCCGGCCTTGCCTGCCGCAACTGCGAGTGGCGCAACCCGGCGAGTTCACCGAGCGGGCGTTCCTCAACGACAAGATTGACCTGGCGCAGGCCGAAGCCATTGCCGACCTGATCGATGCCAGCACCGAAACCGCGGCGCGCTCGGCCGCGCGCTCTATGTCGGGCGAGTTTTCGCAGGCGGTGAACACGCTCTTGGAGCAGCTGATTCATTTGCGCATGCTGGTCGAGGCCACGCTGGATTTCCCGGAAGAGGACATCGACTTTCTGCAAAAGGCGGACGCGCAAGGCCAGCTGCGGCGTCTGCAAACCACCCTGGCCGAGGTGATGCGGCGTGCCACCCAGGGCGCCATCCTGCGTGAAGGCATCAAGGTGGTGATTGCCGGCCAGCCCAATGCCGGAAAGAGTTCGCTGCTCAATGCGCTGGCCGGCGCGGAGCTGGCCATCGTCACGCCGATTGCGGGCACGACGCGCGACAAGGTCTCGCAGCTGATACAGATCGAAGGCGTGCCTTTGCATGTGGTCGATACCGCCGGCCTGCGCGAGGCGCTGGACGAGGTTGAAAAAATCGGCGTGGAGCGCGCCTGGGCCGAGATTGAAACGGCGGACGCGGTGCTGTTTTTGCATGACCTGACCCGGCAGGCGGCCACGGGCGAAACCCCGGATGCTATTAATTACATAGCTGACGACGCCCGTATAGCAGGCGTTCTAGGCCAAAAACTGCCTAAAAATACGCCCATCATCGATGTCTGGAGCAAGTCCGACATGGCCAGCGCCGAGGTGCTTGAGCGGGTGAGCGGCGGCGTGCTGATTTCCGCCAAGACCGGCACCGGCCTGCAGGCCCTGCGCCAGCAGCTGCTGCAGCTGGTGGGCTGGCAGGCCGCGCCCGAGGGCGTGTTCATGGCGCGCGAACGCCATGTGCGGGCGCTGCAGCAGGTGCAAGCCCAACTGGAAAAAGCCGCCATCCAGTTGCAGGCAGCCCTGCCGGCGCTGGATTTGCTGGCCGAAGATTTGCGGCAGGCGCAGCTTCATCTGAGTGAAATCACGGGCGAATTCAGCTCGGACGATTTGCTGGGCGAGATCTTTTCCAGATTCTGCATCGGTAAATAGCCCGGCGACAGACGGTCGCTGATCGCAGACGAACGGCGCAAGGTGACGCAGGACAGCGATGGCTGCGCGGATTTTGCTGTATCAGGTGTAAGGGGGCGTTAACGTCTCTTGCGGCATTTGCCGGGGCAAAGGTATCGTCCGTCCCACTATGAACGCACCCCTGCCCGCGACCGCCCGTTTTGACATTCAGGGCCTGGCCCAAGCCATCGCGCATTGCCATGCCAGCGATGCCTTGCGCTGCCAATTCAACCCGCCGCATTGGGACATTCTGGCCAGCTACCTGCAGCCCTTTGCCTTGAACAGCGGCCAGGTGCTGATGGAGCAAGGGGCGCTGGACCGCACGCTGTACTTCATTGAAAGCGGCACGCTGAGCGTGCACTACGAGGACGAAAAAGCGCGTGTCCGGATGGCGCTGGTAGGCGCCGGCACGGTGCTCGGTGAAGGCGCTTTTTTCTCGCATGTACCGCGCGCCGCCACCGTGCATGCGTCGACGGCCTGCAAGCTCTGGTGCCTGACGCCCATGCGCTTTGGGGAACTGGCCAATCGCCACAGTCCGATCGCGCTGGAACTGACCTTGGCGCTGGGTGCCGTGATGGCCAAACGCCTGTACAACCGCCCCAGGCGGGTGGCGGTGACTTGATTGACTTTCCTTGCCACCGATCAAGCCTACATGACTTTTATGCCACCACGCCTGCTTCGAGTTGATGCCATGGGGGCAATGTCATATCTGCTGAGTAAACTACAGCGCCAGCGGGGCCGCAGCCTGGCCAAAGGGCGCCGGCTTCCCCGTTGAAGGCGGTACAAATCCATCACGAGAACTCCGTACTTATGTCTCTTTTCAACTGGTTTTCCGGAAAATCCCAGCAGGCCAACGCGCTTGCAAACGGCGAAGCCAGGCGCGCCGTCCCCCTGCCCCAGCGGCAGGCGCCGGAGGCGGCGCATTCGGGAGAGGCGCGAAAGTTCAAGCGCCACGCCCGCCGCGAACAGTTGTATGTGGCGATTCGTGAGGCCATGACCCGCGCCGGCGTGCTGTCTGCCCGCTACAAATTCAAGGTGCTTTCCCTGGACCAGAACGGCGACGAGTTCCTGGTCATGGTGGACCTGGCGAAGGACTTTGGCAGGCCTACCGAGCAGCTCGGTGATATCGAGGCGCTGATTGTGCAGAACGCGAAGGCACGGTTTTCCATCACGGTGCCCGCCGTGTACTGGCGCCAGGGTGAGGTGGCTGCGGTGGCGCAGTCCGCGCCGGGCGCTGTGGCTCAAGCAGAGCGTTCGCCGGCTCATGCCGACGCCGCGGTCCGTGCCCCGCTCAAGCCGGTGCAGCCGCTGGCCACGCCGCCTTATGAGCCGATTCAGGCCGATGAGGTGGCGGCCTTCAAACAGGCCCTGCTCGCCGCGTCGGCGCGCGGCTCCACCGTGGCGGCGGAAGGCGGCGTCAAGGTTCGAAGAAGCCGTTCACGTTCCAGCACGCAGCCCACGGGTTTTGCGGACACCGAGTTGGCAGAGGCGCCTTCTTCCCCCGCGCTCAGCACGACCCAGTACGGCGACCTGCACTAGGCCGGATTTGGGCCGCGATGCAAAGTCAGGCATCAAACAGGCCTGCAGCCCAATAGGAACGGGCGCAGGCAGCTATAAATCTTGTAGCGAATTCGATCCTCCCCCTCGACTGGCCGGAGCGGGGGGCGATGGGCGCAATTGCTCAGCACCAGGCGCAGCCGCCCTCAGTGCCCGGCAAAATCAATCAGCGTGAACAAGGGCAGGCCTGCGGCCT
>NZ_BCYO01000050.1 GCF_001598235.1 Polaromonas jejuensis NBRC 106434 | reverse complement strand
CTCAGGGCTATCAGGTCGTGTCCCAGAGCTACGAGGCGTACCGGGTGCGCAGCGAGAACCTCGAGGTCACGCTGGCCGGCGCGAGCCGGCCGGGGGAGATCATTGTGATCGGGGCGCACTACGACTCCGTGAGCGGCAGCCCCGGCGCCAACGACAACGCCAGCGGCGTGGCTGCACTGCTGGAACTCAGCCGGGCGCTGGCGCAGGCGCAGCCTGTGAAATTGGCCCGCACCGTCCGCTTCGTCGCCTTCGTGAATGAGGAGTCGCCGTTCTTCGACCGCGGCGAGATGGGCAGCATGGTCTACGCCAAAGCGGCGCGTGCCCGCGGCGACAATATACGGCTGATGGTCTCGCTCGAGATGCTGGGGTACTACAGCGACGCGCCCGGCAGTCAGCGCTACCCGCCGCTGTTCGGGTTCTTCTATCCGGATCGGGCCAATTTCATCGGCTTCGTGTCGAACTTCGCCTCCCGTCGCCCATTGCGCGAATGGGTGCAGGCCTTCCGCTCCCACTCGGATTTCCCGGCGGAGTCGCTCGCCACGTTCGAGTTCGTCCCGGGCGTCGCCTGGAGCGACCATCTCCCCTTCTGGCGCGAGGGCTATCCGGCGCTGATGGTCACCGACACCGCCTTCTACCGCTACGCCCCCTATCACAGCCGCCGGGACACGCCCGACCAGCTCAACTATCCCGCCATGGCGCGAGTCGTCATGGGACTGCAGGCTGCGTTGACCACCATGGCGTCGCGGCCGGACCGTTCCCGGTGAACGGCGAAAAACGGCCCCATTCCGGCGACCGCTTCCTATAATGAAATTCACGGGGCCAATCCCCGTTTGCCGGGGTGGCTCCCGTGCCCTGCGCACGGGCCTGCGGGTGCGCTCACCACAGCACAACGGAGGTGTTCCATGGCAAGCTACGTGATTCTTAGCCGTTTTTCTCCGGATGCATTCCGCGATCCGGGCGAATTCAAACAGTTGGCCGCGACGGTCGCGGAGAAAATCAAGCGCGGATGCCCCGGCGTCACCTGGAAGGAAAGCTACGCCACGCTGGGGCGGTTCGATGTGGTCGATATCGTTGAGGCGAATGACATCAAGCAGGTTGAGAAGGCCGCCATGATCATCCGCGCCTACGGGCATTCGACGACCGAAACCTTGCAAGGCACACCGTGGAACGAGTTCCTCGGCACGCTCTAGCAGGCTAGCCGTCCTCCTCCTTGGGAGGACGAAACATCACGGCCCCATCGTCGTAACCACCTGCCGGCGCTTTCCGTTCGCAGTAGCCTGAATCGAGGCCAGGGAGCGGGAATGACGGAGGGAGAAACGATGAAGTCGAGATGCAGTTCAAAAATCGGGGCCGGCCGCGTGCCTGCTGGCAGACGGGCTCGCTGGCTACAGCGGCAGGCCCGCGCATTCCGGCCGCCAGCCTCACGCCGTTTGCGCATGTACGCGCACCGGGATCCGCCGCCGGCCGAAAGGGCCGGAGAAAGCCGCGTAGCGGCCGGGGATTGCCGTGCCGCAGTGGCCGCCGCTGGTCACTTCGTAGGCGAGGATCTCGTGCCAGTGGCGCACGATCAGCGCTTCGCCGCAGCCGTGGCAGAAGGTGGTGCCGCCCTCGCGGTCATGCAGCACGTTGCCGGTATAGACGTACTGCAGGCCGTGAGCGCGTGCGATCTCGCGCGCCCGCGTCAGCGTCGCCGGCGGTGTCGGCGGCGTATCCATCATCTTGTAATCCGGATGGAAGGCGGTGAAGTGCAGCGGCACGTCAGTACCGAGCTCGCGCGCTATCCAGCGGCATTCGGCCTCGATCTCCTGCTCCGAATCGTTCTTGCCGGGGATCAGCAGGGTGGTGATCTCGAACCAGACCTCGGTTTCATGTTTGAGATAAACCAGCGTGTCGAGCACCGGCTGCAGCCTGGCCCCGCACAGGCGGAAGTAGAAATCGTCGGTGAAGCCCTTCAGGTCGACGTTGGCCGCGTCCATCTTGGCGTAGAACTCGCGTCGCGGCTGGTCGTGGATGTAGCCGGCGGTGACCGCGACGGCGGCGAGTCCCTGCTCGTGGCAGGCGTCAGCCGCATCCATCGCGTATTCGGCGAAGATTACCGGATCGTTGTAGGTGAAGGCGACGCTCTTGCAGCCGAGCCGGGCCGCGGTGCGCGCGATCGTCTCGGGGCTGGCCTGGTCCATCAGCGTGTCCATCTCGCGCGACTTGGAGATATCCCAGTTCTGGCAGAACTTGCAGGCGAGGTTGCAGCCCGCGGTGCCGAAGGAAAACACGCTCGATCCCGGATAGAAGTGGTTGAGCGGTTTCTTCTCGATCGGGTCGATGCAGAAGCCCGAGCTGCGGCCGTAGGTGGTCAGCACCATCCGGTCGCCGGCGCGCTGGCGCACAAAACAGGCGCCGCGCTGGCCCTCGTGCAGCCGGCAGTCACGCGGGCAGAGGTCGCATTGGATGCGGCCATCGTCGAGCATGTGCCAATAGCGTCCCGGGTAGTCCATTGCATTCCTCTCCTTCCGGCCACCACAGACAGGAAATTCAACCGCCTGAATGCAAGTATCGTAGCCGTTGGCCCATCCGACAGGCGCCGATGCCCGTTTTCGAAACCTGGTTTTGAGCGAGATAGCAGGCCTGTGAACAGGGCGCGGGTCTGGCGGCTTTACAGGGAGAACTGCCGCGGTGCCCATAATGGTTCAAGCGATCGCCGCGCGATGAAAGGGCTCATGACCGAACGACCTATTCGGGCTACCATTCAACTTGAAGCCAAACGTAAAGCGGTAGAGCGGAGATCCTGAATCTTTGACGAGAGGCAGCGAGGTGAATTCCGATCACGCGGCGCAAGTCCTGGTCATAGGTGCCGGCCCGGCCGGCTGCGCTGCGGCGATGACGCTGGCGCGGGCGGGAATCGACACGGTCCTGGTGGACCAGTCCCGCTTTCCGCGCGACAAGGTGTGCGGCGACGCGCTCATCCCCGACGCGCTGCGGGCGCTGGACAGGCTCGGCTTGGCGCGCGAGGTGCTGTCGGTGGCGCGGCCGCTGCAACGCATGCGTATTTTCGCGCCCAACGGCAGCCATGTGGAACTCGGCGGCCAACTCGCCTGCCTGCCGCGGCTGCGGCTCGACGATGCGCTGCGCGGTGCCGCGGTGGCGGCCGGGGCGAGGTTTCTTGCCCCGTTGCGCCTTGCCCGCTTCATGGAATCGGATGGCGCCTTGCGCGGCGCCTGCTTCAAGGTGCCCGGGAACCGTGCCGAGACCGCCATTCGCGCCGAGCTCTTGCTGCTCGCCACCGGCGCCGCCAGCGCGCCGCTGGAACTCGCCGGCGTATGCGAGCGCAAGGAAGCGAGCGGGATCGCCGTGCGCGGCTATTTCCGCAGCGAAACGCTGGCGCGCGAACTCGACGCCCTGTGCATTTGCTTCGACCGCAGCATCTGCCCCGGCTACGGCTGGATTTTTCCCGGCCCGGACGGCGTGTTCAATGTCGGCGCCGGCTACTTCTTCGATGCGCCACGCCACCCCGCCGTCGGGAATGTGCGGCAGGTGTTTGCATCCTTCGTGGAGCGCTTCCCCCTGGCGCGTCGGCTGCTCGCCGAAGCGGAACCGCTGGGACAGATAAAGGGGGCGCCGTTGCGCACAGCGCTGAAAGGCGCGCGCCTGGCACGCCCCGGCCTGCTGGTCGCGGGCGAGGCGGCGGGCAGCACCTACTCGTTCAGCGGCGAAGGCATTGGCAAGGCATTGGAAACCGGGATGCTCGCCGCCGAGCACGCCTTTGGCTTCTTCAGCGGCAAGCTCACCGCCACGACATTCGGCCCGGCTTACGAGCAATCGCTGGCCGAGGCCCTGGCGCCCCGCTTCGCTGCCTATGAGACTGCGCAGCAGTGGCTGTCCTACCCGGCGGCCTGCGATTTCATCGCCGCCCGCGCGCGCCGCGGACGATACGTCAAGGCGCAACTGGAGGAGCTGCTGGCCGAGTCAGGCGACCCCGGCGAGCTTTTTTCGTGGGGCGGGCTGCTCAAGGCGCTGGCGGCCTGAGCGCTCACCCCGCCAACAGCGCCGCGTTGCCCCCCGCCGCCGTGGTGTTCACCGTCAGCGTCTGCTCCGCGCAGAAGCGGTACAGGTAGTGCGGCCCGCCCGCCTTGGGGCCGGTGCCGGAGAGTCCTTCACCGCCGAAGGGCTGCACGCCGACGACGGCGCCAATCATGTTGCGGTTGACGTAGATGTTGCCCACATGGGCGCCGGCAGCCAGCGCCTGCGCGCGCGAATCGATGCGGGTCTGCAGCCCCAGCGTGAGGCCGTAGCCCAGCGCGTTGATCTGGGCGATCACCGCCTCGGGCGTGCCGAGCGCGCCGCTGCCCCAGCGCACGATCTGCAGCACGGGGCCGAAGATTTCATCCTTGACATCGGCCAGGCTGCGCACCTCGAAGGCCGACGGTGGCACGCTATTGGGCATGGCTGCTATCGATTGCGTAGCTGATGATGCCCGTTCCTTCTGGGCTGCAAGCACTTTTGACGTGGAAGCCAGGCGCTGCAGATGCTTCTGGATGTTGTCAAAGGCCTCGCGATCGATCACCGGGCCGACATCGGTCGTCAGTTCGGCCGGGTTGCCCAGCACCAGTTCCTGGGCAGCGCCCTGGATCATCTCAATCACGCCATCGGCAATGCCTTCATGCACGCACAGGAGGCGCAGCGCCGAGCAGCGCTGGCCGGCCGAGCGGAAGGCGCTTTGCACCACCGCGTCCACCACCTGCTCGGGCAGCGCCGTGCTGTCCACCAGCATGGCGTTGATGCCGCCGGTTTCGGCGATCAGCGGCACGATGGGGCCGTCCTTGGCGGCCAGGGCGCGGTTGATGATCTTGGCCACCTGGGTGGAGCCGGTGAACACCACCCCCGCCACGCCGGGCGCGGCCACCAGCGCGGCGCCCACGGTTTCACCCGGGCCGTGCAGCAGCTGCAGCGCGCCTTCGGGCACGCCGGCGGCATGCATCAGCTTCACGGCTTCCCAGGCCACGCCCGGCGTCTGCTCGGCCGGCTTGGCCAGCACGGCATTGCCGGTGCTAAGGGCGGCCGCCACCTGGCCCATGAAGATGGCCAGCGGGAAATTCCAGGGGCTGATGCAGACCCAGACGCCGCGCGCGCTCAGGCGCAGCTCGTTGGTCTCGCCGGTTGGTCCCGGCAGGGCCACGGGCGCCATGATGCGCTCGGCCTCGCCCGCGTAGTAGCGCAGGAAGTCGGCCGCCTCGCGCACCTCGGACACGGCATCGCCCCAGGTCTTGAAGGCCTCTTTCACCAGCAGCGCGCAAAACCTGGGCATCTGCTGCTCCAGCGCATCGGCGGCGCGGCGCAGGACGGCGGCACGCTCGGCAACCGCCACCTTGCTCCATTTTTGATAGCTAACTACGCCCGTTGCAACGGCGCTGGAGGCCAATTTGGCATCAAACTCCGGCACGGCGGGCAGCGTCGTGGTCGCCAGCGCGGCCAGCAAGGGCGCCCGCATGCTTTCCACCGTCAAATCCAGCCCGCGGCTGTTGGGCCGGCCTGGGCCGTACACCGCCATGGGCAGCGGCAGGGACGGCTCGGGCGCAAGGCGCAGCGGCGAGGTCAGCAACTCGCCCATGCCGACGGACTCGTCCGCGAGCTGGTGCACAAAGGAAGAGTTCGCGCCGTTTTCCAGCAGGCGGCGCACCAGGTAGGCCAGCAGGTCACGGTGCGCACCCACCGGGGCGTAGACCCGGCAGCTGATCAGCGGGTTCTTCAGCACTTCGCGGAACACGCCCTCGCCCATGCCGTGCAGGCGCTGCAACTCAAAGGGCACGCCAAGGCGCGCCGCCATCTGCAGGATCGCGGCGATGGTGCCGGCGTTGTGGCCGGCGAACTGCGGATAGATCGCATCGGGCGCGGCCAGCAGGGCCTGCGCGCACGCCAGGTACGAAACATCGGTGTGGTGCTTGTGGGTGAACACCGGGTAGTGCGGCAGGCCCATTTCCTGCGCGCGCTTGATTTCGGAGTCCCAGTAGGCGCCCTTGACCAGGCGGCACATCAGGCGCAGCTTGTATTTGCGGGCAATCGCGGCAATGTGCTCGATCAGCTCCAGCGCACGGGTCTGGTAGGCCTGCATGGCCAGGCCAAAGCCCTGCCACTGCGGATACTTCTGGGCCACTTTGGCGACCAGCGCCTCGAACACGTCCAGCGACAGCTCCAGCCGGTCGACTTCCTCGGCGTCAATGGTGAGGTTGATATTGGCTTGCGCGGCCTGCTCGCACAAACCCCAGACACGCGGCACCAGCTCGGCCATCACGCGGGCGTGCTGCGCGTCCTCGTAGCGCGGGTGCAGCGCGCTGAGCTTGATGGAAATACCGTCGTTCCGCTCGCAGGGCACATCGGCGCGCGCACCCGTGGCGATGGATTTGATGGCGTTGGCGTAGCTGTCCAGGTAGCGCAGCGCGTCCTTGTCGGTGCGGGCCCCCTCGCCCAGCATGTCGTAGCTGAAGCGCAGCTTGGCGATTTTCTTGCGGGCGCTGTCGGCCTCTTTCATGGCATCGCCAATCGTCTGGCCCAGCACAAACTGGTGGCCCAGCAATTGCACGGCGCGCAGCGTGGCCGCGACCACGGTACGGGCGCCCAGCTTGCTCATCAGGCCGGGCTGACCGCCTTCGGGCAAGAACTTCTTGGACAGCGCAATGGCCGAGGCCGACAGGCGGGCCATCACGCCATCGCTGGCACCGTCAAAGTCGGCCCGACCCAATTGGTCGGCCGTCAGGGCGATGGCGGTTTCGGCATCGGGCACGCGCAGCAGGGCTTCGGCCAGGCGCATCAGGGCCAGGCCTTCGGCGCTGGAAATCGGGTATTCCTTGAGCAGGCTTTCCATGGCCCAGAAGGGCGGCGGGTTGTCGCGCACGGCTTGCACCCAGGGCTGGGCCGACTGGCTGGCGGCGGCCCAGTCCAGCGCGCCGCTCAAGGCCTCCAGACGGCAGGAGACGACTTCGGCTTCGGGCAGATAAGGGAATGGTAAACGCATAAAACCTCAAGATATTTAGTTGATATCTAATGTTGAATCGTTTTTTGATTAATTTTTCACCAAATTTCTACATAAATTCAGAATAAATAAAACCTTCCAACCACTCGCCGTGCCAGTCCGGCTTGCGCGCGCCATCAGGTCGGCAGGCTGCTTTGTGGCTTGACTTCCTCCATGCAGATCATCGAGCGCACGCCGGCAACACCGGGCACCTGCATCAGGCGGTCGGTCAAAAACACGGACAGGCTTTTCAGGCTGGCTGCGACCACCTTGAGCAGGTAATCCGAGTCGCCCGAGATGATGTGGCATTCGATGACTTCAGGAAAAGCTATCACATTGCGCTCAACCTCGCGCACATTACGAAACTGCTCGCGGTCCAGCGACAGGCTGACAAAGGCCGTGACCTCCAGCCCGACGGCTGCGGGCGCGACCAGGGCCGCATAGCGGCGTATCACCCCGCTCTCCTCCAGCGTGCGCACGCGCCTCAGGGTTTGTGGCGCCGACAGGTGAATGCGCTCGGCCAGCTCCACGTTGCTCATCCGGCCGTCGCCCTGAAGCCATTTCAGAATATTTCTATCATAGGCATCCATCAGTCATCCTTGGATTAAATTTTCAACTTTAATGAAATATTATTTCTTAATTTAGCACAAACATGCATCAATAGGAAATCAAATTTCCAGCCAGCCGACCTAAGATTGCGCATCGCCACCCGCCAAGCTTGCCCGCTACAAAAATTTCCGCAACCGGGTGGTTTGCCTAACAACGAAGGAAAAATGATGGTTGCTTTTATTGGTACGAACGATCTGCAGGAGCATCTGGCGACAACCCGCCCCGAAGGGGCCATCGGGGAACTGGTGCGCATGATTGGCGAGGATTTCCGGCGCTGGCCCCAGTTCGACAAGACGGCCCGCGTGGCCAGCCACTCGCCGATAGGCGTGATTGAGCTGATGCCGATTTCCGACGGCCGCCAGTACGCCTTCAAATACGTGAACGGTCACCCGCAAAACACCCGCGACGGCCTGCTGACCGTCACGGCGTTTGGCGTGTTGTCCGACGTGGCCACCGGCTACCCGCGCATCCTGTCCGAGCTGACGCTGACCACGGCCCTGCGCACGGCCGCCACCTCGGTGCTGGCCGCCCAGCAGTTGGCCCGGCCCGACAGCCGCTGCATGGCCCTGATCGGCAATGGCGCGCAAAGCGAGTTCCAGGCCATAGGCTTTCACTGCCTCATGGGCATCGAAGAGCTGCGGGTCTACGACGTGGATCCGCAGGCCACCGACAAGCTGGTGCGCAACCTGAGCGCCTACCCCAAGCTGCGCATCTACCGCGCCAGCTCGACCGCCGACGCGGTCCGCGGCGCCGACATCGTGACCACCGTGACGGCCGACAAGACCAACGCCCTTATCCTGACGCCCGGGATGATAGAGCCCGGCATGCACATCAACGCCGTGGGCGGCGACTGCCCTGGCAAGACCGAGTTGCACGCCGACATTCTTCACGCAGCGAAAGTGGTGGTGGAGTACGAACCCCAGTCACGCATCGAAGGCGAGCTGCAGCAAATGCCGCCCGACTTTGCGGTGACCGAGCTGTGGCAGGTGCTGAACGGGCAGGCGACCGTGCGCACCGATGCGAGCCAGGTCACGGTCTTTGACTCGGTGGGCTTTGCGCTGGAAGACTTCTCCGCCATGCGTTACCTGGAAAAACATGTGCTGAAAGACAGCGCACGGGTGCTGGACCTGATTCCTGAACTGATGGACCCGAAAGACCTGTATGGCATGGGCATGGCCCGCAGCGCGTCCGCACCGGCAAGCGTTCCGAACCGCAGCACTGCGGCGGCCTGCTGACCGAACCGCAGAAATCGCTTGTGAAAACCATCCACCTGATCGGTGCGCCCACCGATATTGGCGCCAGTGTGCGCGGCGCGGGCCTGGGGCCCGACGCCCTGCGGGTCGCCGGCCTGCCGCAGGCGCTGCGCGATCGCCAGCTGCAAGTGATTGACAGCGGCAACCTGGCCGGCCCGCCCAACCCCTGGGAACCCCCGCGCGACGGCTTTCGCCACCTGCCCGAAGTGATTGCCTGGAACCGGTCCATCTATACCGCTGTGCACGACGCGCTGACGGCTGGCCAGTTGCCGGTGCTGCTGGGCGGCGACCACTGCCTGGCCATCGGCTCCATCAGCGCAGTGGCGCGCCACTGCAAGGCCGCCGGCAAGCAGCTGCGCGTGCTGTGGTTTGATGCCCACGCAGACACCAACACCGCCCACATCACGCCCAGCGGCAACATCCACGGCATGCCGGTGGCCTGCCTGCTGGGCCACGGGCCCGAAGCGCTCACGCATCTGGGCGGCGAGGTCGCCCTGCAGGCACGCGAGCTGTGCCAGATCGGCGTGCGCAGCGTCGATGCCGGCGAGCGCGCCTTTGTCAAGGAACTGGGATTTGAAGTCTTTGACATGCGCTACATCGACGAATTTGGCATGCGTGCCGTGATGGAGCTGGCGCTAGCGGGCACTGACAGCAACACCCACCTGCATGTCAGCTTTGACATGGACTGCATGGACCCGGAGATTGCGCCCGGCGTCGGCACTGCGGTGCGTGGTGGCCCGAGCTACCGCGAAACCCAGCTGTGCATGGAAATGATTGCCGACACCGGCTTGCTCGGCTCGCTCGACCTGGTCGAGTTGAACCCGGCGCTCGACGTGAGGAACCAGACCGCCGAACTGGCGGTGGACCTGATCGAAAGCCTGTTCGGCAAGTCCACCCTGATGCGGCGGGCGCCCGCCGACGGGCCCTGACACAGCCCAGGCCGCTGGCGACACATCAACCCACAACGACAGAGACACAGGAGACAACAACGACATGTTTGCAGAAGCAAAAACCGAAGCCTGGTCCGGGCGCTTTGCGGCGCCCATGGACGAGCTGCTGACCGACTACCAGCAATGCCTGGACATCGACATCCGCCTGGCCAGCGTGGACATCGCCGGCTCCCTGGCCCATGCCGAAATGCTGGCCAGCATCGGCGTGCTGTCCGGACAGGACCTGGCCGACATACAGCGCGGCATGGCCCAGATCCGCCAGGAAATCGAGGAGCGCGTCTTCCCCTGGGCTAAGGACCGTGAAGACGTGCACATGAACATCGAGCACCGCCTGACGCAGCTGATAGGCGATGCCGGCAAGCGGCTTCACACCGCGCGCTCACGCAACGACCAGGTCGCCACCGACCTGCGCCTGTACACCCGCCAGGAGCTCGATGCCCTGGGCGACGAGCTCAAGGCACTGGTCAGCGTGGCGCTGGACCTGGCCCGCACCCATGCCGCCACCCTCATGCCGGGCTGCACCCATCTGCAGATTGCGCAGCCGGTGACCTTTGGCCACCACCTGATGGCCTATGTCGAAATGTTTCTGCGCGATATCCAGCGCGTTCGCCAGGCCCGTGAGCGCCTGAACGAGCTGCCGCTGGGAGCGGCCGCGCTGGCCGGCACCTCCTTCCCGATTGACCGGCATTTCGTCGCCGGGCGGCTGGGCTTTGCCGGGGTCTGCCAGAACTCGCTGGATGCCGTGTCGGACCGGGATTTCGTGATTGACGCCTGCAGCGCCGGCGCGCAGATCATGATGCATTTGTCGCGGCTGTCGGAGGAGCTGGTGTTCTGGTCCAACCCGCTGGTCGGTTTCATCGAAATCGGCGACCGTTTCTGCACCGGCTCGTCCATCATGCCGCAGAAGAAAAACCCCGACATTCCGGAGCTGGCGCGCGGCAAGGCGGGCCGGGTGTTCGGCAACTTGGCCAGTGCGCTGGCCGTGATGAAATCCCAGCCCCTGGCCTACAACAAGGACAACCAGGAGTCCAAGCAGCCGCTGGTCGACACGCTAGCTACCGTGCGCAGCTCGGTCCGGGTGTTCAGCCGCCTGCTGCCTTCGCTGAGCGTCAACCAGGCGCGCATGCGCGCGGCCGCCAGCGCTGGTTTTTCGACCGCGACCGACCTGGCCGACTACCTGGTGCGCCGCGGCCTGCCCTTTCGCGAAGCGCATGAAGTGGTCGCGCTGACGGTGCGCCGCTGCATCGAATCCGGCAAGGATTTGAGCCAGCTGACCCTCGAGGAATTGCGCCAGTTTTCCCCCGTCATCGAGGCCGACGTCTTCCAGTCGGTGACCTTGGAGGGTTCGGTTCTGGCCAGAAATCATGTCGGGGGGACTGCACCCGCTGCAGTCACCAGCGCCATTGAGAGTGCCCGTAAACGGATAGAAGCGGCCTGACCGGCCGCCACATGCCAAGCTTTAGTTTTTCACCCCACCTATACATAACTATTTACCGGAGAATTTCATGAGTTTGAAACGTCTAGCCAGTCTTGCCGTCACCACCCTGGTGTTGTGCGCATCGGGTCTCAGCGCCCAGGCCCAGCCCAAGGAG
>NZ_BCYO01000049.1 GCF_001598235.1 Polaromonas jejuensis NBRC 106434 | reverse complement strand
CACGGCCTCTTCGACGGCGATCTCGTCAAAGGGGTTCATGCTCATCTTGACGTTGGCGATGTCGACGCCGGTGCCGTCCGATTTGACGCGGACCTTGACGTTGAAGTCGACTACACGTTTGACGGGGACGAGGATTTTCATGACAGAGGCTCCCAGAATGATCAGAAAGCGGCGATGCCGGTGATCGCACGACCGAGAATGAGGGCATGCACGTCATGCGTTCCCTCGTAGGTGTTGACCACCTCCAGGTTGACCAGGTGGCGGGCCACGCCGAACTCGTCGCTGATGCCGTTGCCACCCAGCATGTCGCGGGCGGTGCGGGCAATTTCCAGCGCCTTGCCGCAGCTGTTGCGTTTCATGATGGAGGTGACTTCCACGGCAGCCATGCCTTCATCCTTCATGCGGCCCAACCGCAGGCAGCCCTGCAGGCCGAGCGAGATGTCTGTCATCATGTCGGCGAGTTTTTTCTGGATCAGCTGGTTGGCGGCCAGTGGCTTGCCGAACTGCTTGCGGTCCAGCACATACTGGCGCGCACGCTCAAAGCAGTCCTCGGCAGCACCCAGGGCACCCCAGGCAATGCCGTAGCGCGCCGAGTTCAGGCAGGTAAACGGGCCTTTGAGCCCGCGCACATCGGGAAAGGCGTTTTCCTCGGGGCAAAACACCTCCTCCATCACGATCTCGCCGGTGATGCTGGCACGCAGCCCGACCTTGCCGTGAACGGCCGGTGCCGACAGGCCTTTCCAGCCTTTCTCCAGAACGAAGCCACGGATGGCGCCCTCATCGTCCTTGGCCCACACAACGAAAACATCGGCGATCGGGCTGTTGGTGATCCACATCTTGTTGCCCGTCAGGCTGTAGCCGCCCGGCACCTTGCGGGCGCGGGTGATCATGCTGCCCGGGTCGGAGCCGTGGTCCGGTTCGGTCAGGCCAAAGCAGCCTATGAATTCACCGGTAGCCAGTTTGGGCAGGTATTTCTGCTTTTGTGCTTCGGTCCCGAATGCATTGATGGGCACCATCACCAGCGAAGACTGCACGCTCATCATGGAGCGGTAGCCCGAGTCGATGCGTTCCACCTCGCGCGCCACCAGGCCGTAGCAGACATAGTTCATGCCCGCGCCGCCATAGGCTTCGGGAATGGTGGAACCCAGCAGGCCGAGTTCCCCCATTTCGCGAAAGATCGCCGGGTCGGTTTGCTGATTCCGGAACGCGTCAAGCACGCGGGGCGCGAGACGATCCCGGGCGTAGGCGCGGGCCGCGTCAACCACCTGACGTTCGTCATCGGTGAGCTGGCTGGCGAGCAGCATGGGGTCATTCCATTGAAAGCGGGTATGCAGGGCTTGGTTCATGATGATCGGGTGTGAGGGTGAATAAAAAAACAGGAGGGCTCGCCAGGATCAGTCGCGCCGCATCAATTCGCGGCCGATGATGATTTGCTGGATTTGCGTCGTGCCTTCATACAGGCGCAGCAGGCGCACATCGCGGTAAAAGCGCTCGACCTTGTACTCGTTGATATAGCCGGCGCCGCCGTGAATCTGCACGCCGCGGTCGGCGACGCGGCCGACCATCTCGGTGCAGAACATCTTGGCGCAGGAGGCGCGCATGATGACATCGGGATCACTCGCGCCGGCCGGTTTGGCGTCATAACGCAGTGCACAGTCCTGCACCATGGACCAGCCCGCATACAGCTCGGCCTGGCAGTCGGCCAGCATGGCCTGGATCAGCTGGAATTCGCCAATCGCCTTGCCGAACTGCCTGCGCTCTTTCGCATAGGCGACCGATTCCTCCAGGATGCGCTGGGCCATGCCGCAGGCCACGGCCGAGATATGCAGCCGGCCCCGCTCCAGCACCTTCATGGCGGTCTTGAAACCCTGGCCGGGCACGCCGCCTATGATGTTGGCGGCTGGAACGCGCACGTTCTCCAGGATCACGTCGCAGGTCTTGGTGCCGCGCTGGCCCATCTTCCTGTCCGTCTTGCCCAGCGTGATGCCGGGCAGGTTCGAGGGCACGATAAATGACGAAATGCCGCCCGCGCCCGGCCCACCGGTGCGCGCCATCAGCGTGAAGGCGCCGGCGCGCGGTGCGTTGGTAATAAAGCGCTTGGTGCCGTTGAGCACATACACATCACCGTGGAGTTCGGCCCGCATCTTGAGCGCGGCCGCATCCGAGCCGGCATCCGGCTCGGTCAACGCGAATGACATGATCAGCTCGCCGCTGGCGACGCGCGGCAGGATGCCCTGCTTTTGCTCGGGCGTGCCGTCCATCAGGATGCCCTGCGAGCCAATGCCCACGTTGGTGCCGAAGACCGAGCGGAACGCCAGCGACGTCCGGCCCAGCTCGAAGGCCACCTGGCATTCCTGGCTCATCGACAGGCCAATGCCGCCGTATTCCTCGGGAATCGACAGGCCAAACAGGCCCATGGCCTTCATGTCTTCCACGATGTCGGCCGGCACATCGTCGGTTTCTTCCAGGATGTTTTCGGCGGGTACCAGCCGCTCCTTGACGAAGCGCTGGACGGCGGCGAGCAGAAGTTCAAAAGATTCAATATCAAGGGACATGGTGGCTGATGAGGGGTGTGAAGGGTGGAGGGTGAATCAACGGTGTTCGAACACCGGTGTTCGTTTGGAAAGAAAAGCTTTCATGCCTTCATGGGCGTCTTCGCTGGCAAAGCGCGCGTGCAGCTGGCGCCGCTCGAACCCGATGCCTTCGGACAGCGAGGATTCCCAGCTGCGGTTCACCGACTCCTTGATCGCCATCAGGGCGGGCAGGGAATAGCCGGCGATCTTCCCGGCCAGGGCCAGGGTCTCGTCCAGCAGCCGCTCGTGCGGCACCACGCGTGAAATCAGGCCGTAGCGGTCGGCCTCGAGCGCGTCCAGCATGCGGGCCGACAGGCACATGTCCATGGCTTTGGCCTTGCCGATGGCGCGCGGCAGGCGCTGGGTGCCGCCGGCGCCCGGCACCATGGCCAGCTTGATCTCGGGCAGGGCAAATTTGGCGGACTCGGCGGCAATGATGATGTCGCAGGCCAGGGCCAGTTCGCAGCCGCCGCCCATGGCAAAGCCGGCCACGGCCGCAATCACCGGCTTGCGCACCCGGCGTATGGTTTCCCAGTTGCGGGTGATGAAGTCGCTCTGGTACACATCCATGTAGCGCCAGTCGGCCATGGCCGCGATGTCCGCGCCGGCGGCAAAGGCCTTGGTGCTGCCCGTGATGACGATGGCGCCTATGGCTTCGTCGCTGTCGAATCGCAACAGGGCGTCGCCCAGCGCATCCATGAGCGCATCGTTCAGGGCGTTCAGCTGCTGGGGCCGGTTGAGCGTGATCACGCCCACCCGGCCACGGGTGTCCACAAGGACTGGTTGTTCTTTCATCACACGCCTTTGCAGTTGAAAATGCTATTAAATAAATAGCTGGTAGCGCCCGATATATATGGGCTAGAGGTCAATTTGACCGTCGATCGTGCCGCCGGGCGCGAAACCCACCACGATCCTGATCGGTTTGGCCGGCCAGGCCGGCGCCTGGGCCAGGGCCAGGGCCGCACCGGCAATGCCGAGCGTGCAGAAGGTGGCTGCGGCCGCCTGGATCAGGCGGCGGCGCAGCAGGCGCTTGGGGGAAGTGAACATGGTTTGTCTCCTGGATGTTGTAGTTGGGGCGGGATAAGGAATGGCAAATCGGCGCGAATCAGGCCTTGTCTTCGCGAAGCATGTCGCGCAGCTTGAACTTCTGGATCTTTCCGGACGGCGTGGAGGGCATCGCGTCACGCACGATGAGCCGTTCGGGGATGTATTGCACGGCAACCTTCTGCGATTTCAGGAAATCGACCAGGGTCGGCAGGTCGATGCTCTGGCCCGGTTTGGGCACGACCACGGCACAGGCCCGTTCGCCGAGCCGCTCGTCGGGATAGGCCACGATGGCGGCCATGGCGATGGCCGGGTGACGGTACAGCAAGGCCTCGATTTCGACCACCGGAACGTTCTCGCCACCGCGGATGATCACGTCCTTGCTGCGCCCGGTGATGCGTATGTAGCCTTGCGCATCAATGCTCGCGAGGTCACCCGTATCGAACCAGCCGTCTGCATCGGTGCTATTCAATTGCTGGCGTTTCAGATAGCCGCCAAAGTTGGAACACGAACGCACCAGCAGCTTGCCCGCCTGACCCGCAGGGAGCGTGGCGCCGTCGACGTCCACCGCCTTGAGCTCCACGCCCGGCAGCGGGTAGCCGTCGGTCGTGAAGGCGCGCTCGTCATCGTCGTCAAGGTCGATCAAGGTGACCGCGCCGTTCTCGGTCATGCCCCAGGCCGACACAATTTTGGTTCCCAGCACGCGGCGCGCCTGTTCCACGAGCGGACCGGGGATGGGCGCGCCCGCGCACAGGAAGGTGCGCAGGGTCGGGATAGTCTTGCCGGACTCGGCCACATTTTTGGACAGATCGGTCAGGAATGGCGTGGACGCCATGGTGAAGGTGGCGCCTTCGGCACGGATCAGCTTGATCGCCTTGAGGGGCTCCCAGATATCGAGCAGCACCGCACTGGCGCGCAGCATGATGGGCATCATCAAGCCATACATAAAGCCGGTCTGGTGCGCCATGGGCGAAGCCATGAGCACCACGTCGTCGGCACCAAGCCGCAGGCGCCCGGCGTAGGGAATGATGTTGGCCATGGTGGTATTGGCCGTGTGCATCACGCCCTTGGGCTCGCCGGTAGTGCCCGAGGTGTAGATGAGCTGTGTGACGTCGTCGGGGCCGGGACGGTGGCGCGCCAGGATGTCGCGGGCATCGGCATCGTTCTCCCAGGCCGGTCCACTCAGCATGGCCTCGAAACTGTTGGCGCTCGCGCCGCCGACTACCACGATGTGCTGCAGCTCAGGCAAGCTGGGCTGCAGGGCCGTGACCATCTGCTCGAAGTCAAAACCGCGGAACAGCTTCGGCACGATCAGGACTTTCGCCTCGCCGTGCTTGAGCATGAAGGACAGCTCCCGCTCCCGGAAAATGTGCATCAGCGGGTTCATCACCGCGCCGATGCGCGAGCACGCCAGGTAGGTGATGGTGAACTGCCACCAGTTGGGCAGCTGGCAGGCCACCACGTCGTTGCGGCCCACGCCCAGGCGCGTCAAACCCACGGCCACGCGGTCGGCCATGGCCGCGAGCTCACGGTAGGTGAATCGCGTGGTGACCTCACTTTCAGCCTGCACGGCGGTCAGCGCCAGCTTGTCGGGACAAGCGGCCACGCAGGCGTCCAGATCGTCGTTGATGGTCCGGTCGTGCCAGAGGCCCTGGGCCACGCTTTGCGCCCGGCGGGGCGCGATGAGGACGGCGTCGAATTCCATGGTCTTGTCTCCTTGTACTTTTTGCTTTGTGTGCTCAGGCCGGAACCGCGGCGCGCCCCGCGCGAGTGCGTGCGATGATGGTTTTCATGATCTGGGCCGTGCCGTCGCCGATCTGGAAGCCGAGCACGTCGCGCAGCCGCTGCTCCATGACGCCGCGGTCGTAGCCGCCATGGCCGAACATCAGCAGGCACTGGTGGATCACGTCGTAGGCGAGCTTGGGCCCCCACCATTTGCACATGGCGGCCTCGGCGCTGTGCGGCGCGCCCTTGTCCTTGAGCCACAGGGTCTGCAGGCACAGCAGGCGTGCTGCCTCGACCTGGGTGTCGAAGTCCGCCAGCGGATGCGACACGCCCTGGAACGCCGACAGCGGCTTGCCGAAGGCTTCGCGCTGCGCGACGTATTCCCAGGTCTCTTCCAGCGCCACGCGGGCCACGGCGAGTACCTGCAGGCCGATCAGTGCGCGCGAAAAATCGAAGCCCTGCATCACCTGCACAAAGCCCTTGTTCTCCTCGCCAAGCCGGTGGTTCACCGGCACGCGCACGTTCTCAAAGAAGATAGAGCCGCGGCCGATGGCGCGCTGGCCGTGGCAGTCAAACCGGTTCGTGGTGACCCCGGGCAGATCCATCGGCACCAGCAGGGCCGTCACGCCGTGCGCCGCAGATTCAACCGAGCCGGTGCGGCCGAACACGACCGCCGCGTCGGCCTGGTCGGCCGCCGAAATGGACGTCTTCTCGCCGTTGATGACATATTCTTCGCCGACGCGCTCAACGCGCAGCCGCAGGTTGCCGGCGTCCGAGCCGCCGCGCGGCTCGGTCAGCGCAATGGCGAACAGCGCCTCGCCCTGCGTGAGTTTGCTCAGCCAGGGCTTGACCACTTCGGGCTGGCCGTGCTGCGACAGAATCTGGCCGTTGAGCGAGGCCAGCAGGTTGATGTAGGAGATGCTGAGGTCGGCGCGCGCGATTTCTTCATGAATCACGCCAGCGGCCAGGCAACCCATGCCCTGGCCGCCATGGGCCTCGGGCAGCTCCGGCGCGATGAACCCCATTTCGCCCATTTCGCGCATGAGCGTTCGGTCGAGTACGCGCGTCTTGTCCCGCTCCAGAAAGCCGGGCGCGACCCGCCCGGTGGCAAAGCGGCGGGCGTGTTCGGCCAGTGTCGCAAGGTCTTCGTCAATATAGGGGTTCATCTCGTGTCTCCTTATGTCTGTGGGCTCTGCGTTACTTCACGTACTTGCGGAATTCGGGCTTGCGCTTTTCCTTCAGCGCATTGACGCCTTCACGCGATTCTTCGGTGTCGTAATAGAGCTTGAGCGCGTACATGCCCAGGCCGGCAATGCCGCTCTGGTGGGCGGTGTCCGCGTTGAAGCTGCGTTTGGCAATGGCCAGCGCCGTGGGGCTGCGCTCGCACATCTCTTCGCCCCACTTTTGCACTTCGGCGTCCAGCTGCTCGTGGGGTACGCAGACATTGGCCAGGCCCATGGCCACGGCTTCCTGACCGCTGTAGCGACGGTTCAGGTACCAGATCTCGCGCGCCTTCTTCTCGCCCACCACGCGGGCCAGGAAGGCGGTGCCGTAGCCGGGATCGACCGAGCCCATCTTGGGGCCGACCTGGCCGAACTGGGCCTTGTCGGAGCAGATCGTCAGGTCGCAAATCGTGCACAGCACATTGCCGCCACCAATGGCAAAACCCTGCACGCGGGCAATCACCGGTTTGGGCACGTCGCGGATGGCGGTGTGCAGCTCTTCCATCGGCAGGCCTATGGTGCCGCGCCCGTCGTAGTTGCCGTTGTGGGCGGACTGGTCGCCCCCCGTGCAAAAAGCCCGGTCGCCGGCACCGGCCAGCACGATGGCGCCAACGCTTTTGTCATAGCCCGCCTTGTTCAGCGCCTTGATGATTTCGTCGCAGGTCTGGCCGCGGAAGGAGTTCATTTTCTCCGGCCGGTTGATGGTGATCCAGGCCACGCCGTTGCGTACTTCGTAAAGAATGTCTTCGAATGTCATGGTGATTTCCTGTGGGGGTTTGTGGGATGGGAAGGCTGTGTTGATGAACCGGGGCTCAGCCGTTCATGGTCAGGCCGCCTGAAACGCTGATGACCTGGCCGGTGATGAAGCCGGCGTCGTCGCTCGCGAAAAATGCAATGGCGCCGGCCAGGTCCTCAGGCTGGCCGATGCGGCCGAGCGGAATGGCTTTGGCAAAGGCTTCGAGCAGCTTTTCCGGGCTGGGCGCACCCTCGGCCACGCCGGCCAGCAGCGCCGTGTCGGTGGGGCCTGGGCATACCACGTTCACGGTGATGCCGTGGCGGGCATGCTCGCGGGCGATGGTCTTGGAGAAGGCCACCAGGCCACCCTTGCAGGCGGCATAGACCGCTTCGCCCGACGAGCCGACACGGGCCGCGTCGGAAGCGATGTTGATGATGCGGCCGCTCTTGCGGGCGACCATGCCCGGCAGCACGGCGTGATGCATGTGCAGCGCGCCAACCAGGTTGATGGAGATCAGTTTGTCCCACTCGGCCGGCACGGTCTTGGTGAAGGGCTTGAACACATCCCAGCCGGCGTTGTTGATCAGCACATCAATGGGGCCCAGTTGGGCTTCGGCAGCCGCCACGGCGGCGTCCACATCGATGCGGTCGGTGATGTCGCACTTGTACGCCGCCGCGGTGCCGCCAGCCGACTGGATGTCGGCCGCCACGCGCTGGGCCGCCTCCAGGTTCATGTCGAACACGGCGACTTTTGCGCCCTCAAGGGCGAGCCGGCGGCACGTCGCGCCGCCGATGCCGCCGCCGCCGCCAGTCACGATTACGGTCTTGTTTTCCAATTTCTTCATGCATCTCTCCATCAGTCGTTGAGGTTGGTATGCTTGCGGCATTACTCGCAAGATTTAGGACAATGTATTGTCATATATTAGGCGAACTTGTTTTTTGCAGCAAGCGTTTATTTCTTCAGGATTTCTATGGTTTACCCTAATGAAACTAGCAATTCAGCCCGCATCGAACTGGCCAACAGGTTGTTTTTTCGCTTGTATCAATGTGCAAACATGTTGCATAAAACCGGGACACGCGCGGTGGAGGCCGAAGGCCTGACCACGCAGCAGTGGGCGGTGCTGGGAGCCCTGTCCAGGCCAGAAGCTGAAGGCGGCATGAGCGTCGGTGATCTGGCCCGCTACCTGATGGTGAGCCGCCAGAATCTGTCAGGCCTGATCAGCCGGATGGAGCGGGATGGGCATATTTGCAGTGCCCCCGATGGACGCGACCGTCGTTCGCGGCTGGTCACCATGACGGAGTCAGGCCGGGAGGTATGGCTGGTGCAGGCGCAGCCAAAGATTCACGACTATTACGAACAGGCACTGGCGGGCTTTTCGACCAACGACATCACCCATTCGCTGCACTACCTGCTCAAGCTGCTGGACAACATGAAGCGCCTGGATTGCGATGAGGGACAGGATCCGCCGGATGCGGCCTGATCACGGGCGGGCTTGCGGGTTTCAATCGCTGGCTTGAACCAATAGTGTCCGGTTAAAAGTTGAGCAAATTCAACTGGTCATGCAGAAGCACCACATCGCGCAGCGATTCTCAGCATCGCCGCAAGACTGAGTTCAACATCGTCGTCAGTCGTGGCCCAGGAGCACACGCTGATGCGCATGGCGGTCTGCCCCTGCCATTCGGTCACGCCGCACCAGCAAGTGCCCTCTGCCTGCAGTTCGGTGATCACGCGGCGCGTTATTGCCGCGTCTCCGAAGCTCACGAGAACCTGATTGAGCACGACATCGTTGAGGATGGAATACCCGGCACTCTCCAGTCCCCGGGCGAAGCGGCGCGCATGCTTGCAGCAGCGCTCTATCATCTGCGCGACGCCGCTGCGGCCGAGCGAACTCAGTGCCGACCACACGTCAACCCCCCGGGCGCGACGCGACAACTCCGGGGTGAAGTCCGAAGCCACGCGCCGAGGCCCCGGAGGCGACAGATACGCCGCGGTAACCGACATCGCCGCGCGTAGGGCTTCGCCGTCGCGTACGAACGCTAGTCCGCTGTCATATGGAACGTTCAGCCACTTGTGGGCGTCTGTCGCCCATGAGTCGGCGCGGTCTATCCCGTCGCAGAGGTGACGCAGCGTCGGCGCGGCCAAGGCCCACAGACCGAATGCGCCGTCGACATGAACCCAGGCGCCGACGGCCTGCGCGCGCTCGCACAGCACCGCGAAGGGATCGAAGGCCCCTGTGTTTATGTTGCCGGCCTGCAAGCACAAAATGGTTGGGCCGGCGAGCGGCGGCAGAAACTCGGGACGGATGCGTCCTTGAGCGTCGGTGCCCATCCTGATGACGCGGCTCCGGCCGAGTCCAAGCACGCCGAGTGCCTTGATCACGGTCGGGTGAGCTTCGGCACTCACTATGACAGTGATCGGCGGAGCGCCGAACAGTCCGTCGGCTTCCACGTCCCAGCCAGCACGTTTGAGGACGGCGTGACGCGCCGCGGCGAGTCCACAGAGATTGGCCTGGGTCGCCCCTGTCACGAACGCGCCGGCAGCATGACGCGGCAGGTCGAGAATCTCGAGCAGCCATCGCAATGCGGTGTGCTCGAACGCCGCAACACCCGGCGCGGGTCCGTGACCGCCGGCGTTTTGGTCCCACGCGGTTGCCAGCCAGTTGGCGGCCACGGTCACCGGCAGGGCGCCACCGATGACGAAACCAAAGAAGCGCCCCCCGGCCATGGCAGAGGTGGCGGGTGAACCGAGCTCGTCGAGCCGGCGCAGAATGGCGTCCGGAGCCTGCGGATGCTCAGGCAGCGGTTCGTCGAGTGATTGCAGGCGGGCGATCGCTTCTGGCAGGGGAGCCACTGCTCGTGAGGGCAGCGCATCGAGATACCGGGATGCGCGCTTCGCGGCGTCGTCGAGAAGAGAGCTCATGGTGAATCTCCTTGTTGCGAAGGCATCCCCAGACGCTGGTTCGCCCGAAAAATCGACTCCATGGAACGGCCCACGCGCGACGGTCGCACGCTCGCGAATAATTCTACGCTTCGCTCAAATCACAGACCTGTTCTTCTTCCCAACGGCTTTTGATCTGCAGGCCGTGCAAAGCGCGAGCAAACTTCATCCCAAGAAGAGTAAGCGGGCAGTGCCTCCTCCAACTAGAGGAGACCTTTTTTAACCAGTGCGGCCCAAAAATGCGTGGTTCCATTTAAGCGTCGCTACGAGGAGGCCCGCCACACAGGGCTCGGATTCAACGGCCATGACGATGAGGCTCGGGCCATCGAACAAAGGCCTTGCGACTTTGATGTTTCCCTGGTGCCGTCGTATATTGCCTTGCGCAGGATTCCGGATCTGAGGCTGAGGCCATGGCGGCGTTCCTAGACGCTTCGGCAGTGCTTCAGCGACCGCCTGTTTATCACCCAGCCTGCACAGCAAGGAGAACAGCCATGCTTGCCTACATCACATTGGTGGATTTCACCGACCAGGGTGCTCGCAGCATCAAAGACTCACCGCCACGTTTCGAGGCTTTCAAGGCATTGGCCGAGGGCGCGGGCGTCACGGTGAAGAGTGCTCACTGGAGACGATGGGTGCCTACGACCTTGTCGTGGTTTCGGAAGGCTCCGAAGACGCCCTGATGGCCTCGAACTTGAAGACGGCCAGCTTGGGCCAGTATGCCGACACTTGCACCGCAGTCTTGGGTGTCCGGTATGGAGCAAGCAGATCAGATAGTTGTATGTCGGCAGTCAGTCTTCTGTTGACGGCCGAGAAAAAAATCCCGATTGGCAGCTGGCACTAAACGGCATCGAATTACCGGTCACAGGCTCCATCGTGCCCAGAGCCGCCGTCGAGCGCTTTGGATTTGACCGCCAAACCCAGGCATTCATGTCTCAGTCGTGGTGGAGCCGGGACTGCATGTTCAACGCCGAACCGATCCCTGGCCCTGGCCGCGCACGCCAGGGCCGGAAAGTCGCATTGCGGCGCTGCAGCAGCAGGGCGGTGTAGCCTATGGTCATGGATTCCCTGATTACCGCCTCCGCGCGCGCGCTTGCCGCCGGCGACGCGCTCGGCGCCCTCAAGCGGGTCGCCCTGCGCGACGACCCGCCGGCG
>NZ_BCYO01000048.1 GCF_001598235.1 Polaromonas jejuensis NBRC 106434 | reverse complement strand
GTGTTCGTGGGGCGCTCATTGGGCATCTTCTGATTGGCAGAACGGTTCAAAACCGGGCAACGCCTGGCAGTTCGCAGTGACGCCATAGCGCAGGTTGGTCGCCTGGTCGCGACTTTCCACAAAGCCACCAGCCTCCAGCGCATCCATAGCGTGCTGGACTTCGTGCGGTGCGCAGGTCGGCCTCCAGTGATGCTTGAGCATGTCCAGCGTCCACCAGCCGCCGCTCTTGCGCAACCGCAGCCACAGTGCGCGCACGTCCTGGGTGATGGGGTTCCCATGATTGGCATCTGGTTCTGCCCAGGAGTGCACGGTACGGCTGGCGGTGATTTTGTGGTGTTGCTTGGCAGGGCCTTTATTGCTGGGAGTGGGGAAAGCCGTCGTTGAGCGGGCCGAAGTTGCCGGCGCTCAACTCATGCGAGACCTTGCGGGGTTGTTGCTTGTGCTGGTACGGCATGGTCACCGTGATCTTGCGGGTCTGCTGAAAAGCAAGCGCTCGGTCAGCGGGATTCAGGTAGCGTGAAGGCCACAGGTCTTCCGGCTTTCTATCAAGCGCTTTTGCCACCAATTGCTCGGCCGCCAGCCAGGGGCTGGTCAGTACGCGCTGTATATGGCTGTAGCCGTTCTCAATGGCTATTTTTCGAAGGCTGGTGCCGCGCTTGTGCAGAGCAGCAATGACATCGGCGGGGTGCATATCTTCTTGTATGGGTGTCGATTTATTTGTGCTCATACCCATTATTTTCAGCACAAATAAATTGAAGTCAACAAATTTTTGCTCAAGAATTTGTTTTGATGCTGGCGCTTCTATGCTTTTCCTGATGCGCAATGGGTTGTGTTTGCTTTTTTGTGTCTATCGACACAGAATAGTGTTCATGAGCACAAAAGAAACAGCGCCGGCACAGACTGGTGATGCCAAGCCGTATTCCTTCGAGCCGGTGCCGCCGGCCAGCGTTGAAGAGCCTATTGCCTGGTATCTCCGCCAAGCCGCTGCAGCGGCTGACAAGGCAGGCCTGAAAACGGTGCGGACCGAAGCCAGGACAGCCTTCATGCGCCAGTTTGGTCAGCGTTGCAAGATGGCGCGGGGCGCAAGGGAAATCAATGACGTGGCGGCCACTGTTGGCGTTCACCGCAATACCATCTGGAACATTGAGCGTGGCGATAGCCTGCCGGATGCATTTGAGCTTGAAGTGCTCGCCAAGGAATACAACACGACCCCAGCGTATTTGCTGGGCGGTGAGCGGCCGGGCAAGGCCCAGCCCACCGCAACGGTGCCTAAAGGCCTGCGTGCGGTGCAGATCGATGCGTTTATTTATGTGCCATTGTTCGACCTCCGGTCCTCGGCCGGCAAGGGCGCATTCAATGACATCGAATCGGTGGTTGCGATGCGCCCCTTTGATGCCCACTTCATCCGATACGACCTGGGCATTTCCCACAACGACATTGCCATGTCCATGGTGGCGGGTGTCTCCATGGAGCCGTGGCTGCACTCAAAAGATGCCGTCCTGACAGACTTGCAGGACCATGATGCCCTCACCGAGGGCGTTCATATGGTCAGGCTAGACGGAGCCCTGCTGGTGAAAAAGCTGCAGAGGCTGCCAGGGAAAATACTGCGCGTGAGCAGCTATAACCCGGCCTATGAGCCGTTTGACATTCAGGGCCATGAAGATCCCGATCGGGATTTCGCGGTGCTTGGCAGGGTGCGTTGGGCCGGGGTGACTTTTAACTGATTGCGGCGGATGGAGGCAGCACATTTCAACGCCCTGAGTTGCATGCAATGCCGTCCATGAGCCGCTCGGGTAGTAAAAGACTGGCAGTAAGACGCGACGGTAAACTCGCATTCATGGACTTCACTGCAGCGACTCGGTCCGCCACCGGCGACAACGTTTCGCGTGAGGCGTGGGTCGAGATGCAGCTGATTCAGACGTTCATGCGCTACGCCCGGCCCGCCCTGCATGCGGCGCTGGTGCTGATCGTGATCATGCTGGCCATCCTGCATGGAGGCGTTGAGCCGCTTGGCCTTTGGCTGTGGGCGGCGGCGGCCACTGTGATCACCCTGGTGCGCTACGGCGTCATCAGCGTCTACCACCGCAAATTGGTGGGCGTCTCCGGCCCGCCGCTGCGGGCCTTCATGGCGCGCTATGGGTGGACATGGTCCCTGAGCGCCATGATCTGGGGCGCTTCGATGTTCGTTTTTTTCCCAAGGGCCCCGCTCCACGACCAGTTTCTCTGCATGCTGATCCTGGTGGGCCTGGCGGGCTTTGCCGTGGGCACTTTTGCGTCCTGCCTGTCCTGCTTCACCGCCTATGTCAATGGACTGGGCCTGGCGGTGGTGGCCTCCCTGGCCTATGAGTTGCTCACGGAGCGCGGCCTGCCTTCGACCTTCAACATCTACGCAATGGTGGCGCTGGTGTTGATTTACTGGACCGTGATCCGGGTTGCCGGCCAGCGTTTTCATGAAGTGCAGCGCGCCACGCTCGAACTGCAGTATGACAATTCGGCGCTGATCGCTTCCCTGACGGAAAAGAGCCGCGCGGCCCTGGAGGCTGTGGAAATCAAAAATCGTTTCATTGCCAGTGCCGCCCATGATTTGCGCCAGCCCGTGCATGCGCTGGCCCTGTACGCCGACTGGCTGGCCGCGGAGCCGGAATTTGTTGCGCAGATCGCCCCCAAGATTGTCCGCTCCACCAAGGCGGTCAACGACTTGTTCAACTCCCTGTTCGACCTCGCCGGGCTGGACACCGATCCTTTGAGGGTCATCCGGCAGGAGATTGATCTGGCCGGCCTGCTTCAGGACCTGGAAGTGCAATATGCGCCGCTTGCCCAGGAGCGTGGTCTGCGATTCCGAACCCGGATCGCGTCGGGCCGGGTGAGCTCTGATCCGGTGCTGCTCAAGCGGCTGGTGGGCAACCTGCTGTCGAATGCGCTGAGAAACACGCACCAGGGCGGTGTTCTGCTGGCGTCGCGACGCAGGCATGGCGCATGGTGCATCGAGGTCTGGGATACCGGCGTGGGCATTGCCAAGGAGCACCAGCAGGCGATTTTCCAGGAGTTTTACCGCATCCCCCTGCCGGGAACGGAAGAGGGCTTTGGGCTGGGGCTGGCCATTGTTTCGCGCCTGAGCCGGGCGCTGGGCCACCCCGTGGGCATGGCTTCAAAGCCCGGGCGGGGCAGCGTGTTCTGGGTGGAATTGCCGCCGGCGCCGCCGCAGCGTTAACCGGCTTACAGCAGGCCCTGGGTGCGGGCGAGGTGGCTAGCCTGTGAGCGGCTCTTGACGTTCAGGCGGCGGAACAGGCGCCACAAATGCACTTTCACGGTGTGCTCGCTGATCTGCAGTTCTTCGGCGATGTCACGGTTGCTCATGCCCTTGTCGAGCATCACCAGCAGCTGCTTTTGCCGCTTGGAGAGTTTTTCCGTCGGGGTGGTGGACTCCGGGTCCAGCTCTTCGCTCAAAAAGACGCGCAACACGTTGGAGATTTCCGTGGCGCCTGCCGATTTCTGGATATAGGCATCCGCGCCGGCTTCTATGGACAGGTCTTCGTAGTCCTGGGCCGGGGCCGCCGAGAGCACGATCAGGGGGACATCGGGGAACTGGTGTTTCAGTTCGCGAACACCCGAGACGCCATTGGTGTCGGGCAATTTCAGGTCCAGGCAGATCAACTCCGGCACGCCATGCTGCTGGACAGCGGGCATGACGGCCGCCAGCCGGTCCAGCTCGGTCACAGTGGCCTTGCTGCTCAAGCGGCGTATCAGCATGACGACGGCCTCCCGCATCAGGGGGTGGTCATCTATTACAAAAATACTCATTAATTCAGGTCTGAAGTATTGTTTCGCAGGGTTGATGAGCATAACCGTGGAAAGTAAAGTTGTGGTGTTTTGAAAAAATCAGCAAGTTGGTATCTTTTAACGCCTATTTCTTTCGGCAACAAGCACTTTCGCATCCCATCACGCCGTATGGCGTTCCTGCAACGGCCCTGAGGCGTCTTTTTCCGTTCCCGCGCGCACCAGGTTCAGGGACCGGCTGGTGTCAAAAACCGCAGGGCGGCGTCCAATTCGCTGGCCGAGATGCCCGGCGCGGTTTCTACCCTGCCCTGTAGCGCGGCCAGCGCCGCAGCGCCTTCTTTTTGCAGGGCTGAAATGGCCTGTGCCGCTTCCTGGGGCGAGTCAAAGCCCTGGCTTTGCAGCAGCAGGCGGGCGTCGGCACCCAGCAGCTTGAAATGGAACTTGCCGTCTTTTTCGCGGTATTGCTTGAAGGCCGGCGCAGCGGTTTTGGCGGCTTTGCCTTTGGGGGCTGCCGTGGCCGTTGTGCCAAGATTGCGCAGGCCAACCGCTTGCCGCAATTCGCGCATGAATGGCGTGGCCACCGCGCGTGCCTTCTGGGCGCCCGCCTGCAGGATGGCTTCGATTTCGCCGGGATGGCTGATGAGCGCCTGGTAACGCTCGCGCATGGGGGCCACTTCCTGGTCGATGCGTTCAAACAGCATTTGCTTGGCATCGCCCCAGGCAATGCCGTCGGCATAGGCCTGGCGCAGCACCGCCGTCTCTGTGGCGCTGGCAAAGGCCTGATAAATCTGGAACAGCGCCGAATCTTCGACGTCCTTGGGCTCGCCAGGTGCGCGTGAATCGGTCAGTATGCCGGCGATCAGCTTGCGCAGCTGCTCAGGCGGCGAGAACAGGGGAATGGTGTTGTCGTAGCTCTTGCTCATCTTGCGGCCGTCCAGGCCGGGCAACAGGGCCACAGACTCTTCCACCACCGCTTCGGGCAGCACAAAGTGCTCGCCATACAGGTGGTTGAAGCGCTGCGCCATGTCGCGCGCCATTTCAATGTGCTGGACCTGGTCGCGCCCGACCGGCACCTTGTGCGTCCTGAACATCAGGATGTCGGCACCCATGAGCACCGGGTACATGAACAGGCCGGCCGTGACGTCGGCATCGGGCTCATTGCCGGCGGCTTCGTTTTTATCGACCGAGGCCTTGTAGGCGTGGGCACGGTTCAGCAGTCCCTTGCCGGTGACGCAGGTCAGCAGCCAGGTGAGCTCAGGGATTTCGGGGACATCGGACTGGCGGTAAAACGTGGCGTGTGCGGGGTCCAGGCCGGCGGCCAGCCAGCTGGCGGCAATTTCCAGGGTGGAGCGCTGGATGCGTGCCGGGTCGTCGCACTTGATCAGCGCGTGGTAGTCGGCCAGGAAGTAAAAGCTCTGTACGCCGGGCAGGCGGCTGGCGGCCACCGCGGGGCGTATGGAGCCCACGAAGTTGCCCAGGTGGGGCGTGCCCGTGGTGGTGATGCCCGTGAGGAAGCGTTGGGCGGAAGCGGTAGAGGCGAGGGTCATACAAAGGGTGCCAGCAAGAGGTCAGCGAACAAATTAGCGGAGCAGCGAGAGCAGGGGCGACATCAGGAGGTTGATGACCGCGTAGCCCACCGACATGAGCGGTCGCAGCCACAAGTTGCCCACGACGCCGGCGATGACCAGGCCCATCACCACGAAAAATCCCCAGGGCTCAATGCGTGCCACCCATTGGGCCTGCTTCCAGGGCAGCAGGCCCACGAGAATGCGGCCGCCGTCCAGCGGGGGCAGCGGGAACAGGTTGAAGGCCCACATCACCAGGTTCACGGCAATGCCCGCTTGCGCCATTTCGATGAAGAAGCGCTCCTGGGTGCCCGTGCCGGCCAGCAGCACCAGAAGCACGGCCCACAGCAGGGCCTGCGCAAAATTCGACGCGGGGCCGGCGAGGGCGACCCAGATCATGTCGCGCTTGGGGTTGCGCAAGGCCCCGAAATTGACCGGAACCGGCTTGGCGTAGCCAAACAGAAAGGCGCCCGAGGTCGCGAAATACAGCAGCAGCGGCATCGCGATGGTGCCTATAGGGTCGATGTGCTTGAGCGGGTTCAGCGTGATGCGGCCCTGTACGTAAGCCGTGTTGTCGCCAAAGTGGCGGGCCGCATAGCCGTGCGCGGCTTCATGCACCGTGATGGCGAACAGCACGGGCAGTGCATAAATGGCGACGGTTTGAATCAGGTGGGCTATATCCATGCCCTGATTGTCTCAGACGCGCCGCGCGGCTTTTACAGGCCCAGCGCGGCCAGATCGCCACGGCCTTGGCGGATCACCACCGGCTCTCCGCCGTTGGTCATGGGCGTCAAGTCAATCACGGTGGTGGGCGCCTTGTAGCAGGCGCCGGCGTCAATCACGGCGGCCAGTTCATGCTCCAGCTGGCTGTCAATGTCCTGGGCGTCACTGAGCGGCTCGGTTTCGCCGCGCGGAATGAGGGTGGTGGCCAGCAGCGGCCCGCCGTGCAGCTCCAGCAGGGCCTGCAAGGCCTTGTGCTCGGGCACGCGCAGGCCTATGGTCTTGCGCGAGGGGTGGCTGACGCGGCGCGGCACTTCCTTGCTGGCTTCCAGAATGAAGGTGTAAGGCCCGGGCGTGGCCGCCTTGAGCAGCCGGTATTGCTTGTTATCGACGCGCGCGTAGTTGGCCAGTTCGCTCAAGTCCCGGCACAGCAGCGTGAGGTGATGCTTTTCGTCCACGCCGCGAATGCGGCGCAGGTGGTCGACCGCCGCCTTGTCGTCCAGGTGGCAGACCAGCGCGTAGCTGGAGTCGGTGGGCACGGCCGCGATACCGCCGCGTTCCAGCAAGGCCACCGCCTGCTGGAGCAGCCGGACGTGGGGATTGTCGGGATGAACTTCAAAAAACTGGGCCATGGCACACCTCTCAGGATTCCGTTGGCTGAATGGCGACCCGGCTTTCGCGCACCGCCAGCCAGGCGCCGGCCGCACCGCACACCGCGATCATGCCCATGCCGAGCATGGACAGGTGGTCGGGAACATGGGAAAACGCCAGCCATCCGCCCACCATGGCAAAGCCGATCTGGGCGTAGAGGAAAGGCGTGAGGGTGGATACCGGCGCACGGGCATAGGCCAGAATCATCATGAAATGCCCGACGGTCCCCATGAAGCCCATCAGTCCCAGTCCGGCCCACAGCGTCCATGAATCCAGCGAGGTCCAGGCAAACGGCAGGGCCAGTGACACGATGAGCGTGCCCACCCAGCCGGTGTAGAAATGCATGGTGACCGGGTCTTCGGTGCGCGCCAGCCGGCTCGTCAAAATCTGGAACCAGGCATTCGAAACCACCAGACCCAGCGGCAGCAGCATGGCCCAGCTGAAACGCTCGCCACCCGGGCGGATGATGATGAGCGTGCCCGCAAAGCCGCCAGCCACCAGGGCCCAGCGCAGCACGGAAACCCGCTCGTCCAGCGCGAATGAAGCCAGCACGGTCATGGCCAGCGGCGTGATCATGACAATCGCCGTGAACTCGCCCACCGGCATGTACCTGAGGCTGAAGAACGCGAACATGCTGCTGCTGAGCAGCAGCACACCGCGCAGGCACTGAAATTTTGGATGGACCGTGGGTGGCAGCGACCAGCCGCGCCTGGGCAGCACGACCACGGTGGTGGCAATGGCCTGGAAGGCATAGCGAAACCACAGCGCCATCAGCACGGGCACGCTCAGGGTGATGGCCTTGGTGGTGGTGTCCAGCACGGCAAAGCAGGCCAGGGCCGCCACCAGCAGTGCAATGCCCGCCAGCGCGTGGGGCGGCGTTCTGGCGTGGCCGCTCATTCCTGAATGCGATCTGACAGCAGTTCCCACACCGGGGTCAGGTCGCCCGGCAAAAATGGCAGGGCGCCCAGGTCGGTGCGGCTCTCGCCGGGGCTGTGGAAGTCGCTGCCGCGCGAGGCGGCCAGGCCGAATTCCCTGGCGGTTTCGGCATATTTCACGTATTCCTGCGGGGTATGGCTGCCGGTGACGACTTCCACCGCCTGGCCGCCATGCGCCTTGAATTCGGTAAACAGCGCGTACTCTTCATTGGCCGAGAAGTTGTAGCGCCCCGGGTGCGCAATGACGGCGACGCCGTGCGCCTGCGTAATCCAGGTCACGGCATCCCGCAGCGTGGCCCAGCGGTGCGGCACATAGCCGGGTTTGCCTTCGGTCAGGTATTTGCGGAAGACCTCGGGCGTCTCGCGGCAAACGCCTGATTCCACCAGAAAGCGGGCAAAGTGCGTGCGCGAAATCAGTTCAGGGTTGCCGACAAACTTCAGCGCGCCTTCAAAAGCGCCATGAATGCCGACCTTGGCCAGCGACTCGGCCATTTCCCTGGCGCGCTGCTCGCGCCCGCCCCGGGTGTTGCGCAGGCCTTGCTGCATCTCTGCATCGTCGGTATCGAAGCCCAGGCCCACGATGTGCACGGTTTCGCCGGCAAAGGTGACGGAGATCTCGGTGCCGGTGAGGTAGTGCAGGCCTTGCGCCTTGGCGGCGGCGGCGGCACGGTGCTGGCCGCCGATTTCGTCGTGGTCGGTCAGGGCCCACAATTCGACGCCGTTGGCCTTGGCGCGCTCCGCGAGTATTTCAGGGGTCAGGGTGCCATCGGAGACGACGGAATGGCAATGCAGATCAGCGTTGAGAATGTTTTGGGCGCGCACAGATCCATTTTAGGCTTTCTGCCTGGGCCGCGCTTGGACTGGCCGGTATGTCCGCTGCTTGTTCAGACCGAGGCGCCAAGAGGTTCAGTGGTGTGGTCCTCGCGGGGACGAGGCGTCAGGCCCGGTACGCTGCAGTCCCAAGGCGATGAGTTCGGGCGAGAGCTTGTCCCAAGGTACATCGAACCCCGGTGCGCTGCGTTGAGCCGGTGGCGCATGGGTGCGCAAAGCCCAATGGGCGCCGGCAAGCACGCTGTCGATGATGGGGACGCTCAATCCGGGCTGAATGGCCGCCGCCATGCCTGCCAGGCCCGCCCCGCCCAAAATGACGGTTTGCGCGCCGAGCTGGCGCACCGCATCGCGGCAAGCGTGGCTGAGCAAGGCGCTCGCGGCTGCAGGGTCTGCAGCAAGTTGCGCGCCGGTCGGTGCGACGGTGTGGATGCCGGTCAGTAGCGGCGCATAGCCCAGTGCCTGGGCCAGCCGCTGCAGCATCGGCCCCCAGCGTTCGCCGCCGGTGACGATGGCGAAACGCCCATGGCGCGCGGCCTCGATGAACGCCGCTTCGGCCAGGCCGGTGACGGGCACTGGGCTGCTCTCGCGCAGCGCCAGCAGGCCCGGGTCGCCAAAGCAGCCGATCAGCACGGCATGGGGAGGCCCCTCCGGCCCGGTCAGCGCGGCGGCCCAGGCGTCCAGCGTGGCATGGGCGGCCACGGCATAGCTGGCTTCGTCCGAAATATAGGGGGCACCGAAACGCGCGGTGACGGTGCGTACCTGCACGTGCAGCCCGGCGGCCGCCTGCACGTGGGTTTGCAGCCGCGCGCTGACCGAGGCCGAGGTGTTCGGGTTGATGACCAGCAGCTTGCGCATGTCCCGGGCTGCCCTACACCGTGCCGGCAAACAGCGTGGACAGGTCGGGTGCGTCGTCCGCGGGCGGCGTGAATTGCAGCTGGGACTCCAGCCGCGTCAGGTGCTCGCGCATGTGGTGCGCGGCTTCCCGGGCATCGCGCAGGCGGATGGCGTCAAGCAGGACACGGTGTTCGCGGCAGCCGCAGGCGGCGGCTTCGTCACGGCTGCGCTTGTGGGCCGTGTGGTAGGTCATCAGGATGAGCGACGTGCGCGACGTGAGCTCGCGCAGGATGCGGCCCAGCGTCTGGTGGCCGGCACGCTCGGCGATCTGCAGGTGGAAGTCGCCCGACAGCCGGATCGCGCGGTGCATGTCGCCCGCCAGGCGCGCGGCCTCCTCGTCGTCGATGCAGCGCTTGAGCTGCTGCATGTCGGCCTCGCTGGCGTTGGCGATGAACAGTTCCACCAGTGTGGGCTCGATCAACCGGCGCACTTCGAAGACTTCGCGCGTCTCCTGCTCGGTGGGCTGGGCGATGGTGGCGCCGCGATTGGGGATGAGGGTGACCACCTGCTCATTGGCCAGGCGTGCCAGCACCGGGCGGATGCGTGTACGCGACACGCCGAATGCGCTGGCCAGCTTGTCTTCCACCAGCTTGGTGCCCGGCGGCAGGCGGTGGTCGAGGATGGCCGAGACCAAGCGTTCATACATCGCGCTGTCGGTCAGCGGTGTTGCGGGCGTTGCCTGGCTCATCGGGTGCCTTTCTTCTGCCGCCGGCCCAGCCACGTGGCCAGGCCAACGGCCACGCCCATGACGAGCAAGGACACCAGGGTGGTGACCGTGCCCAGTGCGTAGATGGACGGCGTGGTGACGGTGGTGGTCAGGCCCTGCAGCTCCAGCGGCAGGGTATTGACATCACCAATGGCCTGGGAGGTGCGGGCGATCTCATCCCAGCTCAGGGTGAAGCCGAACATGCCTATCCCTACCACCGACGGCGCGATCAGCGGCAGCACCACATGGCGAAAGCCCTGCCACGGCGTGGCGCCGAGGTCGCGCGCGGCTTCTTCGTAAGCGGGGTTGAAGCGATTGAAGATGGCAAACATGATCAAGAGGCCAAACGGCAGGGTCCAGGTCAGGTGCGCCCCAAGCGCCGAGCTGAACAGACCCAGCGCCGTGCCGTACCCCTCCAGCGCGCCCGTCATCCCCAGCAGTTCAAGCGCTTTCTTGAGGCCGGTGTCAAGCAGGCGGAACTCCAGGCCGATGCCCAGCGAGACAATGATGGACGGCATGATCAGGCTGGCCACCACCACCAGAAACAGCAGGTTGCCGCCCGCGAGCTTCTTGCGAAAAGCCAGCCCGGCCAGCACCGAGAACACCACGGTGAACGCCATCACCGCCAGGCCCAGGCCGAGCGAACGCTTGAGCGCCGCGCCGATATCCACCACGCCCAGCCCTTCAGCCAGCTTGTAGAACCAGTGCAGCGACACGCCGCGCAGCGGGAAGGTGAGACCGCCCTCAGGCCCCTGAAAACTCAGCACCACGATGACCAGCATCGGCCCGTACAGAAACAGCACGAACAGCGCAAAGAGCAGGGCCAGAAACCAGAAGCCGGCAGGGCGTTTGTCGTTGCTCATGTCAGTGCCCGCCCGGCCGCCCGAAGGGCACTGAGCGCCCCTTCGGGGGGCAGCGTATTACACGAAGTGTTCTCGAAGAGCGGCGAAACCAAAAGCGTGGGGGCTGTCATTTCTAGAGCTCCTTGCGAATGTCAACCAGCCGGGTCAGCGCCCAGATGATCATCAGTACCAGCGCCAGCAAAATGACGGCATTGGCCGCTGCCAGCGGGAACTGCAGGTAAGAGGTTTGCACCTGAATGATCTTGCCGACGGAGGCGATCTGCTGCCCGCCCATGACGCCAATGGTGACGAAGTCGCCCATCACGATGGTGATGACGAAGATGGAGCCGATGATGATGCCGGTGCGCGACAGCGGCACGATGACGTTCCACAGCGTCTGCCAGCTTGAGGCGCCGCTGTCGTTGGCCGCTTCAATCAGGCTGCGGTCTATGCGCATCATGGAGTTGAAAATCGGCACGATCATGAACATGGTGTACAGGTGTACAAAAGCCAGCACCACCGAAAAGTCGGAAAACAGCAGCCACTCAATCGGCTGATTCACCAGACCCAGGCTTTGCAGGCTCTGGTTGACCAGGCCGTTGCGGCCGAGCAGCGGCACCCACGAGATCATGCGAATCACATTCGACGTCCAGAACGGGATGGTGCACAGCACGAACAGCAGTGTCTGCACGCTTTGCGAGCGCACATGAAAAGCCAGAAAATAAGACACGGCAAAGCCGGTCACCAGCGTGATCAGCCAGACCAGAAAGCTGAACTTGAAGGTCGAAAGATAGGTCTTGACGGTGACGCACAGGTCGGAGGTGTTGCCGCAGCCCTCGAAGATGGAAACATAATTCTTCAGGGTAAAGCCCGGCAGCAATTCGTATTCGTTGAAGTCCCAGAAGCTGACCATCAGGATCAACGCCAGCGGGATGAGAAAAAACAGCACAAAAACCGCCGTCAGCGGCATGGCCTGCCACCAGGCGGCCAGCGCACGCGCAGGCGCAGGCGCTTTGGCTGGGGCGGAATGGGCAGCGACAGCAGGAGCACTCATAAATATCCAAATGGTTGAGTTGCGCTCACCCGCCGGCGTCCGGCATCAGGGCAAGCGAAGCGATGCCTGTTCCAGGACACCGCGGAACCGGCTTTGCCGGGCCGCAAGTGTCGTCCCCTGCAAGGGGAGAGGCCGCTACACGCGGTGAGCGGCAACAGGGGTGTGCATACCTCTAGGCCGCTACAAACTCATTCCATTTCTGGACCATGTAGTTGTTTTCGTCCATCACGGCATTCCAGCAGGCGATGCCGCCCATGCGGGTTTCGTAGCTGCCGCCGTCGCGCACGGTACCGGTCTTGGCCAGCACATCGCCATTGGGGCTCTTGATGTCCTGGCTGGCGGGTTTGCCTTCCATCCAGTAGGCCCATTCATAGGCTTCCATCTTGGCCTTGGCGGTTTCGAGCACGGCGCTGTAGTAACCCTGGCGGTTCAGATAGGCGCCAGCCCAGCCGTCGAGGAACCAGTTGATGAATTCGTAGGCACCGTCGAGCTTCTTGCCCGAGAGCGTGGCCGGCAGGCCGAAACCGGCCGCCCAGGCGCGATAACCTTCTTTCAGCGGCTGGAAGTTGCAGGCAATGCCCTTGGTGCGCACAGCCGTCACGGCGGGCGACCACATCGACTGGATCACCACTTCGCCCGAGGCCATCAGGTTGACGGACTCGTTGAAGTCCTTCCACAGGCTGCGGAACTGGCCGGCTTTTTTGGCTTCGATCAGGGTCTTGATGGTGAGGTCGATTTCCTTCTTGGTCATGTTGCCCTTGTCGGGGTACTTGTACAGGCCCATGGCCTCGACCACCATGGCCGCATCCATGATGCCTATGGACGGAATGTTCAGGATGGCGGCCTTGCCCTTGAACTCGGGGTTCAGCAGTTCGGCCCAGGAGTTGATGGGGCGCTTGATCAGGTCGGGGCGGATGCCCAGCGTGTCGGCGTTGTACACGGTGGGGATGAGCGACATGAATTGCGTCGGGCTCTTGGCAAACACCTTGCTCTTTTCGCCCTCCAGAAAAATCACTTTCTTGGGTGCCGTTCCCTGGTCGCCCACGGCCTTACCTGCCACCATGCCGGTGGTGAATAGCGAGGTGATCTTGTCGGCATTCTTGATGCGCTTGATGTCTATGCCCTTCAGGTTGCCGGTGGGCACGATCTTCTTGAGCGAGAAATATTCGGTGTCGATCAAATCGAAGCTGTTGGGCGCGGTCACGGCGCGCTTGGTCACGTCATCGGTGGTGACGGCCACGTACTGGATGGTGATGCCGGTGTCGGCCTTGAATTTTTCGGCAATGGCCTTGTCCTGGTTCACGGCGGTGCCGAGGTAGCGCAGCACGATTTTTTCCTGGGCATGGACCGCCGGGAAAATGCCGGTGGCCAGAATGCCGGCCGTGCCCTTGAGCAGGGAGCGGCGTTGCAGATGGCCCAGAGGGATGTCGGTGGTATCGGGATTCGAGTCGGACATGGTGGGAACTCCTGGTGGCGTGCTGAAATCTTCTTGCGAAGACGGGGTTGAGAACAAGGAACGAGAAACAGTTGCCGTCAGAGCACGGCGGAGAGTTGCGGGCTGGGCGTGGTCTTCAGACTGTGAGCCGCCTCTGGCGCCCAAGACAGCTGAACGGCTTCACCCAGCGAATAGGGCCGGGCCGCAAACGCCGCTTCTGACACCATCACCGACAACTCGGCCGTGGCATGGGCGGTTGGTGACACGCCCGGGTGTTGCAGACCCAGCAGCACATAGGTGCCCTGGTATTCGACATCCGTGATGACGGCGCGTTTGCTGTGCAGTCCGTCGGGCGCAGCCTGGCTGGCGGGCGTGACCTGCATGTGGTCGGTGCGTACCCCGATTTTTCCTGCAGCGGTGTCCAGCACGTTGTGGCCACCCATGAAGCGGGCCACGAATTCGCTGGCCGGGCGGTTGTAGATTTCATGGGGCGAGCCAACCTGTTCGATCAGCCCGTGGTTCATGACCACCATGGTGTCGGCCAGCGCCATCGCTTCTTCCTGCGAATGGGTGACGTGGATGAAGGTCAGGCCCAGCTCTTTTTGCCAGCGGCGCAGCTCGGCCCGCATCTGGATGCGCAAAAAAGGGTCGAGCGCCGACAGCGGCTCGTCGAGCAGCAATACCTTCGGCCGGGTGATCAGGGCGCGGGCAAGTGCCACCCGCTGTTGCTGGCCACCCGAGAGTTCGGCCGGCTTGCGATTGGCCAATGCCCCCATGGCCACCCGATCGAGCAAGTCTTTTGCCCGGGTGTGGCGCTCGGTCTTGCCCACGCCCTTCATCTTCAGGCTG
>NZ_BCYO01000047.1 GCF_001598235.1 Polaromonas jejuensis NBRC 106434 | reverse complement strand
CCGTCAGCGCAGCACCCCTGGCGGCGGCGTCCGCACCTGCCGCCGCAGTCAGCGCCGCCGCGGCGCCAGTCGCGGCAGCCCCCAAACCCAAGGTGCTTGTGCCACCACCACCGGAACCCAGCCTGCTTGACGGCTTGCTCGAAAACCCGCTCGCCCTGCCCCTGGGCGGCGGCCTGCTGGCGCTATTGGCCGGTTTCGGCCTGTATCGCTATCGCCAGCGCAACAACGGCACCCAGGTGGACAGCTCCTTCCTGGAAAGCCGCCTGCAGCCCGATTCATTCTTCGGCGCCAGCGGCGGCCAGCGCATTGACACCAACGAAGGCAACCTCACCGGTTCCTCGCTGGTGTACTCACCCAGCCAGCTCGACGCCGCCGGCGATGTGGATCCTGTGGCCGAGGCCGATGTGTACCTGGCTTACGGACGCGACCTGCAAGCAGAGGAAATCCTCAAGGAAGCCCTGCGCACCAGCCCGACGCGCGTCGCCATCCACGCCAAGCTGCTCGAAATTTATGCCAAACGGCGCGACGGCAAAGGCTTCGAGGCGGTGGCCAGGGATGCCTTCGACCTGACGCACGGCAGCGGCCCGGAATGGGCTTACATCATTGAGATGGGCCGGGAACTCGACCCCGCCAACCCGCTGTACCAGCCCGGTGGCCAGCCCGACGGTCAGCCTGGAGAAAACCATACGGCCACCGCTGCAGCCGCGGTCATCCCGCCGGTCACCGTGGCACCGGTGGTGGCACCGCTGGCACAAACGCTGGCCGCAGCGCCCCCGCTGGATGTCGATTTCGACCTGGATTTATCGCTGGACGATGAGCCTCCGGTGCCGACAATCCCCACGCCCATGGCTGGCACCGCATCAGCCCCCGTGGCCGACGAACCCACCATGGCGCTCAAGCCAGGCGCAGCCTTGAACGGGCTGGACATGGATTTCAACATTGCGGCAGCGCCCCTGCCCTCTGCAGCGGCTCCCGCAGCAGCGTCCAGGCCGGCTGAAGCGGCCTCCGCCGACATCGATTTTCTGTCCGAGGGCATGGATTTCACGCCGGAACCCTTCACGCCTTCCAAACCGGTCTTGCCGGACCACAAAGCGGCCGCGCCTGCCAACAACGGCATGCTGGAGTTTGACCTGGGAGCGCTATCGCTGGACCTGGAGCCTGTCACCGAAAGTCCGCATGCCGTGGCCGCCACATCGGGCGACCCGCTTGAAACCAAGTTCCTGCTGGCCGAAGAGTTCCGCGCGCTGGGTGACAGCGACGGCGCCAGGTCACTGGCCGAAGAGGTATTGGCGGGCGCCAGTGGCCCCTTGAAAGTCAAGGCGCAGGCGTTTCTTAACGCGCTGTCGTGAACGCCGGCCTGAACGCCTGGCGTTCATTGGCTGGCAGCCGGTGGTTCGCGTGAGAATTGCACTCGGTATCAGCTACAGCGGCAGCGCCTACGAAGGCTGGCAGAGCCAGCTCTCGGGCAAGACGGTTCAGGACCAGCTGGAACGGGCGCTGGCACGGTTTTCCGCGCAGCCCGTGCGCGTCATGTGCGCCGGGCGCACCGACGCCGGCGTGCATGCGCTGATGCAGGTGGTGCACTTTGACACCCCGCTACAGCGCGAAATCCGCTCATGGGTCCGCGGCGTCAACGCCTTTTTGCCACCGGACATTGCCGTCCAGTGGGCGCAGGAAGTCCCGGACGAATTCCACTCCCGCGGCAGCGCCATCGCGCGCCGCTATGCCTATGTCGTGCTGGAATCCCCGGTGCGCCCCAGCGTGGAGGCCGGGCGCGTCGGCTGGGTCTACCGCCCGCTGGATGGCGCGGCCATGCAGGAGGCCATAGGACACCTGATAGGCGAACACGATTTCAGCTCGTTCCGCGCCGCCCAGTGCCAAGCCAAGACGCCCGTCAAAACCATCACCCGGATCGCCATTTCCCAGCGCGCCGGATCAGGCTCAAACTATTGGCGCTTCGAGTTTGAGGCCAACGCCTTTTTGCACCACATGATCCGCAACATCATGGGCTGCCTGCTGGCGATCGGCCAGGGCAAGCATCCGCCGGACTGGCTGGCGCAAGTCCTTGCGGCACGCAGCCGCGATGTCGCCGCCCCCACTTTTTCGCCCGACGGCCTGTACTTTCTGGGCCCGGTCTACGAAGACCACTACGGCCTGCCGACGCGCACCGCGGCTTATGATTGGCTGCCATGAAAGCAATAACAGCCCCCACGCTCCCCGCTTCGCGTGGTTCGCTGCCCCCCGAGGGGGCGCAATCCGCCTTGGGGCGGCCCGGCGGCGGATTCCCCGCTTCCCCGTCCCCCGTTGAGCGAACGCGTATCAAAATTTGCGGCCTGACCCGCGAGGAAGATGTGGACGCGGCGGTGGCGGCCGGTGCCGACGCGGTCGGCTTTGTCATGTACGAACCCAGTCCGCGCCACGTGACGGCCGAACGCGCCGCCGAACTGGCCCGCCGTTTGCCGCCATTTGTCACGCCGGTGCTGCTCTTCGTCAATGCAAGCGCTACTAAAATAATAGCTGATTGCGCCCGACTGCCAACGGCTTTACTCCAATTTCATGGTGATGAATCACCGCAAACCTGCCTGCGGGCGGGCCGACCCTTCATGCGCGCCGCCCGCATTCCACTAGATGAAAAAGCTGCCGGAAACGAGGCCCGCTTTGATCTCGTAAAATACGCGGAAGACTTCAAGGCTGCCCAGGCCATACTCCTAGACGCCCATGTCGAGGGTTATGGCGGCGGCGGGAAAACATTCAATTGGTCACTTCTTCCTCCAAGCGTCAACGCTCACCTCGTTTTGTCTGGTGGATTGACGCCTGCAAACGTGATCGATGGCATTTTGCAAGTCAGGCCGCGCTGTAAAACGCTGGCCGTTGATGTGAGCTCTGGCGTAGAGATTTCGAAAGGAATCAAGAGCGCCGACAAAATCAACCAATTTGTCGCAGCCGTTCGCGCTGCCGATGAACAACTTGCGAAGAACCCCATTCATCATGTTCGACTATCACCAACCTGACCTGACCGGCCATTTCGGGATTTACGGCGGCAGTTTCGTTTCCGAAACGCTGACCCATGCCATCAGCGAGCTGAAAGACGCTTACGCCAAATACCAGCACGACCCGGAATTTCTCGCTGAATTCCACTATGAGCTGAAGCATTTTGTGGGCCGCCCCTCCCCCCTCTACCACGCGGTGCGCATGAGCCGCGAGCAAGGCGGCGCGCAGATTTACCTCAAGCGCGAAGACCTCAACCACACCGGCGCGCACAAGATCAACAACACCATAGGCCAAGCCATGCTGGCGCGCCGCATGGGCAAACAGCGCATCATTGCCGAAACCGGCGCCGGCCAGCATGGTGTGGCCACCGCCACCATCTGCGCCCGCTATGGCCTGGAATGCGTGGTGTACATGGGCAGCGAGGACGTCAAGCGCCAAAGCCCCAATGTTTACCGCATGAATCTGCTGGGCGCCACCGTGGTCCCGGTGGAAAGCGGCAGCAAGACGCTAAAAGACGCGCTCAACGAAGCCATGCGCGACTGGGTCGCCAACGTGGACAACACCTTCTACATCATCGGCACCGTCGCCGGCCCGCACCCCTACCCCATGATGGTGCGCGACTTCCAGAGCGTGATCGGCACGGAATGCCTGACGCAGATGCCTGAGATGAACGCCGGCAAGCAGCCCGACGCAGTGATCGCCTGCGTGGGCGGTGGCAGCAATGCCATGGGCATTTTCCACCCCTATATTTCGCACGAGAACACCCGCCTGATCGGCGTGGAAGCCGCAGGCGTTGGGCTGGACAGCGGCAAGCACTCGGCCTCGCTGCAGCGCGGCCTGCCCGGCGTGCTGCACGGCAATCGCACCTATGTCCTGCAAAACGACGATGGCCAGGTCACGGAGACGCACAGCATCAGCGCCGGCCTGGACTACCCCGGCGTGGGCCCGGAGCACGCGTTCCTGAAAGACATAGGACGCGCCGAATATGTCGGCATCACCGATGCCGAAGCGCTGCAAGCCTTTCACTACCTGTGCCGCACCGAGGGCATCATCCCGGCACTGGAGTCCAGCCATGCCGTCGCCCACGCCATGAAACTGGCCAAAACCATGCGCAGCGACCAGAGCATTCTGGTCAATCTCTCGGGCCGCGGCGACAAGGACATCGGCACCGTGGCCGACCTGTCCGGCGCCGACTTTTATGACCGCCCCTCCATGCGCGGCCTGTCCGTCAAGGGCGCTCAAGGCACTGGAACCCCATCATGAGCCGCATCGCCGCCACCTTCTCCCAACTCAAAAGCCAGGGCCGCAAGGCGCTGATCCCCTATGTCACGGCGGGTTTCCCCTTCGCCGATGTCACACCCGAACTTATGCACAGCATGGTCGCCGGTGGCGCCGACGTGATCGAGCTGGGCGTGCCGTTTTCAGACCCCAGCGCGGACGGCCCGATCATCCAGCAGGCCGCTGAAAAAGCCCTGGCCAACGGCATAGGCCTGGCCCTGGTACTGGAAATGGTGCGCGACTTCCGCCGCCAGGACAGCCAAACCCCCGTGGTGCTGATGGGTTACGCCAACCCGGTCGAGCGCTACGACATCAAGCACAGGCGTGACGACGGCGAAAGCGCTTTTGTGCGCGACGCGGCCGCCGCCGGCGTGGATGGCGTGCTGATTGTTGACTACCCTCCCGAAGAGTGCGCGGCGTTTGCCGCCCGGCTGCGCGCGCACGACATGGACCTGATCTTTTTGCTGGCCCCCACGAGCACGGATGCCCGCATGGCACAGGTGGCCGAAGTCGCCAGCGGCTATGTGTACTATGTCTCGCTCAAGGGCGTGACCGGTGCCGGCACGCTGGACGTGGAGGCCGTGGAAGCCATGCTGCCGCGCATTCGCCGGCATGTGAGCGTGCCCGTAGGCGTAGGCTTTGGCATACGCGACGCAGCGACCGCCAGGGCCATAGGCAAGGTGGCGGATGCCGTGGTCATTGGCAGCAAGATCATCCAGCTGATTGAAAACCAGCCGCGCGACAAGGTCGCCGCCGTGGCGCATGACTTTCTGAAAGAAATCCGTACCGCTTTAGACTGAGTTTGACCCCGCTGAACCCGGCGCATAATGGCGCTTTTCGACCGGCCAAGCCGCCTGCCGGTGCGCATACTGACGATTCAACTATTTAACGCTTGATGAATGCTTGAGGCCGCTGCACCGGCAAAAGGTGCGGGGCCTCAAGTCAACAAGGACCGACGCAATGTCTTGGCTAGAAAAACTCCTCCCTCCGAAAATCAGCCCCACCAACCCGACCGAGCGCCGCAGCGTGCCCGAAGGCCTGTGGATCAAATGCCCAAGCTGTGAAGCCGTGCTGTACAAGAGTGATCTGGAAAAAAACCAGAACGTCTGCCCGCAGTGCAGCCACCATCACCGCATCGGTGCACGCGCCCGGCTGGACGCCTTTCTGGACGCAGAAGGCCGCTACGAAATCGGTCAGGAAGTGCTCCCGGTCGACGCCCTCAAGTTCAAGGACAGCCGCAAATACCCCGAGCGCCTGAAAGAGGCCCTGGAAAGCACCCAGGAAACCGATGCACTGGTCGTGATGGGCGGCGCCGTGCACAGCATTGGCGTGGTCGTGGCCTGCTTTGAGTTTGACTTCATGGGCGGCAGCATGGGCAGCGTGGTGGGCGAGCGCTTTGTGCGCGGCGTGCACACGGCCATCGAGCAAAAAGTGCCTTTCATCTGCTTCACCGCCACCGGCGGCGCGCGCATGCAGGAAGGCCTGCTGAGCCTGATGCAAATGGCCAAAACCAACGCCGCCCTGACCCGCCTGGCCAAAAAAGGCCTGCCCTACATCAGCGTGCTGACCGACCCGACCATGGGCGGTGTGAGCGCCGGCTTTGCTTTCGTGGGCGACATCGTGATTGCCGAGCCCAAGGCCCTGATCGGCTTCGCCGGCCCGCGCGTCATCGAGTCCACCGTGCGCGTGACCCTGCCCGAAGGCTTCCAGCGTGCCGAATTCCTGCAGCAAAAAGGCGCCATCGACTTCATCTGCGACCGGCGCGAGCTGCGCAAGACGGTGGCCAACTCCCTGGCCATGCTGCTCAAACAGCCGGCCGACGCCGTCAGCTAAGCGCCCCCGGCCCTCGACCTCTCCTGAGAGGCCAAGAGGCCTCTTGGAGCCTGGTCAGGCCATAAAAATAATGCAGGACAAGGGGGCGCATGGGATGATGTGGTTCATTGCAATTTGAAGCATCTCGCATGCCTGAAGCCCTGAAACTGGTCTCTCTCCCGCTCTTTCCGCTGGGCACGGTGCTGTTTCCCGGTGGCCTGTTGCCGCTGCGGATTTTTGAAGTCCGCTACCTCGACATGATTGGCAAATGCCACAAGGCCGGCGCGCCTTTCGGGGTTATCTCGCTGACCGAAGGCTCGGAAGTACGCCGGCCCTCCGACACAGGGCCCAGTGGCGACGGCTTTGCCCATGAGGCCTTCAGCACGGTCGGCACCCTGGCCACCATCACCGAATTTTCGGTGCCGCAAGCCGGCCTGATGATGATCCGCTGCGTCGGTACGCAACGCTTTGAGATCTCCCGCCACGAAAAACTCAAACATGGCCTGTGGATCGCCGACGTCACCCAGCTGGAAGGCGATCAACACGTCAAGATCCCGAATGATCTGCAAAAAACCGCCAATGCCCTGGGCAAGCTGATCAAAAACCTGCAGGAGCGCGATGTGCCGGCGGCCCAGATGCCCCTGCGCCCACCCTACCAGCTGGACGACTGCGGCTGGGTGGCCAATCGTTGGTGCGAGCTGCTGCCGATGCCGATGGAACTCAAGCAACGCCTGATGGAGCTGGACAACCCTTTGCTGAGGCTGGAACTGGTCAGCGATATTCTGGAGCGCACCGGTATTTCGCTCTGACCGCTCGGCCATGGCCGCACCCATCAACCGCAAAAAACCCGGACAAATACGCCTTTGGCGACGTTCAACAGGGCAAGCGCCGCCGAAAAACTTAAAATCAGAGATTCGGCGCTTTTTCCGCTACTTTTTATTGGCGCGGCGCCCGACACTTTTCGACCTCTTTCCGGAACACCGACCTTATGTCCAAGCAACCGAATTCGCCCGCCGCCGGCGCCGCCACCCCTGCGCCGCAAGATGAAAACCAGTTGATCATCGAGCGCCGAGAAAAACTCAAGGCGCTGCGCCAGGCGCAGGCAGACGGCAAGGGCGTCGCGTTTCCGAACGACGTGAAGCCGGAACACCGGGCTCAAGGCATTTTTGGGCAGTATGGCGAAAAGACAAAAGAAGAGCTGGACGAACTGGCGGTCAAGGTCCATGTGGCGGGCCGCATGATGCTCAAGCGCGTGATGGGCAAGGCCAGCTTCGCCACCCTGCAGGACGCCTCATTTGGCCCCTCAGGCGGCCGCATCCAGGTCTACATCAACAACGAGGGCGTGGGCGAAGCCGTCCACGGCGCCTTCAAGCACTGGGACCTGGGCGACATCGTGGAGACCACCGGGACGCTGTTCCGGACCAAGACGGGCGAATTGTCCATCCATGCCGACAGCATCCGCCTGGTGACCAAAAGCCTGCGTCCCCTGCCCGACAAATTCCACGGCATGGCCGACCAGGAAGTCAAATACCGCCAGCGCTATGTGGACCTGATCACCGACGAATCGGCGCGCAAGCGCTTCATGGCGCGCAGCAAGGCGGTCAGCGGCATTCGTGAGTTCATGGTCGCCAACGACTTCCTGGAAGTCGAAACCCCCATGCTGCACCCGATTCCGGGCGGCGCCAATGCCAAACCCTTCAAGACGCACCACAACGCGCTGGACCAGGAAATGTTTTTGCGCATCGCGCCCGAGCTGTACCTCAAGCGCCTGATCGTCGGCGGCTTTGAGCGCGTGTTTGAAATCAACCGCAGCTACCGCAACGAAGGCATCAGCGTTCGCCACAACCCCGAGTTCACCATGATGGAGTTCTACGCGGCCTGGTGGAATTATTCGGACCTGATGACATTCACCGAAGCGCTGATCCGCGACGCGGCCCAGAAAGTCTGCGGCTCGCTGCAGCTGACATACGGCGGCAAGGCGGTGGACCTCAGCCAGCCCTTTGAACGCCTGACGATACGCGAAGCCATCCTCAAGCACACCGAAGCCGGCGACAACGTGGACAACGCACAGTGGCTGAGCAACGCGCTCAAAAAGCTGGGCCTGAGCGAGGCCAAGGACCGCCTGTCCACACGCTCCCTGGCCAGCCTGCAGGTCATGTACTTCGAAGAAACCGTGGAAGAAAAGCTCTGGCAGCCGACCTTCATCTGCGAACACCCGGTCGAAATTTCGCCGCTGGCCCGTGCCAGCGACACCCAACCGGGCGTGACCGAGCGCTTTGAGCTCTACATCACCGGCCGCGAATTTGGCAACGGCTTCAGCGAGCTGAACGACGCCGAAGAGCAGGCGGCACGCTTTCAGTCACAGGCCACCGCCAAGGAAGCCGGCGACGACGAAGCCATGTACTACGACGCCGACTTCATCCGCGCGCTGGAATACGGCATGCCTCCCACGGGTGGCTGCGGCGTTGGCATTGACCGCCTGATGATGCTGCTCACCGACAGCCCCAGCATCCGCGACGTGATCCTCTTCCCGGCGCTGCGCCGCGAAGCTTGAGTTCAGGCATGATTCATGGCTGCAGCCCTTGTTGGCAGGGCGCAGTCAGCTCTCTATTTAATAGCAAATGAATGCGCCGGCGCTGAAGTATCTGGCGGCCTACCCCGAAAGCCTGAAGCAGCAGGTGCAGCAGTTGCTGGACAAGGGCCGGCTGGGCGAGGTGCTGCTGGCCAAATACCCCCAGGCGCATGGCGTGCGAACCGACAAGGCCTTGTACGACTATGTCATGGCGCTGAAAAACGATTTTCTGCGCAGCTCGGAGCCGCTGTCCAAGGTGGCTTTTGACAGCAAGCTCCATGTGATTGCGCATGCCCTGGGCACGCACACCGCCGTATCCAGGGTGCAAGGCAACAAGCTCAAGGCCAAGCGCGAAATCCGCGTGGCCACGCTGTTCAAGGAAGTGCCGCCAGAGTTCCTGCGGATGATCACGGTGCATGAGCTGGCCCACATCAAGGAAAAAGGCCATGACAAGGCCTTTTACCAGCTCTGCACCCATATGGAACCCAACTACCACCAGTACGAGTTCGACCTGCGCGTGTACCTGACGCACATGGAGGCGGCGGGCAAGCTGGCCTGGCCTGCGGCCTAGGAGCCTGTCGGGCTTGGGGCGTCGAACGCGAAAATGGGCCCCAGCGAGGACAGTTTTTGCCGGGTTTGCCGGCCCATAGCCCCGCTATGGGACAAAAAGACGGTGAAAAATGGACCGCTGCGGCCCATTTGCAGCCGACGTTTCCCAAGCCCGACAGGCTCCTAGCAGCGCAGTCAGCGCTTCCACGCGGCCAGGCGAGACAAGCGTTCAAAAGCCATGTCTGCCACCACGGCCAGCATGCCCACCAGCACCGCCCCCTGCAACACATAAGCGGTATTGAAGCCGCTCAGGCCCACGATGATGGGTGAGCCCAGGGTTTTGGCGCCCACGGTGGAGGCGATGGCGGCGGTGCCTATGTTGATAATGACGGAGGTGCGCACGCCGTACAGCCAGACCGGCAGCGCCAGCGGGACTTCGACCTGGCGCAAACACTGCCAGGGCGACATGCCCATGCCGCTGGCCGACTGACGAACCGATTCCGGAACCGACTGCAGGCCCGACACGCTGCCCTGCACCACCGGCAGCAAGCCGTACAAGGCCAGGGCCATGAGTGCGGGCAGTTCGCCAAAGCCCACCACAGGCACCGCCACAGCCAGTACCGCCACGGGCGGAAAGGTCTGCCCCATGGACACCACAGTTTCCACCACCGGCCGGAACTGCCGGCCGATCGGGCGCGTGATCCAGATCGCGATGGCGCTTCCAAGCAGAACCGACACCGCGCTGGACAGACCCACCAGCTTGCAGTGCTGCCACAGCAGTTGCGCAAACGGCTCCTGGCTATAAACCGGACGATCGAGCTGGGGAAAAAGGCTGGAGAAAAAGGGCTGGGAATGCGGCAGCCAGAGCACCAGCGCCGCCAGCGCCAGCGCAGCCCACAGCAGCCCGTCCCCAGCCAGCCCGGCCAGGCGCCGCAGCCTGCCCGCGCTAGCCATCGGAAGGCCCGGCCTTGTGAAAAATATCAATGGCATGCAGCACGCCGGCGTGGGCGCCGGAGGCATCCATCAAGTTGACCACTGCGAGCTGGTGCATGGCCAGAAACGACACAGCCTCACGCAGCGTTGTTGCCGCGGGCAAGCTGGGGCCCTGGCGTTGGGGTTCTTGCCGTGCGAGGCTCTGGGCAGACTGGAGCGACAGGAGCTTGATGCCGATATCACCGCGCCCCACAAAGTCGACCACGAGGGCGTTGGCGGGCCTGGCCAGCAGCTCCAGCGGCGCAGCCACCTGCACAATCCGGCCCTGGTCCAGCAGCACGATTTTGGTGGCCAGGCGCAAGGCCTCGTCAACGTCGTGGGTGACCATCACAATGGTTTTTCCGGAGGCCTGGTGCACGCGCTTCATCTCCAGCTGCAACGAGGCCCTAATCACCGGGTCGAGGGCGCCAAACGGCTCGTCCATCAGCAGCACATCCGGGTCAGCCGCCAGCGCGCGGGCCACACCCACGCGCTGCTGCTGGCCGCCCGACAGCTGGTGCGGGTAGCGTGTTCTATAGGTTTCGGGGTCCAAGTCGAACAGCTGCAGCAGCGTGGTGACGCGATCGCGGATTTTGGGCGCCGTCCAGCCCAGCATCTGGGGCACGGTGGCAATGTTGCGCTCCACCGTCCAGTGCGGAAACAAGCCCACGGACTGGATGGCGTAGCCCATGCGCAGGCGCAGCTCGCGCACCTTGAAACTGTAGATTTCTTCGCCGTCCAGAAGAATCCTTCCCGCATCATGGTTTTCCATGCGGTTGATCATCTTGATCATGGTGGACTTGCCGGAGCCCGAAGCCCCAATCAGGACCACAAACTCCCCGCGTTCAATCTTGAGGCTCAGCCCGTCTATCGCCGTGACAGGGCCATAGGACTTGCTGATGTTCTGAAACTCGATCATGGCAGCGCGCTCTGTGGGGGTCTGGTGAAGCTGACCAGGCTGATCAGGGCCTTGAAGGCGGCATCGGCCAGTGCCCCCAGGACGATGATGGGCACGACGCCCAGCAACACCAGGTCCTGCGCGCTGCTGAAGAGCCCTTCGAACATGATGGCACCCAGCCCGCCTGCCCCGATAAGCGCGGTGACGGCCGCCAGCCCCACCGCCTGGATGATGGCGGTGCGCACACCCCCCAACACCACCGGCAGGGCCAGGGGGAACTCGACGCGCCCGAAAATCTGCAAGCGCGTCATGCCCATGCCTGTGGCGGCGTCAATCACGCTGGACGGAACCTGCTCCAGACCGGCCACCGTGCCCCTGACCACCGGCAGCAAACCGTACAAGGTCAGCGCAATCACCGCCGGCGCCAGGCCTACGCCGCTGATGCCGGCCCTGGCGAGCACAGGCCAGGCCGCTGCCAGCAGGGCCAGGGGTGCCATCAACAGGCCAAACAAGGCAATCGAAGGAATGGTTTGAATGATGTTCAGCAGCGGAAACAGCGCGCCGGCGATCCTGGTTTTTTGACAGGCCGCCCAGCCCAGTGGCAGGCCAAGGCACAGGGTGAAGGCCGCCGCCAGCATCACGATCTGAATGTGCCGGACGACGACGCCCATAAAGATATCCGAGCGGTTCGCATACTCCTTCATGATGGAGAGTTCGTCGCACCAACCGGCCGCCAGCATGAAGCCAACCGGACCCAGCGCGGCCGCGACGACGGCAAAGCGCTGCGCGCCGCCTGCCCGCAGGCGCTGCACCCCATCCGCCGCGATCAAGCCCAACAGCAGCAGCGCGGCCCAGAATGCGCCCCCCAGTGAGGTCCGGGCAAGGGGCGACCCGGTCTCGGCGACGAAGGACGCATACCGGGCGGCGAGCCAGATCAGGCCGTTCACCAGCACGCAGGAAACCATGACCACGGACCACAACAGTGTGGGACCGGGTTTGAAAAATGCAGCCAGCAGCAAGGTGGCCATGAAAGCCACCAGCAGCCATCCAGGGCCTGGCAGCACCAGCAGAGCCGCAGCAAAGGAAACGGATTCTCCCGAGACCAGGCGGTTGGGCGCCACGCGCAAAAACGGCAAGCCGAACAGCACGCACGCCCCCATCAGCGACAGGGCCAGCAAGGCCGCGCTCCATCGGGCGGGAGGCGGCGCCGAAGCAGCCCCGGCATCAGCGCTGACTGTGTTCACGGTGACCACAGTGACGTTGGGGCCGGTTGGGTTGGGCGCTGGCAAGAACGCTTACTTCAGCAGCCCCTTGGACTTCAGGAAATCTGAAGCCACCTTTTTGGCATCCTGTCCGTCCAGCTGAATTTTCGCGTTCAATGCCTGCAGCGTGGGGCCGTCCAGCAGCTTGAACACGGGGGCCAGCACGTCCCTGATTCTGGGATTTTTCTTCAGCGCTTCTTCCCGAATGATGGGCGTGGGTGCGTAAATCGGTTGCACGCCTTTGGGGTCCTCCATGATCACCAGGCCCAGCGCGGCCACCGCACCATCGGTGCCATAGGCCATGGCGGCGTTCACGCCCGAGGTCTTTTCGGCCGCAGCGCGTATCGTGACCGCCGTGTCACCACCGGCCAGCGTCAGAATCTGCTCGGGCTTGAGCTTGAAGTTGTAGGCCGTCTGAAACGCCGGCAGCGCGTCAGAGCGCTCCACAAACTCGGCCGATGCCGCGAGCTTGAACTGCCCGCCGCCCGTGACCCACTTGCCCATGTCGTCCAGGGTCTTGAGCTTGTTGGCGGCCACCACCTCTTTGCGAATGGCAATGGCCCAGGTGTTGTTGGCCGGTGAGGGTTCGAGCCAGACGATCTTGTTTTTGTCGTAGTCCAGCGTCTTGACGCGCTCGTAGCCCGCCTTGGCGTTCTTCCAGACCGGACTGGACTCTTCCGAGAAGATGAAAGCGCCGTTGCCGGTGTACTCCGGGTAAAGATCAATTTCGCCGGCCGTGATGGCGCCGCGCACGACCTTGGTGTTGCCCAGCGAGGCCTTGTTCTCGGTCTTGATGCCATGGGCCTCCAGCGCCAGGACCATCATGTTGCCCAGCAGCTTGCCCTCGGTATCGATTTTGGAGCCGACCCGAACCGGTGCCACCGACTGCGCCAGCACCCCACCTGCCACCAAGGCACCGAGCAACAGCATGGCTGCCCTGCGTTGGATTGATTTCATGGTCAGTACTCCCAAGCAAAGGAAAGGTGGACGAAAAGGATTTGACGATACCTCAGACTGACCTGCACCGGTAGTGGCCGCCACATGCGCGGTCACGGTCGGGCTTCTGCGCGCCGCTGGACACCTATTCTGCATAAAAAAAGCCTCTAGCCCAAATAGTACGGGCACAAGCAGCTATTTAAATGATAGTAAGCAAGCCGCATTCGAACTCAGTCATAATTTGATCAGCTTGGCCATCTGGAAATTACAAACCCCTATAGGCCATCAGATCAACATTCAACCGCCTCGCCGGACAATTCAGTCCAACAGGTTTATCTGCCGCGTATGAGTCCTTCGCAATTTGCAAGCATCGCCTCGCGGCAAATAAACGCTATTCGTTAGGCGTCACGCATTTATGCCAGTTGCAATCACCACAAAGCTCAAGGCTGAGTTGTACCTCATTGCTTTCCTCTGCGTGTCGGCAGTTGCTGTCGAACTTCTGTCCCTCTGTTCAGCTCTGCGGCCAAGTTCCGAATCAGTCGCATCTTGGTTTCAACGCAGCGGTGCGATTACTTCAATTTTCGCTGTCTTTGCCCAGTACCGGATTGGCAATTTCTTGGAATCCATTCAAGGTGGAACGTTTGCGGAGTCATGGTCGCTCTATCACCTCTTCAAAACTCATCAATATGTGCTGTCGTGGGTCATCGTGGCCATCACAATTTGGGGCGCGTTCGTTTGGGGGTACGGTGATCTACTTGTCAGATGCATCGAACGGTAGGTACCCATGGAAGCCAACAACCCAAATCAAATGCCGACGATCCAACAAACCGTGCCAATGTAAGCCCAGCAGACGCGCAGACAAGCGGCCGGTCTGCGACGATCGATGCAGACTCAAGAAGCTTGATGATTTAGCATCAGATTACGCTGTAGCCCCTATAAAACGGGCGCAAGCAGCTACGCAATTGATAGCAAACCGGAAGACTCCTGACCAAACGGTCCTTAGAA
>NZ_BCYO01000046.1 GCF_001598235.1 Polaromonas jejuensis NBRC 106434 | reverse complement strand
ATGGCGCCGATTTCGATGATTGCTGCACCCGCAACAGAGCCAGAAGCCGGCAGTTCCGAGCGACTGCTGTCCGGCGACGTCCCCAAGGTCATAATCACCAACTTCGAATGAGCGTGAAGCCGTTCAAAAGCATCGGGTGTGGGTCCGTCTGCAGCTAGTCCTGAGCGGATTGAATCCAATGGGCCTGACTCGCGGCCATGATTTGGCTCACCAGAATGTGAGTTAAATTCCAACTAAAACAGGGGGAGCACGTGAGCGAAATTAAAGTCAACCCAGGTCTAGAGGGCGACGTTGAAGTCATGTCTGACGTGGAGCTGAGTCAAATGCTACAGCGCTCCCCACGCGGCGACTACGTTGAGACATGGCAGCATCACAAGATAGGGTTCTTGATCAGGGCGGCCAAGGAGTTCGTAGTTCACATCGATGTGAATGGTGATCTCGACTGGGAAACCACACCCGAATACGACGAATCGGCCGCGAAGAGGGCGGGGTACAACGCGGCCAAGCACAACGCCATCATGAACGAATGCGCAGTTCTGGAGACGACGCCCTGCGCCGGACTGGCCCCCGACGCTGTAAAGCAATTCAAGCACTTGCTTGGCGAAGCGATGGCCAGTTCTTTGGACGGCGACTATGGGGCAGGTCAAAAAATGATCGTCGCCGCCCGACAGTATTTCCAAAATCGCAGCGAGGAGACGTCGCGAAAGTGGTACTTGCTGGCCAGTTTCAAGAGTGCACTCCCGATTGCCCTACTGGGCATCGCCTTGTGGTTGTCCCGCGATTTTGCGATAAAGCTGCTCGGCATAACCGGGTTCTGGCTTGTGTTGGCCAGTTGCGCAGGTGGTGTCGGCGCGCTCTTTTCGGTGATCACACGCAGCGGTCGGCTTAAGTTCGACTGCTCTGCCGGCGAGGGACTTCACAACCTCGAAGCGTATTCTCGCATCGCCGCAGGCGTGTTTTCCGGGCTGCTCACTGCGCTTGCTGTGAAGTCGCAAATGATCTTCGCGCCATTGACCCAGGGCGGGCGAATCCATCTGACCATGGTGCTGGTCGCCTTGGCCGCTGGGGCGGGCGAACGCTTGGCTTCATCGATCATTTCGAAGTTCGATTCAGCTGGCCCGAAAACATTTGGTGGCGAAGTTAAAACAGCAAAAACCAATGGGAACCAACGATGAACAGAAAAGCTTTGATTATTGGTGCGCCAGCCCCGGATATCCCGGGGGTTAAAACAGACTTGAAAAACTATCGAGACTTTCTGCTGTCGCCGCTAGGAGGTGCCTGGGTTTCAAGCGAGGTAGTCACTTTGATATCGCCGAGCGAAGCAGATGTCTCGGCGCAAATTCAAAGCCTCTCTAACGCCTCTTATTCGCTTGTCGTCTTCGCGGGGCACGGCCGACATCCCACTCAAGATGGTTCCACACTAGTCGAACTGCGGCCCGGCCTCGAAATTGACAGCGTGAGGCTCAGGAGGGGCGCTGAGAAGCACACATTGATTCTTGATTGCTGTCGAAAGCTATCAAAAACGTTGTTGACGGAGGACGTGCTAGCGAAGGCGGCGAAACGTGAACTTGTCCTAACGGCGAGCGAATGTCGGACGTACTACGATAAACGGATTGCCGACTGCGGCAAGGGTCTCGTCGTGCTGTTTGCGTGTGGGATCGACGAAACCGCCGGAGAGTCGCCCCAGGCTGGTGGCTACTACTCAGCATCGTTAATGGCGGCGGCGCATGAGTGGAAAAGCACGAGTGACATTGATCTCGCAAAGTCGTACAAGATCATGTCAATCACGGACGTTCACGAGCAGGCTGCGACTCGCGTGAAGGCGCTAAGTGGCAGCCGGCAAAATCCGACGAGCGAATACCCTCGCACTGAACTCCGCTTTCCGTTTGCGGTACTTGCTTGACAACCCGTTCGGCTAGGGAACTAATTCTGCGGCGTTGACCGACGGGCTCGGACTCGCTTTAGACGTGAGGCCGGTTCGACTAACGCCCGTGACGCCCGTCAGCCTCTGTCGTTCAACCGCTGATATAGAACCTTAGCGCGTCTTAAACGCCCGCTTGCTGGCGTGCCGGGACTTGGGGGCAAATGTCACCTTTGGGTCGTCAAGCCGGTCATGAACGCTGACCTGGAATTCAATTGGGTTGCCGGTAAGCCCGACACCGACGATCGGCAGCAAACGCTGCGAACCCGACATTCGATGAATTCGACTAAAGGGCGGATGCGGGCCCAATGCGGGCGCTTCGGGTCTTGTCTGAAGCGGCTGCATGATGCCATTAAAGTCTACAAGGGCCCGGCACTTCGACAAGGCTGGTGAGCGGCTGCAACTCACCGTCGCGATGTCAAGCCCGGCTGTCAGTGGTTACCTGCTCTTTAGCCGGGCGGTTTGAGTGCATTGCATGTTGCGCTCAGTTGGCTCATCACGCCTTTGAACCTTTAGTAGTGGACTTTCTGCGATCAACTTCGCTATCAGATAGGTCTTGGCCCAGGTACATCTCCAACGCAAAACGCAGGATGTCAGATCGGGAGGGAATAGTTCCCATTTGAGCGGAAAGTTCAATCCGCTTTGCGTCAATCAACTTACCGAGTTGATCGGAGATCCGAAGGTTAAGTTGACTGCGTTCCATGTCGGGTGAGTGAAAGAACTCGATTCTAGCTAGCTAAAAATTATTTTGGTAGACATGTTGACAATTCATTTGGTTCGCTTAATATAAATATGTCTACCAATATCAACGGTAGCGAAAGGAGCGAAAATGAGTTCAGAGTTTTTGACCACAGACGAGCTGTCGGCCCGTATCAAATATGACGTTCGCACCATACGCGAACGGCTCAAGGACAGCGTATTGCTGGAGGGGGTCCATTACTTCCGTCCATTTGGTGGACGGAAGATTCTCTACATATGGGAGAGCATTCAGCGTGACATGATGGTGGAGTCGCGGGTTAGGCCGGTCGGCATGGTTGGAATCCCGATGGCCAATGGAGGTGTCCTCCATGCCTAGTGTTCGCGTACACAAGCCCAACGGCGCGCTATTCTTCGATTTCCGGTACGACGGTGAGCGGTGCCGTGAATATACGTTGCTGCCCGACACCCCTGCCAACCGCAAGAAGCTGGAAAAGGTACTGGCCAAGATCGAAGCAGAAATCGAGGCCGGCACCTTCGTCTATGCCAACTACTTCCCCAACAGCAAGGCCCTCAAGCGATTGTCGCGGCCTGCTGTGCCGGAATTGGTCGAGACGCCGGTTGCTCAGGCGGCAGCTGTCGCCGCAGGGGATTCAGTGGTCGAGGCGGTACGGGCCACACCCCTGTTCCGCGACTTCGCCAACCAATGGGTCGACGAACACAGCATCGAATGGCGGCGCAGCCACATCCGCTCCCTGCTGTCCACGCTGAACAGCCGCCTGATTCCTCACTTCGGAGGCAAGGCGGTCGGCCAAATCACCAAATCTGACATTCTTGCCTTCCGCGCCACACTCGCCAAAGTTAAAGGTCGCGGAGAGAACGTTGGACTCTCACCCAAGCGCATCAATGAAATCATTGGCACGCTCAATCAGATCATGGACGAAGCAGCCGACCGGTTCGAGTTTACGTCACCGACCACCAACATCAAACGCCTGCGAGTCCGCAAAACCGATGTGGACCCGTTCAGCCTGGTCGACGTCCAGCGCATCCTGGCGACCGTCAGGGTCGACTACAAGCAATACTTCACCACGCGTTTCTTCACCGGCATGCGCACCGGTGAAGTCCATGGCCTGAAGTGGAAATACGTCGACTTTGAGCTGCGCATCATCCGGGTGCGCGAGACCTTCGTGCTCGGTGAAGACGAATACACCAAGACCGACGGCAGCCAGCGCGACATCCAGATGAGCCAGCCGGTGTTCGATGCCCTGCAGGCTCAATACGAGGCGACCGGCAAGTTGTCCGAGTACGTGTTCTGCAACCTGCTCGGCACGCCGCTGGACAACAAGAACTTCTCGGACCGGATCTGGTATCCATTGCTGCGGCATCTCGGACTGGAAAAGCGCCGTCCCTACCAGATGCGCCATACCGCAGCCACGCTCTGGCTGGCCTCCGGCGAGGCGCCGGAATGGATTGCCCGCCAGCTGGGCCACACCAGCACCGAGATGCTGTTCCGGGTCTACAGCCGCTACGTGCCCAACCTGACCCGCCAGGACGGTTCCGCCATGGAGCGTCTGCTGGCAAGTCAAATGTCGACCGGGGCGCTGATGCCGATCGAAGGAGCCGGGCAGGGCGGGGCGGCCGGAACTTCCGCTGGAGCCCGCACCTTGTATGTGCCGGCTGGCGAGGTTTCGCCGCAGCCCATTCCCAAACCGCGCGGCATTCATGGTGCGCGCCATGACGCAAGGCGTACTACAGGTTCGGTTCACCCGGTCCGCTCGGCTCGTCCTTCCGACGATGACAGCGTCATCAAACCTGATGCCTACGGCGGCAGCGAACCGCAGCCGCCGCCCTGGCGGATGAGGGTCTCAGGATCACGGCCAGTCCATTGGCCGACCTGATACCCAGCGACCCGCCTCTACAGCCTGAACCCGAAATGACACCGCCGCAAGCCCGCTTGCAGCGGTCCGGGGGAAGGCTTGCCCGAAATTCAAGCAAACCGCATTCACCAACAGGAAATCATCATGACGACATCCAAGCGTAACGCCCCCAAGCCCAGCCAAACCCCAGCGGCCGATCAACCCAAGCTGGCCCGCATTCACGACCTGACAGGTTTTGTGGCCGTCAGCATCCCGCCCGAGCTCAGGCAGATCCTCGGCGAAGAGGAATATGACAGTCACATCAAGGAGATGGAAGCGTTCGAAATCGGGTGGATCATCCGCGTGCCCAACGACGTGGTCTATCTGCGCTCTAAATTGGTGACGTTTCCCTTGGGCGGTGGCGTAACGGTCCAGCCGCTTGATCCCCAAGCCGGCACGGCCAAGGCAAAGGAAAAGGGCAAGTCGGCAGTTGCACCAAGCCCCGAGCCGTCTTCTAGGACACCGGAAAAGTCAGCCCGCAAGCCGCGAGGCCAGGCATGAGGCCGCGGCCGATCCGCATTCACAACAGTCCCGCCCAGCCCACTCCACGAAAGCCTCTCATGAACAAACCCATTCCCAGCCGTATTCATCGCACCCATCGCGACAACTCCGTCGCCTCCGCCCAAACGGATCAGGGTCTGCCACAGGGTCTGCCGCCCCTGAGCCAGCTTCCTGACAGCATGCGTCCCTTCTACGGCGAGGCCATTACGGAGGAGTTTGTGAAGAACTTCCTGGGCAACAAGGCCGTAGTGGACGCTTACTATCATCCCAGGGCAATCGCAGGAGTGATCAACGCCAGCGATCCCGCAAGTCCTTCGGATTTGCCCACGGTGATCCCCATGGCCGCGGCGATGCGGGCCGCCACTCAGGCGGCAGCCATGGAGTTGATCAAGCCGCACGAACGGGCCCTGGTCCACCTGGCCACCATCGTCTATCCCTGTGGCCTCTTCTTTTGCGCCCACCTGGACGACCCGCATGCGTTAGCCGTGGGGCCGCAGTTCCACCAGGTCGCATTGATGCGCAGCATGCTGCTGGAGCAACCCCTGAAGAAACTCAAGGGCCGGCACACCGCGATGGGCAACACGCTGGCGGCCGTTCTGGGCCTGGCCTACAGCGCCGAAGACGTGGACCTGGAGCAGGTGTCACGCCTGGCGACGGCGGTCCATCTGGCCAACGCCAGGATCACAACGCTTTGGGCGCCGCCAGAACCAGCAGCGCAGCGCCACTGAAAAAGAGCCTGAGTGACAAGGGCAAACCGGGATCGATTTGCGCTTGTCATGTACCTTCCAGCGCCCTTGAACCTTGAAGCGTTTATGCGACGTGATGGTTCAGCCGCATTCATTCACTCAATCACTTGTTAAGAGGTAAAAAAATGCCAGAAAACATGCCCCCAACCCCACCCGAAAACCCCTCCACGCCCACCGGCAAAGAGAGCAAAAGCGACCCCTTGGATCGGTTCCTGGTGCTTTTCTTTGCCTTGCTGATGGGGCTGCCCTTGATCCTGTTCCTGTTCTGGGTCGGCAGCTATTGGTGGCAGTCCGAGGTGATCTCGAGCCGGCCCATCGGCAATTTCATCCGCATGAGCGGGCCGGGCGGATTGCGGAGCAGGGTGGTGATCGAAACCGACACCGGGTCCTATCCCTTGTTGTGGGCGCCCGTCATCAGCAAGGGCACCCCGTTGCTACTTGAGCTGCGCGGTACCGGCGAGCGCTTCGTTTGCGACCTGCCCCACACGCTGTGCATCAAAACCACGCCTGATGAATTTACGCAGTCGGCCCAGCCCTTGAATCCAGCCGGTCCCTCCCATCCAGCCAAGCCATAGAACGGAAACCAGCCATGACCCAGACCAAATCCCTGTTTCATTCCCAGCGGCCCCTCCATAAAAAGCTGGTTCGCCAAATCCACCAGTGCGAGCCGTCCCAGCCCATGGGCGTCTGGCTGCCCAGAAGACCAGGACACCCGGCCAGTGGCGGCGTAAACCGCCAGGCTCCAAATCAGCCAAGCTACGTCTACCTGTTTGTTCACGCCACGGAAAACCGCTTCAAGATTGGCAAAAGCCAATCGCCGATTGACCGTTTGGCCCAGCTGCCCGAGGCCGAACAGATTGACGGGACGCAATCGCTTCGGGTGGCGCTGCCGGATCGCCTGCGTGCGGGCCAAGTCGAATCCCTGCTGCACAAGGGCCTGGCGGGCTATCGCCTGCAGCTGTCCTGGATGAGCGCTTCGGGCATGTTCAGGGCCTGGCCCCAGCCATGGGATGGGGCGACCGAATGGTTCAGCCTGGCGGGGCTGCGGCATGCCATCGAATTGTTGCGCGCCGTGCCGGGACTGAATGACGCAGAAGGCGTGCTGCTGCAAACCCTGGACGGCCAGCCCTATTGGCTGGACCGCCGCGACGCTCACCTGTCCCTGCAGGAACAGCGCAGGCACGACGCGGGGCGCTACAACCTGGGCCGGATCGACCATGTCTGCGATGTGCTCATGCTGATCAAGCGCCACCTCGATCTCTGCTGGAAAGAAAGCAATGACCAGAAGGCGAGCGCCGGCATCCTGCGCATCAAGGGCTTCAAGCCGTGGTGGACGATGGAGCATCTGGCGCCCCGTCTGGCGCTCACCAGCCATGAGCTGTGGGCCCTGAAGACCGGCAAGCTCCCCAGCAAGCCGGACCGTGCAATGCAAGCCTTCACGCCGCTGGTGAGGCTCATCCGCTATGCCGGTGATGAACCCAACGATCTGGAGCTGGTGTTCAACGCCATGGAGCGGATCAGGAGGCTGCCGGCGGGCGCGGTGATCACGCGGCGCTGGGCCGCGTTCCGGGAGGTCATCACATCATGAACCTCTACCCGCTGCAACTTGAAGTGCTGCAAATCCATGCCCAGCTGAAAAAGCCCACACCGGAACCCGCACCTTCTCAAACAATACTGGCGCTGGAACAGATCTTCGACACCCTGATGACGTGGTGCGATGAGCGGCTGCTGTTCATGGGCGGCTCGCTGGAGGTGATGGTCATCTACGCGCCCCTGCGACCGATGACCACCCGGCAGCGGCGGCAGCTGCGCCAACTCATTGAATCCCAGGTGGGTGTCACGGGATGCCAGATGGAGGTCGTTGACCCGCTGTCCATTCACTCTTTGAGGGTGAAGGCGGCGTGCCTGGAGGCGTTGAGCCAGGCGCAGCGGTATCTGGCAGACCGCATGGCTGATTGCGCGGATGCACTGGCCGGATTGGACCCCTCCGCCAGCAGAAGCTGGAGCGCCTCGGTAGACCGTCATGGTGCCAGCCTTGCCCTGGAAAACTGGTCGCTGCAGATCTGGCTGTCCATCTCCAGGCCGGACCGTGCACCTGTGCCTGAATTCAGCAGCTTTGTGCGCAAAGCCATTGAACTGCGGGATGTCGAAGCGTTCATTCCGGACTGGCTGGGCCTGCACTGGCGCCGGGTGGAGATCGATCGGGATTTGTCGGTTGGCCAGTGGGTGGCCGAAACCCATGGCTGGCGGGTCAATGTGTACGGGCAACCGACGGCGCAGCTGACGCATCGTGAGGTGATGCTGCGCTTGATGGGGGCGGTCTGCGCGGCTTAGCACCCGTCAGCGGGCGACGCGGCCGCGGGAAACCGGGCGGGACGACCGCACCTTGCGGATAGGGGTGGGCTTGACATCCGGCATGGCGAGCAGGGCCGCGAGGTCGATTTCCAGTCCTTGCGCCAATGCATGCAGCACCGTCAGCGTGGGATTGGCCAGCCCGGACTCTATCCGGCTCATGTAGGTGCGAAACAGCCCGCAGCGATCCGCCAGCTCTTCCTGGGTGAGCGGGAACTCGGCGCGCAGCTGCTTGATGCGTAGTCCCAACGCTTTTCGGGGATCGGTAGGGGAAGTTGCCACCACCCCAATATCTGATTTGTATACTCATTCATACACACACCAATTCGTACATTTGAAACTTGAATTTACATAAGGAGAATGGGGATGAAGCAGGCGATGAATGAAGTCAAGAGGTTTTGTGGCCAATGCGGAGCCGCCGCCCGGCCGCAGGCGCGGTTTTGCGGGGAATGCGGGTTTGATATGGCGGCGATGCCGCAAGCAGCGGTTCAAATCATGGCGTCTGAGGCGCCACCCTCGTACCCGGAGTCTGGCGAGGCGGCCGGGGGTTCCTTGGGATTGGGCAAGGCCTGGATGATCTACCTGGGTGCCGCGCTGCTATGTATGGGTTCACTTCGGATGGCCAGCGGCACGGTGACCGGATGGGTCACGGTGCTGATCTACTTGGCCTCGAGCCTTGTCATGACCCGATATGTCATGCGCAATCTGATCGAGTTTCATCCGGTTCACAACACGGTCGGCAATGTATTCAGCGCCAAGATCTGGATGTTTCTGCTCTGGCCGTTTCACATGCTGGTTCTGCTGTTCAAACTGACTGTCAACAGATTGCTGTGAGCAAAGGAACCCATTTTGAAACTGCGTGGCTAGCAATAATTATTTAAATCTAGGTGAAATCGAAAATGAAATTTGGCAAAATTATTTTGTTGACAGCAATGTTGGGTTCTGCATTGATGTTGCAGGGGTGTCTTCAAAGTGAGGCTGATAAGCAGGCCGATGCAGCGAAGAAAGCTGTACTTTTTCAAAATATGTATCAACGCGGATTGGAGGAGCGTCACTGCGATATGACACAAATAAAGCCTCAAGGCCTGGCCAACTGCTGGAAAGAAGCGGACAAGAAATGGAAAGATGTACCGTCTGCTTACGTTGGAGAACCCCCGGCTGGCGTTACTCGCTCAAGTAAGCCGTACGTAGGCAAATGACGCTCCTAAAGTTCCAAAACTGTAGTTCCACAACACGTGGATATTTGGTGCCTTTGTTGTCTAGGGGGAGACCGGACTAGACTGCCGTCATTCGAATTCGGCAGGAGAATTGAAGGTTTCGACCAATAGCTTCACGCCCGCGCCACCGACATCTCATCCCAGCTCGTCGTGTAATGCGGTGTCCGCCGTTCCTGGCGCATCCTCCATTCGCGGTGGTGGTCGTCCACCCCGGTGCTGGCCACATGCACCGTGCCCTTGCCGTACCGGCCATTGAGCGCATCCATCGCGGTCATCAGGCGGGTGCGATCTTCGCCCGTATCGTCGGGCTCCAGATCCAGCTCGCACCGGTGCACGGTGCCCGGTGCCCGGCACCAGATCCAGCAGCATCACCCCAGCCTTGATCAGCTGAAAGCCTGGCTCGTAGATTTGCCGCAGGCCGGCAGTAGCAGCATGGACGAGCAGGGTAGTATCGGCAGTTGGCCGCCGCAGCGTCACCACCGTGCTGCGCGAAAACTTCGGCCCCGGCCGGTGCGGTGAGGTGTGAGCGAAGACCAGCAGTTGACTGGCCAGACTACCTTGCCGGCGCAGCTTCTCAGCTGCACGCCCGGCGAATTCGCTGACGGCCTCGATCAGCGGGTGCAGGTCGGTGACCGGATGACCGAAGCTACGGGTGCAGGCTATTTCTTTTTTGGGCTGAGGAGCGTCCTCCAGCTCAATGCACGGCTGGCCCTGCAACTCGCGCACTGTTCGCACTATTGGTTGTCATGGGTTTAGTAATTCTCAATAATGTCGCTTGCATACTTCTTTCTCACCTGATTGACTCCCATTGCTCAGGCAAGATCGTAAACAGGTTCTTACCGCCGCCCGTGGAGCGCCAACTGATGTATCTGGTATAGCGAGGCGAAAAGCCACTCGCAATATCCTTGGATCCACAGAGTTCGGCCCTGTGCGTGCTGTGCGTGCAGAAAGACGCGACCGACCGCGTGATTGACATGCTGCGCGACGCAATGGGCGAATTTCAACCTGGTGTCATGGCGATCTGTCACTGAACATCAATTGGCACAATCATTGTCGGCCACTCTTTGCAAAGGGGTCGCCTCTTGGCAGTGGGGACGCTTGCGTGGAACACTTCTTTCATACGCAGGTTATCGAGGATCGAAACCGCGAGTCGGCGAAGCCGCTACCCAGTGTGCACCTCGTAAGGCGGGGGAGCACCTTTTTCTGGGACCGGAGGGACTCACATGCAAAATTGGCCTGAAGCACCGCCCGATTTCCGGATCTCATCATAAACTGGCCGGTCCACCAAGACGAAGGAGTTGATTTGATATTCAATCTGGAAGCAGTTTCGGCCCAGCGCCTCTATCGCTTGATCGCCGACAAAATTACCCAAAAGATCCGCGACGGCGAGTTTCCGGTGGGTAGCCGGCTGCCCGGGGAACGTGATCTTGCGGAGGTTTTGGGCGTCAGCCGCTCTTCCGTGCGCGAGGCACTGATCGCGTTGGAACTGAGTGGCTATGTCGAGGTGCGCCTGGGGAGCGGCGTCTACGTGACAATGCCGCGCGAAGGCGCGAGCCTGAGCGCCAACGTCGGAGCCGAGATAGCCCCTGCGGTGCCTCGACCTGCGATGGATATTGGCCCTTTCGAACTGCTCGAGGCGCGCCTCCTCATTGAGCCCGAGGTCGCGGCGAGGGCGGCCCAGAACGCCAGTAATCAACAATTGGCCGTGATCCGCGAAACTCAAGAGGCCATGTCGGCCGGAGGGGCTCCCAACCAGCGGGATCGCGCCTTCCATGCAGCGATCGCGGCAGCCTGTGGCAACTCGGCGCTGGAAGCGGTGGTCCTGTCGCTCCGGGAACTCAGCGAAGCCAGCCCGGTCTATCAACGTTTGGACAAACATTTTGTCGGTCGCAAGGCTTGGAAGGCTGCCCTTGTCGAGCATGATCGCATCACCAATGCCATCCTCGAACGTGATCCCATACGCGCGCGCCACGAGATGTACGCCCACCTGCTGGCCATCATGGCGCGGCTTCGCGAGGACTTCGCCGACAACCCGTCTGCGATTTCCGCTCCCGCCAAACGCAAGGCTAACAGCCGCAAGACACACGCCAATGCTGGCGGCATGAGCAGCGCGACCGGCGTGGGCGGAACGCACGCACCGTAGCATCACACTGGTCGATCTGCCCGCCGCATTTCCTGCGGCTCACCCAACACGGGTTGCGACAACAACTGCAGGTGCTGCTCGGCGCACGACTACCACGGGGCTATCTGGACAGATCTTCAGGGGGACAGGCCGCGGTCCTCGCGCGCCATAGGGATCCTCTCGCACGCCACCCCCAACGGGCTGCCAGGGACGGGGGAAATAGGACAGCGAACTCCTGCTACCTGGTCTGATTTCCATGTGTTTGCTTGAGGCTGGCCCAACGCCGCGACATACGCCGCAGGCGGCCATAGAAGACGGTGCTTGCCTGCCTCAGCGCCGCACGACCTTCGGGTTGGAGTTTCCCCAAACCGCGTATTGGTCCGCAAGCAGCACGCCCGTCAGTTGTTCGATTTCTGTCTGCGTAATTTCGCCATCCCCCTGCTTGCCGAACAGCACGATCTCGTCTCCCGGCTTGACGCCCGGAATGTCGGTTACGTCCACCATCGTTGTGTTCATCGACACCTTGCCAACGACGAGTGCTCGCTGTCCGCGAACCAACACCGATCCCTTGTTGGTGTATGCGCGTCGATAGCCGTCAGAGTAGCCCACCGGCAGATTGGCCAGCAACGAATTGCGGTTCAGGGTGAAGGTCCGGTCATAGCCGACGGTGTTGCCCGCAGGATAGGCGTTGACCGAGGCAACACGCGACTTGAAGGACACCACATGCTGGAAGGCCGGCCGGGGCCCCACGTAGCCGTACAGAGCAGCTCCAGTACGTACCATGTCGAGATGCGCTTCAGGGACGTTGAGCGTGGCGAAAGAGTTCGCCACGTGCAGGATGACATCGCTGCGCTGCAGCCGCGTATTGGCGAACAGCCAGGCGGTTTCCCTTTTGAAGGCCTCCAGACCGTTCAGCACGTCGGGCCGCTCCTCCACCGCAAAATGAGTCATCACGCCAACGATGTGCAAGCCCTGCGTCTTCACGAGCGTTTGCGCGTCTTCCCGGCCCTTGTCGGTGCCGAGTTCGAGCCCGTTGCGGCTCATGCCGGCCGAATTCAATCCGAGATGCACCCGCACCCTACGCCGGTGCTTGCGCGCGATCTCGCCAATGGACTGCGCCAGCTCGAGGTTGCCCACCAGCTCTTCGACCGCATAGGGGAGCGCAGCCTCGACTTCGGCGGGCGTGGCGCTGCGCACCCGCATTAAACGGCCCTTGAAGCCGCTGGCCCGGACCACGCGCGCTTCCTCAGTGCTTGCGATGCCGACACAGGGCACGCGGGCCTTGATGATGCTCGGCATGAGCACCTCGATGCCGACACCGTAGGCATCGGCTTTCATGATGGCGCACAACTGGGCGTTGCCCGTCAACGCGCCTTGGACATGGCGCAAGTTCTGCTCGAAGACACTCAGGTCAACCTCAATCCAGGCGTTGGGGGACAGGGCGCGTCGGCCTTGGGTGCCGAGCATTGGCGCGGCGTGCGCTACGGTGGAAGTAAGTGCTGCGCCGATGGCGGCTGTGAGAAGGGTACGCCGGCTGTGAGGTGTAAAGCTAGGGGTTGGCATGGTTTGTCTCGGAAGTTATGGCAAAAGAACGAAAAAATTGGGGCGGCTCTCCCTTGGATGTCCGCCGACGCAGACCTCCAATGCATAGCCGTAGCAAGGTCGGCAATGTCCACCGGAGCGTCAGTGCTGCACGACGCGGTTCAGAAACGCCTTGATGCGCGGGTTGGTGTGCCCGTTGCTGAAGAACTGCGCGGGAGGCGCATCAAACGCAATCTGCCCCTGATCGAAGAACATCACGCGGTCAGCTACCTCGCGGGCGAAGCCCATTTCGTGCGTGACGACGATCATGGTCATGCCTGAGCTGGCAAGCTGGCGCATGACGTCCAGGACTTCTTTGACCATCTCTGGGTCCAGGGCGGAAGTGGGCTCGTCGAACAGCATGACACGCGGCTGCATCGCCAGCGCTCGCGCGATGGCCACGCGTTGCTGCTGTCCGCCCGACAACGCGAAGGGATGCTTGTGCGCATGGTCCTCGAGGCCCACACGCCGCAGCAGTTCCATCGCGCGCGCTTCGGCGTCTTTGCGCGACATCTTGCGCGCGCGCCGTGGCGCCAGCGTGATGTTGTCGAGCACCGTCAGATGGGCAAACAGATTGAACTGCTGGAACACCATTCCCACTTCCTGCCGGAGGGCGTCCAAGCTCTTGTGGTCGTCGTTGACCTCGATGCCATCTACCGTGATGCGCCCCTCGTCATGGCGCTCGAGTCGGTTGAGGGTGCGCAGTAGCGTGCTCTTCCCCGAGCCGGAGGCGCCGACGATCACCGTCACCTGGCCTGCCATGAACTCGGTGCTCACGTTGCATAGCACGTGGTGTGTGCCGAAGCGCTTGTGAACGTTCTCGACTTTGATCAGAGCTTCAGTCATGGCCGGCGGCCCTCCACGTCCAGGCGGTTCTCGACCGCATTTGAGATTTGCGTCAGCGCCGTGGTCAGCAGCAGATAGATCACGGCAGTCGTCGCCAGCGCCGGCAACGGCTGGAACGTCGCCGCCTGCATGCGGTTGCCAACATTGGTCAACTCAACTACGCCGATCGCGTACGCCAGAGAAGAGTCCTTCAGCAGCGAGATGAAGTTGTTGACCAGCGGCGGCAGGGACACCTTGAAGGCCTGGGGAAAAATGACGTCGATGAAGGTGTACAAGCGCGACAGGCCGAGCGAGCGGGCTGCTTCCGTCTGGCCGCGCGGCACCGCGAGAAGACCTGCGCGGATCGACTCTGCGTTGTACGCGCCCGCGTTGAACGCGAGGGCTACGCACGCGGAGGTAAAGTCATCCAACTGCAGGGCAGGCAGCAACACCGGTAGTGCCAGAAACACGAACAGAATCTGCACCAGCAACGGCGTGCCGCGAATGGCCCAGATGTAGAACGCGGCAAGCCAACGTGCAGGCTTAAAGGTAGATAGCTTGCCCAGTGCGGCCAGCACACCGAGAAGCACACCTGCAAGGCCGGAGACCAGCGTCAACTTGACAGTGGTGCGCGTCCCGTCGGCGAAGATCTCGGCGTTAGATGCAATGGGTTCCGGGGCCGCCGCGAGCGGAATGGCGATCAGCCACATCAGAAGCATCAGCACGATCACGCCGACAACAATGGCGAGTGTGCTGCGCTGGTGGCGTGACCAACCGGCGGGCCAGTTGGCGAATATGAAAGTCATGATCGACGCGGGTGGTCAATTGACATCACTTGCAGCGAACGTTTTCGCCAAAGTACTTGTTCGACACTGCGGCATAGCTTCCGTCAGCCAATGCTTCGGCCAGAGCCTTGTTGTACGCGGCGGCCAATCCCGTGTTGCCCTTGCCCACGGCTGCGGCAATGCGTTCGACGAATAGCAGGTCCCCCAGTTTCAGGTTCGCTTCGGGATTGGCTTTGACGGCCGCCAGCGCAACGAACTTGTCGGTGACCCAGGCGTCTACGCGGCCGGTTGCCAATGCCGTTCGAGCATCGCGGTCTTGCGGAAAGTTCTTGATTTCCTTGGGCTTGGTCAGTTTGCGAACGTTCTCCAGGTACGTCGATCCGGTTTGCACACCAACCACCTTGCCGTTCAAATCGGCAGGTGCGCGGATCGCGGGATCTCGCGAAACGATCGAACTGCCTGAGCAATAGTGTGGCGAGGCGAAGTCAACGGCCTTGGCCCGCTCTTCCGTGACGCCGTGCGATGACACGACCAGATCCCAGCGATCCTGTTGGAGCCCAGCGAGTAGGGAGTCGAAGCCCAAGGTCTTCCACTCGATAGCCAAGCCCATTTTCTTCACCACGATCTCTGCGACTTCGATCTCAAAGCCGCTCAGCTTCTTGCCCTCGAAGTAGTTGAAGGGCGGGAACTCTCCGCCGGTGGCAACGATGACTTTGCCGCTTTTCTGTATCTCTTCGAGGGGGCGAGCGTTGGCGGTCACCGCGCCCTGGATCAATACGACAGAAGCGAGGAGAAGGCGAATCAGTTTCATGATGAATGTCTCTTGATGGGTTTTTGTACTGGTCCAAACACACGCTCTGCGAGGCTCGTTCCAGGTCCTTTCCACGACCCGTGTTGACTCAAGGGTTTACCCTATGCCAGAGATAAAAATCTCTTGGTTTGCCACGCGAATCGAGGTGCTGAAAGTGTGCTGCCGGGTGCTGCTAATTAAAATGGCGCAAACTGGAACGTTTTGGATAATCTCAAGTCATTTTGGCTTGATTGAATTTGCACTTTGCGCGGTCGGCGCGTGCATGCGTGGGCCTTCCCCAATTCGGCGCGGATCGTTCGTATTCGCTCGAAAGGGACTCATAGGCCGATAGCCGATGGAGAGGTGCTTCTCAGCCGAGAGCGAGTTCTGAGATCGTGGGGGTCAATAGGTGGGAGGGCTGCGCCCACCTTTCAGGCGTGCAACGCGTGGCGGAGGCTTGCCGTACGCCAGAGGCGCCGAAGGCCTCGGGCTGCTCTTTGTCTAGAGCTTGTGTGTGGAAAGCAGGATGCTGGTCTCCGTGTTCGAAATACCCTGAACCTTGCGAATGGCGTTCAGCACCCTGTCAAACGCTTCCAAGTTATCGGCTCGCAGTTCGGCGACCAGGTCCCAGCGCCCGTTCGTGGTGTGTAGTGCAACCACGTTCGGATTGCCGCGCAGCACTCGGCGCACTTCTTCTCCGTGGTTCCCGTCGACCTCAATGCTCGTGAGGGCTCGTATTCGATGAAGCTCGGCTTCCGGCTTGAGCCGCACCGAGTAGCCGACGATCGTGCCGTCGGCCTCCATTTTTGCGATGCGGTTTTGCACGGTGGCACGCGCCACCCTCAGCTTCTTGGCCAAAGCCACAATGGGCATGCGGGCGTCCGCGCGCAAGAGGGAGATAAGTTCGCGGTCGGTATCGTCCATTTTGCTTTATGTATCTTTTAATGAGCAAAATGTAAATAAAAACGGATAACTTGGCAAGTTGAATGGTTCAAATTGGCGCGAAGAAAAGGAATAATTTCTCCTATTGCAGTATGCCGTAACCGCTTTCTCAAGGAGACATCATGACCCGCTTCGTAGACGTTCCAACCATGTCCCGCCTGGTGCAGGACATCGGGGTAACCCAGTTTATCGGCGACCTTGCCGACACCATCCAGGAGGACTTCATCCGCTGGCCGGATTTTGATAAATCTGCCCGGGTAGCCAACCATTCGGACATCGGCGTCATCGAACTCATGCCGGTGTCCAACGCCAAGCACTATGCCTTCAAGTACGTCAATGGCCACCCGAGCAACACGACGCGCGGCCTGTATACCGTCATGGCCTTCGGCGTGCTAGCCGAAGTCGAGACCGGCTACCCGGTGCTGCTGTCCGAGCTCACCGTGGCGACCGCGCTGCGCACCTGCGCCACCTCCCTGATGGCCGCCCGCGCCCTGGCGCGACCGGATGCCCGCCGCATGGCTTTGATCGGCAACGGTGCGCAAAGCGAGTTCCAGGCCCTGGCGTTCCACAGCCACCTGGGCATCGAGGAAATCGCGGTGTACGACGTGGACCCGCGCGCCACCGATAAGTTGATCCGCAACCTGTCGGTCTATCCCTCGCTCAAAATCATCCGCGCCGGCTCCACCGCCGAAGCGGTGCGCGGCGCCGACATCGTGACTACCGTCACCGCCGACAAGACCTACGCCACCATCCTGACGCCCGAGATGATCGAGCCGGGCATGCACATCAACGGCGTGGGCGGCGACTGTCCCGGCAAGACCGAACTGCATGCCGACGTGCTGCGCGGTGCGCGCGTGTTCGTCGAGTACGAGCCGCAGACGCGCATCGAGGGCGACATCCAGCAACTGCCCCATGACTTTCCGGTGGTGGACCTCTGGCGCGTGCTGGCCGGTATCGAAACCGGCCGCCAGCGCGCCGACCAGGTGACGGTGTTCGATTCCGTCGGCTTCGCCCTCGAGGACTACTCCGCGCTGCGCTATGTGCACGCGCAGGCCGAGCAGCGCAACCTGGGTGTGGACGTGGAGCTGGTGCCCTGGGCGGACGACCCGAAGGACCTGTTCCGCTACACCCGGTCCGGCGCCTCGCGCGCCGTCATGCGCCGCGTGGCGTGAGCGGCATCGATCAACTGCGAGACCCAGAAAGGCCAGCCGCCATGTCCACCATCCGCTCCATCCAGGCACCGGCCGCCGTCGTGATGATCCGGCCGCACCAGTTCACGCCCAACGCGGAAACCGCGTCCGACAACGCCTTCCAGAAGGTCGCCGCGCGCGAAGAAGCCCAGGCCGTGGCCGAAGCGGCGTACCGAGAGGTCACGGCCGCCGTCGAACGGCTGCAAGCCGAGGGCGTGCGCGTGCACCTGTTCGAAGACCTCGGCGAGCGTGACACACCCGATTCCGTGTTTCCGAACAACTGGTTCTCCACCCACCCGGGCGGGCATGTCGCGATCTATTCGATGTACTCGCCCAGCCGCCGCCGCGAGCGGCGCAGCGACGTGATCGAGATGCTCAAGACAGAGTACCGCGTGCAGGACGTGATCGACTACTCGGGTCTGGAGCAGGACAACCTGTTTCTCGAAGGCACCGGCGCGATGGTGTTCGACCACCTCGCGCGTGTCGCCTATACGGCGCGCTCCAACCGCGCCGACCCCGTAGTGCTGGAGCGCTTCAGCACGCACTTCAACTTCGAGCCCATGCTGTTCGACACGGCCGACGCGGCCGGCCTGCCGATCTACCACACCAACGTGCTGATGTGCGTGGCCACCGAATTCGCCCTGATCGGCATGGACGCGATCACCGATCCGCGCCGCGCCGCTGAGGTGCGCACACGCCTGGAGGAGTCGGGCCGCGAAGTCATCGCGCTGAGCCACGCGCAAATCGCCGAGTTCGCCGGCAACGCGATCGAGCTGTCGGGGCGCGACGGGCGCATCCTCGCACTGTCGCAGCGCGCCTGCGACAGCCTGACTGCTGAGCAGAAAGCCCGCGTCGAGCGCTCGGCCCGCCTGGTGCCGCTGGTCGTGCCCACCATCGAGATGGCCGGCGGCTCGGTGCGCTGCATGATCGCCGGCATCCACCTTTCGCCCCGTCACTAGAACAGAGCTCACGCCGCGACAGCGGCCGGACATTACCATGAACACCCCCATTACCAGCGCCGTAC
>NZ_BCYO01000045.1 GCF_001598235.1 Polaromonas jejuensis NBRC 106434 | reverse complement strand
GCTTGCCATCCGGGCTGTCTGTCGATGCAGGTGCTCACACGGACTTTGTCCGCCTATCGGCGGCTGGCCCGGCATCCGCGTGCACAATGCAGCTCCCGAACAGAAAACAGCAGGAGCCGCTTTGAAATTTCGCCTGTTTCGCCGTCGCCTGACCATCAGTTCTCCGCGCATGGCCGTGCGCAGCCCTTTTCCCTGGCCCTTGCGCTGGATGGCCGGCGCCGTGATGCTGGGCTTTTCTGCCGCCGTGGCCTTGTGGGCGTTTGAGTTTGGCAAGGACATTGCTGGCCTGGACCGCCATGCCAAGGAGGAGTTGACGCAGCTGCGGCAAGAGGTGGGCAGCCTGCGCGCCGAGCGCGACAAGGCGCAATCCATCGCCAATACCTCGGCCAGCCTGCTGACGGCCGAAAAGGCGCTGCAGGAAAAAATGCTGAGCCAGCTCAAGCAGCTGGAGGCCGACAACCACAGCCTGCGCGACGACCTCGGTTTCTTTGAGAGGCTCCTGCCCGCCGGCAGCACCGAGGTGGCCTCCATACGCAGCCTGCAGGCCGAGGTTTTGTCGGACACCCAGCTGAAATGGCAATTGCTGGTCATACAGCCGGTCAAGAATGCCCCGACGTTCAATGGCAAGCTGGAGCTGACGCTTTCCGGCACCCAGATGGGAAAGCCCTGGACCATGAGCTTGCCCGGCGGCTCGCAGGTGCTGCAGTTCAAGCAATACCACCGCATCGAAGGCGTGCTCGATTTGCCGCCGCAGGCCGTGGTAAAAGCAGTGACCGCCAAGGTGATTGAAGGCGGGGCGGTTCGTTCCGTTCAAACCTTCAGGCTTTAAACCCCATCCCACAGGAGTCCGTCCATGTTCGGCAAGAAGAAGCAGCCCCCCATCAAAAGCCTGATTGCGCCGGGCAGCTGCATTGAAGGCAAACTGACATTCACCGACGGCCTGCGTATCGATGGCGAGGTGGTTGGCGACATTCGCGCCGACGAAAGCAGTCCCAGCATTCTGGTGATCAGCGAATCCGCCATCGTGACGGGCCTGGTCCAGGCCGACCACGTGATCATCAATGGCCGCGTGAACGGACCGGTCCATGCGACCGAATTGCTGGAGCTGCAGCCCAAGGCCAGGATAGAGGGTGAGGTGTCTTACAAGGCGCTTGAAATGCACCAGGGCGCCGTCATCTCTGGTCAGTTGCGCCCTATCCTGCATCAGGCGCTGGCAGAGATCCAGCCGGCAGCCCCCCAGGCCCTGGAAGACAAGCCGGTGCTGAAGCTGGCCGGCAAGAAACATGGATGAGGGCCAAGCCGTGAGCGCTGAAGGAATGCCGTGGCGGCGGGCGAATCGGTCCAATACCCCGCTAAGACGTATGGGCGCTATGGTTGATGGCTTTGCTGTACTATTTAGCCATTGAGTCCTGAATAACGGAGCCCCCATGAGCGCAGTTGCCGAAAACATCCAAACCGAGATGCCCGCCCCCTTTGTGTTTACCGACAGCGCCGCGGCCAAGGTCGCCGAGTTGATCGCGGAAGAGGGCAATCCGGACCTGAAGCTGCGCGTCTTCGTGCAGGGGGGCGGCTGCTCCGGCTTCCAGTACGGTTTCACCTTTGATGAAATCACCAACGAAGACGACACCACCATGACCAAAAACGGCGTGTCCCTGCTGATCGATGCGATGAGCTACCAGTACCTGGTGGGCGCCGAAATTGATTACAAGGACGACCTCGAAGGTGCCCAATTCGTGATCAAGAATCCCAACGCCACCAGCACCTGCGGTTGCGGCTCAAGCTTCTCTGCCTGACGCTTTTCTGCGGGCCAGTGCATTGGCCCCCATTAAAAAACCGCCTTTCAGGCGGTTTTTTTGATTTCAGCCTCGATAAAACCAGGAAATTCGGGCGCCAAGCCGCTTATTGATGATGCAAACCGAACAAAAATCACTGCGCATGCTGCTCTGGCTGGTGGCGGTCGGGTTTTTCATGCAAACCCTGGATGCCACCATCGTCAACACGACCCTGCCCGCCATGGCCAGGAGTTTTGGCGAAAGCCCGCTGCGCATGCAGTCGGTGGTGGTGGCCTATTCGCTGACCATGGCCATGCTGATTCCGGCTTCTGGCTGGATCGCCGACCGCTTCGGCACCCGGCGCGTCTATGTGGGGGCCATTTCCCTGTTTGTGCTGGGCTCCATCGCCTGCGCGCTCTCGCAAAACCTCGGCCAGCTGGTGGCCGCGCGCGTCCTGCAGGGGCTGGGTGGCGCCCTGCTGTTGCCGGTCGGGCGACTGGCGGTATTGCGCGCCTTTCCGCGCGAGCGCTTCTTGCAGGCCATGAACTTTATCGCGATTCCCGGCCTGCTGGGCCCGCTGATAGGCCCGACGCTGGGCGGCTGGCTGGTGGAGGTGGCGACCTGGCACTGGATCTTTCTCATCAACATTCCGGTGGGCCTGTTCGGCTGCGTGGCCACGGTGATTTACATGCAGAACCAGCCGCGGCTCGCCGTGCCGCGCTTTGATTTGCCGGGCTATCTCTACCTGGCGTTTGGCATGGTGGCGGTGTCCCTGGCGGTCGATGGCCTGTCGGGGCTGGGCCTCAAGCAGGCCAGCGTGCTGGTCCTGCTAGTGTTTGGCCTGGCCAGCCTGGCGGCCTATTGGCTGCATGCGGCCAGGCGGCCCGATCCGCTTTTTTCGCCGCAGCTCTTTTCCATTCCCACGCTCAGCATCGGCTTGCTGGGCAATCTGTTTTCGCGGCTGGGCAGTTCCTGCATGCCGTTTCTGGTGCCCCTGCTGCTGCAGGTCAGCCTGGATTATTCGCCCATGCAGGCGGGGTTGATGATGGTGCCGGTGGCCACGGCCAGCATGCTGACCAAACGCATCACGACGCCGTTGATCACGCGGCTGGGCTATCGCCGGGTGCTGGTGGCCAATACGGCGCTGGTGGGCCTCACGATGGCGAGCTTTGCCCTTGCCACGCCGGCCCAGCCCCTGGGGCTGCTGGTTGTGCAGCTGGCCCTGTTTGGCGCGGTCAACTCCATGCAGTTCACCGCCATGAACACGATCACGCTGCGCGACCTGGACAGCACCATGGCCAGCAGTGGCAACAGCCTGTTGTCCATGGTGCAAATGCTGGCCATGGGCATGGGCGTCGCCGCTGCGGGCGCCGTGCTGGCGGCGTTCACGGCCTTCTTTGGCAGCGGCGAAGCCGTGCAGACGCTGCACTCCTTTCAGGCGACTTTTGCCTGCATGGGGCTGATCACGCTGGCTTCGGCCGGCATCTTCTGGCAGCTGTCACCGGCCGTGCGCGCGGTGAAAAAGGCCGAGGCGACGGAAGCCTTGGGGCAGGGCTAGTACTGCAACCCGAAAATATCGAAACATGAAAGCGCGTCTTCGCACCCATGGCGGCGGTGCAATCCTTGCGAAGGCGTACAGCCTTCGCTGCGGCTTGCGCCTTGCCCTGGGCGCGAATCCATCGCTTTCATTTTGTTTCGCTACTTCCGGGTTGCAGTACTAGAGCGCCGGCCGCGATCCGGTCCGCATCAGGCCGGATAGAGCGCCCCCAGCACCCGCGGCCCGGCCGCGCCCGTCACGCTCGCCAGGTTGCCGGCTTGCCGGGTCACGCTCTGGCGGGCCAGCCAGGCAAAGGCGGTGGCTTCGACCTGCAGGGGGGGCAAGCCGTGGGCATCCGAGGTGCTGACGTGCAGCTGGGGCAAGCCCGCCTGCAGGCGCAGCATCAGGTGTTGGTTGAACGCGCCGCCACCGCAGACGATCAACTCCTTGCTCTCTTTCCCATAGCTATTGACGCCCGCTATGCAAGCGCTGGCGGTGAATTCTGTCAATGTGTTCTGGATATCCTGGGGGCGCTCGGCGGCGAAGGGCTGCAGTTTTTCGGCCAGCCATGTCAGGCTGAAGAGGTCCCGGCCCGTGCTTTTGGGGATGGGCAGGGAGAAATAGGGCGCGTCCAGCAGGCTGGCCAGCAGCGCGGGAATCAGCCGCCCGCTGGCCGCCCAGGCCCCGCCGGCATCAAAGGGCTGACCGGTGTGTTGCTGGCACCAGGCGTCCATCAGGGCATTGCCCGGCCCGCAATCGAAGCCCAGTACCGGCGACGCGGGGTCATGCGGCAGGATGCTCAGGTTCGAAATGCCGCCCAGGTTCAGCACCGCCATGGTGGCATCGGCACGGCCAAAAACACCCTGGTGGAAAGCCGGTACCAGCGGCGCACCCTGGCCGCCAGCGGCTACGTCGCGGCTGCGGAAATCGGCCACCACATCAATCCTGGTGAGTTCGGCCAGCAGGGCCGGCTGATTGAGCTGGAGCGTGTAGCCCACGCCATCGGCTTCGGCCGAGCTTCTTTGGGGCTGGTGCCTGACGGTTTGCCCGTGGGCGCCAATGGCCTGAATCTGCGCGGCCGCAATCCCCTGTGCGGCAACCTGCTCCAGAAGGGCGTGAACCACGTCGGCATACACCACGGCCAGCCGGTTGCCGGCGATGGCCGCGCGGTGCAGTTCGTTGTGGCTGGGCGCGTTCAGCGCCAGCAACTCGGCGCGGAAGCCAGCCGGAAAGGGCGCCGTGGCCGCCGCGAGCACCCGCAGTTGCCGGCCCGAGAAATCCACCAGCACCCCATCGACGCCGTCGAACGAGGTGCCTGACATCAGGCCAATGTAGTAGTCATGCATGCGGCCATTTTGCCGTATGACGGGCCGCCCAAGGGTGTTGAACGAACGTGGGGGCCGGTAATTTCCCGCCGGGCCGCCCCAAGGGAAATTAGCCCCCTCGGGGGGCAGAGAGCTACACGAAGTGAGCGAACGTGGGGGCCGCAGTTACTCCGCGCGGGTCTGGCTTATGGTGGCTGCCGCCAGCAACTGGTTCTTGACGCCCGCGGCGAGTTGCCTGAATGCCGGCAGGGCCGCCGTTGACAGGGGAATGGTTTCGCTCTGCTTGGCGATGGTCATCGGGTCCTGCTGCATGCCGTTGACGCGGAATTCGAAATGCAGGTGCGGGCCGGTGGCCCAGCCGGTGGCGCCGACCAGGCCTATGGTCTGGCCCTGGCTCACGGTCTGGCCGCGCTGCACCAGGATCTTGCTCAGGTGCGCATACACCGTTTCGTGGTTGTTGCGGTGCTTGATGAAGATCACGTTGCCGTAGCCGTTCTGCACGCCGGCAAACTCCACGACGCCGTCGCCAACGGTTCGTGCGGGTGTACCGGTGGTGGCGGCAAAGTCGGTACCCAGGTGCGCCTTCCAGAGTTTCAAAATCGGGTGAAAGCGCATCGAAAAGCCGCTGCTGATGCGCGAGAACTCCACCGGGGAGCTCAGGTAGGCGTGGCGCAGGCTGCGGCCGTCCAGCGTGTAATAGCCGCCCTTGTTGGGGGCGCCTGCGGCATCCTTGCCCGGGGGCTGGAACCACATGGCCTGGTAGCTCTTGCCGTCATTGACGAACTCGGCCGACAGCACGCGGCCGGTGCGCAGCGCCTCGCCATCGGCCTCCAGGGTTTCGTACACCACGTTGAAACGGTCACCTTTGCGCAAGGCACGACGGAAGTCGATATCACCCGAGAAAATTTCCGCGAGCTGCACGGCCACGCCATCGGGAATGCGGGCTTCGTCGGTGGCGGCGAACAGCGAGGTCTGGATGCTGCCGCTGGCCAGACGCGCCGAACTGGCATAGGGCGCCGTCTCCACGCGCGAGTTGAAGCCGGTGGCGCCGCGCTCTATCACCAGGCGCTTGAACATTGTTTCGTCATCGGTGGGCCAGCGCATGCTGAGCTTGAGCAACTGCTGGCTGTCGCTGGCTTCTGCCGTCACGGTCTTGCCCGGACGGCCCGCCAGGATCATTTGCGCATTGGCGTCGGAGCGCAAAAAGGCGGCCGCCGCGCTGTCGTCAATGTTCAGGCGCTTGAGCAGGGCGTCGGCGGTGTCGCTGCTGCGCGTGCTTTCGGTGCGGAACAGGTTGAAGCGGAAATCGGAGAGGGATTCTGTCTGGACCTGGGTGGGCAGGGGATCCACGGCCTCGACGATCTGGTGCACCGGCAAGTCGGCGGCATCGGGCGCCAGTGGCGCGACACCGAAGGCGGTGACGCCGGTGCCCAGCAGCAGCACGGCCAGGCTGGCGGTGACTCGTTTGGGATGGCGGCGGAGGACCTTGGCAAGGGAAGGCAGAAACTGGGACGGGACGGGCAGGCGCAAAGCGAAATTCCCAACGAGGGTGCATCGGGCGACGCTGACGTGCCGGACTGCGATATAAGGGATCGATGACCAGCCCCTCTTGGTGGATGGGGGTCTGGGGTCATCGGACTCAAAGACTCAAAACGATCGGGTTCCGATCAGCAAGTTACAGGCCAACTAAAATGCCGGCCTGAAGCAGGACAACCGCAATTATATCTGTCGGACAATGCCTCGACATGAAAAAACCTTTATGAATCAAGACCTTGTTACAAATCCCCCGATCACCGACCGTGTAAAGATGGCCTTGGCCGTGTCGCTGCGGGGCTGCGAAGAGTTGATCCCTCAGGATGAATGGGTCAAAAAACTGGCCCGCAGCGAAGCCACCGGCGTGCCGCTGCGCATCAAGCTGGGGCTGGACCCGACCGCTCCCGACATTCATGTCGGCCATACGGTGGTGCTGAACAAAATGCGTCAGCTGCAGGATTTGGGGCACCAGGTGATTTTCCTGATCGGCGATTTCACCAGCCTGATCGGCGACCCGTCGGGCCGCAACACGACGCGCCCGCCGCTCACGCCCGAGCAGATCAAGGTCAATGCCGAAACCTATTACCGCCAGGCCAGCCTGGTGCTGGACCCGGCCAAAACCGAGATCCGCTACAACAGCGAGTGGAGCGAGCCGCTGGGCGCCACCGGCATGATCCAGCTGGCCTCGCGCTACACCGTGGCGCGCATGATGGAGCGCAACGATTTCCATGACCGCTTCAAGGCCGGCTCGCCCATCAGCGTGCACGAATTCCTCTACCCGCTGATGCAGGGCTACGACTCGGTGGCCCTCAAGAGCGACCTGGAACTGGGCGGCACCGACCAGAAGTTCAACCTGCTGATGGGCCGGCACCTGCAGGCCGAGTATGGCCAGGAGCCGCAGTGCATTCTCACCATGCCGCTGCTCGAAGGCCTGGACGGGGTCGAGAAGATGTCCAAGTCCAAGAACAACTACATCGGCATCAGCGAAGACGCCAACAGCATGTTTGCCAAGGTGCTGAGCATTTCCGACGTGCTGATGTGGAAGTGGTACCTGCTGCTGTCCTTCAAGAGCGAAGCCGAGATTGCCGCGCTCAGGGCCGAAGTCGAGGCCGGCCGCAACCCGAAAGACGCCAAGGTGGCCTTGGCCAAGGAGATCACGGCGCGCTTTCACTCGGCCGCCGCCGCCGATGCGGCCGAGCAGGATTTCATCAACCGCAGCAAGGGCGGCGTGCCCGAAGACATCCCCGAGGTGTCGCTGTCGGGCGCACCGCTGGGGATTGGCGCGCTGCTCAAATCCGCCGGCCTGGCGCCTTCGGGCAGCGAGGCCAGCCGCCTGATCGACGGCGGCGGCGTGCGGGTGGATTCCAGCGTGGTGAGCGACAAGGCGCTCAAGCTGGCTGCCGGCACTTACGTGGTGCAGGTCGGCAAGCGCAAGTTTGCGCGGGTGACGCTGGCCTGACTTCCTGGCCTGATGCGCCAGTGCCCTAGCGGGCGCCGGCCTTTTCCAGCATCCGCACCATCTCGCCGTAGCCGCGCGACTTGGCCAACTGCAGCGGCGTGTTGCCCTGCCGGTCGGCCAGTTGCAGGTTGGCCCCGGCCTCGATCAGCGCCTTGAGCGTGGACTGGTGGCGGGCGCCGCCATTGCCCAGCACGATGGCTTCGATCACGGCCGTCCAGTGCAGGTTGTTGACATGGTCCAGCGGCGCACCGGCGGCAATCAGCTGCCTGACCACGCCGTCATGGCCCAGATGGGCGGCGGCGATCAGGGCCGTGCCGTCGTAGCGGCTGGTGACCTGTTTGGCGCTGGCGCCCAGTGACAGCAGCAGGCGCAGCGTTTCCTCGTCGTCGGCGACGGCGGCAATCGTCACGCCGTCGTAGCTGTCCTTGTCGAGCAGGTTGATGTTGGCGCCCGCTTTCACGAGGGCGCGGATAGCGCCTTGCCGTTTCGCAAAGGTCGCCACATGAATGGGCGTGCGGCCGTTGCCGTCGCGGGCATCAAGCTCGGCCTTTACCTCAGACTTCGCTGCGGCGAGTTTTTCAATCTGGGCCACATCGCCCTTGTGGGCGGCGGCGTGCAGGCCCTGGTAGGCGGCCACTTCGGTGGCGCCAGGGGCGACCTGGGCCGAAGCGGGCGCGGCCGCCACGGCAGCCAGCCCGCAGGCTGCGGCCAACACCAGCAGTTGCAGGGGCAGACGAAATAGGCCTGGCGTCATGGCGGCATGCTTTCCAGGTTTACTTCAGCTGGTCCTTGACCTTGTCCAGTGCGGCCACGGCGCAGGCTTCGTCGAGGTGGCCGCCGGGTGCGCCGCCGACACCGACCGCGCCTATGGTTTCATTGCCGACCTTGACGGGAACGCCGCCGCCCAGCAGCAAAAAGCCGGGGATGTGAGTCAGGTTGGCGGCGGCGGGATTCTTCTGGGCGCCTTCCATCATGGCCAGCGTGTTGTTTTTGGCCGATGCCGAGGTGAAGGCTTTTTGCAGGCTGGCGGCCAGCGTGTGCGGGCCGGCATTGTCGGCGCGCTGTACGGCGCGCACGGTGCCGGCGCGGTCCACCACGGTAACGCCCACGGCATAGCCGTTGGCCGAGCAGGCGGCCACGGTGGCGGCGGCGATCTGGTTGGCCAGCTCGAGGGAGATGTTTTTCTCGGTCCGCACGCCTTGGGCGCTGGCAGCGGCGGCCACGAGGGACAGGGCAAGAGCGGAAACCTTGATGATGTTGCGCATGGAGTTCTCCAGAAGTTGGTTTGTTGAAACGGTTCAGTCGCCGCCGGGCCGCCCCAAGGCGACTGCGGCCCCCCTGGGGGCAGCGCAGCACACGAAGTGGCAAGCGTGGGGGCCTCACATTCAACCGTGGGAGAACTTTAAAAAATAGCGGCGATTTCGCCCATGCGTAGGGCTACGCGCCGGGCTCCGTAGAAATACTGCCCCCACGGTCCTTCGCTTCGCGTAACTCCCTGCCCCCCGAGGGGGCCGCCCGCCTGCGGCCCGGCGAAGCCGGTTCCGCGGCTTGGACTGGCTTTCGGTGGATACCTATCGACCGTCGGCTTCGTCTGCCAGCGTCGCATATTGCCGGATCAGCTGCGCCAGCGACTCGGCTTCCAGCTTGGCAAAGAGGTTGGCGCGGTGGGTTTCCACGGTGCGCGGCGAGACATCGAGTGCGCGGCCGATTTCCTTGTTGGTGAGACCGGCCACGATCAGGCCCAGCACCTCGCGCTCGCGCTCCGACAGCTGGGCATAGCGCTCCTGCGCCTGCCGGCCGGTCTTGTTGCGCTCGCGCGACTTGACATGCTGGCGCACGGCGTTTTGCAGGGCTTCCAGCAGCTGCTCGTCATTGACCGGCTTTTCCAGGAACTCGGCCGCGCCGGACTTGAAGGCGCGGCGGCACAGCTCCACCGTGCCGTGGCCGGTCAGCATGATGATGGGCTGGTCCACGCCCTGCGCCTTCAGGGTGTCGAGCACGCTCAGGCCGCTGATGCCGGGCATGCGCACGTCCAGCACGATGGCGCCTATCGTCTGCCGGTCAAACTCGCGGATGAAGCTTTGCGGGTCGGCCCAACTTTGCACGCGCAGGCCCACCGTGCCTATCAGCAGCGCCAGGCTGCTGCGCACGGCCTCATCGTCGTCGATGAGGTGCACCAAGGGTGACAGGGATGAGCTCATGACTTGGCCGCCATGGGCAAAGACAGCCGGAACACGGCACCGCGTGGCGCATGGTGCGCGGCCACCAGGCTGCCGCCCATGCCGCTGGCCAGCGTTTCGCACAGGCTCAGGCCCAGCCCGAGGCCGGCCTCGCGTGTGGTGAAGAAGGGCTCGAAAATGCGCGGCAGCACATCAGCCCCAATGCCCGGGCCGCTGTCGGTCACGCTGATCACGCCCAGGCTGCCTTCCGCGCCCAGCGTGACCGTGAGCTGGCGCTCGCGTGCCGGCACCTGTTCCAGTGACTGCAGGGCATTCATCAGCAGGTTGTGGATGATTTGCTCCAGCGCCACCGGCTCGGCCAGCACGGTGGTGGGGGTGGGCGGCAATTCCAGTTGCGGCGTGACTTCGCGGCGCTTGAATTCCGGCTCCAGCAAATACAGCGCGTTGCGCACCGCATCCTGCAACACCACAGCCTGCGGCTGCGCCGCCCGGTCGGGGCGCTCCACCGCGCGGCGCAGCCGCCCGACCACTTCCGAGGCGCGGCGGGCTTGTTCCACGGCTTGCGTCATGGCGCTGCGGGCGCTGGCCAGTTCGGGCGGTTCGTCATTGAGCAGCCGGCTGGCGGCCTGGGTGTTGGCCAGCACGGCGGTCAGCGGCTGGTTCAGCTCATGGGCCATGCCGGCGGCCAGTTCGCCCAGGGTGTTCAGGCGCGCCACCTGGCCCAGGCGCAGCAGTTCTTCGGCGCGCTGGCGTTCGGCGCGCTGGCGCAGCAGCGCCCGCCAGGCCCCCAGCAAGGCCGCCACCAGCGCGGCCCAGCCCAGCATCCAGCCCCAGGGTAGCTCACCCCAGCCGACCTGGCGCAGGGCGACCACCTCAAAGGGCTGGCTCTCGGCGGCCAGGTGTTTGTGAAATTCAAAGCGCCAGCCGCCTTCGTGAATGCGGCCGGGCTGCAGCAGAAAGCGCTGGCCTTCATGCTCCAGCGTCACGCGCACCGGGCTGCTGTCCGGGGCCATGGGCCATTCGCTCCAGGGCACGACGGCGCGCAGGTCCAGTTGCAGGGCATAGCTGCTGGGCTCTGCCGCCAGCACCAGCTGGTAGCGGCCGCGGGCCAGGTCTGCGCCGGCCAGTACCGGGCGGCGCAGCGCGCGCGACAGGGTTTCGGCCACCCGCAAGCGTTCATCGGGCCAGCCGGCCTCGCGATCGCGCCGCTGCACGTTGATGATTTGCGGGTAGACCGCAGGCAGGCGCTGTTCGGGCGGGGAGACCTCGGTGGCATCTGCGGCGGGCTGCAGCAGCGCCAGCGTCGCCATCACGGCATCGTGCTGCACCACGCGCTGGCTCAGCAGCCGGTGGGCAATGCGCGCGTCGGTTTCAAACGCCGCCTGCAGCTGCGCCAGCTCCAGGCGCGCCAGCACCACGCCGCCCAGTGCGGTGATGGCGCACCAGAGCAGGGCCCAGGTGAGGCGGCGGTGTGGCAGGGCAGGCATCGCCGCATTCTTGCATAGCCGGTTTGCCGCATCGCAGACAATGGGCGCATGAGCCGACTGGACCAACAATCATTGACACCTCAGCGCCTGTTGCGCGCCTCTGTGGTGCTTGCCCTCATCACCATCGTGCTCAAAACGGGGGCCTGGTATGTCACCGACTCGGTCGGCCTGCTGTCGGACGCGATGGAGTCTTTGGTGAATCTGGCCAGCGCCCTGTTTGGCCTGGCCATGGTCACCATTGCCAAGCGCCCGGCCGATGAGGACCATCCCTACGGCCACCACAAGGCCGAGTATTTTTCATCCGGCTTTGAAGGCGCCCTCATCTTCGTGGCGGCGCTGGCCATCATCTGGGCGGCTGCCCACCGACTGATGAGTCCGCAGCCGCTGCAGCAGCTGGGCTTGGGGCTGGCGCTTTCCATCGTCAGTTCGGCGCTCAACGGCCTGCTGGCCTGGTTCATGTTTCGTTCGGCCAAGGTGCACCGCTCGATTGCCCTGGAAGCTGATGCCAGGCACCTGGTCACCGATGTCTGGACTTCGGCCGGTGTGGTCGTCGGCATTGCTGCGGTGGCGTTGACGGGCTGGCTGTGGCTGGATGCCGCGGTGGCGATAGGCGTGGCCGTGAACATCCTGCGGGAGGGCGCCCGACTCATCTGGCGTTCGTCCCAAGGCCTGATGGATGAAGCCGTCGAGCCCGAGGTGCTGGCCGATATTCAGCAGACGCTGGCGGGCTTCCAGCACCCGACCATACGTTTTGACCACGTGACGACGCGCCGCGCCGGCCAGCGCCGTTTTGTGGATCTGCACATGCACATGCCGGCCAACTGGTCGCTGGGGCGCGCTGCGGCGCTGCGGGCCAGCGTGGAGCAGGCCCTGATGAGCGCCGTGCCCGGCCTGCGCGCCACCATCCAGCTGCTGCCCAGTGATGTGGAGCCCCATTTTGATGACGAGAAGGATTTGATCTGAATGAAAGCCGTATTGCAGCGCGTGAGCCAGGCGCGGGTGGTGATTGAGGGGCAAACCGCCGGTGAGATTGGCGCGGGCCTGCTGGTGCTGGTGTGCGCCGAGCGCGGCGACAGCGAAACGCAGGCCGACAAGCTGCTGGCCAAGATCCTCAAGCTGCGCATTTTCTCCGACGAGGCCGGCAAGATGAACCGCAGCGTAGAGGACATCGGCGGCGGCCTGCTGATCGTGAGCCAGTTCACGCTGGCGGCCGACACCTCGGGCGGCAACCGGCCGGGCTTTGGCAACGCCGCGGCGCCCGACGAGGGGCGGCGGCTCTATGACCACTTTGTGGCGCAGGCCCGCGCCGCGTACCCGGTGGTCGCCACCGGGCGCTTCGCGGCCGACATGAAGGTGCATCTGGTCAACGACGGGCCTGTTACGATCCTGCTGACGGTGTCTTAGCGCTATCTAACAAAGATAACAAAGAACTTTATGAAACCCATTTTCTTTGCTGCCGCACTGGCGCTGTTCGGGTTGTCTGCCCAGGCGGAGCCGATACCACTCATCGACGTTCATGCCCATTTCCAGACCAGTCCCGTCAAGGACCTGGACGCTTCGTACAAGGCCGCGCTGGCCACCATGGACCGCCGGAATATCGCCCGGTCCCTGCTGATGCCGCCACCGTATGACACCCGGGTGCCGAAAAGATTTTATGACATCGAGGATCTTCTTTTCACCACGAAGGCCAGCCCCGACCGTTTTGCGGTGCTCGGAGGAAGCACGCTGAACATCATGATTCATGACACGTCGCCCGAGTCGGTTGATGAGAGCGTTCGTGCAAAGTTTCGAAAGCGGGCACTGGAGATCGTGAAGCTGGGCGCCGTGGGATTTGGTGAAATATCCGTCCTGCATGTATCCATACCGCTGATGGGACGGAACCATCCCTATGAGATGGTGCCGCCTGACCACCCTCTGCTCCTGCTGCTGGCGGACATCGCCGCGGAGAACGACCTTCCGATCGACCTGCACTGCGATCTGGTGCCCGAAGACATGCCGCTGCCGGATGGGCTCAGGAGCAATCCGCAGAACCCGTCCCAGCTGGAAGCCAATCTGCCAGGCCTCCAACGGCTGCTTGCGCACAACAGTCAGGCCAAGATCGTTTGGTCGCACGTCGGCTTTGAGCCGCTGAGGACAAGGCGGCCAGGCCTGGTTCGCAGAATGCTGGCAAGCTATCCCAATCTGTACATGAGCTTTCGTTTGAATCGGGGTACGCTCCAGCCTGCATCAGCCATGGACCCGGATGGAACTGTCAAACCGGCGTGGGTTGACCTGGTGCGGGAATTCCCGGACCGCTTCATGCTCGGCAGCGATGCATTTTATGAGCGTGGCGGCATCGCCCGCGGTTCCAGCGACGACGGGATGGGCCATTTACGCACACTGATAGAGCAGCTGCCGCCGGATGTCGGTGTCAAGGTGGCAAGCGAAAACGCAATGCGTATTTACCGCCTGAAAAGCCCCGCAACGAACTAAGGTGAGGGAAGCAAAGCGGTACATCCGCAGGTCGCCACGGGCCAGTTTGCGGCCGACATGCAGGTGCAGCTGGTCAACGACGGACCGGTGACGATTTCACTGCAGGTGGCCTAGCGGCCGCCGCCGCCCGCGCCGCGTCGTCCACGCTCCAGAACAGCGCCACGCCGCCATGGGCCGCATCGGTCAGGCCCATGCGCGCCAGCGCCTCTCGCGGCCTGTCCTTGACGCGCGCCAGCAGCAGGGCCGTGCCCTGGCGGCGCAGGCTGGCGGCAAATTCGGCGAGCGCTTCCACGGCGGTGTTGTCCAGGTCGTCGCAGACCTCCAGGCTCAGCACCACGACGGTTGCGCGCGCCGCTTCGGCGCGTTGACTGACGAGGTGGAATACCTGTTCGGCGTTGGCGAAGAACAGCGGCTCCTCGGGCCGCATGATGAGCGTGCCGTCGACCGCGGTGGCATCGGCATGGCGCGCCCGGTCCAGGTAGTCGCGCGTGCCGGGCAAGCGGCCCAATTCGGTGACCAGCGGCTGCGCGAAGCGCCGGATCGCCAGCAGCAGCGACAGCGCCACGGCCAGCAGCATGCCGAACAGCACGCCAAACAGCAGCACGCCCGCAGCCGCTACCGGCGCCAGCCAGACATCGCCACCCAGGTGCAGCGAGGACAGCACGGCGCGTGGCCAGAGGCTGTGCGAGAGGATGCCGACCACCACGCCGGCGAGCACCGGCATCGGCAGCAGCGCCAGCCAGGGGCGCGCCAGCCACAGCAGCAGCGCCAGCGCCAGCGCGGCGGCCACGCCCGCCCATTTGCTGCGCCCGCCGGCCGCCTGGTTGGCCGAGGCGGCCGAAAAACCCGCCCCCACCGGCAGGCCCTGCAACAGGCCGCTCGCGAGGTTGGCGGCGCCCAGGGCCAGCAGTTCGCGGTTGCCATCGACCTGGTCGCCACTTTGCAGCGCCAGCGAGCGCACCGAGCCCCAGGATTCGGCGAACAGGATCAGAAGCAGCGCCGGCGCGATTTCTATGGCATGCAGCCAATGGTTGGCGCTCAAGGCCGGCAGGCGCCAGTCCAGCGCCTGCCAGGCGATGTCCCCCACCAGCGCCACGCCCTGCGTGCTGAGGTCGAGCATGGCTGACAGCGCCACGCCCAGCCCCAGGACCAGCAGCGAGGTGGGCAGAAACAGCCGGCGCTGCAGCCCGTGATGCAGCGCCAGCCACAAGGCCAGGGCGCCTGCGCCCAGTGCCACGCTGGCGCGGTGCCAGTGCGCCGCTTGGGCCAGCAGCTCCCCTGCCAGGGGGCCTGCCAGCGAGGCATGAACCGGGACGCCCGCGATATGCGGCAACTGCTTGAGCACGATGGTCAGCGCCAGCGCCCAGGCGAAACCGCGCAGCACCGGGCGCGAAATGAAGGCGCCGAGGAAGCCCGCCCGCAGCGCGGCGGCCGTCAGAAACAGGGCGCCGGTCAGGCTGACCAGCGCATAGCCCATGGCCGGCCCGCCCAGCGCCATCGTCGAGGCAAACACCGCCGCTGCCGACGAGGTAGGGGCCACCATGGCGAAACGGCTGGTGCCCCAGCAGGGGTAGAGGCACAGGCCGACCAGCGCGGCCAGAAAGGCGTGCATGGGCGGCACGCCCGCGATGGCGGCGTAGGCCACGGCCTCGGGCAGCAGCACGCCGGCCACCGAGACGCCGGCCAGCAGGTCGGCCCATGAGAATTTGGGGCCGGCGACGCTGCGGCCCTGTTGGATAGGCGGGGCGGAATCGCTCATGGCCGGCCCCACGGTCTCATGAGACCAGCGGTGATGTCGCCCCCGACCAACCCGGCAGGTGGGCGGCTTCGGCGCTGTGGCACAGCGTTATGGCCGCCTGCAGGGCGGCGTCGGGGTCACGCCGGAGCTGTGCGGTCTTGATGCGGCGGCGGAAGAAGTCGGCCCAGAGGAATTCGGCAAAGGGCGTGGCGTCCTTGGGAAAGCCGCCTGCGTGCCGCACCTCGCCGGCCAGGCTGCGGTAGGGGTCATCGGCGAGTTCGCCCAGCGCCTTGGGCAGATCGGTCACGGGGCGGCGGCGGCCCTTCGCATCGTAAGGGTGCACCCATTGATGGTGGTCCATCACGGTCCAGAACTCGTCCTTGGCGAGTTGCCCCAGGTCCTTGAGCAGCACCACAAAGCTCTGGTGCACACCTTCCTCGAGCAGGGCGCGTCCCAGGTGGTGGTGGTCGACGATATAAAAGTTGTCACTCGGGCCGCGCACCGCGGGAAACCAGTGGCTGTCCAGGAATTTCTGGCGCTCGCCCTTGCCCATGCCGCTCCACAGGCCGCGCTTTTCCTGCACCTCGGCGTAGCCCACGGTGATCTGGGTGGGACGCAGCCGGCCCAGATCGGCTTTGAACAGGTGCTGGTGACGGGTGTGCATGGCGGGCCTCCTGGATGTGGATGGAAGATAGAGCCGTGAATGGCCCGCCAGTATCCCTCATTCCATTTCCAGATCAACCGCGCACTTTGTCAGCTTCGCTGGCCGTACGTTTGTACTGTCTGCGCTTCGCTTTCGCGTTCACGATTGATCTGGAAATGGAATCAGTACGGGTTGTCGTAACCGAGCGCGCCCAGCAGCAGGATTTCCAGCGCCTCCATCTCCAGCGCGTCCCGCTCATTCGTTTCATGGTCGTAGCCCTGGGCGTGCAGCGTGGCGTGGATCAGCAGGTGGGCGTAATGCGCCTGCAAGGTCTTGTGGCTCTCTTGCGCCTCCCTGGCCACCACCGGGGCGCACAACACCAGGTCGGCGGTGACGACGGGCGCCTGGGTGTAGTCGAAGGTCAGCACATTGGTGGCGTAGTCTTTGTGCCGGTAGTCGCGGTTCAGCGCCTGGCCTTCCTCGGCGTCCACGATGCGCACGGTGATTTCGGCATCATTTTGCAGCGCCTGGCGTATCCAGCGCGCGACGCTGCGGCGGGGCAGGGCGGCGCGATGCCGGGCGGCGTCCTTCAGCGCACCGAACTGCAGCGACAGGTTCAGGTTTTTAAGAGGCATTTCGGCTCCTGGCCCTTGATGGGCGGGCGGATGGTGCTATGGATTCGATAGTCTCAACGGCGGCGAGGTCGGGGCTGCGCTGCTTGTCGTAGGCGTCCACAATGCGCGCCACCAGCGGGTGCCGCACCACGTCGGCGCTGGTCAGCCGGGTGATGGCAATGCCCTTGACGCGCTTGAGCACGCGCTCGGCGTCTATCAGGCCGCTGAGTTGCGTGCGCGGCAAATCGATCTGGCTGACGTCGCCCGTGATCACGGCCTTGGCGCCAAAGCCTATGCGCGTCAAGAACATCTTCATCTGCTCGGGCGTGGTGTTTTGCGCTTCATCGAGGATCACAAAGGCATGGTTGAGCGTGCGGCCGCGCATGAAGGCCAGCGGCGCAATCTCTATCTGCTGGCGTTCAAAGGCCTTTTGCACGCGCTCAAAGCCCATCAGCTCATACAGCGCGTCATACAGCGGCCGCAGGTAGGGGTCGACCTTCTGGCTCAGGTCGCCCGGCAAAAAACCCAGGCGCTCGCCGGCTTCCACGGCCGGTCGCGTCAGCACGATGCGCTGCACGGTGCTGCGCTCCAGCGCATCGACGGCGCAGGCCACGGCCAGGTAGGTCTTGCCGGTGCCGGCCGGGCCAATGCCGAAGGTGATGTCGTGCGTGGCGATGTTTTCGAGGTAGGTGCCCTGATTGGTGGTGCGGGCCCGCAGGTCGGCACGCCGGGTCGAGAGCGCCATGCCGCCGTCGGGCGTGGTGCTCAGGGCCGTGTCGCTCGCCAGCATGAGCTGCACGGTTTCCGGCTCGATCGGGCGCTGGGCGATTTCATACAGCGCCTGCAGCACCTCCAGCGCCTGCTGGGCCCTGACCTTGGGGCCATCGATCTTGAACTGCTCGAAGCGGTGCGCAATCGTCACCTGAAGCGCCGCTTCGATGGTGCGGATGTTGGAGTCCATGGGCCCGCACAGATGGTCCATGCGGGTGTTGTTGGGCGGCGTGAAGGTGTAGCGAAGAATCAAAAGTAGGTTTCCTGGGCTGGATACAGGCAGATGCGTGATTGTCCCTCCATATTCAAGTCGGTGGTGACTGATAAGATTTGCCCATGATCGGAAGAATCGCTGGCCAGCTGGCCGAAAAAAATCCGCCGGAGGTTCTTGTGGACTGCAACGGCGTCGGCTATGAAGTGCTGGTGCCCATGAGCACCTTCTACAACCTCCCGGCCCTCGGTGAAAAAGTCAGCCTGCTGACCCATTTCGTGGTGCGCGAAGACGCACAAATCCTCTACGGCTTTGGCAGCGCGACCGAGCGCGCCGCGTTTCGCCAGCTCATCAAGATATCGGGCGTGGGCCCGCGCACCGCGCTCAGCGTGCTCAGCGGCATGAGCGTGGAAGAGCTTTCCCAGGCCGTGACACGCCAGGAGCCGGGCCGCATCATCAAGGTGCCCGGCATCGGCAAGAAAACCGCCGAACGCCTGCTGCTGGAACTCAAGGGCAAGCTGGGCGCCGACATAGGTGCGCCCGTCAGCGTCGCCGACGACAGTCAGTCCGACATCCTGCAGGCCTTGATCGCGCTGGGCTACAGCGACCGCGACGCGGCGCTGGCGTTGAAGGCCTTGCCCAAGGACGTGGGCGTGAGCGACGGCATCAAGCTGGCGCTGAAAAGCCTGGCGAAATAAATCCGACGACCTCCATGACCATCCAGACCGACGATTTCGACATGGCCGACCTGCCGCCGGTGCGGCGCATGATGTCTGCGACACCCGCGTCGCCGAAGGAAGAGGCGATAGAGCGCGCGCTGCGCCCCAAGCTGTTTGATGAGTATGTGGGCCAGGCCAAGGCGCGCGAGCAGCTGCAGATCTTTATCGGCGCGGCCAGGAAGCGCAGCGAGGCGCTGGACCATGTGCTGCTGTTCGGCCCGCCAGGCCTTGGCAAGACCACGCTATCGCACATCATTGCGCATGAACTTGGTGTCAACCTGCGGCAGACCTCGGGGCCGGTGCTGGAAAAACCCAAGGACCTGGCGGCGCTGCTGACCAACCTCGAAAAGAACGATGTGCTGTTCATCGACGAGATTCACCGCCTGAGCCCGGTGGTGGAGGAAATCCTCTACCCGGCGCTGGAGGACTACCAGATCGACATCATGATCGGCGAAGGACCGGCGGCGCGCAGCATCAAGCTCGATTTGCAACCCTTCACCCTGGTGGGCGCCACCACCCGGGCCGGCATGCTGACCAATCCCTTGCGCGACCGTTTCGGCATCGTCGCCCGGCTGGAGTTTTACACGCCCGACGAGCTGGCCCGCATTGTCAAACGCAGCGCCAGCCTGCTCCAGGCGCCCATGGACGAGGAGGGCGGTTTTGAGATTGCCCGCCGTTCACGCGGCACGCCGCGCATTGCCAATCGCCTGCTGCGCCGCGTGCGTGATTACGCCGATGTCAAGGGCACGGGAAAGATCACGCTGGACATTGCCAACCTGGCGCTGGCCATGCTGGACGTGGACCCGCAGGGCTTTGACGTGATGGACCGCAAGCTGCTCGAAGCCGTGATCCACCGCTTCGACGGCGGCCCGGTCGGTCTGGACAACATTGCCGCCAGCATTGGCGAAGAGCGTGACACGATTGAAGACGTGATCGAGCCCTATCTCATTCAGCAGGGTTTCCTGCAGCGCACGCCGCGCGGGCGCATTGCCACCCTGGCGGCCTACCGCCACCTGGGCGTGACGCCGCCGCAGGCGGCCAGCGGCCTGTTTGAGCCCTGAACCGGAACCGGAACATGTGATGCCCGCCCTGGCCCCGCTCATGAAGCGCCGCTGGCTTTGGGGGGCGGGGGCGCTGGTGTTGGCCGTCGTTTTGTGGTGGGCCTGGAGCACCTGGCGTGCGCCGCAGGCCGATGCCGTGGTGCTGCAAGCCGCTCCCCTGGTGCGTACCCTGCAATTTTCGGCCCGGGTGGCGACCCTGTCGCGCGTGAGCGTGGGCAGCACCGTCACCGGCCGTGTGGCGAAAGTCGCGGTCAAGGAAGGCGCGCAGGTGCGCCAGGGCGAAGTGCTGGTGCAACTGGAAACCGACGAGCTGCAGGCCGCCCTGGCGCAGGCCCAGTCCGCCGAGCGCCAGGCCGCAGCCCGCCTCGCCGGCCTGCGCA
>NZ_BCYO01000044.1 GCF_001598235.1 Polaromonas jejuensis NBRC 106434 | reverse complement strand
CGGATGGCGCTCGCACGTGCGCACGCTGCGGCCGATCGCGCGCAGGTACCGGCGCTCCTGGCCGAGGTGGCGGAGGCGCGGGCCGCACTCGATCGCCCCGCCGCCCGGCGCTTGCCGCCGATGGCGAGCAGGCGCTGCGCCTCGACGAGGTTTCAGCGCTCCTGGCCTCGGACGCGCTGGTGATCGATGCCTGCCGCCGCGGGCTTGGCGCCGGCGCTGCGTGGCGGCCGCTGGCGCGCCGGCCAGTGCTGTTCGCATTGGCCCGTGCGCTCGCCGAGGCATGGCCTGGCGCTGCCGATCGGGAGGCCTTGATCGCGTGCGTGTTCCGCACCCGGCGTCCCGACGAGACGCATCGGGCGCGCCTCAGGGTCGAGATCGGCCGTCTGCGCGCCCTCGTCAAAACGCTGGCGACCATCGAGGCGACCGAGCGGGGCTTCATCCTCAAGCCGATCGGCGAGCGCGACGTCGCCGTGCTGGCGCCGCCCATCGACGGCGACCAGGCATCGCTGGTGGCGCTGCTCTCCGACGGCGCGGCCTGGTCGACCTCCGCCCTGGCGCTGGCCCTGGGGGCGAGCCAGCGCACCGTCCAGCGGGCGCTCGCCGAACTCGAGGTCGACGGGCGGGTGCGCTCCATCGGGCGGGCGCGGGCGCAGCGCTGGCTGGCGCCACCGCTGGCGGGATTCACGACGATCTTGTTACTCCCCGCTGCGCTGCCGATTGGATAGAGTTGTCTCCAAGGCGCCGATTCACGGTGCGCAACAAGGAGCAGCGATGACCAGCAAGACAATCAAGGAAAGACCCGGGGCCAAGGCGCGCCCCGCCGAGATCGTGCGCGAGTACGGCCCCTTCCCCGGCGTCAATGACATTGCCGGCGTCACCCACGACGGCCAGCGCGTCTGGGCCGCCACCGGGGCCAGGCTGGTCGCCTTCGACCCCGCAAGCGGCGAGCCCACGCGCACGCTGGACTGCGCCTGCGACGCCGGCACTGCCTTCGACGGCACCTACCTCTACCAGATCGCCGAGGCACGCATCGACAAGATCGATCCCGCCACCGGCGACGTGGTGGCGTCGATCCCGGCGCCCGGCAGCGGAAGCGACTCGGGCCTGACCTGGGCGGAGGGCAGCCTGTGGGTGGGCCAGTACCGCGATCGCAAGATCCACCAGGTCGACCCGAAGACAGGTGCCATCCAGCGCACGATTGAATCCAACCGCTTCGTCACCGGCGTGACCTGGGTGGACGGCGAGCTGTGGCACGGCACCTGGGAGGGCGACGAAAGCGAGATCCGCCGTATCGACCCCAAGAGCGGCGCCGTGATCGAGCGGCTGGAGATGCCGCACGGCGTCGGCGTCAGCGGCATGGAGTCTGACGGCGCGGACCTTTTTTATTGCGGCGGCGGAAAGAGCGGAAAAGTCCGCGCCGTGCGGCGTCCGAAAGCCGCATCGAACTCAGCGCGCAAGGCGTAGACACCTTCCCGCTGACAACCCACTTCGGTCAACCAACCGAAGACGAGCGCACCCGCTGCCAGCACGGGTCGGGCAGCGCATTGACTAAACGCAAACGGCTCATCGAGCCAAGGAGCACACCATGAGCACATCAACTGCCGAAATGAACACCGTGAACCATCCCGTCGTGTCTGGGGAGCGATGGCTGGCCGAGCGCAAGACGCTGCTGGCGCAAGAGAAGGAACTGACGCGCCTGCGCGACCAGATCGCCAGCGAACGCCGCGCCCTGCCCTGGGTTCGCATCGAGAAAAACTACGTCTTCGATGCGCCCGAAGGCAAACGCGCGCTCGCCGACCTCTTCGAAGGACGGCGCCAGCTGCTGGTGCAGCACTTCATGTTCGGCCCCGGGTGGGAGCAGGGTTGCCCGAGTTGCTCCTTCATGGCCGACCACACCGACGGCATGAAGATTCACCTTGAACACCGCGACGTCACATTTGTGGCCATCTCACGCGCCACGCTGCCCGAGATCGAGCGCTTCCGCCAGCGCATGGGATGGCAGTTCAAGTGGGTTTCCTCGAATGGCAGCGACTTCAACCACGACTTCGGCGTCAGCTTCACGCCGGAAGAGATGGCCAGCGGCGAAGTCCCCTACAACTACGTAAAGCAGCCCTTCCCGAGCGAGGAGGCACCTGGCGTGAGCGTGTTCTACAAGGACGACACGGGCCAGGTCTTCCACACCTACTCGACCTACGGGCGCGGTGTGGAGGTGATGATGGGCACGTACAACATGCTCGATCTCACCCCCAAGGGCCGCGACGAGCACGACGGGTTCTACAAGATGGACTGGGTGCGCCACCACGACCGCTACGAGCCGGCGCCTGCGGCCGGTTCGTGCTGCCACACGGCTGCCCAGGCGGCCTGAGCCGGAGCACTCGGCGTGGCAAGCCTCTGGCCCTGGCTGGCGGTCGCAGGGGTAGGCGCCCTTCATGGGCTGAACCCTGCCACCGGCTGGATGCTGGCCGCTGCCTGGGGCGTGCGTTCGCGCGACCGGGCGCAGGCACTGCGGGCCCTGGTGCCGATCGCGGCCGGGCACGCCGCATCGGTGGTGCTGGTGGCCGGCGCGGTGGTATTCGGCCTGGCTATGGATCGCGTCGTGCTGCAAGTCCTGACGGGCGGCCTGCTTGCCGCCTTCGCAGTGGTTCACCTGTCGGGCCGCACACCCGAGGTGGCGCGCGCGCCGGCAGGGCACGCCGGGCTGGCGCTCTGGTCCTTCATGATGTCCACCGCGCACGGTGCCGGCTTGATGCTGGTGCCGGCGCTGATCCCGCTTTGCATGGGAGACGCGCCGGCCCGCGAGATCACCGCATCCGGCTCGCTGACGCTGGCGCTCGCGGCCGTGGGCGTTCACACAGCGGCGATGCTTGCCGTCACCGGCGTGATTGCCTCCGGGGTTTGCCGCGGCTTCGACGCCGGCGCCCGCTTGCTTCAAAGCCTCAGGCGGAAGCCGCCTCCAGCACCGCGCTGAAGGTGATGCCTGGCCGCGCACTGTCTTGGCGAGGCGCGCCGAAAGCAGACACTGGCGACAGTCTGCAATTGGCCTATTCTGTTGAAAAACTCTTCAACGGTGAATTTTGGAGAAATTCAGGGGTCCCCAAACCATTACCCGCCTGGCGATCGTCGCTCCTGGGCCGTTCCAGCTTCGGTGTTTCAGGGGTTGGGTCGCCACCTCGACAAGGTGCTTGCCTTCCTCGACAAGCACATGAACAAATGCGCGCTACCTGCCGGCGCTGCAACTGCTCGACTATCTTGCTGTGCAGTTCAGTGCCGACTTTGGCGATGATGAAACGCTCACGGAAGTCGCCGCCCAGCTGGACCGAAAGGGCATCCGCCTGCAACGGCCATAGGAAAAATGCCCAAATACCCTGCCAAGGCGCATAGAGGTTGCGCGGATGTCGCCGCCGATACCCGCCTGGAGCGACAATCATGGAACGCCGATGCCACACGGCCGCGAACCGCACGTTGAACTTCCATGCCTTCCCTGTTCGAACCCCGCCTTGTCAACGACCCATTCGGCGACCCGGCTCTGTATGTCGAGTTCCGTGACGAACGGCGCTCGCTGTTGTTCGATCTCGGCGACCTCTCCGTGCTGCCGCCGCGCCAGCTGTTGCGGCTGTCGCATGTGTTTGTCACCCACGCGCACATGGACCACTTTTCGGGCTTTGATCACCTGCTGCGCGTCGTACTGGGCCGCAAGGCGAGCCTTGTGCTGTTTGGCGGGCCCGACTTCGTGGCGCAGGTCGAACACAAGCTGCGGGCCTACACCTGGAACGTCGTGCACCGCTACGAGGTTGAGCTGGTGATCGATGTCTGCGAAATCGGGCTGGACCGGCGGGGGCGGTGGTCCCGCTTTTCGAGTCGGACCGGGTTTGCGCGCGACGCTGGCGCCTGCTTCGAACTGCCGGACGACGTGCTGCACGAGGAAGCGACCTTTCGTGTTCGCGGCCGCTTCGTCGATCACGGTATCCCCTGCCTGGCGTATGTGATCGAGGAGAAAGCCCAGGTCAGGGTGGCAACGGATCGCCTGGCGGCGCTCGGCGTGACGACGGGACCATGGTTGCGCGAACTCAAGCATGCGGTGCTGACGGGCGCACCGGGCGACACGCCGATTCAGGTGCAGTGGCGTGATCGACAAGGCGAGCACGCCATGGAGCGCCAGATCGCCGAGCTGCGCCACTTGATACTCGATGTCGTTGCGGGCCGACGCATTGGCTATGTCACTGACCTCCGATACACCGACGCCAACATCGAGACGCTCACGCACCTGCTTGCAGATGTGGACCTGCTCTTCATCGAAAGCGTGTTCCTGGAGGAGGACCAGGCGCATGCGGCACGCAAGAATCACCTGACGGCCCGCCAGGCCGGCGACATCGCGCGCCGTGTCGGCGCCAGGGCCATCGTGCCATTTCACTACTCGCCACGCTACGCAAGGCGCTCGGCTGAACTGATCGCCGAAGCGTGGGCGGCCTGGTCGGGTTCGTCGGTATGACCTCGAGCCAGTCCTGAGTGGACGAGGCATTGGCCGCGTTGGGCTTGTGCGACGGCTTGTACCTCTGATCGCGCGTGCCACGCGTTCCCCAGGGGAACCCTTGGTGCGCTGGTGTTCCGCTCATGCTTCGATCCACAGCTCCAAGTCATCCAGCGCGAATTCCTCGCAATTGGGAAGCTTCGCCGGCCCGCCCCGGTCGATCACGAGAAAATCGCAGACCGAGTGCAGGGGCAGCACCGGGTGATGCCATGTCCCGCGTGCGAAATTGACGCCTTGGCCAGGCGACGCCCGAAAGCAGTGGATGTGCTGTGCGCCCAGCGGCGTGTCGGCCGCGGCCACGACCACCAGATAGGGGTGGTTTCCCATCGGAATGAACGCCTGGCTGCCGATCGGGTGGCGCTCGAGCAGCTGCAGACGCAGGGGCAAGTTGCATGGCTGCGCGCGGAAAATGCTGATGACCGGATGGCCATGCTCGGCAGCCACGTCCACCGTGGCCAGATCGTGATACCGCGTCGCGCCGCCCTGGTTGACCGTGAACTGCTCGGCCGAATCGCTGGCCTCAATCACATCGCCGTAGCGGCGAAACGCTCCCGCGCTGAGGGGTTCGATGCGCATGACATGGCGACGGGTTGACATGGTGGCGACCTTCAGAGGTGGTGGCGTGGAATTTGTCGATTCCTCTTCCCGACACGTATCGCCAACCCGAGAGGCTTGCATGCGAGTAAGTCCATGGGCCCACAGTGGCGTTCGGCACCGGTAGGAAGCAGGAGTGTACGCCTGGCCGCAGGGCCGGTGACTCCATGGTCCAGGCAATCCAATTGCATGAGTTGGGTTACCCGTCAGCCGTCTCTCGTGGCGGCCAGCTTCGTGCCCAAAGGGGACTTCAATCGGTAGTTGGCAAACTGCCGTAAAGAAGTCATCTGTCACCCTGTGCTGTATCCGCCAAGTTGAGTCGCCGCGCAAGGCGCACCAGATTGGCCCTGTCCATCTGCAACTCTCTCGCCGCTGCCGCCCAGTTGTGTTGGTGGCGCTCCAGGCACTGCTGGATCAATCGGCGTTCAAAGGCCTCTACCGCGGGGCGTAAACCTGCGGTGGTCAGCGCGGCATCGTCAGCAGGCTGCACTGGCGGGGTAGATGCATTTTTGTCTGTGGAAGAAGGCGGCTGTGCCGATGACGGCAGGCTCAGATCTGCAGCGGTCAGCGTCACAATGCGCGGTCGCGGGCATTGCCGGCCCAGCGCCTTGAGCACACTGCGGCTAATCAGGTGTTCTAGCTCACGCACATTCCCGGGCCAGTCGTAGGCCAGCAAAGCGGCTTGGGCATCGTGGTCCAGCCGCAGGCTGCCTAGTCCCAAACGCGACCGATTTTCTTCCAGAAAAAATCCACTGAGCAAGAGTGCATCGCGTCCACGTTCCCGCAGGGGCGGCACCCGCAAGGGGTAGACGCTGAGCCGGTGGTAGATGTCGGCCCGCAAGCGGCCTGCGCGCACTTCTGCAGCCAGGTCGCGGTTGGTGGCGACAATCAAGCGAACATCGGCATGGTGCTCCCGGTCCGAGCCCAGGCGTTGCAATTGCCCGCTTTGCAGCACGCGCAGCAGCTTGGCCTGTACGGACAGTGGCAGCTCCCCCACCTCGTCCAGAAACAGCGTTCCGCCATCGGCCAGTTCAAACTTGCCTTGGCGCTCGGACACCGCACCAGTGAATGCACCTCGCACATGACCAAACAGCTCGCTTTCCACCAGCGTGTCTGGCAGGGCGGCGCAGTTCAGACTGACCAAAGGCCGGTCCGATCGGCTTGAGCTGGCATGCAGGGCTTGCGCCACCAGCTCCTTGCCCACGCCGGTTTCTCCGGTGATGAGCACGGTCAGGTCGCTGGAAGCCACCAAGTCCACATCCTTGAGCAGCTGTTTGAAGGCCGCACTGTGCCCCAGCAGCTGGCGACCGGGCTGACCGGCAGCACGACGGTAGCGTTCGGCCTGGAGGCGTTCGTCTTCGACGCGAAGTGACAAGCGGTTGATGCGCGTAGTCGCCGCCACGGTGGCAGCAGCGAGTTTGCCAAAGGCTTGCAGAGCCGCCAGATGTTCGTCGGTGAAGCTGCCGGATGCGAGCGAGTCCAGCGTCAGCAAGCCCCAAGGCTGCCCCTCCACATGCAGCGCGCAGCCCATGCAGTCATGCACCGGAAGGTGGCCTTGCACGCCGTCCACCAGGCCATCGTACGGGTCAGGCAGCGTGCTGTCGGGAGGGAAGCGCAGGGGTTCGGGGGCATTCAGCAGGGTGGCAAAGCGGGGGTGTTCGGTAACGCGAAAGCGCCGGCCCAGCGTGTCGCGGCTCAGGCCGTCAATGGCCAGGGGCACCAGGCAGTCATCCTGCAGACGCAGCAAGGCGGTTGCGTCGCAAGGAAAGAGGGCGCGCGAAGCCTCCAGCAGGCGGCGATAGCGCTCGGGTTCTGGTAATTCCAGTGACAGGTCGGCGACCAGAGGAACCAGGGCATGAAGCCATTTGGATGAAGTCATATTGACATTATCGTAGTCAATATGACATCTATTTTTAGAGAGTCAAAAATACACTTTTATTGCAAGTGCTTGATTTATAAGAACATATTTGTTGGCGTAGTTATTGCGAAGAACAGAGGGCAATCTTATTTGTTAAATCCATTCATCGAAGGAAAACTGTGCTGAACGACTCCCAACGCACCATTGTGAAATCGACCGTGCCCTTGCTCGAAAGCGGCGGCGAGGCGCTGACCACCCATTTCTACCGCATCATGCTGGCCGAATACCCTGAAGTGCGTCCCCTGTTCAACCAGGCGCACCAGGCCAGTGGCGAGCAGCCGCGCGCGCTTGCCAATGGCGTGCTGATGTACGCGCGTCACATTGACAAGCTCGAAGGCATGGGCAACTTGCCTGCACAAATTATCGCCAAGCACGTCTCCTTGCAGATCCAGCCTGAGCACTACCCCATCGTCGGCACCTGCCTGCTGCGCGCCATCCGCGAAGTGTTAGGCGCTGACATTGCCACGGACGAAGTCATCGCTGCCTGGGGCGTGGCCTACCAGCAGCTGGCCGACATTCTGATCGCCGCCGAGGAGCAGGTCTATGCCGCCAACGCTGCCGCCTCCGGTGGCTGGCGCGGTGCGCGTGAATTTCGCGTCGCACGTAAAGTGGTTGAGAGCAGTGAAATCACATCCTTCTACCTCACCCCCGTGGACGGTGGGGCCGTCATGGCCCATCAGCCGGGCCAGTACATCGGCCTGCATTTGAACATCAACGGTGAGGAAGTGCGCCGCAACTACTCGCTGTCTGCAGCTCCCAGTGGCTGTGATCTGCGCATCTCCGTCAAGCGTGAGTCGGGTGGCGTGGTGTCCAACCATTTGCATGACAACGTCAGCGAGAACGACGTGCTGGGCGTGTTCCCGCCTTCCGGCGCCTTCACGCTGCAAGAGAGTGACAAGCCACTGGTGCTTATCAGCGGCGGTGTGGGCATCACCCCCACGCTGGCCATGTTGAGCGAGGCACTCAAGACCCAACGCCCCATTCACTTCATCCACTGCGCGCGCAACAAGACGGTGCATGCCTTTCGTGACAGCGTAGATGCGCTGGCCGCACATCATCCGCAACTCAAGCGGTTTTACTGCTACGACCAAGGCAGCAGCAGTGACGGGGCAGATGCCACTGGCTTCCTGAACCAGGAGCGTCTGGCGCAATGGCTGCCGCAAACGCGTGATGTGGATGCGTATTTTCTCGGTCCCAAGCCCTTCATGGCGTTGATCAAGCGCAGCCTGCATGCGCTGGGTGTGCCGGAGGCACAGACGCGCTACGAATTCTTCGGTCCGGCTTCAACTCTGAACTGAACCCAACCACTCACTGCCGCATAAGTTTTTACACGAACCCGGCTTATAGGCGGTGAGTCTTGAAGTACCGGTTTGGTTCATTTGGAGTTGCGTAACTGAGGTGTCGAAAAACATGTTTTCCATGTGCGTAACCATCAGTTGTGCCGAGGAGGTTGCGCCAACCAACGGGACTTTATCCCGTTGAGCGCCGAGCGGGCGCGCCGCTGGAAGCCCTGCGCAGCATCAATGCCATTACCCACTTCACGGTACACATGCGCACCTGGGGCTGGCTGCGCTGAAGCGGGTGGCCTTCGGCCAGCCTTGACCAGCCACCCGCCACCGCGTGCCTCATGCCCACTGCGTGCGCTTATCAAGGGACCGTGAAGTCACACCGATCGCGATGCCGTCTTCAAAAACGGCTTGACAAAAGAGTCCTTATAGAAGCGGTCATTCGAAGGTAATAATCAATTTATCCGCTTGGTCGGCAGCAGTGCAGCGTGAGCCGGCGTTCAGGTTATATGAGTGACTGGCAGCACTCGGCCAATACCTCTCCGGATAGCTTGTGAAATCCATCGTGATGCAAGAGGGATTGCAACACGGCTCGGATGAGTTGCGATGCGCCGTCATGCGCATCGCACGCCAATTCAGTTCTTGACAAGTCCTGATTAAATCTCACAATAAATCATGTTCTTGTCAGGCTTGCAAACAGGATGAGAAATCCTGTTTTGCCGCAGCCGCCCACGCTTCGAAGTCAAGCAAGCGTCCGCCGGGCTTCGTGGCCGGTCTTGATGTTCAATCGCGAAGGAGACCGCAATGCAGAAAAGAAAATTTTTGGTTAAATCGGCGGCATTGTTATGCGCCACCGCACTGGCGCTCTCTGGCTGTACCACCACCCCTATGTCCGGTGCGAATACGACCGCCAAGAGACAAGAAATCGATGCCAGCGTGAATTCCACACTGAGCAGGCTTTCCAGCACGATGCCGGGTTCGCGTGAACTGGTTAACAACGCGCGCGGCGTGCTGGTCTTTCCATCCGTGCTGGCGGCCGGTTTCGTGGTCGGTGGCGAATACGGCGAAGGCGCATTGCGCATAGGTGGCCAGACCGTCGACTACTACAGTACTGCGACTGCTTCGTTCGGGCTGCAAATTGGCGCGCAATCCAAGGCCATCATCTTCCTGTTCATGACGCAGGAAGCACTGGACAAATTCCGCAGCAGCCAGGGGTGGACGGCCGGCGTCGATGCGTCGGTGGCTGTCATTAAGGCTGGCGCCAACGGCGACGTGGACCTGAACACTGCCACGCAAGCGGTGAACGTCTTCGTCATGACCAACCAGGGATTGATGGCCAACCTCACCGTGGAAGGCACCAAAATCACTAAACTGAAGACTCAATAACGATGATGACGGCGGTGCGCAGTACGCCCCATACGTCATGGAATGCTGGACCAAGCTTTGGAGTGCCACCCTGCCGTTCCATCGAGGATGAAAGATACGGTGGAACGATGCACATAACTGACCTGCCCCCTGTAGTCCTACCAATTGAAAGTAGAGAAGTCCAAGGTTGCAAGGTTAATTGATTTCGATAGTGATTGATGAGGATTGAGCAGTATCGCCAACGCGCTGGCGATACTGCTCAGCGAACTGTGCCGGCGGGATACGTCCCAGACTGCTGTGGGGCCTGACTTCGTTGTAATCCTGCCGCCAGACCGTGATGGCTGAGCGTGCCTGGTGCAGCGTCTCAAACCAATGCTCATTGAGGCACTCGTCCCTGAATCCGGATGAACCGGCCTGGCTGGCGGCCAGATCCCAAGGCGTTCAGGGTTCCGGTATCACCGGCTCTGCCGGCGGGCTGGGAAGCAGTGAGGCTGTCGGTCCCGGGTCAGGCCTTCTACCCCGCAACCCGCCCCCATCAACCTTGGGACTGGACGAACGCCGCGGCATGTCCCGGCTTGCGCAGCATCTTGTCCACGTCCCCGGCATGCAGTTCTTCCAGTTGGATCATCTGGCGAGCGTATTCTTCCAGCGCGACGGAGCGATGCTCCACCAGTGTCAATAGCTCGCGGTACAGCTTCAAGGCACCCGTCTCGGCTTCCAGTGACTCGCGCAGGATCGCGGCGATATCAAAGGTGTGGCTGTCCAGCAGTTTGCCGATCGCAAGCGACGGATAGGCGCCGAGCGTGGTGATCCATTCCCCGGCCTGCTGGGCATGCAACAGCGATTCAGTGGCCTGTTCGCGCAACCAGGCGACAATCGGAATACGGCCGAACCCGAATACCAGCAATGAGTAGTGGGTGTAGCGGACGACGCCGGCGAGCTCGGCCTCAAGTATCCGGTTCAGCACGCCAACGACTTGGTCTTTTTCAATCTCCGACATGACTCGTCCTTCCTAAAGCTCTTTCAATACGTCTTTCAATACGAGTAGGAAATTCAACCATCTCAGGCGAAGTATCTTCCTGTGGGCTGGTTTGGCAAGCACCTTTTTACATATTCTGGAGCCGAGTTTGGCAAGTCCACGCTTGGAATGCGCCACCCCGGCAGCGGGATTGAGGTGTCGTACCAGCCACAGGCGCAGGCCCATCCCCATGCGCGTTCTGAGCCATTCGTCACCAGGTCACCAGTTGACGCGCTGATATTCCGGATAAATAGAGTCGTAAACACAGACCCCGCATCCATGCGGCTTCGCGGCCCGTCGAATTTCCGACGTGCGGCAGCAAAGTCGTAAACGTCCAGGAGGTTCACCCCGAGCCCTGCTCTTGCGACTCCGGGGATCTCAGCTGTCGGCCAACTCCGGTCACCCGAACGCGTGCATTGGTAAAGGGCAGGTCAAGACTGTCAGGAGCCATTCAATAGTTGAAACTGCTTGCCCGATACCCGACATTGAAAATTACAGCTTGTTGGTCGGCAATGCGGCGATGATTTCAAAGAACGCAGCACCCGCCAACAAAAGCTGACGCTCACCGACCGTTACATCCACCGTATAAGCCGAGAGGGTCGATGTCTTGGTCCGGAAGCAGGGCAAACGTGGAGCCACTGAGCGTTCAGATCAGAGCTCGGCTACCCCGTCTTGGCGTGTTCCTCGCGCGCATGCGCAAGCCACGCACGCGCGGCGTGGGAGAGATATCCGCCGCGCCGCCAGGCGAGCGCGATGCGCCATTTGCATTTCGGCTCATCGAGCAGCACGCGCTGGACTATACGATGAGGTCGCTGTTCGGCAAGCACGCGCGGCAGGAAGGCGATCCCCACTCCGGCGGCCACCAGTTCGAAGATGAAATCGACCTGACTGCTGCGAGCCGCAATCTTCGGTGTGATACCTTTGTCCCTGCAGGCGCCGAGGATCACCTCATTGAGTGCGAAGCCCTCCTCGAACAGGATGAACGGGAACTCTGCAAGTCTTGAAAGTCTGATCGTCTCCTGACCAGCGAGCGCGTGATCGCGTGGCAGGAGCACCACCAGCGGCTCGGTGCGCACGTCCTGCCAATCGAAATCCTGCGCTATCGGGTGCACCAGCGCGGCGAGGTCGAGCTCGCCGGCAAGCAGGCTCTCCTCCAGGCGTTTGCAGTCATGCACGACCAGCTCGACATCGACACCCGGATAACGGCGCCGGAACGAGGCGAACATCGGAGCGAACAGAGCGCTGCTGCCGACTCGAGGGAACCCGAGGTGTAGCGTACCGCGCTTCAAGCCCCGCAATTCGTCGAGTTCTGCAATCAGGTCCTCGCCTTCGGTAAGCAGGCTGACGGCGCGGCGGTAAACGATCTTGCCTGCGGCCGTGAGCTCGCTGCGATGACCAACGCGATTGAGTAGCGGTACGCCGAGTTCGTCCTCCAGCTGCTTCACCGCCTTGCTGACCGTCGGCTGCGTCGCGAAGACGACTTTGGCAGCCTGGGAGAACCCGCCCTGCCTCACCACTTCGACGAAAAGTCGAAGTCTGCGCAAATCAACATCCATTCTCATATGGAATTGATTGTATGCCTTTAATTCACTTTCCTTATACATTGGCACGGTGCAGAATCTGATGCATTGACGCTCGCCATGCTTTTCATTCCAGCCATAACCATCACCCTGATCTCTCTGTGCGCCTGCATCCATTACGAAGCGCTTCAACGCTGCAATGCGATGCTGCCGCAGCTGAGGCTCCACAACAAGCGGGCCAAAGTATTGGCGGCAGTCGGGGCGGCGATGGTGAGCCACTTCCTGCAGATTGGCCTTTTCGCCGCGGCACTCTACTTCCTGCAGCACTACGCCGACCTCGGCTACATCGGCGGGAATTTCAAAAACACTGCCTTCAGTTTTCTGTACTTTTCGACAGAGACCTACACCTCGCTGGGATTCGGAGATGTCTTCCCGCTGGGCCACATTCGCATGGTCGCCGGCATGGAGGCTCTGACCGGGTTGGTCATGATCAGCTGGACGGCCTCTTTCACGTACCTGGAAATGAGCCGTTACTGGCGGCCCGATTCCAGGAAAACAGCGCGCTCGCTTCTCATTCGCAAAAAGGCAATGACTCCATGACATGGGCATCCGTAGCACCCGCCGTTTCGGCGGCGTTTCTGAGTTCGCTGGTAGAAGCTGTGGAGGCGCTGACAATAGTGCTTTCGGTCGCCACCGTGCGCGGCTGGCGGCCGGCAGGCCTTGGCGCTCTCGCCGGGCTGGTCTCGCTTGCGTTCATCGTTCTCGCGCTCGGCCCGCTTCTCGATCGCGTCCCACTGCACGCACTCCAGCTCGTCATCGGCGTTCTGTTGTTGCTGTTCGGCATGCGGTGGCTGCGAAAAGCAATCCTGCGCGCCGCGGGAATCATTGCGCTGCGCGATGAAGCCTTGGCGTTCGCGACTGAAACGGCAGCGCTTCGCGAGCAGGCACGCCAGCACAACAAACGGCTTGACTGGTTTGCCGGCCTCGCCAGCTACAAGGCGATGGTTCTCGAGGGACTCGAGGTGGTGTTCGTGGTCATCGCCGTCGGAGCCGGCCGCGGCCTTATTGTCCCCGCGAGTGTCGGCGCGCTGGCGGCCTGTGCGCTGGTCGCCGCGGTCGGTTTCGCCGTGCATCGCCCGCTTTCGCGCGTGCCCGAGAACACACTCAAGTTCACGGTCGGCGTCATGCTGTCCGCATTCGGCCTGTTTTGGACCGGAGAGGGTCTGGGCGTGCCCTGGCCCGGTGCGGACTTTTCGATACTCGGATTTGCGGCGTTGTTCTTCATCGTAGCGGTCGCCGCAGTCCGGCTGGTGCGGTTTCCAGTGAAGCAGGCTATTTCATGAAAAAGCTCATCAATATTTTCAATGCGTTAGCGGGTCTGTTCGTCGACGACGGCTTGTTTGCGCTGGCCATCAGCGGCATCGTTGCATTGGCGGCGATCATTGCCGCGATCGCGCCAGCCGTGCCGATTGCCGCCGGCCTTGTGCTACTGGCCGGGTGCCTGGGGGTGCTATTCAGCAATGTAATGAGAGCGGGGAACCGAGCGCAATCTTGATTGACCGCGACGAAGCTTATGTCGACGCTTCGGGGGCTCAGAAGCAAGCGGCTAGCTGCGTCCCGAGGATTACAGAAAAGTGATCTGGGCCTCATGCGCCGGTCAGCCCGGCTTTCTATGGTGGAGAAAACCAAGAGAACCGTGCGCATGATTGTCAGACCTCAGCGGCCGCGCCGCATGCTACCGCTTCTGTTCGCATTGGCGAACTATTGCGTGATGCAGGGCGCTTGGGCTGCGCAAAAAACGGACTTGTGCGCGGCATGCCTCGCTGCGTGGTCATATGACGCGACTTTCTTGCGGCCAAGGCAGCTGATCTCGCAGCACAGGAGAAGAAGGCTCAAGGCGACGCTTTGCTGTCACCACAGGTGTGGCTACGCGCTGCCGCTGCCATCTGCTGGGCGCTGGCAACCGTGTCTGAAACCGGCTTTTCGACCAGCACAGGGATGTTGCGCCCAATGACCCCGGCACCGACAACGGCGATGCGTAATTCCTCAGTCATGCCAACTCCCCTTACACGGCTTCGACGGCGTTCTTGAGATAGGCCACGCTCCGGATCAAGGCGAGTTCTTCGTCCTGCTGGCCTTCGCGGTACAAAGGATGCAGGTAATCGATTTCCACCGCAAGCAAACCCGTGTAGTCCGCTTCACGAAGCACGCCAAGAATCTCCGGGATCTCCACCAGGCCCTGCCCCAAGGGCACGCTGGGCCATGTATTGGAGAGCTTGGGGTCGCCGCGCTGAGGAAGCACATCCTTGATATGCGTGGCCTTGATGTAGGGAGCCAGTTTTTGAGCCACGGCAACGGGATGCTCGAACATGCGAAGGTTGTTGGCTGTATCAAAGCAGACCCCCAGCCAGGGTGAATCCAGTGTGGTCATCAAGTCAAGCATTTCATCCGCCAGCAGGTCGATGTGATTTTCGATCGCCATCACGACGCCATATTGCTCGGCCGATTCGAGCAGGGGCTTGAGCAAGTGAAGCAGCCCGCGCTTGTGCTCGGCCCACGTAGCGGGCCGGGTGCGGCGCCCGCCGGCGCAGATGCGCATCACTGAACTCCCAAGCTGATGGGCGATCGCCAGATTCCTCTTCAAATCCAGCGCTGCATCCGCATTGGTGCCGGAACCCAGCCCACTCGGGTGACCCCAGGCCCAGACCCGCTCGAGCTTGCGTGCATCCAACTCCTCGCGAAGGCGCGCTACCAGGCCTGGCTCTTCAAAGGGAATGAAGCAGGATTCGAGCGACACCCCGTCCACACCCATGTTTTGGGCCTTGTCCAGAAAGTCCCAGACGGTGATCTTGCGTCCCGGGTCTTCCTCCAGGCCCGGATAGCATTCGCCAAAGAAACGGTGGTAGCAGTAAGAGTCGATGGCGATTTTCATGGTGAGTGAATGTCCTGTTGTTTCTGTTATTTTTTCGCAGGTGTTTTGGCCGCCACGCTGGCGGCGGTACCCGCTCCCGGTCCACATCGAGCAGCATGCGCTTCGTTTCGGCCGCAGGACGTTCCTCGGCCGCCGTGGCCGCCACGCGCTGCTGTTCCAGTTCATGGGTGAGGCGCTGCTGGCGCCAAGGCGCCGAGTTCGAGGCTGCGGCGGCCCACCTCGAACAGGCGTCCACCCATTGGATGCGCCGCACCGCCGGCAGCCACCTGAGCGAGAAGGCAGACCTGAAAGTGGTCCGCGACAACCTCGGCCACGCCAACATCAGCACCACCAGCATCTACCTTCATTCGGAGGACGATGCCCGACATGACGCGACTGCGGCCGTACACCGGGTTGGCTGGCGGACGCCCTAGCTCAGCTGGTTCGGGTTAGCGCTTCAAAAATAGTAACCGGCTTGCTGCCCATGGTTCGCAGGGCCGCCGCTCCTTGCAGGGTCAGACAAAGGTGACTAGCTACCGGCTTGCTGCCCACGGTTCGCAGGGCCGCCGCTCTTTGCAGGGTCAGACAAAGGTGACTAGCTACCGGCTTGCTGCCCACGGTTCGCAAGGCCGTCGCTCTGTCGGGGTTGCCTTCCACCAGGTCACGCAGGCGGGCACGCGCCCGTGACAGGCGCAACATCACTGTGCCTACCGGAACGCCTGTGATCCTGGCCACCTCTTCATACGACATGTCTTCCAGGCTGACCAGCAGCAGCACGGCGCGCTGGTCTTGCGGCAGCCGCATCAGGCAGCGGTGCAAATCCAGGGCCATGTCCAGGCCCGTGGCGGTGGCAACGAGTTCGTCAGTTACGTTTTTCATATCAACCCTCATTCCCGTGTTGGACTGCCAGACCGCGCGCCAGACTATCGACGCGTTATGTCATCCGCGCCGCGCACATGGCCGGCAGGATCATCGGCGCCACGACCGCGACCACGGTCACGACCCTCTGCTGCGTCATCCGCGCCACGCACATGGCCGGCAGGACCGTCGGCACCACGACCGCGGCCATGACCTGCTGCGTCATCGGCACCCTGGCCGCCCCGGCCCGACCCGTTGTTGCCGCCGCCGGAGCCGCCACCGCCACCGCCACCGCCGTCGCCACCACCACGCGCCATGACAGGCGTTACGACCAAACCGACAGCGACTACCGTGGCCACAGCCATTGCAATTTTGCTGAGGTTGAACATGGCAGATTTTCCTTAACAAACTTGAAAACACACCTGGAACATAGAGAAATCAATTCTTGCGGACTTGGGTCAATCCCGTATGGGAAACCTGATCCGCACTTGCCGTCTTCTCGCTTGCTCCTCCTGTGCGTGTGATTATTTCCCACGCACGCTCTCACGGTAGGCGCGAGAAAACTTCGCGTCAAGCGGCCTCCCTTAACGTAGGGCGCCTCCCTCCCCAAGTTGGGGGCTGACATGTTCTGTCTACTGCTCGATCCTTTTCCAGCGCAGCCGCGGGGGACGCGATAGGTGACGATGACGGCGCGGTGGGCTTCGACCTTGCTGTTGTAGCAACCAGTGTCTGTGCAGATGTCTGCACCGTCCACGTCAGCGAACAGGTCGGGGCTGGCGCCGGTGCGCTTGGGGCAATCCTTGCAGCTGCCGGCGGCTTCGACCAGGCGGGCGTCGGTGATCTTGAAGGGTGCGCGCTCCAGGTGCAGCATGACGTCTTGCTGCAGCCAGGTTTGCAGGTCGCGCACGCTGGGCTGCACCTGGGTGTACTGGTGCACCTCAGACGCATAGGCCAGCGCCTTGAGCTGCAGCTTGCCATCAGGGATGCGGGCAATCAGCAGGTCACGGTTGGCGTCGATGGTGGGCGTGTCGCGCCAGTATTTTTACGCCTTGCTCGCGGCCTTCAGGGTGCGGCCGGCCAACGCCGCCGATGCCATCCAGGCCGACAACCAGACCGCTCACCAGGCCATGCTGGCGCGGCGGGCAGAACGTGTGGCAATGGGAGAGTGAAGCAAAGTGCGCATGCTGGCAGTCATTGAGCACCATTCCGGTAGAAGCTGACCACTTATTGGCGGCAGGCCGTGGACCGGCCTCAGGCGCCGCAAGTGCGGGAGGCTCATCGGGACCGGGCCGTCGCGACGCCTTGACCTCGTCGAGAACCAACGGCCTTTCCATCAGGGGGGATGTCCTATGAGGAATGTCGGGGCCCTACGCCTATGCACAGCCGAAGAAAACGGGGAAAACGTTGATTACTCCAAGTCTCAGAAATTCTTCTCGAAATGGAGGAGACTTTATGAACCCAATCGCTAGCTTTAAAGTCAATGGAAGGGATGTTAATTTGTTCGGATGCCGCTACAGCGTGGGGCCTGCCCGCAAATTTGTGCTGGCAACCGACGAAGGCGAGCCCTTCGGAACCGTCACCGTCAATGTACCGGGGTACCCCCTGGCCGACGATGAGGTGCTGGTCAAAACCTGGGAAGAAAACGCACCAGCACGACAGCCTCTGCTCAACAGCGGCATATTCAGTGACACGGGAAAACGAGTTCTCTGCGGTTATGCAGAAGTCGAGGTCTGGAAACTTTTGCCGAGCAAGTTGATGTAGTCTCTTGGCAAATCGGTGCCGTAAATCCACGTCTCTTCAGGACGTGGATTTAGGCAAGGGGGTAACTCAAGGTGGGGAAAGATGGACCCGCGGAGTGCAGATGCTGTCGTTCCCCAAGGACGCATCAAGAGCCGCTAACGAAACCCAGCACAGCGGTCCTGGCCAGGCGCGCCGCCGCAGACAGTGCTGTAGCACGGCAAAGCAGGTCCGATTGTCATATTTATCAGTGAAATGCAGAAAGCAGGTTCAACGATGAGACTTGTAACCGGAATTATCGTCTTGGCTGCCGCACTGGGGGCCGTGGCACTGTGGACGTCCGGCGCGATGAGCAATTGGTTTTTGACCGGGGTCATGGTGGGCGCAGGACTTGGCGTTATTGTATTCGCTTGGATCGTTGGGATAAGGTTGCGCAATCGTCAGCACAGGCGGTTGATGGATATGCGGGGCTCGGCGCTCTGGTGAGACGGGCTCAAAATCAATGGCTTAAAGTTGCCACTCGGCGACGATGTGAGTGGCCGCCCCGCCCGTGACGCCCCGCGTGTCGATTGCTGCCGTCAACCGACTGAAGCTCACGCCCCGCTTGACTGCGGACGGCAACTGGGACGATTTGTCGTAAGCGGCCCTGGAACGCCTTTGGCGCAACGTGATCGCCGAGATATGCCTTGGCGCCATCATCCTCGCTAACGTGGGCGGTCTCGGCACCGCGCCTCCGTCCTTTCATAAGCACGGTCCCGTCCAGCATCACGTGCACCCCGGGGGCGGCGAACCAAACAAGCTCGCCAGGTGTCGGAGTTGCCAATGCATCAGACCCGTGCCCCACCGTCGTCAGAAGCGGCGGTTGAGTACTTATGTTCGCGCCCAGCTGACGTTCTCGCGCGTGCCGAAGGATACGTCCGCAGAGCGCCGCCTCAGGTGAAGACCGCGTTTCGCAGCGCCTTCGAGCGGAAACTTGGGTGGACACCTTGGCCAAGTGATGCAGCTCCAAACCCGCCCGAACGCAGTCCCGCCAACGGCTGAGCCATGGCCGGCGCCTCACGACCAACTCCGGTCGTCCGAGCGTGTCCATCAAGGGGCAGGTCAAGACTGTTTACGCCAAACTTGAATGCCCGGGCTTGACGACGCGGGAGGGCTCTGCGGGCTAATCTTCCCAAATGCGCTGGTCGCCACGGGCTTCGGCCAGGCTGCATGACCAGCCATCCAGGCCGGCTTTTACGCGTGCCGCCAGGTTGCGGGCGGTGCCTGCGAAGAGGGCCAGCGCCGACTCAACACGCGTGACGCCAGGGTGTTTTTTGGAATAGTTGAGGTGGACGAAATTGGTCATGACGGACTCCCGTTGTTAGCAATGCCCGCTGCACAATTTGCGGCAGGTGGGAGGATATTAGGGTTTTCCCTGATGCTATTCAACTTTATCTTTATGATGTTAGTCATTCACAAAGGTGATAACTTGGCGGGCCACGGATTCAACTACGCCAACGACGAATAGGGCGTTGCCCGCCCCCTGAAGGGGCGCCCACCCCATACCGGTTTATCAGATGAACGAACTAGCATCACGCATCACGCCATGGGCACAGTCTTCAAAGTGCCGGACACCCTGACCGACAAGTACCACGGCACAGGCTATGCCCTGGCCGCGACGTTCAACGGCCCCCTGGTGGACCTGGTCTACCTCGATGACATACTGTCCGATTTTGGCGGCGAGCGCGACAACGCCAAAGCAGCACTCACAGACCCACGCCTATGGCCAACCGTGGGCCCTTTCGTACTTCTCCGAAGCCGACATTCGGGCAAGCCGCTTGCAGGCTGGAGCCAGGAGCTGGCGCTCTTCTCTCCGGCATTCACCGCGGAAGAAGCTGCCCTTCTTGAAGGCAAGGGCTTTGCCTGTAAAGACCGGATTTAAGCCAACAGCGTCGGCCCCAAAACGCGAAGCCTCCTGGACGGCAATTTAGGTCCGAATCATTGGGCAGCGTGCCGCTATGCCTGTGGCCCGGAATGAGCTCGCCAATCCAGCCGCTGGGCGTGCGGCCGTTACAGTTTAGTTACAAAGATTGGGCGAAATTCGAGGGGGGTCGTCCAATCAATCCGCCGAAGTAGTTGAACGGGTGAATTCAACTGATTTCAGAGGACAGCTGCCCCGCTCCATTCAACAAAGACGGGTGGCAGCTTTCAACTTCTGTTTCTGGACCGCAAACTCCTATTCTGAGCAATTAAAGTCGT
>NZ_BCYO01000043.1 GCF_001598235.1 Polaromonas jejuensis NBRC 106434 | reverse complement strand
GGGGGAAAACCGCTTACTTGCTGGCTGCCGCTTTGACGTCAACCTTGGCTTCGGCTTTGGCGTGGGCTTCGGGCTTGGCTTTTGCAACTTTGGCATGGGCCTTGGTTTTCTTGTCACTGGCAGCCGCTTCGGCTTTTTGCACCTTGGCATCGGCCTTGGCATCCGCTTTGACTTCGGATTTGTTGACGGCTACCGCCTTGTCGGCTTTGGCTTCTGCCTTGACCACGGCAGGGGTCGCGGGGGCGGCTGCCGGAGCAGGCGCCTGTGCAAATGCAGCGGAGGCAAACAGACCGGCAATCAGGGTAGCGAGTAATTTGTTCACGTGTAATCCTTGGGTTTGACTGGTTGGGAAACTGATTTCGTTGCTAGCCGCTATTCAACGAGAGGCAGGCGCAGCCTGTTGACCGCGCTTACATGAGGTTTCACTTCAGCGCTGCGCCATCAAAGTTGCTATGTTTTTTATAGCTTGATGTGTGTTCCATGATTGGGCTGGCGGCCTGTTTCCCCATGAAGCCCAGGTGATCCGTCACGGCATGAACGCGCCGGCGCCGAACGACGGCCATGCGGACATGGCCCGGCCGAGGTAACCTCAACGCCCAACACACCGCCATGAACACCCCTTCGCCGCCAGCACTCGCTGCCGACGTGCGCACGGCCTATTCACCCGCCCTGACAGGCCGCGCCATGGCGGTGTTCACCATGGCCATGTTTCTGGGCGTGGCCGCCATGCAGTGGTTCACCGGCCTCGCGGCCTCGGTGGCATCAAGCTAAGGCGTGGAGCCCTTCGCGGCCGTGCCGGCCAGTATTACCGCGCTGCTGGTGGCCGGGGCACTGGCGTTTACCGCGCTGCCGGGGCCAGCCCCCGGCGCCTGAAAATAGCTATCTTTTTCATAGCATGTTGCACTCATACGCATGGGGCTGGCGGTAATTTTTCAGGTCGTCGAAAAGCGCCCGAGCACTTGCTTTGCGGACCGCAAAGCGCGCGCGGCCTCTGCACATTTGGTTTCAAAGGACTAGGATGGGCCTCGTCGGCCTGTCGGTAGACTCCTCAACGAGCAGTGCTACGACGACGACACGGTCGGCCGGCAGGGTCAGGGATCAGCGCCATGACGCCCCGCGGAGCCGGAGTTCATTCAGACACACAGGGGGCCCCCGACATGAATGAGATCCACAGCACCAAGCAGCATTCCCCGCCTCACCAGCCCCAACGACGCGTCGTGCTGGCCGGACTGCTGGGCGCCTATGCCGCCTCGCTGATTCCCTGGGCACTGTCCCAGCCGGTGGCCGATGCAGGACAGGGCGCATTCCTCGGCGTTTCCGCCCTCCTCGCCGGCCGTCAGACGCTGGACGGCGTGCAGGCCAAGCGGCTTTATGACGCCCTGGTGGCCGACGACGCGGGGTTTCCGGCGGCCGCGCAGGCGCTGCTGAAACTCATCAACGAACGGAAAATTGATCCGCTTGAGTTGCAGCAGGTGCTGGACACCGAAAAGTCGCCGCTGGCACCGATCCCCCGAAAAGTCGTTAGCGCCTGGTTCATGGGCATTGTCGGCAGCGGCGAAACGGCACGCGCACTCGCCTACGAAACCGCGCTCAACGCCCAGATCGTCCAGGACGTCCTGAAACCCCCTACCTACGCCTATGGCGCCTACGGTAGCTGGGCCAAAAAACCTAGCTGAGGAGCTTCCAGATGGCCGACACTCTATCCGCAGACTTTGTTGTCATCGGCTCGGGCATCATTGGCTCGCTCACCGCGCGCAAGCTGGCGCAAGCCGGTGCCTCCGTGCTGATCCTGGAGGCAGGTCCACGCGTCACGCGTGACGAACTGGTCGCCCGCTTCCGAAACTCGCCGCGCCGCAGCGACTGGATGTCAGCCTATCCATCCGTTGACTCGGCGCCGCATCCCATCTACCAGCCCAAGGACAACGGCTACCTGATTCAGGCCGGGCCCTACCCTTATGCGGCCGAGTACATCCGCCAGGTCGGCGGCACCACCTGGCACTGGGCGGCGCAGGCCTGGCGCAACGTGCCCAGCGACTTCAAGATACGCAGCCTCTACGGCGTGGGTGTGGACTGGCCGATCAGCTACGAAGACCTGGAACCCTTCTACCAGGAGGCCGAAGAGATCATGGGCGTCTCGGGCGCCCCCAACACCGGCTCGCCGCGCAACAAACCCTTCCCCATGGAGCCCGTGGCCGAGCCCTGGGCCATGCGCCGCCTGCGCGAACGGCTGGCGCCCACGTTCCAGGTTGTCAGCAACACCACCGCCCGCAACAGCCGCGGCTACGACGGCCGTCCGGCCTGCTGCGGCAACAACAGCTGCCAGCCGATTTGCCCCATCGACGCGCAATACCACGGCGGCCTGGCGGCTGATGCGGCGGAAGCCGCCGGCGTCAAGCTGCGGCCCAATGCCAACGTCTACAAGCTGGAGCACGACGACAAGGGCCGCGTGGTGGCGGCCCTTTACTACGACCCCGACAAGAGCTCGCACCGCGTCACCGGCAAGACCTTCATCGTCGCGGCCAACGGCATTGAAAGCCCCCGGCTGCTGCTGCTCTCGACCAGCGACAAATTCCCCCGCGGCCTGGCCAATGCCCGCGACCTGGTCGGCCGCCATTTGATGGACCACCCCAGCACCTCGCTCACCTTCGACGCCGACGAAGAGGTCTGGCTCGGGCGCGGACCGCAAAGCCCCAGCTCCATCAACACCATGCGCGACGGCGCCTTCCGCTCCGAGCACGCGCCTTACCGGCTCGACTTCACCAACATTTCCCGCGTGGACGGCGCCAGCAACAGCCTGATCAGCGCCGGCGTCTACGGCGTTGAATTTGACAAGCGCTTGCGCTACTCGGCAGCGCACGAGATGAACGTCAAGAACGTGCTCGAAGTCCTGCCGCTGCCGGACAACCGCATCACCCTCAGCAGCGAAAAAGACTCCATGGGCATTCCCAAGCCCCAGGCCCACTACGCGATTGACGACTACACGCGCAAGGGGCACGAGCGCTCCACACAAGACTTCAAGCGCATTGCCGAACTCATGGGCGGCACCAACCTGCGACCCAGCAAGGAAGGCGTGTTCTCGAACAACCAGCACATCTGCGGCACGCTCAGCATGGGCAAAGACCCCGCCACCTCGGTCTGCGACCAATGGGGACGTCCCTACGACCACGAGAACCTGTTCCTGGTGGGGACCGGCGTGCTGCCGACCTCGGCCACCTGCAACTCGACCGAAAACGGGCTCGCCGTGGCGCTGAGAACCGCGCAGTACATCCTGTCCGAGCAAGGCCGTGCGGGGGTGCAAAAGCCGTCCTCATCAACGCCAGGTTAAGGAAGGGTGCCATCATGACTTTTAAAGCCCGCCTCTTCCATCGCCACGTCCATTGCCGGGCTGACCGCATGGCCTGCCGCCTCGGCGCCCTCGCCCTGGGGCTGCTGAGCCTCGGCGCCATGGCCGCCACACCGGACGCCGCCACCACCGAGCTGATCCAGCGCGGCAAATACCTGGCCACGGCCGGCGACTGCGTGGCCTGCCACACCGCCCCCGGCGGCAAGTCCATGGCCGGCGGCCTGGCATTGCCAACACCGCTGGGCGACATCATGGCGACCAACATCACGCCCTCCAAAACGCACGGCATAGGCAACTACACCGAGGCGCAATTCAGCGACGCACTGCGCAAGGGCATTCGCGCCGATGGCCAGCATCTCTACCCGGCCATGCCCTACACCTCGTATGCGCTGGTGACGGATGAAGATGCGCACGCCATGTACACCTACTTCATGCAGGGCGTGGCCCCCGTCGATGCCGCGCCGGCGAAGGCCACGGCACTGCCCTTCCCCTTCAATATCCGCCTGTCGATGGTGGGGTGGAACCTGCTGTTTCTCGACACCAGGACCTTTGTGGCCGACGCCGGCAAGCCCGCCGAGTGGAACCGCGGTGCCTACCTGACGCGCGGCCTGGCCCACTGCAGCACCTGCCACAGCCCGCGCAACATGATGATGGCCGAAGACATCAAGCGCGAGCTGGGCGGCGGCGAAGTGGGCACCTGGTTTGCGCCCAACATCACCTCCGACGCCAACAGCGGCGTGGGCGGCTGGAGCGAGCAGGAAATCGTCGACTACATGCGCCTGGGCCATGCCGCCGACAAGGCCCAGGCCGCAGGCCCCATGGCCGAGGCCGTTGACCACAGCCTGCAGCACCTGACGCCCGAAGACCTGCGCGCCATCGCCGTGTACATCAAGAGCGTGCCGCCCCAGCACGACGCGGCCGACACCCGCCCGGCGCATGGGTGGGGCGCGGCAGCCAACGACCTCAACAGCATACGCGGCGTGGCCTGGCCCAAGGACCGCGAGCAACTGACCGGCCCGCAGCTTTACGACGCGCATTGCGCCACCTGCCACCAGGCCAGCGGCCAGGGCAGTTTTGACGGCGGACTGCCGCCGCTGTTTCACAACACCGCGGTAGGCCGCAGCAACACCAACAACCTCATCATGGTGCTGCTCGACGGCATTGAGCGGCAGACCGACTCGCCCCAGGTGCTGATGCAGGGCTTTCGCAAGGTGATGTCCGATCAGCAGATGGCGACACTCGCCTCCTACCTGACCAGGCAGTACGGCAACCCCGACGTCAAGGTCACGGCAGAGCAGGTCAGAACGCTCAGGGCCGGCGGCGCACCATCCAACCTCGTCTGGCTGGCACGCGGCGGCATGATCGTCGGCGTGCTGGTGCTGCTCGCCTTGATAGCGTGGGTCCTCAAACGCAGCAACAAGCGCGCCTGAATCTCCTGGGCGTGGCACGCCTCGCCACAGCCAGCGCCCGAATTTGGAGCCGCAAACAAAAGTGCTGCCGCAGCGCATGCGCGTAAGCCATTCGCCCTACAGCCTGTGAGCTGTACCGCGTCAGCCCCATCACGCCAACAGTTGTTCTGAATGGAATGCGAGGGGTGAAGCGTTCACCACTCGCTACGTTATTAATAGCTATAGGCGCTTATTTAATAAAGGCCACAGACCTTTTTCATTCACAGCCTCAAGTTTTCAGCGCCTCAGTGAGCGCCTGAATCCGCACCAGCGCATCAAATTTGCGTCGCCCTTCTGAGCCACGCTGTCGCACCTGTTTGACCGGGGAAAACACCCACGCAAGCAGAGCAAGCACGACTTCTTTACATGGCATGATGGTCACAAACCGTTAAGAAGAAAAGTGATGTTCTGAATGGCAACTCTTATTCCTTCAATTGGTACTTGCTCATTCGAAACCGTAGGCGAGCGGCGACTGGCCGAGCGGCTGGAGCAAAAGCTCGATGACGACTACCTGCTTTGGTACGACGTGCCTATGCCTGTGCAGATGCGGTCGGCGTGGTTCCTGTTGCTTAGCTAGCCAATGACATTTAGCTCGCCGCATTTGTTCGAAGCTGTAGTCGGCATAACTCAGCCTCCCCCGATACGCCCAACATTGCTGTTAGGTGCCGGGATGTCCTATTCGTTGGTCCCCCTTCCTTCGCAGTTAATGGGGATGCTAAAACCGCTTCAACACGAGATTGAGGCGGAAATGGGCGTGGGTCCTTGTAATCCTATTGACGCTACTGATCCACAGTCGCTCTACGTCTGGTCCGGCGAACTCTTCGATGCACTCATAGCGTCTGGACGGGGAGAGCTTGATGCCAAAAAGACCATAGCAAAAGCGTTACGGGTCACCATTGATCCATGTTGGAGCGCAAAAGCAAAGGTTCCACTTCGGGGGACAAGTGCCCGACACCGCGTCATAGCGCGCTTGGTGCGGGAGAAAAGATGGCATTCAATATGGTCGTTGAACTGGGATGTCTGGTTGGAGCGAGCGCTTCACAGCGTGGGAATTGAAAGCCATCAGTCCAAGAAAAACAGCTCACCCGCCTTGCCAAATGGCTGGATCAGATGGTACGAGTCTTGGGTTCCGTCAAAAGTTGTTCAGAACGGTGACCAACAAACAGTGGTTGTTTACAAGCCTCACGGTTGTGTCGAATCACTGCTTGCGGGTGACGGCACATTTGTATTAACCCGTGAAGAACTAGGCCGGTGTTTAAAACAACAGGAGCCACTTGTACAAGATGGAATGAAGCAATGTTTTACTCATCACTCTTTGGTTGCAGCGGGGTGGAGCGCGAGCGAGCCTTACCTTCAAGAGTTTTTTACCGAGCTGAAACCCTATCGATCCGCCGGAACCACACTAACAGTCATAGATCCATCCCCAAATCCCGGCGGACATGTGGCATTAATGGCTGCATATGATTCTTGCTCAGCTCAAACGATGTGCCGCCCTGAATTCAATTCATTTCCAAACACAGATGATGTTTTCTTGTGGATTCAGACCCGCCACGGGCTAGGATGTTTTGAAGCAATTTCTACTGGCTATGAACGTCAGAAAGCCACAGCTTGGCTGAATATATTCAAGGAGCCTCAAAGTCAGAGCTCAGCTTTCGGTTTTATGGTTGAGTGGTTCGATAACTTCTTGTCGGTTTGGCTACGACTTTGTTTTAACAATGGTCATCAAAAGTTCTTTGCCGGCTTACCCGTTCTGAGAGAAGCCATTCCGACTCATCGTAGAGACGAACACATCCCTTGGGATGAACAAAACGTTGAGCGCAAAGATCTGCTTGCTGCCCTTACGCTTCTAGTCGACCTATGCGATAGGCCAGCCGAAATACCTAAATTCAACTTTGCGTTCTTCCCTGGCGCTCTCTGGGATGAACACAAGCATCATCTGATCGTGCCTGTGCCCGCATGGATCGAGGGTAAAACGCAAAGCTTAGCTGCACTAAAGCCTTTAGTCGAAAGTCGCCATTGGGCAAATCAGGGACAAGTACGTAAGGTTTCGGTTTTAGGACTGGCTCCTTTGGGCTCTCCGGTTATGCATAAGGATACTCAACTGAATTGGATCTACGAAGTTTCGCGGCTTATGCATTTCGGTGGTTTTGCGGCGGTGAAAAATATTCAGTGGCTTGAGCTATCGAACTGGAGAGATCACATATGAATGCACTAGAAGTATTCGAAAAATGGCTTCGTTCAGAGTACCTAGAAAAGCTAGATGTTCAATTGAACGATCATCTTTCTCCGAAATCGTCTGCGGTGTGGATGCGGAACGGCTCAGATACGCATGCGAGTCTTTTTGATGTAGATCTAGGGATTTGGTTTAAATTTGTTGAGTTAATTGAGCCGGAAAAAGTAAGTTCGCGAGTGCAAGAAAGCATTCAAGCATCTCTAGCGGATGCTGCACAGCTGCTGTGGAAAACCGGACTTCCAGGAGAGTCTCAAGATCGGAGCGGAGCATGGACGCTTACACTGATTTTTTTAATCCACTCGTCTTGTCGACTCGATTGGGAAAAGTCAATTCAGACACTCCGCGCAGAAAGCGGCTTCACTGAGGAGTTCTCAATAGACGTCATCGTATTTAATGATCCCATCAGTCTGTCCACTCAGCTTCAATCAGGCACGGCAATGCCCCAACTGCTGCTTTCCAGTAGAAAACTGCTTCTATTGCCTGCACAGAATATTGATTCGTGGCTTTCAGCTGACGCCGAGGTTAAGAAGCTACTTGATGATCTGCCAAATCGTTTTTCAAACTCTCAAGAGCGCAAACTTGTTGAGGGAATGATTGAACAAGTGCTTAAAGACAGTTCAAGCACAACTGATCATGGTTTTCCGGCTGCACCGTTGCATTTGGATTCGGTGAAAATCACCAGTCTGCGAAATATCTCTGATTTCACACTAAAGCTTAGATCTCCCGACAGCGATGTTTTCGCGCACATTATTCATGGTCCAAACGGGACTGGGAAATCCAGTATTTTTGAAGCACTAAGTATTGCAGTCGCAGGATCATCGCGTCGTATGGCTGACTATTTAGTTGACCCCGACATCTATAGGCCGACTTCAGCTGCCTATGTCAAAAATGTACTAGCGCCCCTAGCAACCAATCAGAACCCGCAAGTTGAAGTGAGTGGCTCGAATGTTTTGTCAAACATGCCAGTGGACGCGCAAGAAGCCGACCTCCGATTAATTGCCTCCGACGGAACACTATTAGCCCAAGAAGACGCCCGCAACTTTGTCGAAACCCCTGGACGAAACTTGGGTGCTCGCGTTCTAACCGGCTATTCAGTCCTCGCACAAAACGTGCAAAGCTTCTGCGAAAGAGAGTACGGACTAGCCAACTCCAAGCGGCAAGAGTGGTTAAGGAAATTTGGCATAGCGGCATCGGTCACCCGTGAAGAGAGCCGCCTTACAAAATTAATTGAGCACTTTATTGGTCAATATCATCCGTTTGGAACTCAACAATTGGGATTTTGGCTAGCTGCGATACAGCAGCGCATTCCCAATTATTCGGTAGAAGCCAAGTCTCTAGCGTTTGATTGGAGTGAAGCTGATGCAAAGTCGAAACGCGATGACCTGGCAAAAATAGTTGTTCAATTGGATCGTTTAGGCGCCAATGCGGAATGCGAACGAGCGGTATTTGGTTGGATTCAGAAGCGCAATAAAGCGCTGCTTGAAATGACGGCACTAAAGACCAAAATAAAGAAAACTTGCGATGATATAACCGAACAGCGACCTGAACTAGAAGAAGATCTACAAAAATGGCAGCGATGGTTATTTCGCGATACATCTACGGCGGCAGGTTCAGACACCCCAAGTCAAGAAGCCTTGTCTGAAGAGAAGAATCTGAACTCGCAACTGCAGATCACAAAAGACGTTGGACTGTCCTACAGTGAGCAGCTGCAGCATTTGAAACAGGTCCAAAGCACATTTCTGAGCTCATGGGCTAAAGATCACCCGGAGCTTTGTCCAACATGTAATGCCGATCACTCCCTTGAAGGCGGCATAGTATCCGTTGTTAAAAAGCTTTCTGAAGACTTGGAACTAAGACTTGGAGCAGCCCGCAAACAGTATGCGGAAATCCTTTCTAAAGTTCGGGAACTGCAGAAAAGCCACGAACAACTAGGACAATGCCCGCTCAATGAGGAGCGAAGAAGCGCGATTGCCCACCTCTTAGGCTTTACTGATCAAGGCTATGAAGCTCTTGAGAGTTTTCTGAAGCAGAAAGATGCAGTAGACATACTTCTGCAGTCGTTGGATCTGCTTATCTCACCTCCGCAGCTTCCGCTAATTGATGACACTGAAGTTGCCGCATCACGAGTTTGGAGCGAAATAGAAACGGAGAACGCTAGAGGGGCAGCCCTTTGGGCGCTTCCTGACCGATGGTCGAACATACGAAAAGTTGTTGACAGCGAATGTCTTCTGATAATTCAGCGTCACCTCCCTAAAACATTGCAAGCTGTTTGGGCTGAAATTGCAATGACTATTACCCCCGCTCGCTGGAATTTGGCAGATCAACCAAGATTGATTGCAGAAAGCAAAAGAGGAAGTGAAAGCCTACGAATCCTGGTTGGCGACGACAAGCGCCAAATAGGAGTCCAGCATATCTTCAACCAAGCAGAAAACCATATCTTGGGCCTCGCTTGGTTTTTTACACGATATCTGTCATCAGGCAGGTTCAAACATTCTCTTGTTGCTCTTGATGATCCCGCACAAGAAATGGATCAAACTACTTTTCGTAGTTTCACACGCCTAATTCAGACATTCTGCAGGCTGCACGAACGTTACGGACGCCCATTGACTTTAGTGCTGTTGTTACATCAAGAAGATAGGGCGCTCGATGCGGCGCGCGCCACAAATCATCAAGTAACCTCATTAAAGTGGGCGAGGGAAATTAGCTCTTCGGCATCGGTTGAGCATTTGATATTAATTAGTCCAGAATTCAAAGCGCCGCTACCAAAGGTACTTCAGTCCCCTAAATTGAATAGCCAGACCGCCCCCGCATGAAGGTGGACAAGCCCGCGCAGTAGGAAGGATGTGGTCAGCATGGCGGGCTGTCAGCCACCAGCTCGCAACAGCCGGGCAAACTGAATTACCAGCAAAGTGCTGCGTAGGGAAGTAGCGAAAGTCCCGCCCGAGCGAGTCCCACTGCTACAGTGCGTCCCATGCTCACCAAAGCCGCCCCCAAACTATCCGCATGACCCACGCCGTCTCTCGCCTGCGCACCGCGCGTCTGGCGCGCAGCTCCAAACCCTTTCTCGCCCGTGGCGGTCCGCGCGGGGCGCGTTGCGCCGGTTGCCGGCTGATCCCCAGCCATTGCATGTGCGCCTTGCGCCCTGCCGTGCTCACGCGCGCGGGTGTGTGCTTGGTCATGGCCGACATCGAGCCGCTCAAGCCCAGCAACACGGGCTGGCTGATTGCCGATGTGCTGGCGGACACTTCTGCCTTTGGCTGGGCGCGCACAGAGGTGGACCCTGCGCTGCTGGCCATGCTGGCCGATCCGCAGTGGCAGCCGTATCTGGTGTTTCCGGGGGAGTTCGTGGCGGCCGAGCGGGTGGTGACAGAGGTGCTGCCCATCGAAGCCCAGGATGGCAAAGAAGTTCGAGAGGGCAAGCGGCCGCTGTTTGTATTGCTGGACGCCACCTGGCCCGAGGCGCGCAAGATGTTTCGCAAGAGCCCTTACCTGGACCACCTGCCCGTGCTCAGCCTGCAGAGCGAGCAACTCTCCAACTACCGCCTGCGCCGCTCCAAGCGCAACGATCATTTCTGTACCTCCGAGGTGGCTGCCCTGTGCCTGGCGCTGGCCGGCGAGACGCATGCGGCGCAGACCCTGGAGGCTTACCTGGATGTGTTCACCAACCACTACCTGAATGCCAAACAGCAGTTGCCCGTGGACATGGAAGATGCCGCGCACCAGCGTTTGCGCAGCCTGCGTTTGCCGCAGGGCAGTGGCGCCTAGCCTTGGGCCGGCGCCAGCCTGGCAACAGGTGGGCGTTCGCTTTCGCAGTCGCTATGAAATATGTAGCTGCTCGCGCCTGTCACTCCTAGGCTAGAGGCCGATTTGATACTTGAAAACGGCTTGAAAATGGCCTGAAATGCCTGCCGCTCTCTTCAGGCGTTGACGGAGCCGAGAAAGGCTTCGGGGTAACGCAGGCCAGCGGCTGCATCGGGCGGGAAGGCACGGTCCAGCTCGGCCAGTTCTTCCGCGCTCAGCACCACGTCCAGCGCGGCGATGTTCTGGTCAAGATAGCTGCGGCGTTTGGTGCCGGGGATGGGAATGATGTCCTCACCCTGCGCCAGCACCCAGGCCAGCGCCACCTGCGAGGCAGTCGTGCCTTTGGTTTCGGCCAGCTGCTTGACCTTTTCGACCAGCGCGAGGTTGCGGGCGAAGTTTTCATCCTGGAAGCGCGGCGAAAACTTGCGGCGGTAGTCGTCGGCAGGCAGGTCTTCCGGCTTGGTGAATGCGCCGGTCAAAAAGCCACGGCCCAGCGGTGAGTAGGCCACCAGGCTCACGCCATGCTTGCGGCAGGCGGCCAGTGTGCCGGTGGCTTCGGGGTCGCGCGTCCACAATGAATACTCGCTTTGCAGGGCGGCGATGGGGTGCACCTTGCAGGCGCGCTCGATCGTGGCGGCCGATGCTTCGGACAGGCCCAGGTAGCGCACCTTGCCGGCGTGCACCAGCTCGGCCATGGCGCCCACGGTATCTTCAATCGGCACGGTCTTGTCAACGCGGTGCTGGTAATACAGGTCAATTTGCTCAAGCCCCAAGCGCTTCAGGCTGGCGTCGCAGCTGGCCTTGACATAGTCGGGGCGGCCGTTGAACCCGCGCGCCGCCTCGTTGGCCGGGTCGCGCGAGATGCCGAACTTGGTCGCGATGAAGACATCCTTGCGGCGCCCGGCAATGGCCTTGCCGATGAGCAGTTCGTTGGTGTGCGGCCCATAGACGTCGGCGGTGTCGAGGAAGTTGAGGCCCTTGTCCAGTGCGTGGTGAATGGTGGCGATGGATTCGGCGTCGTCGCGGTTGCTGTAGAAGTCGCTCATGCCCATGCAGCCGAGGCCGATGGCGGAAATGGCGGGGCCGTTGCGGCCGAGGGTGCGGGTTTTCATGGTGTTCCTTCTGAAAATGCGGAGTGGGGGGATGTCAAAAAAAATGGAAAGCGCCAGCGCTTCAGGCGCGCTTGGGCGTTGTTCGCATCTCCTGGTAGAGGCGAATCTTCTTGCGGATGTATTGAAGCGTTTCCCCGAGCGCGCGCATGTCGGCTTCCACGCGCCGGGCATGGTCTTCCAGCAGGGTTTGCCGCTCGGCCAGGCTGTCGGGCACCTGGCCCTGGCGCAGCAGCTGCGCATAGCGCTGCATGTCGCGCATGGACATGCCGGTGGCGCGCAGGCGCACCAGGAACTCGAGCCAGCGCATATCAGTGTCGCTGTAGCGGCGCGCGCCGCCGCGGCGGTCGACCGGCGCGATCAGGCCGATCTGCTCGTAGTAGCGCAGGGTGTAGGCGCTTAAACCGGTGGCCTTGGCGGCTTCGGTGATGCTCAGGGAGGTGCTCATGCCGCTAATGTAGAACTTCGAGTGCACTCGAAGTCAAGCCATTATTTTTTTGCCGCTTGCAACGAACCGAATTGCCCCAGGGCACCCCGAGCTGGTGCAGGGCGACAACCGCCAGGAAAAGCGTGGTGGCCATTTGGTCACCATCACCAAGTACCGCTGTGACCGTTGCGGCACCGCGTGGGAATACGAGAACGACAAGGCCAACCTGCACGCGGGCTGGTCGGTGGTGGGGCGGTAGCCGGCGCTCACTTTTTTGCCAACCCCCTGGCGACGACGCGCTGTCCCAGCGGCCTTCGACGACCTCGGCGATGTGCGGCCACGAAAGCGCGCACGCCGGCTCAGCGCAAGGGCTTGACCCAGGTGAACACGCGCACCGGCGGCACGTTCACCACCTCCCACCGCTTCTGCGGCTGGCCCAAACGGGGTGACACAAAAGCGGCGACCTGCGCACGCACCTGGTAGGCGACAAAGCGGCCGCCGGGTCGCAGCACTTCGGCGATGGCCGCGGCGATGCGGTCGGCGGCTTCGGGCGCCATGGTGGAGAACGGAATGCCCGAGACGATGGCATCCGGTGCCGGCAGGCCGCTGGCGGCCAACAGGTCTTGCAGCTGCTCGGCGCTGCCCAGTTCCAGCGTGAAGCGCGGGTCTTGCACCGTGCTGCGCAGGTGCTGGTCAAAGATGGCGTCGAGCTCTATCGCCAGCAGCTGGGCCTCGGGCCGCATGGCGCGCAGGAAGGCAGCGGTCGTGCCGCCGGTGCCCGGCCCCAGTTCAACCACGGTGTGCGCTTCGGCCACCCGGGCCTCGCGCACCAGCCGCTGCTCCAGCCAGCGCGAACTCGGCACGACGGAGCCCACCCGGGCCGGGTGGCGCAGAAAGCCGCGTAGAAACTCCAGCCCGTCGCGCAGCTGGCCGCCATGGCGCTGGCGGGCGGGCGGCGTGGCCCGGCCGGTCGGCCGTAAGGCGCTGGGTTTGTTCAGCATGGTGATGCTTGCTTGATGGGCTGAGGTTTTTTCTTCAGAAGTCAACGCCCGGAAACCCGCCGACGCCGCAAACGGTGTGATTTCAGAGCGACCCTGCCAAAGATCATGCGGCAAGGGCCGCTGCAAGGTCAACTGATTCTGGCGCCGGGGTGTGCCGAGTGCCGCTGTCATGCGCGAATCAAGATACGCGGCGGTGCTTCCCGGACGGGGTTGGCCACTTCAACATCCCCGCGCGCTGCGTGGGGAAGTAGCGAAAGTCCAGCTCGGCGGCCAAGGGGCGACAATGAGCGTCAATACCCAAAGCCCCCATCACCAACATCAAGAGCAGCAACATGACCCAAGACCCGAACCGCCAAAACGAATTGAAGAAGATGGCGCTGTGCGATTCGTGCGCCGGCATCCAGCGCAACTGGCGCAAGGCCCCCGGGCATGCCGAGCTGGTGCAGGGCGCCAATCGCCAGGAAAGGCGCGGCGGTGCTGTGGTCACCATCACCAGCTACCGCTGTGACCGCTGCGGCACCGCGTGGGAGTACGAGAACGACAAGGCCAACCTGCACGCGGGATGGTCGGTGGTAGGACGGTAGACACAAGTTTTAAACGCGCTGCGTTTTGACGACCTGCCACCGGAACCTTCAGAGCTTTTGGCGGCCTATGGGCCTGACGGCGCAGAAGTTGGTGATTGCCTTTTTGCCCGAGCAGCAGCCTTGAGTAGACCGGGACGGGGTTGAACGGGAAATGAACCACCCATAAAAAAGACAGGCCTGGCCTGTCTTTTTAGCGAGTGCAAGTTTCGCAACTTGCGGCTGCCCTTACTTGCTGCCAGCAGCTTTCACATCAGCCTTGACTTCTGCCTTGACCGCCTTGGTATCCAGCTTGGCGTTGGCCTTGTCGGCTGCGGCATTCACCTTGGTGGTGTCGAGCTTGGCTTCGGCTTTGACGGTGGCCTTGTCTGCTTTGGCGTCGGCCTTGGTTTTGTCGTCTGCGTCAGCTTTGGCGGCCTTGGCGTGGGCCTTGGCTTTGACTTTTGCTGCCTTGGCGTGGGCCTTGGTGGTCTTTTCAGCGGTTTTTACTTCTGCCTTTTCGACCTTGGTGTCTGCCTTGGCGTCCACCTTGGCTTCGCTTTTGACGGCGGCGGCGACTGATTTGTCGGCCTTGGCTTCTGCCTTGACCGCAGCCGGCGTGGCGGGTGCCACAGGCGCAGGCGTTTGTGCAGATGCAAGACCAACAAACAGGGTGGCAATCAGGGTAGCGAGTAATTTGTTCATGAGAGTCCTATGAGTGAGGTTTGTTTAAAACCAGTTGATTTCACGAGAAGCCCGTGTTCAACGAAGCGCGCTGCCCATCTGTTGACGCCACTCACACACCGTTGCAACACACTACCTGCGCTTTACATGGCGCGCGCAGCGGGGGCGCACCCTACACACCCTCAAGGCCCGGAAGGAATATGTTGATACACCGAAGACTGTTGCTCACACGCTCTACCCGGCGCGCGAGCCCAGCCCAGCTACAAGGTATCTGCCGTGCAATTGCAGCAGCCTTGACGGCTGCTGCACCTTGACCTGTTGGCCCTGCGTTGACCGTCTACATTCTTGCCGTATGGGTAGGATGGCCACCATCCAGTCAGCAAATCAGCACAAGAGGTACAGGCAAGATGAGCCAGGCAGCACAACAAGTGGTCATTGTGGGCGGCGGGGTGATGGGCAGTGCCATTGCCTGTTTTTTGGCCATGCACCCGCGCTTTGGCGGCAAGGTCACGGTGGTGGAACGTGACCCCACCTATGCGCAGGCCTCTTCGGCGCTGTCGGCCAGCTCCATACGCCAGCAGTTCTCGGCGCCAGTGAACATCGCGATCTCGCAGTACGGCATTGAGTTTTTGCGCAACATTAAACAGCACCTGGCGGTGGAGGGCAACGTGCCCGATATAGGCCTGACCGAGAAAGGCTATCTATACCTGGCCACCGCAGCCGGCGCGGCCACCTTGCGAGAGAACCACGCTACGCAGCGCGCGATGGGCGTGGAAGTTGCACTGCTGGAACCAGCGGCGCTGCAGCAGCGCTTTCCGTGGCTGCAGGTGGACGACCTGGCGCTGGCCTCGCTGGGCCTGAAGGGCGAAGGCTGGTTTGATGGCTATGGTTTGCTGATGGCCTTCAGGCACAAGGCGCGCAACCTGGGCGTGCAGTATGTCAAGGCCGAGGCCACGGGCTTTGCGTACAGCCAGGGCCGCGTGCATGCGGTCACGCTGGAAGGCGGCGCGCAACTGCCGTGCGACTGGGCAGTGAACGCAGCCGGCGCCTGGGCCAAGCCCTTGTTGGCTGGCACCGGGCTGGACTTGCCGGTGCATGGGCGCAGGCGCTGCGTTTATGCGTTTACCAGCCCCGCCAAAACGCCGGATTGCCCGCTGGTCATCGACACTAGCGGGCTGTGGTTCCGGCCCGAGGGCGACATCTGGATTTGCGGCCTGCCGCCGCCGCAGGATGACAACGATGCACCGCTGGAGGTGGACTACGACTTGTTCGACCAGGCCTGGCTGACGCTGGCGCACCGGGTGCCGGGCTTTGAGGCCGTGCGCCTGCAGCGCGCCTGGGCCGGTTACTACGAATACAACACCCATGACCAGAATGCCCTGCTGGGGCCGCACCCGGCTTTGCCCAATTTGCTGCTGGCCAATGGCTTCAGCGGGCACGGTTTGCAGCAGGCGCCGGCGGTGGGGCGCGGCCTGGCCGAATGGATAGCCGAGGGCGCCTACACCAGCCTGGACTTGTCGCCGCTGTCGGTGCAAAGGCTGGTGGAGGGTCGCGCCTTGCTGGAAAGAAATGTCATCTAGCTTCCTGCCTGATGAGTTTTCGCTCCCGATTTGATAGCTGTTGGCGCCCTGTTTACCTGGGCTATCGCCCGATACACCTCAGAGTTTCGGCAGCGTGACGGTCGTGGGCCGCACAGCATAGCGTGAAGTCCCGCGCCAGCTTGCGTGAGCCGGCAGGCGGGTGCTGCGCTTGCAGGATTTTCGAAGCGAATGGGCTTTTGGGTCGCCACCGGGTCTTGCTACGCTGTCGGCCCAAAACAAGGGTTGTTCGTCGATTTCACTGTGATTTTTCCCTCAGCCCAGCTCCATCTCCCGCTTCCCGCAATGAAACAGAATTTCGAGCTTGCAATTGACCTGCGAGTTTTGAGATGAAAGACACGGCGCAGTACAAACACCTGCCTGGGCTGAAATCGCCCTGGTCGGTCAGACGAGTGGGCCTCTCGCTGGCCGGGCAGCGCGTGACTATGAATCAGTGAGTTGCTCCGCGCAAACGTCGTGAAGGCATCCGCGCAGCCAGCGATGTGCGGTATCGGCATCCAGCCGCGGGTGCCAGAGCATTGAAACCGTGATCTCCGGCGTTGGGACAGGAAGAGGAAAACTATACATTCCGGCGCGCAGGTTTCCAGTGTGTCGTTCGGGAACAGTGGCGATCAGGTCGGAGGCCCGGGCGAGAGCCAGCGCGGTCGAAAAGCCACCGACGATCGTGACGATCTCCCTTTCCAGTCCAAACGGCTTCAAGGCTTCATCCATCGGTCCCTTGCCCTGACCCCGTCGCGAGACAAGGATGTGCCTGCCGGCCGCATAACGGGAGGGCGTGATCTCGCCCTGGCTCAGCGAATGCCCCATGCGCACGACGCCAATGAAACGGTCTCGGAACAACGCCCGGGTGCGCACCTCCGGACCCGTAGAGTCACCTATAACGCCGGTTTCCAAATCGACGGTTCCGTCACGAAGTGGCGCGCTGTCCTTGTCTAATTTCTGCACGAACCGTAGTCGCACGCCGGGCGCTTCCTCGCCGACGCGGGCAATGAGGCTAGGCCCGAAGTTCTCCACAAAGCCTTCGCTGGTCCGCAGCGTGAACGTTCGAACCAGCTGTTCGAGCTTGAGCTTTTCGGCAGGGCGTAGAACCGCTTCTGCGTCCTGCACGAGCTGGCCGACCCGCTCGCGCAGTGCTATCGCCCGGGGTGTGGGAACGAGACCGCGTCCGGCCCTGACCAACAGCGGATCGCCCGTCGTGTCACGCAATCGCGCCAGCGCCCGGCTCATCGCCGACGGGCTAAGCCGCAAGCGTCGGGCTGCGCGCGCAACGCTGCCTTCCGCGAGCAGCACATCAAGAGTGACAAGCAGGTTGAGATCGGGTATCGACATGCATTGACCATAGCGCAGTTTGGTCGTTACATGGCGTCAAACACACTAATAAAGTGCAAATGGTGCGCCTTCCGCTATATCAGGCAAAGAACTACGCTTGCATAGCAGCTCCATTTCGGGAGTCGCCAGTCAACGCAGTTTCAGCGCAGGCCAACAACTGCCGGCAGGGCTTGTTATGCCGAAGCCAAAAGGGAATTCATGTTGAAGTCAATCATTGCAAGGCGAGATGAGGCAGTCGCTGGAAGTGCCGCAAGTGTGGAAAGGACACCTTCGGTCCGGTGGGCGCTCGCCAGCCTTTCGCTCTCCATGCTGCTGTCCTCGCTCGGCACCAGCATCGCCAATGTGGGCTTGCCGGCGCTGGCACAGGCGTTCACTGCCTCCTTCCAGCAAGTCCAGTGGGTCGTCCTCGCTTATCTCCTCGCCATCACCACCCTGATCGTCAGCGCCGGACGGCTCGGTGACATCATTGGCCGGAGGCGGCTGCTGCTGGCCGGAATCTTCCTGTTCACGGTGGCATCAAGCCTGTGCGGCGTCGCGCCCACGCTCTGGCTGCTGATTGCCGCCCGGGCGGCGCAGGGGCTAGGCGCGGCCATCATGATGGCCCTCACCATGGCGTTTGTCGGTGAGACGGTACCAAAGGCCAGGACCGGCAGCGCCATGGGGCTGCTCGGAACGATGTCCGCGATTGGCACCGCTCTCGGTCCATCGCTGGGCGGCGTTCTGATCGCCGGACCCGGTTGGCGGGCCATCTTCCTCGCCAACTTACCGCTGGGTATCCTGACTTTTCTTCTCGCGCATCGCTACCTGCCCGTTGATCGCCGGGGGCCGAAGACGGGTCGTGCCGGTTTCGACCCTATGGGCACGCTGCTGCTGGCCCTGACGCTCGCGGCTTATGCGCTCGCCATGACGATGGGGCGCGGCAGTTTCGGCCCGCTCAACATGGCCCTGCTGCTGGCTGCTGCCTTCGGGGTCGGCCTTTTCGTGCTCGCCGAGGCGAGAGCCGCATCCCCTTTGATCCGATTGGCGATGTTCCGCGATCCAGGCTTCAGTGCGAGCCTCGCCATGAGCGCGCTCGTCTCGACGGTGATGATGGCGACGCTGGTGGTCGGGCCGTTCTATCTGTCTCGTGCGCTCGGGCTCGACGCTGCGCTTGTGGGACTCGTCCTGTCGGTCGGTCCGCTTGCCGCCGCGCTGACCGGTATGCCAGCCGGTCGCATTGCGGACCGTTTTGGCGCGCAACGCATGACCATTGTTGGGCTCGTAGCAATAGCGGCCGGTTCCTTCGTTCTATCCATGATGCCGACGACGCTCGGCATCCCCGGCTACATCGCCCCCATCGTCGTCATCACCGTCGGCTATGCGCTGTTCCAGACGGCCAACAATACCGCCGTCATGACGGATATCCGTGCGGACCAGCGGGGCGTCATTTCCGGCATGCTCAGCCTGTCGCGCAATCTCGGGCTCATCACCGGTGCATCCGTAATGGGCGCTGTGTTCGCGCTCGCAGCGGCGACGATCGACATCACAACGGCGCGTCCCGAGGCTGTTGCCACCGGTATGCGGATCACGTTCGCAGTCGCGGCGCTTCTGATCGTCGTCGCGCTCGCCATAGCGCTTGGAAGCCGTGCTCTCGCAACACGCCATTCGCTCCATGGAGACGTGTCATGACGAGAGCCAGGCATCGCAGTCCCAACGCAAACCGGAAGTTTTCGACGAGATTTTTGTCAGGGTGGCGTCCACCAATCGCCGGCGGCGAGATCGCGTTTGACTGGCCCCTTCAACCGGCCCGAATGCGGGCAGCGGCGGTCACGCCGATGGGCCCCAGCAGCCAAATGGCCATTGGGTCAAAATGTCCGACGCAAAAGACTTACTGCCCGCGTTCAACCAAGGACTTCAATGATCGATCTCTCGACCTTCCCCATCACGAAAAAATGGCCGGCCCAGCACCCCGAGCGGCTGCAGCTCTACTCGCTGCCCACGCCCAACGGCGTCAAGGTGTCCATCATGCTGGAAGAGACCGGCCTGGCTTACGAGCCGCATCTGGTCAGCTTCGACACCCATGACCAGATGTCGCCGGAATTTCTCTCGCTCAGCCCCAACAACAAGATCCCGGCCATCCTCGACCCTAACGGCCCGGGCGGCCAGCCGCTGGCGCTGTTCGAGTCCGGCGCCATCCTGCTCTACCTGGCCGACAAGAGCGGTCAACTCATCCCGCAGGATGCCGCCGGCCGCTACGAAACCATCCAGTGGCTGATGTGGCAGATGGGCGGCATTGGCCCCATGTTTGGCCAGCTGGGCTTCTTCAACAAGTTTGCCGGCAGGGACTACGAAGACAAGCGCCCGCGCGACCGCTATGTGGCGGAGGCCAGGCGCCTGCTGGCCGTGCTGGACCAGCGGCTGGCCGGCCGCGCCTGGATCATGGGCGAGGCCTACACGATTGCCGACATCGCCACCTTCCCCTGGGTGCGCAACCTGATCGGCTTTTATGAGGCGGGCGATCTGGTGGGCATCAACGATTTTGCCAACGTCACGCGGGCGCTGGCGGCGTTCGTGGCGCGGCCGGCGGTGGTGAAGGGGCTGGGCATTCCCAAGCGGGGCTGATGGCGCCATTCACAGAACGCATCGCCCGCCTGCCGGCCTGCACGGCGCACAATCCCAACTCCGACCGCAACGACCGAGACGACCGAGGTATTGGATGAAGCGCAGACTCCTGATCACGCTGACCGCATGGCTGGCTTGGGCCCTGGCTGCCTGTTCGGGCGCGCCGGGCGCACGCGCCCAGCCCAGCTACACCGTGTCTGCCGAGCAGTTGCAGCAGGCGGTGGCGCGGCGCTTCCCCCTGCGCTATCCGGTGGGTGGGCTGCTGGACCTGACCCTGCAGGCGCCGCGCCTGCGCCTGCTGCCCGAGCAGAACCGGCTCAATGCCGAGATGCCGGTCGAGGCCGCCGGGCCGGCGCTGCAGCGCAGCCACGCGGGCAGCTTCGAGGTGGACTTTGCGCTGCGCTATGAGGCCAGCGACCGCACCATTCGCGCCTACCAGCTGCGGGTGCATTCGCTGAACTTTCCCAGCCTGCCGCCGGCCGCGTCCGAGTTGCTCAACAGCTATGGGCCGGCCTTGGCCGAGCAGGCCTTGCGCGAGGTGGTGCTGCACCAGCTGCGTCCGCAAGACCTGGCGCTGGCCGATGGCCTGGGGCTGCAGCCGGGCAGCATCACGGTGACGGCGAAAGGGCTGGTGATCGGCTTCGTGCCCAAGCCACGTGAGGGCGAATCGGCGGCTCCTGCGGCCCCATGACCATCTGCATGAGCGCGGGCGGCCGCGGCGAGCCGTTCGGGGTGTTGGCGCCTGCCGGCCAGCCCATACGGCGCTTCAGATGCTTCAAATTTGATAGCTATCAGCGCTGATACAGCAAGGGCTGGCGGCCTGTTTTGCTTGAATTGGCGCGCATTGTCCCGTCATTGCCCCTTCATGGCCCCCTTATTGCCCCGTGACGGCGCCGTTTTTTTCAGCGGCCGTGCCGCCATTGGCCGGCGGCGTTGATACCGCTGGCGGCGCAGGCGTGGCGGCGCTGCCATTCGGCGCCGCGGGCTGAATCGGCGGCGCCGACTCCATCGGCACCGCATCCACCGCATCACGCCGCTCGGAAGGCATGGCCGCTTCAACGGGCGGCGGCACGGGCGATGAGGCGTCGGGCGCGGGTGCAGC
>NZ_BCYO01000042.1 GCF_001598235.1 Polaromonas jejuensis NBRC 106434 | reverse complement strand
CCTTTCTTCAACAACTACCGTCCCCAGTTCTACTTCCGCACGACGGACGTGACCGGTGCGATCGAGTTGCCAGAAGGCAAGGAAATGGTCATGCCTGGCGACAACGTGTCGATCACCGTCAAGCTGATCAACCCGATCGCCATGGAAGAAGGCCTGCGCTTCGCCATCCGCGAAGGCGGCCGTACCGTGGGCGCTGGCGTTGTGGCCAAGATCCTCGCGTAAGCAATAAGAGGTTTGATACAGGGGTATAGCTCAATTGGCAGAGCGTCGGTCTCCAAAACCGAAGGTTGTAGGTTCGATTCCTACTGCCCCTGCCACCCGGCTGATTCATAGATGTTGAAGCCGTCAGTGGCTTGAAAAGATAACAAGCAAGCCCGCCAGGAGTCAAAAAACTTCAGGTGGGCTTAAGCGTCTGCAGGGGCGCGCGAAGATTGAACAGGAAATCCGGCAACCATGGCCTCTTCTCAAGTTGAAACCGTTAGCACCAACGCCGACAAGGCCAAGCTGGGCTTGGCTGTCGTTTTGGTGCTGGCTTCGCTGGTGAGTTTTTACCTGCTGGCCAAGCAGGGCCAAGCCGCCCAATGGGGAGCCCTGATTGTGGGGCTGGCCGCGGCGGTTGTCGTTTTCATGTCTTCGGAGTTGGGTCGGCAGTTTCTGGCCTTTGGGCGTGACTCCTGGCGTGAGGTCAAGAAGGTCGTCTGGCCTGCCCGCAAAGAGGCCATGCAAATGACGGCTTACGTGTTTGGCTTTGTGGTGGTGATGGCGTTGTTTTTGTGGTTTACAGACAAGACACTCGAGTGGGTGTTTTACGACCTGATCCTGGGATGGAAACGATAATGAGCGATCTGAACGGCACGGTAGTCACCGAAGTGGCGGTGGGCACGTCCCTGACGCCAACCCCCGGCATGCAGTGGTATGTCGTGCATGCCTATTCCGGCATGGAAAAAGCGGTCGAGCGCAATATTGTTGAGCGCATCAACCGCGCTGGCATGCAGGCCAAGTTCGGCCGCTTCCTGGTGCCGACTGAGGAAGTGGTCGAGATCAAGAACGGCCAGAAGAAAACGACGGAGCGCCGCTTCTTCCCGGGCTATGTGCTGGTCGAGATGGTCATGGACGACGAAACCTGGCACCTGGTGAAGCACACCAACAAGGTCACCGGCTTTGTGGGGGGCGCCAAAAACCGCCCGGCTCCGATTTCCGAGGAAGATGTCCAGAAAATCGTGAGCCAGATGCAGGTCGGTACCGAGAAGCCGCGCCACAAGGTCGAATTTGAAACGGGCGAGTATGTCCGCGTCAAGGATGGTCCTTTTACCGACTTCAATGGCACGGTGGAAGAGGTCAACTACGACAAGAACAAGGTGCGTGTGTCGGTCACGATTTTTGGCCGCGCAACACCCGTCGAGCTGGAATTCAGCCAGATCGAAAAGACCTGACGGAAATTTGAAATTTCGCGCCTTGCAACTCGGCGCGGATGGTTCTTCTGAATCACGATTGAGTTGTGTAACCCCGGGGAGCCTGGATCTGTTTTCAACAGTGTTCAGGCGTTATGACCCGCAAGGAGAAAAGTATGGCGAAAAAAATCGTCGGCTTCGTCAAGCTGCAAGTGCCAGCTGGCAAGGCCAACCCGTCCCCCCCTATCGGTCCGGCGCTGGGTCAGCGCGGCCTGAACATCATGGAATTCTGCAAGGCATTCAATGCCCAGACCCAGGGTGTTGAGCCAGGCCTGCCGCTGCCAGTGGTGATCACCGCTTACGCAGACAAGAGCTTTACCTTCATCATCAAGACGCCTCCGGCTGTCACGCTGATCAAGAAGGCCATCAAGCTCGACAAGGGCTCTGCGACGCCGCACACCGCCAAGGTTGGCAAGATTACCCGCGCTCAGCTGGAAGAAATCGCCAAGACCAAGATGAAAGACATGACGGCTGCCGATCTCGACGCTGCCGTTCGTACTATTGCCGGTTCCGCCCGTTCCATGGGCGTGACGGTGGAGGGTGTTGTATGAGCAAGCTGACCAAACGCCAAAAAGCCATCGGCGACAAGATCGACAGCAACAAGCTGTACGCCCTGCCTGACGCGTTGGGCCTCGTCAAAGAGTTTGCCGTTGCCAAGTTCGATGAGTCCATCGACGTGGCTGTGCAGCTCGGTGTGGATGCCAAGAAATCCGACCAGGTGGTTCGCGGTGCTGTTGTTCTGCCCAACGGTACGGGTAAAACCAAGCGCGTTGCCGTGTTCGCCCAGGGTGCCAAGGCTGAAGAAGCCAAGGCTGCCGGTGCTGACATCGTGGGTATGGATGATCTGGCTGCCGAAATCAAAGCCGGCAAGATGGATTTCGACGTGGTGATTGCCTCCCCTGATGCCATGCGCATCGTGGGTACGCTGGGCCAGGTTCTGGGTCCGCGTGGTTTGATGCCTAACCCCAAGGTTGGCACGGTCACGCCAGACGTCGCGACGGCTGTCAAGAATGCAAAAGCTGGCCAGGTCCAGTTCCGCGTTGACAAGGCTGGCATCGTGCACGGCACCATCGGTCTTCGTTCGTTCGATACCGCCAAGCTGCAAGGCAACCTGGCTGCATTGATCGACGCGCTGAACAAGGCAAAGCCTGCTTCCAGCAAGGGTGTGTATTTGAAGAAAGTCGCGGTTTCGTCGACGATGGGTGTGGGCGTTCGCGTCGACACGCAAACCATCGCAGCGTAATCGCAAGAATTTGAATGACCCGCAAGGGTTGTTCAATGTGGTGGGCTGCCGGGGTTCTCTCCGGCAGGTCATCCAAGACCGTTGGCGTATCTGTCTGAATGAAATACCTCAGGCAAGTACTTAATCGAAAGACAGCCAACGCAGATGGCGGTCCCGCTGCAGATGGTTTTGAAAAGAATCTGAAACAGTTGGTCGCTGAATATGAGCGTGTAGAAGGGTGAAGGCGCAAGCCCAAGCCCCACAACACATTTTTAAGGAGTAGACCTTGAGTCTCAATCGCAGTGAGAAACAAGCCGTCATTGATGAAGTGACCGGCCTCGCCGCTAAAGCTCAAACGCTCGTGATGGCGGAATACCGTGGCATTACGGTCGCTGACATGACCAAGCTGCGCAGCCAAGCCCGCGACAAAGGCGTGAACCTGAGTGTTCTGAAGAACACCCTGGCTCGCCGTGCCGTGGCAGGTAGCGCATTTGACGTCGTGTCCGGCCAGATGACCGGTCCGCTGATCTACGGCTTTTCCATCGATGCTGTAGCTGCTGCAAAAGTAGTGGCTGATTTCGCGAAAACCAACGACAAGCTGGTGATTCGTGGCGGCGCATTCGGCGGTAAAGCCCTGGACGTGAACGGCGTGAAGCAACTGGCCAACATTCCTTCCAAGGAAGTGTTGCTGGCCCAGGTGTGTGGCTTGCTGATGTCGCCCATGTCGCGTACGGCCGTTGTGCTCGGCGCACTGGCAGCGAAAAAAGGCGAAGGCGCTTCAGTCGCAGAGCCTGTTGCAGAAGCCGCAGCGGCGTAATTTGTACCCAACTTTTTAGGAAATCAAAATGGCATTCGATAAAGACGCATTTTTGACCGCGCTTGACAGCATGACGGTCCTCGAACTCAACGATCTGGTGAAAGCCATCGAAGAGAAATTTGGTGTGAGCGCTGCTGCCATGGCCGCTCCTGCTGCTGCTGGCGCCGGTGCCGGTGCTGCTGCTGCTGAAGAGAAGACCGACTTCAACGTCGTGCTGCTCGAAGCTGGCGCCAACAAGGTGTCGGTCATCAAGGCTGTTCGCGAAATCACCGGTCTGGGCCTCAAAGAAGCCAAGGACCTGGTTGACGGCGCACCGAAGAACGTCAAGGAAGCCGCTCCCAAGGCCGACGCAGAAGCTGCCAAGAAAAAGCTCGAAGAAGCTGGCGCGAAAGTCGAACTCAAGTAATCCTTGCTGTTTGCAAAGGCTGGAAGACCTTGTCGGGCTTCCAGCCTTTCGTGCTTCAAGGAGCACCACGAAAAGCCCGCCGACAGGCCGGTTTTTCGGTGTTCCGGGAGCACTGAAACAGGTCATCGCCTGTTTCAGTGTTCGTAGAGGCACTGGAAAAAGGATTGAAACAGTCTTTTTTCCAGTGTTTTCTGAATACCGACTGCAGAAAACGCCTTGGTTCGGGTGACATGCAATGCGTCACCGTCCGCCATGGTTGGTAGTGGCCAACCACCAAGCTGCCTGAATACGTGGTGTATTTGGGCACGAGAGTCGCCAGAGCCCATCAACGCGGAGAACTCATGGCCTATTCCTTCACCGAACGCAAACGCATCCGCAAAAGCTTCGGCAACCGCGAAAGCGTGTTGACTGTTCCCTATTTGTTGCAAATGCAAAAAGACGCGTACACCGCGTTTTTGCAAGCCGACCGTGCGCCCCAGAAGCGCGCCATCGAAGGTCTGCAGGCAGCGTTTGAGAACGCCTTCCCCATCGTCTCGCACAACGGTTTTGTCGAGATGAAATTCATCGAGTACAACCTGGCCAAACCGGCATTCGACGTGCGCGAATGCCAGACCCGCGGCCTGACCTTCGCTTCGGCCGTGCGTGCCAAAGTGCAATTGATCATCTATGACCGCGAGTCATCGACCTCGCAGTCCAAGGTCGTCAAGGAAGTCAAGGAGCAAGAGGTTTACATGGGCGAAGTGCCGCTCATGACCGACAAGGGCTCGTTCGTGATCAACGGTACCGAGCGCGTGATCGTGTCCCAGTTGCACCGCTCGCCGGGCGTGTTCTTTGAGCACGACAAGGGCAAGACCCACAGCTCGGGCAAACTGCTGTTCTCGGCCCGCATCATTCCTTACCGTGGCTCCTGGCTCGATTTCGAGTTCGACCCGAAAGACGTGCTGTATTTCCGTGTCGACCGTCGCCGCAAGATGCCCGTGACGATTCTGCTCAAGGCGATTGGCCTGACGCCGGAATCCATCCTCGCCAACTTCTTTGTGTTCGACAACTTCCGCCTGATGGACAGTGGCGCGCAGATGGAATTCGTCGCCGAGCGCATGCGCGGTGAAGTTGCCCGTTTTGACATCACCGACAAGACCGGCAAGGTGGTTGTCGCCAAAGACAAGCGCATCACCGTTCGCCACACCCGTGAACTCGAGCAAAGCGGCACCACCACCATCAGCGTGCCCGAAGATTTCCTGATCGGCCGAGTGGTCGCCAAGAACATCGTCGACGCCGATACGGGTGAAATCATTGCCAAGGCCAATGATGAGTTGACCGAGTTGCTGCTCAAGAAACTGCGCGTGGCGGGTGTGCAGGACCTGCAGGTGCTGTACACCAATGAGCTCGACCAGGGTGCCTATATTTCGCAGACCCTGCGCACCGATGAAACGGCTGACGAGTTTGCCGCACGGGTGGCGATCTACCGCATGATGCGCCCCGGCGAGCCGCCCACGGAAGACGCCGTCCAGGCCTTGTTCCAGCGCCTGTTCTACAACTCGGATACCTACGATCTGTCCAAGGTCGGCCGCATGAAGTTCAACGCCCGTGTGGGTCGCGATGAATCCACCGGCCCCATGGTCATGACCAACGAGGACATCCTCGCCGTCGTCAAGATCCTGGTCGACCTGCGCAACGGCAATGGCGAAGTCGATGACATTGACCACCTCGGCAACCGCCGCGTGCGTTGTGTTGGCGAACTCGCCGAAAACCAGTACCGTACCGGTTTGGCGCGTATTGAAAAGGCCGTCAAAGAGCGTCTGGGCCAGGCCGAGCAAGAGCCGCTGATGCCGCACGACCTGATCAACAGCAAGCCGATTTCTGCCGCATTGAAGGAATTCTTCGGCGCGTCGCAGCTGTCGCAGTTCATGGACCAGACCAATCCGCTGGCGGAAATCACCCACAAGCGCCGTGTTTCGGCCCTTGGCCCTGGTGGTTTGACCCGCGAGCGTGCCGGCTTTGAAGTTCGTGACGTGCACGTGACCCACTACGGTCGCGTTTGCCCGATCGAAACGCCTGAAGGCCCGAACATCGGCCTGATCAACTCGCTGGCACTCTATGCGCGCCTGAACGAGTATGGCTTTATCGAAACGCCATACCGCCGCGTGGTGGCTGGCAAGGTGACCGATCAGATTGATTACCTGTCTGCGATTGAAGAAGGCAAGTACGTCATTGCCCAGGCCAATGCGGCTCTGGACAAGGAAGGCGCCCTGACGGGTGACCTCGTGTCCGCCCGTGAAAAGGGTGAGTCGATTCTGGTCGGCGCCGAGCGTGTTCAGTACATGGACGTGTCGCCGGCCCAGATCGTGTCGGTCGCAGCTTCGCTCGTGCCCTTCCTTGAGCACGATGACGCCAACCGCGCACTGATGGGCGCCAACATGTCGCGTCAGGCTGTGCCTGTGCTGCGCCCTGAAAAACCATTGGTGGGTACCGGCATCGAGCGCGTTGCCGCCGTGGACTCGGGCACCGTGGTGACGGCAACCCGTGGCGGTGTGGTGGACTATGTGGATGCGACCCGTATCGTGGTGCGCGTCAATGATGCGGAAGCTTTGGCGGGTGAAGTGGGTGTGGACATCTACAACCTGATCAAGTACCAGCGTTCCAACCAGAACACCAACATCCATCAGCGTCCCATCGTCAAACGCGGCGACAAGCTGGCCAAGGGTGACGTGGTCGCTGACGGCGCATCCACCGACCTCGGCGAAATCGCCATCGGCCAGAACATGCTGATCGGCTTCATGCCATGGAACGGCTACAACTTCGAGGATTCGATCCTGATTTCCGAGCGCGTAGTGGCTGAAGACCGCTACACCTCGATTCACATCGAAGAACTCGTGGTGATGGCCCGTGACACCAAGCTCGGTTCCGAAGAAATCACGCGCGACATTCCCAACCTGTCCGAGCAGCAGCTCAACCGCCTCGACGAGTCCGGCATTATTTATGTCGGCGCTGAAGTCCAGCCGGGCGACACGCTGGTCGGCAAGGTCACGCCCAAGGGCGAGACCACGCTGACGCCGGAAGAAAAACTGCTGCGTGCCATCTTCGGCGAAAAGGCCAGCGATGTGAAAGACACCTCGCTGCGCGTGAGCCAGGGCTCGCAGGGCACCGTCATTGACGTGCAGGTCTTCACCCGTGAAGGCATCACGCGCGACAAGCGCGCCCAGCAGATCATTGACGACGAACTCAAGCGCTTCCGTCTGGACCTCAACGACCAGCTGCGGATTGTGGAAGCCGATGCGTTCGACCGTATCGAGAAACTCCTCAACGGCAAGGTCGCCAACGGCGGTCCGAAGAAGCTGGCCAAAGGCACGACGATCGACAAGGCCTACCTGGCCGACGTTGAAAAATACAACTGGTTCGACATTCGTCCCGCCGACGACGAAGTGGCTTCGCAGCTGGAAAGCATCAAGAATGCCATGGAGCAGACGCGTCACAGCTTCGACCTGGCTTTTGAAGAAAAGCGCAAGAAGCTGACGCAAGGCGATGAGCTGCCAGCGGGCGTGCTCAAGATGGTCAAGGTTTACCTGGCTGTCAAGCGCCGTCTGCAGCCCGGTGACAAGATGGCCGGCCGCCACGGTAACAAGGGTGTGGTTTCCAAGATCGTGCCTGTCGAAGACATGCCGCACATGGCCGACGGTACGCCTTGCGACATCGTGCTGAATCCGCTGGGCGTGCCTTCGCGGATGAACGTGGGCCAGGTGCTTGAAGTGCATTTGGGCTGGGCCGCCAAGGGCTTGGGCCATCGCATTGGCAACATGCTGCAGGCGGAGGCCAAAGTGGCCGAACTGCGCAAGTTCATGGAAGAGCTTTACAACAAGACGGGCCGTGCCGAGGAGCTTTCTTCCCTGGCTGACGACCAGGTCATCGAGATGGCTCGCAACCTGACGGCCGGCGTTCCTTTTGCCACGCCGGTTTTTGATGGCGCTTCGGAAGAAGACATCATGACCATGCTGCAACTGGCCTACCCCGACGATCTTGCCAAGGCCAAGGGCCTGACCGCGACGCGGACCCAGGCACAGCTGTACGACGGGCGCACGGGTGACGCGTTTGAACGGACCACGACGGTCGGTTACATGCACTTCCTGAAGCTGCACCACCTGGTGGACGACAAGATGCACGCCCGCTCGACCGGTCCTTACTCGCTGGTCACGCAGCAGCCATTGGGCGGCAAGGCCCAGTTCGGTGGACAGCGTTTCGGTGAGATGGAGGTCTGGGCGCTGGAAGCTTATGGCGCCGCCTACACGCTGCAGGAAATGCTCACCGTCAAGTCCGATGACGTGCAAGGCCGTACCAAGGTGTACGAAAGCATTGTCAAGGGTGAGCATGCGATCACGGCGGGCATGCCGGAATCGTTCAACGTGCTGGTCAAGGAAATTCGTTCGCTCGGTATCGATATCGAGCTGGAACGCAGCTAATTAAAGCAGGAAAGAAAAGGATTTAACTCATGAAATCATTACTCGACCTGTTCAAGCAATTCACGCCGGATGAGCATTTCGATGCCATCAAGATCGGCATGGCCTCGCCCGAGAAGATCCGTTCGTGGTCTTTCGGCGAAGTCAAAAAGCCTGAAACCATCAACTACCGCACCTTCAAGCCTGAGCGCGACGGTCTGTTCTGCGCCAAGATCTTTGGCCCCATCAAGGACTACGAGTGCCTGTGCGGCAAGTACAAGCGCCTCAAGCACCGCGGCGTCATCTGCGAAAAGTGCGGCGTTGAAGTCACGCAGACCAAGGTTCGCCGCGAACGCATGGGTCACATCGACCTGGCCGCTCCCTGCGCCCACATCTGGTTCCTGAAGTCGCTGCCTTCGCGTCTGGGCCTGGTGCTCGACATGACGCTGCGCGACATCGAGCGCGTGCTGTACTTCGAAGCCTACGTGGTGACCGACCCCGGCATGACCCCGCTGAAGAAGTTCAGCATCATGTCGGAAGACGACTACGATGCCAAGCGCAAGGAATACGGTGACGAGTACACCGCCAAGATGGGCGCCGAAGGCATCAAGGATCTTCTGGAAGGCCTGGACCTCGACATCGAGATCGACAAGTTGCGCAACGACCTGACCGGTTCCGAAATCAAGATCAAGAAGAACGCCAAGCGTTTGAAATTGATGGAAGCGTTCAAGAAGTCCGGCATCAAGCCCGAGTGGATGGTGCTGGATGTGCTGCCCGTGCTGCCGCCGGACCTGCGTCCGCTGGTGCCGCTGGACGGTGGCCGCTTTGCGACCTCCGACCTGAACGACCTGTATCGCCGCGTCATCAACCGCAACAGCCGCCTGCGCCGTTTGCTGGAACTCAAGGCGCCCGAGATCATTGCCCGCAATGAAAAGCGCATGCTGCAGGAAGCGGTGGACTCGCTGCTCGACAACGGCCGCCGCGGCAAGGCCATGACGGGCGCCAACAAGCGCGCACTGAAGTCGCTGGCCGACATGATCAAGGGTAAGTCCGGTCGTTTCCGCCAGAACTTGCTGGGCAAGCGCGTCGACTATTCCGGTCGCTCCGTGATTACCGTGGGCCCGACGCTCAAGCTGCACCAGTGCGGTTTGCCCAAGCTGATGGCGCTGGAATTGTTCAAGCCCTTCATCTTTGCCCAGCTCGAAGTGCGCGGCATTGCCACCACCATCAAGGCGGCGAAGAAGGAAGTCGAATCCGGCACGCCAGTGGTGTGGGACATTCTGGAAGAGGTCATCAAAGAGCACCCCGTGATGCTGAACCGTGCGCCTACGCTGCACCGCCTCGGTATCCAGGCCTTTGAGCCCATCCTGATCGAAGGCAAGGCCATCCAGCTGCACCCGCTCGTCTGCTCGGCTTTCAATGCCGACTTTGACGGTGACCAGATGGCGGTTCACGTGCCCTTGTCTGTGGAAGCGCAGATGGAAGCCCGTACCCTGATGCTGGCGTCGAACAACATCCTGTTCCCTGCCAACGGCGAGCCGTCCATCGTTCCTTCCCAGGACGTGGTGCTGGGGCTGTATTACACGACCCGCGACCGTACCAACGGCAAGGGCGAAGGCCTGGTGTTCTCCGACACCGGCGAAGTCCGCCGTGCATTTGATGCGGGTCAACTCGACCTGAATGCCCGTATCAGCGTGCGTTTGACCGAATGGACCAGGAACAAGGAAACCGGCGAGTTCGTACCTTCGACCAAGCTGTGGGAAACCACCGGCGGCCGTGCACTGCTGTCCGAGATCCTGCCCAAGGGTCTGCCTTTCTCCAACATCAACAAGGCGTTGAAGAAGAAGGAAATCTCCAAGCTCATCAACGTGTCTTTCCGCAAGTGCGGCTTGAAAGAGACGGTGGTGTTTGCCGACAAGCTGCTGCAGTCGGGCTTCCGCCTGGCCACGCGCGCCGGCATCTCCATCTGCATCGATGACATGCTGGTGCCCAAGCAGAAGCCCAGCATCATTGCCCACGCCCAGAAGGAGGTCAAAGAGATCGAGCAGCAGTATGTCTCCGGTCTGGTGACGGCTGGTGAGCGCTACAACAAGGTGGTGGACATCTGGGGCAAGTCGGGCGACGAAGTCTCCAAGGTGATGATGGCCCAGCTTTCGAAAGAAAAAGTCGTCGACCGCCACGGCAAGGAAGTCGAGCAGGAGTCCTTCAACTCCATCTACATGATGGCCGACTCGGGTGCCCGTGGTTCTGCCGCGCAGATCCGCCAGGTGGCCGGTATGCGGGGTCTGATGGCCAAGCCTGACGGCTCCATCATTGAGACGCCGATTACCGCGAACTTCCGCGAAGGCCTGAACGTGCTGGAGTACTTCATCTCCACCCACGGTGCCCGTAAGGGTCTGGCTGATACCGCGCTGAAAACCGCCAACTCCGGTTACCTGACCCGGCGCCTGTGCGACGTGGTTCAGGATCTGGTAGTCACCGAAGAGGACTGCGGCACGCAAGACGGCTCGCTGATGCGCGCCATCGTCGAGGGCGGTGAAGTGATCGAATCCCTGCGCGACCGTATCCTTGGCCGCACGACGGTGGAAGACATCCTGCACCCCGAGAACCGCTCGGTTCTGGCCAAGGCCGGCGTCATGCTGGACGAAGACCTGATCGAGGAGCTCGAAGCGGCCGGCGTGGACGAAGTCAAGGTGCGCACGGCCCTCACCTGCGAAACCCGCTTTGGCCTGTGCGCCAAGTGCTATGGCCGTGACCTGGGTCGCGGTGGCCTGATCAACATCGGCGAAGCGGTCGGTATCATTGCCGCCCAGTCGATCGGTGAGCCCGGCACGCAGCTGACCATGCGTACCTTCCACATCGGTGGTGCCGCGTCGCGTGCTGCGATTGCCTCCAGCGTCGAAGCCAAGTCCAGCGGTGTGATCAGCTTTAACGCACCGATGCGTTATGTGACCAACACCAAGGGCGAGCTGGTGGTGATTGCCCGCTCCGGCGAGATCATCATTCAGGACGAACATGGCCGCGAGCGTGAGCGTCACAAGGTGCCGTACGGCGCGACCCTGACGGTCAAGGCCGACCAGGCCATCAAGGCTGGCGCGATTCTGGCCAACTGGGATCCGCTGACCCGCCCCATCATTACCGAATTCGCCGGCAAGGTGCTGTTCGAGAATGTGGAAGAAGGCGTCACGGTGGCCAAGCAGGTTGACGATGTGACGGGTCTTTCCACGCTGGTGGTGATCGATCCGAAGCGCCGTGGTTCGACCAAGGTCATCCGGCCTCAGGTCAAGCTGATCGATGCGAGCGGCAACGAGGTCAAGATCCCCGGCACCGATCACTCGGTGACGATCGGCTTCCAGGTCGGCGCGCTGGTTCAGGTGCGTGACGGCCAGGATGTGGGTCCCGGCGAGGTGCTGGCCCGTATCCCGGTCGAAGGTCAGAAGACCCGCGACATTACCGGCGGTCTGCCACGTGTGGCCGAGCTGTTCGAGGCCCGTACGCCGAAGGACAAGGGCACGCTGGCCGAGATGACCGGTACCGTGTCGTTTGGTAAGGAGACCAAGGGCAAGGTCCGCCTGCAGATCACCGATCCCGAGGGCAAGGTCTGGGAAGACCTCGTGCCCAAAGAGAAGAACATCCTGGTGCACGAAGGCCAGGTGGTGAACAAGGGCGAATCGATTGTGGACGGCCCGGCCGATCCGCAAGACATTCTGCGTCTGCTGGGCATGGAGGAACTGGCCCGCTACATCGTCGACGAGGTGCAGGACGTTTACCGTCTGCAGGGCGTGAAGATCAACGACAAGCACATCGAAGTGATTGTTCGCCAGATGCTGCGCCGCGTGGTCGTTGAAAACGTCGGTGAGTCCAGCTACATCGCTGGTGAGCAGGTCGAGCGTTCGGTCATTCTGGACACCAACGACGCACTGCGCAAGGAAGGCAAGGTCCCGGCGACCTTCAGCAACCTGTTGCTGGGTATCACCAAGGCTTCGCTGTCGACCGACTCCTTCATCTCCGCGGCTTCCTTCCAGGAAACCACCCGCGTGCTCACCGAAGCGGCCATCATGGGCAAGCGCGACGAGCTGCGCGGCCTGAAAGAGAACGTGATCGTGGGTCGCCTGATTCCTGCCGGTACCGGCATGGCTTATCACGAAGCGCGCAAAGCCAAGGACCTGATGGATGACGCCGAGCGCCGCGCCATTGCCGAGGCGGAAGCCGCTGAGCTGGAAGCCGTTTCCGCGCCAGCCGAAACCGAAGGCGACAGCGCTGCCACGGAGTAATCTGATCAGCGTCTGAGGCCCTGAAAGGCGTCAAGCCCCACACCGGCAACGGTGTGGGGCTTTTTTTATATGCGCTTGCCGCGTGGCATCCGCTGGCGATCATGGGCCTGGATGGTTGATTAAAATGGCTGGTTGCCAAGGCAGGATGGATGCATGATGCTATTTAAATCATAGCGCGATGGATTTTGGCAGGGGCTCGCCTTGCCGCTCTTGCCAAAAAGCAGTTAACCTCGCGGCAATTGCTGGCGGCGCTGCCGGCATCCCGTCCGCTGTATTTGGCTTCAAGGAACCCTTCATGTCCCTCCATACCCTTGCCTCTGTCGTCGTGTTGGCCGTACTGGTCTGCTGGGCGGTGGGGGCCTACAACCGGCTGGTGCGGCTCAAAAACATCATAGGCAATGCCTTCGGCCAGATCGATGTCCAGCTCAAGCGCCGCTACGACCTGATCCCCAACCTGGTGGAGGCCGCCAGGAAATACCTGCAGCATGAACAGGGCACGCTGGAAGCCGTGATTGCCGCGCGCAACCAGGCGCGCAGCGCCAGCGATGCCGTGCGACACCGCCCGGCCAATGGCCAGGCCGTGGTGGCATTGGCCGCCGCCGAGCAGACGCTGGACGGCAGCCTGGGACGGCTGTTTGCGGTGGCCGAGGCCTACCCTGAACTCAAGGCCGACCGGACCATTCGCGAACTCAGCGAAGAACTCACCAGCACCGAAAACAAGGTCAGCTTTGCGCGCCAGGCCTATAACGATGCGGTGCTGGACTACAACAACGCGCAGGGACAATTCCCGGCCTTGCTGATGGCCCGCCTGTTTGGCTTTGGGCCGTCGGCGATGCTGCGCGCCACCGAGAGCGCGGTCGAGCGCCAGGCGGTGCGTATTCAGCTCTGATCCCTCCGCTCTCGATACTGCGCCAGCACGATGCGTTTTTTTGAGTGGCAGGAAACGGCCCGCGCCAACACTCTGCGCTTGCTGCTGCTGTTCGGCCTGACGGTGCTCGCCCTGCTGCTCGGCGTCAACGCCGCCCTGGCGCTGAGCTGGCGACTGGTCTCGGCCGGTTTCAGCGGCTACCCGGCTTATTTCTTCAGCGTCAACACCGCCGTGACACTGCTGTTTGTGCTGGGCGGCTGGTGGCTGGAAACGTCAACCCTGCAAGGCGGCGGTGAAAAGCTGGCGCGCCGGGCCGGTGCACGCGAGGCCTGGCCGGCCAGCCGCGAGGCCGAGCAGAGGCTGTGCCACATCGTCAGCGAACTGGCCATAGCCGCCAGCATGAAGCCGCCCCAGCCCATGGTGCTGGACCGGGAAGAGTGCATCAACGCTTTTGCCACCGGCTGGGATGAGGACGATGCCGTCGTGGCCGTCACGCAGGGCGCGCTCGACAGCCTGAGCCGCGATGAGCTGCAGGGCCTGGTGGCCCACGAGTTCAGTCATTTGCTTGAAGGCGATACCCGGCTGAACATGCGGCTGGCAGGCATGGTGTTCGGGCTGGAGATGGTCTTCAACCTGGGCCGCAGCATGTGCGAGCGCGATGACGACGGCAACCGTTCCTTGCTCGCCCTGCCGGGTTTTGCCATCAAGGTTACCGGCTCTTTGGGCTGGCTGGCGGGGCGGGCCCTGAAGGCGGCGGTATCGCGGCAACGCGAGTTTCTGGCCGATGCGCGCGCCGTGCAGTTCACGCGCAGCAAGGACGGCCTGGGCGGCGTGCTGCGCAAGGTGGCGGGCCAGCAGGCGCAGGGCATCAGCATGCCGCGCAACGGGTATTGCGCCGTGCAGCACATGCTGCTGGTCGAGGCGGACGCCGGCACCCGCTGGTTTGCCAGCCATCCGCCGCTGGCCGAACGCATTCGCCGCATCTATGGCCGGCCGATGTCAGCTTTGCCGCCGCGGCGCGATGAGGCTGTCACGCGGGTCGATGCCATCTTCTGAGCGCCGCCGCTCGCTGGCCATGGCTTGGGCTCAGCACCTTGCGATGATTCGGATGTGGCGTTGAAGGCACCCGTCGACGTACTGGATACTCCCTATAGGGGGGCCTGGGCACCGCGTTAAATTGACGGCTGCATCGCCAGCCGAATGAAGAAACTGTCAGGAGAACTCATGAAAATTAAAACCCTTGCCGGCCTCACGATGTCATGGGCCTGCCTTGCGCTCAGTCCGCAGGCGCAGGCGCAAGACAAGCCGCAGAGCGCCGGCGGCCCGCAAGCCCTGTACACCCAGAGCCTGGCCGCCAGCTGCGCCAACTGCCATGGCACCAATGGCAAGGTGGTCGAAGGCTCCAGCGTCACCTCGCTGGCCGGACTCGATAAAAACTACATCGTTGCCCAGATGGCGGCCTTCAAGACCGGCACGCGCCCGGCCACCGTGATGCACCAGATCAGCAAGGGCTTCAGCGACGCGCAGATAGCGTCGCTGGCGGCCTACTTTGCCGCCCAGAAGAAATAAGCCCGCCAGGACCGAACACCATGAATACGTCTTTCTTCAAGCGCCGCTCCTTTTTGCAATCGACGGCGGCCCTGGGCCTGCTGGGCCTGGCCGGTTGTGCCAGCACCTCCGGCATCCCTTCCAAAGCCAGGGTGGTGGTGATAGGCGGCGGCTACGGCGGCGCCACGGCCGCCAAGTATGTGCGCCTGCTGTCCGACCACAAAATTGATGTGCTGCTGATCGAGCCGCAGGCGGCGTTCGTTTCCTGCCCCATCTCCAATCTGGTGCTCAGCGGCGGCAAGCAGATCGGTGATCTCACCACTTCTTACGCAGGCCTCTCCAAAAACCACGGCATCACCGTCGTCAGGGACTATGCCAGCGCCGTCGATACCGCGAAGAAAACCGTCACCCTCGCCGGAGGCGCCACCATTGCCTACGACAAGCTGGTGGTCTCGCCCGGCGTCGAGCTGATGTTCGACAGCGTCGAGGGCCTGAAGGAGGCCAATGCCTCCGGCCGGATCCTCCAGGCCTGGAAGGCCGGCGCGGAAACCGTGGCCCTGCGCAAGCAGCTTGAGGCCATGCCCGATGGCGGCGTCTACGCCATCACCATTCCCGAAGCGCCGTATCGCTGCCCGCCTGGCCCCTATGAGCGCGCGTCCGTCATCGCCGGCTATTTCAAGGCCGCCAAGCCGCGCAGCAAGGTGCTGATCCTGGATGCCAACCCGGATGTCACCTCCAAGGGGCCGCTGTTCAAGAAGGTCTGGGCAGAGCATTACAAGGGCATTGTGGAGTACCGCAGCCAGCACAAGGCCACGGCGGTCGATGCCAAGGCCGGCCTCATCAAGTTCGACGTGCAGGACGACGTCAAGGCCAACGTGATCAACGTTTTGCCGGCCATGCGCGCCGGCACCATCGCCGTGCAGGCCGGCCTCAACAACCAGGCCAACCAGCGCTGGTGCGGCGTCAACTACCTGAGCTTTGAATCCACCGCCGCCAAGGACGTGCACGTGCTGGGCGACGCCATCCAGGTCGCGCCCGCCATGCCCAAGAGCGGCCACATGGCCAACAACCATGGCAAGGTGGCGGCGGCGGCGATCGTGGCACAGCTCGCGGGCTGGGCCGTGAACCCCGCGCCCATGCTGACCAACACCTGCTACAGCTTTGTCGACAACAAGAACGTGATTCACGTGGCCAGCGTGCATGAATACGTGGCGGCTGAAAAGACCTTCAAGGCGGTGGCCGGTTCGGGGGGCGTCAGCGCCGGGCCGACCGAGCTCGAAGGGGTGTACGCGCTGAACTGGGCGAGCAACATCTGGGCCGATACCCTGGCGTAGTTGACCCAGGATGATTGAGACTGTGCCGGGGCTGGTCTAATACACCCCAGCACCGTCCGCGTCCGGATGGTTTTTACCGCTGGCCCCAGGAGGCCAGCCTTGACGGAACTGATGCAAGACCACCCCACCCAAGTCCCCTTGTGGCGCCAGCTTCAGGGGGCTGCTTCCTTATTGATGGCCGTGCGCGACGGCCAGTCCATGACGGCCGCGCTGGACGACGTCGATGCCGCGCTGCGGCCCGGTGTCCAGGCCCTGGGCTTTCATGTGCTGCGCTGGCTGGGCCGTGCCGAGGCCCTGCGCCAGCAGCTGGCCAAACGCCCGCCGCCGCCCGAAGCCGATGCGCTGCTGTGCGTGGCGCTGGCCCTTATATGGACAGAGGACGATGCGCCGTACACGCCGCACACCCTGGTCGACCAGGCCGTCGAAGCCGCCAAGCACAGCGAAGCGACACGGCACCAGGCCAGCTTTGTCAACGGCTGCCTGCGCCGCTTTCTGCGCGAGCGGGACGCCCTGGTGGCGTTGACCGAAAAAAGTCCGCAAGCCGTGTGGAACCACCCGCAGTGGTGGATAGACCGGGTCCGCAAAGACCACCCGGCGCACTGGCAGGCCATCCTGCAGGCCAACAATACGCAGGCCCCGCTGATCTTGCGGGTTAATGAACGGAAAACGACTCAAGCCCAGTACCTGCAGGCGCTGGATGCTATCAATATCGAAGCGTCTCCGGTGGGCAGGCAGGGCGTGATTCTGGCCGCTGCGCGCCCCGTGGCCGCGCTGCCGGGCTTTGCCGAAGGGCAATTTTCGGTGCAGGACGCGGCCGCCCAGATGGCTGCGCCCCTGCTGCTCGAAGGCCTGACGGCGGCCAGCGCGGACAAGGCCCGCCTCAGGATTCTGGACGCCTGCGCCGCCCCCGGCGGCAAGACCGCGCACCTGCTGGAACTCGCCGACTGCGACGTGACCGCGCTGGACATCGATGCCCGACGCTGCGAGCGCATTGGGCAAAACCTGCAGCGCCTCGGTCTGCAGGCCGGGATCACGGTGGCCGACGCCGGCAGGCCCGAAGACTGGTGGGATGGTCGGCCCTACGACGGCATCCTGCTGGATGCGCCCTGTACCGCTTCGGGCATTGTGCGCCGCCATCCCGACGTGCGCTGGCTGCGCCGGCCTACCGATATTGCGCAGCTGGCCGGCATTCAGGCACATCTGCTCAACACGTTGTGGCCGCTGCTCAAACCCGGTGGCCGCCTGCTGTACTGCACCTGCTCGGTATTCAGGGCGGAAGGTGATAACCAGATACAAACGTTTGTTGCGCACCACACCGATGCCCTGTTACGGCCCTCGCCGGGGCATTTACTGCCCCAAAGTGGCGTTCAGGCCACAGTCTTCCCGGACAATTTGCTGCGTGAGCATGACGGTTTTTATTACGCAATTCTTGAAAAAAGCAGCCGCTAGCGCGCTGGGGCGCATCCTTCTCGGCTTTTGCCTGTGCACGTTTTTGGCCCATGCCCAAAGCGGAGCGGCTGCGACCGAGGTCAGCCAGCTGCGCGTGGAGCGGGGCGATGACGGCGTGCATCTGTCGGCACTGGTCCGCTTTGATCTGCCGCCGGTGGTCGAGGATGCCCTGCTCAAGGGCATTCCGATGTTTTTTGTGGTCGAGGCCGACATCTACCGCGACCGCTGGTACTGGACGGACCCGCGCGTGGCCAGTGCGACCCGCACCTTGCGCCTGGCCTACCAGCCCCTGACCCGCCGCTGGCGCGTCAACATCGCCTCGGGGCTGATCAGCAATTCTGCCGGTTTGCGCGCCACGCTGAACCAGAACTACGAGTCCATGGACGAAGCGCTGTCGGCCATACGGCGCGTGGCGCGCTGGAAAATCGCCGAGGCGTCCGAGCTGGACCCCGACGCGAGCTACAAAGTCGACTTCAACTTTCACCTTGACCTGTCGCAGCTGCCGCGCCCCTTCCAGATCGGCATGGCCGGGCAGCGGGAATGGACCATTTCCGCGCAGGTGAAGGAGCGGCTGAAGCTGGAGCCGGCTGCCGCGGAGGGCAGCAAATGAGCCTTCAGCGCAACGTCCAGACCATCAGAAGCAGCAAGGCCTTTCGCTGGACCGTGGGCGTGGGCGTCGGCATCATGGCGGCGCTGGGGCTGGTATTGATGTTCCTGCTGACGCTGGCCACCGGCAACCGCGAGCTCTACGAGCGCAATTACGCGTTCCTATTGACGGTGAATGTGGCCGTGGCCGTCCTCCTGTTGCTGGTCATTGGCTGGATCATGCTGCGTCTGGCGCTGCGTCTTCGGCGCGGCCGTTTTGGCAGCCGCCTGCTGGTCAAGCTCGCGGCCATCTTTGCGCTGGTGGGCCTGCTGCCCGGCCTGATGATTTACGTGGTGTCTTACCAGTTCGTGTCGCGTTCCATCGAGAGCTGGTTTGACGTGGAGGTCGAGGGCGCCCTGGCGGCCGGCCTGAACCTGGGCCGCGCCACCCTGGACACCCTGGCCGCAGACCTGGGCAACAAAACGCGGCAGGCGGCCACGCAGCTGTCGGAAACGCCCGATGCCATGGCCGGCCTGGCACTGGAGCGCCTGCGCGACCAGCTGTCCGCCAGCGATGTCGTGCTCTGGAGCGCCTCCGGCCAGGTGATTGCCAGCGCCGGCGAGTCGCGGTTTTTGATCAAGCCCGAGCGACCCTCCGTGCAGCAATTGCGCAGTGCGCGCAGCCAGCGTGTCGTCACCCAGATTGAAGGCCTTGACGAGGTCGTGCCCGGCGGCAACGGAGAACTCGGAGTGGGGGCCGGCACGGGCCCGCCTGCGGGCGGCAGCGCTCCGGCCGTGGCGCGCGTCAAGGCCATCGCCGTGGTCAACAACCCGAATGTGACGGTGCTGGGCGAGTCGCGGTTCTTGCAGGTGACCGAGGCGCTGCCGGCGACCCTGGTGGCCAATGCCATTGCGGTGCAGGAGGCCAACCGCGAATACCAGGAGCGGGCGCTGGCGCGCGGCGGGCTGCGAAAAATGTACATAGGCACACTCACGCTCAGCCTTTTCCTGGCCGTGTTCGGCGCGGTGCTGCTGGCGGTGCTGCTGGGCAACCACCTGGCCAAGCCCCTGCTGGTGCTGGCCGAAGGGGTCAGGCAGGTGGCGCAGGGCGACCTGACGCCCAAGGCCGCCCTGCAGGGCAAGGACGAGCTGGGCGGGCTGACCCGTTCATTTGCCGACATGACGCAGCAGTTGGCTGACGCACGCTCCGCGGTGCAGCAGAGCATGAGCCAGGTCGATGCCGCCCGCGCCAATTTGCAGACCATCCTCGACAACCTCACCGCAGGCGTGATCGTGCTGGACGTGGGGGGCCGCATCCAGTCCAGCAACCCGGGCGCCACGCGCATCCTGCGCGCGCCGCTGGCGGCCTACCACGGCCAGCCGCTAGGGGGCATCCCGGGGTTGGAGGCGTTTGCCAAGGATGTGCTGGCCCAGTTTGCCGACTACCTGCGCGACAACGCGCCGCACGGGCAGGAGCATTGGCAGCAGTCTTTCGAGCTCAAGGCCGCTGTGCCCGGTGCGCCTGAAAACGCCATCACGCTGATTGCGCGCGGTGCCAAAATGCCGGGCACCGAAGAATTCCTGCTGGTGTTTGACGACATCTCTGAAATGGTGTCGGCCCAGCGTGCCCAGGCCTGGGGCGAAGTGGCGCGCCGGCTGGCGCACGAGATCAAAAACCCGCTCACCCCCATACAGCTGTCGGCCGAGCGCCTGGAAATGAAACTCAGCGGCAAGGTCGGCGAGACCGAACAGGCGCTGCTCACCAAGTCCGTCAAAACCATCGTGGACCAGGTTGACGCCATGAAGCGGCTGGTCAACGAGTTTCGCGACTATGCCCGTTTGCCGGCCGCCGAGCTCAAGCCCGTTGACCTCAATGCGCTGATCAACGATGTGCTGCATCTGTACGCCAATGAAAACGCCGTAGTGCCGATTTACACCGAGCTTGACGCCAGCGCCCCGCTGGTTCAGGGCGATGCGCAGCAGCTGCGCCAGGTCATCCACAACCTGCTGCAAAACGCACAGGATGCACTGGAAGGCAAGCAGGGCGGCTGCATCACGCTCAAAACCGACTATTCGGAAACCTCGCGCCGCGTGCGCCTGCGCGTGCGCGACAACGGCAGCGGCTTTCCGGAGTACATCCTCAAGCGCGCCTTTGAGCCCTATGTGACCACCAAGGTCAAGGGCACGGGCCTGGGGCTGGCCGTGGTCAAAAAAATTGCGGATGAACACGGCGCGCGCATCGATATTTCGAACCGCGTGGCAGACGGCGTCGTGCAAGGGGCGCAAGTGTCGTTATCATTTGCAGTTGTGGTTTAACAACACATTTGGTAACACTTCGCATCGAATAACAACTGGCAGGGCAGCAATTCATGGCAAACATTCTGGTGGTCGACGACGAACTGGGCATACGCGACCTACTTTCAGAAATTCTCAATGACGAAGGGCATCAGGTCGAACTCGCTGAAAACGCCGCGCAAGCCCGTGCCGCGCGCGCACGCATAAGGCCAGACCTGGTGCTGCTGGATATCTGGATGCCCGACACCGATGGCGTGACCCTGCTCAAGGAGTGGTCCTCCAGCGGCCTGCTCAGCATGCCCGTCATCATGATGAGCGGCCATGCCACCATAGACACGGCGGTAGAGGCCACCAAAATCGGCGCCATGGCGTTTCTGGAAAAACCCATCACCCTGCAGAAATTGCTCAAGGCGGTGGAGCAGGGTCTGACCAAAACAGCCATCCGCAAACCCACCGCCCTGAACAGCGCCGCCGTGCATTCGGCGGACCTCACGGTGGAAGCCGTCATGACGGGCGGCGCGTTGTCCGCGCCCATTGATCTCGGCCCTCAGTCAACGCAGAGTTTTCTGCTGGAAAAACCACTGCGCGAAGCGCGCGACGAGTTTGAAAAAGCCTACTTCGAATTTCACCTGGCCAAAGAAGGTGGCTCCATGACCCGTGTGGCCGAAAAGACAGGTCTGGAGCGCACCCACCTTTACCGCAAGTTAAAGCAATTGGGTGTGGATCTCACGCGCGGCAAGCGCGGCGTTTGAAGATCAAATCCGGCATCCGCTAAAACCACTTCAGTCTGATATATAATTTATGGCTCAGGCCCGGTAGCTCAGTCGGTAGAGCAGAGGATTGAAAATCCTTGTGTCGGTGGTTCGATTCCGCCCCAGGCCACCAGATACATATCCACGGAACTCCGAGGATGTCCAAAAGCCCTTACGTAGCAGTGCGTTAGGGCTTTTTTGTTGTCCAAAGATGTCCGAGTTACTCCATCGAAATCCGGTCGTCCCGCAGTAACTGGCGCTGATACTCAAAAAAGGGAAGTATCAGCGCGTAAAGTTACTGCGGTGCCTATGAAACCAACGCGCGCAAACCGCGCAGAAGGCACGACGATGGCGATTGAATTGATCAAGGACGACGGGATGATCGAGGCGTGGAAGCCGAGGCCCCTGGAAAGAATGTCGGATGGAGGCGGGCTCTTCCTGCTCGCGGCCAGGGTCCCCGGCAGGCGACACGCATGGCGGCTGGACTACACCTTCGAGAGAAAACGCGTGACGCTCAGCCTGGGTGTCTACCCGAAGGTGGAACTGCAACTGGCGCGAGAGAAGGCACGCGAAATCCAACGGCTGGTCGCGCGTGGGATCGATCCCAGCGCGCAGCGCAAGGCGCAAAGGGCTGCGTTCATGGAAGCGCTCGACGCCGAGCGTCGCGTCCTCAAGGGAGAGGTGCCCAAGAACTGCTTCGAGGACGTGGCGCGCCGCTGGTACGCCACCCGTGAAAGTGAATGGGTGGGCGCGTACGGCTCGAAGGTAATTCGTCGCCTCGAGCGTCACGTGTTCCCGTACATCGGGCTGAAGCAGATCGCCTCGATCGAGCCGCCCGAGATCCTTGAGGTCTGCCGACGCGTTGAATCGCAGGGCACGTTGGAAACGGCCCACCGGGCGCTGGAGCATTGCTCCAACGTTTTTCGCTTCGGCATTGCTGAGCACCTGCTCAAGACCGACCCTTGCCGTGATTTGCGCGGCGCGCTCAAAAAACCGGTGGTGAAGCATTTCGCAGCAATCACCAAGCCTCGGGAGCTCGCTGAGTTGCTCAAGGCCATCCATGCGTACAGCGGCTCGCTCGTGACAAGATCCGCGCTCCAGTTGGCCCCGATGCTTTTCCTGAGACCAGGGGAGTTTCGAAAAGCACGGTGGGACGAGTTCGATCTGGATAACGCCATCTGGTTTGTACCATCACAGCGCATGAAGCGAACGAAGGTGCAGAAGGACGGAGGTGAGCCTCACTTCGTGCCCCTCCCCCGGCAAGCCGTTGCCGTCCTCGAGGAACTGTATTACCTGACCGGCAAGACCGACTTCGTTTTTCCCGCAGAAGGGCGCTCCGGAAGAAGCATGTCCGACGGAACGCTCAACGCGGCCTTGAGGGTGCTGGGCTATACCTCGGATATCGCCACGGGTCACGGTTTCCGGGCGACCGCGCGGACGCTTCTGCGCGAGGCCCTGTCGATCGACAGGGAAATCATTGAGCTGCAACTCGCGCATGAGGTCAAAGATGCGAACGGCCGCGCGTACAACCGCGCGGAGTTCCTGGACGCACGCAAAGCGATGATGCAGAAGTGGGCGGACTATCTGGACGACCTGCGCGAAGGGCGCTCTGATTACCGAACCCATGCTGAACTGCCGGAGTTCGTCCCCGTGACGAAGCGGCGTGCCGCGCAGTCGCACGCATCGGCAGTCTAGGCTCGCTTCGACTACACCGCAGGTGCGATGGGCGTTCCCCGCCGGCCTGCGGTAGCTCGCCGGGTGGTTGGCCTGGGCGGGCCGCTCCGAGGCCCTGGTGTGATGGTGCACCAGGGCCTGCTTGTCCAGGGAGGTCCAAAATCTACCCCACCCTAACCTGCCCTCCTCGCCCGATTTTGAAGTCAGCCTTGGAACAATTTGGTCATCGCTGCAGCTCCCCGCAGTATCGATGAACCAACGCGCGCTGGGGCCGCGCACAAGGCAGGACGATGGCAATTCAACTGATCAAGAGCGATCTGACAATCGAAGCATGGAAACCTAAAAAGCCGCTCGCACGGCTATCGGACGGAGGTGGGCTGTTCCTGCTCGCAAGCAGGGTGCCTGGGCGCAGGCACGCCTGGCGCCTCGACTACACCTTCGAGATGAAGCGCCAAACGATCAGTCTGGGCGTCTATCCCAAGGTGACGCTTGCCCTGGCGCGCACGAAGGCACTGAAACTGCAGCAACTGGTGGCGGAGGGCATCAATCCGAGTGTCGACCGCCAGGAAAAGAAGACTGCCATCCTTGCTCGGCTGGAGGAAGAGCGTCGTGCCCTGACCGGAGAGGCTCCCAAGAACAGCTTCGAAGACGTTGCACGCCGGTGGTACGAGACCCGAAAATCCGATTGGATGGACAGCCATGGAAACAGGGTTATTCGGCGCCTGGAAATCCATGTGTTTCCTCAGATTGGCCGCAAGCCGATCGCCTCTATAGAGCCACCAGATGTCCTGGAGGCCTGCCGGCGCCTTCAGAAAAAGGGAACGATCGAGACAGCGCACCGTGCGCTGGAGCACACATCAAACGTTTTCTGCTTTGGGGTCGGCGAGGGGCTGCTCAAAGCGGATCCCTGCCGCGATCTGAAGAACTTGCTCCAGAAGCATCGCCCCACTCATTTCGCCGCCATCACGGATCCCAAGGAATTGGCGGAACTGATCAGGGCCACGCGCACTTACCAAGGAACGGCGGCGGTATATGCCGCCCTGCAACTCATGCCCATGCTGTTCCTTCGGCCTGGTGAGCTTCGCCACGCACGCTGGGACGACTTCGATCTGGACAACGGTCAATGGCTTGTGCCGTCCGAATGCATGAAGCGCTTGAAGCAAGAGAAGATTGATGGCGATGAACACTACGTGCCCCTAGCCCGCCAAGCTGTGTGCATCTTGGAAGGTCTGTGGCAGCTTACCGGTGGCAGGGGCTTTGTGTTCCCTGGCACTGGTGCAAGCAGTCGTCCGATGTCGGATAGCACGCTCAACAAAGCATTGCGGCGTATGGGCTACTCCGAAGATGCGGTAACAGGGCACGGGTTCCGAGCGACTGCGCGGACGCTGCTGCACGAGAGGCTGTGCATCGACAAGGACATCATCGAACTTCAACTGGCTCACGAGGTGAGCGATGCGAACGGCCGGGCCTACAACCGTACGGAATTCGTGTTGCAGCGCCAAGAGATGATGCAGGTTTGGGCTGACTACCTGGACGATCTGCATGATGGGCGCGATGACTG
>NZ_BCYO01000041.1 GCF_001598235.1 Polaromonas jejuensis NBRC 106434 | reverse complement strand
ACGCCCATTGGGCGCGGAGGTAGTCCGCCGCGGCGCGCAGCGCCTGAGGGTGAAACACGTTGCGTTCGCCGATCTCGCCCGCCAGCTTGCGAACATGGGCCTGCAATCGCTCGCTCAATGCGGCCAGTTCCGTCGTCTGGCTCGCTGCGGACACTGCGGGGGCGGCAATGGAACGTGGATCGCTCATGATGCTGCCGGCCACGCTGAGCACCGCCAGCGCCGCCAACGCGAGTCCGAAGATCCGATGGGCATGGCTTTGCACGCTGGCCGAGGCTCAATGCAGCCTGAAACGGTGTGCGTATATTATGAAGCGATGGGGATTCGTGTGGAGTGCTATGCCGGCTACCGCGGCGAACAGGAGCCGCGCGCCTTTTATCTCGGCGAGCGTCGCATCGAGGTGATGGCCATCGTCGACCGTTGGCTTGCGCCGGACCACCGGTACTTCAAGGTGCAGGGGGATGACGGCAGCACGTACATCCTGCGCCACGATGAAGCAGCGGGCGAGTGGGAGATGACAATGTACAGCGCGCGAGGCCTCTGACGGTGTCCGCAAACGCGTACCCGTCTTGCAAGACCAGGCTCGGCGGCCCCGTGGAAAAATGGGAACGGGGCTGATTTGGCAGCCCGCTTGCATTCAGCAGCGCCGGGCGTAAAGTAATAAGGCAACATGACTGGTTGCCCTTTTACTTCCAAGGAGGACGCACATGGCCAATACCACCTGGATCTTGGTCGCCAACGCAAGCCTCGCCAAAATCTATGCCAACCATGGTCCCAAGAAAGGACTCACGCTTCTGAAGGAGACCGAACACCCGGAGAGCCGGAAAAAAAATGCCGATCTTGTCACCGACCGCCCCGGACACATGCAGGGCGTCGGCAACGGCCACGGCGCACGCCAGCCCCAGACCGAACCCAAGCTCAACGCCGCGCAGCATTTCGCCCAGGAACTGGCGCGCGAGTTCAACCATGGCCGCAGCACCAACCAGTTCGAACGCGCCATCCTCGTCGCTCCGCCCTCTTTCATGGGCCTGATCAACGACAAGCTGGATGGCCACACCGCCAACCTGGTCAGCGACCGCTTCGAAAAGGATTACACCAAAGCCAGCGAAAAAGAACTCGCCGGACATCTGCAGTCCTGCATCTATCTTTGAACCGGCAGAAGATCCTGTCACGCCTCTAATGAGCGTCAACTAGATCAACGCCTCGGGCTATGGCCTGACGCTGGGGCTGCAGACCCGCATCGATTCCCGGGCCCAAGCGCTGGCTGCCGACGCCCATGTAGGCAACATTTGCGTCAACCGCAACATGATTGGCGCCGTGGTCGGCGTACAGCCGTTCGGTGGCGAAGGCCTCTCCGGCATCGGCCCGAAAGCGGACGGCCCGAACTAGCTGGTGCGCTTTTGCGCCGAGCAGACCGTGACCGTTAACACCACGGCAGCAGAGGGGAAATGTGGTTTTGCTGGCAGGATGAGTCAACGCCCCAGCCGCGAAACCCCAGGCAGCGCAGACCACCCCAAGCATCTGCGGTGGCGCTGGCTGCTGCGGGGCCATTTGACGGGCAGGGCGATTATCCAAGGGAATCTTTATCCCGGCATCAACTCTAATATCGAATGGGCAAGCACTCGCTGCGCCAGTGGGACGGGTGCCTACTTCTCTTTTGAACGAGGAGATAGCCATGGCGAACAAGACAAGGGTAGTTCATTCGCGCCAAGACATGGCGTCCGGTCCGTCCACCCGCACCGATGCCCGCCGGCGCCGCATCATCCAGGCCGCCGGCGCTGCCGGCCTCGCTGCCGGCCTCGGCCCCTTCATTCTTCCGGGCAAGGCGCACGCAGCGAATCGAACGCTGAAGATATTGCAGTGGAACCACTTCGTGCCGGGCTACGACAAGTGGTTCGACAATACCTATGTGAAGGAATGGGGGCAGAAGAACGATACCGAGGTGATCGTGGATCACGTCGGCATTCCGGCGCTTGCCACGCGCGCCGCCGCCGAAGTCTCGGCGCAGAAGGGCCACGACCTGTTCATGTTCCTGTCGCCGCCGCCGGTGTACGAGGAGCAGGTCATCGACCATCGCGAGATTTACGAGGAGTGCCAGCGCAAGCACGGCAAGCCGATCGAACTGGCGGTCAAGAGCACGTACAACCCGAAAACGAAAAAGTATTTCGGCTTTTCCGACAGCTTCACGCCCGATCCGATCAATTACCGCAAGGACCTGTGGGACGAGATCGGCATGAGGCCGCCCGACAGCTGGGACGACGTGCTGGCCGCAGGCCGCAAGATCAAGCAGAAGCGCAACATCCCGGTGGGGATCGGTTTGTCCGCCGAGCTCGACACCGCGATGGCGATGCGCACCATCCTGTTCTCCTACGGCGGCTCGGTGCAGGACGACCGCGCGAACGTGGTCTTGAACTCGAAGAACACGCTGGAGGCGGTGAAGTTCGTCAAGGCCCTGTACCAGGACACCATGACGCCGGAAGTGCTGGCGTGGGACCCGTCCTCCAACAACCGCGCCATGCTCGCCGGCAAGATCTCGCTCTGTCTCAACGCCATTTCCATCACCCGCGAGGGCGAAAACAAGAACATCCCGGGCACGCCCGACATCTGGCTCACCCAGGCGCTGCGAGGCCCGGTGCGGCGCATCGGCATGGAGCACGTGATGGACTGCTACGTAATCTGGAAATTCGCCGAGAACATCGGCGGCGCGAAGAAGTTCCTGGTCGACTACATCGATAACTTCCGGCAAGGCTTCGTGGGGAGCGAGTTCTACAATTTCCCCTGCTTCCCCAGCACCGTGCCGGACCTGCAGAAGCTGATCGCCGACGACGCCAAGGCCCAGCCCCGCGACAAGTACAAGGTGCTCGCCACGCTGATGAACCAGGCCACCAACGTCGGTTACCCCGGCTATGCGAATGCGGCCGTCGACGAGATCTTCAACACCTGGGTGCTCAACACCATGTTCGCCAAGGCGGCCACCGGCGACGAGACGCCGGAGAATGCGATACGGCAGGCGGAAGTCACATGCAAGCGCATTTTCGCCAAATGGCGGGATAAGGGCTTGGTGTGATCCGCGGCAGCGTCGACGAGCCTCCCGCGGGGCAATGAGTCGGGCTTTCACGCGTGAATGACTAGGGCCTGTTCACACTATTTTTGCAAGATGCGTTGCGAGTCAAAAAGGTCATGCGCAAGGCGCGAAACGCAGACGGGCCGTGTGGCCCGGCGAGGCTTCGCAACGCGGCGCATGGCCTTTTTGATCGCAACCCGAAGGGAACATGGCTAAAACAGCACCACTCATCGTTGCACTCCTAGGCCAGGCGCCCAGCCTGGCCGTCGTCGCGCGCCTTGATTGGCGCTGTTTTAACCATGTTCGCACTTGCAAAAATAGTGTGAACAGGCCCTAATCATGGCGACCGTAGAAACCCGCTCACTCACCAAGCGTTTCGATGGCGGCAACGCGGTGGACGGCATCGACCTTGCGGTGCGCGAAGCGGAATTCCTGGTGCTGCTGGGGCCGTCCGGCTCCGGCAAGACGACCCTGCTGCGCATGATCGCCGGGCTGGAGGCGCCGACGTCGGGCGACATCCTGGTGGACGGCCGCGTCGTGACCGAGCTGCCGCCCAGGGCGCGCAACATGGCGATGGTGTTCCAGAGCTATGCGCTGTATCCGCATCTGAGCGTGTTCGACAACATCGCGTTTCCGCTGCGGGCGCAACGCATGCCGCGCGACGCGATCGGCAAGAAAGTGGACTGGGCTGCGACGCTGTTCGGCATTGCCCACCTGCTCGCCCGCAAACCGCGCCAACTGTCCGGCGGCGAGCGGCAGCGGGTGGCACTGGCGCGCGCGGTGGTGCGCGAGCCGCTGGCGTTCCTGCTCGACGAGCCCTTGTCCAATCTCGACGCCAAGCTCAGGACCTCGGCCCGCGACGAGCTGCAGCAGTTCCAGCGGCGGCTGGCGACGACGACGATCTACGTCACCCACGATCAGATCGAGGCACTGGGCCTGGGTGACCGCATCGCCATCCTCGACCACGGCCGCATCCATCAGCTCGGCACCCCGCAGCAGGTGTACGAGCATCCCGCCGACATCTTCGTCGCGACCTTCATCGGCTCGCCGCCGATGAACCTGGTCAAGGCCGATGGCACGGTGACCGGCTTCCGTCCCGAGCACTTCCTGCCGCACGACGCGTATCCGGCCGATGAGGCGCTGAGCCCGTTCCCGTTTCACGTCACGCGGATCGAGAACCTGGGCTCGGACCGCCTGGTGTACGGCGTGCTGGAGCCGCCGCAGCCGGCAGCCAAGGTCATCTCGCGCATCCCGTGCACGGTCGCGACACCGATAGCGACCGGCGCACGCTACCATTTCGCGGTGCGCCGCCGCGACCTGAGGCGCTTCGATCCGCAGTCCGGCGTAAGCCTCGCAGCGCGTAGCGCGGAGGTGACCTGATGAGCGCGCACGCTTCCGCCGCTGCCACTGCGCCGGCGCAGCGTTCGGTGCGGCGTTGGCTGGACGACGACAAATGGCTCGGCCGCCTGATGCTCGCGCCGGCCGTGATTTACATCGCACTGCTGGTCGGTTTCCCGTTTCTGCTGTCGATTTATTACAGCCTGTCCGACGCCACCGTAGGCAGCCGGACGCTGCATTTCGTCGGCATGGAAAATTTCCGGCGCATCCTGGAGAGCGACACCTTCTGGCGCTCGCTGCGCAATGCGCTGGTCTTCACGCTGCTGTCCCAGTTGCTGGTCGTGGTGCTGGCCAAGATGCTGGCAATGGCGCTGTACAGCGATTTCCGCGGCAAGTGGCTGGTGCGGCTGTTGATCCTGCTGCCTTGGGTGGCGCCGATCTCGCTCGGCACCATCGGCTGGCTGTGGATCTTCGACCCGGTCTACAGCATCATCAACTGGACCCTGCGCGCGCTCGGCCTGCTCGCCCCGAACACCTGGCCGATCTGGCTCGGCCAGCCGAATCTGGCGATGGCGTCGGTCATCCTGGTCGACGTGTGGCGCCTGCTGCCGCTGGCGACGGTGATCATCCTGGCCGGCCTGAGCGGGATTCCGCAGGACATCCACGACGCCGCCGCGATGGATGGCGCCGGGTTCTGGCGTCACCTGTTCCGCATCAATATCCCGCTGGTGATGCCTATCATGCTGGTGGCCTTGCTGTTCGGCATCGTGTTTACCTTCACCGACATGATCATCATCTTCGTGCTGACCCGCGGCGGACCGTACGACACGACGCAGGTGCTGGCGAGCCTGGCGTTCTTCACCGGCATCCAGGGCGGCGATCTGGCCGAGGGCGCGGCGATCTCGCTGTTCCTGTTCCCGGTGCTGGTGGCGGTCGTGATATTGCTGCTGACCATCGCACGCCGTACGGAGGTGACCTGAAGTGAAAGCCCACCCCCGAAGCGCCTTCGGCGCCTCCCCCTCAAGGGGGCGCCACCGGCGGCCCGGCAAAGCCGGTTCCGCGGTGGCCCCCGCCTCTGCAACTTGCTTTCATGCGTCGTGGGTCGCGCGCAGCGCGGTGGAGCAACTGACATGACGATGACGCGCTGGAAGCGCTGGGGCGCACGCAGCGGCCATTTCGGCCTGCTGGCCGCGTTCGTGGCGTTCTGCGCCTTTCCGTTCTACTGGATGCTGATCACCACCTTCAAGGGCACCCTTGACCTGATCAACACCGCCAACAATCCATTCATATTCAACAGCCCGCCGACGCTGGACAACCTGCGCGTGCTGTTTTTTGACACCCAGTACGTGCGCTGGATGCTCAATACGCTGGAAGTCGGCGTTGCCGTCGTGCTGATCACGCTGCTGCTCGCGGTGCCCGCCGGCTACAGCCTGGCGCGCCTGTCCGGGCGCTGGGGGCGGCACCTGGCGATCGGCATCTTCCTCACCTATCTGATTCCGCCCACCATCCTGTTCATCCCGTTCTCGCGCATCATCGGCTCGCTCGGCCTGCAGGATTCGCTCTGGTCGCTGGTGCTGGTGTACCCGAGCTTCACCGTTCCGTTCTGCACCTGGCTGATGATGGGATTCTTCAAGGCCGTGCCGCGCGACATCGAGGAAGCGGCAATGATGGACGGCTTGAGCCGCTTCGGCGCTTTCCTGAAAGTCGTGGTGCCGCTGTCGTCGGCGGGGATACTGACCGTCGTCATTTTCACGCTCACGCTGGTGATGCAGGAATTCGTTTACGCGCTGACCTTCATCACCAGCTCGTCGCAATACACGGTCAGCGTCGGCGTGCCGACTTTCCTGGTGCGCGGCGACGTGTATTTCTGGGGTTCGCTGATGGGCGCCTGCCTGATCGTGAGTGTGCCGATCGCGGTGCTCTACAACCTCTTCGTGGACCGCTTCGTCGCGGGGTTCACCGTCGGCGCGGTCAAGTGATCGGGACATCGAAATCGGAAAAAGGAGGCGTTCGATATGCAGCTCATCACCGTGAAAATCGACAAGCCGGATGCGGCCAACTTCATTCTGGGGCAGACCCACTTCATCAAGTCCGTCGAGGACCTCCACGAAGCGCTGGTGGCCGCCGTGCCGGGCATCAAGTTTGGCCTGGCCTTTTGCGAAGCCTCCGGCAAATGCCTGGTGCGATGGTCGGGCACCGATCCCGCCATGCTCGAACTGGCCCGCAACAACGCCAAGGCCCTTGCCGCCGGCCATTGCTTCATCATTTTCCTCGGGGACGGTTTCTACCCACTGAATGTGTTGAACACCGTCAAAATGGTGCCGGAGGTCTGCCGCATTTTCTGCGCAACAGCCAATCCGACCGAAGTGATTCTCGCCGAGACGGAACAGGGACGTGGCGTCCTGGGCGTGGTTGACGGCTTCCCGCCTCAGGGGATCGAGGACGAGGGCGATATCGCCTGGCGCAAGAATTTGTTGCGGCAAATCGGCTACAAGCTCTGATGCCCAGACTCCTAGAGCGTCGCAAAAAAGGATTCGATCTGTTCGCGTTTCATGGGGCCGACGTCAACAATCCTCAGGCGAGATGACGCAGTTCGCGCAGCGCCACCGAAACCGGTGCCAGGTCCGCGCTCTGGGTGCTGATGCTGGCCAGCAGCCTGCGCAGGCGTTCAATGGCCTGCGTGTGGCGGTCGCGCCAGCTCGCCAGATCTTCGCCGCGCGACAACAGGCCCTGGGTGATCTGGCTGGCGATCGAATAGACGTCGTCGCGCGCGCTGCCGCGGGCCTGGGTCTGCCACAGCGTGTCGGTGGGCAGGCGCTTGATTTCCGCGCGCCAAAGCATCAGGCCCAGTTCGGTGTCGACGCCAAAATAGGCGCGCGCCGCCTGCGCCAGCCCGGTATTGGCGCTTTGCGCCAGATCGACCAGGTCGAGCGCCGGGAAGATGTACTCCAGCGCCGTCAGGTTTTGCGCCAGCGTCTGCTCCACGCCGGCCTGCATGAGTGCCTGGGTGGTCTGCTCCCAGCTGGCGTGGGCGGGTGCCGGCAACCAGTCTGCCAGATGAGCGCGCAATTCGCGCGCCGCAGGCTGGTAGCGCGTGATCAGGGTGGGCAGATCGGTGCTTTGGGTGCGAACGCGCAGCATCCAGCGTGAGGCCCGCTGGGCAATGGCGATCAATTGGGTCAGCAGGTCGAGTTGCAGGCTGGCCTCCACGCGGTAGTCCAGTGCGTCAATCTGGTCCCACAGGGTTTCGAGGTCAAAGATTTCGCGCGCCAGCGTGAAGGCGCGAATCACGTCGGCCGCGGTCGCGCCCGCCTCTGACGCGATGAAATTGACGAAGGTGGCCCCGGTGCGGTTGACCACCGTGTTGGTGATGAAGGTGGCGATAATCTCGCGCTTGAGCGGGTGGCTGGCGATGGCCGCGCCGAATTTCTCGGTCAGGACCTTGGGGAAGTAGGCCTTGAGCGCGCGGCTGTAATACGGGTCGTCCGGCAGGTTGCTGGCCACCAGCTCGTCGAACACCGACATCTTGGCGTAGGCCAGCACCACGGCGCCCTCGGGTGCCGTGAGCCCCGTCTTGCGCGCCTTGCGCCGGGCAATCTCGTCATCCGTCGGCAAGAACTCGATGGCGCGGTTCAGGCGGCCGTTACGCTCCAGCCATTGCATCAGGCGTTGCTGCCCGTCCAGCACGTACAAGGGGCGATGGCTGGCGACGTCGAGCGCCTGGGTCTGGTAGTAGTTGTCGGTCAGCACCAGCAGGCCCACCTCGTCCGTCATCGAGGCCAGCAGGTCGTTGCGCTGCTTGAGCGTTAAATCGCCGGCCTCCACCACGCTGCCCAGCAGGATCTTGATGTTGACCTCGTGGTCGGAGCAGTCCACGCCGGCTGAATTGTCGATCGCGTCGGTGTACATCAGGCCGCCTTTTTGAGCGTATTCAATGCGGCCATTTTGCGTGCAGCCCAGGTTGCCGCCCTCGGCCAGCACCTTGCAGCGCAGCTCGCCGCCGTTGACGCGAAACGCGTCGCCGGCCTTGTCGCCCACCTGGGCGTGGCTCTCGAAACTGGCCTTCACATAGGTGCCGATGCCGCCGTTGTAGAGCAGGTCCACCGGCGCCAGCAAAATGGCCCGCAGCAGCTCGACCGGGCTCAGTTCGGCGGCCTCGGTGCCGAGCGCGGCGCGCGCCTCCGGGCTCAGGCTTATCGACTTGGCCGAGCGCGGATACACCCCGCCGCCGGCGGAAATCAGGCTCTTGTCATAGTCGTCCCAGCTCGACCGGGGCAGGTCGAACAGGCGCTGGCGCTCGGCAAAGGAGCGCACCGTATCGGGCGCGGGGTCGATGAAGATATGGCGGTGATCAAAGGCCGCCACCAGCCGGATGTGCTCGGACAGCAGCATGCCGTTGCCAAACACGTCGCCCGACATGTCACCGATGCCCGCCACCGTGAACGGCGTGGACTGGGTGTTCAGCGACAGGGCGCGGAAGTGGCGCTTGACCGATTCCCAGGCGCCGCGCGCCGTGATGCCCATCTTCTTGTGGTCGTAGCCGACCGAGCCGCCCGAGGCGAAGGCGTCACCCAGCCAGAAGCCGTAATCGGCCGACACGCCGTTGGCGAAATCGGAGAACGTGGCGGTTCCCTTGTCGGCCGCCACCACCAGGTAGGGGTCGTCCGGGTCGTGCCGGACCACGTTGGCCGGCGGCACCACCGCGCCTTTGACCACGTTGTCGGTCAGGTCCAGCAGACCTGAGAGGAACAGCTTGTAGCAGGCTACGCCCTCGGCCAGAAAGGCTTCGCGATCGCTGGCGGGCGGAGCGTTCTTGAGCACGAAGCCGCCCTTGGAGCCGACCGGCACGATGACGGTGTTCTTGACCTGCTGGGCTTTCACCAGGCCCAGTACTTCGGTGCGGAAGTCCTCGCGGCGGTCCGACCAGCGCAGGCCGCCGCGCGCGACCTTGCCGCCGCGCAGATGCACCCCCTCGACGCGCGGCGAATAGACCCAGATTTCAAACAGGGGCTTGGGCTCGGGCACGCCGGGGACTTCGCGCGGGTTGAACTTGAATGACAGGTAAGGCTTGCCTTCGCCGGTGGCGGTTTGTTGCCAGACGCTGGTGCGCAGGGTGGCCGCAATGGTGAGGAAAAACTGGCGCAGAATGCGGTCTTCGTCCAGGCTGGCCACGGCGCCAAGATGCGCTTCTATCTGTTTTGTCAGCTGCTGCTGGGCCTCGTCCCGGTTGCCCGTCAGGGCTGGGTCGAAGCGGGCCTTGAACAGCCTGAAGATTTCCTCGGTGAGTTTCGCGTTGTTGTTCAGCGCGGCCTCGATATAGCTTTGGCTGAAGCCAAAACCGAGCTGCTTGAAATAGCGGGTGTAGGCGCGCAGCACGGCAATGGCGCGTGCGTCGAGCGCGGTGGTCAGCACCAGCCGGTTCAGGTCGTCGCTTTCGACCTCGCCGCGCCAGGCCTGCGCGAACAGGGCCTCGAACCGTGGCTTGACGGTCGCCAGATCGGTGCTGGCCGGCAGTTGCAGGCCCAGGTCGTGAATCCACAGCGCGTCGCTGCCGATCCGGTAGGGGTGCTCGTCCAGCACCCGGGCGCCCATGCGCTCGAGCACCGGTAGCGAGTCCGACAGCGGGACTTTGGACGTGTTGTAGATCTTGAAGCGCAGCAGGCCTTCGCCGGCATCGAGCGGACGGTACAGCTTGACCGCCAGCGGCGAGGCGGCGCTCAGGCCGGCCAGCGTGTCGGCGTCTTCGGCGGCGACGGCCGCCGAAAAATCTTCGCGGTACGCCGTGGGGTAGGCGTTGGCAAAGCGGTGGGCCAGCGCCAGGCCAGGCCCTTCTCCGTGCGCGCGCAGCAGCTCGCTGGTGCATTCGTCTTCCCAGCGCTGGGCCAGTCTGGCCAACCGCATTTCGAGCGCGCGCAGGTCGACGCTCACGGGCGCGTGCTCCCTGGCGCGAACCAGGTAGTGAATGCGCGCCAGCGGGCTGTCGGTCAGCATGGGGGTGAATTCGAGCGACTGGCCATCCAGGGCCGCCATCAATTCGGCGCCGATCTTCACGCGCAGCTCGGTGTTGTACCGGTCGCGGGGCACGAAGACCTGAGCCGAGGTGAAGCGGCCAAATGGGTCGCGGCGCAGGAACAGCCGGGTGCGCTGGCGCTCCTGCAGCCGCAGGATGCCGATGGCATGCTCGGCCAGCGTGGCGGTGTCGATCTGGAACAACTCGTCGCGCGGGTAGACGTCCAGAATCGACTGCAGGGACTTGGCCGCGTGACTGTCTGGCACCACCCCCGCATTGGCGATCACGTACGCCGCGCGGCGCCGCACCTGCGGAATATCCCCAATCGCGGCGGCATAGGCGGTCGAGGTGTAAAGCCCCAGAAAACGGGCCTCCCCAACGACGCTGCCCGCGTCGTCAAAGCGTTTGACGGCGATGTAGTCGAGCCAGGCGGGGCGGTGCACGGTGGCGCGCGTCATGGCCTTGGTGATCAGCACCAGTTCGTCGGACTCCAGCAGGGCCACGGCGTCGGGCGGCAGGCGCGACGTTGCCGTCTGCGGGGCGCCGCGCAGGATACCCAGGCCCGACTCCGGACGCGCGATCAGGCTGACGGCGTCGCCATCGCGCTGGATGTCGTAGTCGCGCGCGCCCAGAAAGGTGAAATGCCGGTCTTCCAGCCAGCGCAGGAATTCAATGCCTTCCTGCTTGCTGGTGGGCGACAGCAGCGACCGTGCAACCCCCAGCCCCAGGGCTTGAACCCGCTCGAGCATGGCGTGCCAGTCCTGCACGGCGGCACGGACATCGCCCAGCACACGCTCCAGGTCACGGGCCAGCGCGTCGCGCTCCGGCGCACCCAGAATGCGGTCGCACTCCACCATGATGAGCGACTCGATCGGGTCGCTGGAGCCGGTGGCACCAGCCCCCGTCGCGCTGCCCACCGTTTCGGGCCGACCCTGCGCATTGCGCGCGACATGCAGCAGGGGGTGGACGATCCAGTGCGCCGTGCGGCCGCTGCGGTTGATGGCCATGGTGACCGAATCGACCAGGAACGGCATGTCGTCATGCACGATCTGGACCGAGGTGTGGTCGCTCACGAAGCCGTCTTCCGCCAGGGTCGGGTTGAACACCCGGATCCTGGCGCTTTGGGCGGCGCGGGACGCGTCGAGCAAACGCCAATGGGCGCTGGCAATGCCAAACAGCGTGGCCGGACCGCGCGCGAGAATTTCGTCGGGGTCGGTGCTTTCAAAATAGGCCGACACAAACTCGGAGAGCCGTTTGGCACTGGGTCCGGCATGTTCGGCGGTGTAGCTCAGCAGCTCGGCAAGCGGCGTGGTCTTCATGGCGTCTCCAGTTCTTCTTGTCGCTACGGAAGATTCTAGGCCTGCCCTGAGATTCAGGGGTGACTTTCAAAGGCAAGGCATGGGCTCATGCCGCAGTTGCATGGTGGCCGACCACACCACGGCCGCCGGCGCCGCCGCTGCAGGCCTGGGGGCCGGCGCGGATTTCATGGCGACTAGGCGATCGCAGCCGCCAAGGCCACAGATCGAACTGCCGCTGATCGGAGAGCGACGCGGCGTCGACCTCGGGCGTGGCGAAGCGGACATTGCCTTGCGCATGAGCGCGCCCCAGGAACCGGATCTGGTGGCGCGGACCTTGGGCCATGTCGGCTATGGGCTCTATGGCACGGCTGCATGCTGCTCGCTGGCAGAGCCCGACCAAGCCTTCATCGGCTTCGACGACAGCATTCCCCAATTGCCGCAGAAGCTTTGGCTGGATCACCACGTGGGTGCGCGGCGCTATGCGCTGCGCACCAATGACCTGGCGGCGATGCGTCAGGCCGCAGCTCAGGGCTGGGGTATCGCCATGTTGCCCCGCTTCCTCGCCGGAACGGATCGCAGGCTCAGGTTGCTGCAGACCGCCCCATCACCGCCATCGCTGCCGGTGTACCTGGTCATGCATGCCGATGTCCGCCGCGCGCCGCGTGTACGCAGCACGGCGGACTACCTGATCGAGATGTTCAACAAGCATGGGGATGAGCTCTAGTGTGGTGTTGCATGCTTGACGGTACAAATAAAACCGATGGATTTTTGTCCAGGGCAAGGCGCAAACCGCAGCAATAGTTTCACTATTGCGAGGATTTGCAACGCCGCCATGGGCAAAAAGACGCGGTTTTATGTGCCGGATAGCGTGCAACACCACACTAGCTGCCCTTGCCGCGCGTGACCGCCGCCGAGACATCGGCTGGCGTCTCGGCATAGCGTTTGAACTCCATGGTGTAGGTGGCGCGGCCCTGGGTCAGCGAGCGCAGGGTGGTGGAGTAGCCGAACATTTCAGACAGCGGCACCTCGGCGCGCACCAGCTTGCCGCCGCCACCGGCAATGTCCTCCATGCCCTGGACCATGCCGCGGCGCGAGGAGAGGTCGCCCATCACATTGCCCATGAAATCCTCGGGTGTTTCCACCTCGACCGCCATCACGGGCTCCAGCAGCACGGGTTTCGCGCGACGCATGCCTTCCTTGAAGGCCAGCGCGCCGGCCATGCGGAAGGCGTTTTCGTTGGAGTCTACGTCGTGGTAGGAGCCAAACACCAGCGTGGCCTTGACATCGACCACCGGGTAGCCCGCCAGCACACCGGCCTTGAGCGTCTCCAGGATGCCCTTGTTGACGGCGGGAATGTATTCGCGCGGCACCACCCCGCCCTTGATTGCATCGACGAAGAGATAGCCCTGGCCGGACGGCAGCGGCTCCAGGTTCAGCACGGCGTGGCCGTACTGGCCGCGCCCGCCCGACTGCTTGATGAACTTGCCTTCGACATCGTTCACCGCCTGCTTGATGGTTTCGCGGTAGGCCACCTGCGGCTTGCCGACGTTGGCCTCGACGCTGAACTCGCGCTTCATGCGGTCCACCAGGATTTCCAGGTGCAGCTCGCCCATGCCCGAGATGATGGTCTGGCCCGACTCCTCGTCGGTGGCGACGCGGAACGACGGGTCTTCCTGGGCCAGGCGACTCAGCGCGATGCCCATTTTTTCCTGGTCGGCCTGGGTTTTGGGTTCGACCGCCTGCGAGATCACCGGCTCGGGGAAGATCATCTTCTCGAGGATGATCACCTTCTCGGGGTCGCACAGCGTGTCGCCGGTGGTCGCGTCCTTCAGGCCCACGGCGGCCGCGATGTCGCCGGCATGCACCTCCTTGATCTCGTTGCGCACATTCGCATGCATCTGCAGGATGCGGCCAAGCCGCTCGCGCTTGCCCTTGGTCGGGTTGTAGACCGTGTCGCCGGCATGGACGACGCCCGAGTAGACGCGGAAAAAAATCAGCTGCCCGACATAGGGGTCGGTCATGATCTTGAAGGCCAGTGCCGAGAAGGGCTCCTCGTCGCTGGGGTGGCGTTCGGCCTCGCCGTCATCCTCGGTGTGGCCCAGAATCGCCGGCACGTCCAGCGGCGAGGGCAGGTAGTCGATCACCGCGTCGAGCATGGCCTGCACGCCCTTGTTCTTGAAGGCGCTGCCGCAGAGCATGGGCACGATCTCGTTGGCAATGGTGCGCTGGCGCAGGCCCTGCTTGATCTCGTTTTCGCTGAGCGGCTCGCCCGCCAGGTACTTATTGAGCAGCTCATCGTTGGCTTCGGCCGCCGCCTCGACCATTTTGGCGCGCCATTGCGTGGCCGTTTCCAGCAGATTCGCGGGCACCTCGACGTACTCGAAATGCAGGCCCTGGCTGGTGTCGTCCCAGAGGATGGCCTTCATCTTCACGAGGTCGACCACGCCCTGGAAATGCTCTTCGGCACCGACCGGGATCTGCACCGGCACGGCCACGCCCTTCAGGCGCTCGGCAATCTGGCGTTGCACGCGCAGGAAGTCGGCGCCCACGCGGTCCATCTTGTTGACGAAGGCGATGCGCGGCACCTTGTACTTGTTGGCCTGGCGCCAGACGGTTTCGGACTGCGGCTGCACGCCGCCCACCGCGTCATAGACCATCACCGCGCCGTCGAGCACGCGCATCGAGCGTTCGACCTCGATCGTGAAGTCGACGTGGCCCGGCGTGTCGATGATGTTGATGCGGTGCTCGGGGTAGTTGCCGGCCATGCCTTTCCAGAAGGCCGTGGTGGCCGCCGAGGTGATGGTGATGCCGCGCTCCTGCTCCTGCGCCATCCAGTCCATGGTGGCGGTGCCCTCGTGGACCTCTCCGAGCTTGTAGTTCACGCCGGTGTAGAACAGGATGCGCTCGGTCGTGGTGGTCTTGCCGGCATCGATGTGGGCACTGATGCCGATGTTGCGGTAGCGCTCAATGGGCGTGTGGCGGGGCATGGCGATCTCCTCCTTTTTGGCGAACTGTGGGCTGGCGTCTGTCCGGGCGGCAAGCATGCCTCACGCCCTCAGTGTGCGCCAAAGTGCCGTTTTTTGCAGGCCTTGTTGCGGGCGCGGGTCGGCGGATCGCCTGGCCGCGGTCAAAAAACCCGGGTGCGCCACCCATCTCGGCGCCTTCAATCAAGAGCTTGCGCAGCCTGGTCGTGACGCCGCCCGGGGCGGAAAATCCCCCTGACTGCGCGCCTGCGGCCAGTATGCGGTGGCAGGGCATGATGATGGGAAACGGGTTGTGCCCCAAGGCCTGCCCTGCCACCCGCGTTGCGCCGGGTTCGGCCAGAAGGGCCGCGATGTCACCGTAGGTTTGTGTCTTGCCGGGCGTAATGCCCGGCGTGATCTCATACACCCGGCGCTGAAATGGCGGGCGGTGGTTGGGCCGGCGTCATCTGCGGGAATGCCTGACGCAGGCGGGACAGGGTCTTTCCCTGCGATAACTCCGGCAGCCTCACGGCGGCAATACCGTGCTCGCTTCACACCAGGGCGCACGGCCCAATGGCGGTGTCGAAGAACGTGAAACGGCATGTCTCGCTGCCGGCTTGCATGGTGCCTGACATGCTGCAGGGGGCGGAAATTGGCGTTGAAGTTCCGGTGCAAGTGTCACCTGGTGTCACATGATGACAGCGTGCGCTCACCGGCTGTGACCCATGATGAGCGTGCGCATACTCCATACGTAAACCGCATCAAGCGTGGAATGTAAGAATTAATTTCGTTACCTCTCTTGCATTAGGGCGAGGTTTTTAATATTTCGCGGACGTACCATGCGGTCTTTTTAAGGAAGTCACATGGCAACACCGTTTTTTGGCAAGCGAGAAAATGACACACCCACCAACCTGCGTCATGGCACAACCGGCGCTTACGGAAGTACGGCAAGCACCGGTTCATCGGGCGTGTCGCCGTCTTCGTCCACGGCTGCCAGCACGGCCAAGCCAGTGACTACCGAACCCGTCGCCGCGGCCAGCACAGCGTCGGAGGGCGGCAGCAAGCTGACGGTGGGGCCCAACATCAAGCTCAAAGGGGTGGAGATTACCGACTGCGACACGCTGGTGGTGGAAGGCCTGGTCGAGGCCACCATGGATTCCCGCGTGATGCAAATTTCGGAGCAGGGCGCTTTCAAGGGCTCGGCGGAAATTGACGTGGCCGAAATCCGTGGCGAATTCAATGGCAACCTGACGGTGCGCCAGAAACTGGTGATTTATTCCACCGGCAAAGTTACAGGCACCATTCGCTACGGCAAACTGGTGATTGAAGAGGGCGGCCAGCTGGCCGGTGAAATCCTCTTTGGTGCGGTGGCCGGCCCCAAAGCGGTCAAGCCGGGGCTGCAGGCGGCCGCCTGAGGCCTCTGAGGCCTATATCGGGGGCCCCCGGTCTGGCGGGCTTCAAAGAGCCTGAATACCGCCGTGCTAGTGCAAGCCTGCGCAAGCACGGCGGCCGTTCGCCCCCGCTTCAGCTGCCGTAAAAGAAACGTTCTTCGACAATCTTGTCGTCCTGCACCGTGTAGACACCCACTTCGTCCATGCTGAGGCGGGCTTGGCCCTTGGGTGTCACGTCCATTGTGAAGCGCACCACAAACTGGTTGCCATGCACATAGGGGCCTTCGACGTTGACGCTGTGCACCTCATGGTTGGCATACCACCAGACCCCTTTGGCTTGCACCGCGGCGCGGCCCTTGGCTTCGGCCATCTCGCCCGTCATGGGCTCGCGCGACACCACCTCATCAGACCAGAAGCGCTTGCCCGCCTCTTCAAATTCGCCTTGCTTGCACAACTTGGTGAAGGCGAGTGCCAGTTCCTGCGTTGTCATGAAGCTCTCCTTGGTGTGACGGTGAACGGTTGAGGGCAAAAATGAATGTTGCCACGGCGGCCGTCGCGTGGCAACCGCCGAGCCGGCAGCAGGGTGGTTCCTGCCGCCAGGAGCGCCCAACTTCGGCCTGCTTTGTTTTATTGTGTGTCCGGTGCGTGTCGCGTCCGGGGCGTTAAAACGCGTTTTGAGCGCAGGCCGCCGGCGCGGACCGGCGTCAGAATCGGGGCAGGTCGGGGTGCGCCATTTGCCCGCTGCGCACCAGCATTTTTCCGTACTCGGCACAGCGGTTCAGTGTGGGGATCACCTTGCCGGGATTGAGCAGGCCCCTGGCGTCAAAGGCCCGCTTCACGCCAAACATCTGTTCGTTTTCTTCCGCTGAAAACTGCACGCACATGGAGTTGAGCTTTTCCACGCCCACGCCGTGCTCGCCGGTCACCGTGCCGCCCATGGCGACGCTGGTTTCCAGAATGTCGGCACCAAACAGCTCGCAGCGGTGCAATTGGTCGGGGTCGTTGGCATCGAACAGGATCAGCGGGTGCAGGTTGCCGTCGCCGGCATGAAACACATTGGCGCAGCGCAGCCGGTATTTCTTTTCCATCTCGGCAATCGCCAGCAGGATGTCGGCCAGACGCTTGCGCGGAATCGTCGAGTCCATGCACATGTAGTCGGGGCTGATGCGGCCCGATGCCGGGAAGGCGTTCTTGCGGCCGCTCCAGAAGCGCAGGCGCTCGGCTTCGTTCTGGCTCACGGCAATGGCGGTGGCGCCATGCTGCTGCAGCACCGCGCTCATGCGGCCGATTTCTTCCTCGACTTCTTCGGGCGTGCCGTCGCTTTCGCACAGCAGAATTGCCTCGGCGCTCAGGTCATAACCGGCATGCACAAAGTCTTCCACGGCCGCCGTCATGGGCTTGTCCATCATCTCCAGCCCCGCCGGAATGATGCCGGCCGCAATCACCGCGGCCACGGCATCGCCGGCTTTTCGCAAGTCATCAAAGCTCGCCATGATGCAGCGCGCCAGCTGCGGCCTGGGCACCAGTTTCACGGTGACTTCGGTGGTGACGGCCAGCATGCCTTCACTGCCAATGATGATGGCGAGCAGGTCGTAGCCGGCGGCATCCAGTGCCTCGCTGCCGAACTCGACTTCTTCGCCTTCGATGGTGAAACCTTTGACCTTGAGCACGTTGTGCACCGTGAGGCCGTACTTGAGGCAGTGCACGCCGCCCGAGTTTTCGGCCACGTTGCCGCCTATGGTGCAGGCGATCTGGCTCGACGGGTCGGGCGCGTAATAAAGGCCATGCGGTGCGGCCGCTTCCGAAATCGCCAGGTTGCGCACGCCGCCCTGCACGACGGCGGTGCGGCTGGCCGGATCCACCTTCAGAATCTTGTTGAACTTGGCCAGTGACAACGTGACGCCCCGCTGGTGCGGCATGGCGCCGCCGGAGAGGCCGGTGCCGGCGCCGCGCGCCACCACCGGCACCTCCAGCGCGTGGCAGGTTTTGAGTACTGCCTGCACCTCGGCATAAGTCTCGGGCAGGGCCACGACCAGCGGCCGCTCGCGGTAGGCGGTCAGGCCGTCGCATTCATAGGGCGTGGTGTCTTCGTTGTTCCACAGCAGCGCATGCGCTGGCAGCACCGCCTGCAGTGCGCGAACCACGGCTGACTGCCGCGCTGATCGTTCAGTCAAATCGTGCTGCGAGTGAGGGGCGGGTGCATTCATGGTCTGGCCAAGTAGCTGGAATTCAGACTGTAGGGCAAGCCGCCAGCGTCGGGTTGAAGAAATTTAAAGCACCATGTGAAATGCAGCGCCCCATCGACTGTGCCGCATCGGCAGTTGGTGCGTGCACCTGGTAAGAGGGTGTAAATAGCTGCGTGCATGGCGCGTGGCCTTCAGAGGGCGGTCGCTCCCTATTTTTCTGGAGGCAAAACCGCCATTTGTCCGCCCATGGGCGTCTATCCCAGGCTTTTTTTCAGCCAGTCCGCAAAGGCGGCGCATTCCCAGCGGTCCATGGTGCCGGTGCGCCAGCACAGGTAATGGGCGTGCGGGCTGGGGATGTTGTGCGCGAACACGGCGTTGCTGCCCAGGCGCACCAGCGAGCCGTTTTCCAGCCAGGGCGCGCCCAGCTTGAGGCGGACAAGGGCGATGCCCATGCCGGCGGCAGCGCAGTCGCACATCAGGCCGATGTCATTGAACTGGGAGCCCTCCACCGGCTCGGGCCAGTCGAGGTGATTGGCGGCAAACCAGGTGCGCCAGGGCTCCAGCGGGGAGCGCAGCAGGCTTTCGCCCTGCAGGTCTTCGGCGGCTTCGAAGGGGCCGTGCTCGCGCACAAAGGCCGGCGAGGCCAGCGGGGTGACTTCGTCCTTCATCAGGCACACATGCTCCAGGTCGGCATAGCGCCCGGTGCCGAAGCGCACGATCAGGTCGGCATCTTCGGCCACCACATCCAGCAGCGGAATCGACACCTGGAGCGTCAGGTCGATCTCAGGGTAGGCGTCGGTGAACTGGCGCAGGCGCGGAATCAGGATGGAGCGCGCAAAGGTCGGCGTGACGGCCAGCCGTAACTTGCGTTTGCCCGGGGTGGCGCTTTGCCCGGCGGTGCCGGGGAATTTCTGCAGCGTGGCCAGCCCCTCGCGCACATGGGCCAGGTACTCGCTGCCCTCGGTCGTCAATGAAAAATCGGCCCGGCCAAACAGCTTGGTGCCTATGATCTGCTCCAGCTGCTTGACGCGGTGGCTCACCGCGCTGGGGGTGACGCACAGCTCTTCCGCTGCCTGGGTCACCGAACGCAGCCGCGCCAGCGCCTCAAACGTCAGCAGGCACTGAATCGGTGGAATCCTTGCCGCCGTAGCCATGGCCTGCTACTTGAAGATGACGGTTTTGTGGCCGTTCAGCAGCACGCGGTGTTCGCTGTGCCATTTCACGGCGCGCGCCAGCACCTGGCTTTCGGTGTCGCGGCCCATGGCGGTCAGGTCTTCCACGGTCTTGCTGTGGTCCACGCGCGCCACGTCCTGCTCGATGATGGGGCCTTCGTCCAGATCGGCCGTCACATAGTGCGCCGTCGCGCCAATCAGCTTCACGCCGCGGTCATGCGCCTGGTAGTAGGGCTTGGCCCCCTTGAAGCTGGGCAGGAAGGAGTGGTGGATGTTGATGGCGCGGCCCGCCAGCTTTTTGCACAGGTCGTTGGAGAGGATCTGCATGTAGCGTGCCAGCACCACCAGCTCGGCGCCTTCGGATTCGATGATTTCCAGCTGCCTGGCCTCGACCTGGGCCTTGGTCGCCGCGGTGACCGGCAAGTGATGAAAGGGGATGTCGTAGCTGGCAGCCAGCTGGTAGAACTCGCGGTGGTTGGAAACAATGGCGCGGACGTCCAGCGGCAGCAGCCCCGATTTGCAGCGGAACAGCAGGTCATTCAGGCAATGGCCCTCCTTGCTGACCAGGATCACGGTGCGCATGGGTTGTGTGGTGGCGTGCAGCTTCCAGTTCATCTTGAAGGGCTCAGCGAACCCCTTCAGCTGGCTCGACAGTTCCTGGTGCGTGAGCTGATCGCAGGCGAACTGCACCCGCATGAAAAACAGGCCGGTGTCCGGGTCGTTGTACTGGGCCGCTTCTTCAATGTTGCCGCCGTTTTCGAACAGAAAACCGGACACGGCATGAACAATGCCCCTGCGGTCCGGGCAGGACAGGGTCAGGATATAAGCGTGATTCATAGGGGATGAATTGTCGCAGGTGGCGCCGGCATTCGCCTGGCAGGCCCTCAATGGGGGGCACGACGCGGTGGCAAGAGTGCCAGAATGCAGGATCACACCGGTATTCGCCCCTTTTCACCCTCCATCTATATCCACGCAGGAGACCGACATGGCCTATCAGGATTTCAATATGGAGCACCAGTGGTTGCCCTTTACGCCCAACCGCAGCTTTAAAAAGGATCCGCGCGTGTTTGTGGCCGCTGATGGCATGCATTTCACGACGCATGACGGCCGGCAGGTGATTGACGGCATCTCCAGCCTGTGGTGCGTGGGGGCAGGGCACAACCGCAAACCCATCAACGAAGCCATCAAGCGCCAGCTGGACACGCTGGACTATGCGACGGCGTTTCAGGCCAGCAACGACCAGGCTTTCAAGGCTGCCGAAATGATTGCGGGCATGGCGCCCGGCGACCTGAACAAGGTGCTGTTCTGCAATTCGGGCTCTGAAGCGGCGGATACTTCGCTGAAGTTGGCGCTGGCTTACCACCGCGCCCGCGGTGAGGGGCATCGCAATGTGTTCATAGGCCGGGAGAAGGGCTACCACGGTGTGGGCTTTGGCGGCATGAGCGTGGGCGGCATTCCGGCCAACCGCAAGGCCTTTGGGGCGGCCCTGCTGCCGCGCGTGGACCACCTGCGCTTCATCCACGACCCGGTGAACCACGCCTACATCAACGGCGTGGAGCCGGAGTGGAGCGAAGACCTGGCTGCGGAGCTGGAAAACCGCATACTGCCTTTGCATGACCCCAGCAATGTGGCGGCCGTCATTGTCGAGCCGGTGTCGGGCAGTGCCGGCTGGTATCTGCCGCCCAAGGGGTACCTCAAGCGCCTGCGCGAGATTTGCGACAAGCACGGCATCCTGCTGATTTTTGACGAGGTGATCACCGGTTTTGGCCGCATGGGCAGCAACTTCGGCGCGGACTACTACGGCGTGGTGCCCGACATGCTGAACTTCGCCAAGTGCGTGACCAACGGCGTGATTCCGCTGGGCGGCGTGATCTGTTCCGACCGCATTTACGACGCCATGATGAATGCCAATGCCAGCAGTCCCGACCATGCGGTGGAGTTTTTCCACGGCTATACCTATTCGGGCCACCCGGTGGCCTGTGCCGCGGCCATCGCCACCCTCGATCTGTTCAAGCAGGACCAGCTGTTCGAACGCGCGGGCCAGATGGGCAAGGTGCTGGGCGACGCCATGCACAGCGGCCTCAAGGGCCTGCCCAACGTGATCGGCATCCGCAGCCTGGGGCTGGCCGGCGCCGTGGAGCTGTCCTCCGTGGCCGGCGCCCCGGGCAAGCGCGCCTACGACATCTTCATGGACTGCTTCCACCACGGCGTGCTGGTGCGGCCCGCGGCCGACAACATCGTGATTTGCCCGCCCTACATCGTGGAAAAAGAACACATTGAACGCATCGTCAATGTGCTGGCGGATTCGATACGCAAAAACGCCTGATCCGGCCGGGGCCGCCTGACGCTGGCGCTTCTGCGCAGCTTTCGCGTCAGGGCTGGGTCTCCGGCGCTGAGGCGGCCCCGGGCTTGATGGGCTGGCGCAAGGTCGCGCAATAGTCGGTTGCGGGCCGGACCGGCGTGGACCAGACATCGTCGAAGGCATCCGCTTTTTCATGGCCCGTGCCATCACCGGACCGCAGATGCACGGCCCTGGCCTTGAGGCCGGTCGGCAGATGGCGCGGCACGCCCAGGTTGCGGTCCGCGTGGCCGCTGCCGGTCAGCAATACCACCACCCTGCCGGGCAGGGCCGCCTGATGGATGGCGTCGGCCATGCTGATGTCTTTGGCAATCTGGATGCGCGCCATGGGCGTGATCTGGCTCTCGGGCAGCAGGTTGCAATGGCCGAGGCGGATCGCCTGCTGCTGCGCCTTCAGGGCCGGCTCCGGCAGCCGGATGTCGAGGTTGCTGTCGGCCATGCGGCCTTGCATTTGCACGCGCGGCAAGTTGGCGCCCAGCACCGGCACATCGGCGCGCACGGCGGTCATGACGGCGGGCCCGTAGGCCGCCCATGGCCAGCCCTTGTCGTTCCACTTCAATGCCTGGCGCACCTGTTCTTCGGTGGCACCGGGTCCGAGCGTGGCGGTGCTCAGCCCTGTATCGGCCATTTCCAGCGCCACCGCGGCCAGCTGGCCCCGGGATGACAGAAGGGCGACGACCTGCTGCTCGATGTGCTGGTGGTCTGGGGCGTCGTGTTGCTCACCCAGCAGCAGCACATCGGCCGGCAGCAACGCATCCAGCCGGGCGGCCGTGGCTGTGGCAGCGCTGCCGCTGGGCTGCCCAAGAATGGGCGCTTCGAGCCGGCCGGTGCAACCGCCCGCCAGCGCCAGGGATGCGGCACAAATAAGCCATGCCGGGGCGTGAGGCAGGGGTAAATAGGCCATCGGTGGATACTAAGGCCTTCAGCCCGTTTTACCCTTGGCCCCGGTCCGGTTTTTTCCGGCCCGCCAGCTCCTGAATCTCTGCCCATGCCTTTCAATGCTGCCAAATCTGTTTTGCGACGCCGGCCCGTTCGTGTCATGGTGACCCTGCTGCTCGCCTGGGCCGCCGCCGGCCTGTGTGTCAGGCTGCGCATGCCCTTGCCCTGGATGATAGGGCCGCTGCTGGCGACGTCGGTGCTGTCCATGCTGGGCGGTCCCACGGCCAGCTGGACGCCGTTGCGCAATATCGGCCAATGGGTGATTGGCGGTGCGCTGGGGCTGTATTTCACGCCGCAGGTGGTCGCGCTGATAGCCGGTTTGTGGTGGGCCATTGCGCTCAATATTGTCTGGGCGCTGGCGCTGGGCCTGGTTTTTGGGGCCTGGCTGCATCGTGTGCACCACGGGCCCGGGCCGTTTCATATTGCTGGCCTGTCGCGCATCACCACCTATTTTGCGGCGCCTGTGGGTGCGGCGTCGGAGATGACGCTGATGGGCGAGCGCCACGGTGCGCAGACCGACCTGGTGGCCTCGGCGCACAGCCTGCGGGTGCTGCTGGTCACGCTGATCATTCCCTTCGGCTTTCAATGGGCGGGGCTGCATGGGCTGGACGACACCCTGCCCGCTGCGCGCGTGGTCCATCTGCCGGGGCTGGCGCTGCTGGCGGCGCTGACCGGCATAGGCTGCTGGGTCATGCTCAAGCTGAAGCGAACCAACCCCTGGTTTATTGGTGCGCTGTGCGTGTCCTTGCTGCTGACGGCCTGCGGCGTGACCTTGTCCGCCATTCCGCAGGCCATGAGCAATGCGGCGCAGCTGCTTATTGGCATCAGCCTGGGTGTGCGTTTTACCCGCGGCTTTGTGCACCTGGCGCCGCGCTGGCTGGGCTCAGTGGCCCTGGCCACAGTGGGGATGATAGGGCTGTGCGCCGGCTTTGCCTGGCTGCTGGCGCAGTTCACCCAGCTTCACTGGGCGACGCTGCTGCTGGGCACCTCGCCGGGCGGCATTGCCGAGATGTCGATCACGGCCAAGGTGCTGCAACTCGGGGTGCCGGTGGTGACGGCATTTCATGTGACGCGGCTGGCCGCGGTGCTGTTGCTGGCCGAGCCCATGTACCGCTGGCTTTACCGGGATGGTCCGGACCTGCGAGGCCGCCAGGCGGCGGAGTGATCGGTGCGGGGAATCGGTACAGGGAGTCAGTGCAGGGAGATGGGCGTGGTGGCCAGCCCGCTGTAGCCTTCCAGCGTGTCTTCGATCTCTTCCTGGGTGGGGGTGTTTTGCTCCCAGGCGCTCAGGCGCTGCTGGAACATTTCTGCCCACGAGCCATCCAGGTACACCTCCTTGCCGGAGCGTTTGTCCACAATTTCAAAGCCGTGGCGGGCCAGTTGCGGGACGCTGGGGGCTGGCGCAGATTCTTCGGGGGCGTTGGCGTGAATCTGCACCACCACAAAAGAGTCCGAGTCGTAGAGCATGTGCATGATGGATGGGGTCCTTTATCCCTTTTTCTTCAGATAGCAACGATGCTGCCAAGTTCAAGAGGAGCCGGTAAGCGGCCGGTAAAGTTGCCCGGTTTCCCCAAAAAGGGCAAAAACCTGCCTAACTGCAGGCTTGCCGGCTCAGCGTTTGTGCACGTCGCTCAGCTGCTGGTCGACGAAATCGCCGTTGTGCTGGGTGATTTTGCTGCGCACGGGCAGGTAGCCCAGCGACGGCGCGAACCAGATTTCAACCGTCTGGTCGAACTCGCGCCGGGGCTGGCGCACCAGCTTGACGGTGGCCAGCTCGCCAAAGGGCAGGCTGAGGGTTTCCTCGGCTTCGACCCGAAAAGTCCAGCTGTCGGCATCGCGCGGCCCCACGGTGTACATGACAAGGGTGGTGCCCACCGGAAAGGCGGCCGGCTGGCCCGCCAGCATGCCGCCCAGCTGTATAAAAACGCTCGCGCGGTCTTGCGTGCCCTTGACCCAGGGGACGCTGGGCGTGTTGGCGCTGAAGCTGATCTGGCCCTTGTCGGGCTCAAAATGCGCGGCCACTTCGCTTCTGGACTTGTCGGAAAAGCGCGTCGGCGCCAGGCCTTCGGCGCTGATCTGGCCGGTGCTGGCCAGGCTGCGCGAACCGAGCAGCAGGGCGCTGACCGTCATGCGGGCCTCGTAGCTGTGGCCATTGTTGCGCCAGTCCAGCTCGCCGTTGGCGTGGTAGGTCAGGCCCTTGGCGCTGCCGGTCATCCGGTAGGCCAGCTGGGCACTTTCGGGCAGGGCCATGGCGGTGACCGGGGTGGGGTTGGGGCCGGCCGGCGGCGCCGTCGGGGCGCTGGCCGCGGAGGCCGGGGAGGGGGCCGGCGCG
>NZ_BCYO01000040.1 GCF_001598235.1 Polaromonas jejuensis NBRC 106434 | reverse complement strand
TTTGCTCCACAATAGCGGCCATGAAAGTCTCGCCCATGGACCTCACCATCAGGATTTACACATTGCGAAAACTGCCCCTTCTCGCCGCCCTGCTTTGCAGCCTTGCCTCGGCGCAAGCGGCCGGGCCTTCATCGACCGCACCCGCCACAACCGCCGCGCCAGCGCAGCACCCCATCGTGGGAACCTGGACCTGGACACTGCCGGGCAGGCAATGCGCTGAAACCTGGCAATACCGCACCAATGGCACATGGCTGGGAACGAGCGGTGAGGAAGTCACGCAGGGCGACTACGAAATACCGTCCAAACCTGGCCTGCTGGGCTTTTACCAGGTGGTCGAGACCGTGACAAATGGAAACGGCAAACGGGACTGCTCGGGCGATTTGCATGAGGCATCGGACGAGCGCGTCACCCGGTTCATCCAGTTCAGCCCAAAGCTCGACCAGTTCATCGTCTGCAAAGCCGAGTCGCTGCAGGCCTGCTTTGGGCCTGTGAAGCGGGTGCCGGGATAGCCCTTCGACCAGGGTCCAGCCCGAACGATATTCAGCTCATTGCGCGCCGATCAGCGACTGCAGAACACCCGGCTGGAAATGCTGGTCCAGGTAATCGGCCAGCGCCTCAAACACTGAATCGAGTGTGGGCGTGGTGGCGCCAAACAGCGCCTGCAGCACACGCGGGTCTTCAAACATGCCGTGCAAATACAAGCCCAGCACATTGCCTGCGGCGTTTTGCCAGGCCAGGCCTTCCGGCATCACCGGCCCGGCGATGTCGCCAGCCGCCGCCATGGCCGCATGCGGGGCCGTCTGGCCGTGGTGGATTTCATAGCCCTGCACTTCAACGCCTGACAAGGCTGCCCACTGCCCACGCAACTCGCCGAAAGCGGCCTGCCTGTGCTGCACGGTCTTGGCTTCATCGAACACCGTCACGACGGCCAGCAAACCCAGGCCGGGGCCATTGCCGTCGATGCCGTGCGGGTCGATCAGCGCTTCGCCCAGCATTTGCAGGCCGCCGCAAATGCCCAGCACCGCGCCACCTCTGCCGGCGTGGGCGGCAATGGCCTGGTCCAGCCCTTGCGCACGCAGCCAGGCCAGGTCGCCGCTGGTGTGTTTGGAGCCCGGCAGAATGATCCAGTCCGCGTCCATCAACTCGGCCGGGCTGCGCACCCATTTCAGGCGCACACCGGGCACGTTTTTAAGCGGCTGAAATTCATCGAGGTTGCTGATGCGCGGATAGGCGATGACCGCGATCACGGCGGGCGCCGCCCCAGCCGCCGGGCCGCCCCAAGGCCGGGCAGCCCCCTCGTGGGGCAGCGAGGACACGCCAGTGCCTAGCATGGGGGCCGTGAAACTGCTGCGGTGATCGAAAACGCCGTCTTCTTCCGGCAGGCCGTGCTGCCACCACATGGGCAATGTGGCCACGGTCGGCACACCGGTGAGGTCTTGCAGCATTTGCGGGCCCGGCGCCAGCAAGGCCTGATCACCGCGAAACTTGTTGAGCACAAAACCTTTGATCAATTTTTTTTCAGCATCATCGAGCATGGCCCAGGTGCCATAGAGATGGGCAAAGGCGCCGCCCCGGTCGATGTCGGTGACCAAGAGGCAGGCCGCGTTGGCGTGCAGCGCCACCCGCATGTTGACGATGTCGCTTGATTTCAGGTTGATCTCGGCCGGCGAACCCGCGCCTTCGATCACCACCACGTCGTTTTCCAGCAGCAACTCGTCAAGCGCCTGGGCCACCACCGGCCAGACCGAGGCACTGCGGCCGCGCCAGGCCATGCGCGACAGTTCGGGGTTGACCTGGCCCATCAGCACCACCTGGCTTTGCGTGTCTTTTTCGGGTTTCAGCAGCAACGGGTTCATGCGCACATCGGGTACGGCGCGCGCTGCCAGCGCCTGGAAGTACTGGGCGCTGCCAATCTCGCCGCCCAGCATGGCCCCCACGCTTGTGGCTACGCCGCTCTTCGAGAACACTCCGTGTACTGCGCTGCCCCCCGAGGGGGCTAATTTTGGCTCCGCCACACTTCGTGAGCCTGGGGGCGGCCCGTCGGAAAATTGCCTTCCGGCAACCACCCGTGCGTTGTTGCTCATGTTTTGGGCCTTGAACGACGCCACCTTCAGGCCCTGACGGGCGTAGTAGCGGCACAGCGCGGTGGCCAGCCAGCTTTTGCCGGCACCGCTGGTGGTGCCTAAAACCATCACGCTTTTTGCTTTTTTTCCGCTCATGCTGCCGTCCTGATGATGTGCTGCCAGGCATTGTGCAATGCGTCCTGGGCGGCGGGTGGCTGCACGCTGATGCGCACATGGCCGGGCAAGCCGAAGGAAGTGGTATCGCGCAGCTTGATGCCCTGGGTGCGCAATTCGGCCAGCACCTGTGGCAAGGCAACGCCCCCCGGCACGGCAGGCCGGGCGCAAAAAAAGTTGGCGTGACTGGGCAGGCAAATCCAGCCTAGGGATTCGCACACCGCCATTTGGCGCGCTTTCCAGTCGCGCAAGGTGTTCAGGCTGCCAGCCAGCCAGGCCTGAACGTCAGGACAGGTCCAGGCCTGCAACATGGCCACACCGTGTGCGCCGACCGGCCACGAGGGGCACAGTTGCTCCAGCGCGATCTCATGCCCATGGGCACCCGCAGGTGCAATGGCATACGCAGCGCGCACACCCGTCAGGCCCAGCGCCTTGTTGGGCGTCCAGAGTTGCCAAAAGCCTTGCAACCGGGCCTCGGACAGCGCCAGCGCGCCCTCAAGGCGCAAGGGCTCGTAAGCTCGGTCCAGCACATTGAAGGCGCAAGTCTCATCCACCAAACCCTCCAGACCGGCCTGCGCCGCGCCCAGCGGGCTGGAAGGCTCGCATGCCCAGCGCAGTTGCGCCTCGCTGGCAAGGTCCGTCACCGCCAGCCGATGCGCCCGGGCCGCCTGCGCATAGTCGCCATAACTGTGCGGCGGCAGCCCAACAAGTTGCCCGCCCTGCTGCGCCACCAACGCCGTGATGCGAAAAATAAATTCACTGGCACTGGCGGCCAGCAGCACGCGCTGCACGTCTACACCATGAAAGGCCGCGAGCTGCCGACGCAGGGCGGTGTAGCTGGCATCGGGGTATTGCGTGGCATCCGCCTGGCTGACGGCGGTTTGCGCCCGAGGGCACGGCCCGCAGGCATTGCTGTTGGTGGAGAAGTCATGCAGCGGCACGCCCTGCGGGTCGGGGCCGCCGTGAATTCGCAGGTATTGCGTTTGCGGGGAACTCATAAGGAAGAATGTGCAACCGCTATAAATATGATAGCTGACAGCGCAAACAACACGAGGGCCAGAACCACTTTTGATGCATGTTTTTGCGCAGAGACGGTGTCTGCTGCCTGTGGCGGTTTGCCCTGGGGGTTGAGCGTGTAAACACCCGGCTTGCGCAGGCTGACGCCCAGCGCCATCGCCATCGCCGCCATGGGCCAGCCGCTGTTGGGCGATGGCGTTTTACCCGCTTCAAGCCGCAAGGTTTTAAAAGGCAAGCCGCCGGCGGCGAGGGCCAGCAGCAAAGCCGTCAGGCGCGCCGGCACCCACGACAGCACATCGTCAGCCCGCGCCGCCCACTTGCCCGCCCACTCCCAATTTTTCCCCTTGTAAACCCCGCGGTAGCCCCACATGGCGTCGGCGGTATTGGCAAAGCGGTAAATGGCGGCACCGGGCAAACCCAGCAGCACAAACCAGAAGATGGGGGCCACCACGGAGTCGTTGAGGTTCTCGGCCAGCGACTCGATCGCGCTTTCGCGCACTTCGCTTTCATCGAGCAGCACGGTGTTGCGGCTGACCAGCCACGACAGGCGCTCGCGCCCGGCTTGCAGCGATTGCTGCAGGGCCGCTTCAACCGCATCGACTTCGGTGCGCAGCATGCGCCAGGCCAGCATGGGCTTGAACAGCACCGCCATGAGCAACGCAGCAATGACCGGGTGCAGGCTGGAGCCCATTTGCTGCTGAGCAAACCAGGCCAGGCCACCTATCAAAGTCGCTCCGGCCAGCCACGCCAAGGCGCCCAGGCCGAATGCCGGGAAGGGCCGCAAATCAGGCAAAAGCCTGCCGCACCACGACAGGTACTTGCCCATGCCCACCACCGGATGCGCCCAGGAAGGCGGTTCGCCCCATGTGGCATCCATGAGCAAAGCCAGCAGCAACGCCGCCGCCATAAGCGGCGCACCGTCACTCATGAGGTACGGCCGGCATGGCCCAGCAGTCCTCAAACACCATGTCGGCCAGCGGCGCACGGTGCGCCCATTTCTCGGCCTGCAGCATGGGCTGGTCATAAAACGCCGGGACCGGGCCCAGGCACAGAACGGCAATGGGTTTGCTGCCTTCGGGCATTTGCAGCAGTTGGGCCAGCTGCAGCGGGCAAAAGATAGACACCCAGCCCATGCCCAGCCCCTCGGCCCGCGCGGCCAGCCAGAGGTTTTGAATGGCGCAGGCGGCAGACGCCAGGTCCATCTCGGGCAGGGTGCGGCGGCCAAAAATATGCTGCTCGCGCCCTGGCGGCAGCGCCACCACCAGCACTTCGGCGGCATCGAGAACGCCCTGCACCTTGAGCTTCATGAACTCGTCTTCACGTTCGCCCAAGGCCTGGGCCGTCAGGACGCGCTCCTGCTCGATCAGCGCATGCAGAGCAGCGCGCAGCGGCTGGCTGCGCACGCGGATAAAGCGCCAGGGCTGCATGAAACCGACGCTGGGTGCATGGTGGGCGGCAGACAGAAGGCGCTGCAACACCTCATCGGCCACCACCCCGCCGCTGAAATGGCGCATGTCGCGCCGCTCGTAAATGGCGCGGTAGACCGCCTGCTGCTCGGCGGCACTGAAGGCGTGGGATTCTGCTGAGACATTCATTGGGACAACCTTCTTCTGTTTCTAATTCGGTGCGAGATTAGGCGCACCGCCGCAGACAGTGCTGTAGCACGGCAAGGCGGGGCAACGACATATCGCATTGGAGTAGAGACAGAATCAATCTTCTATTCCGCGCTGGGCGGGAATGCCGGCATTAAAGGCATGCTTGATCTTGGTCATCTCGGTCACGGTATCGGCCAGCGCGATGATCTCGGGCGGGCAACGGCGGCCGGTAATGACCACGTGCACATCTTTCGGGCGGTCGCGCAGCGTCTGCAGCACATCGTCGAGCGGCATCCAGCCGTAAATCAGCGGATAGGTCAGCTCATCGAGCACCACCATGAAGTACTCACCACTCAAAATGGCGGCTTTGGCTTTTTCCCAGCCGTCGCGTGCCAGCTGCGCCGAGTGTTCCAGGTCCTGGCTTTTCCAGCTGAAACCATCGCCCAGGCCTTCGATGGGAATGCCCAGCTGCTCGAACATGCGGTGCTCGCCAAAGCGGGCACTTGGCACTTTCATGAACTGAAAAATCTTCACGGCCTTGCCGTGGACATGGTGACGCCCCTGCGCGCGCAGGGCCAGACCGAAGGCGGCGGTGCTTTTGCCCTTGCCGTCGCCGGTGTTGACGATGATGAGGCCGCGGCGTTCGCCTTCAGGCTTCTCGTAAGGCTTGTCGGAAGGTGGGGTTTCAATTTGCATGGCAATCACCGGGGAGGTTTGAAATCGGGGCTGAGTTGCACGGTCTCACCAATGATGAGCAAGCCGGGCTGGGGGCCATACGCCGGCGCGCGTGCCACCAGGTCGCGCAGCCCGGTGGCGATGACGCTCTGCGTGGCGCGGGTGCCGTCGCGCACGATGGCAGCGGGGGTATCGGGTGCCAGGCCGTGGGCGATGAGCTGGTGGGCAATCTGCGCCAGGCGCTGTACGCCCATGTAAAAAACACGGGTTTGACCTGGGCGCGCCAAGGCCTGCCAGTCGTGCGTGGCCTCGTCGTCAGCCAGGTGGCCGGGCAGAAAAACACAGCTGCCCGCCAGGTCGCGGTGGGTCAACGGAATACCCGCCGCCGCCGAGCAGCCACTGGCTGCAGTCACCCCCGGCACCACTTCAAAGGCAGTGGCCGCCGCCTGCAGGGCCTGCACCTCTTCGCCCCCGCGCCCAAACACATAGGGGTCACCGCCCTTGAGGCGAACCACGCGCCGCCCCAGGCGCGCATGCTGAACCAGCAGCGCATGGATGCCCTCTTGCGGCACGGCGTGATTGCCCAGGGCCTTGCCCACATACACACGCTGGGCGGCCTCGGGGATCAAAGCCAGGACTTCCGGTGCGATCAGGCGGTCGTGCACCACCACCTCGGCCCGCTGCAGCCGGTCGAGTGCCCGCAGCGTCATCAAATCGGCCGGGCCGGGGCCCGCCCCCACGATAGACACAAACCCGCGGCTGGTTTGCCCCTGTGCCTCAAATGTCATGGCAGTCACCCGGTCCCTGATGAAACACCAGATCAGCCACGGGCTGGCCGCCCACCAGGTGCTGGTCAATGATGCGGTCCATGTTGGCGGGCGTGACGTTGTAGTACCAGGTGCCATCGGGCTGCACACACATGACCGGCCCACCCTTGCAGGCGGCAAAACAGCTCACCCGGCTGCGCTTGACGCGCATCTCGCCGTCGTGCAGCCCGGCCGCCTTGAACTTGTCGCCCAGGCTGTCGAACAGTTCCTGTGACGCACCATCCTGCGTGCAGCGCGGGCCGGTGCAGACCAGCAAATGGCGTTTGTAGCTGCCAATCTTGGGCTTGACCATCTCGCTCATGCTTCCGATTCCTCGGTGCTGGCCACGGCCTCTTCCACCTCGACCGGCGCATTCAGCACCGCTTCGATGTAGTCCGCAGGCAGCTTGTGTTGCTGGGCCAGCGCGGCAATGCTGATGCCCTCCGCATGGTCGGCGCGCAGGTTTTCCATCCAGCCCAAAAGGCCGGTGGACAGCGAGCGCCCCGCCCTTTCCCCAGCGCGGGTGCTGCCGCCATCGTCCAGGTCGTACTTGTTGGCATAGCCGCGCGGCGTGACCATCAGGCCGTGCTGCACAAAGGTGTGGCTGTTGCCGATCAGCACCGTGGTCAGCATGCCGATGTCGCAGTCGCTCATCTTGTCCAGCGTGGTGAACTCGATGCGCTCACGCCTGCGGTAAGCCGACTTGACCACCGCCACCGGCGTATCGGGCTTGCGGTGGCGCAAAAACAGCGCCTGCGCCTGCACGATCTGCTGGGTCCGCCGGCCGCTCTTGGGGTTGTACAGCGCCACCACAAAGTCCGATGCCGCCACCGCGTCAAGCCGGCGTGCAATCACCGGCCAGGGCGTGAGCAGGTCGCTCAGCGAGATGGAGCAAAAGTCGTGTGTCAGGGGGGCGCCCACCAGCGCCGCGCAGGCGTTGATGGCCGAGGCCCCCGGCACCACTTCCACCTGCACGTCGGACTCGGGCGTCCAGCCGGCCTGGAACAGCACCTCGTAGGTGGGCCCGGCCATGCCATACACCCCAGCGTCGCCACTGGAGATGAGTGCCACCTTCTTGCCTTCGCGGGCGCTGGCCAGCGCGTGCACCGCGCGGTCCAGCTCTTCGGTCATGCCTTTGCGCACCACTTCTTTGCCTTCCAGCAAATCGGCCACCAGCTTGATGTAGGTGACGTAGCCCACCACCACATCCGCCTCGGCAATGGCGGCGCGGGCGCGCTGCGTCATATGGTCGTGGCTGCCGGGGCCAATGCCCACCAGCATGATTTTGCCTTTGGGGCTGGTCATGGGTTCACCGCCGTGCCGGCTGAGGCAGACGGCTTCGAACGTTCAAAAGTGGCTTCCAGCACGGGGCGCAGCCAGCGCTGGAACGCCGCGCCGCATACCAGCCCCATGGACGCCCAGAACGACAGCGACACCCAGGTCGTGGCCCAGATGAACTGCGTGCCCAGCTGCTCCAACGCCGCATGCGCCTCGGCACTGAAACCGGCCAAAGGATCGCCATTCAGCTGCGGCGCACCAACCATGAACGGCAGTGCCAGCAACACAGCGGCGGCCACCCAGCGCAGAGGGCTGCGAGTAAAGCCCAGCACCCCGCACGCCAGCGCCGCACTGCCAACCGCCAGTGCCCACCAGACTTGGCGTGCATGCAGCGGTGCGGCTTCCATGCCGGGCACTTCTGCGTGCAGGCCCAGCGAGGGCCAGAGATGAAAGCTGACAAAGCCCGCTGCCGCCACCACGCTTGCCAGGGCCATGGAGCCCATCGCCGCGCCGCGCTGGTACAAGTACGCGCCCATCACCGCAAACACCAGCAGCGCCATGCTGAAGGCGTGCAGGATGTTGGCGACCAGGGTCCAGCCAATGCGCTCGGCACCGTTTTCAGGCTCCCATTCTTTGGCGCTGCCGTGTTCGTGTTCGTGCTCATGTCCATGGGCCACACCTTCGGCGTGGACATGACCTGTCAGTGACGCAACCGGTTCGGGGGCTTCGGCTTTCTGCTCCTCGTAGACCTCGGCGGCCAGAATCAATGGTGCGGCTTGCCAGCGCTGCACGCCGGTTTGCACGCCACCTACCAGCACGGCAGCCGCCAAAGCGGACCAGACCAATCGTTGAAAAATCATGGTGCACTCCTGGCTCAGTGGCAAGGCTTGACCGTGATGTGGCGCACGTCGTGTGCGGCGTTATGCAGCAGCGGGCTTTCGGCAAAAGCCACGCCGTACAGCACGACCAGGCCCAAGGCGGCACCGGCGGCCAATTGCAGCAACAGGCTGCGGGTTGCGCTGACAGGAAGGGAGGTAGAAGAAGATGCAGAAGCTGCGTTCATGGGTTGCTCCATTTCAGGGTTGAGAAACTAAAAAACAATAAAAACAAAAAAAGGTCACGGCGGGAAACCGTGACAGCGGGCCAATGAAACCGTGGCGTTGCGCCCATCGGCGCCCCGGTACTTGTGTTTTTCGACCAGCAGTGCTGTGACGGGAAGCGCTTGCCCCGCTACCCATGCCGCCGACAGCAAGGCCGCGGCTTCGCTGACGGACGGGCTGCCGGTGTACTTGCGCACCGTCTCGGACGGGTTGGGCACGGGCACGGCTGCCAGCTGTTCTGGGGTGTAGAAGGTCAGCGTCCAGCCGTGCTGCGCGGCCAGCGCCAACAGGCCCGGCTCGTCAGCCTTCAGGTCAATGCTGGCGGCCGCCGCGACATCACCCAACCGGGCATCGGCCAGGGCCAGCGCCTCGTCCAGCGCCTGCTGCAGCGTGGCCAGCGGCGTACCGCGGTCGCAGCCCAGGCCCACGGCTACTTGCATCAAGGGGCTGTTCATGCCGCCTGCACTTGCGGCGGGCGGTACACCACCAGGCGCTCGTTCAATTGTTGCCAGCGTTCAGCCGTGACCTCGGCATGGGTAATCCACAGCACTGCCTTGAAGTGGCTCAAATCCACATCATCGAAGCGCTCGAACTTGTGAATCGTGGCGGGCAGCGGCGTAGGCCGGGTCCACCAGTCAGGGCTGCCGGCTTCCTGCACCACGGCAATCGGCTCGCCGTTGACCACATGGGCCGAGACGCGGGTGATGTTGATCTTGGGCGCCTCGACCTTCCAGCCCAGCTCGCGGCCCAGAATGTCCACCGGAATGGTCTTGCCCACATCCGACGCGGTGGTCAGCACGGCGGTTGCGCCCAGCAGCGCGGCCACCTGCTCGGCCATGGCGTTGGCACCGCCCACATGGCCCGACAACACGGGAATGACAAACTGCGCCGCGTCATCCACCACCAGCACGCCGGGGTCTTCGTCCTTGCTCTTCAGGTGCGGCGCTATCAGTCGCACCACCGCGCCCAGCGAGACAAAGAACACCACCTGGTCAAAGTCGGTAAACAGTGTGGCGATTTCGTCACGAAAAGCACCGCTGTAGGCGCGCACCGGGTTGGGCAGGCCGGCCATCAGCGGCGCGAACTTGTCGGCCACGCACACGCTGGCCTGGGGCATTTGGCGCGCCAGCTCTGCCGTTTGCTGGGCGCCGTGTTTGGTGATGGCGACCAGAACAACGCGCACGTCGGCGTTGGTGTCGGGCATAGTGTTGGTGGTCATTCCTGGGTTTCCTCTTCAATTTCAGTGCTTGTTTTCTTGCGGCAGCCGCGCAGCATTTCGCCGCGCTCGCGCTCCGGGTTTTTGACCAGCAGCAGCGACAAATAATTGACCTTGGTGCCTTTGAGTTCGGCCACGTTGTGCACGATGCGCTCTACCGGGGAGCCGGCCTTTTCAATGAAGCGGCTGTGCGCCAGCAGGCCCCGGCGCTCCAGCAGGTCAATCAGATCATCCAGCAGCGGTTTGACTTTCATCAGCACCAGGGTGTCGAAGTCATCCAGCATTTTTTCGACGGCCGCAATGCCGTAAGCAGCGGGCACGATGGCAATCGTGTCGTCCTGCTCGGACAGCGGCATCTGCAACTGGGCGCAGGCGGCGTTGAACGAGGTCACGCCGGGCACGATGTCAATTTGCGCATTGGCATCGAGCTCGCGCAGCACGCGGGCCAGGTAGCAAAAGCTGGCATAGGTAGAGGCATCGCCTTCGACCAGAAACAGCACGTCCTGCCCGGTCGCTAGCAGCGCCTTCACGGTCTCGGCGGCCTTGAGCCAGTGGCGGGCGAGTTTTTCCACGTCGTGCGTCATGGGGAACAGCAGCGACTGGTGTTTTCCGGGCAACGCCAGGCCCGCGCGCAGAGCTATGTCGAGCGCGTAGCTCTCCTTGCGCAGGCTGCGCACCGGGTAGGTCCAGACGGCATCGGGCCGCTCCAGCAAAGCCCAGGCGCGGCGGGTGATGAGGCCAGGGTCACCAGGGCCGAGCGACACGCCGTAGAGTTGACCGGGCTTAACCATGCTGAACTCCCGCTTGGGCGCAGACGATCCACACCGGGTTCTCGGCCGCCATGCGGTGCATGTGCAAAATCGGTTTGCTGCGCGAGGCCTGAAGCTGCAGTACATCCCAGCTGGCGCCCAGGGTCTTGAGCGTTTCGACCGCCGCGCCCAGGTTTTCAATGGTCACGAAATTCATCACCAGCCAGCCGCCGGGTTTGAGGCGCGTCAGGATCAGCGCAATCAACTCGGCCAGTTCACCGCCCGAGCCGCCAATAAACACCGCATCGGGGTCGGCCCAGGCAGCCAGGCCATCGGGGGCCTTGCCGTGCACCAGGGTATGGTTGCTGATGCCCATGGCCTGACGGTTGCGGGCCACGATGCCGCTGTCGTCCACGTTTTTCTCGATGGCATAGACATGGCCCTGGCGGCACAGGCGGGCCGCCTCCAGACCCACCGAGCCCGAGCCCGCGCCGATGTCCCACACCACGCTGTCTGGACGCAGTTGCATGCGCGCCAGCGAAACAGCGCGCACCTCGTTTTTGGTGATCAGGCCCTTCTCGGGATGACGCTGCTCGAAGCTGGCATCGGGCAGGCCGAACAGCACTTGCTGCGTGCGCAATCTGGTGCGCCACAGCAGCACCACGTTCGGGTCGGCGAAAGGCATGTGCGCGGCGGCATGAATGCCGATGCCGCTGACGATGCGTTCCCCAGGCTGGCAAAGGCGCTCGGCCACTGCCATCTCGAAGTCATCCGCCAGGCCTTCCATCACCAGCATGCGGGCGATGCGATCGGGCGTGTTGTCCGGGCTGGTCAGTACCGCCAAACGGTCATGGTGACGGATGTCGCGCATCAGGGCGTACAGGCCGTGGCTGGGGCCAGCACCTTCCACCCAGTCGCCGGCGTCCCGGCTGTGCACGGACGAAAACTTCATGTCATGCCAGGGCAGCCCCAAGCGCGCGCAGGCCAGTTGCAGGGTCGAGACGTTCGGCAGCACCTCCAGCGCCTCGATGCACAGGCGCGATGCCAGATAAGCCGCAATGCCGTGGCACAGCGGGTCGCCGGTGGCCAGCACCACCACGCGCTGGCCTGCCCCCTGCGCAGCGCGCACCCATTCGGGCACTTTTGACAGAGCGCCGGTCAGGTCGCGCTGCTGGGCACTCGGGTGGATCTGCGGCGCGAACAGTTGCAATGTACGCAGGCCGCCTATCACCAGTTGCGCTTGTTGCAGGTGAGCCAGCGCCGTGCGGCCCAGGCTGGCGATGCCATCGTCCAGAACGCCGAGGATACGGCAGCGCTCTATGGTGTTTTCGTTGGTGTTATTCAAGGAGCCTCCGCAATCTTGCGACCATCAAAGTCGCAAACCAGCACTTTCAGTTCAAATTGATCGGGGTAGCGCGTGCGCAGGGTCTGTATAACCCGCCGCGCCAGCGCGGTGTGAAAGGCAGTGCCCAAGCCCAGGGCATCCATGCGCTCGCCGGCATACCGGGCGGTTTCATGGCCGCGAATGGCATCGCACACCTCGGGCGGCGCACCCACGCTCGCGGCCAGTTCGGCCAGCAAGCCGGTATCGACTTCGGCGCGGCCCGCGTGGGTGATGGTCTCGCCCTGGGCGATCTTGGTGAGCTTGCCGACCATGCCGCCAATCACTACTTTTTTCAAACCGGCCTTCACCGCCGCGCCCAAGGCGTAGCGCAAGAAATCACCCATCTGCACAAACGCAGGCTCAGGCAACTCCGGCATTTCTTCCATCACAAACTTTTCGGTACGCCCGCCCGTAGTCAGCACCACCACACCATAGCCCAGCGTGCCGGCCACCTGCACACCCTGCACCACGCTGGCGCGGTAGGCGGCCGTGGAATAAGGCTTGACGATGCCGGTCGTGCCCAAAATGGAGATCCCGCCCAGAATGCCCAGGCGCGCATTCAGCGTCTTCTTGGTCATCTCCTCGCCTTGCGGCACGGAAATCGTCACTTCAAAGCCAGCCTCGTCGAGCAGCGATGCGCCTGCGGCGCGTACATTGGCCTCGATGTTGCGGCGTGGCACCGGGTTGATGGCCGGGCCGCCCACCGCCAGACCCAGGCCCGGCATGGTGACCGTGCCCACGCCAAAGCCACCCGCCAGCAGCACTTGGCCCGGCAGGTCGCGGCGCAGCCGCACATCGGCGGTGAGGTGCGCCTTGTCGGTGCAATCCGGGTCGTCGCCTGCGTCCTTGATGACCATGGCGTGGGCTGATGCGCCCCCTCCCACGCGATCTACGCGGCCATCCTGCACGGCAAAGGTCACCAGGTCGCCATTGGGCAGCAGGCACTCCACCGCGTCAGGCACCCGGCCGGTCACCAGACCGATGACCGCCGCCCGCGCAGCAGCCGCCGAACACGCGCCGGTGGTAAAACCGGTGCGCGTGCCGCGGGGCGGGCCTTTTTCCATCATGCCGCCAGCTCCCTGGCTTCGGCCAAACCGAGCAAGGCGTGGATGGCGGCCACCACCAGGGTGGAGCCGCCCTTGCGGCCGCGGATCACGACCCAGGGCACGTCGGTTTCCAGCGCCATCAAATCCTTGGATTCGGCGGCGGAAACAAAGCCCACCGGCATGCCCACCACCAGCGCCGGACGGGCGCCCTCTTCGTGGATCAGCCGGACCAGCTCGATCAGCGCCGTGGGCGCGTTGCCGATGCCGACGATGGCACCCTCCATCAGGCCCAGCCGGTGCGCCTTGCGCATGGCCTGCACGGCGCGCGTGCTGCCTTCGGCCTTGGCGGCCTCGATCACATCGGGGTCGCTGATGAACTGGTGCGTGCGCATGCCGAAGTGCCCCAGACGCGGCGCCGACAAACCCACGCAGATCATCTCCACATCGGCCACCACGCGGGTAGCGCGCGACAGGATGGCGGCCACGCCCGCATCCACCGCAGCGGGATGGAAATCGGTCAGGCCGTTGAAATCAAAATCAGCATTGGCGTGAATCATGCGGCGCACGATGGGCCACTGGTCGGGGCTGTAGGCATGCGGCCCCACTTCGCGGTCGATCACGGCAAACGAGTCGTGCTCGATGGCCCGGCCTGCCGCGGTGAGCTGCTCGGTGACGGTGTTGACGCTGCTCATGCCTGGGTCGCCCTGGGAGCGTGCTCGTGATGCTCGTGGCCATGGTGATGGTCGTGACCATGGTGGTCGTCATCATGCCGATGCCCTTGCCACTGCGCCGCTTCCGCGCTGACGGGCACTGCCGCCAGGCTGCCATTGAGCAGGCCCTGCACCCGCTCGGCCAGCAGGCCGGCCACCTCGGGCTCGAAGCCAAAGTACGAGCCCAGCGCGAAGCGCACGCCAGGGTATTGCAGCCGCAAATGCGCCACCTGGCGCCCTATGCGCTGGATCAGCGTACCCGTGAACAGGTAGTACGGCAGCACCACGATCTGGCGCAGGCCGATCAGCGCCTGGCGCTGCACCACGCGCTCCAGCCGCGGGGTGGTGATGCCCGTGAAGGCCAGATCGACCAGTTCATGGCGGCTTTCCTCCTGCAGCCAGCGCGCCATCTTGGCCATCTCGCCGTTGGCCAGGCGATCCGACGAACCGCGTCCCAGCAACACCACGCCGGTGCCGCCGGGGTCGGGCATGTCCAGCGCCTGCATGCAATCGCGTAGCTGGCGCTGCAGCACCGCCAGCAGCGGATCGCACACGCCCAGGTGCGGCGCGTAATCAAAGCGCACACCGGGAAAGCGCTGGCGGGCCTGCGCGATGTGCGCCGGGATCTCCATCTTCACGTGGCCGGCCGCGTTGAGGATCAGCGGCACCACGATCACCCGTTGCGCCTGTTGTGCGGCGCGCGCCAGCCCCTGGTCCACGCCGATCTCGGCGAACTCGATGAAACACAGCTCGGTGTGCCATTGCGGGTGGGCCAGGCGCCAGCGCGCGGTAAAGGCCTCGATTTCGTCGTTACCGGCGGGCTCGCGTGAGCCGTGGCCCACCAGCAAAATGGTTGTAGAGGTCATGGGGTCTCCTGGATGAGGTTTGAGACAGGGACGCTGGCGCGCCGGAAGCGGTGCGTGAAACTGGCGTCATACAGCTTCGATTTGGCCAGCGTCGTCCACTGGCGGGCGCCCAGCGTCGGGCTGGCAATGATCATCGACTGGCTGACAATTTTGGCCTCGCGGCACAGATTCTGTATGGTGGCGAGCGTGCCGCGAATGACTTTTTCCTCGCCCGGCCAACTGGCCTTGTGCACCACCACGATGGGTGCATCCGGCGACCAGCCAGCCGCCGTCAATGCCGCCGTCACACGGCTCAAGAGCGTGATGCTCAAGAAGATGCACAGCGTACAGTGGTGCGCGGCCAGCGCCTCCAGCGATTCGCCCTCGGGCATGGGGGTGCGCCCTTCCACCCGGGTGAAGATCACGCTCTGGGTCACTTCGGGCAGGGTCAGGCTCTCCACCGCCGCCGCCGCCGAGGCCATGGCCGACGACACGCCGGGCACCACCTGGATCGCGATGCCGGCGGCGTCCAGGGGCTGCACGAGCTCGATCAATGCGCCATACAAACCGGGGTCGCCGGTTTGCAGGCGCACCACGGTTTCATGCTGGCCGGCCTGCTCTATCAGCCACGCCGACATTTGCTCCAGCGTCATGTCCTTGCTGTCCGCGATGACACAGTCCCTAGGCGCCCAGCGCGTGGCCGCGACGTTGACCAGCGAACCGGCAAACAAAATGGCCCCGGCGCGCTCGATCAGCGCGCGGCCCTTGACGGTGATCAGCTCCGGGTCGCCCGGGCCCGCGCCGACGAACCAGACGGTGCCCGGCGCAGAAGCAGCGCGGCCTGGGTCCATGAGTGGAGTGTCAATCTGCATGATTTATTCCATCTTGAAGTTGAGAGTACTAAAGTTTGGGCAGCGTCACCCACTGGCCTGCCAGCGAGTGAACCGCAATCCGGTGGTCAAACACCTGCTCCAGCGCACGGTGCGTGGCGGCCTCGCCACAGCTGCCCTGGTGCGTCACCCGGCCCTGGTTCATGACCACCATCTCATCGGCCTGCAGCGCCAGCGAAATTTCGTGCAGCACGCTGACCACGGTTTTGCCGCCGGCCACCAGATCCTTCACCAACAGCAGCCAGTCGGTCTGATGCGGCGGATCCAGGTTGGCGAGGGGCTCGTCCATCAGCAGCACCTCGGCCTCGACGGCCAGCGCGCGCGCCAGCAACACGCGCTGGCGCTCGCCGGCCGAGAGCTGGCCCAAGGGCCGGCCGCGCCAGTCCCAGGACTGCGTGGCGCGCAGCGCCCGCTCCACGGCGGCGTGATCGGCCGCACTGGGCTGCGCCAGCCAGGGCTGGTGCGGCAGACGGCCCAGCATGGCGACGTCATAAGCCGTCAGGTCGTCGGCCGAGCTTTCGTTCTGGCCCAGCCAGGACATTTGCCGGGCACGCTCGCGATGACGCAGGGCGGCCAGCGGCTGCCCCAGCAAGGCCACGTCGCCGCGGTGGACCAGCAGCCCCGCCAGCACCTTGAGCAAGGTGGACTTACCGGCGCCGTTGGGGCCGACGATGCTGGTCCAGCGCGCCAGCGGAAAGGCCAGGGAAATGTCGTGCAATATCTCGACATTTCCGAGGCTGGCCCCGATGGAATGGGCGCGAATAGCTACTGAATTGATAGCGATCGATGGAGTGGCAAGCGTCACAGCCCGGCCCCCCGCCCGCTACCCGGCCCAATACTTTTGTGCATCAGCCAGAGCAGGTAGCTGCCGCCCAGCACGGCCGTGAGCACCCCCACGGGCAGCTCCTGCGGCGCGATCAGCCAGCGCGCCAGCACATCGGCCGCCATGAGCAGCACCGCGCCCATCAGGCTGGCCAGCACAATCAGCCGGCCGTGCGTGGTCTTGACGACCGAGCGCACCAGATGCGGCGCGGCCAGGCCGACAAAGGCAATCAGCCCGGTTTGCGCCACGGCCGTGCCGGTGGCCAGCGCCAGCACCGCCACCAGCGCGCCGCGCATTTGCGGCAAAGGCAGGCCGAGGCTGGCGGCAGTGGCTTCGCCCAGCGAGAGGCCATCGAGCACCTGGCTGAGCATCCAGGCCACCACCATGCAAACCAGCCATATGCCGACCATCAAGGCACAAGCGGTCCAGCCTACGAAGCTGGTACTACCCAGATCGAAAGCCCGCATCGCCTGCGTCACTTCGGGCACCATCAGCATGGCAAGTGAGCTCAGGGCGCCCAGCACGACGCCTACAATCACCCCGGCCAGCAGCAGGCGCAGCGTGTGCTGCACGCCTTTGGCCAGCATCAGGGTGAACAGCACCGCGCCCACCGCACCGGCAAACGCAGCCCCGGTCAGCCCCAGGCGCACCAGCCACTGCGTCGCCAATGGCGACACGCCAAAAAACACCAGCGCCAGTGCCACGCCGAGCGAGGCGCCCGACGCACTGCCGAGTAAATAAGGGTCCGCCAGCGGATTGCGGAACAGCCCTTGCGCCACGGCACCGGCCAGGCCCAGCAAAGCCCCCGCCGCCCAGGCGCCCAGGGTGCGCGGCAGGCGAATGTCCCACACGATCTGCAGCGCCACGGGGTCGCGCCAGGCTTTGAGAACGCTTTCAAACCCGGTGCTGCCAACGCTGGCGCCCATCAGCAGCAAAGCCATGCTGGCCAGCAACAAGCCTGAACCCAGCAAATAGGCAAAACGATGCTGACGCGAAATATCGGTCACGGCGCCCTTCCTTGCATGGCTTGCAGGCATTGCGCCATGATGCGGGCGCTCTCCGCCATGCGCGGGCCGGGCCGCACGACCACATCGGACTGCGCCACGGTAAACACACACACGTGGCGCTCCCTGATGGCGCGGATGCCGGACCAGCCGGGACGCCCTTCCATGCCCTCGTAATTGCGGTCGCTGACCATGATCACGTCCGGATTGGCCCGCACCACGTATTCCGGGTTGAGTTTGGGGAACGGGCCCATGCTGGCCGGCACAATGTTTTTGGCCCCCAGGCGCGTCAGGATTTCACCAATGAACGACGCCTCGCCAGCGGCATAGGGCGCGCGATTGACTTCAAAGTACACACGCGTGTTTCTGACGCTGGCGGGCAGGGATTGTGCGGCGGCCACCATGCCGGCATCGATGGCGCGCCAGACGCGCTGTGCATCGGGCACGTCCAGCAATTGGCCGATTTTCTCCAGCACGCGCTTCACATCGGCGTGGCTTTTGGGCTCCAGTGCCACCACCTGAATGCCCAGCGACTGCAAGCGCTCACCGGCCCGGGAAGAGGTGGCCATCAGCACCACGTCGGGTTTCAAAGCCACGATGGCTTCAATATTCGGGTCCAGCCCGCCGCCCACTTGCGGCAAGGCGCGCACGCTCTCGGGGAAATTGGAATACCGGTCCACCCCCACCAGCCGCTGACATTGGCCTAACTCGCACACGGTCTCGGTCAGCGACGGCAGCAGACTGACAATGCGCTGCGGCGTCTGCGCAAAGCTCACGGTCACGCCGCGATCATCGGTCAGTTGCAAGGCATGGGCCGGCACCATGGCGAGCCAGCCAAGCAGCATCAACAACGCCACAAAGCGCTTCATGGCTGGTCTTTCAGGGTGAGCGGCAAACCGGCAGCCATGAAGGTCACGCGCGCGCAGGCCTGCGCCACCTCCTGGTTCAGCCGCCCCAATGCATCAACAAAGGCGCGCGTCTCACGGCCCATTGGAATCACGCCCAGCCCGATCTCGTTGCCGACCAGCAGCACGGGGCCTGCAGCCTTTTCAATCGCTATCAAAAGCATAGCTTCTTGTGCCCGTAATTCTTGGGATAGAGCCTCATTTTGCTTAAAAATGTCGGCAGGCATGAGCCAATTGGTCAACCACAGGGTCAGGCAGTCCACCACCACGAGCGTGCCGGGCCGACTCTGCTGCTGGACAGCCTGCGCCAGTTCCAGCGGCTCCTCCACCGTGCGCATGCCGGGCACGCGCTGCGCCCGGTCCTGCCGATGGCGTGCAATGCGTTCGCGCATTTCATCGTCCCAGGGCTGGGCCGTGGCAATCAGCACGGCGCTGTGCGCAGGCGACTGCGCCAGCCAATCGCGCGCCAGCAGTTCGGCACGGCGCGACTTGCCGCTTCTCTGGCCACCGAGGATCAGCTCGCTGCGAGCCACCGGCAGACCTTTATCCATGCTCAGCGCCCCAAGCCATGATGATGCGATGAAGTTGCTCAATACCATCGGTCAAGGCAGCCGGGCCGGGCTGCAAAATCTCGGCGGACTTGATCTCGAACAACTGGCCGGTTTTGACGGCGTTGACGTTTTCCCAACCGGCCCTGGCGCGCACATGGTCAGGCCGGAATTTGCGGCCGCACCAGGAGCCGAAAACAATGTCGGGATTGCGCCGCACGATCTCACTGCCGTCGGCAATGATGCGCTCCTTGCCCATCGCCTTGGCGGCCAGTTCGGGAAAGCAGTCGTCGCCGCCGGCAATGCCGATGACTTCAGACACCCAGGCAATGCCGCTGATGTACGGGTCGTACCACTCTTCAAAATACACGCGCGGACGGCGCTTGAGCGCGGCCGCCGCCTGTTCAATCTCCAGCAGCCGCTTTTGCATCGCCTGCATCAGCACCAGGCCCCGCGCCTCCTGACCGACCATGGCGGCCAGCTGGTACATCATAGAGAAAATCTCGGCCACGCTGCGCTGGTTGAAGATGGTGACCTGGATGCCCTTGCGCACCAGCTGCGACGCAATATCGGCCTGCAGGTCGGAAAAGCCAATCACGCAGTCGGGCCGCAGTTCCACGATCTTGTCGATCTTGGCGCTCAGAAAGGCGCTGACCCTGGGCTTTTCCTCGCGCGCGCGCGGCGGCCGCACGGTGTAGCCCGAGATGCCGACGATGCGCCGCTCTTCACCCAGCAAATAGAGCCACTCGGTGGGCTCTTCGGTCAGGCAGACGATGCGCTGCGGACCATAAGCGGAGGTATCCTGGCTGGTGGCCAGCGCGCGCCAGTCATTTGTTTTTTCAGTCATGGCAACTCCTTCAAAAACAGGCGCGCTGCCGCGGCCGGGTTGGAGGCAAACCAGGCGTGGAAATAACTGGCCCTCACCGAGGCGGTCGGCCCCGCCACATACAGCGCTTCACCCTCGCCGCGCAGCTTGCGCCCCGGGGCCGGCTGGGTGCGCGCTGCCGCCTGCAGCGGGGTGGCGCAGGTGGAGTAGTGAAAGGTGTGGCCACGCAGGCAGCCGCCGGCCACCTCGAGTTGCTGCGGCCCCAGGGCAGCCAGGCGTTTTTGCAGGGTCACGCTGCCGGGCAGCACAGCCCACATTTCGTGGCTGGCGCCGTCTACCGTGGTGAGCTGGTCAAACAAGGCCATCATGCCGCCGCACTCGGCCCAGACGGGCTTGCCGGCCTGCACGTGCGAGCCGATGCTGGTTCTCATGGCATGGTTGGCGGCCAGGGTTTCCGCATGCAGTTCGGGGTAGCCGCCGGGCAGCCACAAGGCATCGCATGGGGGCAGCGCGCTATCGGCGAGCGGCGAAAAATAGACCAGCCGGGCGCCCAGCGCCTGCAGGCAGTCGAGATTGGCGGCGTACAGAAAGCAGAAGGCTGCATCACGCGCCACCGCAATGGTCTGGCCTTGCAGGGCGCCCGCCGGGAAGCCCGCGGCCGCCGAGTCAGGCGCCTCAAACGGGACCGACCAGGCTTGCAGGTCGGCCGCACCCATGTGCCCCAGCCTGGTTCCGGCCAGGGCGTCGGCAACAGCATCCAGCCGCTGCAGGGCATCGCCCAGCTCGGGCGCCATGACCAGGCCCAGGTGCCGTTCGGGCAGCGTGAAGGCCTCGCTGCGCAGCAGCGCGCCCTGCCATTGCGCAGGGTCGCGCAAGCCCTCCTCCAGCATCGCCGCATGGCCTGGCGAGGCGACGCGGTTGGCCAGCACGCCCGCAAAACGCAGGCCTTCGCGGTAATGCTGCAGGCCCCAGGCCAGCGCGCCAAAGGTGCCCGCCATGGCGCTGGCGTCGATCACCGCCAGCACCGGCAAGCCAAAGCGCTGCGCCAGATCGGCCGCGCTGGGCTGGCCGTCAAACAGGCCCATGACGCCTTCCACAATGATGAGGTCGGCCTCCCGCGTGGCATCGTGCAGGCGCTGCGCACAGTCGGCCTCGCCGGTCATCCACAGGTCAAGCTGGTGCACCGGCGCGCCGCTGGCCAATGTCAGCCAGTACGGGTCCAGAAAATCGGGCCCGCACTTGAACACACGCACCCGCCGCCCCTGGCGCACGTGCAGCCGCGCCAGGGCGCAGGCTAGCGTGGTCTTGCCTTGGCCGGAGGCCGGGGCGGCGATGAGAATGGCGGGGCAAGTGGAGGTGGACATGGTCAGTTGGGATGGCGCTTATTGATCCAGCATGGATTACATACTCCAGAACTTCTAAAACTTCAACCGCACCGCGGCGACGACCGCACGCCCCGCTTCAGGATAGATGGAAGCCGTCACGCCAGCGGCGCATCGAAAAGCCTGCGTATAGAACTTGCGGTCAAACAGGTTGGTGATGCCGAGTGAGACTTCGACGTTCTGCCACTGGTAGGCGTAGCGTGCATCTGCCGTGGTGTAGGCCGGGATGGAACACTGGTTTGCAAAGTCTGGATGCTGCGACGATACCCAGTTCAGACCGCCGCTGACAAGATGTCCGGCCAGGGGGGTCCAATCCGCATGCACCGCAAAAGTTCGATTGGGTGCGAGCGGCACCTCCTTACCGGCATTCGGACCCGATGAAAATGTGGATTTTCGCAGCGCTGCATTCACGCGCAGGTTCAGGTTTGCTGCGTAAGCGTAGCTGCCATCGACTTCAAGACCAGAGCGGCGGGTTGGGTCAAAGTTCACGTTGGCACCCAAGTTGCCGCCGAACGGATCTGCCGCATTCGGATCGAACCCGATCTCGTGGGTCAAGGCACTGCGGTACAGGCGTGCCTCCATTTTCACGGGCCCCGAGGCATAGCGCGAGCCGAGCTCGACATCAGTGGAGCGCTGCGGCAACAAGGTCACGCCGGGCGAGGTGAAACTGAATTCGTCGGCATTGGCCAGCCGAAAGCTGCGGCCCACGCGCCCATAGACGGAAACCTCCTTGTTCAATGGCTGGCTCAGTCCCAGCTCCCACGCATTCTGGCGATCGGCAATGCCTGACGAAGTACCCGTGATGTCTTTTTTAATGCGCTCTGTACGCGCCCCCACCGACAGGACGGTGCCCATGGAAGCGACCGTCAGTTCATCACGAAAATAAAATGCGCGTGAAGCCTGCGTTGCGGTGGAACCGAAAGCACCGAGCACATCGCGCTGCCAGCTTGCGTAGTCGGTTCCGAGCACGAGCCTGTTTGAAAATGCGGGCTGTTTGGCCCCGTGCACGGCGCGCAGTCCATAGTCGGTGGCCTTGACGTCATAGTCGAAGGCGCCAAAAGCTGACGTACTGCGCAGTTTTTTATCACGCCAGCCAGCATTGGCCAAAAGTTGCCAGTCGCCCAAAGAGGCTTCAGCAAACAGGCCATTTCGAACATTGTCAATTGACGCCTTGTCTTGGGGGGTTGTCGTCTGACGCGGATTATTTTGGTACTGCGCCGCCGTCAGCCCGCCAGGCAGCCCGGTGTCCAGACTGTCTTGCGCCCGGCTTGCGCCCACGCGCAGCCACTCGTTGCTCCACTGGGTAACCGCGGATACCGCATCGGTTTCAGAGCGGAAGTTATCGCGGTGGTTGTCAGCCTTGCGGTTCATTGCATTGACATCCAGCGAAAATCCTCCGCTGGCCAGCGTCGCGTTGGCACGCCCCTCGCGTAGCCCGTAGCTCCCCACGCCGGCATACAGGGACGCCGCGTTTTTACGGGCCGCGCCGGCTCCGGCCTTGGTGGTGATGATAATGACGCCGCCGGTCGCGCCCTCCCCGTACAAGACCGCGCCGCTGCCGCGAATAACTTCGATTTGTGATACGGATTCAATCGGGATGCCAGCCAGGCGGGTGCCACTCAAATCGGCTTCAGTGATGCGAACACCGTCCACGATCACGACCTGGTTACTGCTGGCAGTACTCCCGAAGCCCCGCAGATCCAGGGCATAGTCTCCACCACCGTAGAAATCCTGACGGCCAACGACACCCAGCAGGCGCATGATGGCATCGTTCACGGTGACGGCCCCAATCCGCTGAATATCTACATCCGTGATGACACTGGTACCAAAGGGCTGCGATTCGAGGGGCCCAGCCACGCGGCTGCCCGTCACCACCACCTCGTTCAAGGCAGGGGTCGGGCCGGTTTGCGCCAGCACCGCAGAAGCAGCGGGCAACGACAAGACAAACACGGCAAGACGTACGGGAGAAACACTGATTTTCATGGGGTCAAACAATCAACAAAGGCCCTCACCGGCTTCCCCGCCAGTGCATGAGCGTTACAAACGCGCTGGCTCCTGAAAAGGGACGCACGCATTCACCTTGTTGGCCGGTATCCGGGCTGACGGAACTGCGCTCATCGCCTTCCCAAGCGCATGTTCAGAACGCTCAGTGGCTATTGATGAAAGCTGAATGCGTCCTTAAACTTGAAGTTAAAGGAGCAGCATTCGTCCGTTTACCGTTGCGGGGGCAGCGCAGGTTAGAAATCACAGCGCCTCTCGAACCTGGCTGACCCGGTCCGGATGGCTAAGACTTCCTCCTGCTTCCCGTTGAACTGCAGCATGTGAACCACACTGCGAGCACCAACAGGCGGGATTCTACGCGCGCCTAGGCCGCAAACCCTACAATCTCGGTTGCCATGTCGAACCAAACCCAAATCGACCAGATCACCGAACGCGTGGAGCGGCTGTTGCTGCGCTACGAAGAATTGCAGCGCACCAATGCACTGCTGAGCGAACAGGTCAACCGTCTGACGGAAGAGCGCGACTCGCTGCGATCACGGCTGAGCGCAGCACGTGCCCGGGTGGACGCCTTGATTGAGCGCCTGCCCGAGAGCCTCGGTCACACGGCCCCAACTCCTGCGGGAACTGAGCGATGAAACAGCTCGAAGTACAAATCATGGGCCAGAGCTACCTGCTGGGATGCCCTGAGCATGGCGACGCCCGCCTGCTTGAAGCCGTCAGCCGGGTCGATGCGGCCATGTGCAGAATCCGCGATGCCGGCAAGATCAAGGCGCGTGACCGCATCGCCGTTCTGGCCGCCCTGAACCTCGCGTTTGAACTTCCGGGACGTGGCGCTTTCAGCGCACCGGCGCCTGCGGCGTCGCCATCCCACGCCCATGGTGAAGCAGCAAACCCACAGCTGGCGAGCCTGTTGCAACGCCTGGACACTGCGCTGGGCACCGACGGCCGCCTGCTTTGACCCGGCCCACCCTATGCCTGCCGGCATACGGGCAAACAAAGGCCTACAATTGAGGCGTCTGCGATGCGCACCGGGCTTTATATTTCCTTGAACCAATGCTCTATGAGCTCGGGCTTGGTAAATTGTCCGGCAGGTGTGATCGTCTCGCGTCAGACGAACCCGAAACCTGACTGCCCTCGCCCACCTGAACCCCGGTTCAGGATGACGGTCCGGTGGCACTCGCAGACACCTTATTTCTCCCCCGGTCTTCCGCCTCCCCCTGTTTCTCACTGCCTTACCGGCTCGCTGCAGCGAGCCCGGCCTGACCCATGAACCTCGAAGCGCTTCTCATTGCTGAACTCGCCGTGTTGGGCGTGGGCACCGGTTTTTTGGCAGGGCTGCTGGGCATTGGCGGCGGCATGCTGATGGTGCCGTTCATCACCTTCATCATGTCGAACCGCGGCGTGGCCCCGGATCTGGCGGTGAAAATGGCCATTGCCACCTCCATGGCCACCATCATCTTCACGTCCATTTCCAGCGTCAGGGCGCACCACAAGCGCGGCGCCGTGCGATGGGACATCGCCCGCCGGCTGGCACCCGGCATTGTCATGGGCAGCATCATTGGCAGCCTGGGTGTTTTTTCTCTGCTCAAAGGCGCTTACCTGGCCGTCTTCTTCGGCCTGTTCGTGAGTTTTTCGGCGACCCAGATGTTTCTGGACAAGAAACCCGAACCCACGCGCCAGATGCCAGGCACCGCGGGGCAGTTGGCGGCTGGCGGCTTCATCGGCTTTCTCTCGGGCCTGGTGGGCGCGGGCGGCGGCTTCATCAGCGTGCCCTTCATGACCTGGTGCAATGTGGCGATCCACAACGCAGTGGCCACCTCGGCGGCCCTCGGATTCCCCATTGCCGTGGCGAATGTACTGGGCTATGTGATCAGCGGGCAAAGCGTGCAGGACCTGCCGGCCGGCTCTTTTGGCTATATCTGGCTGCCGGCGCTGGCCGTGATTGCCGTGTGCAGCTTCCTCACCGCACCGCTGGGCGCCAAGGCCGCCCATAACCTGCCCATTGGCAAGCTCAAGCGCATTTTTGCCAGCATCCTGTACCTGCTGGCAATCTATATGCTCTACAAGGGTTTGAAAGGCTAAAAACGCGCCCGTCGGGGCGGCGTAGGGCTTATATTTTCGACGGCATGACGACCATGCCGTCTTCATCGGCGTAGAGCCACTCCCCCGGACGCACCCACACGCCCTGAATCTGAACGGCGATATCCCGCTGCCCCTCCTGACGCTTTTCGGTGGGCAGCGGCATGGCGGCCAAAGCCCGTATGCCCACGCTGCAACGCGCCAGCTCGGCAACATCACGCACACAGCCATCAATCACGACGCCGGCCCAGCCATTTTTAGCCGCCGCAGCGCCCAGATTGCCGCCCAGCAGGGCGCGGCGCAGAGAGGCGCCGCCATCCACCACCAGTACACGGCCTTCGCCGGGTGAGTCGACAGCGGCCTTGACCAGCGAGTTGTCTTCGAAGCATTTGAGGGTGACCACCGGTCCGCTGAATTTCTGAATGCCGCCAAAGGCCTTGAAGACCGGCGGCAGCACCCTGAATTCGCCTGAATTGTCATTTTTATGGGTGTCGCAAAGATCGCAGGTAGCAAAGGAAACCGGGGCGGCATGGGTCATTTTCCAGTCACTTTCTTGATGGCGGGTTTGATGTTTTCCCGGCGCGCCGGCAATACCATGGCGTTTTCGCGGGGGGCATTGAGCACGATACAGGTCGAGGTTTCGGTGAGGATACAGAACTTGGTCACGACGGCGTCCAGGTGCGAGACGTCAATCACAGCGATCTCCAGCACCCAGCTGTCGTCGCCCGTGACGTTATAGGCATTGATGACCTCGGGCGTCTGCTCGATCAGCCTGACCACCCGCGCGTACTCGGCGCGCGCCACGCGGATGATGGCGCGAATGCCATAGCCCAGCCGCGCCAGGTCGACTTCGGCGCGGTAGCCCTTGATCACGCCACTGAGCTCCAGCTTGCGCACCCGCTCGGTCACCGCCGGCTGACTCAGGTGAACGCGCCGCCCCAGTTCGGCCATGGTGATGCGCGCGTCCTGCTGCAGTTCGGCAAGGATACGGCTGTCATAGTGGTCGCATTCATTGGTTTCGGTCATCTGGCAACTCAAGCATTAAATTCAAAGCTGTAAATCGTATTTGCCTTAAATTTTGCATGGCAGAGGCTCAAATGGCAAATTACGATGAAGCCATGAGCGCTGCCATCTCCTTTCCATCTCCACCCGCCCGTCATGCCCCGCGGCTAATCCTTGCCCTGCTGGCCTGCTACTTCGTCTGGGGGTCCACCTACCTGGCCATCCGGCTCGCCCTGGTCAGCTTTCCTCCTTTTTTCCAGATGGGAACACGCTTTCTGACCGCCGGCATCCTTCTGATGGCATGGGTGCGGATCAGAGGGCACAAGCTACCCGGCCTGCGCGAATGGCGCAACGCGGCCGTCATCGGCACCCTGATGCTGGGCGGCGGCATGGGACTGGTCGCCAGCGCGGAAGTCCATATCGGCTCCGGCCTGATCGCCACCTTCATCGCGGTGGTCCCCATCATGGTTTCCGCTCTGGGGGCGGTGCTGGGCCAGCGGCCTCGCCGGATGGAGTTTCTGGGCATGGCGCTGGGGCTGGCCGGCGTGCTGATGCTGGTGCAAGGCGCCAGCTTTGCCGCAGCGCCCGTCGGTCTGGCCTGTATCGCGGGTGCGACAAGCTTATGGTCGTTGGGCTCCGTGCTGTCCACCACACGCCTGCCACTGGCCAGCGGCCCTGCCGGATTTGCCAGCGAAATGCTGTGTGGCGGCGCGGTGTTGATGGCCATTTCCCTGGCGCTGGGCGAACACCACCAGGCGCTCAGCCACTGGCCCGCACAACCCACAGCCGTGATGGCCTGGTTGTACCTGGTGGTGTTTGGCTCGCTGATTGCGTTCAGCGCCTACCTCTATTTGCTGGCCAATGCCTCACCGGCAGTGGCCACCAGCTACGCCTTTGTGAACCCCCTGATTGCGATTTTCCTGGGGGCGTTTTTTGCGGGAGAACATGTCACTGGAGGCGAGTGGACAGCCTGCGGCGTGATTCTCACTGGTGTTTTTCTGATTTTCAGAGGTAAATCCGCAACAGATGCCCGCAAATAAAGTGCTTTCTCCCTATGAAACCGCGTTTTTCTCCAGTAGCATCCGGATTGCCACAAGGAAGTAGTTATCCCGGTGGTGATTTATCAACTTCTAGAAGGAAAATCAATCATGGCAACTGCGAAAAAAGCACCGGCAAAAAAAGCGCCAGCAAAAAAGGCAGCTCCGGCAAAGAAAGTCGCTGCGAAAAAAGCAGCGCCTGCAAAGAAGGTAGCCGCTAAAAAAGCAGCACCTGCGAAAAAGGTAGCGGCAAAGAAGGTAGCTCCCGCCAAAAAAGTTGCGGTCAAAAAACCAGCAGCAAAAAAAGCGGCGCCCGCCAAAAAG
>NZ_BCYO01000039.1 GCF_001598235.1 Polaromonas jejuensis NBRC 106434 | reverse complement strand
GGGGGGGGGGGGGGCCTGCAGTGGGCGCAGCCGGCCCCCACCCCTGCCCTCCCCCGGAGGGGGAGGGAGAAGAAGCCACACCGGGGCGAAAGTAGTTCGCGCGTTCCCAGCCGTTCTTGCTGCCGAATTCCGCGCCCTTGCTGGCGAGGATGTCATACAGCGGCGAGGTGCGCAGCGGCCGCGCCGTCTCCAGCTCCTGGCGCGGCCAGCGCATGGCATAGTGCAGGCCCAGGGTCTCGCCGGTGCGTTCGGCCAGCGCCTTGCGGTTGCCGGTGAAACTGCCGAAGCGGCGTATGTCCACGTCCCACAAATCGGTGCTGGGCTCGCCGCCCACAATCCACTCGGCCATCAGCCGGCCGGCGCCGCCGCTGTTGGCGATGCCGGCCGAATTGAAGCCGGCGCAGACAAAATAATTGCGCAGCTCGGGCGCTTCGCCCAGGATGAAATTGCCGTCGGGCGTGAAGCTCTCCGGCCCGTTGAGCAGCATCTTGATCTCGGCCGCCTCCAGGCAGGGCGTGCGATGCATGGCGTTCGTCATCAGGATCTCGAACTGGTCCCAGTCCTCGTCCAGCAGCTCGAACTGGAAGGTCGAGGGGATAGTGTCCATTTTCCAGGGCTTGGCCTGGGGCTCGAAGCCGCCCATGACAAGGCCGCCGACCTCTTCCTTGTAGTAGATATAGCCGTCGGGGTCGCGCATCACCGGCAGCATGGGGTGCACGCCGGCTATCTTGCCGGTGACGATGTAGAAATGCTCGGCCGAATACAGCGGGACGTTGACGCCGGCGAGCCGGCCGAACTGGCGCGCCCACTGGCCGGCGCAGTTGACGAGCACTTCACAGCGCACCTCGCCCTGCGCGGTTTGCACGCCGACCGCCCTGCCGCGCTCGACGATCACGCCGGTCACTTCCACGCCCTCGACCATCTTCACGCCGCGGTTGCGCGCGCCCTTGGCCAGCGACATGCACAGGTCCGCCGGGTTGGCCTTGCCGTCGCCGGGCAGCCAGATCGCGCCTTGCAGGTCGTCGGTGCGCATGATGGGGTATTTATCGCCGGCCTCTTGCGGCGAAATCTCGTGGCATTCCACGCCGAAGCTGTGGGCCATGGCCACCTGCTTTCGGAGCACCTTCATGCGTTCGGGGGTGCGCGCCACATTGACGCTGCCGCACTGCTTCCATCCCGTCGCCAGGCCGGTCTCGGCTTCCAGCGAGGCATAGAGCTCGATGCCGTATTTGCTCATCTGCGTCATGTTGCGATTCGGCCGCATCTGGCCGACCAGCCCGGCCGCGTGCCAGGTGGTGCCGCTGGTGAGCTTGCCCTGCTCCAGCAGCAGCACATTGGTCTTGCCCATTTTGGCCAGGTGGTAGGCCGTCGAACAGCCGGCGATGCCGCCGCCCACAATCACGATTTCTGCATGGCTTGGAAGAGTCATGGTGTGTGCTTCACAACAAGGATTAGATAACCAGACTAGGCCAGGCGTATGGCCATGACCCCGCCCACAATCACGCAAGCCCCCAGAAAGCGGCGCAGCGTGAACACTTCTTTCAAGAGCCAGATGCCCAGCAGCACCGCAAACAGCACCGAGGTTTCACGCAACGCGGCGACCGTGGCCACCGGCGCGCGGGTCATGGCCCACAAGGCAATGCCGTAAGAGCCCAGCGAGGCCAGCGCGCCGCCGGTGGCGATGGGCCAGCGCTGCAGGGCATAGTGGCCCATGGCGCGACCGCGCCGTGCCAGCATCAGGAGGCCAAACGGCCAGCCATCGAGCAGGAACAGGGTGGCGATGTACTGCAGGGCATTGCCCGAGGCGCGCACGCCGAGCCCATCAACCACGGTGTAGATGGCAATGATGACGGCGTTGGCCAGCGCAAAGCCGACGGCCCGGGGCGCGTGCAGTGCCTGACGGCTCAAACCCAGCACCAGCACGCCGCAGCAAATGCCGATCACCCCGGCCCAGGCCAGCGGCGACAATGTTTCCCCCACTGTGAAGGTGGCCGACAGCGCCACCAGCAAGGGCGCCACGCCGCGCATCAGCGGGTAGGTGAGCCCCAGGTCACCGTGCTTGTAGGCCTGCGTGGTGGCGATGTAGTAGCCGATATGAATGATCACCGAGGCCAGGATGAAGGGCCAGGCTTCGGCGCGCGGCCAGCCCACCAACGCAACCAGTGGCACCGCCAGCACGGAGCCGATCAGGTGGATGACCGCCATGTCCAGCGACTTGTCGCTGCTGGACTTGACCAGGGCGTTCCAGCCGGCGTGCAGCAGCGCGCCAAACAGCACGGCGCCCAGCACCGGCCAGGTCAGGGTCAGGATGTCAGGCGGCAAGCCCAGACCTCAGGGCGCAGCGTTGCGCGCGCGCCAGGTAGTGCGCCAGCGGCGGCGTGATTTTGTTCGCGTCTTTCGCCAGATCGTCCCAGATGCGCAGGCGCACAGCGCCCTCTGCACCGGGCTGGCCGATAAAGGCCTCAGCTTGCTGCGCGCTGAAGATGCCGCCCTGCAGCGCCAGCGAGCGTTTGGAGTCCGCCGACAGACTGGCGAAATAGTCGGGCCGTGTGGTGCACAGATAGCGCTTGGCATCCACATGCAGCTTGATGGCGTCAAGCACCGCGTCGGCGAACAGGCCGCGCAAAAAAGGCAGGGCGCGGTACTGGTGGACATCGTCGACACCGCGCAGGGAGGGCGTCTCGCCGAAGTCGTGCAGCAAATGGCCCAGGTCGTGCAACAGGGCCGCGGTGACCAGTTCATCGCTGGCGCCTTCGGCTTCGCCCAGCGCTGCGGTTTGCAGGGCGTGCTCCAGCTGCGTGACGGGTTCGCCGCTGTACTGCTCGCCGCCGCGCTCTTCAAACAGGCGCTCTATGTCGGGAAAGGTCAAAGCCATGGCATTGAATAGGTTGTGAGGTTGGTGAAACTCTTGATCGCTTCCCGCACGCCTTCCTCGCAGCCCAGGCCCGAGTCCTGGATGCCGGCCAAGACGTGAGCGCGAGCCGGTCGCCCGGCACGTCGCGCATGTAGGCTATTGCGCGTAATTGAGGGCCAGCTCAAAGGCATCAAAATTCCGGAAACGCCGGCTCATGTCCAGCCCGGGCAGCTTGCGATTGACGATGAGAGGAACCCGCTGCTCGCTCATGCCGCCATGGGAGCGCAGGGGCACTTCCAGCGCGCTCAAATCGTGACGAGAGGCGGAGGTGCCAATCACCGTGAAGCGCTCCGATACCGCGACCAGGTCGCCAATGCGGTCGGCGGGCAGTTCAAAGCGCTGCGCGGCCTGCTCGCGCGTCAGCACCAGCTCCATGCCCTTGAGCCTTGCCAGCCGGTCACGTGCGCCGTTCACGTCGGCCCCCTCGGGCAAATACACCGTCGCAAAGGAGCCCAACGCGCCGTGGTGCACCACATAAGGGTCGGTGATGGGCAGGATCACGCGCGCCCTGGCCGTGCCCAGCCAGTTGTCAAACCAGTCCTGCAGATAGATGACGTCGGGCGTGCCATCCATGGCCACCTTGGCGTTCATGCCGTGGTCGGCCGTCAGCACGATCACGCAACCCAAGGCCTCGAGCTGGTCGAGGTAGCCGTCCATCATGCGGCAAAAGGAGTTGGCCCCTTCGGTACCCGGCGCGTGCTTGTGCTGCACGTAATCGGTGGTCGAGAGGTACATGACATCGGGCCTGTATTTCTGCATCAGCCTGACGCCGGCGGCAAACACGAACTCGGACAGGTCCGCGCTGTAGACGCTGGGCAGCGGCCTGCCGACCAGGCCCAGCACATCTTCAATGCCGTTTTCCTCCAGCGTCACCTGGTCGGCTTTCTCGGAGGAAAAGCAGATGCCTTTCATCTGGTGGCCGAGCAGCTTGCGCAGCTTGTCCTTGGCGGTCACGACCGCCACAGACTGGCCGGCATCCGCCAGTGCGGCCAGCAAGGTCGGTGCGCGCAGCCACTTGGGATCATTCATCATGACTTCGGTGCCGCTGGCCGTGTCAAACAGGTAGTTGCCGCAGATACCGTGCACGCTGGGCGGTGCACCGGTCACGATGGACAGGTTGTTGGGGTTGGTGAAACTGGGCACCACGCAGTCGGCCGTCAGGCCCGAGCCCAATGCCAGCGTGCGCTTGAGCCAGGGCATCTGGCCCGCGGCCACCGCCTGCGCCAGGTAGTCGGGCTCGCAGCCGTCCACACACACCACCACGGTGGGCCGCGCCGGCAGCTTGTAGGCCCTGCCGTTCACACGCAGTTCAGCTTTTGTTTCAGCGACTTCCACGTGGGCGCCTTCCTTTGTCCGTGTTTTTGTCGGTATCGGCGCTGTCAGCGAGGTGGCCGGCCCTGGCTTCAGCGGCCCGCGCTGCCGGGCTGGCCTGCAGGCGCGCCTGCCGCCTGAGGTCGTTTTCTATGGTGCGCTCCTTGCTCTCGATCACATGGTCAGACATCGCGCGGCCGGCCGCGTCGGCATCGCCCGACGCAATCGCCTTGACGATCTGCCGGTGCTCGTTGGCGGAAATCGGCATGAGCCAGCCATCGGCCAGGTTGAGGCGGCGAAACAGCGACAACTCCTTGATCAGCTTGCGGTAAATCGCGGTGAGCTTGCGGTTGCCTGCCATCTCGACCAGCCTGTCGTGAAACTTGAGGTTGAGCAGGTGGTAGTTGTAGGCGTCCTCGGCCTTGACGGCTTTTTCCATCGAATCGACCAGGCCCTTGATTTCCTTGAGCTGCGCCGGGGAGATGTTTTTGGCCAGCTGGCGGCCGACCAGTTCGTCCATGGCCGCACGCAGGTCAAAAATCTCGACGGCCTCGTCGATCGGAATGTCGCGCACGAAGACGCCCCGGTTTTTTTCGTTGCGCACCAGCCCCGCTTCTTCGAGCATGCGAAAGGCTTCACGCACCGGCCCGCGCGAGACGCCCATTTTTTCGGCCAGGGCTGCCTCGATCAGCTTGCTGCCGGGTTCGTACTCGCCGACCAGGATGGCCCGCTCGATTTCCTGCTGGACCACCGTGGTGAGAGAACTGCTTTGAAGCAGCGCGATAGTGGGGTGAAAGACGGCGTTCATGCTCTGCATTGAAGCACAAAACAAAAACTTGTCAACAATCTGCAAAAAACAATTGACAAGATAAAAGGGTAGTCGTTAAATAAAAGTTGAGCTGGGTTGATACGACCTGAACACAGGTTGCGTCATCGCAGTGTCATTGCGCTGACACGTACAGGTCACAACATTGCAGGCTTTTCACAAAGGACTTCTCATGCAACGGGCTACCCACCTCAAATCACTCTGCAAGGCATTCGCCGTGGCGGGCCTGCTGGCCGTCGCCGCTTCCGCATCGGCGCAAAAAGCCCAGCTGCTGGTGTACACCGCGCTGGAAACCGACCAGCTCAAGGCCTACCAGGAAGGCTTCAACAAGGTCTACCCCGACATCGAAATCAAATGGGTTCGCGATTCGACCGGTGTGATCACCGCCAAGCTGCTGGCCGAAAAGGCCAATCCCCAGGCCGATGCCGTGATGGGCGTGGCCGCCTCCAGCCTGGCCCTGCTCGACAAACAGGGCATGCTAGAGCCCTACGCACCCATCAATCTTGACGGCATCATGAGCCAGTACCGTGACAAGAAAAAAGTCCCGGCCTGGTTCGGCATGGATGTGTGGGGTGCCACGATCTGCTTCAACACGGTCGAGGCCCAGAAAAAGAACATCCCCAAACCCGAGAGCTGGCAGGACCTGACCAAGCCGATTTACAAGGGCCAGATCGTCATGCCCAACCCCGCCTCCAGCGGCACCGGCTACTTCGACGTGACCGCCTGGCTCACGCTGTTTGGCGACAAGGACGGCAAGGGCGGCGGCTGGAAGTACATGGATGGCCTGCACGAAAACATCGCGCAGTACACCCACTCCGGCTCCAAGCCCTGCAACATGGCCGCTTCCGGCGAGTTTTTGATGGGCATCGCGTTTGAGTACCGTGGCAACGCCAACAAGGCCAAGGGCGCGCCAATTGACCTGATCTTCCCCAAGGAAGGTCTGGGCTGGGATCTGGAAGCCTTTGCCATCCACAAAGGCACCAAGAAACTGGATGCCGCGAAGAAGCTCGCCGACTGGGCCTCCAGCAAGGACGCCATGATGCTGTACGGCAAGAACTTCGCCATCACCGCACAGCCCGGCCTGGCGCCGCCGCTGCCCAATGTGCCCAAGGACTATGAAGCCCGCCTCGTCAAGATGGACTTCAACTGGGCCGCCGACAACCGCGAGCGCATCCTGAACGAGTGGACCAAGCGCTACAACTCCAAAACAGAAAAAAAATAACACCCCTGTCTCGGCTCACTTCGTGTAGCCGGAACCCCCTCAAGGGGGCAACACCTGCGGCCCGGCAAAGCCGGTTCCGCGGTGTTACTGGAAAATAATTTGCTGCGGTGACTCCACGAATGAACCACGACACCTTTCTGAACCTGCGTCATATCCGCAAGGAATTCGGTGGTTTCACCGCGCTGCAAGACATCAACCTGGACATCCGCAAGGGCGAGTTCGTCTGCTTTCTCGGCCCTTCGGGCTGCGGCAAGACCACACTGCTGCGCATCATTGCCGGGCTGGAGGTGCAAACCGCTGGCGAAGTGCACCAGGGCGGCCGCGACATCTCGCGCCTGCCCCCCGCCATGCGCGACTACGGCATCGTGTTTCAGAGCTACGCCCTGTTTCCCAACCTCAGCGTGGCCGACAACGTGGCCTATGGCCTGGTCAACCGCAAGACACCCAAGGCCGACATCAAAAAGCGCGTGAGCGAACTGGTCAAGCTGGTCGGCCTGCCGGGCAGCGAAAGCAAATACCCCAGCCAGCTCTCGGGCGGCCAGCAGCAGCGCATTGCGCTGGCGCGCGCATTGGCCACCTCGCCGGGTTTGCTGCTGCTGGACGAACCCCTGTCTGCGCTGGATGCGCTGGAGCGCGTGCGCCTGCGCCAGGAAATCCGGGCCCTGCAGCAAAAGCTGGGCGTAACCACCATCATGGTGACGCACGACCAGGAAGAAGCCCTCAGCGTGGCCGACCGCATCGTGGTCATGAACGATGGCGCGATCGAGCAGGTCGGCACGCCCATGGAGATTTACCGCGAGCCGGCCTCGCCCTTTGTCGCCGACTTCGTCGGCAAGGTCAACGTGCTGCCGGCGCATGTGAGCGGCGGCGAGTTGAGATTTGGCGCCCTGCGCCTGCCCTGTGACGGCGGCGACCGCGACGTCAAGGTTTACCTGCGGCCCGAGGATGTGCTGGCCCGGCCGATTGCCGACGGTGACGCCCATGTGTTCGATGCCACCATCGAGAAAATCGAGTTCCTCGGGTCGTTCTGCCATGTTCATGTGGCATCCCCCGCATTCAACAGCCACAAGCTCACGGTCTACCTCTCGCTCAACTTCCTGTCGGAGCAATCGCTGCAGATAGGCTCGACCCTCAAGCTCAAGCTGCTGCCCGAGCGCATCAAGGTGTTCTGATGCCGGTAACGACCGCCCCCACGCTCCCGCTTGTCCGCCAGCGCGTGCACTGGATTGACCATCTGGCCCATGCCGCGCTGGCGCTGGTAGCTATTGTTTTGATAGTGCTTCTCGCGGCGCCGCTGCTGGCCATTCTCCGGCAGGCCCTGGAGGACAAGGCCGGCGAATTCGTCTGGCTGGACAACTTCATCGCCTACGCCAAGACGCCGGCCCTGCTGGAGAGCCTGTGGAACAGCCTCTGGGTTTCCATGGCCGTCACGCTGGTCACGGTGCCGCTGGCTTTCGCCTTTGCCTATGCGCTGGCGCGCTCGTGCATGCCCTGCAAGGCGCTGTTTCGCGGCATCACGCTGATTCCCCTGCTGGCGCCTTCGCTGCTGTCGGCGATTTCGCTGATCTACTGGTTCGGCAACCAGGGCGTCCTGAAGGGCTGGATGCAGGGCCTGGGCATAGCGCAGATCTACGGCGCGCCCGGCATCGTGGTGGCTGAATGCTTTGCCGTGTTCCCGCATGCCCTGATGATCCTGATCACGGCGCTGAGCCTGTCGGACGCGCGCCTGTATGAAGCGGCCAACGCCATGGGCACCAGCGCCAGGCGCAAGTTCTTCACCATCACGCTGCCCGGCGCCAAGTACGGCCTGATCTCGGCGGCGCTCGTCACCTTCACGCTGGTGATGACCGACTTCGGCATTCCCAAGGTGATTGGCGGCAACTTCAATGTGCTGGCCACCGACGTGTTCAAGCTGGTCATCGGCCAGCAGGACTTTGCCAAGGGTGCGGTGGTTGCGATTCTCCTGCTGGTCCCGGCCGCGCTCACCTTTGCGGTGGACAGCTATGTCAGCAAACGCCAGACCGCCATGCTGACCGCGCGGGCGGTGCCCTATCGCCCCACGCCCGCACGCGGCTACGACGGGGTCATGACACTTTATTGCTGCGCGATTGCCCTCCTGGTGCTGGCCATGCTGGCGATGGCGGTGTTCGCCTCCTTCGCCAGCTTCTGGCCCTATAACCTTCACCCCAGCCTGCGCCACTACCACCTGGGCCTGGTCGATGCGGAAGTCGGTGTGGGCTTTCTCAACAGCCTGAAGATGGCTGCGGGCACGGCCTTCTTCGGCACCGCGCTGGTTTTTTGCACCGCCTACCTGCTGGAAAAAACCAAGGGCATGGACGGGCTGCGCGGCTTTGTGCGCATGCTGACCATGCTGCCCATGGCCGTTCCCGGCCTGGTGCTGGGCCTGGGCTACATTTTCTTTTTCAACGCAACGGGCAATCCGCTGAACGGCCTGTACCACACGCTGACCCTGCTGACGCTGTGCACCATCGTGCACTTCTACACCACCGGCCACCTGACGGCGGTGACTGCGCTGAAAAGCCTCGATGCCGAGTTTGAAGCCGTCAGTGCCTCGCTCAAGGTGCCTTTCTTCAAGACCTTCTGGCGCGTGACCCTGCCGATCTGCACGCCCGCGCTGATCGACATTGCGCGCTATTTCTTCATCAATGCCATGACCACCATCTCGGCCGTGGTGTTTTTGTACGCGCCGGAAACCAAGGTGGCGTCGATTGCCATCCTGAACCTGGATGAAGCCGGTGAAATGGGTGCCGCGGCGGCCATGGCCGTGCTGATCTGCCTGGCTTCAAGCATCGCCACCCTGCTGTTCATGGCCTTGGCCTCGTGGGTCAACCGCCGCACCCAGGCCTGGAAAAAGTAATGCCCCCACGCTTGCCACTTCGTGTGCTGCGCTGCCCCCCGAGGGGGCGCATTTCGCCTTGGGGCGGCCCGGCGGCGAAACCATGCCCCCACGCTCGCTCACTACGTGTAGCTCCCTGCCCCCCGAGGGGGCGCATTTCGCCTTGGGGCGGCCCGGCGGCGAAACCTTAGCCGGCATGCTTATATTTTCTAGAGACAAAAAATGGACAGAGACAAAATCCTGCTGACCCCCGGCCCGCTGACCACCACGCTGCGCACCAAGCTCGCCATGCTGAAAGACTGGGGCTCCTGGGACAGCGACTTCAATGCCGTCACGGCCAGCATCCGCCACAGCTTGCTGGACATCATCCACGGCCATGACTCGCATGTGGTGGTCCCGCTGCAGGGCAGCGGGACGTTCAGCGTGGAAGCCGCGGTCGCCACCCTCGTTCCGCGCGACGGCCATGTGCTGGTACTGGACAACGGCGCCTATTGCAAGCGCGCGGCGCGGCTCACTCAGCTGATGGGCCGCCGCTGCACGGTGCTGCCTTTCGATGAAGCGGCGCAGGTTTCGCCGGCCGCGCTGGCCGACAAGCTTGGGCAGGATGCCAGCATTACCCATGTCGTGCTGATCCACTGCGAAACCGGCGCCGGCGTGCTCAATCCGCTGCAGGAAGTCGCCGACGTGTGCGCCGCGCACGGCAAGGGCCTGATCGTGGACGCCATGAGCTCATTCGGCGCGCTGGAAATCGACGCACGCAAAGTCCGTTTTGACGCCCTGGTGGCGGCCAGCGGCAAATGCCTCGAGGGGGTGCCGGGCATGGGCTTTGTCTTTATCCGCAAGGCCATTCTGGACGGCTGCGCCGGACGCAGCCAGTCGCTGGCCATGGACCTGTACGACCAGTACGTCTACATGGAAAAAACCACGCAGTGGCGCTTCACGCCGCCCACGCATGTCGTGGTGGCGCTGGCCGAAGCCATTGCGCAGTTCGAGGAAGAAGGCGGCCAGCCCGCCCGCCTGGCCCGCTACACCCGCAACTACACCACGCTGATCGAGGGCATGGCTCGCCTGGGCTTCAGGCCTTTCCTGGACCCCGCCATCCAGGCCCCCATCATCGTGACATTTCACGCACCGGCGGACAGCCGCTATGACTTCAAAAAGTTTTACGCGGCGGCACGTGAACGCGGCTTTGTCCTCTACCCGGGAAAACTCACACAAATGGAAACTTTCCGTGTAGGCTGTATCGGCGCGATTGGCTCCAACGAAATGGCGCAGGCCGTTCACGCGGTGGCCGGCGCACTGCAGGACATGGGCATCAGCGCTGCCGCACCGGCGCAGCAAGCGCATTGAACACCAGCAAGGAGTCAGCATGGCGACCAGAGCATCCAGCAAAATGCATCCCGCGGTAGAGGCGATCAGAAAATCCGGTGCAAGCAAGGTCAAGGTGGCCGTCAGCGACATCGACGGCGTGCTGCGCGGCAAGGTCCTGCACAAGGACAAGTTTTTCGGCGCGGCCGAGCCCTACCCGGCGGGCGGCTTTGGTTTTTGCGACGTGGTGCTGGGCTGGGACATGACGGACCACTGCTACGACAACACCTCGGTGACGGGCTGGCAGCACGGCTTTCCCGATGCGCTGGCGCGGCTGGACATGAACACCGCGCGCCATGTGCCGTGGGACGACGGCGTGCCGTTTGTTCTGGGCGAGTTTGTGAACGCCGACGGCACACCGCATGCCGTCTGCCCGCGCCAGACGCTCAAGCGCGTACTCAAGCGCGCCGAGAAAATGGGTTTCATGCCCATGACCGGCATGGAGTTCGAGTGGTTCAATTTTCTGGAAACACCCCACAGCTGGGCCGCCAAAAAAGGCGTGGGGGCCGAGCAGCTGACGCCGGGCATGTTCGGCTACTCGCTGCTGCGCATGAACCAGAACCAGGGCTTCTTCAAGGCCATCATGGACGAGATGCTGGCCTTCGGCATCCCGATTGAAGGCCTGCACACCGAGACCGGCCCCGGCGTTTACGAGGTCGCCATTGGCTTCAGCGAAGCGCTGGAGCAGGCCGACCGCGCCGTCCTTTTCAAAACCGGCGTCAAGGAAATAGGCGCGCGCTTTGGCATCATGCCCAGCTTCATGGCCAAGCCCAACCAGCAGCTGCCGGGCTGCAGCGGCCACATTCACCAGAGTCTTTCAGATGGCAAAAACAACCTGTTCTACGACGCGAAAAGCCCGCGCAAGATGAGCAAGCTGTTTGAGAGCTACCTGGCCGGCCAGGTGGCCTGCATGATGGATTTCGGCCCCATGATCTGGCCCACCATCAACAGCTACAAGCGACTCGTCGACGGCTTCTGGGCACCCGTCAAGCCGACCTGGGGCATGGACAACCGCACCGCCAGCTTCCGCGTGATTGCCGGCAGCCCCAAGGCCACGCGGCTGGAAACCCGCTGCCCGGGCGCCGATGTGAACCCTTACCTGGCCATGGCGGCGGTGATTGCCGCGGGACTGGACGGCGTGGAAAAAGGCCTCAAGCTCACCACCCCGCCCATCACCGGCACCAACCAGGGCGCCGAAAACATTGCGCGCGCACCGCGCACCCTGATCGAGACCACGCGCATCTTCCAGCAGTCGGACATTGCGCGCGACTGGCTGGGCGATACCTTTGTCGACCACTTCGCCGCGACCCGCGACTGGGAATGGCGGCAGTGGCTGGACGCGGTGACCGACTGGGAACTGAAACGCTACTTCGAGATCATCTAGACATGGAAATCCGGCGCCTTCAAACGGCTGATGCCTCCGCGTACAGGGCCCTTCGTCTGCGCGGCCTGCATGAACACCCCGACGCCTTCACATCGAGCTTTGAAGAAGAAAGCCTGCGGCCCCTGGCCGACGCCGAAAAACGGCTGTCAGCCACGGCCCACGAAAAATTCTGGGGTGCTTTTGTCAACGGCGTGCTGGCCGGCATGGTCGGCCTCAACCAGGAGACGCGCCTGAAGAACCGCCACAAGGCCACACTGGTCGCCATGTATGTCGCCGATGAATTCACCGGCCAGGGCCTGGGCCGCGCGCTGGTGGATAACGTGCTGCAGGACGCCCGCACCAGCGGCATCGAACACCTCATCCTCACCGTCACCGACGGCAACCGGCAAGCCCTCGCGCTCTACGAAAGAGCTGGATTTACATCCTTTGGCACGGAGCCCGACGCAATACGGGTCAATGGCATCAGTTTCGGCAAAACGCACATGTACCTTCACCTTAAATCATCATGAGCATTACCAGCTTCTCATTCCCAACCGCCATCAAATTCGGCGCCGGCGCCCGCAAGCTGGTGGCCGCGCAGCTGCTGGAGGCAGGCTGCAAACGCCCGCTGATCGTCACCGACAAGGCGTTGGCCGCCCTGCCGGTGCTGGCCGAATTCAAGACCCATCTGGCCGGGCTGGACGTCGCGGTGTTCGCTGGCGTTTTCGGCAACCCCACCTGCAGCCAGGTGATGGATGGCGCGGCCGCCTACAAGGCGCACCAGGCCGACTGCGTGATCGGCTTTGGCGGCGGCGCCGCGCTCGACGTCGCCAAGGTGGTGGGCCTTGCCGCCACGCATGAAGGCGACATCCTAGAATACGTCTGGGACCATCCGCAGGTGCGGCCCATCGTCAACGAGTTGCCGTATTTCGTGGCCCTGCCCACGACCTCGGGCACCGGCTCGGAAGTCGGCCGCTCCAGCGTGGTCAGCGAAAACGACACGCACTTAAAACGCGTGGTGTTCAGCCCCAAGATACTGGCCAGGGTGGTGTTTGCCGACCCCGAACTCACCTTGGGCCTGCCGCCGCATGTCACCGCCGCCACCGGCATGGATGCGCTTACGCACAACATAGAAAGCTATCTCTCGCCGGCCTACCACCCACTGTGCGACGGCATCGCGCTGGAAGGCACGCGCATCGCCGCACACGCCTTGCTCACGGCCGTGAAAGAGCCCGGCAACCTGCAGGCGCGCAGCGACATGATGATGGCCTCCATGATGGGCGCGATTGCCTTCCAGAAAGACCTGGGGGCGGTGCATTCCTGCGCCCATGCGCTGGGCGCCGTCTGCGACCTGCACCACGGCCTGGCCAACGCGCTGATGATAGACACCGTGCTGGCCTGGAACTACGAGGCGGTACCCGCCAAGTTTGACGAGCTGGCCCATGTCTGCGGCGTGGCCGGCGGCGGCAAGGCCTTTGTCGGCTGGCTGAAGGACCTGAAGGCCAGCATAGGCATCAGCGGCCCGCTGTCGGCCCATGGCGTCAAGCCCGAACAGCTGCCGCGCCTGGTCGAAATTGCCACCGCCGACATCTGCCACCAGACCAATCCGCGGCCTTGCAAGGCAGAAGACTTCCAACGCCTGTTTGAGGCTGCCTTATGAACGCCGATATGACAACCCTCGTGATGAACATGCGCCGCGCAATGCGACTTCCCCTTCGATACATCAAGGGAGCCGGAAAAATGAAAAACGTGGGAGCCCCACTTCCAGCAGGGGCCGCGGAACCGGCTTTGCCGGGCCGCAGGCGCAGCGCCCCCTCGGGGGGCAGCGCAGTACGCGAAGCGACAAGCGTGGGGGTAATATTTTTATGAGCAAAGCCGCCAGTCGACTCAAGATAGGTCTGTCGGCCTGCTTTTCGCATGCCGATCCGACGCGTTCCTTTTTTACCGGCAAGACGCTGCAGTACGTGGAGCAGTCGATTGCGCACTGGCTCATGTCCTCCGGCGCCATGGTCGTGATGGTGCCGTGTCCGACCGGCAGCACGCAGCGTGGCGACGTGACCTATGCGCATTACGCCGAGTGGCTGGACGGCTTGGTGCTGCATGGCGGCGCCGATGTCTGGCCCGGCAGCTATGGCGAGGCGCCCATGGAAGAAAGGTGGTCGGGCGACCGCGTGCGCGACGAGTACGACAAGGCCCTGGTCAGTGCTTTCGAGGCCGTCGGCAAGCCGATTTTCGGCGTCTGCCGCGGCCTGCAATTGCTCAATGTGGCCTATGGCGGCACGCTGTACCAGGACATCCAGACGCAGCTGCCCGAGTCCTTCCTCCACCGCGATGCCGCGACCTATGACCAGAACTTCCACAGTGTCGACATCGTGCAGGGCACCAGGCTCTCCGCCCTTTATCCGGGCGTGGAGCGGGTCCGCGTCAACAGCATTCACCACCAGGCGATCAAGGACCTGTCACCCGAGTTTGAAGCCGAGGCCTACAGCGTGAGCGACGGCATCGTGGAAGCCATACGCCGCAAGGACAAGTCCAAAAGCTATATTGCCGCGCTGCAGTGGCATCCCGAGTTTCACAAAACCGGCTCCGACACCATTGACGATGGGGCCGTGCTCAATGACTTCCTGACCGCCGTCAGCGCCGCAAAAAACCAGAGCAAAGCATGAACCAGCTCGCCATCCACAACCCCGCCACCGGTGCGCTGATCACCGAAGTCCCCGCTGACGATGCGGCATCGGTCGCCGCCAAAAGCCAGCAGGCGCGCGCCGCGCAGGCGCGCTGGGCCGGCCTGCCCCTGGCTGAGCGCAAAGCCTGCATCACGCGCTTTCGCGCCGCCATCGTGGCCGAGCTGGAGCCATTGGCGGCCATCATGACGCGCGAGACCGGCAAGCCCATCAGGATGTCGCGCAACGAACTCAATGGCCTGCTGGGGCGCATCGACTTCTTCCTGACTGAAGTAGACGGCAGCACCGCCACGCAGACCGTCTTCAACGAGGGCGGCATGACCGAGCAGATAGAGCACACGCCGCTGGGCGTAGTGGCCAATATCTCGGCCTGGAACTACCCCTGGTTTGTCGGCGGCAATGTCTTCATCCCGGCGCTGCTCACCGGCAATGCGGTGCTCTACAAGCCGTCTGAATACGCCACCCTGACCGGCCTGGCGATTGCGCGCCTGCTGCACGCGGCGGGCGTGCCGCAGGATGTGTTTGTGCCGCTGATTGGCGGCGGCGCGGTCGGTGCGGCCTTGCTGGCGCAAAAAATCGATGGCCTGTTCTTTACCGGCTCCTACGCAACGGGCGCCAGGATTGCCCAGGCCATGGGCCCGCGCCTGGTCAAGCTGCAGCTGGAGCTGGGCGGCAAGGACCCGACCTATGTCTGCGAAGACGCCCATCCCCAGACCGCCGCCGAGTCGCTGGCCGATGGCGCCATGTACAACACCGGGCAAAGCTGCTGCTCGGTCGAGCGCATTTACGTGCACGAGACCATTTACGAGGCCTTCGTGGCCGCCTTTGTCGCTACCGTCAAAACCTTCCAGGTCGGCGACCCGATGCTTGACAGCACCTACATAGGCGCCATCACGCGCGCGCCGCAGCTCGACGTGCTGGACGCCCAGGTGGCCGATGCCCTGGCCAAGGGCGCCACGCTGCTGATGGGCGGCAAGCGCGGCGCCGGCCCGGGCAACTGGTACGAGCCGACCGTGTTCAGCCATGTCAACCACGGCATGGAACTGATGCGCGAGGAGAGCTTTGGCCCCCTCATCGGCATCCAGAAAGTGTCGGGCGACGCGGAAGCCGTGAAGCTCATGAACGACACGCGCTACGGCCTGACCGCCGGCGTGTTCAGCCCCGATGCGGCACGTGCCAAGGCGCTGCTGGCCCAGGTCAACGCAGGCAGCGTCTACTGGAACTGCTGCGACCGCGTCAGCCCGCGCCTGCCCTGGAGCGGCCATGGCGATTCGGGCGTCGGCCTGACGCTGTCCACCTACGGCATCCAGACCTTTACGCGGCCGAAGGCCTGGCATCTGCGCCAGGGTTGAATATGGCCCCCACGCTTGTGGCTACGCCGCTCTTCGAGAACGCTTCGCGTACTTCGCCGCCCCCCGAGGCGGTACATTTCACCCAGGGCAGCCCACCGGGAGAATCGCCATGCGCTTAACCCTGTTTGACCTCGACCACACGCTGCTCAACGGCGACAGCGATGTGCTGTGGTGCGACTTCCTGATTGCCAAGGGCGTGCTCGACCCCCAACATTTCGCCGCCCGCAATGCCGACATCGAGAGTCGCTACCAGGCCGGCACGATAGGGCCGCAGGAGTTCGCCGACTTCTATGTCGGCACGCTGGCCGGGCGCAGCCCGCAGGAATGGGAACCCTTGCGCCAGGCCTTCATGGCCAACTGGATAGCGCCACGCATCACGCCCGCAGCCATTGCACTGGTCGACAAACACCTGGAGGCCGGCGACCTGGTGGTGATGACCACGGCCACCAACCGCTTCCTGACCGAGCTGACCGCCATTTACTTTGACATCGAGCACCTGATTGCCACCGAGCCCGAATTACAGGATGGCCGCTTCACCGGCCGCACCAGCGGCACGCTGAACATGCGCGAAGGCAAGGTGACGCGCCTGCAGGACTGGATGAAGGCGCGCGGCCTGCGTTTCCAGGATTGCCAAAGCACCGCCTACAGCGACTCGATCAACGACCTGCCCTTGCTGGAAACGGTCAAGCACCCGGTAGCGGTCGACCCCGACGCGCGACTGGGACCGATCGCGCGCTCGCGTGGCTGGCCCGTGCTCAGCCTGCGCTGAGCAGCTTGTAAGGCGGCAAGGACAATAACCCAGCAGCCTCAGGCGCTGACAGCTATTGTTTTGATAGCATCTGACGCCTGGCTCAGTTCGCTGCGGCTTCGCTCGCAGCCAGCCCCGACTGCCGCTTGTTGCAGCCATGTCGATATTCATGTTTAATTTGAAGGCGCCAATATTGGCGCCTATAAGAAAACAAATTGTCGACATAAAGGGTGCACATGAACAGTCCCGCATTCCGGCTGCCAAGGCCGTGGTTCATTCGACTCGCGTCGGCCTGGGCGGCGGCGGCATGGCTGCTGGCCTGCAGTGCGGCCCAGGCCGAATCGCTGCGCGTGGCCGGCAACTTCCCGGCCGACCACTCCAGCAGCGTGGCGATGGAGAAGTTCAAGCAGGACGTGGAGAAAGCCAGCAACGGCGAGTTGCGGGTGGATATCTTTGCGGCGATGAAACTGGGCAGCGCCAAGGACAATGTCGATCAGGTCAGCAGCGGATCGATCTTCATGACCTGGATTCCGCCGGCCTATTTGTCGAGCAGCATTCCCGAGCTCAGTGCGTTGAGCATTCCATTCGCGTTTGCGGACCGGCAGGCGGCGTTCCGGGTCGTGGACGGCAAGGTGGGGACCACGCTGGCGGGCAAATTCGCCGCCAAGGGCCTGGTGCTGTTGGGCTTCATGGAACTGGGGCCGCGCCAGCTGACCAACAACAAGCGGCCGATCCGCTCGCTCGCCGATCTCAAGGGGCTCAAGGTCCGCCTGCAGCCCGACGAGATCCACATGGCGACCTTCCGCGCGCTGGGCGCGGACCCGGTCGCGATCGACATCAAGGAGCTCTACGGGGCACTGGAAAGCGGCGCAGTCGAGGCGCAGGAAAACCCGTTTGCGGTGATCCGGCAGCGCAACTTCGACAAGGTCCAGAAGTACCTCTCGAACACCTCGCATTTCTTCGATTTCATTCTGCTGCTGGCCAACAAGCGTGCGTTCGACGGCCTCAGGCCCGAGCAGCAGAAAATCGTGCGCGAGGCCGCCGCCAATGCGGTGTACGCCCAGCGCGTCACGGCAGCGGCCGAGGACATCGGGGCGATCGTCGAGCTGGCCAACCGCGGCATGGCGTTCGAACCGGTGCGTCCCTCGCTTCGCGCCGACTTTCGGCGGGCCACGCAGGGCGTGGTCGACAGCGTGCGCCAGAAGGCTGGCGCGCAGCTTGTCGATGCAGTGCTGAACCCCGGCGGGCCGTAGCGCGCCGAGGCTGACATCGGCCGGTCGGCTTCGCCAGCGGCGGCTGGTGGCCCTGCGGCCCGCGTCAGCTCAGGTGCTTGCCCACAAGCCCGGCCAGCTCGAACACATCGTCACCTAAAGGGTAGCCCTTAAAACTCCTCAAAGGAATTCTCATTAATCTTTCGAAGATTGGCGCTATTCAATTCCTTGACCGAGGGGTCACTGAAACCGGGCACGCAGGATTTTTCGGATACCGTGCGCCACGCATAGGTGAAGCGGCCTTGCGCATCCTTGCCGCTCATGTCGCAGCGCACGGTTTTCCCCTGGGTGCAGAAGGTCGCCCCCGGTTCATGCGTCAAGCCGTATTGGGTCTGGATCAGGTACGGGCAGCCGCGCGTGCTGTCCGCCACCTTGGGCGGTTTATCCTGGGTAGCGCCATCGCCGTCATTTGCGCCATTCCTTTGTCCTTGCTGTTTTTGCCACGTCTGGACTTGTTGCTGCAATCGGCGGTTTTCCTCTTCCAGCTTCTGCCGGTCCTGCATCATCTTTTTCTGATACGCGGACTGCTCTTGCTGTTGCTGCTGCAGGTCGCGCTGGCGCTGGCTTTCCATCATGCTCTGGTTCAAATTATCGAGTGCCTGACCGATTGCCTGACTGCCGCCGGCATTGCCCGTAGCGTTGGAACTTTGCGTGCTGCGGGAAGGTGTCGCTCTAGAGCCGCAGTACCTCTCACAACCTTCGGTGGCGTGTAATGGAACAGAAATAATGACGAGCGTGACTGCCGAGATGAAGGATAAGAAATAGCTTTTGATCATGATGATTGACCCGATGCCAAAGGGAGCAATTCAGCGCGACGTATTCGAAGGAAGCGCCGCTTTTTGGCCGTCCACGTCGTGGCGAAAGCGCGTCTGCTCTTCCGCCATCAGTTGTGCAAGACGATCCAGCGGCACCGCACTGCCCTGCGATTGCGCGATCAGTTTATCCAGCGGCGGCAGGCTATCGGGCAAGGTGGTCAATGCGCGTTCGATCAAGGCGTCGCGTTGCGCCTGCTTCTTTTCCGGTGTCATCTGCTGTGCATCAGGGTCGCTCGGATGCGTCTTTTCAAGGGATACGTATTCGGCACTCTCGACGGCAGGTTGCGTCACGCGCTGCACAGTATTGCGGCTGGTGTCTATCATGTACAGGGACACGGGGGCAATCGCCATCACGCGCCGCGTCACCGCCTGGCGCTGGTAGGTCTCGTAGATCGGGGTGACGATGACAGCGGGAGTCTTGTCCAACGCTCTGCGCAAGCGATCCACTTCTTCGCGCCGGTTTCCGGTGCTGAAAATGCTGGTGCTTGCGCTGATCAAGCCGAGCGCGGCGAGTCCCTGTGACTGTCTGGCCGCAGCTTTCGCCTGTTGTTCAGCTTGACGCTGATCGGCTTCGGCGCGGCTCAACCTGCTTTGCGCCTCGGCCAGTTCCTGGCTCAATTTTTCCCGCTCGGGATTCGGCTTTGCTTCCTTCCTGAGCAGGTAGCGTCCCGCCTGCTGCGTTGTACTCACAATGCCTTCCAGCCCGGACAGGCGACCGATGTCCGCCAGCACGATCAGGTCGTAACGGGTTCGTGCTTCTCCAAGCTGTTGCAATGGCTGCGCATACTCGCTGGCTGGCAGCAATTCGGCATCTAACCGCTGTGCCAGCGCCTTTGCACGGGCATGCGCCAACTCGCGCCGCGCCGGCAATGTCTCCGCGCCGAACACGGGCAGGACAGCAACGGCAACACGGACGTTCGCGTCAGGCACCTCAGCATTGAGGCGACCGCCGGCTTCCAACTTTTTTGCAAGCGTTATATCTTTCCAGTTCCGTTCGCGCGCGTAGGCATTGATCCAGCCTTGTGTCAGTTGCTGGCGCACCGTTTTGTCGGCGACTTTGCCAAGGTAATTTTTCAAAATGATCGCGGCGTTCGCGGTTCCGGACAAGGACATGGTTTCCGCCATCGCAGATGCCCGGCTGGCGATCAGCCGCTCATGGTCGCTGGCTGCAAGTACCGGCGGATAGGCCGCAAAAAAGTCCGGCTGGACCGTCAAGTCGTATGCAGCAAATTGTCTGGGTGCGGCCTCCGCCAAATCGGCCACGGCCTTGTCCAGCGCGGTTTTTAAAGTCTTGAATTCGGCAGACTGGAACTCCGGCCGCGATAACAACGGATCCGTTGCATTCTCACTAATATGCTGCATGCTCCGTTCAATGAGCTGCGTCAATTCCGGCCAACGATCCTGTCCCGACATCGGGTTAGCGTCTTGAAGCTGGCTGACAAGCATGGTCTGTTGTGGAGACGAACGCCGATTCAACGCATCGGCCAGCTTTTTAATGACAGGCTGGGCATCGGATGACTTGTCCAGTTCGTCTCGCTTGCTTTGATAATAGGCTTGGGCGCGTTCCAACTCGCCGTTATCGACCCGTGCGCGCAATTCTCCCGTTGACCCGCTAAGTAGATTGCCGAGTAAATTGAATGCGTTGCTGATTGACTTCACGACATTGAGCTGCGCTCCCTCGACAGGGCTTTTATCGGTACCTTCCGCGGCAAGAGGACCGGGCGCATCCATTCCCAGAGCAGCCCCGCCTGACAACACAAATGCCGAAAAGACCAGAGACTTGACGTGCTTGATGGCCAAGCATCTCGGATTTCGATGCAGCATTGATTCCCCCTCCAGACATTGATAAGTGTGCGGTTCGCACAAGACAGCTCATCTGCATTGCACAGGCGCCCCTATTGGCGCTCTTCATAAACGATGACAGTTGAGAAAACGCAGGTCCATTCAACGGCCATGCAACGCCTATAAATACTTACCGAAGACGCCGAAGCCTTCCATCCCGCAATTGCGGTATTTTTCGCTCCGAGGAGGAGATGCCGTGCAGGCCAGCGGCCTGCCCGCTTCAAGCGGCCGTAAACGCCAGCGTCTGAATCAGGCGCACCAAGTCGACCTGCCTGTGGCAGCCGGTCTTGCGCAGCAGATTCTTCAGGTGCGCGCGCGCGGTGTGCCAGCTGCAGCTTTCGGCGTTGGCAAAGTCGTGGATGGTTTTGCCGGCGGCCAGAGCCAAGGCGAGGCGGGCTTCGGTGGGGGTGAGGCCGAGCAGCTCGCCCAGCAGGGCCGCCGAGGGACTGGCGCTGGCGTTGGGGTCGGCCAGCACGACCATGGCGAGGTGGATTTGCCGGAAAGACGCCAGCGGGTGGCTGGCTTTGAGGGGCAGCACGGAGACGCCCAGCCATTGGTCGGCGCCGCATGCCAGCCGGAAGGCGCCGGCGCTGGCGGGGCTGCGCTGGCGGCAGGCGGCGGTGACCAGGTGGCGGAACCTGGCGTCGGCCTCGCTGGCGGCAAATACCAGGTGTTCGTGCACGGCGCGGCAGGGCACGGTGGCCGCGGCCAGGCAGGCCTGGGCCGCGCGGTTGAGGTGCTGGATGCGGCCCTTGTCATCCACGATGAGTATGCCCTGAGGCAACTTGTCGAGCGCGCTCAGGCCCAGGGCGGCATGCTTTTCCAGTTGCCCCATGCGCGCGCGCAGTTCGCTGGCGCGGTGTAGATGGGGAAGCAGCCGCTCGAAAACGATCTTTTCTTGCGGTTCAAAAAGGCATTGATCGGGTGAACGAAAGAATGCGAGAAATTCTCTTTGTGCTTCGTCGGTTCGCAGCTTGACAGAGAGCGTGTCGCGAATGCCTAGTGGCATCAGCCAATCCGCAAAGATTGGCGTGCGGGAGACGGCTCGCGCGTCAAAATGGTCACTGTCGGCCACGACCTGGCCCACGGACAGCGCAAAGACCCGCGCCGCTCGCGGATCGTCTTTGGCATAGTGAGCCTCGTATTCCCGGACCTTTCCCTCCGGGAGCTCCGTGGACGACACACTGTCGAGCACCGCGAAACTCTGCGCATTCATCACGAGGTAGTGAAACCCGATCCCGCCAAGCGCTTCGTTGATGGCGTCCAGGCCGTCGTACCAGTCGCCCGGGTTCATGACCCCGTCGTAGAGCAGGGAAACAATGGGTTCTATGCCTGCAAGCCGTTCCATGGCAGCGCCTCCAACCATCCGCTGGGATTCGCGGGGATTTTATTCAGGTCATCTCTGAAAATCTCAACAAAGAATTCAAACCCTCGCTAAATATACGCCAACAGCTATCATATTGATAGCAACAAGAAGCCTGGCTCTCAGCTCAAATGCTTGCCCACAATCCCGGCCAGCTCGAACATCGTCACCTGCGGCTTGCCGAATACCGGCAGCAGCTTGGCGTCGGCGTTGATGGCGCGCTTGTTGGCGGCATCCTGCAGGCCCTCGGCCTTGATGTAGTCCCAGAGCTTTTTGATGACCTGGGTGCGCGCTACCGGCTCGGCGCCAATCACGGCGGCCAGTGCGACGCTGGGCTTGAGGCCGCTGGCGGCCGTGGTTTTGCGCGGGGCCTTGGGCTTGGCGGCTCCGGTGGCGGTTTTGGCGGGCGCCTTCTTGGCCGCCACCTTTTTCACGGCCGGCGCGGCCTTGGCGGCCACCGCCTTGCCAAACGGCGTCTTGACGGTGCCGGTCTTGGCTGCCGCCGGTTTGCGCGGCGGGAACTTGGACGGGGCAAACTCGAAGTTCACCTTGCCGGCCTCCGCGTCCCAGACCAGCATGGCCTTGAAGGGGCGGCGCGTGCGCATGGAGACGAACTTGTCGAGCAGATCGGTCTTGCCGGTGGCCAGCAGCTTGTGCATCTGCTCGCGCTCGATCGGCTGCTGCAGGATGACCTGGCCGGTCTTGAAGTCGCAGCTGGGCGTGGGCTGCGCGTCGGTCGGCACCGATTTTTCACAGACATAGTTTTTGCCCAGCTCATACACGCCGCTCGCGCACTTGGGGCAGGCGCCCAGCGATTGCTGCGCACTGAAATCGACAATCTCACCGGTCTCGCCGTTCTTGTCATCGCCAAAATCAAACTCGAGCTTGTAGTTTTTGCTATCTTCGTCGTACCTGATGACGATCTCGGCCGTGAACGGCCAGCCCGCCTTGGAGCGGAAACCGTCCAGCGGGCCGATTTTCTTGTGGCGCAAAAACTGCTCGACCTCGGCGAGTTCAAAGGTGCGGCCGGCCGGTGTCTTGCCAAAGGAAAAGCCGCAGCCGCTGTCGGCATCATCACCCTGCTTGCCGGTGCAGCTGTAGCGCCGGTAGTTTTCCTTCATCACGCCGCCGCAGTTGGGGCAGGGCGTTTGCAGCGTGGCGTAGTCGCCGGGAATCGTGTCCTTGTCGTAGCCCTTGGCCTTGGCCACCAGGCGCTCGGTCATGGCGGCGATTTCGGCCATGAAGGTTTCGCGGCTCAGCTTGCCGTGCTCCATTTGCGCCAGCTTGTGCTCCCACTCGCCGGTCAGCTCGGCCTTGGAGAGTTCCTCGACATCCAGCCCGCGCAGCAAGGTCATGAGCTGGAAGGCCTTGGCCGTGGGAATCAGCTCGCGGCCTTCGCGCAGCATGTATTTCTCGGCAAGCAGGCCCTCGATGGTGGCCGCGCGCGTGGCCGGTGTGCCCAGGCCTTTTTCCTGCATGGCTTCACGCAGCTCGTCGTCGTCAATGGTCTTGCCGGCGCCTTCCATGGCGCCCAGCAGCGTGGCTTCGCTGTAGCGCGCCGGCGGCCGGGTTTTCAGGCCCTTGGCCTCGACCACCTCGGCGCGTACCTTCTCGCCGGGCTTGACCGGCACCAGGCTTTGCCCCTTGTCGCCTTCCTTGGCGTCGGCCACTTCGTCCGCCGCTTCCTTGCCGTAGATGGCCAACCAGCCTGGCTTGACCAGCACCTTGCCCTCGGTCTTGAAGCTGTGACCGACCGATTGTGAAATGCGCGTGGTGACCAGGTACTCGGCGCTCGGGAAGAACACCGCCATGAAGCGGCGCACCACCAGGTCATAGAGCTTTTGCTCGGCCTCGCTCAGGCCATGCGGCGCCTGCAGCGTGGGGATGATGGCAAAGTGATCACTCACCTTGGCATTGTCGAAAATGCGCTTGCTGGGCTTGATGTAGTTGCCCTTGAGCGCAGTGGCCGCATGCGGCGCCAAATGCTTCATGCCACTGTCGGCCAGCATTTCAAAGGTCTGCCTGACCACCGGCAGGTAGTCTTCGGGCAGGGCGCGCGAATCGGTACGCGGGTAGGTCAGCGCCTTGTGGCGCTCATACAGGCTTTGCGCGATCGACAGCGTGGTCTTGGCCGAAAAGCCGAACTTGCCATTGGCCTCGCGCTGCAGGGACGTCAAGTCAAACAACTGGCCGGCGGCCTGGGTGGTGGGCTTGCTTTCCTCGGTGACCGTGGCGGTCTTGCCGCGCACCGCCTCGGCAATGGCCAGCGCCTCACGCTCGGACCAGACGCGGTCGGCCTTCAGCTCGGCATCGGGCTCGGCATTGTCGGCATTGGCCGCGGCCTTTTTCCATTTCGGGTCAAACCACTTGGCCGGGTATTCGCCGGCTTCGGCCAGGAAGGTGGCGTGGATTTCCCAGTAGTCGCGGCTGACGAACTTGCGGATTTTTTCCTCGCGTTCCACTACCACCGACAAGGTCGGCGTCTGCACGCGGCCCACGGTAGTCAGAAAGAAACCGCCGTCGCGCGAATTGAAGGCCGTCATCGCCCGCGTGCCGTTGATGCCGACCATCCAGTCGGCTTCGGAACGGGAGCGCGCGGCGTCGGCCAGGCCCTGCATCTGCTTTTCGGTGCGCAGGCTGTCAAAACCCTCGCGGATCGCGGCCGGCGTCATGGACTGCAGCCACAGGCGCTTGACCGGGTGCTTGCTGTTGGCGTACTGCTGGATCAGCCGAAAGATCAGCTCGCCCTCGCGGCCGGCGTCGCAGGCATTGACGATGGCGCCCACATCCTTGCGCTTGGCCAGCTTGACGATGGCGTTGAGCCGCGTCTTGGTCTTGTCTATGGGCTTGACCTCGAAATACGGCGGAATCACCGGCAGGTTGGCAAAACTCCATTTGCCCCGCTTGACGTCGAACTCCTCGGGCGCCTGGATCTCGACCAGATGGCCGACTGCCGAGGTGACCAGCCACTCGTCGCTCTCGAAATACTCGTCGTGCTTTTCAAACTTGCCCGCCATGGGCGTGATGGCACGCACAATGTCTTGTGCCACCGAGGGTTTTTCTGCAATTACCAGAGTTTTCATAAGTACTTCTTCAAACCTTCTACATCTTCGGGGAACATTTCCCCGCTTTCCGCAAATACGACTGTTCCACTGCGGCCTCCCGGCCCGTCCACCTTGAGGGCCACCACCACCGGCAGCCCCACCGGCTTGGGCAGCAGTCTGGCGACCTCCGGCGTCAGCATCCCCGCAGGAAAGCTGTAGCCCTTGGCCTTCATATAGTTAACGGCTGCCGCCGGCTGTTTATCAATCGACAGCGCCAGCAGGTCCAGCCCCTTGGCCTTCTGGGCCCGCCACAGGGCTTCCATATGCGGCGACTGCAGCGCGCAAAAAGGGCACCAGCTGGCCCACCAGTACACCACAAGCAGCTTGCCCTCGGCCTGCGCGGGCCTCCAGCGGCGTCCGTCCAGCAGCGTCACGGCAGGCAAGGCCAGCGTGCTGCCGACCTTGGGCAAAGGCGCTTCGGCGCCCCTGGCCCAGGCGCGCGGGCCCATGCCCGGCGCCAATGGCAGGGCGAGGGCGGCGATGGACTGCATCACGTTTCGGCGGTTGAACACGGGGCTCCTTGGGGCATCACTACAATACGGCTTCTCGCGCATGTACGCGCGCAGGTGCGCACGCATGCACATGCGCGCACCTGCATGAATTAACCATACCAAAAAAACACCCCGTGTCAAAAAGTCAAGCCGCCGCGCCCTCTTCACTGCCCGCCAAGCCCGACCCGTCCGCTGCTGTCCAGGCACCCGGCGGCGACAGCCGGCGCATACAGACGCGCCGCTCCGGCGTGCATGGCAAGGGCGTGTTCGCCCTGCAGGATCTGGCCGAAGGCGAGACCCTGATCGAATATGTCGGCGAGATCATCAACTGGAAAGAGGCCCTGCGCCGCCACCCGCACGACCCGACCGACCCCAACCACACCTTTTACTTCCACATCGACGAAGAGCATGTGATCGACGCCAAGCACGGCGGCAACTCCTCGCGCTGGATCAACCACAGCTGCAAGCCCAACTGCGAGGCCGACGAAGACGGCGGCCGCGTGTTCATCAAGGCGCTGCGCAACATCCAGGCGGGCGAAGAGCTGTTTTACGACTACGGCCTGATCATTGACGCGCCCTATACGAAGAAGCTGAAGGCCGAATACCCCTGCTGGTGCGGCGCCAAGAACTGCCGCGGCACCCTGCTGGCGCCCAAGGACAAAAAAGACGCCAAAAAGTCCGACAGGAAGGCCGGAAAGAAAGCCGACGCCAAGCTCGAGAAAAAGTCGGCAAAAGCGTCCGACCTGAAGGCGACAAAGAAAACGGAAAAGAAGGCGCTCAAAAAGGCGGACAAGAAAAAGAGCACCAAGGCCTGAGCCCGCCGCCCACCACGCCTGTTGCACAAAGCCCTGTGACCTCCGACCCGACCACCCCCATCCGCTGGCCCGCCGAGGCCCTCTGGGAGGCGCTGGCGCCTGTCCTGCCGGGTTTCACGGTCGAGGTCCTGCCCGAGATCGATTCGAGCAACACGGAGCTGATGCGGCGCTTCAGGGGCAGTGCCGGCGCGCCGCCCCGGCCCGAGCCGATCCTGCTGGTGGCCGAGCAGCAAACCGCCGGGCGCGGCCGGCTGGGCCGCAGCTGGCAAAGCCGGCGCGGCGACAGCCTGACGTTTTCACTGGGCCTGCCTTTGCAGCCCGCCGACTGGTCCGGCCTGTCGCTGGTGGCCGGCATCAGCGTGGCGGAGAGCCTGGACCCCGGCAACACCGGCAACGCCCGGATTGGCCTGAAATGGCCCAATGACCTGTGGATCTCCGGCCCGCAAGGCGACCGCAAGCTGGCCGGCATTCTGGTCGAAACAGCCAGCTGGGACAACCTTCGCTATGTGGTGATCGGCATCGGCATCAACATCCGGGCGGTTGCGCTTGCCGCTCCTGCCCTGCCTGCCGCCGCGGCGCCAGCCCCGGCCGCCATCCCGCCGGGCTGCCTGCAAGACCTGTTTCCCGCCCTCGACGCGGCCAGCACGCTGCTGCGCGTGGTGCCGCCGCTGGTGCAGGCTATGCAGGCGTTCGAGCAGTTCGGCTTTGCGCCGTTCCAGGCGCGTTTTGCGGCGCGCGACGTGCTCTCGGGCCGCGCCGTGCAGCTGTCCGACGGCACCCAGGGCACGGCCCACGGCGTCGGCGAAAACGGCGCACTGCTGTTGCATACGGCGGCTGGCATGCAGGAAATCACCAGTTCCGAAGTCAGCGTGCGCCCCATGGCCGCGAGCGCCGGCGCCTCGAAAGACATGCGCCCATGCTGAGGCTGCTGGTGCTGGCGCTGGTCCTGGCCAACGCGGGCTACTTTGCCTGGACGCAAGGCCTGCTGGCCGACTACGGCCTGGCCCCCGCCACCCAGTCCGAACCGCAGCGCCTGGCGCAGCAGCTCAGGCCCGAGGCCATGCACCTGCTGAACGCCGGCGATGCCCGGCAGCCGGAAGGCGCCGCGCCGGGCAACGCCGGCGAATGCCTGCAGGCGGGCCTGTTCAGCGAAGAACAGGTCAACGCCCTGCGGCCGCGCCTGCAAAGCAGCCTGCCCGCAGGCAGCTGGGTGCTGGAAAGCGGCCTGCAGCCGGGCCGCTGGATTGTCTACATGGGCAAATACGCCAACGAGGAAGCGCTGTCCAAAAAGCGCGGCGAACTGCGCCAGCTGGGCGTGTCCGTCGAGCCGCTGGTCAACCCGGCGCTGAGCCCCGGCCTGTCACTGGGCCACTACGGCTCGCAGGCCGACGCCGAGCGCGAAATGGCCAGGGTCGCCACGCACGGCGTGCGCACCGCCCGGGTGGTGCTGGAGCGGCCCGAGCTGCGCGGCCAGACGCTCAAGCTGGCCTCGGTCGACGCCGCCTTGCGGGCCAAACTCGAGGCCCTCAAGCCGCAGCTGGAAGGCAAGGCGCTGCAAGCCTGCCGCTAGTACGGCAATTCGGTGCCGGGGCGCGGCGCCAGGCCCCGACCGCTACGTTTTCGATAGCTGCCTGTGCACACCCTGATTGGGCTGCAGACACTTTGCATTCGAATATCCGGGGCGCCACCGGCAGCCTTTATTGCGCATCCTTCCAGAGCCGCAAAGGCACGCAGGTCTGCAAGCGCGTCACCGCCTGGTCCATCAGCGCCGGATGCAGCTCATGCCCCAGCGAGTCGGCCACGTCCAGCGTGGCATCGGCCCCCAGCGACATGATGTGCTCGTAATCGGCCCGCGTGCGCTGCACCGGTATCACCGGGTCGAGTTGTCCGTGGAACAAATGCAGCGTCGTGAGCGCCGGCGCCTTGGCTGGCCAGAACTGGTAGCCGCCGCCAAACCCGAGCAAACGCCCCACCAGGCCGTCATGCGCATCGGTCAAGGCCAGGGCCAGGCTGGCCCCCGCGCCAAATCCGGCCAGGGCCGAACCCTGCTCCGAAATGCCAAAACGCGCCTGCTGCGCCCGCAAAAAAGCGGCCAGCACATCGACACGGGCGGCCATGGCGGCGGCATCGTCGAGCCCGGCGGCGGCGGCGCCGGCCGCATCGGCATGCGGACCCACCAGCCCCTCCGGCAGCAACACCACGGCGGCCGGAAAGGCGCCCCCCAGCAGCTGGCCCAAGTCCAGCATGTCGGCGGCCGTGCCGCCGGCGTCATGCAAGAGCACAAACAGCTGCTTGGGCTCCGGGGCGGCCGGCAGCAGCTCTATGGTTTCAATGTCGGATGGGGTCATGGGTGCACGCGTGAAAGTAGCCTGAAAGCGACCCAGTTTAGTCGCTTGAGCCCTGGGGCCTGTTCACGCCATTGTTGCTAAGATCGTGCCACCGCCAAACAAGTCGCCCGCCAGCCGGGCCTGATACAGAAAGCGCCTTAACGCGCCCCGCCCCCGAGAACACCATGAAAATCGAAAAAGACACCGCCGTCACCCTGCGCTTCAAAGTCTCTGACGCCCAGGGCAAGCTCATTGAAGAAAGCAAGGACCCCATGGTCTACCTGCATGGAGGCTACGGCAACACCTTGCCCAAGATAGAGGAAGCGCTGGCCGGCCAGGAGCCCGGCTACCAGACCACGCTGGCCCTGGCCGCCGAAGACGCCTTCGGCCTGCGCGACGAAAGCCTGGTCTGCACCATTCCGCGCAGCCAGTTTCCGCCCGGCGTGAAGGTCGGCGGCCAGCTCGAAGGCCGCGGCAGCGATGGCCGGCAGCAGGTCTTCAACGTCATGAAGATCAAGGGCGACACCGTCCTGCTCGACGGCAACCACCCGCTGGCCGGCAAGGCCTTGCGCTTCAGCCTGAAGGTCACCGATGTGCGTGCCGCGTCCGCGGAAGAAATTGCGCACCAGCATGTGCACGGCGAGCACGGCCACCACCACTGACAGGGGACGCTGAGCGCCACCGAACGGTCAGCCGTCGGGCTGAGCCCCCACGCTCGGAAATCATGGCGCCGGCGCAAGCGCAACGGACATAAAAAAAGACAGGGCCAGCCTGTCTTTTTTAAAGGGGGT
>NZ_BCYO01000038.1 GCF_001598235.1 Polaromonas jejuensis NBRC 106434 | reverse complement strand
AATCTGCAGCGTCTGCTTGAATACGCCTTGCGACACCTTGGCGCCCGGGCGGTTGGTGCCGTAGAAGAGCGTGTTGAAGTCATCAAGGAACTGCGGGCGGTCGGCGGCCAGGCCGGCGCGGATGCCCGCGAACAGCGATGCGTCGGGGCCCACGGGGTGGTCGGCCGTCTTCATGAAAAGCGGCGTCACCGCGCTGATGAGCGCCAGCTTGGCGATGCGCGAGCTGCCTTTGCGCGCGATGTAGCGCGTGACGTCGCCGCCCCCCATCGAGAAGCCCGCGAGGACCACCTCCTTCAGGTCGAGCGTCTCGATCAGCTCGGCGATGTCGTCGGCAAAGGTGTCGTAGTCATAGCCGGTCCAGGGCTGGCTCGAGCGACCGAAACCGCGGCGGTCGAACGCGATCGCACGGTAGCCGCGCTCCGCGAAGAACAGCATCTGGGCGTCCCACATGTCGGCGCTCAGCGGCCAGCCATGGCTGAACAGAATGGGCTGGCCCGAGCCCCAGTCCTTGTAGTAGAGATCGGTGCCGTCGCGCAGGGTGAGTGTGGTCATGGTCTTTCCTGTGGAGTGAAGGGGGGAAACAAAAAAATGAAGAGGAGCGCTCAGCTTTGCCGCACGGACTCGAAGAGGAACCATGTGCGCCGCTCGGCCTCGTCGATCCAGTTCTCCAGCACGCTGGCGGTGGCCACATCGCCGTACTCGTCGCACACCGCGTGCGCGGCGCGCATGAAGCCGGCCAGGCGCTGATTGTCTTCACGCAGCTCGGCCAGCATGCCGATGGGGGTCACGAAGTCGGCGTCGTTGTCCGCCAAGCGCTGCAGCCGCGCGGCATGGCCGGTCGAGCGCAGCGTGGTGCCGCCGATCTTGCGCACGCGCTCGGCGATGGGGTCGATGGTCGCGAAGATCTGGTCGGCCTGCTCGTCCAGCAGCAGGTGGTAGTCGCGGAACGACGGGCCCGACATGTGCCAATGGAAGTTCTTCGTCTTCAAGTACAGCGCGAACACGTCCGCCAGCAGCACGTTGAGCGCCGCGGAGATGTCGCGCGTGGCGTCCGTGCCCAGGTCGCTCGGGGTGTGCAGCGACGCGATGCGGCGTGCCCTGGTGCTGTTGGCCAGGGCCTTGAGGGATTTGGCTGGCTTGGTGGTCTTGGAGGGTTTTGCAGTGGCCATGTTTTTCCTTGGTTGCTGGCGGAATGCCGTCTGTCGTCAGAGGGGAAAAAAGTGATGCACCACGGGTTTCTCGAGCCCGATGTGGAAGCGCACGGCTTCGCTCTGCAGATCCGCGTCGGCATGCGACACGCGGTGGTGTTGGCGCAGGTGGCAAAGGCGGCGGACGGCTGAGGACGGCATATCCGCCATTTCATTCATACAGCCATTGCGCAGCCAGTCGGGTGACGCGCGGCATGAGGACGTAGGTCATCAGTCCCACGATGATTGCCGCGATCAACAGGTGCTCCAGGAAGGAGTTGCCGAGCCAGGGCCATCGAAGCGCCAGCCAGTGAACGGGAAGGGGCACGACCATCGTGAGCGGGAAGATCACCGACAGCGTCAGCAGGAGCTGCTTGTAGCGCTTTGCCGGCTTCTGCCCTGGCTCCGGGTGAAACCAGAACTCCAGCCCCGTCACCGTCTGGCGCTGCTCGTCGCGCGACAGCAAAGGCATCACCTCGCTGAGCAAGGTTTGCCGCGCGGCCGACTGGAACCAGTCCTCCGCATGCGGCAGCGAGTCGAAGCGCAGGGTCACGGTGTAGAGCGTCGAGCCCGGCGCTGGACGGATGACGTGCACCCCGCGATGCCCCGGGAACCGCTCCGCGATGGGTACGATACGCTGGAGCCACTGTTCGTACGCCGCGACGGACTGCGCGCGCACGTGGTGCCGGATGACCGCCGTCACGCTCTCGAGGCGCGGCAGGCTGCGGGCCGACAAGTCGCCCAGCGAGGCGCTGCGCAGCGAGGGGTCGCGCTGATCGACGGACGGGGTGGGTGCATCAGGGTGCATGAAAGGACCTCATCGACTCGTTCAGATGAAACGCGGGATGGGCCCGTTCTGTGGCGTTGTATCGTCGCCCAAGTCCAGCATGACGCGATCAATGTAGCACCAGCCCCACCCCTCAGGCGGGTCATAGCCCTCGATGATGGGATGGCCTGTCTCGTGGTGGTGCGCACTGGCGTGGCGGTTGGGCGAGTCGTCGCAGCACCCCACGTGGCCGCAGGTGCGGCACAGGCGCAAATGAACCCAGGGGCTGCCGGACTTCAGGCATTCCTCGCAACCCAGCGCGCTGGGCGTGACGCGGTGGATGCTGGCGGTATGGGTGCACCGATGGGGCATGACGATCTCTCTTCAGAGGGTTGCGAGGTGCTGGTGGATGAAGGCCACGGCCATGGCGCCTTCGCCGACAGCCGATGCGACGCGCTTCATGGAGCTATGCCGAACGTCGCCCACGGCAAAGGAGCCGGGGACGCTGGTTTCCAGCGGGTATGGCGCCCGGGGGAGCGGCCAGCCCGCGGCCGCCAGCGCGGCCGGCGACAGATCTGCGCCTGTAACCACATAGCCGGACCCGTCTCGCGCAATCGCCGTGTCGCGTGCCCATTCGGTATTCGGTAGCCCGCCAATGCAGACAAACAGATGGTGCGTCGCCAGCGCGCTCTCGGTACCGTCGGCACGGTCACGCACCGTGATAGCTTCCAGGAATCGGTCGCCATGCAACGCGCTCACTTCGCAGTTCGTGACCACCCGGATGTTGGGTTGACTCTGGAGCTTCTGTACCATGTAGTCGGACAGCGTATCGGCCAGGCGCGGCCCCCGCACCAGCATGACGACTTCGCGGGCGTAGGCCGACAGGTGCATGGCGGCTTGTCCCGCCGAATTGCCGCCGCCCACCACGTACACCGTCTCGCCGCTGCACATGGGCGCCTCGCTGGTGCCCGCGCCGTAGAACAGGCCCAGGCCCTGCAGACGCCCCTCGTCCGGCAGACCGAGGCGGCGCCACTCGATGCCGGTTGCGCAGATGTTGGTGCGCGCGTAAAGCTGCGTGCCGTCGGCCAGATCGGCCTGGATGCCGCCATCGGCAAAGACCGCGTACACGCCTTCGCGCAGCCGGAGAATTTCCGTGCCGAAGCGCACCGCCTGCTGGCGTGCGCGCTCGGCCAGTTCCGCACCGCTGATGCCTTGCGGAAAGCCCAGGTAGTTCTCGATCAGGGAGGAGTTTCCGGCCTGGCCTCCGACGGCATCGCGTTCGACGAGCACGGTGCTCAAGCCCTCGGAGGCGGCATACACCGCCGCACTCAGCCCGGCCGGTCCGGCACCGTAGATGGACACGTCGTACACCTTCTTGCGGGGCTTCTCGACCCATCCCAGCCGGCGGGCGACATCTGCGATGCTTGGGTTCAGCAGCCGCGATCCATCAGGGAATTCGCACACCGGCAAGCCGGGATCGTCGAGGCCCCGGATACCGGGAATGCGGCGAGCAGCCGCCTCGTCCAACTCGACCCAATCGTAGGTGACAACGCTTCGGCTAAGAAAGTCGCGAATCTCGAAGGCTCGCGCGGAGTAGGCCGGACCGAGCAGGCGGACCCGGGGACGGAGGGGCTCAACCGTGTCGATGGCGGCGGGCGATGTCATGAAGGCGTCAGAGCCCAAGCAAGGTGCGGCCTTCGTCGGCCAGCAAATCGTGCGTCTCCGGGTGCGCGCGCATGTAGGCCGCGAACACGGGGCACTGCGGAATGACGCGAAGGCCCCGCTCGCGCGCGGAGGCCAGGCCCGCCAGCACCAACTGCTTGGCCACGCCCTGCCCTTGCAATGCTTCGGGCACCAGAGTGTGGACGAAGGTGATGACATTGCCCGCCAAGGTGTAGATCGCGACCGCGCGCTCGCCTTGCAACGCATATTCGAAGCGATGCTTCGACGGGTTGTCGTGAACGGAAGAGGAAGAAAGCGTGCGCATGGGTTTTCCTTGGGTTTGCGAGAGGGCAAGCGCTACAGCGCCAAAAAGTGATGCACCTCAGGCTTGCCAGGCCCGATGTGAAAGCGCACCGCTTCGCTCTGCAGGTCGGCGTCGGCATGGGACACGCGGTGGTGCTGGCGCAGATGCTCCGCCCACGACTCGACGAAGAACCACTCCATCAGGCGCAGGGCGTCGCCGGTGTGCTCGACGACGCCCCATGCGTAGGCGCCGTCGCGCAGGCGCTCCTGCGACAGGCGCTTCATCGCGGCCAGGAACGCCGCGCGATCCTCCTGGCGGATGCGGTACTCGACCTGCACCATGACCGGCCCGCGGTCGTGCGCGATCGGCTCGGCCACCAGCGGCTCAGGCCAGTGGTTCGAGGCCTGAAGGTCCGACTCGCCGGTGGGCAGCCGTGCGCGGTGGAACAGCAGCGCCACGACCACGAGGCCGATGGCGCCCGCCAGCAGCGTGTACGGCACGCCGATTTCCTGCGCGACCAGGCCCCAGCCGAGGCTGCCGGCCGCCATCGCGCCGTTGAACACGGTGAGGTACACCGCCAGGCCGCGTCCGCGCACCCAGTTCGGCAGGATGGCCTGGGCCACGCCGTTGAGCGTGGTCAGTGCAATGATCCAGCCCAGCCCCAGCAAAAACAGCAGGACCACCGCCAGCCACTTCGGCGGTGCAAGCACCAAGGCACCCATGACGGCGGCGCTGATGAGCGAGGCCAGTAGCACCAGGCCGTCGGCGTCCAGCCGCCGGCGCAGCTGCGGCATGACCAGCGCGCCAGCTATGGCGCCCGCACCCACGGCCCCCAGCAGCACGCCATAGAAACCGGCGCTGCCGCCCAGCATCTGGCGCGCCACCAGCGGCAACAAGGCCCACACCGCGCTCGCGAACAGAAAGAACACCGCCGCGCGCAGCAGCACGCGGTGCAGCTCCCTGCTGGCCCGCGTGTAGCGCAGCCCGGCGCGGAAGGCGCCGAGAAAGTTCTCCGACAGCGCGCTGTCGGCTGCCGCGGGGCGCTTCCACCACAGCAACGCGGCGACCACGAACACATAGCTCAGCACGTCCATCCCATAGGCGGCTGCGGCGCCGAAGCTCGCCAGGATCAGCCCGCCCGCAGCCGGGCCGATGGCGCGCGCGATGTTGATTCCCAGCGAATTCAGCGCCACCGCGCCCTTGAGATCCTCGCGCGGCACCAACTCGGGCACGATGGATTGCCAGGTCGGTCCCATCAGCGCGGCGCCAATGCCGCCGACGAAGGTCAGCGCAATCAGGTATTCGACGGTGAGCGTGCCAGTATGCGACAGCACCAGCAGCGTGCTGCTGACACCGGCCAGCATCAGCTGCACGAAGATCAGGAAGCGCCGGCGGTCCAGGATGTCCGACAGCACGCCGGCGGGAATCGCGAGCAGGAAGATCGGCAACGTGGCCGCCGTCTGGATCAGCGCCACAGCCGTGGGGCTGGCCGACAGGTCCGTCACCAGCCACGAGCTGGCCACGTCGCGCATGAAGCTGCCGATGTTGCCGAGCACGGTGGCGGCCCACAGCACTGCGAACACCGGCTGACGCAGCGGTGCGAAGCTGCCGGAGCTGCGTTGGGCCGGTTCAGCCATGCGTACGGTCCTTCAGGTCATGCCACGCCACAAGCAGGAATCCGCCGACCAGGCCAAGGTGTTCGAAGAACGCGTTGGCGGCCATGAAGCGTTCGGGCTGCGGCATCTCCCAGAAGCGCAGCGCAACGAAGGTGGCGAGCAGCGTGAAGCCAGCCAGCGCCAGCGCGCCCACCCAGCGGTAGAAGCCGGTGAGGATGAGCGCCGCGGCGCCCAGCTCCAGCACGATCACCGCGACGGCCATCGGCGCCGCTGGTGACAGGCCGAAGTGGTTCATCTCGGCGATGGCCGAAGCGAAGTCGGTCGCCTTGTTGAAGCCGCCCTGCAGGTAGGCGGCACACAAGAGCAGCAAGGCGATCCAGCGCAGGACCGGTGCGGATTGCCAGCGTGCGGTCGTCATCGTCACACCGCCCAGCAGGCGCAGCCGAGCGCGCCCCAGAAGCTCTTCAGGTCGGCAATGGGCAGCTTGCTGCTCCAGGCCGTGGCGTGCTGGTGGCCGTGCACGTTGCAGTTGTTGGCGCAGGCGCAGGCCGCGGCGGCGTTGCGCAGCACCTTCTGCATGGGCGCTCCCTCGGCCGTGTCGGCCCAGCCGCCGTAGCCGCCGAAAGTGCGCGCGGGCGACCAGTCGGGCATGGCCGCGGGCGGCGTGCCTTCGTCGAGCGGCGCGAACGGGCCTGCGCCGTAAACGATCTTGCCGCCCACCATGGTCAGCAGCGAGGTGGTGTCGGCAATGTCCGATTCGGGGCAAGCGAAGAAGTCGCGGTCGGGCACCAGCAGGTCGGCCAGCTGGCCGGCCTCTATGCGGCCCTTCTTGCCGACTTCATTCGAGAACCAGGTGACGTTCTCGGTCCACATGCGCAGCGCGGCCTCGCGGTCCAGGCAGTTGCGCTGCGGGTAGAGCTGCATGCCGCCCACAGTCTTGCCCGTGACCAGCCACGACAGCGACACCCACGGGTTGTACGAGGCCACGCGCGTCGCGTCGGTGCCGGCCGACACCTTCACGCCCTTTTCGAGCATGCGCTTCACAGGCGGCGTGGCCTCGGCCGCGCCGGCGCCGTAGCGTTCGACGAAATATTCGCCCTGGTAGGCCATGCGGTGCTGCACCGCGATGCCGCCGCCGATCGCGGCGATGCGGTCGATCGACTTCTCGGAGATGGTCTCGCAGTGGTCGAAGAACCAGTTCAGGCCGGCCAGCGGCGTGTCGCGGTTGACCTTCTCGAACACGTCGAGCGCGCGGGCTATGGTCTCGTCGTAGGTCGCGTGCAGGCGCCAGGGCCAGCGGTTCTGCGCGAGCACGCGCACCACTTCTTCCAGCTCGCCTTCCATCTCGGGCGCCATGTCGGGGCGCGGCTGGCGGAAGTCCTCGAAGTCGGCGGCGGAGAACACCAGCATCTCGCCCGCGCCGTTGTGGCGGAAGTAGTCGTCGCCCTGCTTGTACTTCGACGTGGCCGTCCAGTTCAGGAAGTCCTGCTTCTCCTGCTTGGGCTTCTGCGTGAACAGGTTGTAGGCCAGGCGGATGGTGAGCAGGCCGGCGTCGGCCAGCTGCTGGATCACCTGGTAGTCCTCGGGGTAATTCTGGAAGCCGCCGCCCGCGTCGATGGCGCCGGTCACGCCGAGCCGGTTGAGCTCGCGCATGAAATGGCGCGTGGAGTTCACCTGGTAGTCGAACGGCAGCTTCGGGCCCTTGGCCAGCGTGGCGTAGAGGATGGAGGCGTTGGGCTTGGCCAGCAGCAGGCCCGTGGGGTTGCCGGCGCTGTCGCGCACGATCTCGCCGCCGGGCGGCGCGGGCGTGTCCTTGGTGTAGCCCACGGCGCGCATGGCGGCACCGTTGAGCAGTGCACGGTCGTACAGGTGCAGGATGAATACCGGGGTGGCGGGCGCGACGGCGTTCAGTTCCTCGATGGTAGGCAGTCGCTTCTCGGCGAACTGGTGCTCGGTGAAACCGCCCACCACGCGCACCCACTGCGGCGCGGGCGTGATGGCGACCTGGCGCTTGAGCATGCCCATGGCATCGGCCAGGCTGCGCACACCGTCCCAGCGCAGTTCGAGGTTGTAGTTGAGGCCGCCGCGAATGATGTGCAGGTGGTTGTCGATCAGGCCGGGCAGCACGCGCTTGCCCTGCAGGTCGATGACGCGGGTGGCGGAGCCGGCCAGCGGCAGCACCTCTTCGTTGCGGCCGACGCGCGTGAAGCGGCCGTCCTTGATGGCCACGGCGCTGGCCGTGGGGTTGGCGCGGTCCAGCGTGGTGAAGCGGCCGTTGTGCAGGATCAAGTCGGGGGCGGTGGTGCCTGCCATGTCGGTGTTCCTTGAAGCGGTGGATTGGGCCCTTGCCGTGCCGGCAAGGGCGGCGCCGAGCGTGCCCAGGCACAGGCGGCGGCGTTGTTCGTCGAATGAATTGCTCATGTGTCTTGGCCCTGTGCGGTAATCGGGTCGACCTTGGCGGACTGCGGCAGCTCGCCGAACACATGCGGCTTGACCTGGTGCTGTAGCCACGAGGTGGCCACGGCATCGGGCTTGATCACGCTCTTGATGAGCGGCGGGATCTGCTCGCCGAGCAGGATCCCGAGAAGCCCCACGAGGGCGATGACCGGCGGGGCCGGCGAGCGCACCTGGAACAGTGCGTAGATCACACCGACCAGCAGGCCGAGCGCGAGCGAAAGGACGTAGGGCTTCATCTTGTTCACCGCGGCGTTCAGCCTTCGTGCGCGCCGAACATGGTCTTGGCGTAGGTCACGCCCAGGCCGTAGGCGCCGCCGAATTTCTTGGCGACGCCGGTGGTCATCTCGTAGGTGTCGGTGCGGGCCCAGTCGCGCTGCAGTTCGAGCAGGTATTGCAGCGAGGTCATCGGCTGCGCGCCGGCCTGCACCATGCGATCCATCGCGCGGTTGTGCGCCTCGGCCGACACGTCGCCGCAGGCGTCGGCAATGACGAAGACCTCGAAGCCCTGGTCGAGCGCCGACAGTGCGGGACCGACGATGCACACGCCGGTCCACAGGCCCGACAGCACGATGCGGTTCTTGCCGATCTCGTTCACTCGGTTGATCACGGCCGCGTCCTCCCAGGTGTTCATCGAGGTGCGGTCGAGCATCTTCTGGCCCGGGAATGCATCGGTGATCTCGTTGAACATCGGGCCAGAGAAGCTCTTCTCGGCGACGGTGGTAAGAATGGTCGACACGCCGAAGCCGGCGGCGGCGTTGGCCACGAGCGCGGCGTTGTTGCGCAGGTTGACCGCGTCGATCGAGTGCGTGGCGAACGCCATCTGCGACTGGAAGTCGATCATCACGAGGGTATGGTCCTTGGGCGTCAGGAGTTTGGCGCCTGGGGTGGGGGTAGCTTTGATGGACATGGTTTTGACCTTTTATGGGTTGAGGATGGATGAATGAACCGGTTGACGTTTTAAAGGGATAAGTGGACTGGCTAGCGCGTACTGGAAGGATTTAAAGCTGGCTTGCGGTGCCGCGATCAGGATCTCGTCATGGACGCCTGATCGGGCGCATCATGCCGTCCTTGATTGCTGCGGGTCTTGTCGATTGGTGCGCGTTTTTGTCGATTCGTCGCATTTCGATTCCTGGCGGTTGCGGGCGTTCGTGGCAGTTGGCGTGTTTGCGGCCGCGGGGCTCACATGGCCGGCAGCTCCTGTGGGCGCAGGTCGAACAGCAGCACTTCTGCCTGCTCGCCACCGGACAACTCAAGCGGTCCGCCTCCGCGCACCCGCACGCCGTCGCCTTCGCGCAAACGCTCCCCGTTCAGCTCGATGCTGCCGCTGGCCACGTGGACGTAGGCATAGCGGTGCGCGCCGATGTCCAAGGACGCATTCTCGGCGCCGTCGAAGAGGCCGGCGTAGACGCGGGCGTCCTGGTGCACGGACAGGGAGCCATCCTGGCCGTTCGGCGAGATGACGAGGCGCAGGCGCCCGCGCTTTTCGGCAGGGCTGAAATGCTGTTGCTGATAACGCGGGGTCGTGCCGCGCTTGTTGGGCACGATCCAAATCTGCAGGAAATGCACGGGGTCTGTCGCCGAGGCGTTGTACTCACTGTGGCGCACGCCGGTACCCGCGCTCATCATCTGCACGTCCCCCGGACGGATGACGGAGCCAGTACCCATCGAGTCCTTGTGCTCCAGTGCGCCCTCCAGCACGTAGGAAAAGATTTCCATGTCGCGGTGCGGATGCGTGCCAAAGCCGCGGCCCGGTTGCACGCGGTCATCGTTAATGACCAGCAGGTCAGAGAAGCCCTGCTGTTTCGCGTCGTAGTAATGGCCGAACGAAAAAGTGTGGCGGGACTTGAGCCAGCCAAAGTCTGCGAGACCACGGTCGTTGGCTTTGCGGACTTCGATGAGGGCGTTTTCCTGGAGCATGGTGTCTTTCCTTTGTGGATATTGATCGATTTGAATCACAATGTTTTTTGAAGCATTGCACTGGAGAAACCTCAGTGTCTGCGGTTTGACAAGCGGACATGACGAGACTTTTATGCTCAAATGATCGAAAATTTCGATCATTCAAAAGAGAGGTGTTTGCATGCTCAAACTGAGTCTGGAAGCCATTGAGGTGGTGGAAGTCATTGCGCGCTACGGTTCGTTCGCGGCGGCGGCGACGCACCTGAACAAGGTGCCGTCAACCATTTCCTATTCCGTCGGCAAGCTGGAGCAGCAACTCGGCATCCTGCTGTTCGAGCGTCACGGCCCTCGCGTGTCGCTGACGCCGGCCGGCCAGGAGATGCTGAGGGACGGGCGCTGGCTGCTGGGCGCGGCAGGTGACCTGGAGTCGCGCATGCGGAAGATCGCCACCGGCTTCGAGTCCGAATTGCGGCTGGTGCACGATTCCCTGATACCCACGCAGGCGCTGGTCGACGACATCCGCGCTTTCGAAGCGCTGCAGTGCGGCACGCGCCTGCGTATCGGCAGCGAGACCTTGACCGGGAGCTGGGAAGCCCTTCGGGAAGGACGCGCCCATCTGGTGATTGCCGCGGGGGAGGGGCCGGCCGGCGGCGGCTACCGTGCGGTGGCGGTGGGTAGTCTCGCGTTCGTTTTTTGTGTCGCGCCGCTTCACCCGCTGGCACGCGTGAGAGGGCAGATTACCAAGGCGGATCTCCTAGGTCATTCCGCCATCGTGGTGGGCGACAGCGTGCGCACGCTGTCCGACCGCACAGTGGGCCTGGTGGCCGGGCAGCAGCGCATTACCGTGCCATCGATGCAGGCCAAGATCGCCTGCCAGCTCGCGGGGCTGGGCTACGGTTTCCTGCCGAGGGCCTTGGTACGCCTGGAGCTCGAACGTGGCACGCTGCTGGAGTTGCCCTATGAGGAGGCTCGACCTGATGAAACTTTTTGGCTGGCGTGGAAACCCGGCCCGATGGGGCAGGCGCTCAAGTGGTGGCTGGACCGCCTGGAGCGTCCGTTGATACCGGCCCTGCTGCCGCGTTGACGGGCTGCGGTGCCAGTTCTGGCGTTTTCACTGCCGCTGGGCTTTTCTCCAGGCGGCCGGCGCCATGCCTTTGCGCCTTGAAAAAACGCGCGTCAGGTGGCTCTGGTCGCCGAATCCGCAGGCGAGGGCGACATCGGCGATCGAGCGCTGCGGATCCATCAGCATGCGTTCGGCGATGAGCAGGCGCTGGTCGGTCAGCCAGGCGTACGGTGTCTGCCCCACGCTCTGGCCAAAAGCCTGGATGAAATAGCTGCGCGACAGCTGGCACTCAGCGGCCACCGCCGCCAGCGTGACATCGCGACCGATCTGCTCGAGCATGAAGGCCTTGGCCCGACGCACCTGCGCGGCCGACAGCTTGTGCCGCAAGGGTGGCCGTACTGCGCGGGCGCTGCTGTAGTTTCTGGTGAGGTGAAGGCCCAGCGCCAGGGATAGGTGATCGATGAGGAGCGCGGTCGCGTCGCCGGGATACCGGACAGCAGCCCGCATGGCCGCGCACAAGTGTCCCAGCACCGTATCGACCCGACCGGGCGGACAGCTCAGCGAGTCGACTCTCCGCAGCCCGAGCTCATCGGCATACGCGTTGATGCTGTCGCGGGGGAAATGGAACACCATGAATTCGAAGGGGCTGCAGATATAGCCAAAGGTCTGCTCCTGCAGATTGTGCAGGTGTATGGCGCCCGGCGCTGCGGGGCCGATTTGGCAAGAGGCCTCGCGTGTGACGAACTTTCGCGTGCCGCCGGGAGCGATATCGACATGCAGGAGATAGGCATCGTCCTGCATCAGCGGGGCGAGCACGAACAGGTGCGGCTGTTCGTACGCCACGTGTGCGACCGAGACACTGGCACCGGGCGAAGGCGCTTCCCGCAGGCATTCTACGGTGTCGACGCCGTAGTGCCGTGAAACCGCCCGCCCGAAAGCTGAGGCCTGCGGCGGCGTGTTGTCGGATTGGTGGATCATCGAGTTGCCGTCCTGTTCTTCAATGGATCACAAGATGTGCGCATGCGGGCAAAAAACTGCAACGTTTGGCGTGAGCTTAAGTCACGGCAGCGTCCGGCCCGGTTTGCGGCCGGAACTACCAGAGTTCTTCGCCCGCCAGATCTCCTGACCGAAACCGGTTGGGCTTGATGAAGAACGACAATACCAAAGCGCCGCCGACCGTGCGGCGGTGCTGCCCGACGGCACGATGGCGAACGGACTTTTCGTGAAATATAAGGGCGCGCTCCGTTCTACGGTGCGGCCCATCTCTTTGGCATGATCGAGGTCATTCAGGCCAACGCAGAAGATCCTACGAACGGGATAGATTGAATCGGTTCCCTCGATGGGAACGGACGGAACGACCAGCGGAAGCGCCTCCAGCTCCTGCACCTGATCCAAGCCGCTGACCGCTAGGACAAGGCACCCACCGAGAGTCTGCGGGGCCGCTTGAAGGTCGGCAGGCTGTACGGCAGGCGGTTTGCCACCCGGCGTGAAACCATGGACGAAGTGATGGACAGGCTGGCGTTCTACAACCATAAGAGATTGCACTCGACGCTGGGCTACGTCAGCCCGATGACGTTTGAGCAACGCTGGATCGCGGCCCAGCAGCAAGAAAGGAAGTCCGCATAATGGGCCGCCTATGGAGTGTGGACAACAGGGGCAAGGTCACTCTCGGCAAATTCATACATCGGATGAATTTAGAAAATCTATGTCTCAATGTCAAATATGTTGACCATCTAGTGTCCTGAGTTAGAAATTCGCAAACAAAATCTCTCAATGCTTGCAAGGATTTCATCTGCGGATTTGGCCCAAACGAACGGCTTTGGGTTGGCGTTGTGAATGTCCAGGTATTGTTTGATCGCTTGCTCGAGTTGCCGTGTCGAGCGATGGGTGCCGCGGCGGATGTATTTGTCTGTGAGCGTGGCGAACCAGCGCTCGACCTGGTTCAGCCAGGACGCCGAGGTGGGCGTGAAGTGAACATGGAAGCGAGGATGCCGAGCGAACCAAGCCTTGATCGTAGGCGTCTTGTGCGTGCCATAGTTGTCCATTACCAGATGCACGTCCAATTCGCTGGGCACATTGGCTTCGATGGTGCGCAGGAACTGCAGGAACTCGCTGCTGCGGTGGCGCCGGTGCAATTGGCCGATCACTTCGCCCGTGGCGATGTCCAGTGCCGCAAACAGCGTGGTGGTGCCGTGGCGCATGTAATCATGAGTGCGCCGCTCGGGGATGCCGGGTGCCAATGGCAGGATGGGTTGCGTGCGGTCCAGCGCCTGGATCTGGCTCTTCTCGTCGACGCACAGCACCATCGCCTTGAGCGGCGGATCCAGGTACAGCCCCACGATGTCGCGCACCTTCTCGACAAACAGCGGATCGCTGGAGAGCTTGAAAGTCTCCTGGCGATGCGGCTGCAAGCCAAAGGCGCGCCAGATGCGGCTGACCGCTGTCTGCGACAGAGCCATCTCGCGCGCCATGGTGCGCGTGCTCCAGTGGGTCGCGCCCGCTGGCACCGATTCCAGAGTCTTGGCGATCACCGCATCGACGCGTGCATCCTCGATGCTGCGCGGTGCTCCGGGGCGCGGCGCGTTCAGCAGTCCGTCCAGGCGTTGCTGGACGAAGCGGGTACGCCACTTGGACACCGTCTGGGGCGTGACGCGCTGTCGGGCAGCCACAATCTTGTTGTCCATCCCATCGGCGCAAGCCAATACGATACGCGCTCGCAAGGCCAACGCCTGCGCAGTCTTGCGACGCATCGTCAGTGCCACAAGTTGCTCGCGTTCGGACTCGCTCAACACCAGTTGCGCCTTCGGCCTTCCACTCATCACCGCCTCCATCGTGCTCACACACTACACGACAGATTAGGCAGTCGGAGAATAGTTCGTCATCCCTGAGAAACCCCTGATATCCAGCATCCATGCGGGTTAACGGGGTGGTGAGACGGCCCAGAGATTGCAAGAATTGGCGCTATTAAAGCCTCAAACCTTGCAAACTCATGGCCCTGCGCGAGACGACTCAAACGGCAGAAGGCGACCTGTTCCGCCAGGAACTGGTCAATCTGATCAACCTGCGCCATCCGCTGGTTCAGCTGGCCCAGAAGATCGATTGGGAATCTTGCGAGCAGCGCTTTGGCGGCCTGTACAAAGCCGGCATTGGCCGCCCCGGCCATCCCATCCGCCTGATGGTCGGGCTGCAACTGCTCAAGCACACCAGCAACGGTCATGTTCTCCGTAAGGGATGACGAGTATTTCCTTCACGTCGGCATGTTTCAGCGCCGCGCGGATGTTGGCGATCTGGTTGTTATCAGTGATGCGACAACGCTAAGGCGCTCCGCTATTGCCATATCGACGATGTCCAGACGCAGCACGCCGTGCGCGAGCAGATGCCACTATACCTGTAAGATTGTGTTGCAATTAGGTCAGGGGGCTGAATGACAACATCGACGGGTAGGGGGGCCTCGCGGTCACGACGTAAAACCGAGGTTCCAGGTCAGGCGCTGGGTTACGGGCTCCAGTACACCCGACTGCTGCATCTCCTGCTTGTGGCACCCGAGGGCACCTCCTGCAGCATGGAGGTCTTGGACGACGTGGCCCAAGAACATGCGCAGCTAGGTGTGCACCTGGTCCAGAGCAAGAGCGCGCTCACCGCGAACCCGGTGGCAGATCGGGCCAAGTCGCTTTGGAAGACGCTGTCGAATTGGGTCGCCCTGGCCGCGGAAGGCGGCTGCGATCCGGACAGCACGCTCTTCGAGATCTACGTGTCGCGGCCGGTGACAGCCACGATCGTCCATGCTTTCGCCGAGGCCGCGACGTTGGACGCCGCTCGCGCTGCCGTTTTCCAGGCACGTACCGCGCTATGGGGCGAGGCCCCGGCCTTCGCGCAGCGAAGCGACGTCGCTTCAGAAATCGCGTCTTACGTTGAGAAGGTCTTCGACGCCGATCAGGATCTGGTGGCGCGGGTCATCAAGAAGTTCCGGCTTACCTGCGGCTCCGGCAGCCCGCAGGCTGACATCGAGGCCGTCATCCGCACCCATCCGGTGTCGCCAAGCAAGGTCCGGGACATCGCGGATCACATGTGCGGCTTCGTGAAGCGCCGCGTGGACGAGCTCCTGGAGGCGGGTAGGCCGGCCATCATCGGACGCGATGAATTCAAGATTGCGTATGACGCCTACGTTCGCAAGATCGATCGGGACACAGTGCTGCTGAGTCGCGCGAAGGCGCCGAGCTTGGACGAGTCGCAGGGCTACCTGCCCAAGATCTTCGTCCAACAGCTCGAAATTATCGGCATGACGTTCGAAGACAAGCTCGAGGCTGTAAGCGACTACCTGATGGCCGCCGCGGACCGCACCGACTGGGCCGTGCGCGGCGAGGTGGATGTGACGTCGCTTGATGACCTCGATGCCACCCTCAAGCGAAACTGGAAGAACAAGCGACTCGCCTGCAAGGTCGCGCACGCCGGCAAAGCGCAGGACCAGCAGGGGCAGGCGCTGTATGCCGACTGCATGCAGGTCAGCGCGTCAGTGCAGGCGATGGACCCGCCCGAGCACTTCATTCCGGGTTGTTTGCACCGACTGGCCGATGAACTGTCGATCGGATGGCATCCCGACTACGAGCAGCACCTCAAGGCGAAAAAGGCGGCGTGACGATGCTAGTACGCGAGGCACAAAACGTCCAGAACCCGGCATTGGGCGCCGCCGTCATTTGGCGCTTCTGCTGTGGCTACGTCGAGTCCCAGGCCGCGGGCGACCCGCCGCCGTTGCCCGTGCTCTTCCTGACGTTGCCCATCGTGCTGCACCAGGCGACCGCCGAGCTGCTGCAGCGCACTAGGATCAGCTCGGGCCTTCGCGCCTTCGCGGCCAAGTTCGGCGATTCGACTGTCTCCAAGCAAGACCTGCTGCTCCAGCTTCATGACCGCGCCCTGCGATGGCGTGTGCTGAGCTTGCAGTCCATCGAGTTGGCCACAGCGGGACGGCTGATCCACCTCACGGACGCGGGTAGCGCGGTTCCTTTGTCGCGGACCAAGGCGCGGGGCCTGCCTGACGAAGTGAAGCAGCTCTTGGCGGACGCAGAGAAGCTCGGCGCCTGGTGTGGGCGGCTTACGCTGCACGAGATAACAACAACGCTGAAGGTGAGGCTCTGATGTTCTTCCAGATTCGCGCGATCGTGCTCTGGCCCCGGAACCCCGAATTCAAGCCGCGTCGCCTGCTGTTCGATCTGGGCAAGGTCAACGTCATCAGCGGCGCGTCACGGACGGGCAAGTCCGCGGTCATCCCCATCATCGACTACTGCCTTGGCTCCAGCACGTGCTCCATCCCCGTCAACACCATTCGCAAGTATTGCGAGTGGTTCGGAGTTGTCGTGGCGACCGATCAGGGCGACAAGCTGCTGGCGCGCCGTGAGCCCGGCGCGCAGCGCAGCACCGACGATATGTTTCTGATGGAGGCCGACAGGATCACCGAGGTGCCGCTGCGCATCGTCAAGAACACGAACGCCGACACCGTGAAGCGGCTGCTGGATGACCTCGCCGGCCTGTCGAAGCTGGACTTCACCGGTGGGGACGACTCGGCCGGCTTTGACGGCCGCCCGAGCTTTCGGGATCTCGCGGCGTTCACGTTCCAGCCGCAGAACATCGTGGCCAACCCGGACGTGCTGTTTTTTAAGGCCAACACTTACGAGCACCGCGAGAAGCTGCGTAAGATCTTTCCCTATGTGCTGGGCGCAGTGACGCCGGCCCTCATGGCCAAGCAGTTCGAGCTGGGGCGTACACGTCAGGAACTGCGCCGCAAGGAGCGCGAGCTCAAGGATGCTCAGCAGGTGTCGGCGCGCTGGCTGGCGGACCTGATGGTCAAGTTCAGCGAGGCCCAGGAGTTGGGCCTGACGTCCAAGCTTGAGCAACAGCCCACGCGAGGGCAAATGATCGAGCTGCTGGAAGAGGTCGTCGCACGCACGGATCTGACTCTGTCCGTCAGCACCTCGACGATCTCTGATGCGTTGCGCGAGCTCAGCGGCCTGGACACTGAGGAGCGCGAGGTGTCGCGCGAGCTGACCACGCTGAGGCATCGGCTCGAGGAAATGAACCGCATGAGCTCCGGCGTCGACCAGTACGAGGCGGCGATAGGGCTTCAGCGGGGACGTCTCAAGTTATCCAGTTGGCTGGTCGCACACACGGACGGCGCGGCAGATTGCCCCATGTGTGGCAGTCACACCGACTCGGCAAAACGCAAGCTGGAGGTGCTGTCAGCGCGATTGCAAGAGGTTGAAGCCGAGGCCGGCGTCGACAAGGAAGTGCCCGCCGCATTTGATCGTGAACTGCAGCGCGTGACGGCCGAAGTGGGGCAGGCGACGGAGCGATTACGGTCCGTTCAGATTCGCAAACGTGCCTTGTCCGGTCGCTCTAAGGAGGCGAGTGAACGTCAGTTCGCGGCGAAGAAGGCTGAGCGATTTGTCGGTAACCTCGAGTCCGCCCTCGATCTTCACCGGAGCCTGGGCAGCGACAGTGACCTTATCGATGAGGTGGCCCGACTGCGGGAGACCGTTCAGCGGTTGGAGGCGGAGCTTCGCGAGCAGGATGTCGACTCCCGCAAGCGCCGAGCCTTGCTCGCGGTCAACACCCATGCGGGTCGCCTTTTGCCCTTCTTGGATGTGGAGAACGCCGATGACCCCATCTCCCTCGAAATAAGCGACCTGACGATCAAGGTGCGGGGCGCGGAGCGCGATGACTACCTGTCTGAGATCGGCAGCGGCTCCAACTGGCTCTCCTACCACCTGGCCATGCTGCTGGCTCTGCACCAGTTCTACTTGGCCCAGCCGAGCAGTCCCGTACCCGGCTTCATGGTGCTGGACCAGCCCAGCCAGGTGTACTTTCCGAAGCGCGTCGTGACACGCCCGGATGAAGAAGTCGAGGAGCCGCTTTTTCGGGATGAAGACATCGATGCCGTTCGCAAGGCATTCGAGGTCATGGGGCAGGTCGTGCTCAAGGCCGAGGGCAAGCTGCAGCTCATCGTGCTGGACCACGCGTCCCGCGATGTGTGGGGCGATATCCCCGGCGTGGTTGGGCTGCGCGAGTGGCGGGACGGGGTCAAGCTCGTACCCATGAAGTGGCTGAACGAAGCCTGACTCTCGCTATTTTCTCAACTAGCTACCTATCGCTGCCGGAGGGCGGCTTCAGGGGGCTGAATTGCGCGAAATGTGGGACCGCATTGGGTCGAGAGCGCCAGCTGGCGACCTGTGAAGGCTGCCGCTGGCTAGTGACCCGCGTTGGGAGAGCTCAGATCACCGGCGCGGTGTCCAGCGATCGGGCGGTTCCGAGGTACAGCGGCCATCCGCCTCGACGGAAGACGAATGGCAGGTTCCGGCAACGGCTGTCGTTCAACCGCAGAACCTCAGAGACAGCCCCAGTCTTGAGCGGAGATTGAAGGCAGCGGCATGAACTTCCTCTACCGAAACCCGTCACGCGCCCAATGGTCAACTCGAAATGCAACGAGATTTGTGACGACACAGACCTCGTCACAAACCTCGACACAAAGCAAAACGCCCACATGAAGTGGGCGTTTCCTACCAGCCTAGAGGGCATGGATGTTGGTTGCGCGGGCAAGATTTGAACTTACGACCTGGGTTATGAGGCAGATGCAACCATTGCGTATCTGCATTGGTTGCTAACTACTTGGAAAGACTTCAAGTGACCTCAAGTGGAGAATCTTCAATCAAATCAATGAATTAAGAACGTTGAATCTGTGACACGCATCGCCAGTCCAAACCGGTCAACACCACTTAAGTCACAAGCAGCAAACAAAACACTTTGCAAACTCTTGCTGCAAGGATAGCTAAAAACATGACCTTTGGGCATTATTTTTAGGGGCGGATGGGGCTACACGCCAGCGACCTTCTTGGGCAGCTTATATCTGTGTCTTAACTGTAGCCAAGGGCAAGAACAATGTCCGCGGTGTTGCCGCGAAGGCAATGAAGCCGTGGTGCAAATAGAAGTCAGCCGCCGTTTGATCTTTGGCGTCACCGGTCTATTGAGTGGTTCAAGCAGTAGGTTTAAGTAATCTCGGATGGTGCTTCTTCAAGTGCTTGAGCAGTAGCACCTGAAGATGAGAAGCCTGATCAATGCATTCGGCCACCATGTCAGCCGTGACTATGTCACCGGTGTAATCGTTGGAATTGCGTTTGCGTCGCAGGGCGTCCAGCACAACCCAGGTTTCGTTGTCCACACCCAATGTGAGCGGTAAAGATTGAATCAGCGTCACGTGATGCCCTGGCTCGCTGGTGGAAGGCCGGTAACCGCTGGCCATCATGGCGGCCAGTGAACATTGCATGACGGCTTTATAGGCGGCATCAAAGCGGGTTTCGTCGCTCACCTTTGATACAGCCGCATCCGCCAGATTGCGCTCCACCGAAGCCAGCAGCCGCACTATCTCTGCGGCCGTAGGGGTGTGGTCTTTAAGTTTGCCTATGCGCAATAAGTTTTGCAAAGTCATCTTCACCTCCAATTAACCATATCTTCGGGCTGACCGCCACGCTGCGGGCAAAGCCATCACCGCCTGAGAATTTTCTAGAAAAATCTTTGGTGGACATTGGCGTGGGATTGACCTCGCGCGCCAGCGCGACCTGCACATCAGCCAGTGCAAGCACAACATCGGAAAATCCGGCGCTGCCAAGCACCATTACATCTACATCGCTGGTTGGACGCTCCGAGCCCGAAGCGACCGAGCCATATACAAAAGCCAGCTCCACCTTACGGCCCAATGGCATCAGTGCTTCGCGGAGCACGTCAGCTAGACCGGCCGTCTTGCGCAGCAAGCCAGCCAATTCGGCAAACACGGGACATTGAGGGTTAGCCTGGTAATGCACCTGACGCCCCACCTCCTGGCGCAGCAACAAACCCAGATCAGACAAGGCGCGTAACTCTCGGTGCAGCGAACCTGGCGACGTGCCGGTAGCGCGCGCCAACTCGCGTACATGAATCGACTTGTCCGGATGAAGGAGCAAAGCGCTCAACACGTTGGCGCGGGTTTGACCAAACAGATAATTAGCGATGGACATTTCGTTCTTTATTTTGCTTCAATTGTAGCAAATATTAGAACAACAACCACTCTTTTTATCCATGTTTAAAAAAGCCTGGCGCGCTCGTAGACGCCTTGGCCAGTAGCGGGCGCACCGGGTAATGGCCGGTTGGCTGCTGATCTGTAAGCGACCCCGCTCACTCATACCCATTGCACCCAATGATCAGATCAGCCTGCTACCGTGAGTCTATTTGCAGGACACCAGCTGTCTGCAAAAAACTTAAGCTACAACTTGCGACCTTGGGGCAACTTGGGATATATTCCAAGCGTGCACACTGCACCGGCCCTCTTGATGCCTATCAGGATGCGGCTTCCACTGATGTGGACGGAGCTCGCTGTCGTGACTTGCGTCTGAAATGAATGCCTTGAGCAGAACCATTCTGATTAATGGTATTTCTATGACCTATTCGACCATTGGTTGATCAATAGTGGAGGGCTCGCTCCTTCATTATTGGCACAGCGATGCATTCTCACTATTGCGATGCCACCATCGCTTCAACGCAGAAGCCTTACGCGTTTCACAACCGACCGTATTGGTGATCCGTCGCCGCTTCAACCCCCAGCCTACCAAATAGCCTCCAAGGCTTAGTCCGTTCACGGACCTACCAAGTCGCCCGACATATCGGCGCGCGCTGACCGCTCTCAGCCAACTTTTAAGCCACGCGTTCCTGGTCGCGCGTAGCTTTGTTTCGACCAAATTTTTTGGCATCTGGGCGTGGGTGTCTTTTCTCTTTGTGTTTCCTTTTTCTTTTCTTTGTCTTTTTGTTGTTCAGCTTTGAGCTTTTCGATTTTTAACTTGAGAGAAATTCAACATGTTAATGAAAGTACACCCCGAACTTGAGCCTTTGCAAAGGCTCCGCACAGCCATGCCCGTCGCTTGTCAACAGACTCTCGAGCTGTTAATTGGAACTGTCACCATCCCGATGGACCAGCCAGCATGTGCCACCGCCGTCGCAACACTGGTCAATTGCCTTCTCGACTACTCCAAGGATATTCGGTACGTTCGACCAGAGTTTCAGGCCCTGTTGGACGACGCCCAGATCATCGCTGACGCCGTTACAGAGCACGCCGAGGAAATTCAGGGAACCCCGCCCAACGGCCAGATGGATAGCCGTAACGCCACGTATCCATCCTGGGCACTGCTCATCTCACTGTGGCATGGGCAGCAGCCACTGCGCACCGCCTTGGGCGCAGAAATCGCACTGGCCTTATTGGAGCGAGGGCAGCTAAACACTCGCTACTGCACGCAGTTAAGACGCGATGCCGGCAAGTACGGTCGGCCGGTGCCAGGAGAAGACCGTGACATAGACGACCTTAAAGATCTCAAGTTTGGGCGCGGCTGGTTGGCGCGGTATCAAAAAATCGACAGGCAAGTGCGCCGACGTGTCGAATTACTGGACCCGAACGGTCCGGTCCGGCCCGAGCATGCCAACCCCAAGAACCGTTTTGATCTTCTGGCGCGCCTCAAATGGAGGTTCGAATACCCAGACCCCAAACATCGGCAAGGTGGACTGGATGACAGCCATCTTCCGCCGGCGCAGTATCGCCGCGTCACATCGGCAGTTCGCGACAAGGTTGAGCAAGGCGATTGTGCGGCCGTCGTTCAGGCGATCTCAATGTTGAACAGTCTCACGCCAGTCCTGACTCTGAGTCTGCCTCTGATCTCTGCGAAGACTCCGCTTCGGATTCTGGGACTTGACATCGAGCGCGGCGCGCTCGTACTCGACTTGCGGCCGCTGTTTCCGGGTCGCAAAGCCCCCTCCCTGAGCACCAAAATTCTATTCCACGCCAGCGACGACATACTGATCATTCCCCTCCCCCTTTTTCTCGCCGAGGAACTCCGGCGGCGTCTGAGCCGTTTTCCTGAAGCGCAATTGCTGGGTGACCTCGTGAGCTGGGTCAGGGTGGATCACCGCGCTTCACTGATCACGGACGATGAATGCAAGCTGGTCTCGTCACTGGCGCGCGCCTCCAAATCCACGGGTGCGATGGCCATCATGGCAGGCAGCGATCGCCTGGTGGCAGCTTGTATAACCTGGGATTTTTCCTTTGTGGGATCCGCGCGCATGTATTACGCGCGCTTGACCGGGCGCGACATTCACGCCGGCTGCACGGCGCTTTACGCGGATATCGGCTGGGGTGCCCCCGCAATAGAAGAATCGCAGTTGCGCGCCGCAGGCTCGCTCTGCACGCTCACGAAGGACGGCACAAGAAGAATGTTCGACCAGTTGGCTCAATTGAGTCTTGAATCATGGCCCGGACGGCGCGCCAACTTTGACACCTTACTCGACCACCATGCGTGCTACACCCACTATTCCGTCGCGCTGATTTCCTTTTGTCTGGGTCTTCGCGAGGTGCATGCCTACCGCCTGCTCGCGCATGAGCTGATGGACGGACAGGTACAGATCACCATCCATGACAAACAAGGTGGCGATCGGCTGATGGCTCAACCGGTATACCTGAACAGCCTGGTGCGCGAACAAGTCCGCCAATATGTGGGGCATTGCCAAGCGCTGTCTCAGCGTTTACACCGCCTCAACGATCCTCAAGGCCTGCGTTTTGTCGAGGCCATTGACAAGGCACTGCGCGGTGATGGCGCCCTGTTCCTATTTCGCTCCCCGCGCGGTGGCGTTCGACCGGCGGGGTCCCACAACACTTGGGGCGCATTTTCTGAAGAATTTCGGGTCCCCGGCAACGTCGGTCGGCATTTCTGGCAAAACACGCTGCGCGAGCAGGGGCTGGGCTCACGCGATATTGATCGCTTCATGCGCCATCGTGTGGTGGGTCTGGAAAGCAACACCACATCGCAAATGGCCTCGCCGCGGCAGTCTTTTGTACGCCTTGAGCAGGTCCAGCTTCAGGTCCTGACCGCCCTGGGGATTGGCGTCGTGTCGGGTCTGCGGAAGGTATGACCATGGCAAAACCCGGCAAGCCCCCACGCGCGTTCAAGACATCGCTGTTCACCCGCGATGCTACACGTCGAGCGCACTTCATTCACTCGGCAAATCTAGGGAGCGCCAGCCTGCGCTTCGATGCCTTTCAGGGCTGGGTTCTGAACAAGGGCCTACAGACCCTGGATCAGTCAAGCCTGGTGCTGGGCTGTCTGGTGGGCTTTGATGGCTTGGCCACTGACAACGACCTGCGCGGTGCCTATGACGCCTGCACCAACGCAGCCCGATGGAGCAACGCGCTGCGTATCGATTGGCTTGACGGGCCGCGAATCAATGCCCGCGACTTGAGTGCCCCGACCACTTTGGCGCTGCAACGTGTCGAGCAGTGGCTACCCTTTGAAACCGCGCAAAGTCTTCTGATGCAGCAGGTCTTGCGCACACCTCTTGGAGATGCCTACGCCAAGTGTTCGGTCCCGGCCTGGGAACAGCTTCGGCAAGACGGCATGGCATGGCTGCAGAGCACCCTCCCACCGATCTTTTATGGGCATGTGGGTGAGGCCGCCCGCATGAGCGCCCTGCCCCGAAGTGCCCTCGCACGCGAGCAACACAAGCTGGCGCTCAAGATTGAAGCACTGGACTCGCCAGAAGAAGCGAGCCCCAACGACACGGCCTACGCGCGCGCGTTCGAGGCGGCGATGCTGGGCCGGCCACCTTCTGCCCTCTCGGGCGGCCAGTTCCTCAAAAAACTCACCGATGCGCTCAGGCCGCCCGTCAAGGGGTCGAATGCCGCCAAACGCAGCAAGATTGTCGAGGCACTGCGACTTCTGGCCGCTGAAATTGACCACGTTGACGAGGTGTGCGCCCTGCTTTACGTGTTCGCCCTTGACCTGGTCGAAAACGGCACAAGGCGCAAGAGCAAGCTGGCGCCCACCACGCCCTACGACTACATCCAGAGCTTCGCGATTGACTTCCATACCGAAGCCGGCGGTTTGCACCTGGCTGGCATCGGACCCGAGCCCTATGCCCGGATCTACGGCAAGCTGCTGAACGCCACGAACACCATCGCCAGCTATCGCGTGGCGGGCCTGAAGGCCTTCCATCTTTTCTTGCGTGCGTGGTGGACCGTGCCGCGCCTGCCGCTTGAAGTATTCAAGCTTGAAATTGATACGCCAGTCGCCGCCAACATGATCTGGCAGCATGAGCGCAAGCTCCTGGGCCAGTGGCTCGGCGAGGTCGAGCCGACCCGATTTACCCAGCAGCTTGGCACGGGCCTTGCCATCACCGGGCATGCCATGGTGCGGATCAGCGAGCTCATGGTGTTGCGACTCATGAATGTGATTGACGAGGGCGATCACCTCTGCATTGAAATTGCCCGACAGGTCAGTGATGGCAAGGAAAAATCCAGCGAAGGGCGCCGCAGAGTTTTCATCAAGGACGCCGAGTCGGTTAAACAGATTCGCGCGTGGCGCGCACGTCGTGTTCAAGAAAACGCCAGCCCGAACGACTACGTCTTTGGTGATCCGTCCGACCCAAAGAAACTGGCCGACACCGGCAAGATGTATTTCTGGATGAGCCGGCTGCTCAAAACGGTGACCGGCGACGATACCATCAGTGTGCACATCCAGCGCCACAGTATCGCCAGCCATCGTTTCGTGCCCATTTCGCTCGATGACAGTGACTACGAAATCAACCCGGTTGATGAACTGGCCAACGAGGCTGGGCATTCAGGTGGCCATGTGACCACGGTGAACTACTGCCACCTTTTTGAGATGGGCCTGCGCCAGTCTTTGGACAAGGGGCTGCACCACCTTGCGATCGGCTACGCGGCAGTTACCGACTGGACCCACATCCCTGCGACGACACTGCGTCAGCGCGTGAGCCGTTCCGAGCTTGGTGTCGCGGCGCAAAGAGAAATCTTGTGGGGCGCCCTGAAAGGGGCTGCGGACCAAATTCAACGCCCCCCCGTCAGTCAATCCTGCGCGCTGGTCGCGCCCGACAACCCCTTGCTTTCCCTGAAGCCAAAGGCCTTGGGCTACCCGCAAGTTGTTGGCGTGCTGAGCGACATCGCACGCGGCCTGTCGATTGCACAATCCAGCCTTCGCCAGGACCTGAAGGAGTCCCTCGTCATTGAGGCCATCAAGCTGGTTGGCGTCTTTGCTGATCGGCATGGTGAACCAGAACTACTTGATCAGCTCACGCTGGGTAGCAAAGCACTCAGGGATCACTCTGGCGGGCTGCTTGGTCTGCGACCAGATTTTTCCCGGATGTCGCAGTCACGCTGGGCGCTATTGCCGGGTGCCGTTGAACGAGGTGATCGCTGGATGCTGACCGAGGCGACGGACTACTGGCAGCGCACACTTTGCAAAGAGCATATCGCTGTCAGGCCCGGCCCAGGCTGGGACAAGTTCGTGGAGCTGCTCAAGGAGGCCGGCATCAACACCAGCCTGATGGCCATCAAGTGGTCAATCACCCCCACATCCGAAGCCGATGTTTTGAACGCCTTGGCCCTGGCCCAGGCGACGGTACGGGTCAGGCTGGGGAGTTCTGTGACGCAGATCCAGCAGGCCCCGCGCGCTGGTCGTCCGACCATCTGGCTGGTCATCGGGTCCGACACAAAGCTCCTGGGCGTGGATGGCAGTGGCAGCTCCATGACCGGTCTGCAATGCGCCATGCTCTCGGCCCATGTCTGGCTCAAGTTGATCGAAAAACTCAACCAGGAAAAATTATGAGCAACCCCATTCTCACGCCAATACTGGAGCTCAAGCTGACCGAGCTGACCCCTGTCTTTGAAGCCCACCAGCTTGAAGAAAAGGCAACAAGTCTGCTGCAGGATCTGCGTACCCTGCTGGATACAAAAACACTTTTACAACACACCGCCCTCACGCATACCTTTAGGCTGGTGGTCGATGATCGCCAGGAACCGGGCGTGCTGCTCGTCATCGGGCTGGCGTTGAGCAATCAACATGTTCTAGACTTCCAATACGAAACGAGGTCACTCGGGGCGATGGAGCAATTAATCCTGGAGGACCGGAAAAAGGTGGTGAATGCCTGTAGAAACCTGCCGACACAGTCCGCCCTTGTGGCCATCGAGTTTTCACAGCGGATCTCTGCGGCCTGCCTGAATTTGCCGGTTGAAGATATTCAGCCCGAATTGTCCAAACGACTCAAAGTTCTGTTGGGCGTGAAGCGCCGCAATTGGCACGGAGTCCTCACGGATCATCCATGGCAACATCAACTACCCGCGATCGCGAAGTACGAGTGGCGTAGCGAGCTGCTTAGCGTGCGGGTTCAGCTGCAGCGGGAAAGGCGGGGATTCTCATTGCGGTTGATGCGCCCTGACTCACTTCCGACCTTAATTCGGTCGGTCCAAAAACTTCGGATGCCAGAGCGCCCCGCAGATATCGATAAGGCAAGTATTTTGGATCGCGCTGAATACACCAGATCACCTATTGATATGGTGATTCGGGCTGGGAGTAGGCCCGGCTCGGATCAGCTGATCGTGGCAGATTTCGTGGGCTTCAAGCTCGCGGATCAGGCCAAAGTGTTGCCGCCGAATTGATCAGTTCAGGCGAGAGGTGCCGATACGTAATTGACCAGCGCGAAGCCGGAGCGTGAGGCCAAAACTCCAGGAATTCGATGAGCGATTGAACTCGACCTTCTTTTCGTCACCAGATCTGGGATTTATGCGGGCTTAACTATGTTCCGGTGCTCGTCCTAACTAGGCTTAACCCAGGCACCACCTTCCGTTTCAGTTTTCCCGTCGTCCACCGTGTTTTGTTCATGACTAGTGCTTCTATCGGGCAAAGTGAGGCGGTCAAAGGTAGGTTGTCGAAACCGCTTCAACTGACTTCAGACATTCGGGCTTCGCAAAAGCAGACGCTCTACGCCCCCGCTCGAGCCGCGCATTGCTTTAACGTGTCGGCTCGAACCCTACTTGCCGCCTTCCCGACCGGGTGAGCATTCTGCGCTTTCGCCATTTGCTTGAAGCGCATCAGCTGATGCGAGCAGCTCATGGCCAGCATCAATGCTGCGCTGGCGGGAAAAGGGTTGATGCTCAAGGCGGGCGCGGTCGTGAACGCCTTCTGCGCCTGACCACATCGAGCCACTCCATGCTCGGGACGTGGTCGTCGGCGGGTGACAGCAGGCCGTGCGCCCAGTCACTGGCGTGCAGCAGGGCCAGAAACATATCGTCAGGGGCCGTGGCCATGTAGCCGTCGTGCACCTGGTCGCTGTTCAGCCGGTGCGCCAGCACGTCGATCTGGGCGGCGATCACGTTACGGCTGTTGTCCTGCAGGCCACATTCGGTCAGGGGCGGCACCAGCTTGGCCAACACGGCCAACACGGCGATCTCCAGCGCAATTACTTCATCAGTTTTAATGGGTTCACTCCTTTGTTGAAGCCCTGTTAATCGAGGCGTGACAATGGGTTAAAAAAGGCATCAAGGCCTAAACCTCGGGGCGTAAAGTCAGCCGTTGGTGGCAGGCTCCAACCTGCCCATCGTGATCAGCGAGACATTCGTTTCAATGGATCGCAGCGATCTCCTTTGCCGCGTCGCGGGCGGCGCCTTCCTGATGCCGCTGGCTCTTCGATATTCGGGATGGCTGAATCCCATTGAACGTGGTCGCAAACCAGATGTCGGGCACGGCCCGATGGATTGCTTGATGGGGGCGTTCGTCGGTAAGTGCTACGTAGACTTCCGTCCAACCCAAGCCTTCGCTCGACTGAAGCATCGCGACATCGCGAGTCGACTCAAGAGCAGTCTGGTCGCGCCGGTACTCGGCGTTGCTGGTCAACGCACAGGCAGGGTTGCCCGCTGGCTTTTCCATTTCCGCCCCATTTCAGATAAACGGGGCTCACCCCAGGGCAGTCCTTCATAGTATCTAGTCGCTGCTTGCACTGATCTTGCCGCGCTTGACTGCCTCCTGAAGCTGGCGCTGGCTGTTCTGCACATACGCCTCAAAATCTTTCACGCTGTGCGGTGGTGCAATCTCCACGCCCATCTTGGCGAATTGCTCGACCACCGCGGGCTGCTTGAGCACGGCGGCAACGGCCTCGTGCATCTTCGCCACAATGGCCGGCGGCATACCCTTGGGCGCGAACATTCCAGTCCAAAACGCGAAGTCGATGTCCTGGAGTCCCGGCGTTTCGCCCGCTGAGGGGATGGCTTTGTTGCCGAGGTCGCGCTTCTTGCTCAGCACCGCCAGGGCCTTGACCTTCTTCTGCTCGATCATGGGCAGCAACGCTGGTAAGCCGACGATGGCGAGATCGATGTGACCACCCAGCACGTCCGTGGTGATGTTGGAAGCGCTCTTGTACGGCACCAGTGGGACGTTGAGACCGGCGCGCACCTTGATGTTTTCCATGGCCACGTGGGGCAGCGAGCCGCTGCCAGAGGTGCCGTAGCTGATCTGCCCTGGCTTGGCCTTGGCCAGCTGGATCAGTTCGGCCAGGTTGTTGGCGGGCAGGTCGGGGCGGCCGATCAGCACGATGCCGCTGGTGCCGATATTGGCAATCGGCGTCAGGTCGGCGATCTGGTACTTGGCCGTGGCGTTGGTCAGGGGCGCCAGCGCCACGTCCGAGGTGATACCCATGAGGAAGGTGTAGCCGTCCGGCGCCGCGCCGATGACGCGCTTGACGCCGATGGTGCCGCCCGCGCCCGCGACGTTCTCGATCACGAAGCTTTGGCCCAGCACTTTGCCGAGTTCCTGCCCGAGCAGACGCGTCATGGCATCGAGCGAGCCTCCCGCTCCGTAGGACACGATCAGCCGGACAGGGCGGTTGGGATAGCTGGCCGCATCGCTCTGGGCGAGCGCGGGCGCGCTGCTGGCGGCAAGACCAGTGGCCATGATGAACGCGGCAATGCGCGCAAGCGTCGAGCGTTTGGAAGGTTGCATGTCAATGTCTCCGGGGTAAATGAATAGGTGAATAGGAATCGCGCGGCCGGACGTGCCGCGGCCTGGCGGTCAAAGGCGTTGGGATTCCAGCCAGTGCAGGACCTCGCTGAAGACGTGGTCGCTGTTCCGGTCCAGCATGGGGAAATGCGAGTTGCCATGAATGCCGTGTACCGGCAAATCCAGCGTGGCGTAGGGCTGGCCGGCGAGGATTGCGTCGTGCCAGTAGCTGTCGGCTGCCGAGCGGTAGCCCGCCCAGACGGGATGCCCGGGCTTCAGCAGGTGATCGCCCCAGACAGCGAGGTGTGGCTGCGGCGCCCCGGCCGCATTCCCGCAGGTGCCGGCGGGCTCGATGGCCACCACGGCGCGCACCAGGCGGGGATGGCGCTGCGCCGCGGCGATGGCGTAGCCTCCGCCCTGGCTGTGCGCCACGATGATGCAGGGCCCCACCCGTTCGATGAGCACATCGTAGGCGGCCTGCGTCATGTCCTCGTGGTCGGCCCAGCGGGGGACCCACTGCTGCGCGAAATCGTCGAAAGCCTGCACCGGGAACTGCTGGCCCACAAACGGACGGCGACGCCCCGGTTCGCTGTCGTAGCCGCCCTCCGGGCCGATGCGAAACATGTGCCATGCCTCCTGCTTCGTGCGAAACAGCGGCGCCTCTGCATAAATCTGCGGCCAGGGCGCCCACGAGGCCCGACCACGTTCGGCCGCATCCGTGACGAAGGCGTCGAAGCCGGCCTCGAGAAGGCGCCAGAGCCAACCGGTGCGCCCGTCCGGGGTGCTTTCCCAGTGACTGCCTGTCATGCCGCCTCCGTGCCATAGCAGCACAGGCAAGGCATGCCGTGGCGCAGCCAGACGGTATTCCTGTGCATACATCTGGCCGACCACGTAGTCGCCGTTGGGGTCCACCACGCGCGGCGCGCCACCGGCCACCGTGCGCCGATGTTGCGTTGGCAGCCCCGCCAGGCGGCGGCCATGCCCGCCCACGTGGAAACTGCCGATGGATCGCAAGGTGACGGAAGACATATGGGGGAGATGGGCGATTGGTTGGAGACCTCCGATCCTCCGACTTGCAGGCTTTGACGTAAATCGCAAAGAAATTGATAATTTGTGCATCATGCGCATCAATGTCGACTTACCGGACTTAGAGGCCTTGTGCGTACTGGCGCGCTGCAGCTCCTTCACCGAAGCCGCCCAGGTCTTGGCGCTGACGCCCTCGGCCTTGAGCCGCCGCATCGCCAAGGTGGAAGATGCGATTGGCGGGCGTCTTGTGGAGCGGACCACCCGTTCCATGGGACTCACATCGCTGGGGCAACGCCTCGTAGGGCGCATGGCGCCCCTGCTGGAGATGGTGGACGGTTGCCTCGTTGACGCCTCGGATGTGGCGGCCGGGCGCCAGGGGCGGCTGTCGGTGGGTTGCATTGCCACACTCGCTCAGTCGGTGTTCCCACTCGCGCTGCAGCAATTCCATGCACGGTATCCCGAGGTCCGCATCAGCCTGCGCGACAGCCACGGCGCGCAGGTCCGCCATGCTGTCCTGGAGCGCGAGGTCGAGTTCGGATTGACGCCGCTCTGGGAGTCCCATGAGGAACTGGTGGCGGAACCGGTCGCGCAGGACGCCTACCGGCTGGTCTGTGCCGTCGATCACCCGCTGGCGGATTGCAAGGTCCTGCAGTGGCGCGAATTGGCGCGCTGGAAGGTGCTGAGCTTCAACCCCGGCAGCGCCACGCGCCAGCAGATCGACGGCGTGCTTCGGGCCGAGGGCATTTCCCTGCCGTGGTTCGACGAGGTGGATTCACTCTCGGCGCTGATGGGCCATGTTGAACACGGCGACGTGGTCGCCGTGCTGCCGGCCCTCGCCATGGCGGTCGGCGCGCACCTGGCGAGCGTCGCGCTCGAGGGGCCGCGCATCCAGCGCGCCGTCTATCTCATCCGCCGACGCGATGTGACATTGAGCTCGCCTACGCAGTTCCTTTGGGACGCGCTGCGAGAAACGCTGCATGCTCGAGAGATTTGAGGCTTTCAGATAGTGACCTGTTGGCGCCGATTGAATCTTGACCCCCGGGGGG
>NZ_BCYO01000037.1 GCF_001598235.1 Polaromonas jejuensis NBRC 106434 | reverse complement strand
TTCTTAGGGAATCAAGCCCATCGCATGCATGTAGGCCGGGTGCAACATCAGCTCGTCCCATTCGTGGGCCGGCGTCGTTGGCAGCAGGTCGAGCCGGCGCATCTCACTCGACTCCAGCGCTTCCCACTGGCCTTTGACCAGCGCCTCGGCCATGCCGTCGAGCAGCTCGTCCACCGGCTTGCCCTCGCCCACCGACTGGTTGCACAGCAGCACCATGTCGCAGCCGGCGTTGAGGGCCGTGACGGCGGCCTCGGTGTAGCTGACTTCCTTGCCGTCAATCAGGCGCGCGCCGGCCATGCTCAGGTCGTCGCTGAAAATCGCACCGCCAAAACCGAGGTGCCCGCGCAGGATGAAGGTCAGCCATTTTTCCGAAAAGCCAGCGGGGCGGGCATCTACCTTGGGGTAGATCACATGCGCCGGCATCACGCTGGTCAGCGTGGTGTTGAGCCACTCGTAGGGCGCGGCGTCGTCGGCCAGAATGGCTTTCAGACTGCGCTTGTCGACCGGAATGTCGGTGTGCGAGTCGGCCTTGACGAAGCCGTGGCCGGGGAAATGCTTGCCGCAGTTGGCCATGCCGGCCTGCAGCAGGCCGTGCATCAGGCTTTTGGCCAGCAAGGTGACCACGCGCGGGTCGCGGCCAAAGGCGCGGTCGCCGATGACGCCGCTGGCGCCAAAGTCGAGGTCCAGCACCGGGGTAAAGCTGAAGTCCACGCCGCAGGCGCGCAGCTCGGCGCCCAGCACATAGCCGCAGGCGGTGGCGGCGTTGGTGGCGGCCAGCTGGTCCTTGATCCAGAGCTCGCCCAGCGCGCGCATGGGCGGCAAATGGGTGAAGCCGTCGGCCTTGAAGCGCTGCACGCGGCCGCCTTCGTGGTCGACGCAAATCAGCAAATCCTGGCGCAGGCTTTTGATCTCGGCGCAGAGTTCGCTGAGCTGGCGGCGGTCTTTCCAGTTGCGGCCAAACAGAATAATGCCGCCGGTGAGCGGGTGCTGCAGGCGGCGGCGATCGGCCTCGCTGAGCGACAGGCCGGCGATGTCAATGATGAGGGGAGCGTGTTCGCAAACGTGGGCAGTCATGGTTTAAAGGGATTTATTGGCGTGTTCAACCACCACAAAGCTGGCGGCGTAGTCGGTTTCATCGGTGACGGACACATGGGCGGTGAGTTGCTGCGCCTCAAACCAGGCCTTCAGCGCACCGTGCAAGACAATCTCGGGCTTGCCGCTGGCCGCCTTGGCAATTTCACAGTGACGCCAGGTCATGGGCAGGCGCATGCCGGTGCCTATGGCCTTGCTGAAGGCCTCCTTGGCCGAAAAACGCGTGGCGAGGTAGCTCACGCCGCGGTCCGGCCAGCGCGCGCTGCGGGCTTTCCAGGTGGCAAGCTCGCCGTCGCTGAGAATTCTTTGGGCAAAGCGCTCACCGTGGCGTTCCAGGCTGGCGCGAATGCGGCGCACATCGCAGATGTCGGTGCCTATGCCGTAAATCATCAGAGAAAATGGCCCCCACGCCCGGCACTGGCGTGTCCTTCGCTGGACGTGCCGCCGCGAGACGCAACGGCTCTTCCGTCCGTCCAAGCCTGCGCAGGCAGGCTTGGAGCCGCGGACGTCAGCCCCTCGGGGGCTGATTTTCCTTGGGGCGGCTTGGCGGAAAATTGTCCGTTCAGCGCCTTCATGCGGGAGTAAACGCCTCATTGATGCAACGCAGGTAGTCCTTCACCGTGGCGGCATAGCCCAGCTCCAGGGCGTCGGCGATCAGGGCGTGGCCAATCGACACTTCCAGCACACCGGGCACCGCACGCAGGAATTCGCTGAGGTTGTCGCGGTTCAGGTCGTGGCCGGCATTTACTCCCAAATTAATAGCTGCCGCCGCCCGTGCAGCCTCGACAAAACTACTTAAAACCTTGTTTTTTTGCGGACCCGACCAGGCCCGTGCGTAGCTTTCGGTGTAGAACTCCACACGGTCGGCGCCCACCGCCTTGGCGGCGACCATGGCTTCGGGGATAGGGTCCATGAACAGGCTCACCCGCACGCCACGCGCATGCACCTGCTCGATGAGTGGCTTGAGGCGTTTGGCGTCGTCCGGAAACGACCAGCCGTGGTCGCTGGTGAACTGCTCCGCACTGTCTGGCACAAAAGTGCACTGGTGCAGCGGCAGGCCTCTGGCGGACAGGTTGCGCTCAAAATCCATCAGGTTGTGGAAAGGATTGCCCTCGATATTGAATTCGCAATGAGGCCAGTCCTTCATCAGTGCGGCGAGCTCGTAGACGTCATCCGGTCGGATATGCCGCTCATCAGGCCGCGGATGCACCGTGATGCCCTGGGCACCGGCCTCCAGGCACAACTCTGCGGCACGCGTCACGTTGGGGATGTCGAGGTGCCGGGTATTGCGCAGCAGCGCGACTTTGTTGATATTGACCGACAAGGCCGTCTTGCGAGCGCTTGCGGGAACCGTTGGGGGGGTGGTCTGGGCGGTGGTCATGGCGGTGAGGTCGGGTCGTTAAAGGGCGTGCAGGTCCATCATCATTTGCCGGGTTTTCAGGACCTTCACGCCACAATGGTAGTGCAGCAGCGCGCGCAGCTGGGTTTTAAGCTCATTCAGGCCGGGAATACAGGCCCGCACCGTGTCGGAAAACAGGGCATTGTCAGCCAGCGCCTGCTGCAGCGCCTGCCACTGCTCGCCGGACAGGCTGGCGCGGTCGTCGTCATGGGCCGGCCTGAGGCCCGCTTCGGCGACCAGCACATAACGGGTCTGCGGCTCCAGGGGCGCCAGGGTCGCCGTTTCGGCGTCCAGCAGGGGCAGCAGGCCTATGTCACGCAGCAAACGCAGCTCGAATGCACGCAAGGCCAGTTGCAAGGTGTCTATGCTCTGGCTGGCGAGCAATTGCACCGTGGCCGAATAAGCATCAAAAAGCACCGGATGCGGGTCATCGCGGGCCAGCAGGCGCATCAGCAATTCATTGAGGTAATAGCCCGACAGCAGGGCATCCCCCGTGGGCATGACATGGCCGCCCTGCCATTCGGCGCTTTTGAGGGTGCGGATTTCCGCATCACCGCCGAAAGCCAGGTGCAGGGGCTGCAGCGGCAGCAAAATCGGACGGAAGCTGGAACTGGGCTTTTTGGCGCCGCGCGCCACCAGCGCCACCCGACCGTAATGGCGGGTGAACACCTCCAGAATCAGGCTGGACTCGCTCCAGTCATAACGGTGCAGCACATAGGCGGACTCGTTACTGATGCGTTGGGTGGCCATGGTCAAGGCCTCAGGCAGGAGACCCGCAGCTCATCGCCACGCGGGCGAGCAAGGGCAAGCCGCGGAACCGGCTTCGCCGGGCCGCAGGCGCAGCGGCCCCCGAGGGGCTGGAGCCTGCGGCTCCAAAGCTGCTTGAGCAGCTTTGGACAGGCGACAGAGGCGAAGCGTCTCGCGAGCCGCGGCCTGCAAGGCCTCGGGAGCTACACGCAGTGAGCGACCGTGGGGGCCATCTACTCATACCCAAAGGTCTTGACGCGGGCCTCGTCGTCTGCCCAGCCCGAGCGGACCTTGACCCAGATTTCCAGGAACACCTTGCCGCCCGTGAGCGTTTCCAGCTCGTGCCGGGCCTCGGTGCCGATGCGTTTGAGCTTCTCGCCCTTCTCGCCAATGATCATGCCCTTGTGGCCATCGCGCTCGACGATGATGGTGGCGGCGATCTTGCGCAGATTGCCTTCCTCCTCGTACTGGTCAATGACCACGGTCGAGGTGTAGGGCAGCTCGTCACCGGTCAGGCGAAACAGCTTTTCACGAATGATCTCGGCGGCCATGAAGCGGTCGCTGCGGTCGGTCAGCTCGTCGGCGCCGTACATCCAGGGCTGCACCGGCAGGTATTTTTCGCAAATGCCGAACAGCCGCTCTATGTCCTTGGCGTTGTTGGCCGACATGGGCACAAACTCGGCAAAGTTGTGCCGCTCCTGCATGGAGCGCAGCCAGGGGGCGATTTCCGCGCGGCGGTGAATCAGGTCAAACTTGTTGGCCAGCAAAATGGCCGGCGTTTTTTCGGGCAGCAGCGCCAGCACCTTGGCATCGGCCAGGTTGAACTGACCGGCCTCGACCACAAAAACAATCAGGTCCACGTCGTTCACGGCGCCCACCACGGTGCGATTCAGCGAACGGTTCAGGGCATTGCCGTGCCGGGTCTGAAAGCCCGGCGTGTCGACAAAGACATACTGGGTGGATTTGACGGTACGCATGCCCGTAATGCGGTGGCGCGTGGTCTGCGCCTTGCGCGAGGTGATGCTGACTTTCTGGCCCACCAGCGCATTGAGCAGGGTGGATTTGCCCACATTGGGCTTGCCAACAATGGCGATCAGGCCGCAACGCTGCTCATCGACAGGCGGTTTTTCAGCTGCGGGCTGTGCCGCGCCCCGCGATGACAGGGCCTGGGCCAGCATGGCCTCCAGCGCATCGGGGGCTTGACCCGGCTCGACGGGTGCCGCCGATGGCATCGCCGCCGGCTGCTTCGGCTCTTTTTTAGCTGTGCTCATAATTTTGATTGGATGGTGTTGGGCTGCAGCGCTTGTCGCTGGAAGCGCTGATTCAGGAATTCAGTGTTTTGACAAACATCAGCATGGCCGCCGCGGCGGCCTGTTCACCGGCCCGCCGCGAGCCACCGATGCCGCGTTCGGCCCGGCCAAATTCGGTGATTTCGCACTCGACATCAAATGTCTGCTTGTGCGCGGCGCCCATAGTCCCCACGACCCGGTATATGGGCAGGCTCATTTTGCGCCCTTGCAACCACTCCTGCAATTCGGTTTTCGGATCTTTGCCGATGGCCTGCATCTGGGGGTTGATTTCCACATCCTTGAACAGGCGGCGCACCAGCTGGTCGGCCTTGTCGAAGCCCGCGTCCAGGTACACCGCGCCTATCACCGCTTCCAGTGCATCCGCCAGGATGGAGGGCCGCTTGTGCCCGCCAGACTTGGCCTCCCCCTCCCCCAGACGCAGCATGTCGGGCAGCCCGAGCACCACGGCCAGCTTGTGCAGGGTGTCCTGCTTGACGAGGTTGGCGCGCACGCGGGACAAATCCCCCTCGGGCAACTGGCTCAGTTGCTCATAAAGCAGGCCTGCCACCGCCAGGTTCAGGACGGAATCGCCCAGAAACTCGACACGTTCGTTGTGGTCAGCCGAAAAGCTGCGATGCGTCAGCGCCTGCGCAAGCAGCTTGGGGTTGGCAAAATCGTGCTGCAGACGTTTTTGCAATGCCAGCAGGTCTGGACTTGAGAGGGCACTGGCTCGCACTTATTTGGATCGACCGTTGTACTTGAGTAATAAGAAGGCGGGACCGGCCATGTGGATTTCCCGGGTGTAGGCAAAGGCAACGACGGTTTTTTCGCCTTCCTTGCTGACTTCCAGGTCCTTGCCGGAAATTGAAGCGATGTCGTCAATGGCGGCGGCCTTGTCGAAAATTGACCGCACTTCGGCCACGGTGCTGCCCTCTTTGGCCTTGTTGGCCGCCTTGGTGATGGCCTGAAACTCAATCAGGGTCGGCACCACCTGGGCCGCCAGGATGCCGGCGCAGGCAATCACGCCGCCCACAAACAGAAGGCCGATGAAGGAGATGCCGCGTTGCTGATGTTTCATTTTTTTCCTGCGCTACTAGAACAAAGACAAAGCCATGGGCATTCTGGATTGCAGAGCCTGCTGTAGCAGCTCCCCGTCGAATTACTGGAAAGATCCAATACGCTTGAGGTTGCCGAAATTCATCCAGACAAAGAAGGCCTTGCCCACGATGTTTTTCTCTGGAACAAAGCCCCAATAACGGGAATCCAGCGAGTTATCGCGGTTGTCGCCCATCATGAAGTAGTGGCCTTCAGGCACCTTGCAAACCACGCCCTCGCTACTGTAGCGGCAATTTTCCTTGAATGGAAAGTCATCCGCGCCGGGAATGAAGGCCGGCCTGTCGTCGTCATTGAGCAGGCGGTAGGTCCTGTCGCCATTGGTTTCCTGAAACTGCTTGGCGTAGCGCAGCGCATCTTCATCAAAGAAATCAGGCAGGGGCGTCTTCGCCAGCGGCTTGCCATTGATGGTGAGCTTCTTGTTGAGGTAGGCCACCTCGTCGCCGGGCACGCCCACCACGCGCTTGATGTAGTCCAGGCTGGGCTTGGGTGGGTAGCGGAACACCATCACGTCGCCGCGCTGCGGGCTGTGGTTGTCGAGCACCTTGGTGTTGAGCACCGGCAGGCGTATGCCGTAGTGAAACTTGTTGACCAGGATCAGGTCGTTGATCAGCAAGGTCGGGATCATGGAGCCCGACGGAATCTTGAAGGGTTCGAACAAAAAGGAGCGCAGCAGGAAGACCACCACGATCACCGGGAACAGGCCGGCCGTCCAGTCCAGCCACCAGGGCTGCATGATGAGCCGGGTTTTGGCTTCGCTGGTGTTGTCGTCAACCTGGCTGATGCCCATTTTGGCCAGTTCGGCCTGGCGTTTGGCCGCACTGGCTTCCAGCGTCGCCACGGCCTGGTGCCGCTGCGGCAGGAAATAAAAGCGCTCCGCCAGCCAGTAAAGCCCCGTCACCACCGTCGCCAGAAACAGCAGCAGGGAGAAGTTGCCTTCCAGCGCGCCAAAATACCAGGCGGCGCCGTAGCCGACAAAGGCCGCCAGCACCACCGCCGTGATGGAACTCATCGCCCCACGCATTATTCTTCTACCTGCAAGATAGCCAGGAAGGCCTCTTGAGGCACTTCCACCGAACCGATTTGTTTCATGCGCTTCTTACCCGCTTTTTGTTTCTCGAGGAGCTTGCGTTTTCGTGAAATATCGCCGCCGTAGCATTTGGCGATCACGTTTTTACGCAGCGCTTTGATTGTCTCACGCGCAATAATGTTGGCGCCAATGGCCGCCTGGATCGCCACGTCGAACTGCTGACGCGAAATGATTTCGCGCATTTTGGCCACCACCGCGCGCCCGCGGTAGGCCGACTGGCTGCGGTGAACAATGATGGACAGCGCATCGACCTTCTCGCCGTTGAGCAGAATGTCGACCTTCACCACGTCGGAGGCCCGGAACTCCAGGAACTCATAGTCCATCGACGCGTAGCCGCGCGAGACGGATTTGAGCTTGTCAAAGAAGTCCAGCACGATCTCGCCCAGCGGCATCTCATAGGTCAGCATGACCTGCTTGCCATGGTAGGCCATGTTCAGCTGCACGCCGCGCTTCTGGTTGGCCAGCGTCATGACCGCACCCACATAGTCCTGCGGCATATAGAGATGCACGGTCACGATGGGCTCGCGGATCTCGTTGACCCTGCCGGCATCTGGAATCTTGGAAGGGTTTTCGACCTTGATGACTTCGCCATCGGCCTTGAGCACCTCATAGACCACGCTGGGCGCCGTCGTGATCAGGTCCTGGTCGAACTCCCGCTCCAGCCGCTCCTGAACAATCTCCATGTGCAGCAGGCCGAGGAAGCCGCAGCGAAAGCCAAAGCCCAGCGCCTGGCTGACTTCGGGTTCGTAGTGCAGCGAGGCATCGTTGAGCTTGAGTTTTTCCAGCGCATCGCGCAGGGAGTCATATTCGCTGGCTTCGGTCGGGTACAGCCCGGCAAACACCTGGGGCTGGATTTCCTTGAAGCCAGGCAGCGCTTCGGTGGCCGTGAACGCAGCGCCCCCCGTGCCAGGCTTGATCAGGGTGATGGTGTCACCCACGCGTGCGGCCTGGAGTTCCTTGATACCCGCGATCACAAAGCCCACTTCACCGGCTTCGAGTGACTGGCGCGGCTCGGTATGCGGCGTGAAGACGCCCAGCTGCTCGGCGTTGTACATGGCTTCGCTGGCCATGAGCTTGATGCGGTCGCCCTTGGCCAGGCGCCCGTCCACCACACGCACCAGCATGACCACGCCCACGTAGGCGTCGTACCAGCTGTCAATGATCATGGCGCGCAGCGGGCCATCCGGATTGCCCTTGGGTGGCGGCACCCGGGCCACCACGGCTTCAAGAATTTCGTCGATGCCCATGCCGGTCTTCGCACTGCAGGGAATCGCATCGGTCGCATCGATGCCGATCACGTCCTCGATTTCCTGCTTGGCGTTATCGGGATCGGCTTGCGGCAAATCCATCTTGTTCAACACGGGCACAACTTCCACGCCGAGGTCGAGCGCGGTGTAGCAATTGGCCACGGTCTGTGCTTCCACACCCTGGCTGGCGTCCACCACCAGCAGCGCACCTTCACAGGCAGACAGCGAGCGACTCACTTCATAGGAGAAGTCGACATGGCCCGGTGTATCGATCAGATTGAGGTTGTAGATCTGGCCATCGAGTGCCTTGTATTTCAGCGCAGCGGTCTGCGCCTTGATGGTTATCCCACGCTCTTTTTCAAGATCCATCGAATCAAGTACCTGCGCACTCATCTCGCGATCCTGCAAGCCACCGCAGCGCTGAATGAGGCGGTCTGCGAGCGTGGATTTGCCATGATCAATGTGCGCAATGATCGAAAAATTTCTGATGTGATTCATCAACGTGAACGCCTAAGTACTTGAAAGTATTGCGAAGAGATTAGAGGCCATTCGCAACAGAGCATAAAAAAGGGCGCGTCGAGAATTGACGCGCCCTGAACCAACAATCTATGGCAACTGCGATAGTTGGAACTTCATTGTAGGCAAAAAGCCAGCGGCGAACAGTCCCAAAATAGCCACATTTGTGTCGTTGCAGGGCTGCAACAAGAAACTTATACACAGCTTATCAACAATTCTATGCTGGTTACCTATGGACAACTTGTGGGTGATCTGTGGATCAACCTTGAATAGTATGGAATAGCGATAAATTCCATGACTTAGTCGCCTTGATATATCCATAAAGCGTCGAAAGCCTGCCGCATTCTAACCAAATCCGTCATTGGAATTAGCCAATGTGAGCATACGCTAACATTTTCCAGACCTTTTTTCTCCTAAAAATATATTTTTTGGGCCTCAAAAAAACCTCCGAAATCCAGAAAAAACCCCCAACCCGGGCAGGGAATGAGGGTTTTTTGGGCGTTCAAGACAGCCTGGCAACGCACTTTTAGCGAGTCGCAAAAACAGCCTCGACAGGCGTCAGATCATCAGCGCACAGGCCGGATCAGCGCGTACTGCGCCCACTCGCCACGCCTGAGCAGCACATTGATGGCCTTGGACTTGTCGGCCTTCGCCAGCGCAGCCTCGAACTCCTTGACGCTGGTGATTTCAGCATTGCCAATCGCAACGATCACATCACCTTCACGCAGGCCAGCGCGGGCCGCGGCTCCTTCGGCGTTGTCAACCTTGACGCCGCCCTTGATCTTGAGTTCTTTCTTCTGTGCATCAGGCAACTCACTGACCACCAGCCCCATCGCTTGCGCAGGACCCGCCACGGGCGGCTTGGGCTCTGTAGCAGAAGCCTTGCGCGCAGATTTTTCCGGCTCCACTTCGGCAATGATGACCGACAGGTCCTTGGCAACACCGCGCCTGAACACGGTGACGACGGCCTTGGTGCCCGGCTTCACATTGCCGACCATGCGCGGCAGGTCGCTGGCCTTCTCAATCGGCTTGCCGTCAAACCGGGTGATGATGTCGCCAGCTTCTATGCCCGCCTTTTCTGCAGGTGCTCCACTCTCCACGCCCCTGACCAGTGCCCCCAGGGCCTTGCCCAGACCAATGGACTCGGCCACTTCCTTGGTGACCTGGTCGATCTGGACCCCAATGCGTCCACGCGTCACCTTGCCGGTGCTGCGCAACTGCTCCGAGACGCGCACCGCTTCGTCGATGGGAATGGAAAAGGAAATCCCCTGGAAGCCACCGGAGCGTGAATAGATCTGGCTGTTGATGCCCACGACCTCTCCGCGCATGTTGATCAGCGGCCCACCCGAATTGCCGGGGTTGATGGCCACATCGGTCTGGATGAAGGGCAGATAGTCACCGGTATCGCGCTGCTTGGCGCTGACAATGCCCGCCGTCACGGTATTCTCAAGACCAAAAGGTGAGCCGATGGCCATCACCCATTCGCCGACTTTCAGGCGGTTGATGTCACCAATTTTCACGGCCGGCAAGCCGCTGGCCTCAATCTTGACCACCGCCACGTCGCTGCGCTTGTCCGCGCCAATGATCCTGGCCTTGAATTCGCGCTTGTCCGTCAGGGTGACGATGACCTCATCGGCGCCATCCACCACATGGGCATTGGTCATGACAAAGCCGTCCGTCGTGAGTATGAAACCCGAACCCACACCACGCGGCTGATCCTCGTCCGGCGAGTTCCGGTCCGGACGCGGCGCGCGCGGCATGTTGGGCGGCACAGGAATGCCGAAGCGCCGGAAAAACTCCAGCATCTGCTCGTCGACGCTTCCGGTACCCGAGGCCTTGACTTTTTCAAGCGTGCGAATGTTGACCACCGAGGGCCCCACCTGCTCCACCAGGTCGGTGAAGTCGGGCAGCGTACGGTTTTGCGCCCACACCGGCTGGACAGGCAGGACGGCGGTGGTGGCGACGACGGCCATCAGGCCTGCCACCAGGTAGGAACGCAGTGGTTTCCGGTTCAATTCAAGCATCATCAGCCTCGTCATAAATAGGGTGGCAAGCAAACTTTGGGCAGAAATGGGGATAGGGACAAAAAAAACAATCCAGCCTATTGTGCAAACTTCTTGCGAAGTTTCGGCCGATGCCGCCGTATTTTTACTTCTTGTGCTCCAGCCCATTGGCAAAGAGCTGCAAGGTCGCCATGGGCACTTCGCCCATGACGGTGATCCAGTAGCTATCCAGTTGCCGGGTAATCGTCTGGGTGGCCCCCAGCGACAGGCTGGACGCCTTGTCATGGCGTTGCCGGTCATAGGGCTCCACAAAGATGGAGACGGAAGCCAGGCCATCGGAGAAAATCCATTGCAGCGGCTCTTCGCCCGCCACCGCATTGGCCGCAGCCGGGCGCTTGTAGCAGCTCATGGCCTTGAAGCCGGGGACCGGTGCCTTCAGCAGCCAGCCTTCGGCACTGGCGGTGGTCTTGACCAGCACAGGCTTTTCAACGCGGTAGCCCTCCACCTTGCCCATCATCTGGATGAGCGTGTCCATCTTGACGGGCGCATCGAGCTGCAATTCTGAAAATGCAGCCTGCTCAAGCACCTTGCCATCGACGTCCAGCGTTTGCAGCTTCACCACCAGGCCCCTCTTTTGCTCCGTCCAGACGCGGTAGCCAAAGCGCATGTTGTCTTTGGGCATCAGCGCAATGATGTCGGCCTCAACGCCAGCGACGCGCTCCACCCCCTCTGGCCGAACCTTGTAGAAGTCGGCAATACGGCCGTCGGTCGACTGGAGCAATTCCGGGAACATGCCCAGCGATTCGCGTTTTTCGCTGCGGACCACCTTGTGGTCGGGCATGAAGGTGACCACCTGGTCGTTGTGCCGGAAGATCGAGCGCGGTGCACCCGTAAGCGTTTCAACCCGCTCCATCTGCTGACCGGCTTCGCAAACATGCCAGATTTTGGCGCTCGACATGGCCCCGCCCGACGACACGACAAAGGTCCCGATATAAGACTGTTTTTTGGAAGCCTCATGCATGCGCATCAACCAGTCATTGATGCTTTTGGACTCTGCCGCTGAAGCCGGTACGGCGGTACCAGAGGCCGGCCTCGCGCCCTCAGCCGCTACATAATTCATAGCTACCAAGGCAAATACAGCAAGGGCCACGCGCCTAAAATGCTTGAGATTCATGGGCTTGACAAGCCTCTGACGCAACGCAATGCTCACTCAGCGCCCCACACTCTGTGGCGCCTCAAAGGCAGCATTGCGCAAAAACCCGGAGGGCACCTGCAAGGCCGATGTTCCACCCAGTTGCTGGTGCGCAGCCAGCAGCTCCTCCAGGCGGGCGTCGCGCACCATGGGCCCTTGCGGTGAAGCCACCACCACCTGCTGCACGCCCGGCGCCTGGGCAAGTTGCGGTGCAGCGGCCGGCGCCAGCAAGCCGGAGGCATTCCAGGCGATGGCGAAAACGGCCGCCAGAGAAGCCAGGCCGGCCAGCAGCTTCCAGCGAAAACTGCCATCATTGGCTGCGGGACCGCGGTGATGAATCAGATCCCCCCCGGGGACGACCTCAGTGTCCGGCGCAGAGTCAGGCGCAACGGATGAAAGCTCCGCCCTGCCCACAGGTTCCAGCGCAAGGCGCTGGCTGAGCTGGCTGACGAAGGCCAGATCCGCCCCCGCCGCCAGGGGCACAGGCGCGCGACCCGGCGAGCGCAGCACATCGCCGATCAGGTGGTAGGTATTCCAGCTGGCAACCGCGGACTCGTCATGCTGGCAGACCTGAAGTGCCGCAACAAAATCCTCACGGCCCAGTTGGCCATCGGCCAGGGCAGATATGAGTTCTGGGGTTTGCATAGACGGTTTCATGATGTTCATTGACAGCGGATCTGCCGGTTTCTTGATAGCTGAAAACTTGCTCTGACGCATTGATGAATTGGCCAATGGCTCTACGTGTGTTTCACCACCGCTTGCCCGACTGGTTTTCCAGCAAGGGCTTGACCTTCTCCGAAATCGCTTCGCGCGCCCTGAAAATGCGCGACCGCACCGTTCCGATAGGGCAGTTCATGGCTTCCGAAATCTCTTCGTAACTCAGCCCTTCTATCTCACGCAAGGTAATGGCCTGGCGAAGCTCTTCCGGTAACGCCTCCATGGCCGCATTGACCATTTCCGCTATTTCCTTGCTGGCCAGCACGGCATCTGGTGTTTCCGGGCTTGTTAGTTCGTTTTCCAGCGGGGAAGTTTCATCGTCATCCGCGGATTTGAAGGAATTCTCGGAAACGGTCGGATCACGCTTGAGGTCCATCAGGGCTTTTTTGGCGGTATTGACCGCAATCCGGTACAGCCAGGTGTAGAACTGGGCCTCGCCCCGGAACTGGGCCAGCGCCCGGTAAGCCCGTATAAAGGTTTCCTGGGCAATGTCTTCGACCAGATCGACATCGCGAACCATGCGCCCGATCAGGCGTTGAATGCGCCGCTGGTACTTGATGACCAGCAGCTCATAGGCTTTCTGATCGCCCGCAAGCGTGCGCTCGACCAGCATGGCATCGCTGTCGGTGGCCTTCTCGGCGGGCAGCAGTGGCTCATCGGCGCTCATGGTTTTATGGGGTCGACATCAACGGGTGGGGGCACAGTGCCCGATACTGCCACAGCCGGCATTGGCTCTGCCTGCGGCAAGTCGTGCTGCGGCAAGCGGGCCGGTGACTTTCGCGGGGAATAGACGGCACGGCGCAAATCCAGCCAGCGCTCCGGCATCGCCTTTCGCTCTACCCACAGCCACAACCTGGCATGGGCCTGGTTCTCGAGCCGGAGCAGCAGCACATGCTGAAAATCGGCAATCACGGAAAGGGCGTATTCGGCAACGCCCGTCTGGTAACTTGAACTCTCCCAGCGCCAGACTTCACCATCCCAGGCCAGCTGGCCGGACGGAACGTTTTTCCACCCCGCATAGGCTGCCAGGCCGGCGCCCAGCACAGCGATACCGGCTGACATCATGCGCCAATCCAGATGGCGGGTGACGTAAAAATAAAGCCCTGCCAGCAACAGGCCAGCCAACCACAAGCTCAGCAACAACCCACCCTGGAAACGAGAACGCCCCAGCGGATAGACAACCGGCGGGGCGTTGTGCGTGGTCAAGGCTTCAGTGGCTCGGCAAGTGCTTGAGGAGTGGGACTCGGGCCGCGTCAGGCGCGCTTGAAAACCAGGGTGCCGTTGGTGCCGCCAAATCCGAAATTGTTTTTCACCGCCACCTCGATGTTGGCGTCCCGCGCCGTGTTGGCGCAGTAATCCAGATCGCACTCGGGGTCCTGATTGAAGATATTGATGGTCGGCGGGATTTTCTGGTGATGCAGCGCAAGCACCGTGAACACAGACTCAATACCACCCGCGCCACCCAGCAAATGACCGGTCATCGACTTGGTCGAGCTGACCATCAAGCTCTTGGCGTGACTGCCGAAAGCCGCCTTGATGGCATTCGTTTCGTTCAAGTCACCCAATGGCGTCGAGGTGCCGTGGGCATTGAGGTACTGCACTTCGTCGGCATTGATGCCGGCATTGTTCAGCGCGTTGGCCATGGAGCGGCGTGGACCATCAATGTCCGGAGCCGTCATGTGGTACGCATCCGCGCTCATGCCGAAGCCAATTACTTCAGCGTAAATTTTGGCGCCGCGGGCCTTGGCGTGCTCGTACTCTTCCAGCACGACAACACCACTGCCCTCGCCCAATACAAAACCGTCGCGGTCCTTGTCCCAGGGGCGTGAAGCCGTCTTGGGATCGTCATTGCGGGTTGAAAGCGCGCGGGCCGCCGCAAAACCGCCCACGCCCAGAGGCGAGACTGTGGACTCAGAGCCGCCGGCAATCATCACATCGCAATCACCGTACTCAATCATGCGCGCCGACAGACCAATCGCATGAAGGCCGGTGGTGCAGGCCGTGACCACGGCGACATTGGGCCCCTTGAAACCGAATTTGATCGACACATGCCCGGAAATCATGTTGATGATCGATGCGGGCACAAAAAATGGGGAAATACGGCGTGGGCCGCGGTTCATCAGTTCGCCATGTGTCTGCTCGATCATCGGCAAGCCGCCGATACCCGAACCGATATTGCAACCAATGCGGGTAGCGAGTTCATCGCCGAGTGCCTCGCCCGTGGGCAAGCCACTGTCGGCCACCGCCTGGCAGGCCGCGGCCAGGCCCAGGTGAATGAAGCGGTCCATGTGCCTGGCTTCTTTTTCAGGGATGTAGTCCGTGATGTTGAAGCCCTTGACCTCACCCGCAAATTTGCAAGCCAGGTTGCTTGCATCAAATTGCGTGATCAGGTCAATACCGGGCGTCCCGGCAAGCAGATTGGACCAGGAATCGGCCACGTTATTCCCTACCGGGGTAACACAACCCAGACCTGTCACGACGACACGACGACGGCTCATTCAAAAATCCTGAAAAAAACCTGAAAAGGCCGCGAATGGCTTTTCAGGCTTGATGTTGGCAAAGGCGAAGACATGAAAAGCCGCAATGGCCTTGCGCCTCAGCCCTTTTGATGGGTGTTCGCGTAGTCAATCGCGTTCTGGACGGTGGTGATTTTCTCGGCGTCTTCGTCGGGAATCTCAATGCCAAACTCGTCTTCCAAAGCCATGACCAGCTCTACGGTGTCAAGCGAGTCAGCGCCGAGATCAGCCACAAAGGCTTTTTCATTGGTAACTTGACCCTCTTCCACGCCAAGTTGTTCGGCAATGATTTTCTTAACACGTGCTTCGATATCGCTCATAGTTCCCTCTGAGGGTTGTAAATTAATCCGTGATTTTACCGCGTTAGAGCTGTCGCCCTAAGCGCCGGGCCGGACGGATAAAAACCGGCTTCGATTTTCCTGTGTTTTACCACCGTGAACCCGCTGTTTTCATGAAACCACGGGCTCGACAATTCTCACGTCTACATGTACATGCCGCCGTTGACATGAATTTCCTGGCCGGTGATGTAGGCCGCCTGCGGGCTGGCGATAAACGCCACCGCATGCGCAATGTCCTGCGGTTTGCCGAGATGGCCCAGCGGAATCTGGCCCAGGAGCGCTTTTTGCTGCTCTTCAGGCAAATGGGCCGTCATGTCGGTTTCAATAAAGCCTGGCGCCACGCAATTGACCGTGACATTACGGGAGCCCAGCTCGCGTGCCAGTGCACGCGTCATGCCGGCCACGCCCGCCTTGGCGGCCGCGTAATTGGACTGGCCGGCGTTGCCGGATGCGCCCACCACCGACGTGATGCTGATGATGCGGCCGTAGCGCTGCTTCATCATGGTGCGCATCACCGCGCGGCTCATGCGGAACACTGCCTTGAGGTTGGTGTCGAGCACCGCATCCCAATCGTCATCCTTCAAGCGCATCGCCAGCATGTCGCGGGTGATGCCGGCATTGTTCACCAGGACCTGCAAGCCGCCGTATTCCTTGACGATGCCGTCTATCAGCGCCTCGGCCGCTGCCGCATTGTTCACATTCAGGTTCTTGCCGGTGCAACCCGGAAATGCAGCCAGGACATGGCTGATTTTCGCGGCACCCTCATCGCTGGTGGCTGTGCCTATCACCTTCAGACCCTTTTGGGCCAGCTCCAGTGCAATGGCAGCGCCTATGCCGCGCGATGCACCAGTGACCAGCGCAACCTGTCCTTCAAACTTCACTTCGTTCATGCCAGCATCTCCTTCACTTCGGCCAAGGAGGCCGGATCAAACAAGGGCGCACCCGTCAATTCGGGATCAATTCTTTTGACCATGCCGGCCAGCACCTTGCCTGGCCCGCATTCGACCAACGTGCTCACGCCGCGCGCCTTGATGGCCCTGACGCACTCTACCCAGCGCACCGGGCCAAACGCCTGCTCATAAAGCGCCGCGCGAATACGGTCAGCGTCCGTCTCGACGGCGACCTCGATGTTGTTGATGACAGGAATCCGGGGCGCCGCAAAGTCGACGGCCGCCAGTTTTTCCTTGAGCTTCTCGGCAGCCGGCTTCATCAGGCTGGAATGAAATGGCGCGGAAACCGGCAAGGGCAAGGCACGCTTGGCGCCATTGGCCTTGAGAACTTCACAGGCCTTTTCCACGGCGGCCTTGCTACCCGCGATGACGGTTTGCAGGGGGTCATTGAAATTAACCGCTTCCACCACCTCGGAGGTATTGAGTCCAAATGTTCGAACAGCCTCGGCACAGCCGTCAATGACCTTGGCCGCATCCATGCCGAGAATCGCGGCCATCGCACCCACGCCCACAGGCACGGCGTCCTGCATGGCCTGCGCCCGAAAGCGAACCAGCGGCGCGGCTTGCGCAAGAGACAATACACCCGACGCCACCAGCGCGGAATATTCGCCCAGCGAGTGACCGGCCACCACGGATGGCGCGGCGCCGGTTTCAGCCATCCACGCCCGGTAAGCCGCCACGCCCGCCACCAGCATCACGGGCTGGGTATTGGTCGTCAAGGCCAGCGCCTCTTTAGGGCCGTCCTTGATCAACCGGCCAACGTCCTGATCCAGCGCATCGGAGGCCTCGGCCAGTGTTTGGCCTATGACGGGGTGGTCACCCCACGCATCCAACATGCCCACGGACTGTGAACCTTGGCCGGGAAAAACAAAAGCAAACGATTTCAAATAACTACTCCATTGATCATGATCTTCAAGCCCTGAAAATATCAGCACGCATTTTAAGAAAACGAGCAGCGGCTACTCCAGAATCGGCGGCGGGCACATCAGCGCGACATATCCGCCGTGTGCGCCGCCGTCCGGCGAACGCTGGCCCACAACTTCAGCCAGCCAAATTGGGCGCACTGAAAAAGCGCCGCCATGGCCAGCCACGGGTCCATGAGATAGTCCCACAGATTGGTGGATTCCAGCAAACCGGCCGTCCATGCCAGCAAGGCCAGGGCGACCAGCATAGGCAACAGCCGCAGGCCTTTGAGCCAGAAGATCAAAGACACTGCGAACAGGGCCGACCACAAACCCCATGTGCCCCATCCCGCGCGGTAGGCATCCCAGTCACCCCAGCCCAGCGCGAGCGGGTATAAAAACAAGGCCGCTGCGGCGACCACGCCATTCAAGGCCATCCATTCCCGCGTAGCGATCGCGCGGGACCCGCGCAAACGCTCCCACAAACCCAGACCGACCAACGCCACCAGGGTGATGCTCAGGTCTGAACTGATGCCGCGCACATAGGCCAGCAGCGGCAACCGGGCCGCGCCCACCGGGCACCACAAAAGGAAAAAGCAGGCGGCAGTGACCCATTTGACCCAGGGCCGGACTTGACCCAAATCCCGTCGCCAAGCCAGCAGGCGCAAAAGCCCGGCGCACAGCACCAGATCAATGCCCAGCAGGGCCGCCAGATCAGTGAGGGGCGGAAGCATGAGGGGAAACTGCGGGAGCAGCCGGAACATGTTGGAGGGGATCGAACCGCACATGCTTGATACGCGTGCGGTGCCAGGTGTACACCAGATGGATATAGCCATCGCGGCTTTGCAGCAGATAAGGGTAGGAAAACTCCTGCGAACAGCTGTCGGCGCCGCACAGCTGGCGCTTGGCACTCGCCACATAGGCCTGAGTTTGCGTTTCGCTGGCCCCGCGGGCCCTGAGTTCGCCGCTCAATATCCGCTCATAGTCACCCGTGGACAGGCGTGCTTGGGGCGTGGGGGACTTCTCCACGATCCACGGCTGCATGCCATCGAAACTGCCCCCTGTGCTTGCAGACAACAGCGCCAGCGTTTCACGGTTTCTGGGGGCGGGGTTCAAGGCCAGCCACTGCGTGCCAGAGCGGCTCACGACGCCGGCCAGCGCTGAATCCGGATTGGGCCAGGTGGTTGGCGCGGCCTCCGACCAGCTCTTGCCCGCATCGCCAGTGGCGGAGGCCATCAGGGCTTGCGCATTGCCCGAGCGCATATACACCTGCGCCTGCTCCGGCCCGGCGACCAGCAGCACCGGTTGCAGGCTGGTCTGACTGCCGGGAATGCGAACCTTGTCGATCACCTGCCCTTCAGAGCTGATTCGCAGGACTTCGGCAAATTTGGTCACGAATTCGTGGTAGACCGGCAGGCCGATTTCGCCGTTCTGATAGACGACAGGCGCCCCCTTGACGAGGGTGCTGATATTGAGAAAAGGCGAGGTCACCAGTCGACGGGGCTCGCTCCAGCTGAGGCCCTCATCCGTGGATCGCGACCAGGTGATGGCACTGCCCGCCCAGCCACCCAGGGAAACATTGACCATCCAGAGGCCCAGCGATCCGTCGGGCGCGCGGGCAATCACCGGGTTGCCCAGTTTTTTGACATAGCGCCAAAGTCCGTGCTGAGTTTTTTGCCGGTCGAAAAGCGTGCTTTCCGCACCCCAGCGCAGGGTCGCGGCATCCATCACCGCGGTCCGGACGGCTACGTCGCCCGCCCCTTCGCGCGAACCGGAAAACCACACCGCCCGCAGCCGACCATCGCGCAACTCGACGAGGGAGGCGGCATGCACCGCCTGGCCTGGCGCCGAGGAGACAAATCCGGCATCAAACCGGAAACGGCCGTCAGGTGACAGTTGCTGCGTACTGTTGGCTGAAGTAACTTTGGGCGCATCAGCCGGAATGCCGGCAGGCATTGCGACCTGCGGGGGCAGGCTCGCAAAATTGGCGGCAGGCGCACGCCCAAGAATTTTCCAGCCGGACAGGGCAAAGGCAAGCACCAGCAATAGCGCCGAAAAGCGTCCCATGCCGTCGGTCATGCCTGAGCGTTTGGGACTCAAGCGGCCACCTGTCTGCGAGAGGCGGGCAGATGGATGGAGGCCGTCATCTCAGTAATTGAGAAGCACCGCACCCCAAGTGAAACCACCGCCCACGCCTTCGAGCATGAGGGTGTCGCCTTTTTTGACTTTGCCGCTGCGCACGGCCGCGTCCAGCGCCAAAGGGATAGACGCCGCCGAGGTGTTGCCATGCTCGTCCACCGTGACAATCACTTTTTCAAATGGCATCTTCAATTTTTTGGCGGTGCTCTGCATGATGCGGATATTGGCCTGGTGCGGAATCAGCCAGTCGATATCGGCTTCCGTCAAGTTCGCCTTGGAGAGCGTGGCGCGGGCAGCGCTTTCGAGCACCCCCACGGCCAGCTTGAACACGGCCTGCCCATCCATTTTGAGAAGGGGATCGCCCAGGACCTGGCCGCCCGAGACGCTACCGGGAACGCACAGGATGCCGACATGCTTGCCATCGGCGTGCAGGTCGCTGGCGAGGATGCCCGGCGTGTCCGAAGCCTCCAGCACCACCGCACCGGCGCCGTCACCGAACAGCACGCAGGTGGTCCGGTCGGAAAAATCGAGAATGCGCGAAAACACTTCCGCGCCTATCACCAGCGCCTTGCTGGCCGAACCGGTTTTGATCATGGCGTCGGCCACGGTCAGCGCATAGACAAAGCCGCTGCAAACCGCCTGAACGTCAAAGGCCGGGCAACCGGCAATGCCCAGCTTGTTTTGCAAAATGCAGGCGGCCGATGGAAACACCATGTCCGGCGTGGAGGTCGCCACAATGATGAGGTCGATCTCAGACGCCTGCAGGCCGGCCGCCTCCAGCGCCTGTTTGGCCGCCTCCATGCCCAGGTCGCTGCTGGTCACGTCGGGGGCGGCGAAGTGCCTGGCCCGGATGCCGGTGCGCTCCACAATCCATTCATCGGAAGTTTCAACGCCCTTGGCGGCCAGTTCGGCCGCCAGATCAGCGTTGGTCAATCGGCGCGGGGGCAAATAACTACCAGTGCCGGTAATGCGTGAATAACGGGTCATTAATTAGTGTGCCGCTGTTGAAGCTGTTGAGTCAACTGGCATTGAAGAGACTGCAGCCACGCCTTCGGTGACAGGGGCTACTCGCGCCGCCACCAGCAAAGGGGCGGCATGGGCGATGCGTTCGCGAACTCTCTCAAGCAGGTTGTTCCGAGCCGCATCATAAGCCCGATTGAGCGCCCGCTCAAAAGCAAATGCATCCGCCGAACCATGGCTTTTGAAAACCAGCCCTTGCAGGCCGAGCAATGCAGCGCCGTTGTAACGCCTATGATCAACGCGGTTTTTAAATGCAGTTAAAACAGGATAAGCAACGATAGCAGCAAGTTTCGTAAAAATATTGCGGGAAAACTCGGCCTTGATGAAACCACCGATCATGCTGGCCAAGCCCTCGCTGGCCTTGAGCGCCACATTGCCCACAAAGCCATCGCACACCACGATATCTGTGGTGCCCTTGAAAATATCGTTACCCTCGACATTCCCGTAAAAATTTAAATCACCGGAATTAGAGGCGGATCGCAGCAATTCACCAGCTTTTTTTATGACTTCGCTGCCTTTAATCGCTTCTTCGCCGATATTAAGCAGCCCGACACTGGGTGCGGGATTGTTCGTAATGGACGCCACCAGCGCAGAACCCATGACGGCGAACTGCAGCAAATGGTCTTCCGTGCAATCCACATTGGCACCGAGGTCCAGCACCGTGGTCGCACCACCGGCGGCATTCGGCAGCTGCGTGGCAATGGCCGGCCTGTCGATACCGTCCATGGTTTTGAGCACGTAGCGCGCAATAGCCATCAGGGCGCCGGTATTGCCGGCAGACACGGCCGCCTGGGCGACACCGTCTTTGACCTGATTCATCGCCACGCGCATGGATGAATTCTTTTTGCGCCGCAAAGCGATTTCTATCGGATCGTCCATGGTGACGATCTCGCTGGCGGCCACGATCTGGCAGCGGTCGTGCGATTGCAGCCTGGCGTGCAAGGGATGCGCCGCCAATACCTCCGGCCGCCCGACCAGCACCACCGAGGCATCAGGATGGCCCTCCAGAAATGCCAGGCTGGCTGGAAGGGTAACGGCGGGACCGACATCCCCCCCCATGGCGTCGACAGCGATCCTGATCATGAGAAGACCGGTGCAGTCAAGATTGGAATTTTTGGCAAAAGAAAGGCCCGCAGGGCAAGTGCGGGCCAGTACTCAAAGCGTGAAGTTACGCTTCGGATTTGGTTTTCAGCACCTTGCGGCCACGGTAAAAACCGGTGGGGCTGATGTGGTGACGCAGGTGGGTTTCGCCCGTGGTCGATTCCACGGCGATACCTGGCACGGTCAGTGCATTGTGCGAACGGTGCATACCGCGCTTGGAAGGTGACTTTTTGTTCTGCTGGACGGCCATGTTCCGCTCCTGAGGGGGTGTAGGGTTGGTAAATTACGCACTACACATAGCTAGGACCGTATGGGGCCGTCTCACTACGTTGGTACGCGAAGCCTTAGATTATAACTTGATACGGCTTACTTTTCATCCAGGCCCATTTGCCGGCTCGATGGGCGTGCAAGCACGCCACATTGGAACTCAAAATTAGTACCAAATAATTACTTTTTCTTTTTGAGCTGCGACAGCACGGCAAAGGGATTTGGCTTCCCGGCGGCCGCCCCCGCCATCTCGGAATCACCCGCGCGCAGCACAGGCGCGACGGGGCACTCGTCATGCATGGGCACCAGCGGCAAGGCCATCAGCAACTCGTCCTCCAGTACCGAGAGCAAATCAAATTGCGGCTCCATCACCAGCAGGTCTTCTTCGGACTGGTCGTCTTCCGCCATGGCAATGTCTTCGTCGCTGACAAAGCGATACCACTGGTCCACCTCCAGGGGCGTCTCCACCGCGCCCATGCAACGCTGGCAGGTCAGTGGCACCGAGGTCCTGGCCTGCAAATGCAGCCACACCTCGTCATCGGCGCCGGCGCGCGGCCGCAATTCGGCCCTGGCTTCCCAGCTTACAGAAGAATCAGGCTGCAGCCCTTGCGTTTCCTGCGCAAGGCGCTCCATATTTTGCAGCAACGTGGTTTCGATGAGCGGCACGCCATCCTGGGCGAAGGCCTGCATATTGAGCCGATTGGCTTGTAGGGATCTGGACATCCGTGCAGTGTAAGAGAATCGGAGCATGAACCCTGCATCCGCTCCCGCCGCCACAGCCTCCCGCCCCCCCGCAAGCCGCCCTCTGGTACTCGGCTCGACCTCACGCTACCGCCGCGAATTGCTGCAACGCCTGCAAATCCCGTTCGACGTCGTAGCACCCGATGTCGACGAAAGCCCCTTGCCCGGTGAAAGCCCGCGCCGGCTGGCCGAGCGGCTGGCACTGGCCAAGGCGCGCGCAGTGGCCAGCCTGTTTCCCCATGCCGTGGTCATTGGCTCCGACCAGGTGGCCGACCTCAACGGCGCGCCGCTGGGCAAACCCGGCACGCATGAAAGGGCCAGCGCCCAATTGCGCCAGATGCGGGGACAGACCGTGGTGTTCCAGACCGCAGTGGCCGTGGTGTGCCAGGAGAGCGGCTTTGAACAAATCGATCTGGCCGCCGTCAAGGTGAAGTTTCGCGACCTGAGCGATGAAGACATAGAGAACTACCTGCGCGCCGAGCAACCCTATGATTGCGCCGGCAGCGCCAAGAGCGAAGGCCTGGGGATTGCGCTGCTGGCATCTATCGACAACGACGATCCGACCGCACTGGTCGGGCTACCCCTGATCCGTACCTGCCACATGCTTCAGGCAGCCGGCGTCGCCCTGCTGGCAGGCCGTAAGGACAAGCCATGAGCAGCACCCAGGACAGCCAAGGCAAGCTCTACCTGGTGCCCGCACCGCTGGATTTTGGCTGCGCCGTGCAAGCCCCGCTTCAGGATGTGATGCCTTTGCGGACCATCAAAGTCGCCGCCCAACTCTCCAGCTGGATTTGCGAGAACGCGAAAAGCACGCGCGCCTATTTGAAGCGCATAAATGAGCTGCAGCCCTTATCAACCGTGCTTCAGTCGCTACAAATTCAGGAACTACCCCGAGAAGTTCACAAAAAAGGCGACCACGCCGGCAATTTCGATGCCCGGCCGCTGCTGGCTGCCGCCCTGAAAGGCCAGGACATCGGCCTGGTCAGCGAGGCCGGCATGCCCGCCATCGCCGACCCGGGTTCGTCGGTGGTGCGTGCCGCCCATGACTTGGGCCTTCAGGTGGTGCCGCTGACCGGCCCCATGTCGCTGATGCTGGCCTTGGCGGCCAGCGGCCTGAACGGCCAGAATTTTGCGTTTGTCGGCTACTTGCCGCAAGACGGCGGCGAGCGCAGCCAGCGCATCCGGGAACTCGAATCACTGGCCCTGAAAACCGGCCAGACCCAGTTGTTCATTGAAACGCCTTATCGCAACGCGGCCCTGTTGCAGGCACTGCTGCAAACCCTGCAGCAAAACACCCGGCTGGCGCTGAGCTGCGGCCTGACGATGGACAATGGCTGGTCGCGCAGCGCGCTAACCAGCGCCTGGAAGCGCGACCGGCCGGATGCGCCGCTGGATTTACCCACGGTTTTTTGCATAGGCCGCTGAAACAAAAAAAGCCCGCGGACCGCGGGCTTTTTGATGGGATGGATAGCGCCTAGCGGATCGAAGGGACCACCTTGAAGGCCTTCATGGCGCCCTCACCCATGGCCGCGCCAAACTTCTTGGCCAGGCGCTCGGCCACGTTGTCGCGGCGCGTGTAATCAATGATCTCCTCGGTCTTGACCACTTCGCGCGCCACGTAATCCAGGTTGCCCAGCTGGTCGGCCAGACCCAGTTCCACGGCCTGCTGGCCGCTCCAGAACAGGCCGCTGAACATCTCGGGCGTTTCCTTCAGGCGCTTGCCGCGGCCGGCCTTCACCACCGCGATGAACTGCTGGTGAATCTGGTCCAGCATGCCCTGTGCGAACGCACGCTGCTTCTCGCTTTGCGGGGTGAAGGGATCGAGAAAGCCCTTGTTTTCACCGGCGGTCAGCAGCCGGCGCTCCACGCCCAGCTTCTCCATCAGGCCGGTAAAGCCGAATCCGTCCATCAGCACGCCAATGCTGCCCACCACACTGGCCTTGTCGACGTAAATCCTGTCGGCCGCCACGGCGACGTAATAAGCCGCCGAGGCACAGGTTTCCTCCACCACGGCATAGACGGGTTTTTTGTACTTGGCCTTCAGGCGCAGGATCTCGTCATTCATCATGCCGGCCTGCACCGGGCTGCCGCCGGGCGAGTTGATCAGCAGCACCACGGCCTTGGAGCCTTCGTCTTCAAACGCCGCATGCAGCGCCGCATTGACAAACTCGGCACTGGCATCGGCGCCCGCGGCGATTTCACCCTTGATCTCGATCACCGCCGTGTGCGGCACGGTCGTATCGCTCGTGGGCGTGCCGCGGTGCAGGGCCATCCACACGAGAAAGATGAAAAAGGCCAGCCAGGACAGGCGCACAAAGGTTTTCCAGCGCCGCGTGGCTTTTTGCTCATTGAGTGCGGCAAACGCCAGCTTCTCCAGCGTGGCCCGCTCCCAGCCTGGCGTGCTGGAAGGGTCGGTGTCAGCCAGTTTTTTTTCTGTCATTTCAGGGGGCGGGTTGGGCGGATTGAGGGAAGCCTCGGGCGGATGCGGCTGAAATCCCGGTTCCTTGGGGGGCTCAAAAGAAGGCTCGGTATTGCCGGGGCGGTTGGGATCATTCATGGTCGCTAGTTTAGAGAGGTATTAGAACGCCAACGGCTTGAGGTTATAGGCCGAATGCCAATAAACGACACCATTATTTTCCGAAAGCGTGATTTTGATCAGGCCGCCGTGGCACGGTCCCCCCGCGCATTGCCCGGTATCGGGCCGGTAAGCCGCACCGTGGCTGGCGCACAGCAACCAGTCGCCACTGTCGTCAAACACCCGGTTGGGCTGCCAGTCCAGTTCCATCGCCACATGCGTGCAGCGGTTCAGGTAGGCATGGGGCTGGCCCTGGTAGCGCACGGCAAAGGCCCGGCAGGTCTGGCCCGCATAGTTGACATCAAAGGGCACAGCCTCCCCGCCCTCCCGCAGATCGCGGGTATTGCAAAGAGGCAGCAATTCGTTCATGGCTGAAACAAAAAAGCCGTGTGCCCGGGTTGGTCAGGCGTTGGCAAGCAGCCAGTCATGCAGTTCCCGCACCGAATGGGCGACATGGCGCGGTGCCAGGGCCGCAAAATCGTCGGGCTCATGGGCGCCGTAGCTCACGCCGACGCTGGGGCAGGACGCGTTGAGCGCCATCTGCAGGTCGTGCGTGGTGTCGCCAATCATCAATACCCGGTCCGGCGGAACGCCAAACTCCTCCATCAGCTCGTGCAGCATGCGCGGATCGGGCTTGCCGGCCGTCTCATCGGCGGTGCGGGAGGCATCAAAAATGCCCTTGAGTTCCGCGCTTTGCAAGGCCTCGTCGAGTCCGCGCCGCGACTTGCCGGTGGCCACGGCCAGCCAATGGCCGCGCGCCTTGAGGCTATCGAGCAGCGGCAGCACGCCCTCAAACAGGATGATGTCGCTTTGGTGCGTCATGTAGTGGTAGCGGTAGCGCGCGCCCAGTTCGGGGTATTTTTCCGGCGGCACATCGGGTGCGGCGTGGGCCAGGGCCTGCATCAGGCCCAGCCCAATCACATAGCCGGCGGCCTTGTCGGTGGGCACCGTGCCGCCCACATCGCGCACCGCGGCCTGGATGCAGCGCACGATGATCTTGGTCGAATCAAACAGCGTGCCATCCCAGTCGAAGGCGATCAGGTCAAAGTTTCGGGTGTGCATCGGGCTATTGTCGCCGGCCGGAATGTCCACTGCCGGGCCTCAGGCGTTTTCCGGGCGTGAGGGCAAAAACTGCTGCAGCTCATCGGGCAGCGGCGCTTCCAGATGGATGGTTTTCCGGGTCTTGGGATGGTTGAACTTCAGGCTCCAGGCATGCAAAAACATGCGTTTCAGGGACGCCGCGCCGGTGCCGGATTTTTGCAGCGCCTTGTTCAATTCAAAATCGCCGTATTTGTCATCCCCGGCAATCGGATGGCCTTCATGGGACAGGTGCACCCGGATCTGGTGCGTGCGGCCGGTCTTGATGGTGACTTCGAGCAGCGTGAACGGGGTGGCGGGCGCCGCCGGATGGGCGGCAAATTCCGATTTGACCTTCACCAGCGTGACGGAGCGCATGCCGTCGGGATGGTCATTGGGCACCACCTTGACCCGCCGTTCGCCGTCAGGCAACAGGTATTTGTGCAGGGCCTTGTCGATGACGCGGTGATTCGCCGGCCAGTTGCCACCGACCAGCGCCAGGTAGACCTTGTCGGTTTCGCGCTCCCGGAACTGTTCCTGCAGCAGCTTCAGGGCCATGCGGCGCTTGGCAATCAGCAAAATGCCGCTGGTCTCGCGGTCCAGCCGGTGCACCAGCTCCAGAAAATCGGCCTCGGGCCTGGCCATGCGCAACTGCTCGATGACGCCAAAGCTCACGCCGCTGCCGCCGTGCACGGCCACGCCGGCAGGCTTGTCTATGGCCAGCACGAAATCATCCTCAAAGAGAATCGGAAATTCACGCGAGGGCGCATAGCCGCCCACGGTGGAACTGGCGCCGTGCCGCGCAATTTCCTGGGCCATGGCCTGGGCTTTTTGCTCGGCCCGCTCCGAGGTCCGCACCGGCGGCAGGCGCACGATATCCCCGGTTTCCACACGGGTATCGGCCTGCGCCCGGCCCTTGTTGATGCGCACCTCGCCGCTGCGGATGATGCGGTAGACATGGGTTTTGGGCACGCCCTTGAGCTGGCGGATCAGAAAATTGTCGAGTCGCTGGCCGGCGTAATCTTCGTCCACCGTCACCAGCGTGGCCTGGGGCACCTGGGCGGCCTGCGAAGGGATTTGGGGGGCAGTCACGGCTTGGGGCGAGGGTTTGGCGACGGCAACAGACTTGCGAACAGGCGTATTCGCCGGTCGTCTTGCCTTGCCCGCAGCTGCCCCTATAATGTGTTTCACTAGCGATGTGCTGTAAGTAGTTGATTTGTCTGGAGTTTAGTCCACACGAGTCCGGTGCCGATGAAAAGGCGCACAAACAGCCGCGCTGGAAGGTCGATGCCATGCCGGCAATTGCCCGCAAGCGACGAGTGCCAGGCACCTCGCGGCGGGGGTTTTGCACGGTAGACGAGTCGACGTTTTGCGAACACAACTACGGAATACCATGTGTGCAGCCCAAGTCACGCAACCAATCGTGCACAACAGGCTGCATGCGGATCCAGCTGAGATCAAGTCCTGAACGGGTAGCCCTCTGATGACAACACTGGTCAGTCTGATTTATATATGCCTGCGGCGCTTCACGACATTCGTGGGCCCTGCATTCGGCATAAATCAGCCTGCAGCCCTTGTACAGCGGGCGCAAGAAGCTATTATTTCAATAGCACACACCTGTTTGACCCCTGCTCACTCCATCCATGCGCCTACGCCCAGACCACTTGGCTGACTGATTTTTCAGTCGGCCTGCGTGCAGTCAAAAGCTCTCCGGCAATTCCCCACGTTCGCATTGCGTCTTCCTGGCGTCGTTGGCCCATTTCGGGCCTGTAAATTCGAGACATCGAAACGAAGAACGATAAAGGAAAGCTAGCCATGAAACGGATGCTGGTAAATGCCACTCAGGCCGAAGAACGCCGACTGGCCATTGTTGACGGACAAAAACTCCTCGACTACGAAATTGAAATTGAAGGGCGCGAGCAGCGCAAGGGCAACATCTACAAGGCCGTCGTCACCCGCGTCGAGCCCTCGCTGGAAGCCTGTTTTGTCGACTACGGCGAAGACCGCCACGGTTTTCTGCCGTTCAAGGAAATCTCCAAGCAGTACTTTGCACAGGGCGTGCCGGTCAGCCAGGCGCGCATCAACGATGTGATCCGCGAAGGCCAGGAACTGCTGGTCCAGGTCGAAAAGGAAGAGCGCGGCAACAAGGGCGCGGCCCTCACGACCTTTGTGTCGCTGGCCGGCCGCTATGTGGTGCTGATGCCCAACAACCCGCGCGGCGGTGGCGTGAGCCGCCGTATCGAGGGCGATGACCGGGCCGAGCTCAAGGAAGCCATGGACCAGCTCGAATACCCGGGCGGCATGAGCATCATCGCGCGCACCGCCGGCATAGGCCGCAGCGCGCCCGAGCTGCAGTGGGACCTGAACTACCTGCTCAAGTTGTGGAATGCCATCGACGGCGCCTCCAAGGGCGGCAAGGGCGCCTTCCTGATATACCAGGAATCCAGCCTGGTCATCCGCGCCATCCGCGACTACTTCAACAGCGACATCGGCGACATCCTGTTCGACACCGATGACGTCTACGAACAGGCGCGCCAGTTCATGGCGCACGTGATGCCCGAGCACGAGCACCGCGTCAAGCGCTACCGCGACGACGCGCCGCTGTTCAGCCGCTTCCAGATCGAACACCAGATCGAATCGGCCTACGCCCGCACTGTGCAGCTGCCTTCCGGCGGCGCCATCGTGATCGACCATACCGAGGCCCTGGTCTCGGTCGACGTCAACTCGGCCCGCGCCATCAAGGGCGGCGACATCGAGGAAACCGCCACCCGCACCAACCTGGAAGCCGCCGACGAAGTGGCGCGCCAGATGCGCCTGCGCGACCTGGGTGGCCTGATCGTCATCGACTTTATCGACATGGAAGAGTCGCGCAACCGCCGCGATGTGGAAAACCGCCTGCGCGATGCCCTGCGGCAGGACCGCGCCCGCGTGCAGTTCGGCACCATCAGCAAGTTCGGCCTGATGGAAATGAGCCGCCAGCGCCTGCGCCCTGCCCTGTCCGAAGGCGCTTCGATTCCCTGCCCGCGCTGCGGCGGCTCCGGCCATATCCGGGACACCGAAAGTTCGGCACTGCAGATTCTGCGCATCATCCAGGAAGAGTCCCTCAAGGACAGCACCGCCTCGGTGCTGTGCCAGGTGCCTGTGGATGTGGCGTCTTTCCTGCTCAACGAAAAGCGCTCCGAAATCGGCAAGATCGAGCTCAAGCAGCGCATCAACGTGCTGCTGGTGCCCAACAAGACCCTGGAAACGCCCAACTACCGCCTGGAACGCCTGAAACACGACGACCCGCGCCTGGACAACATCGAGGCCAGCTACAAGCTGGCCGAAGAAGTTGAAGATCCAACCACGGTGACCCGCCGCAGCCAGGAAAAGCAGAACAAGCAGGAACCCATCATCAAGGGCGTGCTGCCCGATGCACCGGCCCCTGTAGCCCCGCCCAAGCCGGAAGCCGTGGCACCCGCCTCGACCAAAAAGGCAGCGCCCTCTGCGCCCGCCGCAATAGCGCCGGCCGAAAAGGGCTTGTTTGGCTGGATCAAGACCCTGTTTGGCGGCGCACCAGCGCCGGCGGCAGCGCCTGTCGCCCAGGAGGTGAAAAAGGACGAGCGCGGCGAAGGCCGACGCGAGGCACGCCCGGACGGACGTGGTGAACGTTCGGAGCGCGGCGAGCGTGGCGGACGGGATGGCCGGCGCGGTGGCCGCAGCCGCGGCGAGGGCCGTGGTGCTGAGGGTCGCCCGGAAGGTCGTCCGGCAGAAGGCCGCACCGATGGCCGCACTGAGGGACGTGGCGACGGTCGCGGCGGTGAACGCCGTGAACGCAGTCCTGAGGGACGTGCCGAAGGCGGCCGCCAGGAACGCCCTGCCGGTGAGGCCCGCGCCGACCGTAACGAGAGCCAGCCGCGCACCGAAAGCCGTGAAGGCCGCAACCGCCGTGAACGCGGTGGCGAGCGCGCTGAGCGCAACATCCCGCGCGATGCTGTCGAGCAGGACCTCGCACTCGCCAACCAGGCCGCCATGGCCGCGGCCATGGGTGGCGATGCCGCCGAACCGCGCCAGGAACGCCCCGCCCAGGAAGCCGGCCGTGATGGCGAGCGCCAGCCAGGCGCACGCGGCGAAGGCCGCCGTGAACGCGGTGAGCGTGGCGAGCGCAGTGGCCGCCGCAACGACCGCCGTGGCGAACGCGCCGAAGGCAGTGAGGACCAGAGCGCAGTTCCCGAGGCATTGGCCGGCAACCTGAGCGCTGAAGCCGCGCCACTGGCCGCTGCCACGCTGGACGAAGCCGGCAACGCCCCGGCAGCGGCCCAGAACGGCCAAGCCGAAGAGCAGCGCCAGCCCCGCGAACGCCGCACCCGTGACCGTTATGGCCGCGACCGCCGTGAACGCGGCGAGCGCAACGGGCAGCCCGCCGAAGTCAACGCCGAGTTTTCGGAGCCCAATCAGGCGCCAGCCCAGCAAGAACGTGCGCCAGCAGCTACGGAATTTGTAGCACCTGTGGCCGCCCCAGCGCCCGCCTTCGCAGCGGCCGTGCCAGCCCCTGCCCCCGTGCAGGCGCCAGCAGCGGTTCCGGTTGCGGCCAACGCCCTGCCCAAGGTTCAGTCCTACGACTTGCCTTTGCAGGACCTGGCCCAGGTGGCCGAGGCTTCGGGTCTGCAGTGGGTCAACTCCGATGCCGCCAAGATTGCCGAGGCGAAAGCCGCCATCGCCGCCGAAATCAAGCCCATCCATGTGCCGCGCGAGCGTCCACCGCTGGCCGTGTCGGATGAAGGCCCGCTGGTGCTGGTCGAGACCAAGCGCGATCTGGGCGCCATGGCGCTGCCCTTTGAAAAGTCGATTGACTGAACGCCAGACCGGCAGATAGCTCCCCCTGAAAAAGGCCCGCCCAAGCGGGCCTTTTTCTTTGCGCT
>NZ_BCYO01000036.1 GCF_001598235.1 Polaromonas jejuensis NBRC 106434 | reverse complement strand
AAGCAGGTCGTTGGAGCTGGCGTTTTGAAGCAACTCCTGGAAGCTGCGCAGTTCTCTCTTCAGCTCAGTTTCCCGGCGGGTGGTTTTCTCCTGGGCTTGCGCCAGAGCCTGCTGGGCTCCCGCATTCTCGGCGTGGTCCGCATGGGCGAGTTGAAGTGCAGTCGACTGCGCGACCTCGCGACTCCAGGCCGCGAGCGCTTCGTCGGCGGTCTCGCTGGTCTTGTTGCATTTCTCGACCACTTCTTCTTGCGTGAATCGGTCTGCGGTCAGTTTTTCGTGGGCTGCATTGCTCAGTTCGTATGCCGCAGACGCCTGCAGCCCGGTCCAGGTGGCGGATTTCCGGGCCTCGACCAGTGCCGCGTCAAAGTTCTTGGTCACCTCCAAGCCCTGGGCGATCTTCTGCTCGACGCCCTCGACCAGCTGGTTGATCCGCTTGAAGGTCTCCACCAACTGTTTGAACCTGGCAATGTTGGTGGGCCGGTCCTCCAGGACATCTTGGCGAACAATCTGGTCCACCGATTTGGAAAAGCTCATGCGCAGCGCGAAGCGGAAGGCGCGTGCAAACGCGTCGTAGGACGCCGGGCCCGCCTTTCCCCGCAACATGAACAGCACCTGCTTGACGTAGCTGGCGCCATCGTCGAACAGCGGTTCCTCAGCGGTGACCTTGGATTGCTCCAGCAACCGGTGCCGAAAGCTGCTCCATGGCAGCGGCATCGTTGAGCCGTCCACCGTCTGCAGGTGCTCGGACATGGACAGTTCCACGCCGCGGATCACATAGCGCCCCAACACCTTCTCCGCCTCGTTGCCCAGCGAAGCCTCAATGCACACGCCCATGGAGACCGGCTCATTGGTCTCGGTATCCCGCCAGACCAGCGTGACGTAGGTGGTGGCCTGCGGCCGAGCGCATTGTTCAATGGTGTCGCCGTACTGCCCAAGGCAGTAGGACCGCAAGGTGCGGCTTTGATGCGACTTGGCGTCGGCCTGGGCATTGAAATGCATCAGGTTCTTGTTGGCGCCCATCATGGCGATCTGCACGGCATCGAGCGCCGAGCTCTTGCCGCTGCCGTTGCGACCGAATAGACCGGTGATCTCTTCCAGGCGGAATTCCTGCTGCTCGTACAGCAGGAACTGCACCAGTTTGACGCTCTCAAGCCTCTTCATCGTTCATCCCCTGGTTTTCCTCGATCGCCACAGACTCGCCGGCTGCACCATCCCCGTGCGCCTCATCCCTGGCTGCTCCCCACTGCGCCAGCCGCATCAAGGCAGTCTCGCCCAGCACGTCGACGATGGCCGGACGGATGGCCACGCCACCAGCCGACTGCTCTTGCAAGGGGGTAAGGTGGCCGCTGTCATCGTCTTCCAGGCGCCGGGCGATACCCCATCGCTTGGCGGTGCGCAGCAGCGTATCGAGCTCACCGCGCGTAGGCAGGTCGCGCCCTGTCATGAGGTGGAACTTTTCCTGTAGCTCGATGTAGTCGCACAGGACCTCGCCGTCCTCCGTGAGCCCGCCGGCGCGCACGCCTTCGTCGTACAGGCCGCGCAGCACCAGGGCAAACAGCGTCTGGGCCACAGTCGCGGTACCGGCTTTGGCGTGCTGCGGCAGGGCGGTGACATAGCGCAGCTGTCGGTTGATTGACAGGGAGACCCCAAGCGGGGCCAGGACCTTGGCGAACTCGCGCTCGTAGAGGTCCAGGATGGCATAGGTCACCCGGCTGCTTCGGTCGGAGTGGTAGATCACTTGCTCGGCGAGCAGCCGGTAGGCGGTGGTTTCGAAGTCTTCGACGGTATAGATGCCATCCAACCGGCTGGCCAGATCCTCCCAATCCCGTTGGTTGCTCATTTGGGCTCCCTGTTTTTAATCTGGCGTTTGCGCCAGCTCAGTGTGAATGGCTTGCCGCTCAAATACGGGTGTTCAACGGCTTCGTCGCTGGTGTAGCGCAACTCCATGCCCGGCGCTGACGCCCGGCCTTCCATTTCCAGCCTGGCAATCCTGGAATTTGTGGCCATGGCCACGCTGGTCAGGGCCTGGAAGGCCCGCAAGTCCTCAATGGATCCGCAAGGCAGGGCATCACTGCCGGCGGTGGTCGTGTCTTGCAGCACTTTCTCCGCATAGGCACGCAGCTTCATGGGTGTGATGGATCTGCGCTCCTGGGCGCGGCGCACCAGGTTGCCAATGGCGCGCGTGCGATCGGAGATGATCACCTGGCGCAAGGGCGTGGGCGCCAGTCGAGGCACCTCTTTGCGCGGCTGCGCCAGGCGCGCGCCACCCATCAGGGCATCTGGCGGGAAGACCGGGGCAACATCGAGATCGGGGTTGGCAATCAGACGGTCCAGCGTCTGCCTGAGCAGGTTATCGATGGGGCGTATGGCGCGCAGCTTGTATTCCAGGAAGGCCAGCGCGCGCCTGTTGGCACTGCGGATCTCTTCGTCCAGGCGCTCCAGGTACTCTTCAATCCGGTCAAGCTCATAGAGGCGCTGCAGGTCGCGCTGGAAAGCGGCGTGGCCTTTTTTATCGTCCCCGCTGCAAAGGCGGTTCACGTACCAGTCCAGCAAGCGACTACGGTGGTCAGGCTCTGTATCTATGTCTGCGACGGCGTCCAGGATTTGCTGGCGCTTGGACAGCGGATGTTCCCGTGTGCGCAGCTCCTGGTAGTCCCCGATGAAGACCTGCTGGATGTAGTCCTGGAAGAAGGTCCGAACGTACTGAGCGGTGGTCGGCTGCGCGCCAATAGCCGCCATGAGGTCGCGCACGTTGGTGCCGGTGTTGCGGATGTAGATCAACAGATTGCGGCACTGCTCGGCCGCCTCCCGCAGCAGATCGCCGGTGGCCTCACCCTTGTGCACCTGCGCTACGGCGGCGTCGATCGAGCGGATCTTGCCCGAGACGAACACCGGGCCCGTCTCGGCGAAGTTGATCAGTTGTGTCAGCAACTGGCCCACGGCCGGGGCCATGTTGACGGTTTTTTCGATCCCGTACTTCTCCAGACGGAACCACCCGGCGTCGAGCAAGCGGTTGAAGATGCCAATGACCCGGATGTTCAGAGGGGTGTCGTGCTGATCGCCAGTCTCTGGCTGCCATTCGTCTGCGTATTTGAGGTGGTCCTCGATCTCCTGGGTGATCTCGCGCTGCAGGAAGCCATAGCTGGGCGGTAGGGGCGCGTCGGGACCGAAGCGTCTACGGTGTAAATGGCATAGCAGCGACCAATATCCATGTCGGTTTGTCGATGCCAGCGGACCGAAGAGCCGATCCGGGATGCGCTGAAAGAGGGCCAGCGAAGCGGACGTTACCCTGGAAACAGCCATGTGCGCACCTCCTGGACATTTTCGACAGCCATTTGGTACTCGGGCGGCAATTCCTTGGATACGTCCAGGGCAAGCCTCAATTCTTGGATAAGGTACGGCAGCAGGGCGCCGCGGCAGCTGTGTACGCGTGCCACAGTCCCGTCGAAATACTCACTTCGAACAAGATCTTGTTGGCCAAGCGTCAGCTTGGGATGTGCTTGGATGTGCACCTTCACCACGGTGGTCCATTTGACGTCTTCGGAGATAGAGGTTTCCGCCTTGTGGTCGAGAATGGAGATCTTTGCGATGCGTCCCAGCACGAAGTCCCGAAAATCACCAGTCTCCAGGCAATAGCCTCGCATGTGCCAACGCCGGCCGGCCTGAACTAGGCTATGCGGCTCTACTGTTCGCGGGTGCGGCTCCGGGGTACGCATGGAACGGTACTCCAGCTTCAATCGCGTGCCCTGTTCGACAGCCAGGCGGATGCGGGAGAAGGTATTGGGGTTGACCTGGGAGAAGCCCCAAGGGGCCACGGTGACCGGACCGGCACCCGGGGCGAGGTCCGCATGAATGTCCGCCTCTGCCAGGTAGGCCGCCAGGCTCAGATCGGATGTACCAGCCTTGAGCTCAACCTGGGTCATCTTGTAGGCGGAAGGGGTGACAAAGTAAGACTTGCTTTTGCTGTCCCATTCGAACCAGTCGGGGGTTTCTTCCCGGACTTCCCTGAGGAGCTGGCTCACCCGTATGCCGCTCAGACCGAGGACGTCCATCAACCGACCTCGGCTAAGTCGCCCCTCCCATAGAGCCATGCGGCGCATGACCTTATAGCGATTTTTTTCGAGAAGATTGGCCAGGCTCATTGCGTTCGGCTTTGATCGTATAAAAAATTATATCATATATTAAAATATATGATATTGGAATGTATGGCTAAGACGGTGAAGTTCAACGTTGAGCAATGAGACCCCCAAAACGTACGACCGCAACGGGTTAGCTACAGGCGATGACGCGGAGGAGCAAGGCGTCGTGCCCGAACTTCGACGCAGCCTGGCGCGTTCGAGTGACTGGTGACGGAGGTGCAGCGGTCGACCGAGGCTGTGGTTCTCGAATGACTGCTTCGCGCTGACGCCGCTATTCACCATGACCACCCAAGTGTCTCAGACCAGCCTGAAGCGGCTCTAGGACTGAGCTCCGACATGCGAGCTCGTGCTTGTCTAGCCTCGTCCTCCCTCGAAGACCCGCATCCCCCACCTCCTTTCCTCACCGATTCAAGGCTTAGCCGACTTCTTCTTGCCAACCTTCGCCTCCTTCTTCACCGCCAGGAAATCCGACTCTCTCCGCACCACAGGCTGAGCCGTCTCCACCGTCCCCCTCTCAATCGCAATCTCCGGACTCCTCCTGAACTTCGCCCCCCGCCAGCGCAGCCCATACCACCGCGACGTTTCTGCGCGCCGCTCCCCCAGCACCTGCGCGATCTCCACGGAATCCCACCCCGCCTGCCGCAGGTCGGTGGCGATCACATGCCGCAGCACATAGCTGCTCAGCATCAGCTGCGGCTGCTTGCCCTCAATCGGAAACACCAGGGGCGACAGACGTTTGAGGTAACTCCGCATTGCCGCACGGGGCGCGGAATACGTCTTCTGCCCACTCTCCAGATCCTGCAAGAACCAGTCCGGAAACCTCTGGGCCGAGATGAACACCCCCCGCCACTCCTGGCCCGCGGTCTTGCGCAACTTTGCCCCCAGGATCTTGATAGCCACCATCGCACCGCGCCGCCGCACTGTCACCCCGCGCTCCAGCTCCAGCGGCCGCATCCCGCACAACCCTTGCAGCAGGGCCGCATGCCGGTACTTGCTGGACCGGGCCGTCACCCGGAAGTAGATGTCCCGCCATCCGTCTTCCGCCTTCTTCAGCACCAGGCGTTTAGACTTCGGTGCGACCGCCACCGCACCACTGAGCGCACGCGCACTCTCCAAGCTAAAGCCCAGGATGTCCCGCAGAAGCTGTGCCGCCACGCCGAGTGCTGCCACGCAGTCCACCCACGCCTGTGTGGCGCTGCCCCCTCTTTGCAGCCGGTCCTGCTGCGACAGCAGTTCCGCCACCTTGCCTTGCACCACCCAGACTGCCGCACCGCGCATGGTGTAGAAGCTGTTGGCGCTGGCCGCGTAGTCCGCAAGCGCCACACAGAGCGAGGGAAAGGAACCCGAGTCCACCGGCACCTGCTGGGCCCGCTGCAGCAGCAGCTTGGCCTGCCGCTTGTACTTCTCCTCCGTGGCGGTTCCTGGTTTCGTGTCCTGCCGCTTCTTGCGGCGCTGTGCGATCTCCCGCATCAGCGTGCGGGCGGCCAGGATGACCTCGAAGTGTGCCTGCCTGTTTAACCCGTCAGCGGACGCCTGCAGTGCCAGCTTCGCAAACGCTGCATCGTCGTCTTCGGATTCTTCGCTTGCGAAGCCTTCGCGCCCGCTGTTTTCGCCCCCGAATCCTTCGTTTTCGACATCCACTTCGCTCCCGTTGGCCACGGTCACGTACGCCCACGCAGGCATTGCCTGCTCTGCCTCCCTGGGCCCGGCAACCGCCGCGCCACCGCCCAAACCCCGCTGCGCGGGTTCGCCCGGTGTCACGCCGCCTGCCGTCCCCGACTCGGTGGGTGTGCTTTCGCTACGCGACCCCGGTAAACCGGGGGCAGTACACATTACCGGTCGAGTTACTGTGACCTTCTCCCGGATACATTCCTGTATCCGGGATGCGACCGGTAATGTGGAAACGGCTGTTGTTTTTTCTTCGTGACCGAAGTCCTGCGCTGGCGCAGGGGTGGCTTCGCCAGCGTTGTGGGGCGCCGGTTCGGCGCCTGCGGGGATGGCCGCGTAGCCTGCATTCTTCGCGGGCTTGCATGGTGCAAGTCCACTTTCTCCATGTGCTCCGCTTGTCCCAGCTGTCCCGCTCGGGCGGGATGTCATGCCTTCGCCGCTCATGCCTGCGCCCCCGCGGCCGCGCCGTGCATCACCTCCGCTGCTGGCGCCTTGGCGGAGCCCTTCGCCGCTGGGACCTTGAACACTTTGCGTTCCAACTGCGCCACCATCGCGGCGACCAGTTCTTCTCTCTGAAACTGCGACATCGGTGCGTCGATCTGCAGGGTGATCGCACCGTTGGGCAAGACCTCCCAGCGCCCGATGTCTTGGCCCTTGGCCCGGATCGGCTGCGGTGGCTGGGGTGCCGTGGACGACTTGCCTGATGCAAGTCCCCGTCCGCCGTCACTCTCCGCGTCTGCGTTGCCGCCTTCCTTTGCCTTGTGCCCCGCCTGGGCCTGTTGTGCCGCCTGCTCCAGGCGCTCAATGGCGGCTGCCGTCGACAGAGGGTCGAGTTCTTCGCGGATGCGTTCGGCTTCGTGCAGCACAGCCGCGGGCGCTGCTTCATAGGCCCGCTTGAGCGGCAGCATGTGGGCGTACTGCAGTTCGAGTGGGGATTCGAACGCCTCGAGGATGGCACCGGGCAGGCTGGCGAGTTCGTACGCCCGGCCGACGTGGCCCGCATGGCAGCCCAGGATCTTGGCGAGCTGGGTACGGTTGAGACCGCTGCTGGCGTCGTCGAGCACGTGTTTGACCTGGCGGCCGAATTCCAACGGGGCCAGCTCACGCCGCCCCCGGTTCTCTCCCAGGCGCAGCAGAGCGTTGTCCATCGACGAACGCGACTGCATCACCATCGCCCGGACTTTCACCCCGGCTTCGCGGCAGGCCCGCACGCGGCGCTCCCCAAAGACCACCTCATAGAACCTCTGCCCCGCGGCGTCGATGCGTTCGACGACGCAGATGGGTTGGAGATTGCCGCCATGGGCGATCACACTGCGCAGCAGTTCCTTGAAGTCCGGGGTGTCGAAGCTCGCTTCGTCCCGGTTGTAGGCTGTACTGAACCGCAGCAGCCACGGATCAAGGAAGACGATCGACGGGTTCACGAGGTCCAGGGTGGGCGGTGGTGGCAGTGATGGTGACTGCGACAGTAGTGGTGATAGTGGCGGTGGGGGTGGCTGCAGTAGTGGTGGTGGAGAGACCGATGCAGCAACAGCTGCCAGCAAGGGGGCGACCACCGAGGGTGTAGAGGAGGACAGCGGAGGGGGCGATTCCTCCGAGAGATCCAGATCCAGTACAGCGTCTGTGGACGGCGGCAGGTCCGAGACGAGATCGGGAATAGGCGGCGTTGCGGTGGCAGCGGAAGAAGGCAGGTGTTTGCTGGATTGCGATGAGGCCATGGGCCACTCCTGTGAACGTTGAGGAACGGTCACGGGGGCCTTGGGACATGCAGCGGCCCCCGGTGTGACCGGGAGCCGCGGCTGTCAGTGCCGCGGCAGGAAGATGTGCTGACTGACACCCTGTGCGTCGCTGTCGCCCGTGGGGGGGAGCACCGACACCAAGGTCAACACATGCATGGATGCTATCGGGCGAACCAGCGTTTGTGGGCGCAAACAGGTGTCAAAGGGGGTGTAAATGTTGCTCAAACTTTAAGCACCACAAACCCGTGTTGTGGTCAGCCTGCATGGGAAGGCTAATAAAGTTTCTACGTAGAAACTTGGCGTGCCGGATATGGCCATGTGATCAATTGGACCGACGAGCGAAGACAAGCGACGACGAGCACAGCGATGCATCGCCGGTGCCGCCCAAACTTTCTACGTAGAAACTTGTCTGCGGCGCTGGCACTGAGCCCCACGTTGGGCTCAGTGCCGACACCGCAGCATCTCCGCCCACACCATGTCGGTCACATCGGCGAAGTCGCCTGAGAGGCCATGGATGCCCGCCGCCAGCGCCAACAGTTCCGCCGTCAAGGTACTGCCCGGCGCCACGTCGGTGAGGTACCGCCGTCCCGACGCCATGGTCCAGGTCCGTGTCTGGTAATCCGCTGATTGCACCGCGGTGGTCATGCGCACTTTTGTGGACTCCGGCCGGAGCCCGAAAAGATACAGGTGCTGATCGCCGCCCCGGACCACCCGCCACTCGCGCAACCAGACCAGGGGCTGCACTGATACCGCTGGTGCTGTAGTTAAGGGCCCAACGACACCGAGGGACAAAGGGGAACGGCTGCCGCTCATTCTGCCGCCTCAGGAGAGGCGAGGTTCACCGTCTGGCCGGTTGTGCCATGCTCGCCCTCGTTCCGAATTCTGGCCAGTGCCGCCACCGCAGACTCCAGCGTCGACGGCCGCGCCAGTCCTTCCCGTGCGATGCGCGCATGCAGTTCCATGTTCAGCTTCGGGGCTGGCGACTGTGACTGTGCCGTGTCCTCCACCAACCGCCCCTCCCGCATCCGCAGCACCCGGTCCGCCAGATGGAAGTACCGGTCATCGTGCGTGATCACGAGGAGCAGATGCCCGCGCGCACGCAACTCCGGGAGCAGTTCGGTGTAGAACTGGTCGCGGAACGCCGGATCCTGGTCTGCCGCCCATTCATCGAGCATGAGGATGGGACGCGCATCGAGGTAGGCCTGCAGCAAGGCCAGGCGCTTGCGCTGCCCTGTCGAGAGATCGGTGGTGCTGAAGCGGCCACCCTGCAGCGTGACCTTGTGGTCGAGCCCCAAGCGACGGAGATGGCCGTTGGCTGCGGCCGTCAACGGGGTATCGTCCTCCGCGCCTCCCTCAGCGCCATCCAGGTCGTCGAAGAGATGGAAGTCCGAGAATACGATGCCAAAGCGTTGCCGGTAGCTGTCCCGGTCCGGGGCCGTGACCGGTTTCCCATCCAGTAGGATCTCCCCATCCGTTGGGGGATACAGGCCCAGCAGCAACTTCAGGAAGGTGGTCTTGCCTGAGCCGTTGTCCCCGACCAGGAAGACCATCTCGCCACGGCGCAGCACCAGGTCGATCGGTCCCAGGGCGAAGGCCGGTATGTCGCCCTGCGGCGGGAAGGTGTAGGTGACACCGCGCAGTTCGATTCGCTCAAACGGTTCGGCTCCTTCGGACCGTCCGAACTGTCCAGAGGACGGTTGGTCACGGGTCTGGCCTATCTCCTCCCCTACCTCACCCATGTTCTCGCGCTGCGCAAAGTGGCTGCGTAACGCGTCGATCCGCCCCAGGGCCACCCGCGCACGCCCGAAGGTGGGAAGCGCCGTGGCGATCTGGTCCATGGGGCCTTTCAGGAACAGCAGCACCAGCACGAAGCCGCTGAGCACGGCTGCGTCTCCTTCTCCTGCGTTCACAGCACCCCGGCTGCCCCAGGCCAGGACCAGCGCGATGAGCAGGAAGAACAGAGCCGATCCGAAGGCCTTGGCCAGGACGTAGGTATTGACAGCGTGTCCATTGACCGCACGGATGGCATCCACGGTGGCTGTGATCTGCTGCTGCAGGCGGACTCTGCGCTTGCGGTGCAGCCTTAACTCCTTGGCCCCTTCCGTCAAGGTGCGATACGCCTGGTGCAGCTGTTCTTCCCGCTCCCGTGCGGACCAGAAGCCGTGCATGCCGCGGCCCTGGGTCACCGCCTGGATGCCCATGCCGGCAACCAGTGCGGCCAGTATCAGTGCGAACAGTCCGGGTGAGAGGACGGCCAGGTACAGCAGACACCCCAGTGCGACCGCCACCGAGATCAGGGTGGCCGACAGCGTGAACGCGATGTGGCTCACGATCTCCACGTCGGAAGTGAGGATCGGCATCAGCCGGTGGCTTTGGAGGCGCTCCAGCGCTTGCAGCGGGGCGTGCAGCAGGTTCTGGGCCAGGCCCTTGCGGACGCTGGCCACCACCTTCTGGCCGACGAGGTTGGTGCACACATCCGAGAGGCCCCGCCCTGCCAGCGCGGCAATGCACAGGGCGATGTACAGCAGCAGGCCCTGGTCGGTCAGGCCACCGGGGCGGTGCAGCGCGCCATTGACCGTGGCCAGGAGCGCGACCGTGGCGGTTCCGGCGCAAAGGCCGGTGAGCACGGACAGCACGATCCAGCCGAGGTGGGGCCTGAGCAGCCGCAGGAGGTGCGGGCCCTTGGGGGGCGGGGATGGCATCGGTGTGTGCGCTGACCGCGCGCTCACACCACGACGGCGTTGGCCAACCCGCGCAGGTGTTCGCGGGCCGCACCCACGAGCCGGATTCCATGCCAGGTTCTCCAGGCCACCCACAGCAGCAGCAAGCCCAGCCCGAACACGGGCAGCAGGACCAGGCCCAGTACGGTCCAGCCGGCCACCATCACATAGCCGGGTAGCGGACTGTCGCTGAGATTGGTGGCAAAGGTCTGGCCGTCGCTGGTTTTGACGGCTACCAGCAGGTCCGCTCGCTTGCCGCCCTCCATTACGTGCAATTCGATGGGGCCCTCGTCTTCGAGTGTGGCATCCAGCTTGCCGATCAGCCCGCCGACCACGTTGATGTTGCGCAGCATGCGTCCGTCCGTGAATTCGATGTAGCTGTATTGCGCGGTTCCGATCCGCTCGGAGGTTTCTTCGACGCCGGAGCCGAGTTCCTTGAGCGTTCCGCTGTAAATCTGCATGGGCATGGCTGCTGTTCCCTGTTGGCTTTGTGTTTTGCACTTCTACTCTTTGGGCTTTTTTTCTTTGAACCCGTGTCGGTTCCGTCAGTGCTTTACCAGCGGTCCGGCTCGGCCGTGACGCGGGCCGCACGCGCGGCACCGCCCGCCTGCTCGAACAGCGATTTGCCCTGCGGTCGCAAGCCCTGTAGCGCGCGGCGCGTCAGATCCTGCATCAGGGCTTCTGCTTGCGGTGCAACCTCCGGACCGTCGTCATCCGGGACCAGCTTGCAACGCAGCACGGCAGCCACTTCTGCGATGGCGGCCACGCTTTTGGGATCGATGCGCTTGAACTTCAGGGTGGCGAATACGTTGTCTGCCGTCGTCTGGGGCAGCCTGATCGTGTTGCCGGTACGGTGGGTGTAGGCCTGCAAGGCGTCACAACTGGGTTTGTGGGTCAGGACCAGGTTGGCCACGCGGTGGGCCCAGACCAGTTGCTCGGGCTTCACGCCATGCAGAGGGAGCCAATCCAGGTCCTCCGGCGAGTCGATGGTGTTGTCGAGGCAGATCAGTTCATATTCCACGCTGTCCGTCATCATTGCTCCAGTGGTCGAGGGTGTATTCGGTGGTTCAGCAGCTGTATGCCGCATCGGAAGCGGCTTCCCGCACTTCGATCAGGTTGCAGAACTCTTGGGCCCATTCGATCATCGGGCCCTGGATATGCAAAGGATTCAGGCTGCAGATGTATTCGCGGGCTTCGGGGCTGTTGATCAGCACCTTGGCAAGGCTGTTTTTGTCTTGCAAATACAGATAGGTATCGGCCCTGGCGGCCGGATGGATGTCATCGTGGTCCAGCCGTTCATGCTTGAGAAGGTGCTCGATCCGCATCGTTTGGCCGAAGTTCGCGCAGATGCAGAGGATGGACTCGAGGCTGCCGGCTTGGCAACTGACCGGGGTGCGCGTCGGAGAAATACACCATACGCTCTCGAAGGGGTAAGGAACGACGTGTCCCTGCGTGAACTTGTCCCAGAAGTGGTCGTCGACTTTTTTCCACAAGGTTCCGCCGCAACGTTTGCGGTCAACGATTTCAGAGCTTTGCATCGGTCGTCCTCGGTTTCTCGCCATGGATCGTTCCGGCTCCTGTAGACATCCAGGTCATGAAATTCCTGCCCGCATCCAGGTCGACCAGTTGCACCCGGCCAGAAGCAAGCAGCTTCACGTTGTTTTTGATCTGCGGTTGATAACCCAGGTTGAATACCTGGCGGCAGTCCGGCTCCAGCTTCATGCTATCGCCGCTGGAGGAGCGGCTGAACGGCAACCCGAGGCAGCGGCCCTTGTAGAGCTCCACGCCCTCCACTGCAGGCGGGCCCGGTTGTCCGGAAATGGTGTTGTTGTTCACGACCATGAAGGACGTTTTTTGCGGTGAAGCACCGGGGAATTTAGCGAGCACGTCGGCAAGCATCTTGTCGTAGTCATAACGGCCACTGCTGTCGTCTCGCCAAACAGCCCAGACCCGTCCTGAATAGGTGAGAACTTTGACGAAATCGAAGTTGTTGGTTGTCTGGGGAAACAGGTCAAACCGAATGCCGGCGCGGACTTTGGCACCTGTTTTAGGACTCGTCAGCTCGTAGTCGGACATACGCAGGTTGATCGGACGGCCGTTAGCGTCCTGCGATCCTGCGGGGAACCGCTTCTTGATGGCCCCAATCGCATCTGCTTCGGTCATTCCGAGGCGGACCCCGAGCAGTTCATAGCTGGCAATGGCGTTGCTGGTGTCTTGGGGGGCATTCAGACCTTGGGCTAGGAGGGTGGTGCCAAAGGTCAGGAGGGCTGCGGCGATGCTGATCGCACGGTGCGGATTCTTGAATGGGATCATGGGCCTCGGGGCGGGTGGGTGGTCGGATGAAGGAAGCGGTCGGGTGTGGATGGCGGGGCTACCGGGTGGGGGCGCGATTTATCGGATGTCGCTGACGGAACCGTTGAGGCGGGGGTCTAGGTCTTGGCGGGCTGCTGCTGCGGCTTTGGCTATCGTTTCGCTTGACGACTGCTTGAGCCCCGCCGGAAGCGACTGTGGCGTGCTAGTTGCTGGGACTACCGAGTCGATTGGCTTTACTTGGTCCTGCCTTGGCTGTGACGCATAGGCGTTTTGCGCGATCAAGCAGATCAAAGTTGCTGCCATTGGTGTAGCGCCGTGCGGGAGAAGCTTCATATTTTTTACTTCCAGCCAAGATAAAGAAAAGCGGGGGATGCCGCCAACGGGGTTCCAAGAGGTTCATAAAGAAGACTTAATTACCCTTAATGATACACAAAGAGCACCAAATGTATCCCATAGTAGTGTGGAACGCAACTTGACTGAAACCGATGCTCAGTCATGTCCCAGACGCCCCCTCAGTTGACCTCTCGCGAGGTGTTTGCCCGCAACCTCCGCCGAGCCCGACGCTTGAAAGACGTCAGCCAGGAGGCGCTAGCGCTAGAAGCAGATATCTCTCGTGCTTATCTAAGCCGAGTGGAGAGGGGCACTATCAACATTTCCATCGACAACGCGGAAATCTTGGCCCGCGCCATTGGCGTACCACTGCACGACCTGGTTGATCCGGCAAAATTTCAAGGACTGGATAGCCTCTGAAGGGAAAGCACTTGCACCAAGCAACTCAGCGAGGGAGCACGGGGCACGAAGTTGCACCTGTGCCGAAGACCAAGGAGGAAGACCCCGACGGGCGCTTGAGCACGGAATAGCCTTAATTCAGATCACGGGCAACGTCGGAACTGGATCGGGAGGCGCCAGTCGGCATAATGGTCCGGCACGTCGACCGAACGCTGTTACATCAGAGCAGCGTAAGAGGAAGTTGAGATCTGACCGTGGGCGAAGAATTATTTGCACTTCTGATAATTTGCACTCTCAGAACTGAGCGCCCGTGCAGCCAAGGCTTCATCATATTTGCCGACAGGATGGACACTCTTACACCAGAGGCCAGGTCCCGCCTCATGAGCAGGATCCGCGGCAAAGACACCAAGCCGGAGCTCATCGTCCGGTCCGTGCTGCATCGGCTGGGATTCCGGTTCCGGATCCACCGTAAGGACCTCCCTGGCCGGCCCGACATAGTGCTGCCCAGGCACAAGAAGGTTGTGCTGGTGCATGGCTGCTTCTGGCATGGCCATCTTTGCAAGATTGCTCCAGGGCCGAAGTCGAATACCGCGTACTGGTCGCCGAAGATCGAAGCGAACCGGGCCCGAGACGACCGCAACCGTACGGCCCTCAAAGATCTGGGCTGGGATGTCCTTGAGTTGTGGGAGTGCGAAATCCGCGATCTTCAAAAAACCGAGGAACGCTTGCGGGCGTTTTTGCACACCGACCCTGGACGTCCTGTGCAGTCGGGCTGAAGCCATCCATCTCCAGCATCGGCAGCCGTTCACCACCGTGGTGTAAGATGGTGCATTCGCTCTTCAGTTCGGGGACTCGCCATGCAGACTCAGGCAAAACGCCATAACAGCGGGGCGCATGAGCGCACGGTCCGCGCGTCTATCAGCTTCCCGGAGGAGCAGTACCACGTCCTGGAAAGGATCGCGGCAGAGAACAAAGTTTCTCTTGCCTGGGTCGTACGCGATGCGATCGATGGTTACTTGAAGTCCAAGTGGCCCCTTTTCCCGCAAGGCACCGACGCCGAAGATGCGCAGCAGAGAAGCGAGAGAGCGTGAAAAATAAATTTGAACGAAACGGTGGAGAGATCAGGGTGTTATCCCTTTTCTCGGGTTGCGGCGGCATGGACTTCGGCGTGGAATCGGCTGGTGGCCACGTCATCTTTTCGAACGACATCCTGACGGACGCCTGTAAGACGCTGGAGAAGTATTTTCCCGGCGCAGATATCCGCAATGCGGATATCTCCGGCATCCAGTCCTTTCCAGACGCCGACATCGTCGTTGGCGGGTACCCGTGTCAATCCTTCTCAATGGCGGGCAACCGGGACCCAGAAAAGGATGAGCGCACGAACCTGTACAAGCAGTTCCTACGCGTCGTGAGCATCGTCAGACCCAAGTATTTCGTCGCAGAGAACGTCTCCGGCCTCAAAGCCTTGAGCAGCGGCACCTTCTTGAAGGAACAGCTCGAAGCCTATGACAAGGCCGGCTACAACGTCACATACAAGCTCCTGAACGCCAAGGATTATGGCGTGCCGCAATCCCGCAAGCGGCTATTCATTGTTGGCGTAAGGAAGGACCTGAACCAGTCCTTCGAGTTTCCGAAGGAAACCCACGGAAAAACGACCAAGGCATCGGGCCCTCTCTTGCCGTACGCCTCGCACGGCGACGCCATCAAGGGTCTGCCACTGTGGCCAGAAGGCGAGTTCTACGAGCGCCCGCACGACCCCGATGGGCACTTTTCCTGGTACTACATGTCCAGGAACCGCAAGGCCAAATGGGCTGACCCAGCATTCACTGTGGTGGCCAACTGGCGCCACATCACGCTGCATCCAGCGAGCCCGGTGATGACCCTGACATGGTCGAATCTTGCCGATGGGTGGAAGCAGCGCTGGGATTTTTCCGACCAGTACGAACACATCGAAGCTAATCCGAAGCGCAAGAAGCTTGAAACGCCGCGCCGGCTTTCTTGGCGCGAATGCGCCCGCATCCAGACCTTCGACCCCAAATTCACGCCAGTTGGCGAAACGGACTCCAAGTTCACCCAGATCGGGAATGCGGTGCCCCCGAAGCTGGCAGAGGCCATATTTACCCACTTGTTCTCCGGCGCCGGGCTGGTTGCGCTCGACGTCCCTGCAGCCCGTAAAGCCGCCTAGGACTGGATGCACCCGCCTGGTGAGCCACCATAAGGATTTCTGTGAGCAGCGCAACTACCAATTCCCTCGTTAGCGCTGTCGTATCCGCAGCTGAAATTTCCAAGAACGAAGCACAGCTGCGCCACGAACTTGAGAAGGCGCTCGAGCAGGCTTGCTCCGAACGATCCATTCCTTGGACGCCATTCCAACTCGAACGCGCCCTTAAAGCCAAGGGCAAGCCCACGAAATTCGCCGACGTGGCGCATGGCGCCGTGGTCATCGAGTACGAGCCGCCAAAGTCGTTCAGCGGCCGCGCGGGGAGCAAGGCCAACCATGCACGCCAGCAAGCTGAAGAGTATGCGGAGCTGATCTCTGCAGAAGAAGGACGCGCTCTCCAAGAGTACGTCCTGGTCGCCTGGGATGGCGCCCATATCACCTTCGGCCGCTTCGATGGTACAGCGGCCACATGGGAAGAAGTCGTCGCGTTCGATAGGATTTCAGCGGACCGGCTGCTCGCTGCGCTAGAAAGCAACGGCCGCCCGCTTGTCCACCCCCAACTTCTCCAGGCATTGGTCGGACCTGACTCGGAGTACGGTACGGCGCTGATCCCGGAGCTTTACGCCAGCATCTGCAAGGCGAGCGCGTCGGCAGCCACAACGAAAACCAAGATGCTGTTTTCGGAATGGCGTAGGCTTTTCAGCCAGGTCGTAGGTTTCCAGCCGGACCACATGAAAAAGCTGCTCGCCCGGCAGGAAATCTCTCACGACCAGCCGTACCAAGACAACCCTGCTGCCTATCTGTTCGCGCTCAACACATACATCGCCATCATTGCGAAGGTCGTAGCCGCCTGCGCACTGCCAAGGGCCAGCCAAGACGTGCTGGAGCAAGGCGTTCCGGTTGCAGAGCGGCTGCGTGCCGTGGAGACTGGCGAGCTGTTTGAGCACGCCGGCATCCTGAACATGCTGAGCGGCGACTTCTTCTCCTGGTACTTGGACGACAGCGACTGGCCCCGCTACCAAGGCTCTCTCAGCGCCATGCTGGGACGGCTGGGCGGAGTCGACTTCGCCGTATCCAAAAAGCATGCGGATACGACACGGGACCTGTTTAAAGGCATCTATGAACGGTTCATCCCGCGGGAGGTTAGGCATGCCCTTGGCGAGTTCTACACGCCGGACTGGCTGGCAGAACACGGAATGGATTTGCTGGAGTGGCAGCCGTCTGATTCGCTGACCGACCCCACATGCGGTTCGGGCACGTTCTTGCTTGAAGCCATCCGGCGCCGGCGCAAGGCCGATAGCGGCGCCACGGCTCAATCGCTGCTCGCGGGTATTCATGGCATCGACCTCAATCCTCTAGCCGTACTCGCAGCCAAGGGGTCGCTTGCCGTCTTCCTATCGCCGCACTTGGACCCTGCGCATCCCATCCGGCTGCCGGTGTACCTGGCGGATGCCGTCTACCCGGCTGCCGTCGACTTCTTCTCGAACTACAGCCACGTCCTGCACACCGAAGTAGGCCCTAGGGAATTTTCCGTTCCGGAACGGATGATCGGCCACCCGGATTTCTTCCGCATTTTCGCCAAGGTACGGATGCTGATCGATGCGGACTACCCGGCAACGAAAATCTGTAGCTCGATCCTTCCCGACCTGCAAGCAATGGGGCTTGATGTGTCTGACATATCCATCGTCAGCACGACGGTGGTCAACCTGGTCGAACTCCACGACCAAGGATGGAACGGCATCTGGTGCTCTATCCTGGCCGACCGCTTTGCGGCCGGCGCGATTCCTCCTTCATCGCACATCTGTGGCAACCCGCCATGGGTCAAATGGAGCAACCTGCCAAAGGACTATGCCCAGTCGATCCAGCAGCATTGCCGCGGGCTGGGCGTATTTAGTGCCGACAAATGGGTAGGTGGCATCGAGTCGGACATCTCGACTGTGATCACCTACCAGGCCGTGAAGCACTACCTCGCGCGCGATGGGCGCTTGGGCTTCTTCCTACCCGGATCCGTATTCACAACCGAGTCCAGTGCCGGTTTCAGGCGCTTCTCGATCGACAACGGCAGCTTGCAGTGCCGCGTCCTGCTGGTTGAAGACTACCAGGACATCAAGCCGTTCGACGGCGTCAGCAACCACCCGACGTTCCTGATGCTCCAACGGGACGCAGCCACTGCATTCCCTGTTCCCTACCGCTCATGGACCGCAGACCCAAACGGCAGCGCCAACCAGCGGACCTACGCTTCGGCAGAGCAGTTCCGCCGTACTGCCAAACGTATTGACGGAACCGCGGTACCTGTACCAGGCGGTGATGGAACGCGCCCATGGCTGGTCGGATCTGCGCAAGACCAAACTGTGTTCTCGACGGTTTTTGCGGCAGGTGCAAAGCCTGAGTACAAGGCGCGGAAAGGCATCACGACCGACCGCAACGGCATCTTCTGGGTCCATGCCACTGGTGCGGTTGGAACCGGCCTGGTAACGGTGCGGAACGCAGCAGACATCGGCAAGACGAAGGGGATTCCCCAGATCACCGCGGCGGTAGAGTCAGAACACCTCTTCCCGCTTCTGCGCGGCCGCGGCGTTGCACCGTTCAATGCCGTGCCAGAAGCGGACCTCCGCATCCTGGTTCCCCAACGCGGCATGCATGGCGACCCAGACCTGCCAGCCGCAAGCCCGCACACGTTCAAGTTCCTCAACCGTTTCAAAAGCCACCTCGAACAGCGGTCCAGCCTGAAGAGGTTCCAGAAGGGGCAAGAGTTCTATTCGCTGTGGAGCACCGGCCCCTACACTTTCGCTCCGTTCAAAGTGCTCTGGCGCGAGATGGGCAACACCTTCGCCGCGGCTTACATCGGCAGCGCGCCGATCGAACACGCGGGCGAAAAGGCCGTTGTACCTGACCACAAGCTTTACTTCATTCCGGTCGAATCGGAGCCCGAGGCGGCTTACCTGACAGGCTTCCTGAACGCCCCAACCATTGCCAAGGCAGTGTCTGCATATGCGGCACAGCTCAGCCTGGGCGCCAGCGTTGCTGAGTACCTCAACATCCCAAAGTTCGATGAGGCTAATGGGCAGATGGCTGCCATCGGCAACATCGCGCGAGATCTCACAAATAGTGCGGGCAACGCCCAGCCCGCAGACCTTGAACAGCTGGACTTGCGGGTCCGGGAACTGCTATCGATCTAACTGGAGCTGTGCGCACAGGCTGACCCAAAGGCGGCCTCTGTACAGGCAGCCGGCTTAGGCAGTGAGCTCCCTTGTTGAAAGACGGCCCGTCCGCTGCGAGTACCACTGCAGCGCCTCCTCCGAAGCAGCCATGATGGCCAGGCGGCCGGTTGCCCTCGTGCACGCGACGTACAGGTCATCGGGACTAAGTGCCGGAATCCGCCCAGGGACATCGGCATGCAGCAAAACGACGTTCCTTCCTTCAAGCCCTTTGAACGACCTGATGGTGGAGAAGTAAACAAAGCCGGGCTTTCCTAGCAAGGCGATGTCTTCGGTCACCTCAAGGCTATGGGCCCGCCTGGCCAACGCCAAGCAGGAGTTCTCCAGCTTGAACGGCGACAGGAAGATCGCCCCGCCCTCAGGGCCCAATTCATGCGCAGCTGCCCATGCAGCGGCTGCAGCCGTTGCGCCCCACCCCCTCTTTAAGAGCGGGGCGGCACCCAACGGGACGCCAGGCATATGCACCACCGAAAGTTCGCAGCAGCCATTGGTTGCAGCGTTCACAAGCTGGGTATTGCGGCAATTGTGGTAGAGCCTAAATGTGACTTCAGCGCCGATCGGCTCCTGCTTGGCGGACTTGTAGACGTTCTGCTCCCAGTCGGCGAAAAATAGCCATTGGCCTGCCGGAGTGAGCATGTCCAGCAATGCAAGCAAGCGGAGTTCTCCGAAGTCTTGGCCCTCATCCACTATGATCGCTTCGAACTTGGACAGGAGCGGTAGTTCTGCCGCCACGTCCTGGACGAGCGAAGGAAGCTCTTCCGTGAAGAACTTCTCGCCGATTCGTCGCCCATCAGCTATTCCGGCAAGCTGGTAAAAAAGCCGGTCGACGGAAGTAATCGCCGCCGACATCTCCGGGTTGACCAGCCTCAGGTGCTCGGCAAGGGCTTTGTTGAAACAGACGTACAGGGCCCGCTTTCCCTCTTCGAGCAGCGCATCCAGCTTCCAGAGCGCGAGCAAAGTCTTGCCCGATCCTGCCGGACCAACGATAGCGACCCGAGGCAGCTCAAACGCTCCCCGCAGGGCTGCAAACTGTTGCCTAGTCAGCTCATCGAGATCGACTGCATCCTCGTCGGCATCGAGGGGCGCGTCGCGCGGCGCAATGCGGAAGGAGGCATTCGAGAGGATCACGGCAACCCTGCCCGCCATATCCGCCGTGAACTCGCTACCCTGCGGCTGATGGATACGCGCCTCAAGGGCGCCCCTTATCCTGCGTTCCAAGCGGTGCATGTCCTGCGAGGGCACTACTGTGCTGGGGTCGTAGAGCGTGGAAGACCCCTCAACCCGGCCGTTCGGATATGCAACGAGGAAAGCAAACGCGCCTGGGAACCGTTGCCGAGGCAGGCGGTCGCAAACGGCTTTTGCCAGCGTATGCATGTTCCTGCAAGCCTGCTCGGGCGGAGGCTCATCGATCGGAACTTCAGCCCTAACCTGCCCTGTACGGCGGTCGGTTTCTTGCCGGTACCAAATTCCGTTGTCGCCTACCCGGACCGAGCGGGAGCCCTTCACTTCAAGCACGGCCATTCCAAGTCCAGGTACCAGCACGACGAAGTCGCACTGCCCATCCCGCACCAGGCCTTGGTCGTTCTGCAATGCCCAAGCGACATTGCACACCACTATCCAGTCTTGGGGCAGCTGGTCCGCCAGCAGCCGTCGCACCTCCCGCTCCCACCGGTCCATGCTGTTCTGTCCAAGGATCCTCGGCATGTCAGGAGCTCCCACCGCCGGAGCGGAACGCAATCAGTGGCAGGGAGGGGCAAGATTGGCGGTCGAGCTGTCCGCCCTTGAACACTTTGATCCGCATGCCCACTCCAGCGTAGTTGGAAATGATCACCTTGACTGGCTGCCCATTCAGGTCCGCGAGCCAGACGCCCGGCTGGGCTGTCCACCCGTCCCCGCCGGCTACCCTTTCCCAATGCCCACCTTCGTGAACCAAGCCCCCACCTTCTTGCATGACTATGAGCTCCTGCATCCAGGGTTCTATAAGGATGGGGGGCATCCCGCCGCCCGCTCCCAACCCAGCCGTACTGATATCGACCTTCGGGAAGATATCCAGATTGCCACGTACCCATGCCATCCGGCGCGATAAGTTGAATGAATCGACTAAGTAGATCGCCGTCGCCCCGATGTTGCGGGCCCAGTCAATAAGTTCCGGATTGACCGGTCCTGAGCCAGTCACGGAAGCGGCCCATAGAGGATGGCTCACCAGATAAAAGACCGTCGATTCCTGACCGGCCACGCCTCCCCGCGCTATCCAGCCATGTTCGCCCCTGGGCCCCTTCTTCCGGGCCTGGGTACCTTTCTCATAGGCCGCGCAATAGGTGTCTGCCAGCTCCGATGCAACCGCCTCCCAGCTGCGCAATCCCACGCCCCAATCCTCGAAGAACTGGTCCCGGCCAGGCAGGAAGCCAGGGTCATGCATGACGCGCAGCAGCTCAAGTCCCAGCCGCCATTCGATCAGCCCATGAAGCTGCCGGTTCCGGAAGCCGCGCAGTAGCAGGTCAGGCGAGCGCCACACCTGTCCGCTTTGCGTTGCACGCCGGCACTCCTCCCGGACCATTGAGCCGAGCCTTGCATACTCACCAAAGCCGCTTATACAGCCGGCCAACAAAGCCGCCCAGTTGCGGCTGGCCCAGTCGACCAGCCCAGCGCCATTAGGGTGGTCATCTGCAAGGTACAACTCGGTGCCGGACACGTTGCTGTCCTCAAGGTACCTGTGGACAGACGCAATCTCGATATCAAGCGAATCGACGTCGAGTTCCAATGCGATCGCGCGCTGCAAGATGGTGGCAGCGGAATACCAGGCCGCCCGCCTTGAACAAAGCTCTTTGGCGTCGTCGAAGAAAGCCAAGCCACTGCCATCGAGCAGCCTGACGCTCAAGACGTCCGTAGTCTTCGGAGATGCAAGGCTTGCGGAGATCTCGGCCTCATCAAGCGATGCTTTCCATATCTCGCCGTCCAACCATTGCTGCCCCCTATGCTGGCGAAGCGAAGGAGTCCGGTTGAAACCGAACGGCTTCCCCCCCGGACCCTGCGCGATCCGGTAGACCTGCCCCTGGTGGTCCAAGGCCAGGAAAGCCCGGCCAAGCGGGCGTTGCGGCACTGCGCGCAGCGAAGGCGATGCAACAAAAGACCTCGGTCCGCCATTGCGAGACGACTCCGTCGACGTCACTGGCTTCTCGATATTGAGGTCGGTCACGAAGCCATTGGGAACAACTGCCAAGGACAGGTCCGCAACAGCGCCGCATCGAGGGCAAGGTTGGGACGGCGGATTCCTGATCCAAGACTCGTCCCATCCAGCGATAGCCTGATTAGGCCGCAATGTGGCGGGATCGGCGCGGTATATGGTGAAGTTCCTGCAGCTTTGGCAGAAAAGTTGCCAAGTTGCGCTCCCGATCGGCCGGTCAATGGTTTCCCACTTGTAGCTGCGGTCATGGGCAATCGATCCTGCGAGGCCTATCGGCGAAAGCAGCCGCTTGTCCCAGACCCGCTCTGAGCCCGGCGCAAAATCAGTGATGGCATGGTCAAGTGTCCGGTCAAGCACCTTCGGCTCCCTCGATTGGCCCGATGGCTCTGGCGGAAGGTGGAAGTACAGGTTACGCACGGACGTCGGCATGCCATACATCGGCAGTACCCCCGCTTCGGCAAGAGCCGTAGCAAGCCCTTGGCTCGGATCAGACGCTGAGCTGGCAACCTCCTCCAGGCGCGCCGGCAGATCCTGGGCATCATTGGCAAGCCGTGCTGGATCGATTTGCGTGCCCCTCGAGACCACGTGAGCGACACCGGAAATCTCAGCGCACTGGTCCAGGAACCATTGCTCGACCGATGCCTTGCGTGCGCCGCAATACTCTTGGACAAGCCCCATTTCGCCATGCGTATCCACCGGCCTGCCTGAGTCATGCCACATGCAGCCGGCAGACCGGAATGCCCGGCGAAGCACCTCTTTGGCAACCAGGCGTTCAGCGAGTAGGCGCTGGTCCTCGGTTGCCGACACCGTCGGCTGCGGAGGAATGCCGCCTGTCATCTCGTCGGGATGGTCGAAGTGGATCCGGTCGTGTGTCTGGCCACGGCAGTAGGTCAGGACTACTGAAAAAGCCTGCCCTTTACGGCCTGCCCGACCTGCGCGCTGCTGGTAGTTGAAGCGCTCGGGAGGCATGTTGGCTTGGAACACGGACTGGAGCGCGCCGATGTCTACGCCGACCTCCATCGTCGTTGTCACTGACAGCAGGTCGATCGTGTCGACCTGGGGTACAACATCCCGCCGCACCACATCCTCGATACCTTCATCTGGAAAGAACACGTCGCGGAAGTGCCGTTGGCGCTGGGCCTGGTCGCTTGTCTGCCCTGTGAGCTCCTCAGCGTGGATCCGGAATCCCGATCCGGCATCGGCCGCAAGGTACGCGTAGTAGTGGTCCCGCTCAATCTCCGCCGCCGAGCGCGGGCCATTCGGGACCAAAAGCAAGTGCGCAGTGCAACGGGAGCAAATGCCCCCCGAAGGCTGCCAATGGACCTGGCCGCAGCGCTCGCACACCCACGGCCGGGAATCGCGTGCGGCGACTTTTACCCAGAGGGAAGAAAGCGCCACGATCCCCCAAGCGTCAATGGTTCCGTGCCCAACCCGGGCCAAGGCATCACGCACGCTATCCCGAAGGCCTTCCCAGCCGATGCCCAGCCGGCTCGCACAAGCATGCAGATAGTTTCCGATACGCGCCTTGTCGGCACCCTCCCTCCGGTCCCGCCGAGGCTGGTCCCGGGACCACGCCTCCGGCGGCCAGTCCCTTTGCGGTGGATCTGTGCGCCGCTGTTCGGTAAGGATGCGGATAACGCTCTCGCAGATTCCCCGGAAAACCTGCTCATCAATGTTCGAGGGGTGAAGCTGCCTGGCTGACGGCGGCAAGCAAAGGTGGCCGACTCCTTGTGCTTCGAGGTCATAAAGCAGCCGCCCGGAAATGGCCCGCCAAGACTGCCGGCGCAGTGCGTCGCCGAATTGCTCAAGCCTGTCTGCTTTCGCTTGCGGAAAGTCGGTGGACGAAAGCCTGGGACCGTTTAGAGGTTCAAAATCGAAGAACGACGTCCAATCCTCCTTCTCACCGACCCGCCTCGAATCGATCCCCGGGCCTGCAGGATTGACCCCAAGGCGCGCAAAGTATTCCCATAGCGGAGGAAGCGCCTGCTTGGCCGGATTCGGCCGAGAAAGGAATTCGTCGAAGCGCACGAATCCGGGCTGCCAGTGCACCAGGCGGTTAACGTTCGATTTGGCTTCTTCGCTAGCGAACTCAGGCTCATCCTGCACGGATTTGGCGTCTTGCCAGAACTCAGCCAACGCTTGGAACTGGGCAGGCGGCAACGATGCTTTGCTTGCGCGCAAGATGGCTTGCCCTTGGGCCACATCGCCAGCATTCAGGGCATCGAGGAGCTGCCGCTTGATTGGGTCAACGCCTCCGGCTGCCCTCTCCCGGATCTCGCGCAGTACCGCGACTCGCAGCAGATGCTCCCACTGTTCGGCCTCCACCCCGTTGGCCAACCTGGCAGCAGACTGCCGACTGTCAGAAAACGCGACGAGCTTCCGGCCAGCGCCTTCGGGCATGACCCCCATGAGATGCTTCGTCAGCAACAGGGATGTCTGGGTCAGGCCAGTTGCGAAGGACCGGATCGGGGCTGGCCGGCCGCCTTTGCGCACTGAGTAGTCGATCTTGCACGACGGGCAGCGTTGCGGCATCGCAGGAAGCAGATCGCCTGATGTTTCCAGGCGGAACCAAAGGCAGGGGACGCCATTGCCTACAGGTTCCTTGCCCACCTCGACAATCCCCGTCAAAGGATCGATGGAAGAACGCTGCCAGCCTGCGGGGGCCGTAAACACGGGCCGTCGGGTGGTCTCATCGCGCTCCTCCGATCCTTGCGTCCACTGGAGCTCTGACGGATCGGAGACTCCCTCCCAATCGCTCGGCAGCAAGTGGACCACGCCCAGCTTGTCATAGCGCTGTGCGTCGGTCCTGGTCTGGGGCGTCAACTCCGGCAAGCCTTCGATTGCTGGAGGCATGGGTGCCAATTCGTACCGGTCGATATTCCCGGGGATCGACGCAGGAGTCTTGTAGCCAGCAAGCAGCTGCGTTCCGCAGCATTCGCAGTACAGCACTTCAAGCGCCCGATCGCCGTCAACCTCCATCCGGGGCTCGGCAAGCAAGCGCCCAACCCTACGGCGCCGGTCTTGGCCAACATGCTGGGCAGTAGCCCATAGTCCATCGATGTTCTTGACCATCCAATGGAACCGTATCCGCGGCAAAGGATGGGCAGGCTGGATCGCACTCACCGATGCGAGCTGCGCTGCCCTTCCTGCCGCCAAGAACAGCCCGCGGGCCGCATCGCTAGCGTCGCTTGCCGCCATATGGGGAAACAGGCTTTCCAGATGGCTGGAAAGCGATATGGCGCGATGGCGGCCACGCCCTCCTTCTACCTTCCAAAAAGAGTCTGCAAGGCGCTTTGCAGGAATGGCACCGCCAATGCTGGAGGCAAAATCGCCTGCCAGTAGGTCAGTGGGCTTGGCCCCATCAGCTTGCCTTGCAGCGGCCAAGCAGTCCTCCGCAAACGAAGGTGGAATTTCGGTTGGGCCTTCGGGAGCCCCATTCACACTGACACCTCCTTCTACATGGAACCTAGCGCGCGCAACCTCTAGACCCATCCCGAAGAACTCGCCCAGGAACTTGTATGTGTTCTCGGCCTCGCCATCCAGCGATGCACTCGAAGCGAGGATTTGAAGCTGGCTGCTGTCTGGTTCTAAGCCAAGGCGTTCCAGCAGCAGCCGGAGCAAGTACCCGACTTCTGTCCCAGACGCGCCGCGGTAAAGGTGGAGTTCGTCAAGGACAAGCTGGAAAACATGGTTGTCCCGGTCTTCTGCAAGCCACTCACGCGTGGCTTCGAAAACATCGGCATCAGCGCGGTCCTCTACTATCGCATGGCTAGCCTGGCGCATGAGCATGATGGAAAGCATGCTCACGTTGGTGATCAAAAGGTCAGGAGGCGCCGCCTGCATCTCCCAGCGATGGAACATCTCGGCCGAGCTGGGAGACATCCGTGGTACGAACGACACCTGCTCCTTGAGGTTAGCGAGTTGCTGCTTGGCGTCGCCGGTATCGCCACCTGCAGCGGCCACGGCGCTGAGATGCTCCTGAGCGGCCCGGGTCGCTGCTGCCAGCTGTTGGTGCTGGTCGATAGCTTGCTTCAACGCTGCCTTGAGCTCGTCGTGCTTGGGCTTATTCAGTTCACGGCGGCCCTGGTCGTCGAGCCGCCATGGGTGGCCTGGCACGGGGGTAGTGCCGTTATAGCGGCCAAACCGAACCCGGTTAGCGCCCCAGTGCCGATCAAACGCAGCATGTGCATCATCGGAGTCCAACGCGCGGCGTAAGCGGGACATCTGGTCTTCTACCAATGCGTTCATTGGGTACAGGAGCAGGGCCCTGACAGCGGGTTTTCGCCGCTCGCCGCGCGCGGCAGCCCGGCCGAAACTCCACAGTGGAGCGCCCTTCCACTCGGTCGGCAATGCTGCCGGGGGCGCTGCTGCAGCCCAGCCTCCTGAAGGCCGGAGTGCTTCCCTCGCGATGGACGCAAATACCGGGAGCAGGAACGATTCCGTCTTGCCAGAGCCCGTGCCGGTGACGACCACACAATGCTTGCGTTGCATGGCGGCTTGGAGCATCCGTTGCTGGTGCACGTACAAATCCGCGCCAGCGGGCATTAGCCCCGCTCCCGCCAATGCGATGAATCCCTGCCTTGCCGCTTCATCCAAGCCGGGCAGGTCCACTCCGTCGAGGGCGCTGAGCGTCTTGGCATTCACATAGGAGGGCAGTAGCTCAAGGTACGGCTCCTGGAATAGCACGCCCGGAGTATTGAGAAGCGCTTCGCGTTCGGCCTCAAAAGATGGCGAATCGGTGCCGAATGCGGATTGGATATACCGCTTCAGATGGCCCTTGAGCTGTTCCCACGAACCGATCGGATCTTCGCCTATGGTCTCTTGCACTCTTACCGTCCTCCTAAGCATTCAAAGTTTCTGAGCCACGGGCCGCCTCTACGCACGCGAATGGCTCCAAGGTGCACCCCAGCAGCGCAGCGACTTGGTGCGCTGTTTCTGCGGGAACCCAGCTGTAGCGAAGCCAATGCCCCGAAACAAACTTTCCGTACACATGGCTGATAGCCCCAACAACACGTCCAGAGTGGCTGTCGAAAACAGGCGACCTGCCGTCGGCATCGCCGCCGGAAGAAAGGAAGTGGATCGCGGGCCCCGTTCCCGAACAAAGCGCGAGGGCCCGCTCAAGCACAGCAGGCGGACGCAGCCGCGCAGGCACCCACAAATCGCGTGTTTCTGGGTCATAGTGGAGTGGCCAAGGAAATGCGTCGTTCCGGCCATGCTTCTCTTTGAGCATTTCCGCAAAGGCCAATTGCGAGATCCATACTCCCCAACGGGAGTCAGGCACGTGCGAATACCGCGAAGTTCCATCTGCGCGGCGCACGCCCAGGACGTACAGCTGCAAGGCAGTAGCCTGAGGGTCGTCGAAGCGGAAAAGCTGCGCGCCGCACTCCCGGTCGATAGACATGCGTGGCTCGCTAACCGGTACGAACCGAGCCGAATCTGCCTTCAGGCGATGTAGATGCCCCAGCTCAGCGGAAACTGTCTCCGTACCCCGCGATTCCGCAGCTTCCCTGGCCTGACTCAGCGACCCCGCCCAGCGGGCCACATCCCGCGCCGGACCCGGCGCAAACAGGAAGCCCATCGAGGAACACTCGGCCTGGACGGAATGCGCGTCAACTGCGGCCACGCGCAACGCTGGCAGATGCCCTGCGAAGGGATCTGCGGCGGTCACCATGAAATTTCCGTTGGCTTGCAGCAAAGTCCATTGGGCAAGCCGCAGGGTGCCCGATACGCCAAACAGCGGCAGGCCATCTTGCGTAGCTGGCAGCCCATAGAGCGAGGGAGCTATGCCGTGAATGCGAACGAAGTGTCCCTTGCCATCAGTCTCAATTTCTAGGCAGCCTCGCGCCCGCAGGTCCATCAGCAAGGAAATAGGATTGATACCGTCGGAGAGCCGTGAGATCTGGTCCCTAGCCGCTCCGTAAGATATCGATCCTCGCGCTGCCAGCGTATCCAGGAACTGTGCTGCCCTCGACTCCGCGAAGGATTTGCCAGCCCACTCCGCCATAGCTGGAACCTCTTGCATTTGTTCGCTGTGCCACCCCCCGCCAGCGGGATCCTGATGCGCGCCGCCAATGCGATTGCCATGTAGCCCCCCAAGAGCAGATCGTGGGAATCCCAAGGGGTCGAGTGAAAAATCCCTGGCCTCCCCACGGCCCTCCCCATCGAGATCGGCCACCCGCAGACGGATGTTCGCCAGCTCGGCCCTGCCCGCCACGAGCCTGATGGCGAAGCTGCTGCGGTTCACGTCAAGCAAATCGACCAGGAAACGCCGGATTCCCGATTGCCCTTCCTTGGCGGGGTGTTGAGGCACCTCCGAAAGCTGCAGTCCAGAAGCTTCAAGAAGCGCTTTAGGAGGTCCTTCAAACTCAACAGCGGGCAGGTCGTATGAAGCAAACAAGCGTGCGCCGCCACGCAGCAGCCGGCTCCCCCCGACAAGCCGCAGCCTGGCTGGCGGCACGTCGGTGGCTTCGGGAGCATCAGCCAAATACTGCCGATGCTCGGCAGTGAGCCTCTCTGCTCTATGGATGCAGGCCATCCGCCATCCACTTGGCAAGCCGCTCACCTCCATTGGCTCGAAGGAGATCCGCTCCCGCCGAAGCCAGGGATCGGTCCTGGCCCAATCGGCCGGAGCGCAAACTAGGTAGAAGACGCCGTAGAGCGGGACATCACGCTCGGTAAGCTGCTGTCCGAAGCGTGGATCAATCGAGTTCCAGGCCAATATCCGGCGGGGAGTCTGGCGGATCAGTTCTTTGCGGCATTGGTCACCACTTGTGCCGGCGCTATCGTCTTCAAACTCGACCTGTACTTCGAGCTGCACCGACGCCGAAGCAGAAAGGGCTGCTAACGATTGGCGGACGTGATGCTCCGAAACGTCCGTTAGAAAGCTTGCACTAGCGCGGTGCAAGAGAGCGGGCAGGCGCTGCTCCCCGATCTCGAAACTGCAGCGGGGCGCATCGACCATTGCCGGAAAGCTCCAGCACACATCCCATCCGTTCGGCACTTCGTCGGAAGGCAGAAGGACAAGCGTGACGTCAGCTTTCGCTTCGACGGGCTCTTTGGTCAGCGCCCCTCCATTGGGCCGATCGGTGTCAGCGTGACCAACCTTCGGCCGGTTTCCACTCCACGATCCGAGAAGTTTCCGGAGAAGTGCCGCAAGTGGCGGTTGGTATTCGGGCTTCGCCATAGCGGAGCGAAGTGGCCTGGTCAGGAAAGGAGATTCGCAACCGCGCTCGAGTAGGGATGCAAGCATTGCATCTGTCAGTGCCTGGCCTGGCCGCAACCGGGCATCCCAGAAGAGCCTCGATAGGTTCCGTTCGTCCTGGCGGCTGATTAGGCCCTGCGAACGCGCGATCCCCACAAACCGGTGCTCTCCCAAAACGCGGCAATGGAAATTTCCGAAGCGGCCCTCACACTCCCCGGACGACCAAGTTTCGAGGTCCTCCCATGCCTTGGACATTGCGTCAGTAACCTTCGCCTCGTTCCTGAATGGGTAACCAAGCAACCGCTGCACTGAAGCGTAGAAACCGCCCTCCATCTGCTCATCCGACGCGGCTAGCACCCAGAGCGCAAGAATGGGAAGGTAAACCGGCGCCTGAGCGCCAGCGAACCTAGGATTTGATGCTCCTGGGTCCCGGTACAACGGCGTGCGCAGGGCATCCCTGCGCTGCTGGACCAAAATGCGGGCAGCGTCCGAACAATTAGGAAGGCTCGGTAGCCACGGAGCGCCGGATCCGACAGCGTCGATCAACCCTTGGGCGCCTCCGAGATGCAAGCCGAAAGAGTCCAGTTCGGCGCGTGTCGCGCGGATCCAAACATCTTCATTTGCTGAAGCTGCGGAGAAAAACTCCGCTAGTAGTAAATCGTTCCAGGCGACGAACCGCGACATCGCTTGGTCCCCGCTACTAGCACGCAATGACCAAGGATGCGGCTCTAGCCAAACATTCCTTGGGCTTCGGCTGCTCTATGAGATTCCCTTCAGTTATTGGCTTGCGGCTCGGCAACATTCTCTCCCCTCCTTTGGTGCTGCTAATTGATCTTGTTGGTACATTGTGCAACATGGCGACATCGCCCCTGGACGTGTGCACATATTTGGTCAATAGTGGCTTCGCCCCTGCATGCCTGTCGCGGTCCATATCCCGACAACAAGAGTTTCTACAGGAGGGGTACTGATGGAAAAGTCTTTTCTGACGATGCGGTACTACGAGACGTACTATTATGCGAACATCGTTCACAACGTCCTAAGTGATCCATTTCCCTATATTAGGCACGTGCACAACTGGTACGAAGATCGGGAGCAGATGTTCCTCACTCCATTCCCCAAATGGAGCGTGCTTCACGATTTCGCCGAATACTCCATCCGATTGTTGATCGACGAGCAGGACGGGAGCAGCGCGGTGGATAGGCTCGCCGCAAATGCCAAGGCAGACCTTTGGATTGATCGCGCGATGCGACATCACGCCATGAATCCCGAAGGCTTTCGGCGCTGGGCATCGGGACAAGGAATAAAGCCCGCCGACGTGAGCGAAGATGACATCTCCTCGTACTACGAGGAACTCAATCTCACAGGCCAAGTGTCCGAACTGATTGAACATTTGGCGAAAGAAGTCTTCTATGTGCTCTTCAACAACCGAGGACTACTAGCTAACCTCAATGACTTGGTAGCTGGGGTAGTACGTGATCTAGACCCCCTCGATTGCGACCATGAGATCTCGACGTCGCTAGAAGGGACCGGACGCCTCAAGCGTGTGGCGATCCCAAGATGGGTTCAGAGAACCGTCCTATATCGCGACAAGGGGCTGTGTGCCTCGTGCTCCGCAGACATCAGAGGCCTCATGAACTCACAGCCAGACGCCCACTACGATCACATCGTGCCCCTGGCTCAACATGGTATCAATGATGTCACCAACATCCAGCTACTCTGCAGCGCTTGCAACCTACGGAAAGGCCGGCAGCCCTTGCCGCCCTCAGACCGCTATCTGACTTGGTACTGAGTCATCTCAACACTATTTGCGAACCCCTGAAACGGAACTTGAAATCCGCGCTCGATACATCTCGTCCCGCCCCCAACGCCGTCGATTGCTGATCGCGCCTCGACCTCTTTGATTACTGCTGCGCGCTCCTGAACGGCTTTGCAGATAGCCATGGAGCCGGCTAGCCTAGTGGCGCCCTAAGCCGATTTTGCTGTCGCGCAAGTCTGAGCAAATCGATGCATGTGTTGGGAACAAACTGTTGTTGACATAAGTTGGACTCCGTAATTGCCCATGGATACCTGGGCGCACCAACTGACACCCAGGAAAAATCTGCCCTGGAGCCAATCTCTTGATTCTGTTGAATTTCTCAAGATTGGGTTAAGGCCTCCGTGTCGCTTCCGCGATACGACCCTCGGCAAATAGATCACTCGCGCGGTACGACCGTCCCTATCGCCAGAAAATCACGCATAGCTTCCATTTTTTGCCAGCCGCGACGTCACCGGCGTGAACGTCGGCAGCGCAGCATTGCGTCGATAGTCATC
>NZ_BCYO01000035.1 GCF_001598235.1 Polaromonas jejuensis NBRC 106434 | reverse complement strand
GACCGTCTACGCCGAAACGGCCCAGGCCGCAGGCGCGCGCTGGCTGGTGCTGGCCGAAACGCCGGCCGCGGCATTGCAGGGCGACCCGTTTCAGGGCGATGCCGGCAGGCTGCTCGACAACATGCTGCGCGCCGCCCGCTTGCACCAGGCCGGCGTGGCGCTGCTGGCGCCGCTGGTCAGGCTGGGTGCCCAGGGCGCAGCGGAATCCGGCCTGCCGCAAGCGCTGGCCGAACTGCTCGCCAGCGCCCGGCCCGATGTATTGCTGGTGATGGGGCGCCTGGCGGCGCAGGCCTTGCTGCAGTCGGGCGAGCCCTTTGGCAAGCTCAGGGGCCAGGTGCACAGCCTGCACGCCACGCGCACCGTCGTGACCTACGACGCCACCTATTTGCTGCGCAGCCCCGCCGACAAGGCCAGGGCCTGGGACGACCTGTGCCTGGCCATGAGCCTTGTCCCGGCGGCCTGAATTCGGCCGCCTGATTCCGGCGCGGCCCTGAGGCTCAGGCCTTGGCCAGGGCGCGGCTGGGGGCCAGCACCGAGGCGATGGCCACCACCATCAGCACCACCGCCGCCCAGTCCTGCCAGTGCAGCACCTCGCCCAGGCCCAGGGCGCCCGAAAACACGCCGAGTATGGGAATCATCATCACGCTCAGGGTGGAGGCAATCGGCGGCAGGGTGCGCGCCAGCGTCAGCCAGGCGGCCTGGGCAAAGCCAAACACCAGCACGGCGTTGTAGCCGATGGCGACCCAGGTCTGCGGCGTGGGGGCCTGCCACTGCGGGTATTCCAGCGCTACGCAGAGCACGGACAGCAGCAGCGCCGTGATCACCGTCATCCAGAAGGAGAGGGTCAGGGTGGCCACGCCCACCGTGGTGTTGCGCAGCCGGTGCGTGCCAAAGGCCCAGGTGGCCGCGGCCACCAGCGCGCCCAGCACCGCCACCGGCCGGCCCGACAAATGGGTCAGCTCGTACCACAGCAGCAGCGACACGCCCAGCGCCGCCGCCGTGATGCCCAGCCAGTTGCGCAGTTTCAGGCCTGCCCCAAAAAACCAGGCGCCCAGCAGCGCCGAAAAAATCGGCATGGTGTAGCCCAGAATGGCGGAGCGCCCGCTGCTGAGGTTTTTGACGGCCAGAATGATCAGCACGTTCCAGATCAGCATGTTGCTCATGGCCAGCCAGAACACTTCGCGGTATTTTTCCCGCGGCACCCAGAACGGCGTCTTCAGCGCCAGCATGACCAGGGCCATCACCGGCAGGCCCAGCCAGATGCACAGGGCGCGAAAGCTCAGGGGCGGGTAGCCGGTGACGCCCAGTTTCATCACCGGCCAGTTGAGGCCCCAGATCAGGGTGAGGAAAGTCAGGAGAAAAAGTTGTTGTCGGTTGAGTTGCATGAAGTGCGCGGGGCAAGGAGTGGAGAGGCCGTGGCAAGGCCGGCGAGCCTGCATTGTCCCGTTTTGGTGCGTTTCCTGCTTGGCACGCCGAGGCCCGGGCTTCTTACAATAGCCGCATGACCTTTCTCGACATGCTGGGCGCCGCAGAACGCCAGAACCACTCCATGCTGTGCGTCGGCCTGGACCCGGAACCCACCAAATTCCCCGGCAAACTCAAGGGCGACGCCAACAAGATTTACGATTTTTGCGCCGCCATCGTCGATAGCGTGGCCGACCTGGTGATTTCCTTCAAGCCGCAAATCGCCTATTTCGCCGCCCACCGCGCCGAAGGCCAGCTGGAGCGCCTGATGGAACACATGCGCCGCGTGGCGCCGCAGGTGCCCATCATTCTGGATGCCAAGCGCGGCGACATCGGCAGCACCGCCGAGCAGTACGCGCGCGAGGCCTTTGAGCGCTATGGCGCCGATGCGGTGACCTTGTCGCCTTTCATGGGCTTCGATTCCGTCGCGCCCTACCTCAAGTACGAAGGCAAGGGCGCCTTCCTGCTGTGCCGCACCTCCAATCCGGGCGGCGACGACCTGCAGAACCAGCGCCTGGCCTCCGTCGACGGCCAGCCGCTGCTGTATGAGCATGTGGCGCGGCTGGCGCAAGGGCCGTGGAACCTCAACGGCCAGCTCGGGCTGGTGGTGGGCGCCACCTACCCGGCGGAAATCGAGCGCGTGCGCACCGTGGCGCCCACCTTGCCGCTCTTGATTCCCGGCGTGGGCGCGCAGGGCGGCGATGCCGTGGCCACCGTGCGCGCCGGCTGGAAGCCGGGCGCGCCCATCATCGTGAACTCATCGCGCGCCATTCTGTACGCCTCGTCGGGCGACGACTTTGCCGACGCCGCGCGCCGCGAAGCCCTCAGGACGCGCGACCTGCTGCAGGCCGCACGTCCCTGATTTGCTACTGATTTAGTAGCTGCTTGCGCTTGCCCATAAAGGGCTAGTCGCCATTTTGGCGTTCAGTTGGCGGCCGTGAAACGCTTCTGCACGTGGCGCGGCTGCTCAATTTCATCGACGATGGCCACGGCCAGATCGGGCACCGAAATGCCGGCGGGCTGGTCGCCCTGGCCGGGCAGCAGCTCGTCGGCGCCCAGGCGGTATTGGCCGGTGCGCTCGCCGGGCGCCAGGCCGATGGGGGGCGAAACAAAACTCCAGTCCAGCGTGGTTTCCCGCTTGATCCGGTTGAGCAGTTCGCGGGCCGCCAGCGCGCCCTGCTTGTACTGGGCCGGAAACTCCGGCGTGTCCACCAGCTGCAGGCCGGGCGCCACATAGAGGCTGCCCGCGCCGCCGACGACCAGCAGGCGCTTGACGCCGGATTGTTTGACGCCTTCAACAATGGCCTGGCTGCCCTGCAGAAACACGTCGTAAATTCTCGGCTCGCTCCAACCCGGGTTGTAGGCGCTGATCACCGCGTCGTGGCCAGTCACGGCTTTGGCGACTTGCTTGGCATCCAGTGCATCGGCGGCCACCACGGTCAGGCCGGTTTGGGGTGCCAGTTTGGATGGGTTGCGGGCCAGCACGGTGACCTGGTGGCCGCGGCTGAGCAGTTCGGTCAATACCGGTGTGCCGACAAAACCGGTGGCGCCGATCAATGCGATATTCATCAAAAAACTCCTGAAGATTGAAGAAGCCTCTAGTTTGATTACTTCACAAGTGAATGAATAGTCGGCAAAATTGACTAACACTGTGAAGTACGGCTAATCAATAGGGTGGAAAATTGTGGATCAACTCAAGCGCATGGCCATCTTTGCCGAGGTGGTGGCCGCCGGCTCCCTGACGGCGGCGGCGCGGCAATTGGGCATGACGCCCTCGGCGGTGAGCCAGCATTTGCGCCAGCTGGAGCAATCGCTGGGGCTGGCCCTGCTGCACCGCTCGACACGGCGCCTCACGCTGACCGAGGCCGGGGAGCGCTACCACGCCGGCTGCGCCGCCATGGTGGCGGCGGCGCGGTCGGCCGAGCAGGCGCTGGCGCGCCTGCGTGATGAACCTGAAGGTGAGCTGCGGCTGGCCGCGCCCATCGGCTTTGGCAGCTTGCTGGCGACGGCGCTGGCACCGCTGCGCAGCTACCCCAAGCTGAAACTGGGCCTGTTGCTGGATGACACCCTGATCGACCTGATTGAGTCACGCGTAGACATCGCGCTGCGAGTGGGCACGCAGGCCGACTCGACACTGGTGGCGCGCAAACTGGGCAGCATGAAGCGGCAGTTGTGCGCCTCGCCAGCCTATCTTGCCGAACGCGGCTGGCCGGTGCAACCGCAGGATTTACTGCAGCACGACCTGTTGGGCAGCAGGCCAAGGAATGCCAGCTTTGATATGGTGGAACTGCATGGCCCCAACGGCGCGCAGCAAACGCTGCGCCTGGAAGGCCGGGTACATGCGTCACAGGTGACGGCCGTGCATGCCTTGTGTGTCGCTGGCTGGGGCATCAGCATGGGTGTCAGCGAAGACGACCGCAAGGCGCTGGCAGACGGGCGCCTGTTGCCCGTGCTGCCCGGCTGGCAGTTGGCGGATGTGCCGGTCTACGCCGTGACGCCGCGGCGCGGCGAACAGCCGGCCAAGGTGCGGCATGCGCTGGACCTGCTGGCGCTCTACTTCGGCCATGCGGACGGGACGAAGGCGACGGACGCTGCGACGGCGACGCGCACGGTCACGGCGCCTTGAGCAACCCCTTTGCGGCATGACGCCGCCCGGCGCGGCAGTAAGATCGGTGACCGGCCGCACGCGGAGATGGCAACCGTCGTATCGGCAGCAGGGAGGTGCAGATGGAACCCAGGGCCAATGGCAAGACCGCCTTTGTATTTGCCGGCGGCGGCAGTTTCGGCGCAATCCAGGTCGGCATGCTGCATGCGCTGGTCGCCCATGGCGTGCAGCCGGATCTGGTGGTGGGCGCCTCGGTGGGCGCCATCAATTGCGCGTATTTCGCGGGCAATCCGACGCTGGCCGGTGTCAGGCGGCTGGAGCAGCTCTGGTGCGGACTGAAGCGCAGCACCATCTTCCCCATGACCTTGAGCCGCATTGCCGGCCTGTTTTCGCGCTCGCCTTCGCTGGTCGATTCCAGTGGGTTGCGCGGGCTGATCGAACAGCACTTGCCCTACAGCCGGCTGGAGCAGGCGGCGCTGCCCCTGCATGTGGTCGCCACCGAGCAGCTGCATGGCCATCCGGTCTGCCTGTCGTCGGGTCCGGCCGTGGAGGCGATCCTGGCCAGTTGTGCGATCCCGGCGATCTTTCCGCCGGTGCTGGTGGGCAAGGACTACCTGATCGACGGCGCGATCGCCAGCAACACCCCGGTCATGACGGCGGTCGTGCTCGGTGCGACCCGGTTGATCGTGCTGCCCACCGGCTATGCCTGCGCATTGACCGAGCCGCCGGCCAGTGCCATCGGCAGCGCGCTGCATGCGCTGAACATGCTGATTGCGCACCAGCTGGTGCAAGACCTGGAGTTGCTGGCCGATCGCTTCGAGGTGCTGACGGTGCCGCCGCTGTGCCCGCTGGCGGCATCGGCCTACGACTTCTCGCGCGCACCTGAGCTGATTGAACGGGCCGAGCACACGACCCGGCACTGGCTCGAGCGTGGCGGCCTGCAGCAGCAGGGCATTCCCGGCGCGCTGCGACCGCATGTGGATTGACTCCATTTCTACTTCAACGCGATAGGTCGTTGCCCCGCCTTGGCCGTGCTGCAGCACTGTCTGCGGCGGTGCGCCTGCTCCCGCATTGAAGTAGATGACGTAGAAATGGAATGAGACGGGTCCATCAAGTCAGCGGCGCCTGACGAGTCCGCCCAGCATCACGCAGGCCAGCGCGGCGACCACCAGGGCAATGCCGGCCCACTGCCAGGGCGTGATGGCTTCGCCCAGCACCAGCATGCCCGTGGTCAGGCCCACAATCGGCACGCCCAGGCTGAAGGGGGCCACGCGGTTGGCCGGGTGGCGCTTGAGCAGGCCGGTCCACAGGCTGTAGCCCACAAGGGTCGCGACCCAGCCGAGGTAGGCCACCGCCAGCCAGCTGGACCCGCGGGCCTCCAGCCATTGCCAGCGTGTGGCTTGCGGGTCAAACACCCACGAAAGCGCAGCGAAGGGCAGTACCGCGACGGAGCTGCTCCACACGACGAAGGCCGTCGGTGAGTAATCCACCGCCACCTGCTGCACGCGCCGCGCCACAATGTTGGACATGGCCCACATGGCCGCCGCGCACAGTGTCAGCACAAAGCCCGGCAGCGTGGTGGCACTGCTGGCGGCACCCGGGTTCACATAGTTGAGCGCAAAGCACGACAGGCCCAGCGCGGCGAGCACCATGCCTGCCTGCAGCGGCCTGCTGGCACGCTCGTGCAGCAGCACAAAGCCGAACAGCGCGGTGAAGAACACCTGGGTCTGCAAGAGCACCGAGGCCAGGGCCGCGGTCATGCCGACCTTGAGCGCGATGAACAAAATACCGAACTGGCCCACGCCCTGAAAGGCGCCGTACAGCAGCACCCACTTCCACGGAATGCGGGGCGGCCGGATGAACAGCACCAGCGGCAGCACGGCAAACACATAGCGGGCAGCGCCCAGCTGGAAGGGCGTGAAGTCGCGCAGGGCGAATTTCATCACGACGAAATTGACGCCCCACAAGACGACCACCGCCAGGGCAGCTGCCAGGTCGCGTCCGCTCAGGCGGCCGCTGTTCACTGTGCGGGCCCAGCGCCGCGGGCCATGGGAGGGAGCGGGACTGGAAAGCGCGGTGAAGCAGGTGGCATGGTGTGGTCGGTGTAGCGAAGGGGCCGGTGATGCGGCAATTATTCCCGATGCGCTTAATACCTGCCCGTGTTGGGCGGGCATCGTGCGTCGCCGCTTGTGAATCTGCTAACCTTGTGCTATCCATTTTTTCCTTGAAAGGTTCACCATGCCGAAAAATAGCCCCACCAGTGTCGATTCGCAGGAACAGCTAGTGACGGACATCAAGGCCGTGATCCTGGATGCGGAAGAGATGCTGGCCGCCACGGCGGATCAGGCCGGTGAAAAAATTGCCAACCTGCGTACCCGCGTCCAGGCTCGCCTGCGGGATGCAAAGGCGCGTCTGGCCGAGGCCGAAGCCGTGCTGGTCGCCAAGACCAAGGCTGCAGCCCAGGCCACGGACGCCTATGTGCACGAGTCACCCTGGACGGCCGTCGGCATTGCGGCCGGCGTGGGCCTGCTGGTGGGCCTGCTCATTGGCCGCCGCTAGTGTGACGCCGCGGGCTCCCGCAGGCGCCCATGGCTAGCGCTTTTGGCGGCAAGGGCCCGCTGGCCGCCGTGAGGGACATCGCCGCCACCCTGCTGGCCACCCTGCAGACCCGGCTGGCCTTGCTGGCCAACGAAGTTCAGGTCGAAAAGCACCAGATACTGCAGCAGTTGACGCTGGGGCTGGCTCTGGTGTTCTGCCTGGGGCTGGGGGTGTTGCTGGCCGTGGCCCTGGTCGTGCTCTTGTGGTGGGAGCAGCGCCTCGCCGTGCTGGGTTTCTTCTCGGCCCTATTTCTGGGCCTGGCCGCGTATTGCTACGCCGTGCTGCGCCGGGACCATGCCGCGTCCGATCCCCTGTTTGCGGCCAGCCTGGCCGAACTGCAGGAAGACCTGCGCCAGCTCAAAGCTGCGGCCCATGAGCAAAAGGCTGACTGAGCTGCACCAGCAGCGCGGCCGCCTGCTGGAGCGCATTGCCCACCAGCGGGCCGGCCTGGCGCTGCAATTGCTGCCTTTGCAAAAGGCGTCGGATGCAGGCCACCGGGTTTTCACGCTGATCAGCGCTGGGCTGCAGTACCTCAAAAGCCACCCCTTGCCCGTGATGCTGGCCGTGTCTGCGCTACTGCTGTTCAAGCCGCGCCGGGCCTGGCGATGGCTCTGGCGGGGCGTGGGTATTTGGCGCCGCTGGCGTGCGCTGCGTGGCTGGCTGTCCGCGTCAGGGCTGAGCCGCTGGCTTTGAGGCGGGCAGGCCCCGCGCAGGGAGCGAGGCCGCAGTCGCTCAGGGCTTGTCAGGCGCCGGGAAACATGGCGCGCGCCGCATCCAGATGGGCCTTGACGCGTTGCGCCAGCGCCATGTCGCCGGGTGTTTCGGGCTGCCAGGGCTGCACGGGGATGGTGTTGCCTTCGGGATCCACCGCCACAAACACCACCAGGCATTCGGTGACGACCTCCATTTGGCCGGTTTTCATGTCGCCGCTGCGCACTTCGACCGAGATGTTCATGCTGGTTCGGCCGGTGTAAGCCAGGCGTGCCTCCACCTCCACCAGGTCGCCGATCCTGATGGGGCGCTGAAAGCGGATGCTGCCGACCGAGACCGTGACGCAGTAACGCTTGGCCCAGCGGGTGGCGCAGGCATAGCCGGCTTCGTCTATCCATTTCATGACAGTGCCGCCGTGTACCTTGCCGCCAAAGTTGACGGTGCTGGGTTCGGCCAGAAAACGCAGGGTGATGGATGACATAAGGTGATGGGGTCGGGTTGAAATGAAGTCAGGCGGCGGGCCGGTGCCAGACCTGGCCGGCCACGTGCAGCATATTGTCGCCCATGACCGCCGCGGCTTCGGCGGCGCTCATGCCGGTTTTCTGCAGCGCCTCAGGAAGAAGTCGCCAGGTTTCGACCGGTGTGTAGGTCATGCGTTCAACGGCTCGGTTGTAGCCCGCCGCCTTGGGCCACCAGTAGGCCGGGTCGTAGTCGCCCGGCGGGTTGTCGTTGAGTTCGTCCTGGCGAAAGCTGATGTCCAGCCCTATGCCCACATGCTGCACGCCCACCAGGCCTGCCACATAGGCCGCGTGCCGCGCCACGTCGTCGGCGGTGGGGGTGCGCGTGCCGAGAAAAGCCGACACGCCGGAGACGCAGACCACGCCGCCGGTGGCGGCGCAGGCCTTGATCTGTTCATCGCTGATGTTGCGTCCGTGTTCCACCAGGGCCAGGGGATTCGCGTGGCTGAAGATCACGGGCCGGCTGGAGGCCGCCATGATCTCCAGGCTGCAGCGCCGGCCGGTGTGCGAGCAGTCCATCAGCAGGCCGGCATCATTGACGGCTTTCACCGTGCGAAGGCCCAGCGGCGTGAGGCCGCGTTCCACGTCATGGCAGCCGTCGGCCACGCTGTTGTTGCGGTTGTAGGCAAGGTGGATCTGGCGCACGCCCAGGTCGCGGTACAGCGCCACCATGTCGGGCTGCTCCAGCAGCGGCATGGCGCCCTCCAGGTCGAAGCCGACGGCCAGCACGCCGGCCTTGGCCGCCGCCCTGATTTCCGGCACGCTGGACACCAGCCTGAAACGGTCGGCATGGGCGGCGATGTTGGCACGGAAGGCCGCCAGCACAGCCAGAATTTGTGACACCGGGTTCATGTCCATGCCGACATTGACCGACACGTAGTTGACGCCGGCGGCGCGCAGGCGGTCCAGCGGCGAAAAATCAGCCTGCGGGTGCAGGGGCAGGCAGGCGTGGGCTTCCCAGTTCAACATTGGCTTAGACCTTCGCTTTGGTGTCCGTTGCGATGCAAAAATTAGACCATGCGCCGGCGCTGCACGCCAGCCTGCCGTCGCCCGGGCCGCCCGGCCATCAGGCTTCCACCGTGCGCCGGAAGCCGGAGGAGGCCTGCATCAGGCTGAGGGTGTAGGGCTTGCTGACCCGGTGGGCGACCAGGTCCAGCGTCGAAAGCGACTCCACGGTCTGGCCGCGCTGCATCACCATGAGCCGCTCGCACAGGTGGGTGACGACGGCCAGGTCATGGCTGACCATGATGAAGGTCAGCTCGCGGCGCCGACGCAGCTCTTCCAGCAGATTCAGCACCTCCGCCTGCACCGAGGCATCGAGCGCCGAGGTGGGCTCGTCCAGCAGCAGGATTTGCGGCTCCAGAATCAGCGCCCGGGCAATCGCAATGCGCTGCCGCTGCCCGCCTGACAACTGGTGCGGGTAGCGAAAGCGAAAGCCTTTGCCCAGGCCCACTTCATCCAGCGCCCGCTCAATGCGCGTTTCCGCATCCGTGACGCCATGAATCGCCAGGGGCTCGGCCAGAATCCGGTCCACGGTCTGGCGCGGGTGCAGCGAGCCGTAAGGGTCCTGAAACACCATTTGCACCCGGCGGCGAAAGGCCTTGCTGCCGGGCGCGGGCTGTGTGCCCGGCGCGTTTTCTGCGCCTGTGAGTCGTACGCTGCCGGACTCCCTGGGTGCCAGGCCGCAGATGGCGCGCAGCACGGTTGATTTGCCGGAGCCCGACTCTCCCACAATGCCAAAGCTCTCGCCGGGCTTGACCTGAAAAGACGTGTCGGCCACGGCGACAAAGCCGTCAAAAGTCACGCGCAGCTGGCTGACGTCCAGGCCCAGGGCTTGGCTGGCGTTCATAAGGCCCACTCCGGCCGGCGGTCCAGCGTGGCCAGCGGGTGCGTGGACGCGCCCAGTTGCGGCAGGCAGGCCATCAGGCCGCGCGTGTAGGGGTGCCGGGCGTGGGCCAGCCCGCCCGCTTCCAGCTCTTCCACCACGCGGCCGGCATACATCACCAGAATGCGGTCGCAGAACGAGGACACCAGCCGCAGGTCGTGCGACACCAGGATCAGGCCCATGCCGCGTTCCACCACCAGCGCGTCCAGGATGGACAGCACCTGCAGCTGCACCGTGACATCCAGCGCAGACGTCGGCTCATCGGCAATCAGGATGTCCGGGTTGGCAATCAGCATCATCGCAATCATGGCGCGCTGGCCCATGCCGCCCGACACCTCGTGCGGGTACAGCTTGTAGACGCGTTCAGGGTTGTCGATGCGCACCGATTCGAGGGCGGCCAGCGCACGCGTCCTGGCCTCGCGCGCCGAGACGCGGGTATGCGCGCACAGCGTCTCCACAATCTGCGCGCCTATCGTCATCACCGGGTTGAGCGAGAACTTCGGATCCTGCAGCACCATGGCGATGCGCCCGCCGCGCAGCGCCCGCCGTTGCTGCGGCGGGCAGTTCAGCAGGTCCACGCCGCTGAACTCAAGCCGTTTGGCGCTGATGCGGCCCTCGGGCGCGGTGAGGCCCAGGATGGCGCGGCCGGTTTGCGATTTGCCTGAGCCGGATTCGCCCACGATACCCAGCCGCTCGCGGCCCAGCGTGAAGGACACGCCGCGCACCGCTTCCGTCATGCCGCCATCGCGGCCTGGAAAGGCCACGCGCAGGTCGTCGACGAGCAGAAGAGGTTGGGATGCGTTGCTCATTTGGCAGCCTTCGGGTCCAGCGCATCGCGCAAGCCGTCGCCCAGCAGGTTGAACGCCAGGCTGACGATGAAAATGGCCGCACCTGGCGCCGCCGCCACCCACCACTGGTCCAGCACATAGAGCCGGCCGTTGGCAATCATGGCGCCCCATTCGGGCATGGGCGGCTGCGCACCCAGACCCAGAAAGCCCAGGCCGGCCGCCGTCAGGATGATGCCCGCCATGTCCAGCGTGACGCGCACGATGACCGACGAAACGCACAGCGGCATGATGTGGCGCAGCACGATGCGCCACGGCGAGGCCCCCAGCAGCTGCACCGCCGCAATGTAGTCGGTCTGGCGTATCGTCAAGGTCTCGGCACGGGCCAGCCGCGCATAGGGCGGCCAGGAGGTGATGGCAATGGCGATCACGGCGTTCTCTATGCCCGGGCCGAGCGCGGCCACGAAGGCCAGCGCCAGAATCAGCCGCGGGAAGGCCAGAAAAATATCCGTGATGCGCATCAGCGCGGCATCCACAATGCCGCCGGCATAACCGGCCACGGTGCCGACCACCAACCCGATGGGCGCGGCCAGCACGGCCACCAGCACCACCACAAACAGCGTGATGCGCGAGCCCTGAATCAGGCGCGACAAGATGTCGCGGCCCTGGTCATCGGTGCCCAACCAGTGCACCCAGGAGGGCGGCAGCAGCCGTGTGGTGCGCAAGTCGCCTGTGTAGGCCGAATAAGGAGCCAGCAGGTCGGCAAAGAGCGCCACTGGCACCAGCGCCACCACAATCAGCAAACCCAGCATGGCCAGCCGGTTGCGTGAGAAGGTGCGGCAGGCGTTATAGGCACGGCCTAGCGCTGCCTGGCGGCGCGACAGCGGCCGGTCCGACATCAGCCAATCATGCAGGGCTTCTCGTTTGGCAAGCGTCGTGTTGTTCATCGCACGCGGGTCCTTGGGTCCAGCAGCTTGTACAGCACATCAGACAGCAGATTGAGGCCGATAAAAATCGAACCCACCACAATGGTGCCGCCCAGCACCGCATTCATGTCTGCGTTTTGCAATGAGTTGGTGATGTACAGCCCCAAACCGGGCCAGGCGAAAACGGTCTCGGTCAGCACCGAGCCTTCGAGCAGGCCGGCATAGGACAGCGCGATCACCGTCACCAGCGGCACCATGGCATTGCGCAGCGCGTGGCGCCAGATGATGCGGGCCTCCGACAGGCCCTTGGCCCGCGCGGCCACCACATACTCCTGCGCCAGTTCATTGAGCATGAAGGAGCGCGTCATGCGGCTGATGTAAGCCAGCGAAAAATAGCCCAGCAGCGAGGCCGGCAGGATCAGGTGGGAGAGCACGTTGGCAAAGGCCTCCCATTCGCCAGTCATCGCGGTGTCCACCAGCAGCAGGCCGGTGACCTGCACCAGCGTGAACTCGTAGCTGACATCGATGCGCCCCGGCCCGGCGACCCAGCCCAGCCGCGCATAAAACACCAGCAACGCCATCAGGCCCAGCCAGAAGATGGGCACCGAATAACCGACAAGACCGATCACGCGCACCAGCTGGTCCACCAGCCCGCCGCGCCGCACGGCCGCCCACACGCCCAGCGGCACGCCCAGCCCGGCGCCCAGCAGAATGCCCAGGCTGGCCAGCTCCAGCGTGGCCGGGAAGGCCCGGCGTATGTCCTGCATCACCGGGTTGGACGTCAGCACCGAGGTGCCGAAGTCGCCCTGCAGCACTTTGCCCATGTAGATGTAGAACTGCTGGTACAGCGGCTTGTTCAGGCCCAGCTCTTCGCGGACCCGTGCGACCACATGCGGGGGGGCGCTGTCGCCGACGATGGCCAGCACGGGGTCGACCGGAATCACCCGGCCTATGAAAAAGGTGACGGCCAGCAGGCCCAGGTAGGTGAGCAAGATCACCAGCAGAAAGCGGCCCGCAGCGTTCAGCAGACGACTCAGGCGTTTGCCCGCCGGGCGCCGGCCGGCAGCGGGCTGTGCCACCGCGATGCCGAGAGGGTGCTGGCCTGCGGCCAGGGGATCAGGAACTGCCAAAGCCCGCTCTAACCCTTGGCTCACCGCTTGGCCACGTTGAACATGTAATTGGTGTCAAACGTGGGGCCCAGCTTCAGGCCGTCCACATTGCTGCGGTAGGCGGCCACTTCGGTCTGCTGGTACAGCATGACAAAGGGGCTGGTCTTGCGGAACTCGGCCTGCAGTTCCTCGTACATGGCCTTGCGTTTGCCGGCATCGCGCTCCAGCACGGCGGCATCCGATTTTTTGGTCAGCTCGGGAATCGCCCAGGCATTGCGCCAGGCCAGCGGCTTGGCCTTGGCATCGTCGGCGTTGTCGGGGTTGCGGGTGAAGGTGTCGGCGTTGGAGTGCGGATCCCAGTAGTCGGCGCCCCACTGGCCGATGTACATGTCGTGGCTGCGGGCACGGTACTTGGTCAGGGTCTGCTTGCCGTCACCGGGAATGATTTCGACCTCGATGCCCGCGCGTTTGGCGGTTTGCTGGAAGGCCTCGACGATGCCCTGCACCGGCTGGATGGTACGCATGTCGATCGTCACCTTGAAGCCGTTGGGCACGCCGGCCTTGGCCAGCAGGGCCTTGGCCTTGTCAACGTCCAGCTTGTAGGGGTTCTCCTTGCTGGCGCCCAGCAGGCCGATGGGCAGGAAGTTCTGGTGGATCACGCCGATGTTCTTGATCAGCGTGTCGCCAATGGCCGAGTAATCGACCAGCCATTTCATGGCCTCGCGCACTTCGGGCTTGGCCAGCGTGGCGTTTTTCTGGTTCAGGCTGATGTAGTACACCGTGCCCTTGGGGGCCGAGCTGATCTTGATGTCTTTGCTGCCCGAAAGCGCTGCGATGTCCTGCGGGCTCAGGTTGCGCGCCACGTCAATGTCGCCTTTTTCCAGCAGCAGGCGCTGCGTGGCGGCTTCCTTCACGTGCCGGTAAATCACGCGCGCCGGCTTGGACTTGTTGCCGTAATAGCTGTCGTTGCGCTCCAGCGCCACGATTTCATTGGCGCGCCACTCGCGCAGTTTCAGCGGGCCGGAGCCGGCGTAATTGGTTTTCAGCCAGCCATAGCCCCAGTCGCCGTTCTGCTCCTTGGACTGCAGCAGCTTCTTGTCGACGATGGCGCCAATGTTGGCCGTCAGGCAGTTGAGCACAAAGGTCGGGGCGAAGGCCTTGTCGGTTTCGAGCGTGAGCGTCAGCGGGCCGGTCTGCTTGATCTTGTCCTTCACATTGTCTTTGTTGAAGCCAAATTGCGTGAGGATGAAGGCCGGGGATTTGTCCAGCATGACGGCGCGGTGCAGCGAATACGCCACCTCTTCCGCCGTGAGCGGGTTGCCGGAGGCAAATTTCAGCCCGGGCTTGAGTTCAAAGGTGTAGGTCTTGCCATCGGGCGACACGGTCCAGGACTTGGCGACGTCGCCGACCAGCTTGGACGGGTCGTTGATGTCAAGCCTTACCAGCCGGTCATAGGTGTTGCCCATGATTTCGCCCGCGGACAATTCAAAGGCTTCGGCCGGATCCATCGTGATGATGTCGTCGAACCCGAAGGCAATCACTAGCGTGTCCTTGGGCGTGGCCGCGAGGGCGGCCGTGCCGTGGCAGGCCAGCAAAGCCGCGGCGGCGGTGGCGCAGAGGAGGCGGCGAGTGAGGGGAAAAGACGGGTATTTCAAGATGAATCCTTATCCTTGTGAGGGCTGGGTGGTCTGAAACAGGGAGGCAGCCTGCGGCGTTGACAGCACGCAGGAATCGTGCCGACGTTTGCTGTTCCCGTTTGAAACCTCGCGGTGCTTCAGCGCATTTGAATTTCGCGCCTGCAGTCCGGACCGTCAATCAGTAGTTACCTTGCCAGTCGGCACGACCACGGGGATGCGCAGGTGCCGGGGTGCCCCGTTTTGAGCGCCGTTGCCGTTTGGGCGTCAAAAAAAGCCCCAAAAACCCGTGTTTACGGAGGAAAACACCTATGAAAACCGGCTTGACCGGGTGGTTGGTGTAACGATACAGTAAATCGTTCTACAAAGAACGTGACCCGCATACCCATACCCGTCAGGAGACAAAATGACTTCAGTTTCACGCCGCCGGTTTGTCCAGTCGACGTCCGCCGCTTCGATCGCACTGGCTACGACCGGTTTTTCCACCCTGGCCGGCGCGCAGGCCCCGGTCGTGCTGCGGCTGTCGTCGGCGCATTTGCCCGACCTCAATTCGTCGCACTTTGCCTGGTCGCAGCTGATGCAGGCCAACCTCAAGAAAGCCGTGGGCGACAAGATCAGGATTGATTACTTCCCCAACAACCAGCTTGGCAAGGAAAGCGACGTGGTGCAGCAGGTCAAGGTCGGCTCCATCGACATGATGCTGACCGGCTCCTCGATCTGGGCCACGGTGGTGCCGCAGTTCGGCATGCTGGACCTGGGTTATTTGTTCGACAGCTACGACCATGTGGCCAAGGCGCTGGACGGCGGCGTCGGCGCCAGGCTCAACGACATGCTGCAAAAGAGCACTGGCTGTTCCGTCATTACCTGGAGTGCGCATTACGGTGCGCGCAACGTCTACACCAAGCAACCGGTCAAGTCGCTGGCCGACGTCAAGAACGTCAAGCTGCGCGTGCTGCCCACGCCGGCGTTTATTGAAACCTTCAAGATCATGGGCGCGATTCCCACGCCGATTTCCTTTGGTGAGCTCTACATGGCGGCGCAAACCGGCGTGGTCGACGGTTTTGAACATGATTCAGGCACGGTGCTGGCCAGTAAGCTCAACGAGGTGGTCAAGTATTGCTGGATGACCGAACATCTCTTCAGTCCCATGGTGTGCATCATGGGCAAACGCGGCATGGAAAAAATCCCTGCGGCGCTGCGTCCGGCCTTCATGCAGGCCGCTGCCGATTCAACCCTTCAGTTGCGCAAGGTCGGCACCGAAAAAGGACTGCAGGGCATTGAAGACCTCAAAAAGCTGGGCATCATCTTCAGCCCCATGGCCAAAAATGAGCGCGACATGGTGCGCAAGGAAATGGAAACCCGCCTCTGGGCCGGCTTTGCCAAACAGTACCCCGAAACCGCGCCGCTCTTCACGGCCATTTCGGCAGCGCGGGGCTGAACATGGAAGCGAGCCTATCAGCGGTCATCCCGCACGGCCCGGCACAGTCCGCGCCCGGCTTCAGCATCAGCCATTCGCCCGGCCGCTGGCTGGCCTGGCTCATGCGGGTCACCGAGTACGCTGCCGGTGCGGTGCTGGCCGTCGACGTGCTGGTGGTTTTTGTCTCGGTGGTCTTCCGCTACTTCCTGCACGACCCGTTTGATTGGGCGGAGGAGGTGGCCCGTGCGTTGATGATCATCCAGGTGTTCTTCGGCGCGGCCACCGTGCTGGCGCGCAGCCAGCACGTCGGCGTCGATATATTCCGGGGCCTCTTGCCTGATCGATGGCAACCGGCGCTGATCCAGTTCGGCAGCTGGATCATCGTGGGCGTTTCGGCCTGCCTGTTCGTGTCGTCATGCGGCCTGCTGGTGGACTCATGGTCCAGCACCACGCCCATCGGTCTTCCGCAGTGGATTTACACCTTTCCGGTGGTCATCGGCAGCCTGTTCATGACGGTGTTTGGCGTTGCCAACGCGGTCAACGGCCCGTCGCGCGTGGTGTGGTCCACGCTGGGCATAGGCATTGCCATCGTGGCGCTGGTGGTCGGCTGGAACCTGCTGGTGCCCGGCCACGCCATCCAGCCCTGGATGCTGTTGACCGGCGGCTTCCTGGGCGGCCTGGTGCTGGGCGTGCCGATCGCCTTTGTGCTGGCGCTGTCTTCGCTGGTGTTTTTCATGGCCGACCCGTCCCTGCCCATGCTGGTGTATTCACAGCAGGTGATGGCGGGCACCGACCACTATGTCTTGCTGGCCATTCCCTTTTTTGTATTGGCCGGCCTGCTGATGGAGTCCAACGGCATGTCCTCGCGGCTGATCGAGCTGCTGCTGCGCATGTTCGGCCGGGTGCGCGGCGGGCTGGGCCTGATCACCATCACGGCCACGGCATTCTTCTCGGGCGTGTCGGGCTCCAAGCTGGCCGACATCGCCGCGGTCGGCGGCATCATCATGCCCGCCGTGCGCAAGACCAGACAGGACCCGAACGAAACGGCCGGTCTGCTGGCCTGCACGGCGGTGATGGCTGAAACCATTCCGCCCTGCATCAACATGATCATCATGGGTTTTGTCGCCAACATCTCGATTGCCGGGCTCTTCATGGCCGGGCTGGTGCCGGCCGCGGTGCTGGCGCTGTCCCTGGCCGCAGTGACGATTTATGTCGGCACCAAGATCAATCCCGACGAGGCGTTTGATGTGCGCACGCCGATGTTCCGCCTGCTGGGCGGCGCGCTGGTGGCGCTGGTCATGGTGGCGATGATAGGCAAGGGCGTGACCTCCGGCATCGCCACCTCCACCGAGGTCTCGGCCTTTGCCGTGGTCTATGCGCTGGTGGTGGGCTGGCTGGCCTTTCGCGAGCTGACGGTCAAGTCGGTGGCGCAGCTCTTTGTGCGCTCGGCCTCCATGGCCGGCGGCATTTTGTTCATCGTGGCGGCCGCCTCCAGCGTGTCGTTTGCGCTGACCATCCAGCAGATTCCGCAATACCTGTCGCAGTTCATGATCGGCTTTGCCCACTCGTATGGCAGCATCATGTTTTTGATGCTGTCGGTGCTGATCATGATCGTGTTTGGCGCCATCCTGGAAGGCGCGCCGGCGCTCATCATCTTCGGCCCCCTGCTGACCCCGATCGCCGCGCAGCTGGGCGTGAATCCCTTACATTTTGGGACCGTCCTGGTGATTGCCATGGGGCTGGGGCTGTTTGCGCCACCGGTCGGCCTGGGCCTGTTTGCGACCTGTGCCATCACCGGCACCGAGGTCAAGAACGTCGCCCGGCCCATGATGAAATACCTGGCGGTGCTGTTTGTCACCCTGATCCTGCTGGTGCTGGTGCCGCAGTTCTCGCTGTGGCTGCCGACCCGCATGGGGCTTTGAAAATAATGAAGAAGAGAACAAGCGCGTGAGCAAGATTCGAGATGTCGCCAGCCGGGCTGGCGTTTCCACCAGCACCGTGTCCAACGTGCTCAATGGCCGCAGCGACCGCATGGCCAAGGAGACGCTGGCGCGCGTGGAAGCGGCGATTGCCGAGCTGAAGTACCGGCCCAACTCCACGGCGCGCCAGCTCAAGACCGGCTACACGCCGCTGATCGGCCTGCTGGTGCCGTCCATGGCCAACCCGATGTACGGCTTCATCGCGCGCGAGATCGAAACCCTGGCGCAGGAGCGCTACGGCTTTCGCATCATGATCGGCAACACCTACCGCGACCGTGACAAGGAAACACGTTTTTTCGACGATCTGCTGGCCCACGGCGTGCGCGGCGTGATCATCATCTCGTCCCTGGTGGATGAGCAGCACGTGGAGGCCGCGGCGGCGCGCGGCCTGGTGGTGGTGAGCTATGACCGCCGCGCCACGCCGGGCGTCAAGTCCATCATCGACCACGTGACGGTGGACAGCTTTGAGTCGGCGCGCCTGGCGACGCAGCACCTGATCGCCCACGGCCACACCCGGCTGGCTTTCGTCACGCCCGTGGGCCGCACCATGAGCCGCAATGAAAAAATCAGCGGCTTCCTTGCGGCGGCAAAAAACGCCGGGCTGGAGGGCAGTGCCCAGGTGATTGAAGGCATCCCCGTGGACGAGTACGGCGACTCGATGATGAGTGAGCTGGGCCGCATGCAGGCCAGCCTGCTGGCGAAATCCCCTTTGCGGCCCACTGGCGTGGTCGGGGTGAACGATTTGATGGCCTTCGGCCTGATGGCGGGTTTTCGCGACGCCGGCCTGTCGGTGCCCGAAGACGTGTCGGTCATCGGCATAGACAACGTCTTCCTCTCGACGCTGATGCACCCGGCCATGACCAGCGTGCGCCTGCCCGTGCCCGAGATGGCGCAGGTCATGGTCGAGCGTGTCATGGCCCGCCTGGCGGACCCGGCGCTGCCGACGGCCGAGTTCATTTTCCAGCCCAGCCTGATGGAGCGGGACTCCGTGACCACCTGCAAGCCGAAAAAATAAAACAACTCTTTTTGAATTCTGAACAAGGCGATTGAATGACAACGGTTTTTGTAAGCCATCCCCAGGACAAGCTCGCGCATTACTTCGGCGACAGGGCCAGCGCCGCCTTGCAGGCCATTGCCGACGTGCGCTTCAACCCCGGCGATGCCGATCTTTCGTCGCAGGAACTGGCGGCGCTGGCGCAGGACTGCGAGGTGATCATTTCCTACCGCCAGACGCTGGGCGATGACGCGCTGTTTGCCGCCTTGCCGCGGCTCAAAGCCTTTGTGCGCTGCGCCATCGACATCCGCAACATCGACGTGGCGGCCGCCAGCCGGCACGGCGTGCTGGTCACGCAGGCCAGCGCCGGCTTCATTGCCTCGGTGTCCGAATGGATCATCGGCGTGATGATTGATTTGAGCCGTCACATCAGCGCGTCCGCCGCGCTGTACCACGCGGGCCGGCCGGCGCCGCCGGTGATGGGGCGCGAACTGCGCGGCGCCACGCTGGGCGTCATCGGCTATGGCCAGATCAGCCGCTACCTGTGCGACGTGGCGCTGGCGCTGGGCATGCGCATCGTGGTGCACGACCCCTTCACGCCGACCGGCCGCAAGGAGCTGGTGCAGGCGGACCTCATGCCCCTGCTCCAGCAGTCCGACTACGTGGTCTGCCTGGCCGCCGCGACCGAGGCGACCGAGAACATGATGAATGCCAAAACCTTTGCCGCCATGAAGCCCGGCGCGTTTTTCATCAATGCCTCGCGCGGCAACCTGGTCGATGAAGAGGCGCTGCTGCAGGCGCTGGACGCCGGCATCATCGCGGGCTGCGCGCTGGACGTGGGCCGCGCGCCCGACCAGATGCCGTCGCCGCGCGTCGCGGCGCACCCGCGCGTCATCGCCACGCCGCACATCGGCGGCCTCACGCCGCCGGCGGTGGAGCACCAGGCCATGGAAACGGTGGCGCAGGTGACCGACATCATGCGGGGGCGCGAACCCCGGGGCGCGGTGAATGCGCAGCATGCCAGGCGCTGGCAGCGTGCCAAGCGCTGGGAGCAGGCTTTCGGGGCGCAGCAGCCTGCCTGAGCCACTCCCTCTTTTTGTTCCTCCTGAAGATTTCCGAAAGACCTCCATGCAAGCCACCCAGAACAAGACTTATGCAGGCGCCTGCGACTGCCATGTGCATATTTATGAAGACAAGTACCCGCTGATCCCGAATGTCGCGGTGATCCCGCCGCACTCGCCCGTGTCGGCCTACCGCGAGGTGCAGCAGGCGCTGGGCCTGGAGCGCGCCGTCATCGTGCAGCCCACCGGCTATGGCTTTGACAACAGCTGCACCCTGGATGCACTGGCGCAGATGGGCGACGCGGCACGCGGCATCGCGCTGGTGGCACCGGACGCGCCCGACGCCGAGATCCAGCGCCTGCACGACGGCGGCATGCGCGGCGTGCGCTACATGATGATTGGTGGCCCGCTGAGCTGGGACTCGCTGGAGCCCATGGCGACGCGTCTGAAAGATTTCGACTGGATGATCAACCTGCAGCTGGACGGGCGCAACCTGCCCGATCATGAAGAAGTGCTCAAGCGCCTGCCCTGCCAACTGGTGATCGACCACAACGGCAAGTTCCTCGAGCCTGTTAGCCCCGACCACCCGTCCTTCCAGTCGCTGTTGCGGGTGCTGGACACCGGCCGCGCCTGGGTCAAGCTATCGGCGCCTTACGAGACCTCCCAAACCGGCGCGCCCGGCTATGACGATGTCAGCCTGCTGGCGCGCACGCTGGCCGAAAAGTTTCCCGAGCGCTGCCTCTGGGCCAGCAACTGGCCGCACCCGGGGCGCAAGCCCGCGCCTTCCGACGTGGCCATGTATGAGCTGCTGTTTGCCTGGACGAGTAGCGATGCAATGCGCCAGAAAATCCTGGTGGACAACCCGGCGCAGTTGTACGGCTTTGAATAATTGCTATTAAAAGCATAGCTTATTGCGCCCGTTGCATATGGGCTGGAGGCCTGAAGGGCATCAAGCCATGACCGGCACGGGCTTTTCTTCCTTGGTCACCAGCCAGATGCCCCAGCACACCAGCAGCAGCGCCGCAGCGTTCTTCCACTCGAGGAAATTCTCGTCCAGGAACAGTGCCGACAGCGCGGTGCCAAACACCGGGATCATGAAATTGAACACGGTGACCATGCTGACCCGGTTGTACTTGAGCAAGATGGTCCAGAGCGAAAACGCCGCCGAAGACAGCATCACCAGGTAAAGCATCAGGGCGATGGACTTGGCCGTGAAGCCGGTCAGCGCGCCGCCGGCGGCAAAGCCGATCAGCACCAGGGCCAAGCCGCCTATGGCCAGCTGCCAGCCGGTCAGCACCACGGAATCCACGCGCTGCGAGACCTTCTTGCCGTAAATGCTGGCGGCCGACAGCACAAAGGCCGCGATCACCACAAAGCCCTCGCCCAGCAGCGTGAAGTCAAAGCTCAGCAAGCCCTCGCTGAAATTCACCACCATCACGCCGACAAAGCCGACGACGCAGCCCAGCGCCTTGTTAAAGCTGAGCCTGTCGTTCTTGTAGATGAAGTGGGCCAGCAGCACGCTGAAAAAAGTGCCGGTGGCGTTCATGATGGAACTCTTCACGCCCGTGGCGTAGGCCAGGCCGATGTAGAAAAACACGTACTGCAGGCTGGTCTGGGTCAGGCCCACCAGCGTGACCTGGCCGAGGGTAGGGCGGTCCAGCCTGAGCGGCTTCTTGCCCACGGCCGCAATCGCCAGCAGCACCAGGCCTGCAAAGATGAAGCGCCAGCCCGCAAACACCAGCTTGGAGGGAATGTCATCGGCCGCAATGTGGAACAGCGCATAGCCGTTCTTGATGGCCGGGTAGGCGCTGCCCCAGAGCAGGCAGCACAGCGAGGCGAGCAGAAAAACGACCTTGCGGCTGGTAAAAAAAGACGCGCTAGAGGGGCGATTCAAGGCGGACATCCTTCAGGGTGAGGCGCGCGAAGCGCCAGGAAGCGCCAGGAAGCGCCAGGAAGCGGTAAAGAGAACGCTGACAAGGCAGCGTTCAAAGCAGCCGCGCCAGATAGTGGCCGGTGTGGCTATGGGCATTGGCGGCCAGCGCCTCGGGTGTGCCCACGCCCACCACCTGGCCGCCGCCGGCGCCGCCTTCGGGGCCCATGTCGATCAGCCAGTCGGCCGTCTTGATGACGTCGAGGTTGTGCTCAATGATCACGATGGTATTGCCCGCGTCGCGCAACTGGTGCAGCACCTTGAGCAGCAAGTCGATGTCCGCAAAGTGCAGGCCGGTCGTGGGTTCGTCCAGGATGTAGAGCGTGCGGCCGGTGTCGCGCTTGGAGAGCTCCAGCGCGAGCTTGACGCGCTGCGCCTCGCCGCCCGACAGCGTGGTGGCCGCCTGGCCCAGCTTGATGTAGGACAGGCCCACATCCAGCAGGGTGTGCAGCTTGCGCGCAATGTGGGGCACGGCCTTGAAGAATTCGGCAGCAGCCTCGACCGTGAGGTCCAGGATTTGCGCGATGTTCTTGCCCTTGTACTGCACCTCCAGCGTTTCGCGGTTGTAGCGCTGGCCCTTGCAGACGTCGCAGGGCACATACACATCGGGCAGAAAGTGCATTTCGACTTTCACCACGCCGTCGCCCTGGCAGGCCTCGCAGCGTCCGCCGGCGACGTTGAAGGAAAAACGCCCGGCGCCGTAGCCGCGCTCGCGCGCCGTGTTCATTTCCGCCATCAGCTCGCGAATCGGCGTGAAGAGGCCGGTGTAGGTGGCCGGGTTGCTGCGCGGCGTGCGGCCTATCGGTGACTGGTCGACATTGATGACCTTGTCGAAATGCTCTATGCCTTCAATGCTCTCGTGCGGCGCGGGCTCTTCATGCGCGCGGTACAGCGTGCGCGCCACGGCCGCATACAGCGTGTCGTTGACCAGCGTGGACTTGCCCGAGCCGGAGACGCCGGTGACACAGGTCAGCAGGCCCACGGGGAACTCCACGCTCACGCCCTTGAGGTTGTGGCCGGTGGCGCCGACCACGCGCAGCGCCTGCATGTCGCCTTGCGTCGCCAGGTGCTGGGCCTCGCGCGCCGCGCGGCGCTCCGCGGCCGGGCTTTGCGGAAAGCGCGAGGCCTTCTTTTTCTCGGCCGCTTCCACGGCCTTCACGGTCGGCAGCCACGGTGTGCGGCGCTTGGGCACGGCAATCTTGAGTGTTTGCGCCAGGTACTTGCCGGTCAATGAATCGGGGCTGGCCTTGACCTCTTCAAACGTGCCCTGCGCCATGACGCGGCCACCGTGAATGCCGGCGCCCGGCCCCATGTCGATCACATGGTCGGCGGCGCGGATCATGTCTTCGTCGTGCTCGACCACCAGCACGCTGTTGCCGATATCGCGCAGGTGCTTGAGCGTGCCGATCAGGCGGTCGTTGTCGCGCTGGTGCAGGCCTATGCTGGGCTCGTCGAGCACATACATCACGCCGGTCAGGCCCGAGCCGATCTGCGAGGCCAGGCGTATGCGCTGCGATTCGCCGCCCGACAGCGTCTCCGCGCTGCGGTCCAGGCTCAGGTAATTGAGGCCCACGTCATTGAGGAATTTCAGGCGCAGGCCAATTTCGCGCACCACCTTGTCGGCGATCTCGGCCTTGGCGCCTTCCATGGTCAGGCTGCTGAAGTACTCAAAACTCTCGCGTAGCGTGACGCGGCTGATTTCGTAAATCGCCTTGCGCGGATGCGTCGCCATGTCGCCGCCGGACTTGCCCACCAGATACACATGGCGGGCCTCTTTGCGCAGGCGCGTGCCGCCGCAGTCGGGGCAGGCCTGCAGGCTGCGGTAGCGCGCCAGCTCTTCGCGCACGGTGGCGGAGTCGGTTTCGCGGTAGCGCCGTTCAAAGTTGGTGATCACGCCTTCGAATGGGTGCTTCTTGCTGACCTTCTTGCCGGCCGAGTTGCCCGAATCCATCACGTAGCTGAACTTGATCTCTTCCTCGCCCGAGCCGTACAGCACCACGTGGCGCACGTTTTCGGGCAGGTCTTCAAAGGCCGAGTCGATGTCGAACTGGTAATGTTTCGCCAGGCTTTCCAGCATGGAAAAGTAATAACCGTTGCGCCGGTCCCAGCCCTTGACGGCGCCGCTGGCCAGGCTCAGCGTGGGAAATGCCACCACCCGCGTCGGGTCAAAAAATTCCATATGGCCCAGGCCGTCGCAGCTCGGGCAGGCGCCTACCGGCGAGTTGAACGAGAAAAGCCGCGGCTCCATCTCGCTGAGCGAGTAGTCGCAGACCGGGCAGGAAAACTTGGCGCTGAAGAGATACTCTTTGCCGGTGTCCATCTCCAGGGCAATCGCCTTGCCGTCGGCCAGGCGCAGCGCGGCCTCGAAGCTTTCGGCAAGACGCTGCTGCAGGTCGGGTGCCGGCGGCGCGCCGGCTTCCTGGCCGGCCTCTGGCGCGAGTTCGGCGTGGGGCTGCCGGTTCTTGTTCGCGCGGACCTTGATGCGGTCAATCACCACGTCAACATTGTGCTTCTCGGTTTTCTTGAGCTTGGGCAGCTCGTCAAATTCATAGGCCGTGCCGTCGACGCGAAAGCGCACATAGCCGTGCGCCTGCATCTCGGCAAACACATCGACAAACTCGCCCTTGCGGTCGCGCGCTACCGGCGCCAGGATCATCAGCTTGGTGTCTTCGGGCAGGCCCAGGACGGTATCGACCATCTCGCTGACGCTTTGCGCCTGCAGCGGCAAATCATGCTCGGGGCAGTAGGGCGTGCCGGCGCGGGCAAACAGCAGGCGCAGGTAGTCGTGGATCTCGGTCACCGTGCCCACGGTGGAGCGCGGGTTGTGCGAGGTGGCCTTCTGCTCGATGGAAATCGCGGGTGACAGGCCCTCTATCATGTCCACGTCGGGCTTGTCCATCAGCTGCAGGAATTGCCGCGCGTAGGTGGACAGGCTCTCCACATAGCGGCGCTGGCCCTCGGCATACAGCGTGTCAAAGGCCAGCGAGGACTTGCCCGAGCCACTCAGCCCGGTGATCACCACCAGCTGGTTGCGCGGAATATCGAGGTCGATATTTTTGAGGTTGTGCGTGCGCGCCCCGCGAATGCTGATGCGCTGGGCGGCAAGAATATGGGCCCCCACGCTCTTGGCTTCGCCGCTCTTCGAGAACACTGCGTGTAAGTCGCTGCCCCCCGAGGGGGCTGAACTTGCTTGGGGCGGCCCGGCGCTGCGTTCGCTAGCCTCCACGCCCGACGGCGGGGAAACCAAATATTTGCTGTCGTTGGGAGAGTTCACTGTATGGGGCGCCGCAAAACTCTCCATCATAGACCGAAGCCCCGTTTCGAGCACAATAGGCGGCTGTGCACCCGCCCATGCGGCCGGCCTTTGTACTTTCTGGTATTTGCGGACCGCTGCGGCGGTCAATTTCTCCGAACGTCGCCTAACTCCTTCCTTTTCAGACCTTCTTGACCGTGTCTTCTGCCCCCCCGTCCTTCCCCATGACCGCCACCGAGCGGCGCGCCAGCGGCTCGCTGGCGCTGATTTTTGCCCTGCGCATGCTGGGGCTGTTTCTGGTGCTGCCGGTGTTTGCCCTGGAAGCCGCCAAATACCCCGGTGGCGATGACCCCGCCCGCATCGGCCTGGCCATGGGTATTTATGGGCTGACCCAGGGCATCCTGCAAATCCCCTTTGGCATCGCCTCGGACTGGTGGGGCCGCAAGCGCGTGATCATTGCCGGCTTGCTGATGTTTGCGCTGGGCAGTTTTGTCGCCGCCTGGGCGCCTGACCTGAACTGGTTGATTGTGGGTCGTTCGCTGCAGGGCGCGGGCGCGATCTCGGCGGCCGTCACCGCGCTGCTGGCGGACTGCACCCGCGACGAGGTGCGCACCAAGGCCATGGCGCTGGTGGGCGCCAGCATTGCCCTGATGTTTGCCCTGTCGCTGGTGGTCGCGCCGCTGCTGGCCGGCTACATCGGCTTGCACGGCCTGTTTGCCCTGACGGGTTCGCTGGCGCTGGCGGGGATTGCCGTCATCGTATGGTGGGTGCCGCCCGAGCCGCTGCTCCACGTCGACCGGCCGCGCGGCAGCGTCGTCGAGGTGCTGAAAGACCTTGCCCTGTTGCGGCTGGACTTTGGCGTGTTTGTGCTGCACGCCGTGCAGCTGGCCATGTGGGTGGCCATTCCGGCGCTGCTGGTCAGTGCCGGGCTGGAAAAAACCCACCACTGGCAGTTGTACCTGCCGGTCGTTCTCGCCTCGTTCGTGGTCATGGGCATGACCTTGTTTCCCCTTGAAAAACGCGGCTATCTGCGCGCCGTGTTTCTGGGCGCCGTGGGGCTGATTTTCGTGGTCCAGCTGGGCTTGCTGTGGGAGGCCTCGCGCCCGGCCACGGCGCTGCCCAGCCTGGGCCTGCTGGGTGTGCTGCTGTTCCTGTTTTTTTGCGGCTTCAATGTGCTGGAAGCCAGCCAGCCCAGCCTGGCCTCACGCGTGGCGCCGGCGCACGCGCGGGGGGCGGCGCTGGGCGTGTACAACACCTTGCAGTCGCTGGGCTTTTTTGCCGGTGGCGCGATCGGCGGCTGGATCACCAAAACGCACGGCCCCCAAGGGCTTTTCCTCGTCTGCGGCGGCCTGATGCTGCTGTGGCTGCTGGTGGCCTGGCCCATGAAGGCGCCGGGTCGCCATGCGGCCGCGGCCGTTTCAGGCGCCGGGGCGCCGGCAGGCCAGCCAGTTAAACTCTGACCATCAGCTCAGGAGAACAGTCATGGCATCCGTCAACAAAGTCATCATCGTCGGCAATCTGGGCCGCGACCCCGAAATGCGCGCCTTCCCCAGTGGGGACCAGGTCGCCAACGTCACCATTGCCACCACCGACAAGTGGAAGGACAAGCAAACCGGCGAAATGAAGGAGGCCACCGAATGGCACCGTGTGGTGTTCAACGGCCGCCTCGCCGAAATCGCCGGCCAGTACCTGCGCAAGGGCTCGCAGGTTTACGTGGAAGGCAGCCTGCGCACGCGCAAATGGACCGACCAGAGCGGCGTTGAAAAGTACAGCACCGAAATTCGCGCCGACCAGATGCAGATGCTGGGCAGCCGCCAGGGCATGGGCGGCCCCGCTGCTGACGATGGCGGCTACGAGGCCCCCCGTCGCGCTGCCGCCCCCGCGGCCCCTCGCGCACCGGCCCCGGCGCCACGCCAAGCCCCCGCGCCGTCCAAGGCCGCCAGCGGCTTTGACGACATGGATGACGACATTCCGTTCTGATCTGCCAACACGGGTCTTGAAAAATTGGCTCGCTTCAGGCGGGCTTTTTTCATGCGCGTTGCTACTTATTTGGTAGCGACAGGTGACCACTGCATAAGGGAAAGCGTTGAGTTTCTTCAGGAAAAAAGGGGGAAATCCGCCAAGCCGGCGGGCGCCGCGCAGGGTTCCGTCCCGCGGTGCCTGAGGTGGTTTTCTTACAAACGCGTTGGGAAGGGCGGCTGCTTCATGGTTAGCATGTAGGCCTTGTGCGTCCGCCGGCCAAGGGTCTGCTGCACTGCCGGTGGCGCCGTGCCAGGCTGTGGCGGTCACCGCCCCCGCCTTCAAACAACACATTGAAAATGAAAAGTTTTTTATCCACCCACCCCGTTCTTGCCCGCGCGCTTCTTTGCTCGACCCTGTTGACGGCCGGCCTGTCCGCCATGACCCCGGCCCGGGCCAACGGCGAGCTGGAACCGCTCACGAATCTCCTGTCTGAGCCGGGTAGCGTGGGGCTGGGGCTTGTCACGCGGGTGGAGAGCTCGCCCTATCGCGACGGGGGCAGCCGCTTCGACCTGCTGCCGCTCTACCTGTATGAAGGCGAGCGGCTGTTTCTGCATGCCAACCGGGCCGGCGTGAAGCTGCTCAATGGCGGCGAGCACCGGCTGGACCTGTTTGTGGAGCAGCGCCTGGAGGGTTTTCCGACCAACCGTTTGCCGGCCAGCCTGGCCGGCATGACGCAGCGCGAAACCGCCATGGATTTCGGCCTGTCTTACCGCTGGCGCCAGCCTTGGGGCACCCTGCAGGCCGAGTGGCTGCACGACGCGGAAAACACCTACAAGGGCAGCGAGTTCCGCCTGGGCTATACCTATGACTGGCGTTCGGGCCCCTGGATGCTGCGCCCCAACCTGACGCTGGCCGTGCGCGATGCCAGGCTCAACAACTATTACTACGGCGTGCAAGCCAGCGAAGCCGCCGCAGGCCGTCCGGCCTATGCGCCCGGCGGCGGCCTCAACACCTCGGTCGGCCTGTACGGCTCTTACGACCTGTCGCAGCGCTGGCGCCTGCTGGCCGGCGTGTCCGCCACGCTGCTGGACCGCAAGATCAGCGACAGTCCTATCGTGCAAAAGCGCGTGCTGCCCGCCGTGTATGTGGGCGCGGCCTATGACTTCGGCGGTCACCAGCGTGAATGGGCGCAGAACGACTCGCCCACCTACTTCAAGCTGCTTTACGGCAAGTCCACCGAAGACGGCTGCCACCTGGCAAAGATACTGACGGCCCAGTGCCTGTCCACGGCCAAAACCAATTCGACCAGCATCACCGGTATTCAGGTGGGCAAGCCCTTTCTCCAGGATGTGAATGGCTGGCCGCTTGATTTTGTCGGCTACGTGGGCCTGACGGAGCATAACGAGCACGGCTTGAAGGCCAATGGCCTGCAACTTGACCTCTTCATGAAAGCCGTCTATTCCGGCTTTCCGTGGAGTCATCGCGTCAAGACGCGGCTGGGCATGGGCGTGGGCGTTTCCATGGCGCAGCGGGTGCCGTTTATCGAAGCTTCCAGCGCGGCGGCCAATGGCAAGCCGACATCCCGCATGCTGAACTACCTGGACCCGACGATTGACGTGAGTCTGGGCGACCTGCTGGGTTCGCGGGTGCTGAAGGAAACCTATATCGGGTTTGGCGTGTCGCACCGCTCCGGCATTTTTGGTTCATCGCAGCTGCTCGGCAATGTCAACGGCGGCTCCAACTACATCTACACCTACCTCGAGACGGCGCTTTAAGGGGGCGTGCACGCAGCGCGGGCGGCGCCGGAGCGCAGCTTGCTATCTAATTGCTAGCTTTCTGCGCTTGTCCTGACTGGGCTGGCGCCTGATTTGATCGGGTATTTCGCGGTATCCGTTGATTCAGGGCCTGGCGGGCAGGTTTTGTACATTGCTGCCGGCGATCACGCCGCCGCCCAGGCAGACATCGCCCTGGTAGAGCACGGCCGACTGCCCTGGCGTCACCGCCCATTGGGCCTCGGAAAACACCAGTTCGCAGCCTGCGGCCGTGGCGCTGCGCAGTTCGCAGGCCGCGTCATGCTGGCGATAGCGGGTCTTGGCCGCCATGGCGCCGGTCGCCGGCGCGGCACCGGCCACCCAGCTGCAGTCCTGCGCGTCGAGCCGGGTGGATTGCAGCCACGGGTGCTCGTGGCCCTGCACCACCCACAAGGTGTTGGTTTCCAGGTCCTTGCGGGCGACAAACCAGGGCTCATGCTCACCCACGCCGCGCTGGCCGCGTGCCTGCGCGGCTTTCAGTTCGGCGCCCCTGGCTTTCACCCCGCCTATGCCCAGGCCCTGGCGCTGGCCCAGCGTGTAAAAACTCAGGCCCACATGCTCGCCCAGCACGCGGCCCTTGTCGTTCTTGATCGGGCCTGGCGCCTTGGCGATGTAGCGGTTCAGAAAATCGCGGAAGGGCCGCTCGCCGATGAAGCAGATGCCGGTGGAGTCTTTTTTCCTGGCGTTGGGCAGGCCGATCTCGTCGGCAATGCGCCGCACCTCGGTCTTGCGCAGCTCACCGACCGGGAACAGGGTTTTGGCCAGCTGGGCCTGGTTCAGGCGGTGCAAAAAGTAGCTTTGGTCCTTGGCCGGGTCCAGTCCCTTGAGCAGCTCGTGCAGGCCGGTGGCCTCGTTCTGGCGCACCCGCGCATAGTGGCCGGTGGCGATTTTTTCGGCGCCCAGGCGCATCGCATGGTCTAAAAAGGCCTTGAACTTGATTTCGGCATTGCACAGGATGTCGGGGTTGGGCGTGCGGCCGGCCTGGTATTCGCGCAGGAATTCGGCGAAGACCCGGTCCTTGTAGTCGGCGGCGAAGTTGACATGCTCGATCTCTATGCCGATCACGTCGGCCACGGCGGCCGCGTCCACGAAGTCGATGTTGGAGGAGCAGAACTCGCTGTCGTCGTCATCTTCCCAGTTCTTCATGAAGATGCCGATGACCTCGTGGCCCTGCTGCTTGAGCAGGTAGGCCGTCACGGCCGAGTCCACGCCTCCACTCAAACCCACGACTATTCTTTGGCGTTCACCCGACTTTTGCATGGCAGCATTTTAGGGTTGCCGGCTTGACCCTGAAGCCGCAGGGCCTCCGCGCCCCGTGCTCAGGCCTTGGGCGTGTAGACGCTGGGGTCGGTGGTGAGCAGCGTCAAGGGGTAGCGCCGTCCTGCCAGGTAGTCTTCCAGGCCGTTCAGCAGCAAAGGGCTGCGGTGCATGTGAGCGCACGCTCTTATTTCGTCGGCGCTCAGCCACACGGTGCGCACGATGCCTTCATCGAGCGGCTGGCCGGGGACATGTGCCCCCAGCTCGCCGCAAAACGTAAAGCGCAGGTAGGTGATGTCCTGCGGCTTTTCTTCGCTGCTTTGCCCCGGCCTGGCCCGCTCAAAGCGCGAGAGATAGATGCCGACGACCGCCGTCGGCGTGAAGTGAAAGGCCGTTTCCTCCAGGGTTTCCCGCACGCAGCCCTGCAGCGGGCTTTCGCCGGGGTCGAGGTGGCCGGCGGGGTTGTTCAGCTTCAGGCCGTCCCGGGTTTGCTCTTCGACCAGCAGGAATTTCTGGATGCCGTCGACGGTGCGCTCAATCAGTGCCGCGACCGTGACATTGGGTTTCCATCGGTTGTTCATCGCGCGCATTATCCGTGCCCTTCATGACAGGGGTCCGAACGGTCTGGCGGGCTCCTGGGTGCGGTCTGATCCCATGACCGATTCAATGAGCGGGCAGGCGGGGCAAGGAGCTATCGCGTTGAAGCAGAAATGGAATGAAACCCCTGGGCGAAGCTCTGGCGCAAATGTTCGACCAGGCACTGAACCGCTTTGGGCACTTGCGGCGACCACGGCCGCAGGGCGTAAATGCGTTCGCCAAAAAAGCCCTGCACCTGCCAGTCGGGCAGCACCGGCACCAGGAGCGGCTCGCCGGGGCGGCTGGGCGGCAGGCTGAAATCAGGCAGCAGGCCGATGCCTAGGCCGGCCAGCAGCGCGTCGCGCAGCACCTCGCTGTTGTTGGCCTTGAGCTTGCTGGTGAGGCTCACGCCCACGCGTTCGCCCGCCTTGCGCTTGCTATTGCGGGCAAAGGTCCAGCTGCCGACATGGCCGCCGAGGTAGAGCAGGCAGTCGTGCGCCGCCAACTCCGAAGGGTGGGTCGGCACGCCGCGCCGCTTCAGGTAGTCGGGACTGGCCAGCAGGATGGAGCGGGATTCGCACAGCACCCAGGCGACATGGGTTTCCGGCGGCGTGTTGGTGTGGCGTATCGCCAGGTCAAAGCCTTCGCTGGCCAGATTGACGAAGCGGTCGGTCAGCTCCAGCTCGATCTGGATGTCGGGGAAGCGCTTCAGGAATGCCGAGACGCAGGGCGCCAGGTGCTGGCGTCCCAGCGCCACCGGTGCGGTGACCCGGATCAGGCCGCGCGGCGTGCCGACGAGATCCTTGACGGCGATATAGCTTTCGCTGATGCGCTCAAAGGCCGGCTGCATGTCGTTGACCAGCTGCTGCCCGGCCTCGGTCAGGCCCACCGAACGCGTGGTGCGCCGCACCAGCAGCACGCCCGCCAGGCGTTCCAGTTCGCTGATGCGCATGCTGGCCGAGGCCTTGGACAGCCCCAGCCGGCGTGCGGTTTCGGTAAAGCTGCGGGTGGCGGCCAGCACCGTCAGCAGGTGCAGGTCGGCGACGAGCGGGGCGAGTTGGTCGGAGGACATGGCAAGATTCTCACTGTTCAGATATATGAACAATGTAATCACTAAACAGGGCATTATCAAATCGGGCGGGCGGCCCTAGACTTCAAAAAAGCCTGTCACCTTTCATCCCCCCAAAGGAGTCCCCATGTCTTTATCGCCTGCCGCCAGCGCTGCCCAAGCCACGATTGGCCATTACCTGAACGGAAAAATTGCTGCGCCGGCCTCCGGACGCAGCCAGCCCGTCTTCAACCCCGCGACCGGCGCCGTGTCGGGCCACGTGGCGCTGGCTGGTTCGGCGGAGGTGGACGCTGCGGTGGCTGCCGCGCAGGCGGCCTTCCCGGCCTGGGCCGACACGCCGCCGATTCGCCGTGCCCGCGTCCTGTTCAAGTTCCTGGAACTGCTCAACCAGAACAAGGACAAGCTGGCCCACATGATCACCGCCGAGCACGGCAAGGTGTTTACCGATGCGCAGGGCGAAGTCTCGCGCGGCATCGACATCGTGGAATTCGCCTGCGGCATTCCGCAACTGCTCAAGGGCGATTACACCGACCAGGTGAGCACCGGCATGGACAACTGGACGATGCGCCAGCCGCTGGGTGTGGTGGCCGGCATCACGCCCTTCAACTTTCCCGTGATGGTGCCGATGTGGATGTTCCCGGTGGCGATTGCGACCGGCAACTGCTTTGTGCTCAAGCCCAGCCCGATCGATCCCAGCCCCAGCCTGTTCATTGCCGAACTGCTCAAGCAGGCGGGCTTGCCCGACGGCGTCTTCAACGTGGTGCAGGGCGGCAAGGAGGCGGTCGATGCCCTGCTGGTGCATCCGGACGTGAAGGCCGTGTCCTTCGTGGGCTCGACGCCGATTGCCAACTACATCTATGAGACCGGCGCGCGCCACGGCAAGCGCGTGCAGGCCCTGGGCGGCGCCAAGAACCACATGGTGGTCATGCCCGACGCCGACCTGGAGCAGGCCGTGGACGCGCTGATTGGCGCGGGCTACGGCTCGGCCGGCGAGCGCTGCATGGCGATTTCGGTGGCCGTGCTGGTCGGCAATGTGGCCGACAAGCTCATTCCCATGCTGCAAGCCCGGGCCAAGACGCTGGTCATCAAGAACGGCGTGGAGCTCGATGCCGAGATGGGCCCCATCGTGACGGCTGCCGCACACCAGCGCATCACCGGCTATATAGACCAGGGCGTGAAAGAGGGTGCCAAGCTGCTGGTCGATGGCCGCAGCTTCCAGGGCGCGAGCGCCGGCAAGGGTTGTGAGGACGGCTTCTGGATGGGAGGCACGCTGTTTGACCATGTGACACCCGAGATGCGCATCTACAAGGAAGAAATCTTTGGCCCGGTGCTGGGCTGCGTGCGCGTGAAAGACTTTGCCGAAGCGGTGAACCTCATCAACGCCCACGAGTTTGGCAATGGCGTGAGCTGCTTTACCCGCGACGGCCATGTGGCGCGCGAGTTCAGCCGCCGGATCCAGGTCGGCATGGTCGGCATCAATGTGCCTATCCCGGTGCCCATGGCCTGGCACGGCTTTGGCGGCTGGAAGAAAAGCCTGTTTGGCGACATGCACGCCTACGGCGAAGAAGGCGTGCGCTTTTACACCAAGCAAAAATCCATCATGCAGCGCTGGCCCGAGAGCATTGGCAAGGGCGCCGAGTTTGTGATGCCGACGGCGAAATAAGCGCCCCTCAGCGCCATCTGCTGGCCTCTCCCGCAGCCCCATCAGCCGCTAATAGACGGCTCATGGGGCTGTTTTCATGCGTGTTCACCCCCTTTTGGTGCGAAAGACATGGATTGCGCGCATAAAAAGCCCACATTCTCATGTAAGCTTTACGACGGAAATAAGGCCTGTGCAAACCTTGCATGGAGCACTTGAAAAAACCAATCCACTGAGGAGAGAGACCCATGCTGATCGGGGTACCCGCCGAAATCACGGCCGGAGAGACACGCGTTGCCATCACGCCGGAAACGGCCAAAAAGCTTAAAAGCCAGGGCCACACCATACGCGTCCAGTCGGGCGCCGGCGTGGCCGCCAGCGTTCCCGATGACGCCTACCTCGCGGTGGGCGCCGAGATCACCGACGCCGCCGGCGCTTATGCCGCGGACATCGTGCTCAAGGTGCGCAGCCCGCTGAACGGCGAAATCGCGCATGCCAGGCCCGGCAGCGTGCTGGTCGGCATGCTCAATCCCTTTGATGCCGCCGGTCTGCAACGCCTGGCGG
>NZ_BCYO01000034.1 GCF_001598235.1 Polaromonas jejuensis NBRC 106434 | reverse complement strand
CGGAGCAAACGCAATCGTTGAACGCGTGGCGGCGTGCTGCGAACCCTCGCCGCACAAACCGCCAGCATCTCGGCGACGCTGACATGCAGGTGGCCTGCGCATGCTGGCAATCATTGACCACCATTCCGGTGAAAGCAGACCACTTCGCTGGCGTTAACCACCGAATGTCGGCTTCGGAGAAGTACGAACTTCCCCTTAGGGCCCATTGGAGTCAGTCGACCAGCACGAGTTCATGCCTTGAAGCCGTCATTGGAAGGTACTATCCCCCCGGGAGGGACGCTGGTTGTGGCGCTGTTGACCTCTGCAACACCGTGTTGATTCGACGGGTGCGGTCAAAATGGCTTGAACCAAGGGCAAGGACTCAAGGCGCTAAGAGCCAACCAAGCTACTCATCAGTGAGTGCCGGCATAACCATTCATCATCGAAAACATCGACTGGATTTCCGAGTCTGAGATATCACCTGACCCTGCTTGCGGGCCGGTGTGCTGATAAGGGGCTTCGTCAGCTTCGTTCTCACGCTCTTCGAGTGCTTCCCGTCGGTTCTCAATGTCTCGGGTGAGCGTCTCGTCGATGCCAACGCCGTATGCCCTTGCGGCGGAGACAAGTCCTTCGTGAATGGTGTTGAGCTCTTGGCTGGACGAGACGTCGGCAAGTTTGTCGTCAATGCCGAGAATGAATCCTCGCAACGCATCAGCCGCTGCGTCGCGCACCACTTTCGACTCCACCAATTGGGCCAGTGCGCCAGCAATGCTCGTGATGTCGTCAATCGCCAAGTCTTCACCAATGTTGGCGAGCATGTTTGCGGAGGCCTCCGTCAAAACGTCGCGAGCTCGATCAAGTAGGTCACTTGTCTGAAATTGCAGCCGCTTCACCTGTCGCAGCGAAAACAGGCACTCGTAGTGATCTCGACCCTCAATTCCTTGGGTCTTCAAGTCGTTCGTTGCTCTTTCGAGAACCGACTGGATCTGGAGCCCCGGCAGGTGCTCGCACATCTCGAGGACATGTCGAAAGGATTCAATTGCCGTAGTGCTTCTATGGTTCTGAACGCGACCCATAGCCTCGACCCACAGAACTTCATCGCTAAACTGATTTCGACACGTAGTGATGTGAAGTTTGAAGAAACTCCATGCGCTGCGAAATTCGTAGATCGTCGATACGGCTCGCACGACAACAGGGAGAAGGTGATCGTCGATGACTACCCTGCTTAGGAAGTCCCGAATGCCCGGGTTGGCAAACGAAATTCTCTGATCTTCGACTGACACGAACGAACTACTCAACTCCTTCAGCCCATTGCGGAAGCGTGCAACTGCTTCTGATGGAGCGACCTGATAGCCCGCGCTTGCAGCGACACGCTTGAACATCTCCAAGCAATATTCCGTCCAGACATACGAGCCGGAGAAAAAGGCCGCCCACATCAAGCACCTTGCATCTGCGCTCAAGTGCGCTCGATACGGTCTTTCCCAGAGCTCCACCGGGTTATCCAAAACACGAAGCACGGTAGTCTGAATGGGTTCTTCCCGCACCAAGTAATAGTCCGCCGAGGTCAGCAGTTCAATCAATCGAGGGCTGAAATTCCGATGATCAATTATCTTGAGAAAGAAGTCACCTTCCAGGAGCTTGGCCTTTTCCTCGCCGACCAAATCTGAGAAGTAGATGTGGTTGAAGACAATCTTCGCCTTGATGATGCGGGTATAGACCCCGACGTCCAACACCATTTCGCTCGCGGCCATGCGAGGTGACGAAAGCTTGTCCGATTCAAGCTGCGCTTGGTTGAGAAGATACGACCTGGTCGTCAGGATGAAACGTAGATCCTTGTTGTTCCGGAGTCGGTCCAGGAAAACCGGTAGTTGCCGGTCGACCTTGCCGAGCAACTCATTGGTTAAGCTGATCTGCCCCAGGAAATCGTCGAGGAAGAGAAGCCGCTTCTCACCGGCCGTGCTCACCGCCATTGCGTCTTGAAGATCGTCAACGACGAAAACCTTCCAGTCCTGCTCCATATGCAACCAAAGCAACATGCGTCCAAGCGTCGTTTTCCCTACACCCGGATCGCCCGCAATGATCAGCGCTCCGCGGTCTTGCAGGATCTTCTCCGCCTCACCCAAGCTCGGGTTGTGGACGAATTTGGGGACCAGTTGCTTGATGCGCGCGAGTTCTGCGTCTGTCCTGTTATAGACCGCGCTGTGCAAGATTCGCTCGAGAACATCTGTACTGGTGAGCCAGAGCTTGAAATGCTGGCGCAATACATGGGGATACATTCCCAAGAGGTTGTTCAAGTCCTCGCGACCTATCACGTCGCCAACGCTTAGGGGCGCGGATGGCATCGCTTGTATAACTTTTCCTTTCAGCGCCGGCGTAAGCGATATTGACGTGGCAAGGATGTATCGGCCTGGAGCCAATCTCCGTACCTTCTGATCCTCCTTGGCGGCAGCCCGAATCAGACTCCTGCTCCCGCCCTCAACATGATGCTTGACCTGAACCACCACACCCTGATCCGCCACGGCAAAGCGGAAGTCGATTCCGCCATCTTTGCCTGGGCCAAAACTCTCCATGGTGATGTTGAATTCCGCCTGCAGCAGGTCGCGCACAAGCAGTTCGAAGTCAATCGGCGAAAGCGTTCGGAAGTCGTACATTCGGTCAGGGCTGAGTCGATGCAATCAGGGCGTCCATGTGCGGCCTGTCCTTTTCCGTTATGGCATCGATCAGATCCCTGACGGCATGCTCCAGATCAAAGATCAGTTCGTTGTTGCCCGCAAGCCGATCAAGCGTGTTGCCGTGACTGAAGTAGTGGAAGATCTTCAGGATTCGCTTCGCCCGCTCGACGCCGAAAAGAACTTCTGCGCGTTCGTCAACCTGCTCTGCATCCTTCGGGCCAGGAAGCCTGGAGTAGGTGTAGAGCTCGACGAATCGCCTCATCGCATTCGGGAGCAACATCAGCACGTCGTGAGCGGTCTTGTCCGGAGCCTGATTGAACCGATGAATGACTTCGAACAGGAAGTGGTATTCGGATTGATAGCGTGCCAGTGACGCCGGCATGTTCTCCAGCGTTGACGAATTCTCGGCAATTCGCTTGATCAAAAACAGCCGTGCTCCCTGTTTGCTTGCTACAGGCTTGATTTCCCTGAGCAGGTTGAAGAACTCAAAATTGTGCGTGGAGACGAAGAGCTGCCTGCAAGTCGTTTGCCAAGGCGCGTTCTTGTCCTGCTGTGTGAAGAACAGCGCCCGTATAGCGGCAGTCACCTGAAAAATGTGATTGGCGTCCAAGCTTGAGATCGGGTCGTCGATGTAGACGATGGTCTCCTTAAACTCTGCGGGCTTGATCTCCTGCAGTTTTGTAAGGAAGTATGAGAAGGCAATAGCGGTTCGTTCCCCGTCGCTCAGGTTCTTTGCAGCGGCCCCGTTCTTTCGAATCATTTGAAATCGATCTTGGCCTGCTGAGTCTTTGACGACCTTTATTTGAACAGCCTCGCTACCCAGTATCGAAGCCAAGCGTTCATTGATCTTCTCTCTGCCCTGTTGAGCTTGACTGATTTCGGCTTGAAGCCTGTCGATCTCTGGCTGGAGCTTAGCGACGTAGGCCTTCAGCCGGTCGTACCGCTTGACCTGCCGATCCTTCCTCACCTCCAGGCCGGCGGCATCCTGTTCGTCGACGAACTGCTGCACGTAGTGATACTTTGCCTTGCGCAGGGAGTCAGCTCTGGCCTTCGTGAAGTTAGAGGCCAGCTCATTGTTTTTTTTGATGATTGCATTGACCGCTGCTGCTGCGTCCTTGATTCCCATCTCCAGGCCCTGGGGTAATGGGGTGGGCTCCATGGCTTTGCGTGAGTCATCGGCCTTGCGTTGAACTTCGCCGGCAAGTTTCTTGACCGCCTGGTTGAATTCCTTGATGGCCGCCGGCAATGCATCGATGGCGACGTTGTAGCTGTCTCGAAATTGCGGGTTGAGTTCGGCGGCTTTAGGCCATGTCAATATGAACTCTGCCGCCTTCACTCGTTCAAGCAACCCTTCAACCTTTTCTTTGTGGTCTGCCAGATCTTTCGAGAAGTGAGTGCGAAATTCCTCAAGACGAGCCGGCGATAGTTCGTTACCGCAAAACTCACACGTACCGGCGGTAGGGTGCAGATGCAAGCCACTTTGCACCCAGCGTTCTATGGCTGGGTTCTCTTCGAGGTGCATCAGGGTATTGGAAAAGTTTGGCGTCGCGGCAAGTACCGTCACGGCCTCTTTGTGCAGCTCCTCAATCGCCGGAGATGTGTGAAGCTCATCAACAGTGCTTGGCTTCTTGGAATCAGGCGTTAATGCCAGTTCAATGGCATCGGCGAGTTCTTTCTCCGTGAATAGCTGGGGGTCGAGAATGCTCACGGCCTGCACATCCTGTCCCAGATGCGCGGCCGTATAGGGGTCAACCTTTAAGCGTTGGCGGATGAACTTGGCAGCCTCTGTCTTGGCTTGGGCGATGCGTGTCTTCAGATCCTCAAACTTGCCATGCAGCTTGCGTTGAACCGAGTCAGAACGCTTGATCCGCTCGCCCAACTTGTCGATCTTCCGTTGTGCTTCCTCGGATTCTTTGCCGAGCAGGAGGATGGGATTGAAGCTTCCGCCATCGAAGTGCAGATTGGCCTTTACAAAATCGGAATTGAAAACGCGAACGGAGACGTCGCACCAATTGAAGTTCTTTTCGGTGATCGCATCACTGTCGGTACCGAAAGAGAATTCGCATCCGGATAAGTCCGGGTTGGCTGTCTTTGCCTCAAGCTGAGCGAATAGCCGTGAGAGGGTTGTCTTCCCAGAGTAGTTCCAGCCGTAAATGAGGTTCTTGACTCCGAACTCCTGCGTGTCCACAGGCTTGCTGTAGTTCTGATAGACCCCGAGCCTTTTTATTTTCTCGATGCTCTTGAGCATTTATCCTCCCTGATTTTGACGCAAGGTTACCTGAAATCGGGTCAGGGAACCATGGCGCGCTCAGGCGACCAGCATACTTGTTGGTCTGGTCAGAATCGTTGGCCCGCAACGCGTTCCGCCCGAACGCAGAGGGAAGGTCGGATGAACCCCAAGGCCTCCCAAATCCGCATATGCGTCTTGCCGTCATCTTGACACGCCGAGGTCGGATCGGAATTCGCGTTATGCCGGCTGCGTCCAGCGAAGCGGCATCACCTCTGCAGTGCGACTGGCGGGCTGCGTTGGCAGCCTGCTCGGCACGTCCTTCAGGTAAGCGCAAGGCTCCAGCTCATGACGGCCGCAGTACGCTTGCCCACCCTCAGGCTACCGGCGAAAAGCTAGTTCGAGCGCCCCAATGCCCCAGTGCCTGATTTTCTGCTCATCGAAGCGGTCGTCGATAGGCAATGCCGGATCGTCCAGGTAGCGACTTTCAGGTCGTTCAACCCTGTTGATCGATACGTGAGTCGGCACATATTGCGTTTTTTTTGATCCTGCCCAGTCCTCGGTCTTTCGTATTGAGGGCCCGTAAAGGAGCCGGTCACCAACGGCAGCTAGTGGCCGTATTCTGCCTTAGCTTCGGGCACGCCCCAGCAGCAAGCCGGCAGCGATAGCTTGCCATTTGTGACGGAGAAATGTGCGTTTGGGCCTGGTCAATGAATACCAGCAGCAGTGGTCAGCTATTACCGGCACAAGTGGTCAACGGCACCGGAATACGCAGGTGGCCCATGCCGCTGTCGAAATGCAGGCTGTCCGTGCAGGTAATAGTCCGCCTGCCCGGCGTGTCCGCGCCATCGGCAGTCGAAGGCAGGATGCTGCCGCAGTCGGTGCCCCGAAACGGGTGGGGCGCGAAAAAAATGTTCCGGGCAAAACATGACGGCAGCGCTTGTCAATATTGCCAAAGATGCTGCCAAACAGATAGCAATTGGCGGATGCCGTCGAGCCACGGGGCTACCCATGCGCGCCCATCGGGTCTATGCTTGAAACCGGGCTCGAAGCGTGTAGGGCTCCAACCAGGAGGTGACCCATGTACAAGCGTATTTTGCTGGCTTACGACGGCTCCAATACCGGGCAGAAGGCCTTGCTTGACTGCCAGGACCTCGCGCAATGGAGCCAGTCGAAATTGTTCCTGATCGCCGTCATGCCTTTGACGATGGGCTTCATCGGCATGGAAGGCGCTGCCTATGACCTGGAGTCCGAAGAGCGCGAGAAGAAAAAATACCAGGCCGTGCTCGACGACGGCCTGCACCGGCTCTCGCTGTCCGGGTACAAAGCCAGCGGTGAAGTCCTGCTCGGCGAATCGGTCAATGAAATCACCAGGTACGCACAACGAGTCGACGCCGACCTGATCATCGTCGGCCACAAGCACCTGGACAGCTGGGCGGCGCGCTGGTGGCGCGGCTCCATTTCGGGCTCCCTGATCGAGCATGCGCCCTGCAGCGTGCTCGTGGTCATCACCCGCTGACGGGCTGGCCATGACGAAGCGGGACGCCGACCCTGACCGCAGTGCCGCGCTGGCACAGTATCGGGACCGCGCCGGCTTTTACGATCTCGAACTGGCCCTGTTCAGGCCCATCCGGCGCGAAGCCATTGTCCGGCTCGCGTTGCGGTCCGGCGATACGGTGCTGGATGTGGGCTGCGGCACGGGCTTGAGTTTCGAGCAGCTCCAGCAGGACATTGGCGCGAAAGGACGGATCGTCGGCCTCGAGCAATGTCCCGAGATGCTGCAGCAGGCGCGTGACCGTATCGGGCAGTCCCACTGGAAGAATGTCACCACGCTGTGCGCTCCGGTCGAGATGGCCGAGATACCGGTGATGGCCGATGCGGCACTGTTCCATTTCACCCATGACATCCTGCGCCAGCCCGAGGCCATTGCCAACGTTGTCAGGCATCTCAAGCCCGGCGCCCATGTGGTGGCTGCGGGCCTCCAATGGGCCGGCCCGTGGATCTGGCCGATCAACTGGTTCGTGCTGCCGGCCGCGCTGCATTCCACGACCACGCTCGAGGGCCTGGGCCGGCCCTGGGACAAATTGGCTGGGCTGGTGGGGCCTATGGAGGTGCAAGCCCGATTCCTGGGCGCGGTGTACATTGCCAGCGGGGTGTACGGCGAACGCCCGGTGGGGCTGCGGCGCCGGAGCAAGCCCAAGGGTGACGCCGTTCATGCTCGCCCACCTCAAGGCGCGGCCGCTGCCGGCCTCGGCCAGCGCCATCCTGCGCGCAATGGCGAGTTTCCAATCGGCCGGGGTGTCGCAAAAAGGGCTTGAGCCTCCCGGCGGCCGGCAGGGCCGCCTGATCTTTCCTGCCAATGGCTTTGAGCGTGTGCGCCATTGTTGGGCGCGGGGTGGCTACCTAGACTGGTGCCAGTTTCAAGAGCCTCCCATGCGCAATCCTTCCGCCTCGCTTGCCAGACTGTCCCAACGCCAGGGCGCACCCCTGGCCGGTGTCCGCGTGCTGGACCTCACCCGACTGTTGCCCGGCCCGGTCTGTACCCTGCACCTGGCCGACCTGGGCGCCGAGGTGATCAAGGTGGAGGACACTGGCGCCGGCGACTACGCGGCCGAGGCGGTGCGCACCCTGGTCAACCGCAACAAGCGCGGCATCCGCATCGACCTCAAGCAGCCCGAGGGTGTGGCCACGTTGCTGCGCCTGTGCGAGCAGGCCGACGTGCTGGTGGAGAGCTTCCGCCCCGGCGTGATGGATCGCCTGGGAGTGGGCTATGCGGCGGTCGCCGCGCGCAATCCGAGGATCGTCTACTGCAGCCTGACCGGCTACGGCCAGACCGGGCCGTACAAGGACGCGCCCGGTCACGACATGAACTACTGCGGCTGGACCGGGGTGGCCGACCAGATCGGCGCGCCCGGCCAGCCGCCGGCGCTGTCCAACGTGCCGGTGGCGGACCTGCTCGGCGGCTCATTGACCGCGGTGATGGGCATCCTGGCGGCCCTGTACGACGTCGCGCGCACGGGGCTCGGCCGGCACGTGGACATCGCCATTGCCGACGGGCTGCTCGCGCATGCGGTGATTCCGCTGGCAGCCGTCAATACACAGGGCAAGACCGCGCCGGCCGGGGCCAGCAAGCTCACCGGCGCCTTGCCGTGCTACGCGATGTACGCCACGGCGGACGGCGGGCATGTGGCGGTGGCGGCGCTGGAAAAGAAGTTCTGGGACGGTTTCTGCGCGCTGATCGGCCGTGCGGATCTGCAGGCGCTGCACGCGCCCAGCGACCCGGCCCAGTCCGACTGGGTGCGCGCCGAACTCCAGCGCGTGATCGGCGCGCATTCGCTGGCATGGTGGACCCAGACCCTGCAGGGCAGCGACTGCTGTGTGACGCCGGTGCTCAAGCTGGAGGACGCGCTGGCCAGCGAGCATTTCCTGGCGCGTGGCATGGTGCTGCCGCTAGCCGGTGCGCAGGAGGCGCAGGGGCCCTTGGGCGCGCGGCAACTGGCCTGCCCGGTAAAGATGACCGGCTTCGAATTCGCCGTGCGCCACCCGGCGCCGCGCCAGGGCGAGCACACCGACGAGGTGCTGCGCGGTGCGGGCTACAGCCTCGATGACATCGCTGCGCTGCGGCGCCAGGACGCCGTGGGCTGACCCTGTTTTTTCATTGCAGTTTCCATCATTTCCATAACCAGAGGAGCACAAGATGACTGCGAGCATGCAAGGACAATGGCGCCGGCCTCTGCGCGGGGCCACGCGCTGGCTGTGGGCGGCGCTGCTGCTGGCGGCGGCGGTGCTGGCGGGGCTGTCCCCGGCACACGCCGAAACCTACCCGTCCAAGCCCATCACGCTGATCCTGCCGTTCCCGCCGGGCGGCGCCACTGACGTGCAAATCCGCGCCCTGGCGCAGGCGGCCTCGAAGGATCTGGGACAACCGCTCGTCATCGTCAACCGCCCCGGCGTGGGCGGCACGCTGGGCCCGGCCGGCATGGCGCAGTCAGCGGCACCGGACGGCTATACGATCTCGCTGGTGGCCGCCACGCTGTTCCGCCTGCCGCACCTGATGAAGGTCAGCTATGACCCCGTCACCGATTTCACCTACCTGATTTGCCTGACCGGTTACACCAATGGCATCGTGGTGCGCCAGGATGCGCCCTGGAAGACGCTGCAGGACCTGCTGGCCGACGCGAAGAAGAACCCGGGAACGGTCAGCTACGGCGCCACCGGCCGCGGCAGCGGCGGCCACATCGCCGCTGAACGCCTGGCCAAGGCGGCCGGCGTGCGGCTGAACTTCATTCCCTTCAAGGGCATAGCCGAGGAGTCGACGGCCCTGCTTGGCGGACACCTGATGGTGATCTCCGATCCCGGCTGGGGCGCGCTGGCCGAGTCCGGCAAGGCCCGCGTGCTGGCCACGCTGGGCGACAGCCGGCTCAAGCGCTGGCCGCAGGTGCCCACGCTGAAGGAACTGGGCTACGACATCGTGGTGAACTCGCCCATCGGCCTGGCCGGCCCCAAGGGCATGGACCCGAAAGTGGTGAAGGTGCTGCACGATGCGTTCCGCAAGGCGATGAGCGACCCCGGCTACCTGCGCGTGCTGGAGCAGAACGACCAGGTGCCCATTTACATGGGCAGCGAGGACTACAGGAAGTACGCCATCGAGCAGACCGCGCGCGAAAAGCTCTTTGTGCAGGAACTGGGCATTAAACTGGATTGATGTCGGTTCCGGGTACCCACCATACGATTGCCATCCTGCAGGTCATCCAGATCCTGCAGGGGGCTCGCGTGCGGGGGCTGGATGCGGAGCCCATCCTGCGGCGTGCCGGCATTGCCCCGGCGTTGCTGGATTCGCCGCTGTCGCGCGTCACACAGGCCCAGTACGCGGCGCTGATCCGGATCCTGAGCCGTGTCACCCGCGACGAGCTCTGGGGCCTGTGCAGCCACCCGATCAGGCTGGGCAGCTTCGCGCAGGTATGCAGCCTGCTGATTCACTGCCGCACGCTCGGCGAGGCGCTGCGCACCGGTTTTCGCTTCTACCACCTGCTGCTGCACGACTTTGTACCGCGTCTGGTGGTGGAGCAGGGCATGGCCTCGGTGCGGCTGGCCTCGCATGGCGAGCGGGATCCGAAACTGGGCTACGCCGATCGCACCTTTTGTTTCTTCACCTATGGGCTGGCCTCCTGGCTGGTCGCCAGGCGCATTCCGGTGCTGGAGGTGATGTACCGTCCGGTCGACGTCGGCTGCAGCAGCGATGCCGGGCGGCTCTTTCAGGCTCCGGTGCGCTACGAGTACCCCTGGGTCGGTTTCCGTTTCGATGCGCGCTGGCTGGACCTGCCGGTGGTGCAGAACAGCCAGAGCCTGCAGGAGTTCCTCCAGCAGGCACCGACCAGCCTGCTGGTCAAGTACCGCGACCAGACCAGTCTCACCGAGCGCATCCGCCGTCTGTTGCGCCGGCACCTTTCTGAGGAACTGCCGTCGCTGGAGTCCGTGGGTCAGTCGCTGGCCATGACGCCGCAGACCCTGCGCCGGCGCCTGCGCGACGAAGGGCAGGGCTTCCAGGCGATCAAGGACGACCTGCGGCGGGACGTGGCCATCGAATACCTCGGCCAGCCCGAACTCACGCTGCTCGACATTGCGAACCGGCTCGGGTTTTCCGAGGCCAGCACCTTCCACCGCGCCTTCAAGGGCTGGACCGGGCTGTCGCCGGGCGTATACCGGCAGACCCATCTGTCGTCGGCCGCATCCTGATCGTTTTTGCCAACCGGTTTTGCACGCGGCGGCCATTGTGGCTGCAAGGGGAGCTACGTACGCTTGTTGCCTGTAACTCCAGGAGACAAGCCGATGTATCTGACCCAAGGCCTGCACCGGGCCCTGCAGCAATGCCCTGAGCGCACGGCGACGATTTTCTCCGGGCGGCGCCACAGTTTCGGCACCTTGGGTGGCCGCGTGGCCCGCCTGGCCGGCGCCTTGCGCACGCTGGGCGTGCAACCCGGGGACCGTGTCGCCATGCTGGCGCACAACTCCGATCGCTATGCCGAATTCTTTCTGGCCGTGTGGTGGGCGGGTGCCGTGGCCAATCCGGTCAACACGCGCTGGAGCGCAGCCGAGATCGCCTATTCACTGAACGACTGCGAAACAGCCGTGCTGCTGGTGGACGATGCCTTTGCCGCGCAGGTGCCGGCCATCCGCCAGCAGGCCACGGTGGTGCGGACGGTGGTCCACGCGGGCGACGCAGCCGCGCCCGAGGGCATGCTGTCGTATGAAGCCCTGCTGCAGGCCGCAGCCCCCATGACGGACGCCGGGCGCCAGGGCGATGAGCTCGCTGCCATCCTCTACACCGGCGGCACCACCGGCTTCCCCAAGGGGGTGATGCTCTCGCACGCCAACCTGTGGTCTGCCGCCGTGGCACGGCTGGCCGAGCTGTCCATGGCGCCGGATGGTATTTCGCTGCTGGTCGCGCCGCTGTTTCACGTGGCGGGACTGGGACGGCTGGTGACGCAGATCGTGATCGGAGCGACCAGTGTGATCGAACCGGTGTTTCGCGCCGACGCGGTGCTCGACGCCATCGAACGCCACCGCGTCAGCGACGTGATGCTGGTGCCCAGCATGCTGCAAATGCTGCTGGACCATCCAGTCTTTGACGCCGCACGGCTGCGCAGCCTGCAGCGCATCGTGCATGGGGCGTCTCCCATGCCGCCCGCGCTGCTGGACCGTGCCATGCAGGCGCTGCCGCATGTGGGCTTCATCACCTCGTACGGCATGACGGAAACCTCGGCTGTGGTGAGCCTCAATGGCCCAATGTGCCAGGCGACGCGAGCGCGTTTTGACAAGGTGCTGCGCTCGGTGGGGCGTGCCGGCTATGGCTGCGAGGTGCGCATCGTCGATGGCGAGGGCCAGCCGGTGCTGTCCGGGACGGTGGGCGAGATCGCGGTGCGCGGTCCGGGTGTGATGCTCGGTTACTGGAACAAGCCCGCGGAGACGGCCGGCGCGCTGCGCGATGGCTGGCTGTTTACCGGCGATGGCGCCTGGATGGATGGGTCGGGTTACATGCACGTGGTGGACCGCCTCAAGGACATGATCATCAGCGGCGGCGAGAACGTCTATTCCGTCGAGGTCGAGGCGGCCCTGATGCTGCACCCCGCAGTGGCCAGCTGTGCGGTCATCGGCGTGCCCAGCGAGCAGTGGGGCGAGGCCGTGCACGCCGTGGTGGTGTTGCGTCCGGGGCACCTGGCCGATGGGCAGGCACTGCGTGATCACTGTCGCACGCGGCTGGCCGGCTACAAGTGTCCGAAGACGGTGGACTTCATCGAGGCCTTGCCGTTGTCGGCCGCCGGCAAGGTGCTGAAGAACCGTTTGCGTGAGCCGTTCTGGCAAGGACGCAGCCAGCGGGTGAATTGAACATTTTTGCCAATCATTTTGTGTCAAACGGCTATTGGCCCGGCGCCTTGCTTCTTTCACACTAAGGCCCATGGTCACCTTGCCGAAGCATTTTTGCAGCAAGGTTGTCATTCTTGCCAATAACACCGGAGACAAAGCATGAACTCTTTTCGTCGTACTACCCTGCGCCTGGCTCTTGGCGCCACGCTGGCCGCAGCGATGGGCGCGGCACCTGTGGTCGTGTGTGCACAAACCGCTGCACCGGTGAGCGCTTATCCCGGCAAGCCGATACGTTTCGTGGTGCCTTACCCGGCGGGTGGCGGTGCCGACTTCATTGGCCGCGCCATCGGAACACAGCTCAGTCAGGCTTGGGGTGTGCCCGTGGTGGTGGAGAACAAGCCGGGCGCCAGCGGGATCACCGGTAACGACATCGTGGCCAAGTCGGCGCCCGATGGCTATACGGTGTTGATCGGCATCACCGCGATGATCCAGACGCCCGCGCTGTATGCCAAGCTGCCCTATGACGTGGTGAAGGACTTCGCTCCTGTGTCGCAGCTGGCCTTGTCCGCTGATCTGTTTGTGGTGCCGCGCGACGCGCCCGCAAAGTCCCTGCCGGAATTTGTGGCCCTGGCCAAAAACAATCCCGGGAAATACAACTACGGCAACTATGGCAACGGCACTTCATCGCACCTGCATGGCGAGCAGTTGAAGATGAAGGCGGGTGTGGACCTGGCTGCCATTCCCTACAAGGGTGCGGCACCTCTGGTTAACGATGTGCTGGGCGGACAACTGGCCTCGGCCTTCATTGATGTGTCGTCGGCCAATCCATACCTTAAGTCCGACAGGTTCCGCATTCTGGCCATTACAGGCATACAGCGTCACCCGGCGGTGCCGGATGTGCCAACTTTCGCGGAGCTCGGCTACAGCGGCTTCGAGTCCAACGGCTGGTTTGGCGCATTTGTGGCAGCCGGCACGCCCAAGCCCATCGTGGACAAGCTCTCGGCCGAGATTCGCAGGATCGTGCGTTCACCCGAGCTCAATGGCCGCCTGACGGCCATGGGCTTGCGCCCGGTGGGCGGTACGCCCGACGAGCTGGCGGGTGTTATAGCGCGCGATATGCCGATGTGGACCAGGATCATCAAGGACGCTCGTATTTCGCTCGACTGAGCGAGCGGCACCTGTCCCTATTTAACTGCAACCAGGAAAGTCTCCCATGACCCAGATGAAAAGAGCCGTTCACGTCGTCGGCGTCGGCATGATTCCCTTCACCAAGCCCGGTGCCAGCGACCCCTACACCGTGATGGGTGCCCGTGCCGCCAAGCTGGCGCTCGACGACGCCGGTGTGAACTACGCCGATGTGCAGCAGGCCTATGTGGGCTATGTCTACGGCGACTCCACCGCCGGCCAGGCCGCCATCTACGGCGTGGGATTGACCGGCATCCCGGTGTTCAACCTCAACAACAACTGTTCCACGGGATCGACTGCGCTGTTCCTGGCGCGCCAGGCGGTGGAAAGCGGCATGGTCGAATGCGCGATTGCGCTGGGTTTCGAGCAGATGGTGCCGGGGGCGCTGAAGGGCGCCTATGACGACCGCCCGTCGCCGATGGCCCGCTTCGCCGAGGTCATGACGGCGCACCAGGGCTACCTGCCCGACACGCCGCGCGCGGCCCAGTTCTTTGGCGGCGCCGGGCGCGACTACATGAAGCAGTACGGCATCCGGCCCGACACCTTTGGCCGCATCTCGGTCAAGGCACGCCAGCATGCCGCGCGCAATCCGCTGGCCGTGTTCCGTCAGACCCTGACGCTCGACGAAGTGATGGCGTCACCCACTGTGTTCGATCCGTTGACTCGTTACCAGTGCTGCCCGCCGACCTGCGGTGCGGCCGCGGCCATCGTCTGCTCGGCCGACTTTGCCAAAAAGCACAAGCTCGACATGCGCGTGGTCATCGCGGCCCAGGCCATGACCACGGACACGCCCAGCACCTTCGAGAGCGATGACATGCGCAAGGTGGTCGGCTACGACATGACGGCGGCCGCGGCCAGGCAGGTGTACGAGGCGGCCGGCATAGGACCGGAAGACCTGGACGTGGTGGAGCTGCACGACTGCTTCACGGCCAACGAACTCATCACCTACGAAGGCCTGGGTCTGACGCCCGAAGGCACGGCCGAGAAATTCATTCTGGATGGCGACAACACCTATGGTGGCCGCATCGTCACCAATCCTTCGGGCGGCCTGCTGTCCAAGGGGCATCCGCTGGGCGCTACCGGGCTGGCCCAGTGTTGTGAACTGGTGTGGCAGTTGCGCGGCCAGGCTGACCAGCGCCAGGTGGAAGGCGCGCGGCTGGCGCTGCAGCACAACCTGGGACTGGGTGGCGCTTGCGTGGTCACGCTGTACCAGGCGGTTTGACGGGGGCAGCACCATGATCGACAAAGGCTTCATCGGGCACACCATGCCCGCCTTCAGCACCACCGTGGAGGCCGGCCGCCTGCGCTTCTTCGCCAAGGCGACGGGCCAGACCGATCCCATCTACAGCGACGAAGCGGCTGCCCGCGCGGCGGGCCATCCGGGCCTGCCCGTGCCGCCCACCTTTTTGTTCTGCCTGGAGATGGAGTCGCCCGACCCCGCGGCCATCCGCAACCTGCTGGGCATGGACTACCGCAGTCTGCTGCACGGCGAGCAGGGCTTCACCTGCCACGCCATGGCCTATGCGGGCGACACGCTGACGTTCGAGCAGCGCATAGCCGACATCTACGACAAGAAGGGCGGGGCGCTGGAGTTTGTCGTGCGCAAGACGCGCGTGACCAACCAGCGCAACGAACGGGTGGCCGAGCTGCGCTGCGTCACCGTGATCCGCAACGCGATGGGGAAATGACATGACTGTATCTGCAACGGACCTGGACGTTCTGAAAGTGGGCGATGCCTTGCCGTCGTTCCAGACGCCGCCGATCTCGCGCCTGACCCTGGCCCTCTATTGCGGCGCCTCGGGCGACCACAACCCGATCCACGTGGACACCGACTTTGCCAAAGCGGCCGGCATGCCCGACGTGTTCGCCCACGGCATGCTGTCCATGGCGTGGCTCGGCCGTGTCCTCACCGACTGGGTGCCGCAGGCGTCGATCCGCGACTTCAGCGTGCGCTTTGCCGCCATCACCCAGGTCGGCGAGCGCATCACCTGCGCCGGCCGGGTGGTGGAGCTGCTGCAGCAGGACGGCGAGCGGCGCGCACGCGTCGAGCTGTCCACCACCAACCAGGACGGCCAGACCAAGCTGGCGGGTGAGGCGCTGATCGCGCTGCCATGACATCACAGAACTACGGAAGGAACCCAACATGACTCGCAAACTCGAAGGCAAGGTGGCCCTCGTCTCCGGCTCCGGCCGCGGCATCGGTCGTGAAATCGCGCTCAAGCTCGCCAGCGAGGGCGCTCGCGTGGTCATCAACGACCTGGACGCCGAACCTGCATCCCAAACCGTAGCAGACATCGTCGCAAGGGGCGGCCAGGCCGTGGCCTGCATCGGCAGCGTGACCGAGACCGGCTTTGCCGACCGCTTCGTCAAGCAGGCGCTGGACAGCTTCGGCGGCATGGACATCATCGTCAACAACGCCGGCTACACCTGGGACAACGTGGTGCAGAAGATGAGCGACGAGCAGTGGGAAGCCATGCTGGCGGTGCACCTGACAGCGCCGTTTCGCATCCTGCGCGCCGCTTCGGGCTTCATCCGCGACGCCGCCAAGCGCGAGGCCGACGCCGGCACCCCGGTGTTCCGCAAGGTCGTCAACATCTCGTCCACCTCCGGCGTCTACGGCAACGCGGGCCAGGCCAACTATGCCGCGGCCAAGGCCGGCATCAACGGCCTGACCAAGGCCATGGCCAAGGAATGGGGACGCTACAAGGTCAATGTCAACAGCGTGGCCTTCGGCTTGATCATGACGCGCCTGACCGAGGCGGCGGCCGATGCCGACGCCAAGATCGACATCGCCGGCCAGCAGATCAAGGTGGGCGTGAACCCGCAGATCCTGAAGAACGCGGAGGCCACGATCCCGTTGGGCCGCGGTGGCACGCCCGAAGAGGCGGCGGGTGCGGTGTACATGTTCTGCATTCCCGAGTCCAACTATGTGAGCGGACAAGTGCTGGTGTGTGGTGGGGGCAAGCCATGATCCAGGCTAAGCGATCCTGGATGGATGCCGACCTTGAAATGCTGCGCGACACGGCGCGCCGCTTTTTCGAGAACGAGTGCGTGCCGCACGAGCAGCGCTGGACCGAGCAGCACCATGCCGACCGCGGGATCTGGACCAAGGCCGGCCAGGCCGGCCTGCTGTGCGCCAGCATTCCCGAGGAATACGGTGGCGGCGGCGGCAGCTTTCTGCACGAGGCGGTGATCTGCGAAGAGCAGTCTGCCGCGCTGGTGGCGGCGTTCAGCAACAACGTGCACAGCGGCATCGTGGCCCATTACATCCTGGCCTATGGCAGCGAGGCGCAAAAGCGCCGCTGGCTGCCGCGCATGGCCACCGGCGAGCTGGTGGCGGCCATTGCCATGAGCGAGCCCGGCGCCGGCACCGACCTGCAGCGCATCAAGACCAGCGCGCGGCGCGATGGCGATACCTACGTCATCAACGGTTCCAAGACCTTCATCACCAACGGCTACCACGCCAACCTGATCGTCGTGGCGGTGAAGACCAACGCCGAGGCGGGCGCCAAGGGCGTGTCGCTGGTGGTGCTGGAGACCGACGGGCTGCCGGGCTTCCGGCGCGGCCGCATCCTGGAAAAACTGGGTCAAAAAACGCTGGACACGGTCGAGCTGTTCTTTGACGAGGTGCGCGTGCCGGTGGACCACCTGCTCGGCGGCGAGGAGGGCCGGGGCTTTGTTCAGCTCATGCAGCAACTGCCACAGGAGCGCCTGCTGATCGCCGTCGGGGCCGTGGCCACCATGCACCGCGCCATCGCCGATACCACGGCCTACGTGCGCCAGCGCCAGATCTTCGGCCAGCCGCTGATGGCGATGCAGAACACGCGCTTCAAGCTGGCGGAGTGCCAGACCCAGGCGACGGTGGCGCGCAGCTTCGTGGACGACTGCATCCAGCGCCTCTTGCGCGGCGAACTGGACGTGCCCACCGCTGCCATGGCCAAGTGGTGGACCACCCAGACCAACTGCCAGATCATCGACGAGTGCCTGCAGTTGCACGGCGGCTACGGCTACATGACGGAATACCCGATTGCCCGCATGTACGCCGATGTGCGCGTGAGCAAAATTTACGGTGGCGCCAACGAGGTGATGAAGGAAATCATCGCCCGGTCCATGGACCGGTGAATCGCGTGTTCACGCACTGGCGGCACTTTAGAAAAACATGGAGACACACGGCATGCTCGCCCCCCATTACCGCTTCTGGCCCAAGGGCTTGCCGCACGAGGTCAGTGTGCCGCAGGTGCCGTTAACCCATTACCTGGACGTGGCCGCCCAGCGCTACCCCGACAAGCCCGCCATCGTCTATTGCGGCGCGGTGCTCACCTATGCGCAGCTTCAGGCCCGGGTGGATGCGCTGGCCGGCTTTCTGCGCCAGCGGCTGGGGGTGCAGCGCGGCGACAGGGTGCTGCTGCTCAGCCAGAACTGCCCGCAGTTCGTGACGGCCTACTATGCGGTGCTGCGTGTGGGCGCCGCCGTGGTGCCGGTCAATGCCATGAGCACCGCGCCCGAGCTGCAGTACTACATCGAGGACAGCGGCGCCCGCGTGGCCCTGGTGGCGCAGGAGCTGCTGCCGCAGGTCCTGCCCTGCATGGCGCCGGCCCTGGCCGGCGGGCTGGAGGCCGTGGTGGTCCATGCCTACAGCGACGGGGTGCCGTCGCAGTCGCAGGACGAGGATGTGCCCGAGGTGGTGCGTGCCCCGCGCCAGCCGCTGGGCGACACGCGACTGACGGCGCTGGAAGATGCCATTGCCCTGAACCTGCAGCCTCCGCCGGAGTTGCCCCAGGCGCATGAGCTGTGCGTGCTGCCCTATACCTCGGGCACCACCGGCCATCCCAAGGGCTGCATGCACACCCATGCCACCGTGCTGGCGTCGGCCATCGCCTCGCAGCTGTGGCGCGCGCTGCATGCGGAGTCGGTGTTCCTTGCCGTGGCGCCGCTGTTCCACATGCTGGGCATGCAAAACGCGATGAACCTGCCGATGACGCTGGGCGCCACCGTGGTGATGCTGCCGCGCTGGAACGCCGCCGCGGCGGCGCGCCTGATCGAGCGTCATCGGGTGTCGGTCTGGACGGCTCCGCCCGCGATGCTGATTGACTTCTTCGCCCAACCCGAGGCGCAGCAGCGCGACATCACCAGCCTGGCGATGCTTTCGGGCGGCGGCGCGGCCATGCCGGAGTCGGTGGCCAGCATGCTGCTGGAGCGTTTTGGCATCGCCTACAACGAGGGTTATGGTCTGACCGAGACCGCCTCCTTCCTGCACGCCAGCCCGATCACGCGCTGCAAGCGCCAGTGCCTGGGCGTACCCGCACCGGGCGTTGATTCGCGCATCGTCGATCCGGTCACACTGCAGGAGTTGCCGCAGGGCGAGGTCGGCGAGCTGGTGACGCACGGTCCGCAGGTCATGCAGGGCTACTGGCGCAACGAGGAGGCCAACCAGGCGGCGTTCTTCGAGCGGGATGGCAAGCGCTTTTTCCGCACCGGGGACCTGGCCAGCATCGACGAGGAGGGCTACTTCTTCATGCGCGATCGCCTCAAGCGCATGATCAATGCCTCAGGCTACAAGGTCTGGCCGGCCGAGGTGGAGAGCACCATGTACCAGCATCCGGCGATTCATGAAGCCTGCATTGTGGCTGTGGATGACGCCAAGCGTGGCGAGACGGTCAAGGCGCTGGTGGTGCTGCGGCCCGAGCAACGCGGCAAGGTGACCGAGCAGGACATCATCGACTGGTGCCGCGAGCACATGGCGGTCTACAAGGCGCCGCGCCTGGTGCAGTTCATGGACAGCCTGCCCAAGTCCGGCACCGGAAAAATCCTCTGGCGCGAGCTCCAGGAGGCGCAGCGCGCTGCTGCCCCGCAAGCCTGAACGCCTTTATTCACTGACACCAGGACTCTTATGGATATCAACGATTTCAAGGGTCGTGCCGTCTTCGTGGCGGGCGGCAGCAGCGGCATCAACCTGGCCATTGCCAAGGCCTTCGCCGCGCGCGGCGCCAAGGTGGCGATTGCCAGCCGCTCGCAGGAGCGAGTGGATGCGGCCGTGGCCGAGTTGCGGGCGCTGGGCACCGATGCCCACGGCTACAGCGCTGACGTGCGCGATGCCGATGCCATTGCGGCGGCTCTGGCGCAGGCCCACGCGGCCATCGGCGATTTCGACGTGCTGGTGTCCGGTGCGGCCGGCAACTTCGTGGCGCCGGCGCTGGGCATGTCGCCCAAGGGCTTTCGCACCGTGATTGACATCGACCTCAACGGCACCTTCCATGTGCTGCGAGCGGCCCATGCGCTTCTGCGCAAGCCGGGGGCCTCAGTACTCAACATTTCGGCGCCGCAGTCGTTCAACCCCACGATGTACCAGGCCCACGTCTGTGCGGCCAAGGCCGGTATCGACATGCTGACCCGGGTACTGGCCATGGAGTGGGGCCCCGAGGGCATCCGCATCAATTCCATCGTGCCGGGCCCGGTGGGCGATACCGAAGGCGTGCGCCGCCTGGCCCCGACGCCCGAGGCGCTGGCGAAGATGGTGGCCTCCGTGCCCTTGCGCCGCTTTGGCACCACCGCAGAGATTGCCGACATGGCGCTGTTTCTGTCGTCGCGCCATGCCCAGTTCGTGACCGGCGCCGTGATTCCGGTCGATGGCGGCAGCTCACTGGCGGGTGGCCGTGATCTGGGCGCGGCACTGGCTGTGTGACGGACCTGAAGCCCCAACGAGGACCCTATGGAAAACACTTTCAAAACCATCCACTTCGACGTTCAGAACCAGGTCGCCACGCTGACGCTGGACAACCCGGCCAAGCGCAATGCGCTGGATCCGGCCATGCGCGAGGAAATCGCGCAGGTGGTCGCCACCGTGCGCAGTGACAGGGATATCCGCGCCCTGGTCATCACCGGCGCCAACGGCCATTTCTGCTCGGGCGGCGACTTGCGCAACATCGCCACCGTGGGGCTGGACAACCAGGGCTGGCGCAATCGGCTGCAGGATCTGCACGAGTGGCTGCAGGACCTGCTGACGCTGGACCGGCCGGTGATCGCCGCGGTCGACGGCGCGGCCTATGGTGCTGGTTTCAGTCTGGCGCTGGTGGCCGACTTCGTGCTGGCCACGCAGCGCGCACGTTTTTGCATGTCCTTCATGCGCGTGGGGCTGGTGCCCGACTGCGGCGCGTTTTACACCCTGCCGCGCATCGTGGGCGTGCAGCGGGCCAAGGAGTTGATGCTGTCGGCACGCGACATCGATGCGGCCGAGGCCCTGCAGCTGGGCATTGCCATGGAGCTGCACGCACCTGAGCAGCTACTGCCCCGCGCGCAGGCGCTGGCGGCCAGCTTTGTCAACGCCTCACCGATGGCTGTCAGCCTGGTCAAGCGCACGCTGGCAGGCTGGGGCGCGGACCTGCCTGCGCTGCTGGAGCAGGAAGCCAACGGCCAGGCGCTGGCCATGGGTACTGCAGATCACCGCACGGCGGTCAACCGGTTTGTCAACAAGGAGCCGGCGCTGTTCCAGTGGCCGGCCCGCACCTGACGCCTTATTTCATCATTTGAATCAGACAAGGAGATACGTATGAGCAACAACACACGCATGGTAGAAGGCAAGGTCGTCGTGGTGACAGGCGCTGGCGGCGGCATCGGCCGCGACATCGCGCTGGCCATGGCGCGCGAAGGCGCCCGGGTGGTGGTCAACGACATTGGCGCTTCGGTGGCGGGCGAGGGCGTTGACACCGGCCCTGCCCAGGCGGTGGTCAATGAAATCAAGGCGCTGGGTGGCGAGGCCGTGGCCAACACCGACACTGTGTCCGAGGCTGTCAGCGCCAGCCGCATCATTCAGACCTCGCTCGACACCTTTGGCCGCATCGACGTGGTCGTCAACAACGCCGGCATCCTGCGCGACCGCTTTTTCCACAAGATGAGCCTGGACGAGTGGGACGCGGTCATCAAGGTTCACCTGTACGGCGCCTACTACGTGAGCCGCGCCGCCGCCAACCACTTCAAGGAACAGGGCAGCGGCAACTACATCCACATGACGTCCACCTCGGGCCTGATCGGCAACTTCGGCCAGGCCAACTACTCGGCGGCCAAGCTGGGCATCGCGGCCCTGTCCAAGTCCATCGCGCTGGACATGCAGAAGTTCAACGTGCGCAGCAACTGCATCGCGCCGTTTGCCTGGAGCCGCATGATCGGCTCCATCCCGACCGAGACGCCCGAAGAGCAGGCGCGCGTGGAGCGCATCAAGCAGATGACACCGGCAAAGATTGCACCGCTGGCCGTGTGCCTGGCGAGCGATGAATCGGCCTACGCCAACGGCCAGATCTTTGCCGTGCGCAACAACGAGATCTTCCTGATCAGCCAGCCGCGCCCGGTGCGCTCGGTGCACCGCGGCGAGGGCTGGACGCCCCAAAGCGTGGCGGCCCACGCGCTGCCGGCGCTGAAGGCCAGCTTCTTCGACCTGGACCGTTCCGGCGACGTGTTCAGCTGGGACCCGATCTGAGCCACGGAGCACCGACCATGAGCGAAACGCAGAACACCCACGGCGTGCTGGCGCGCCACCAAGCCGAACTCGACCAGGGCCGCTTCGTCATCCAGCAATGTGGCGGCTGCGGCCGGCACGTCTACTTCCCGCGCGAGCTCTGTCCGCACTGCGGCAGCGGCGATCTGGCCTTCGTGGCCCCTAAGGGCAGGGGCACGGTGCATGCCGCGACCACGGTGCGCCGCAAGCCCGCGGACGGTGGCGACTACAACGTCTCGGTCATCGAGCTCGACGAAGGCGTGCGGCTCATGAGCCGGGTCGAGGGCCTGAAGCCCGACGAGGTGAAGATCGGCCAGCGCGTGAAGGCGCGCGTGCAGCTGACCGACGGGCACGGGCTGGTGGTCTTCGATGCGATCGATGCTGTTGTGGCGGCCCCGGCTGCCCGGCCGGCCGCGGCGCCCAAGGCCGTGTCGGGCGTGGCCACCATCCGCACGCCCGACCCGCTGCGAGGACGCGCGGTCATTGCGGGCGTGGCCACCTTCGGCTGCGGCGAGGCGCCCGGCTTCACCGACATGGAGCTGTTGGCGCGCTCGGCGCGCGCCGCCGTGGCCGATGCGGGCCTCAAGATGAGCGACATCGACGGCCTGTGCACCGCCAGCGCCGGGGCCACCATGTGGGCCATGCCGGTGGTGGAGTACCTGGGCATTCGTCCCTCGTATGTCGACGGCACCATGATCGGCGGCTCCAGCTTCATCGCCCACCTGCTGCCGGCCATGCGCGCGCTGGAATCGGGGCAGTGCAATGCCGTGCTGGTCTGCTACGGCAGCGCGCAGCGCACGGCGACCTTCGGCCGTCGCGAGATTGGTGCCGCGCGCAAGTGGCTGGACCCGCAACCCTATGAGACGCCCTACGCGCCGTTCAACCCGCCCTCGGCCTACGCGCTCGCGGCCTCGCGCCACATGCACGAGTTCGGCACCACGCGCCGGCAGCTGGCCGAGGTGGCCGTGGCCGCGCGTGCCTGGGCGCGTCTCAATCCCGAGGCCTTCATGCGCGACCCGCTCTCCATTGACGAGGTGTTGAACGCGCGCATGATCAGCGACCCGCTCTCGGTGCGTGACTGCTGCCTAGTCACCGACGGTGGCGGCGCCTATGTGCTGGTGCGCGCCGACCGGGCGAGGGACCTGCCGAAGAAGCCGGTCTATGTGCTGGGGAACGGCACGGCGGTGTGGAACCGCCAGATCTCGTCCATGCACGACCTGACCGTGACGGCCGCCAGCGAGTCGGGCCGCCGCGCCTTCGAGATGGCCGGCCTGGCACCCAAGGACATGGGCGTGGTGCAGCTCTATGACGCTTTCACCATCAACACCCTGCTGTTCCTGGAAGACCTGGGCTTTTGCAAGAAGGGCGAGGCTGGCGCCTTCGTCGAGAACGGCGCCATCGGCCCCGGCGGACGCCTGCCGGTCAACACCAACGGCGGCGGCCTGTCCTGCGTGCATCCGGGCATGTACGGCATCTTCGCGCTGATCGAGGCCGTGCGCCAACTGCGTGGTGAAGGCGGTGACCGCCAAGTGGCGGGCGTCAAGACCGCGCTGGCGCATGGCAATGGCGGCACCCTTTCCAGCCAGTCCACGGCCATTCTGGGCACGGCTGAAGCCCTCTGAACAATCAAGACCCGAAAGACACCTGATGATCCGCGATCCCCAAACAATGAATGCCCTGTTGGACACCGTGAACCGCTTCGTGCGTGAGCGGCTGGTGCCGGCCGAGGCGCTGGTGGCTGAGACCGACGAAATCCCGCAGGACATCGTCGATGAAATGAAGGAAATGGGCCTGTTCGGCCTGACCGTGCCTGAGGAATATGGCGGCTTGGGCCTGACCATGGAAGAGGAGGTGGAGGTGATGCTGGCCATGGGCCAGACCTCGCCGTGCTTCCGTTCGCTGTTCGGCACCACCGTGGGCATCGGCTCCCAGGGCATCCTGTTCGATGGCACACCGGAGCAGAAGGCCAAGTACCTGCCCAAGCTGGCCACCGGTGAGTTGATCGCCTCCTTTGCGCTGACCGAGCCCGACGCCGGCTCGGATGCCGCCTCGCTGCGCACCACCGCTATTCGGGGAACGGATGGCGACGGCGACCACTACATCGTCAACGGCACCAAGCGTTTCATCACCAACTCGCCGCAAGCCGGCATCTTCACGCTGATGGCGCGCACCAACCCGGCCGACAAGGGCTCGGGCGGCGTCTCGGCCTTCATCGTGGAAGCCGGTACGCCCGGCCTGTCGATTGGCAAGGTCGACAAGAAGATGGGACAGCGCGGCGCGCACACGGCCGATGTGATCTTCGAGAACTGCCGCGTGTCGGCCAGCCAGCTGATCGGCCACAAGGAAGGGCAGGGCTTCAAGACGGCGATGAAGGTGCTGGAGAAAGGCCGCATCCACATCGCCGCCATCTGCGTGGGCGTGGCCGAGCGCATGCTGCGCGATGCGCTGAACTACGCGATGGACCGCAAGCAGTTCGGCCAGCCCATCGCCGAGTTCCAGATGGTGCAGGCGATGCTGGCCGACAGTCAGGCCGAACTGTACGCGGCCAAATGCATGGTGATCGACGCCGCACGCAAGCGCGACGAGGGCCGGAATGTGGCGACCGAAGCATCCTGCAGCAAGCTGTTCGCCTCCGAGATGTGCGGCCGCGTGGCCGACCGGGCGGTTCAGATCTTTGGCGGCGCCGGTTATCTCAGCGAATATGGCATCGAGCGCTTCTACCGTGACGTGCGCCTGTTCCGCTTGTATGAAGGCACCAGCCAGATCCAGCAGATCGTGATTGCCCGCAACATGGTGCGGGACGCCACGGCATGAAAGCCCGCAACCGCGATGTGCTGCGATTTGATGAAGGAGTGTGTGATGGATGCTGAAGTGACCTTGCCTGATGTCGATACATCGACCTTGTTTTCCAAGGTCCCATTCAATCGATTGCTGGGCATGCGGCGGGAGTTCTGCGAGGCAGGGCAGGCCCGGATGGTGCTGGAGACCCGTGCGGAATTGACCAATAACTTTCATGCCACGCATGGCGGCGTGATCATGACCCTGCTGGATGTCGTCATGTCCAGCGCAGCACTCTCCAAATCCGGCTTTCAACGGGCCGTGGTCACCATCGACATGTCCACCAGCTTCCTCAAGCCGGGTCGCGGTCGTCTGACGGCATATGGCACGGCGGTGGGCGGCGGGCGATCGGTGTGTTTTTGCGAAGCGCGCATCGAGGATGAGGCCGGTGACATCGTTGCCAAGGCCATGGGCACCTTCAAATACGTTCGACCGTGATGGGGCCCCGGGTTGGACCGTCGCGTGTCGATTGCGGCCGGTGTCTGAGCGGGCCGCAGATTCAGATGACTTCGTGCCCATGCGGTCGTGAGTTCCGTTTTTTTACAACAATGGAGACAAAGACAATGGACAAGCTCAAACCTGTCAAGCGTGCCCGTCGGGGGCTTTTTGTGGCCCTGCTCGGGCTGATGGCATTAGGGCCGCTGGCCGCTCAGGCGCAGTCCTCGCAGCCCATTCGATTGGTCGTCGGCTATGCCGCAGGCGGGCCGGTGGACGCGGCAGCCCGGCTGTTTGCCCCGGCGCTGGCCAAGGAGCTGGGCGTGGCGGTGATTGTGGACAACCGGCCCGGTGCCAGCGGGGTGCTGGGCGGAAACTCGGTGGCCAAAGCCGTCCCCGATGGGCTGCTGCTGTTTTTTGCCGCCAGCCCGACCATCACCATCAGTCCGCACGTCCTGAAGTCCATGTCGTTCAACCCGGCCAAAGACCTCAGCCCGATCGCCCCCATCCTCAGTTATTCCAACGTGCTGGTGGTCAGCAAGGACCAGCCCTTCAAAAACGTCAAGGAGCTGCTGGCCTACGCCAAAGCCAACCCCGGCAAGCTGACCTATGGCTCGGCCGGCGTGGGCGCTTCGAACCACCTCAGTGGCGAGCTGTTTGCCAAGCGCACGGGCACCGAGTTCAACCACATTCCCTACAAAGGCAATGCCCCGGCCATGACCGATGTGATCGGCGGGCAGCTCAACATGATGTTCGACATTGTTGGCAGTGCCCGCAACTACATCGCCTCGGGTCGGGTGCGCGCGCTGGCCGTCACGTCGCGCGAGCGCAATCCCTCGCTGCCCGAGGTACCCTCCATGCGCGAGGAAGGTGTTGCCGACTACGAGGTGGGCGGCTGGTATGGCTTGTACGGCCCGGCCAAATTGCCGGCTGCCATCGTGGACCGCTACAACGATGCGACACGCAGGGCGCTTGCCAACGAGGAACTTCGCAGCAAGCTGGTCGAGCAGGGGTATGACTTGTGGCTGGGCTCGCCCAAGACCCTGTCGGACCGCGCCAGCAAGGAGCTGGCCATGTGGGCAACCGTGACCAAAGGCATTCAGGTGGATTGAGCAGGCCCTGCTTCATACGAGCAATACGCTGTGCGAACCGGTTCGCATCGGACCCTCCCCGAGGCCGGCCCCGCAGCGATGACCCACGATTTCTTTTTTGTCTTTTGCCCCGGAACATTGCATGACTGATCACCGTATCCATTCGCTGTTTGACCAGCGCCTGAAGGACTCGCCCGAGCGGCCTTTCCTGATCTTGCCCGACGCGAGCATGAGTTACGCCGCGCTCGGTACCTGGATAGAGCTGCTGGCGCAGGAGCTGCGCGCCGATGGCGTGCGTCCCGGCGACCGGGTCATGATCGTGGCCGAAAACTGCCCCGAACACGTGGCGCTGATCCTGGCCTGCAGCCGCGTCGGTGCCTGGTCCTGCGGCGTCAACGCCCGCATGTCGCCGGGCGAGATCAAGGCCTTTGTGGAAAAGGCCGACCCCCGCGTGACCTATTTCACCAGCGGCGTGTCGGCGGCGGCGCAACAGCACGCCGTTCGCGCCGATGCACGGGCTTCGGCCATTGCGGCTTTGCAGCGCAGCCCGGTGCGGGCCGAAGCGCTGGCCGAACAGGGCGAACTGGTGCAGCGCGTGGCCGCAGTGATCTTCACCTCCGGCACCACCGGCGCGCCCAAGGGCGTGCTGGTGACCCATGCCGGGCTGCTGCAGTTTGCGCGCGTTTCCGCGGCTTCGCGGGCCCTGGGGCCGGACGACCTGTCCTATGCCTATTTGCCGATGACGCATATTTTCGGCCTGGGCACCGTGCTGATGGCGTCGCTGTATGCCGGCGCCGGCCTGGTGATGCGCAGCCGCTTCGACCCTGAAGACGTGTTTGATGCGCTGGCCCGGCTCGGCGTGTCCAACCTGCAAGGGCCGCCCGCCATGTTTACGCGCCTGCTGGCCTGGCTGGACGAGGCCGGTATCGCCAAGCCGCACTGTCCCCGCCTGCGTTATGTCTACACCGGGGCCGCGCCGCTGGACATGGCGCTCAAGCAGGCGGTCGAGTCGCGCTTTGGCCAGCCGCTGTACCACGGCTACGGCCTGTCGGAATATGCCGGCGCGTTATGCCTGAGCACGCGAGGTGTGGCGCGCCATGACACGTCGGCAGGCTACCCGGTGGAGGGCGCTGAACTGCGCATCGTGGACAGCACGGGCAGCGATGCGCCGGCCGGCGAGCGCGGTGAGATATGGATGCGCGGCGTGGGCCTGATGCCCGGCTACCTGGGCGACGAGGCGGCCACCGCCCAGGTGATGCGCCCCGGCGGCTGGTATGCCAGCGGCGATCTGGGCTACCTCGCGCCGGACGGCGCGCTCTTCGTGGTGGGCCGGCTCAAGGAAATGATCATCCGTTCCGGCTTCAATGTGTACCCGGGTGAAGTGGAGGCTGTGCTCAACAGTTTTAACGGCATCCAGCGCAGCGCCGTGCTGGGGCGGCGCGAGTCCGACGGCAACGAGGAAATACTCGCGTTTGTCGAGCCCGCGCCCGATGCGGTGATCGACATGGCGGCCCTGCAGGCCTTCATCAGGGAGAACCTGGCCCCGTACAAACGGCCTGCACGTGTGGTGCCCATCGCGTCCCTGCCCATGACTCACAGCGGCAAGGTGCTCAAGCGCAGTTTGCTGGAGCTGTATCCACAGGCCTGAAGCCTGTTCCGGAGGGCAGGCGGGCCTGGAGTCCGGCCTGTGTCCGATAGGTTATGGCTCCCGGTAATGGCCGATCAGCGTCTCGATCAGGGCCCGCGCATAACCGGGCAGGGCTTTCTGGTCGCGCACGAGGATGTAGCGCTCACGCACGCTCCAGGCGTCGGTCAGTTCGATCAGCGCCAGGTTCATGCTCTCGCGGTTGCGGCGCGCCGCGCTTTCGGGGACGATGCCCACGCCCACCCCGGCGCCGATCATGCGGCACATGGCGTCGAAGCTGGAGAGCTGGATGCGCAGTTTCAGCGGCTTGCCGAGGGATTCCACCACCTGCGCCAGAAAGGTCTGCAGCGTACTGCCGTACTGCATGCCCACGGCGTCTTCGTCCAGGGTCTCGGCAAACGCGATTTTCTTGCGGCGCGCAAATCGGTGGTTGCGGGCCGTCACCAGCACCAGCCGGTCGGTGCTGAAGTGGATGGCCTGCAGGCCAAGCGTGTCCACCTGGCCCGCCACGATGCCGATGTCGGCGCGCCCGTCGAGCACGCCGCGCGCGATCTCAGCGTTCGGCTTTTCCTGAAGGTCGATATTCACGCGCGGGTTGTCCGACAGAAAGCCGGGCAGTATTTCCGGCAGAAAGTCGCTCACCGCCGTGGTGTTGGCGAACATGCGCAGATGGCCGCGCAGGCCGCCGCCGTATTCCTGCAGATCGGCGCGCAACTGCTCGGTCTGGTGCAGCACGCCGCGGGCATGGTGTAAAAAGGCCTCGCCCGGCGGCGTCAGGCGCACGCCGCGGGCCTCGCGGTAGAGCAGGGGAAGGCCCGCCTGCGCTTCCAGCGCCTTGATGCGTGCACTGGCGGCGGCCAGCGACAGGTGCTGCCGCGCGGCGGCGCGCGTGATGTTGCCTTCATCGGCGGTGAGGACGAAAAGGCGCAGGTCGGTCAGGTCGAAATGCATGCGTGAATGGTAACGCCTTGGTTTCAAGCCTTCGGAAATTTAGAAGCCTTGGTCTTGAAATCCGTGATTGCCTTCAGCGCTGGAAACGGTGACCATGCCTGCACAAAAGGAGACACGTGCATGTTCGATTCCCTTTCACCTCAACTGCCACGCCGCGCCCTGATCGCCGGCTCGCTGGCATGGCTGGCTTGCACGGGGGGGCAGCTGGCGCAGGCACAGACGGCATACCCGAGCCGTCCCATCGTGATGGTCGTTCCCCAGGCGGCAGGTGGCACCAATGACATCGTGGGCCGGCTGGTGAGCCAGAAGCTCGGTGAGGTGCTTGGCGGCTCCGTGGTGGTGGAGAACCGGCCTGGCGCCGGCGGCAATATCGGCACCCAGGCGGTGGCCAGGGGGCCCAAAGACGGCTACACCCTGCTCATGACCATCAGCAGCAGCCAGGCGATCAACCCGGCGCTCTACAAAACCCCCGGCTTCGATCCGGTGAAGGATTTCCGGCCTGTGAGCCTGATCGGCGCGGTGCCCAATGTGCTGCTGGTGCATCCGTCCTTTCCCGCAAAAAATGTTGCCGAGTTGCTGGCGCTTGCCAAGGCCAGGCCGGGTCAGTACCAATACGCCTCGGCCGGCAATGGCACGCTGAACCACCTGCTGGGCGAAATGCTGAACAACATGGGCGGCGTGTCGCTCCAGCATGTGCCCTACAAGGGCGTGGCGCCCGCCCTCAATGACGTGCTGGGCGGCCAGCTGCCCCTGCTGTTCGCCAGCCTGCCGTCGTCGCTGTCGCACATCAAGGCCGGCAAGCTGCGCGCGCTGGCGGTCAGCGGTGCCGCCCGTTCACCCGTGTTGCCGGATGTGCCGACGCTGGCGGAAACCGTCCCCGGCTACAACGGCACGCTGTGGATCGGCCTGTTCGCGCCGGCCGGTGTTCCGCAGGAGGTGCTCGCCCGCCTGCAGGACGGCATGGCCAAGACCCTGGCGTCAAAGAGCCTGCGCGCCACGCTGGAGCAGCAGGGCGTGGAACTGGCCGGCACACCCGAGCGGCCCGTGAGCCCGGAACAGTTTGCCGCACTGCTGGCGGAAGACATCGCCAAGTGGGCGCGCATCGTCAAGTCCTCCGGCGCCGCGGTCGACTGATTTCAGGACCTTCATCATGAGCGACGACATCCGCACCCTCGACCCCGCGACCCTGGCCCACCTGCAGGGCTGGTCCGGCAAGACCGAAACCCTGAGCGATGACATCACCGCCGCGCCGGTGCGCGGGCTGTCCGCCACGCTGGACCGCGATGATGCGGCGCCTGTGCCAGGCACGGCGCTGCCGCCGCTGTGGCACTGGCTGTATTTTCTGCCGCAGCATAGGCAGCGCGAGATTGGCCCCGACGGCCATGCCAAACGCGGCGGTTTCCTGCCACCCGTGCCCTTGCCGCGCCGGATGTGGGCCGGCGGCCGCCTGCAATGGATGCAGGGCAATCCCCTCGTGGTGGGCGATGCCGTCCAGCGGGTTTCGCGCATCGAGTCGGTCACGCACAAGGCTGGCCGTAGCGGCGACTTGCTGTTTGTGCTGGTGAAGCATGAAATCCACAACGCCAGGGGTCTGGCGCTCACCGAGGAGCACGACATCGTCTACCGAGCCGCTGCCCAGCCGGGCGACCCGGTGCCGCCGCCGGTGGCCGCGGAAAAGGGCGCGGCCTGGCAGCGCGAGATAGTGCCGGACGACGTGATGCTGTTTCGCTACTCCGCACTGACCTTCAACGGCCACCGCATCCACTACGACCGCAAGTACGTGACCGAGGTTGAAGGCTACCCGGGCCTGATTGTTCACGGCCCGCTGATTGCCACGCTGCTGGTCGATCTGGTGCGCCGCCACGCACCGGGCAGCTTCATCAGGCGCTTCAACTTCAAGGCGGTGCGGCCGACTTTCGATTTGCACCCCTTCCGGCTGAACGGCCAGCCCTCGGCCGATGGCCGGGCCGAGAAGCTCTGGGCCGAGGACCATGAAGGCTGGCTCACCATGCAAGCCACTGCCGAGCTGGCTTGATTCAATTTACCCAAGACAAAAAACTGTTCATGATCAAAACCGCGACCGACAAATACCAGGACATCCGCGACGCCGTGCGCGCGCTTTGCGCCGAATTCCCTGACGAATACCACCGCAAGATTGACGAGCAGCGCGCCTATCCCGAGGCCTTCGTCGACGCGCTGACCAAGGCCGGCTGGCTGGCCGCGCTGATCCCGCAGGAGTGGGGCGGCTCGGGCCTGGGCCTGGCCGAGGCCTCGGTGATCATGGAAGAGATCAACCGCAGCGGCGGCAACTCGGGCGCCTGCCACGGCCAGATGTACAACATGGGCACGCTGCTGCGCCACGGCTCCCAGGCGCAGAAGGCGTTGTACCTGCCCAAAATAGCCAGCGGCGAATGGCGCTTGCAATCCATGGGTGTGACCGAGCCGAGCACGGGCACCGACACCACCAAGATCAAGACGACGGCCGTGAAAAAGGGCGACCGCTACGTGATCAACGGCCAGAAGGTCTGGATCTCGCGCGTGCAGCACTCCGACTGGATGATCCTGCTGGCGCGCACCACGCCGCTGGCCGACGTCAAGAAAAAGTCCGAGGGCATGTCTATCTTCATGGTCGACCTGCGCCAGGCCGAAAAATCCGGCATGACGGTGCGGCCCATCCCCAACATGGTCAACCACGAGACCAACGAGCTGTTCTTCGAGAACCTCGAAATCCCGGAGGAGAACCTGATCGGCCAGGAAGGCCAGGGCTTTAAATACATCCTGGACGGCCTGAATGCCGAGCGCACCTTGATCGCCGCCGAATGCATTGGCGACGGCTACTGGTTCATCGACCGCGTGACCCGCTACGTCAGCGAGCGCGTGGTGTTCGGCCGCCCCATTGGCCAGAACCAGGGCGTGCAGTTCCCGATTGCCGAGGCCTATATCGAGATCGAAGCCGCCAACCTGATGCGCTACAAGGCCTGCGAGCTGTTCGATGCCCAGCAGCCCTGCGGCGCCCAGGCCAACATGGCCAAGTACCTGGCGGCCAAGGCCTCGTGGGAGGCGGCCAACGCCTGCATCCAGTTCCACGGCGGCTTCGGCTTTGCCAACGAATACGACATTGAGCGCAAGTTCCGCGAGACCCGCCTGTACCAGGTCGCGCCGATCTCGACCAACCTGATCCTGAGCTACGTGGCCGAGCACCAGCTGGGCCTGCCGCGCTCTTTCTGACACACGGGAACAGACATGACACGACCGCTTGAAGGCATCACCGTCGTTTCGCTCGAGCATGCGATTGCCGCGCCGTTTTGCACCCGGCAACTGGCTGACCTGGGGGCCCGGGTGATCAAGGTTGAACGTCCCGGCCCTGGCGACTTCGCACGCGCCTATGACAGCCGCGTCAAGGGCCAGGCCTCGCATTTCGTCTGGACCAACCGCTCCAAGGAAAGCCTGACGCTGGACCTCAAGCAGCCGGCGGCGCTGGCGGCGCTGAAAGAGCTGCTGGCCAAGGCGGATGTGCTGGTGCAAAACCTCGCACCAGGCGCGGCCGCGCGCATGGGTCTGTCCTACGAGGCGCTCAGCAAGGCCCATCCGCAACTGATCGTCTGCGATATCTCCGGCTATGGCGACGACGGCCCGTACCGCGACAAGAAGGCCTATGACCTGCTGATCCAGAGCGAGGCCGGCCTGCTATCGGTAACCGGCACGCCCGACGAGCCGTCCAAGGCCGGCAATTCGATGGCTGATATTGCCGCCGGCATGTATGCCTACACCAACATTCTTTCGGCGCTGCTGCTGCGCGGCAAGACGGGGCAGGGCAGCCATATCGATGTGTCCATGCTGGAGTCGCTGGCCGAATGGATGGGCTACCCCTTGTATTACGCGTTTGAGGGCGCGCCACCGCCGCCGCGCACCGCGGCTTCGCACGCCAGCATCTACCCCTATGGCCCGTTCCAGGCCGGCGATGGCGGCACGGTGATGCTGGGCCTGCAGAACGAACGCGAGTGGAAGGTGTTTTGCGAGGTGGTGCTCAAGGAGGCTGGCTTGGCCACCGACCCGCGCTTTGACAGCAATGCGCGCCGCAACGAGCACCGCGAGGCGCTCAAGGCCATCATCCTGGCCACGTTCGCCCGGCTGAATACGGCCGAGGTCGTGGCGCGGCTGGATGAGGCGCAGATTGCCAACGCCCGCATGAACAGCATGGCAGAGGTCTGGGCCCATCCCCAGCTTGCGGCGCGTGAGCGCTGGCAGACCGTGGGCTCGCCGGCCGGCGACATTCCCGCGCTGCTGCCGCCGGGCCGCAACAACAGCTTTGACTACCGCATGGACGCCGTTCCCGCCGTGGGCCAGCACACAGCGGCCATCCTGCGCGAGCTGGGCCGGGGCGATGAAGCCATGGCGCAACTGCGCGCTGCCAGGGCGATTTGACGGGCGGCGGTCAACACGCTGTTTGCTATTAAAGGTATAGCTATATGCGCCTGCCATTAAAGGGCTGGATGCCGATTTGATTCATAAGGATGTCTTGCATGAACTCTCCCACTGCCGAGCTCGCCGCCTTTGCGGCCGGCCTGCGTTTTGACGCGATTCCCGAGCCCGTGGTCCGACGGGCCGAGGACCTGCTGGTGGACTGGTTTGGTTCGGCCGTGGCGGGCCATGGCACCCGCCCGGTGGAAAGCATCACGCGCTTTGCGCAGGCGATGGGCGGCGGCATGTCGGGCCCTGCCGAGGTGATCGTCAGCCGTGCCCGCACCAGTCCCTACTTTGCGGCCATGGCCAACGCGGCCGCCTCGCATGTGGCCGAGCAGGACGATGTGCATAACGGCTCGGTGTTCCACCCGGCCACGGTTGTCTTCCCGGCAGCCGTGGCTTGCGCGCAGGCGCTGGGCGCCAGCGGGCCGCAGCTGCTCAGCGCCGCGGTCGCCGGCTACGAGGTCGGTATCCGCGTCGGCGAGTTCCTCGGACGTTCGCATTACAAGGTCTTCCACACCACGGGCACCGCCGGCACGCTGGCGGCCGCGGCGGCCGTGGGCCATCTGCTAGGGCTCGATGCGCGGCAGATGCAGCATGCCTTTGGCTCGGCCGGCACGCAGTCGGCGGGCCTGTGGGAGTTCCTGCGCACCGCAGCGGATTCGAAACAACTGCATACCGCGCACGCGGCGGCGGCCGGGTTGATGTCGGCCTACCTCGCCAAAGACGGCTTTACCGGCGCGGCCCAGATTCTTGAAGGCCCGCAGGGCATGGCGGCCGGCATGTCGAGCGACGCCGACCCCGCGAAACTCACGGACGGCCTGGGTACACGCTGGGCCACGGCCGAGACCTCGTTCAAGTACCACGCCAGTTGTCGTCACACGCATCCGGCGGCCGATGCACTGCTGCAGGTGATGCAGGCCCATGGCCTCAAGCCCGAAGACCTGGCCCGCGTCATCACGCATGTGCACCAGGGGGCCATCGATGTGCTGGGGCCAGTGACGCACCCGGCCACGGTGCACCAGAGCAAGTTCTCCATGGGCACGGTGCTGGCGTTGGTGGGGCGTTTCGGCCATGCCGGCCTGGCCGAGTTCGAGCAGCATTTCCAGGACGACGCCACGCAGAATCTGCGCGAGCGCGTGAGCATGGCACTGGACGCTGAGGTCGATGCCGCCTATCCCCGGCGCTGGATCGGCAAGGTCACGGTGCACACCAGTGACGGCCGCGCGCTGCACGGCCGTGTGGATGAGCCCAAGGGCGACCCCGGCAACACGCTGAGCCGTGAAGAGATCAGCGCCAAGGCGCTGCGACTGGCCGCCTTCAGCGGTGGCGCCACGGCCGCGGAAATGCAGGCCGCCATGGACGTTCTGTGGCAGATGGCCAGCGTGCCGGTGGTGGGCGCGTTGTTGCCAGGTCGCGCATGAGTCCAGCCCATGCTTGACATTGTCATGAACACGGCGCTGGCTTCGGCGCGCTCTTTCCTGTTCGTGCCGGCAAACCGGCCGGAACGTTACGCCAAGGCGCTGGCGTCCGGCGCAGACGCGGTCATCGTGGATCTGGAGGACGCCATCGCCCCAGCCGACAAGCCGTTGGCGCGGCAGGCGCTGGTGCAGGCGTTTGCCGGGCTGGATGCCGCGCAACGCCATCGTGTACTGGTGCGCATGAACGCAGTAGGCACGCCCTGGCATGCCGATGATCTGGCCGCCCTGCGTGGCTTGGTCACCCAGGGCGTCGGCGCGGTCATGCTGCCCAAGGCCGAGTCGGCGGCAAGGCTGGCCGAAGTCGCCGCCGCCTTGGGCCCGGCCTGCGTGCTGCTGCCGCTCATCGAGTCGGTGGCGGGTCTTGATGCCGTCAATGCGTTGGCGGCTTGTCCCCGGGTGTTGCGTCTGGCCTTTGGCCATCTGGATTTCCAGGCCGACGCGGGCCTGGCCTGTGGCCCCGACGAGTCCGAACTGGCCCCCGTGCGCCTGGCACTGGTGCTGGCTTCGCGGCGCGCCGCACTGGCCGCTCCGGTGGACGGCATTTCGCCCGGCACGCAGGACGCGGACCAACTGGCCCTTGACGCGGCGCGCAGCCGGCGCGGCGGCTTTGGCGGCAAGCTCTGCATCCACCCGGCGCAGGTGGCCGTGGTCAATGCGGCGTTTGCCCCCAGCGCGGCCGAACTCGACTGGGCACGGCGTGTGCAGGCGGCTTTTGAGGCGGCCGGCGGCGGCGTGTTCAGCCTCGACGGCCGCATGGTGGACGCGCCGGTGCTGCGTCTGGCGCAACGCACCCTGGCGCAGGCCTGCGCGCGCTGAGGGGTTTGTCCGCAGGTTCCGCGTGGCCACACGGCTCTGAAAATTTTTGAAACCGAAGTGTTAACCAAAGAAGGAGACAAGATGAAACTCAAACTCAAGACCCTGCTCATGGCCGCGATGGCGACGCTGGCGGCAGGCCTGGCTGCCCCGGCATCGGCGCAGGCACCGTTTCCTGATCGGCCTGTCACGCTGGTGGTTCCGTTCGCGGCCGGCGGCCCGACCGACGTGGTGGCGCGCATGATCGCCATTCCCATGGGCAAGTCGCTGGGGCAGGCCGTGCTGGTGGAAAACGCCGTGGGTGCCGGCGGCACGATTGCCGCCGCCAAGGTCGCGCGCGCCGCACCCAATGGCTACACGATTTTCATCCACCACATGGGCATGTCCACGGCCCCGGCACTCTACAAGAAGCTGGCCTTCGATCCGCTGAAGGATTTCGAGTACATCGGCCAGGTGGTGGATGTGCCCATGACCTTGCTGGCGCGCAAGGATTTTCCGGCCAACAACCTGCAGGAACTGCAGGCCTATATCAAGAGCCACAAGGACAAGGTGTCGCTGGCCAACGCCGGCCTGGGCGCGGTGTCGCACCTGTGCGGCCTGCTGTTCATGAGTCAGCTTGGCGTGGAACTCAACACCATTCCGTACAAGGGCACCGGCCCGGCCATGAACGACCTGCTGGGTGGCCAGGTGGACCTGCTGTGCGACCAGACCACGCAGACCGTGCCCATGATCAAGGATGGCCGCGTCAAGGTGTTTGGCGTGACCACGCTCAAGCGCCTGTCGGCCCTGCCCAATGTGCCCACGCTCGACGAGCAGGGCATGAAGGGCTTTGAAGTCAAGGTCTGGCACGGCATGTACGCGCCCAAGGGCACGCCCAAGCCCGTGCTCGACAAGATCACCGCCGCGCTGCATACAGCGGTGCAGGATCCCATGGTCAAGCAGCGCATGTCCGACCTGAGTTCCGAAATTGCCCCCATGGACAAGATCAACGCCAACGGCCTGAAGACCCACCTGGAAACCGAAATCGCCAAGTGGGGGCCGGTGATCAAGAAGGCCGGCATTTACGCGGATTGACAAGGTTTCCAGCCACCCGCCCAGGTGGATCGGGCGGCAGGTGCTATTGAAATAGAAGCAAATCGCGGCCTTGGCTGCGGCCTGCGCCGCCACCCCTGCCGCGCACTGCGCGGGAAGCCTTCTGCCCTGACATGACATCGCATCGTCACAGAGCGCGGGTTCAATGAGGCCGCAGGCCATGTGTCGCGCCGCATTGAGGACATCATCAACGTCATTGACGGCATTGCTTTCCAGACCAACATTCTGGCGCTGAATGCGGCGGTTGAAGCCGCCCGTGCGGCTGACCTGGGACGCATGATGCGCTCGCAGGGGCCCGTATTCCACTGAGGCCGGATGGGGCATTGAATCCTTAGGGGCACGGTGCTGGCGCGTTAGGATCGCTGCAACACCGAAGGAATCCCATGCGCCAGCGCATCAACGAACAAGAACCATCCGTCGCCCTTTACTGGGACTTTGAGAACCTCCACGCCAGCCTGTGCGAGGCCCGGCAGGAGGGCGCCTATAGCAAGCAGGACAACCGCTTCAGGGTGCAGGAGCCGCTGATCGACATCCAGGCGGTGGTGGAGCTGGCCGCTTCGTTCGGTCCGATTGCCATCAATCGCGCGTATTGCAACTGGCAGTATTTCAGCCGCTACCGCGATGCCTTGCTGCAAAACGCGGTGGAATTGATCCAGTTGTTTCCGCCGGGCGGCTCGGCCAAGAATGGGGCCGATATCAAGCTGTGCCTGGATGCGATGGAAGACATTGGCCGCTTCAGCCACATAGCTACCGTCATCATCGTGAGTGGGGACAGCGATTTCATGCCGGTGTCGCAGAAGATCAAGGCGGCGGGGCGCACCCTGGTGGGTGTGGGCGCACGTCCGTTCACCAACCGCCATTGGGCCAAGAGTTGCCACGAGTTTCGCTATTACGAGAATCTGGTGGAAAGCCCGATGGAGTCCGCACCCCAGCCCGCGCCCGCAGCACAGCCGCTGCAGGCCGATCCGGCTGCGGACATTTTCAGGCGCGCGATTCGCCTGCTGGCGGAAACCCAGGGCGATGCCTGGGTGAGCCAGGCTGCGATCTGGCACATGATCAAGCGCCTGGATTCGACCTTTGACCCCAAGGAACACGGCCACGCCAATTTTTTGGCCATGGTCAAGGCCTACGGTTCCATGGTGGAGTCCAAAAAGGGCGAGTTTGAGCAGGTGCTTAGACTGCGCTGATTCGCGCACGGCCTTCAGGTCCGCGCCTTCGTCTTTGATCCCCTGCGATGCCGGCGGAAGGCGGAAGTGATGTACCCACTTACCCCCCCATGAACATAGGGCCGTTACCCATATGGTTGACTGCCCAAGATCGCTAACATTGCAACCGTCGGTTACGGGTTCAGGGAAGAAATCACAAAAAAATCGGGCTGAAAATGACGAAACTTGCGCTGTTTTTCGTCGCAGTGGCGGGCCTGCTGGGGGCTGCGCAATATGC
>NZ_BCYO01000033.1 GCF_001598235.1 Polaromonas jejuensis NBRC 106434 | reverse complement strand
AGGCGGCGGTGCGCGCGCCCACCGATGCGCGGGTGCTGTCGCGCACGGTGGAGCCGGGCCAGATCGTGCAGCCCGGCGCGGCGCTGCTGAGCCTGGCGCTGTCCGGCCCCACGCAACTGGTGGCGCAGGTCGATGAGCGCTTCCTGGACCAGTTGCAAACCGGCCAAAAGGCCGCGGTGCTGGCCGATGCCTTTGCCGGCCAGCCCTTTGCCGCGCAGGTGCTGAGCATCGCGCCCGCGGTCGATGCCCAGCGCGGTGCGATCGAGGTGAAGCTGGCGCTGACCCAGGAGGCGCCCGCCTTCTTGCGCGAGGACATGACGCTGTCGGTCGAGGTGGAAACCGCACGCCGCGACCGCGCGCTGGTGCTGCCGCTGACGGCGCTGCATGCCCCGTCCACGAACAGCGCCGCCACCGTGCTGGTGGCGGAGGGCGGACGCGCGCAAGCGCGTCCGGTGCGCCTGGGCCTGCGCACGCTGGGCGCGGTCGAGGTGCTGGAGGGGGTGCGCGAAGGCGAGGCCGTGCTGCTGGGCGGCGAGGTCCAGGCCGGTGACCGGGTGCGCCCCCGCGTCGTGGCTTTCCAAGCCGCCTCTGGCCTGCCGGGGGCCAGCCGCGAGGACCTGGGGGCGGTGATGACCAACGCCATGGGGCGCTGAACGGTCCGCCATGTCCCGCTGGCTCGGCTTCGAACTGCGCGTGGCGCTGCGTTTCCTGCGCGAGGGGCGCATGCAGACCCTGCTCATCATCGTGGGCGTGGCGGCGGGCGTGGCGGTGGTGGCCTATATCTCGGCACTGATCAGCGGCCTGCAAGGCAACACGCTGACCAAGACGCTGGGCGCACAAGCCCATGTCAGCGTGCGCGCGCCCGACGACGTGGTGACGCCGGCCCGGCCGCCCGCGCCGGATGGCCGCACGCTGACCGAAACCCAGCCGCGTGCGCAGCGCCTGCGCTCCGTGGCCAACTGGCAGGCCTTGCTGCCTGTGCTGGAGCGCATGCCCGCGATTGCGGCCGTCTCGCCCATGGTGGCGGGCGGTGGTTTGGCCCTGCGCGGCGAGGCTTCCCAGGCGATTGCGTTGACGGGCGTGGACCTGGACCGCTACGACCGCATCATCGGGCTGCGCTCCAAGGTGGTGAGCGGCTCGCCGCGGCTGGCGCCCGGCGAGGCCATCATAGGCCGCGAGCTGGCCAGCGACCTGGGCGTGCATGTGGGTGACCGCCTGACGGTGCAAACCGGCAGCGTGAGCGATTCGGTGCGGGTGACGGCCCTGGTGGACCTGGGCGTGCGGGACCTGAACCGTCGCACCGTCATCGTGCCGCTGCGCGCCGCGCAGAACCTGCTGGGCCTGCCGGGCGGCGCCACCAACCTCGACCTCACGCTAAAGGATGTCTGGAAGGCCCAGGCGCTGGCGCAGGATTTGCGCCAGCAGTTCCCCTACAAGGTGGAAAGCTGGCAGGAAACCAACGCCCAGCTGGTCGCGGCCCTGAATGCCCAGACCATCAGCACGGCGCTGATACGCGGCGTGGTGCTGATGGTGGTGGTGCTGGGCATTGCCAGCGTGCTGGTGGTGTCCGTGGTGCAAAAGCGCCGCGAAATCGGCATCCTGCGGGCCATGGGGGCCACGCGGGGCCAGGTGTTGCGGGTCTTCCTGGTGCAGGGCGCGGTAGTGGGGGCGCTGGGGTCGCTGCTGGGGCTGGCACTGGCCATGGGCATGATCTGGCTGTTCACGACCTTTGTGCATGGCTCCGACGGGCTGCCGCTGTTTTTCATCCGTCTTCAGCTGGCCACGGCGCTGAAGGTGGCAGGGCTGGCCACCGCATGCGGCGTGCTGGCGGCCATCGCACCGGCGCGCCGGGCGGCGGCCATGGACCCGGCCGAGGCCATCAGGATGTAGGCATGAATCCGACGGACACTTCCCAGACCCTGGTCGAGCTCAGCGCGGTTCGCAAAAGCTACAACCTGGGCCAGCCCAACGAGGCCGAGGTACTGCACGGCCTGGCGCTGCGGGTGGCGCGCGGCGAATTCATTGCCCTGATCGGTCCCTCGGGCTCCGGCAAGACTACCTTGCTCAACCTCATCGGTCTGCTCGAACCCATGACTTCGGGCCGCTACCAGTTGCAGGGTGAGGAAGTGCGTGGCCTGGACGACACGGCGCTCACCATGCGCCGGCGCAGCACCCTGGGCTTCGTGTTCCAGTTCCACCACCTGCTGCCGGCCTTCAGCGCGCTGGAAAATGTCACGCTGCCGGCGCTGATGGCTGAGGGCCGCGTCAGCGCCCAACAGCTGGCGCGCGCCCGCGAGCTGCTGGACGCCGTGGGGCTGGCCCAGGCCATGGACAAGCGGCCGTCGGAGCTGTCGGGCGGCATGCAGCAGCGCGTGGCCATCGCGCGTGCGCTGGTGCAGGACCCGCCGCTGGTGCTGGCGGACGAGCCGACCGGCAATCTCGACACCGCTTCGTCCAATGAGGTCTTCGTGCTGCTGCGAAAGATTCACGCCGAACGCGGCACCTCCTTCATCGTGGTCACGCACGACCCGCGCCTGGCCGCGCGCTGCGACCGCGTGGTGGAGCTGCTGGACGGACAAATCGCGCGGGATGAGCCCGTCGATCGCGCTGCCGAAGCGCTGCGATAGGGCGATTCTTTAGGGCGACTCTTGCGGCAAGGCAATGCCTCAGGTCAGTGCGCCGCGGGCTTCCACCCTGAAGATGCGCTGCACGCTGCCATGGCGCAGGCCGCCGCTCACGCCAATCATCACATCGTGCAGGTTCACGGTCGGGTCGCAGTGGCCCGGAATCAGCCAGAGCGCCTGGCCCAGCCCGGGCAAGCGTGCGTGGCCTGCGGCGGGCCGCAGGATGCCGTGCTCATCGCCGCCGTTGAAATAGTCCAGTTCGCGTTCGCCGTCAAGGGCGTGCACCCAGGGCATGCCGGAGTCGATGGCGTGGCTTTTGTGGCCGGCGTCGCACACCGCATGGCCGCTGTGGGTGCTGATCACCTGCGTTTTGACAAACAGCGCATGCTCGAACTGGGGCTGCGCCGGGTCACGCTCGTTTTTCGCGTAGTCGGCATCCATGAACATGAAGGAGCCTGCCTGCAGCTCGCCGTACACGCCGCTGGCGGCCTCACGCACCAAGCTGCCGGTGCCGGCGCCGGTCACCAGGTCCACCGCAATCCCCTGGGCTTCGATCAGCCGGCGCGTCAGCAGCACGGCCTCGACGGCCCCGGCAATGGCGTCGCGCCGCTCCTGGGCGCCGCGAATATGCTGGGCCTTGCCGTGGTAAGCCTGCAGGCCGGCGAAGCGCAGGGCTGGGTGCTTGCGGATTTCCAGCACCAGCGTGACGGCTGCCGAGCCGGGCTCCACGCCGCAGCGGCCCTGGCCGACATCGATCTCCACGAACACGTCAATCACGGTGGCCACACCGGTGCCGGCCCTGGCCTCGGCCATGGCCTGCGCCAGCCGGATCACGCCCTCGGTGCTGTCCACCGCAATGGCGAGCTGGCCGCCCTGCGCGGCCACCTTTTGCGTCAGCGCCGCCACGCGTGCGAGCTTGGCCGGCGCGATGACTTCATTGCTGATGTAGACGTTGTAGACACCGCCGGCCACCATGGCCTCGGCCTCGGCGGTTTTTTGCACGCACACGCCCACCGCACCGGCCTTGATCTGCATCTTGGCCAGGGTGGAACTCTTGTGCAGCTTGGCATGCGGGCGCCAGCGGATGTTGTGCTTCCTGGCAAACTCGGCCATGCGGCCCAGGTTGCGCTTCATCGCGTCCAGGTCAATCACCAGGGCAGGGGTGTCGATGTCGTTGACGGGCTTGCCAATCAGCTCGGACAGGCGGGGCGGCAGGGTACTCATGTGGGCTAGGGAGGCTCAGGGGATATTGGCGGAGCCGGAAGCGGCCCCGTCGGCAAACCGGTTGTCGTCCAGCGCGTCGTCGTCCAGGTGCTGGGAGTCGGCCCAGCCTACCAGCGTGAAGCCTTCGGGGCTCCAGAGCAGGCGGTTGATGGCGGTGTTGCCCAGCGCCCAGGTGCGCGGCGCCTGGAGGTCCAGCCGGGTGGCGGCACGGTACAGCACGTCCATCACGCCGCCGTGGCCGACCAGTGCAATCAGCTCGCCCGGGTGTTCGGCGGCCAGCCGCTGGGCGGTTTCGACCACCCGGCTGCGCAGGGCCAGCAGTGATTCGCCGCCGACCGGGGCAAAGTGTGGATCGCGTTTGCGCCAGCGCAGGGACTGGTCGGGCAGCAGTGCTTCGATTTCGGCAAAGGTCTTGCCTTCAAAGTCGCCAAAGCCGCGTTCGCGCAGGCCTTCTTCCGACGTCACCTCCATGCCAAGTGCGCGCCCGAGGTACTGCGCGGTCTCCCAGGCCCGGGTCAGGTCACTGGCGTAAATGGCGGTGATGGGCTCCTCCGCCAGCGCCTGGGCCATGCGTTTGGCCTGCCTGCGGCCGGTTTCGTTGAGCGGGATGTCGAGGTGGCCCTGGATGCGCGAGTCCACATTCCAGGTAGTCTCGCCATGGCGGATGGCGATGATGCGGGTGGGTTCCATGTTCTCTTGATTTTAGGGGCGCCACCCATCCCCCGCAGATTCAAGGGAAACAGGAAGAAAAATCAGTGTGGAATCTCGATGTTCACCCGGCGTATCCCGGGCGGTGGGTTGGGAAAGCCGCTGAGGGCGGCCTGGAACATCACCGGCCAGATGGCCGTGCTGTCGGGCGAAAACCCATCGTGCACGGCATGGGTCTCGTAGACCAGCTGGCTGGAGGCCAGGTCGCGCAGAACCAGGCTGACCTCGTGCTTGTACCACCGTGTTTCGGAGTACGCGGGGTAGGGCCAGAACATCGCGCTGTGGCCGCGCCAACCCGGGCCCCAACCTGGGCCCCAACCCGGGCCCCAACCCGGGCCCCAACCTGGCCACCAGGGGTCGTAGTCATAACGAATCTCGCGTTGTGCCTGGGCGCCGATTTGCACGCTGTATTTCGCCGCGCTGTCATTGCGCTGCAGGCCCACTTTGGCCAGGGCTTGCTGGGCCATGGCTTCGATCTGGGCCTGCTGCTCGCTGAAGGACTGCTGCGAGGGCAGGCGTTCAAACCGGTAGGCGGCGCCAGCGCTGGAGGGCGCGGCCGGCAGGCTGGAGAAGCTGCGCACATCGCTGTCGATCAGCCGGGTGGTGGCGCAGCCACCGAGCAGCAGTACGGCAGATAGAAGAGCGCCCAAAGTCGGTTTCATAAGAACCTCCAATAGATACTGTCAGTGCTGTCAGATTTTCAGTACTGGCAGGCCAGGCAGGGCGGCGGGGGCGAATTCCTCGGGGTTGGAGGCCTAGTCACCCTCCGCACAGGCCATGCCCGTGGCTTTTAGACCGTTGAAATCAGGCTGCGTTCCGTCCATCAGGTGCGACAGCACGATGTTCTGCCAGGCGCTGAATATGTTGTCCAGCTGCCCCGAGCAAGTTCAGCCCCTTGTGGGGCAAAGAGCTACACGCGGTGAGCGAACGTGGGGGCCACATTTCACCGCCGGGCCGCCCCAAGGTGAAATAGCCCCCTCGGGGGGCAGAGAGCTACACGCAGTGAGCGAACGTGGGGGCCATATCCCTAGCGCGGAATTTCAACATTGATCCGGCGCGTGCCCGGTGGCGGCTGCGGGAAGCCGCGCAGGGCGGCGTCCAGCATGGCGGGCAGCACGGCCAAGGTATCGCTCCACACACCATCGTGCAGGGCGCGGGTTTCAAAGACGACCTGTTGGGTTGCCACGTCGCGCATGAGAATGCTCAGCTCGCGCTTGAAGTAGTCGGGCTCTGAAACCCCCAGCGGAAACGACAGGCCCAGCGATGCGCCGCGATTGCCGCCGGCCAGGAACACACCCGGACCACCCCAACCATCGTAAGGCAAGCGCACCACCCTCTGGGTATTGAGCAGCACCTGCACGCTGTAGCGCGCCAGCGGCGGATTCAACTCCATGCCGACCTTGGCCAGCGCGCTGCGCGACAGCCCTTCCACCTGGTCCTGCTGGGCCCCGACGGCCTGCTGTGAGGGCAGGCGTTCAAAACGGTAGGCCGTGCCGGGGCCGGGCGGCGCCGCGCTCCAGCGGGGGAATGCCGTGACGTCGCTGTCAACCAGGCGGACGCCGGAGCAGCCGGCCATGAAAAATGCCGTGAATGCTATTAAAAAGATAGCTGAAAGCGCTCGTTTCATAAGGGCTCCAGTGTTAATTGATGCAAGGCTGGGGTTAGCCCGAGGTCATTGGCGTGATGCCTATCACGGCATGGCCGGGAAGTTTCGGTTCCTTGAATTCCTCGGCATCAAAGCCCTTGTCGCCATCGGCATCGGCCACGCCCGTGGTTTTGATGTTCTTGAAGTCGTGGCGCTGGCTGTCCATCAGGTGCGAGGGCACGATGTTTTGCAGGGCGGCGAACATGTTTTCCAGCCGGCCCGGGTGTTTTTTATCCCACTCGCGCAGCATGTTGCCGACCTGCTTGCGCTGCAGGTTTTCCTGGCTGCCGCACAGCGTGCAGGGAATGATGGGGAAGTTTTGCACCTGGGCCCAGCGCGTCAGGTCTTTTTCGGTGACGTAGGCCATGGGCCGGATGACGATGTTCTTGCCGTCGTCGCTGACCAGCTTGGGCGGCATGCCCTTGAGCTTGGCGGCAAAAAACATGTTCAGGAAAAAAGTCTGCAGCATGTCGTCGCGGTGGTGGCCCAGCGCAATCTTGGTGCAGCCGAGCTCGCCCGCCACGCGGTACAAGATGCCGCGGCGCAGCCGCGAGCAAAGCGAGCACAGCGTCTTGCCCTCGGGGATCACCCGGGTGACGATGCTGTAGGTGTCCTGGTTCTCGATGTGAAAGGGCACGCCGACTTTGGCGAGGTACTCGGGCAGCACATGCTCGGGAAAGCCGGGCTGCTTCTGGTCCAGGTTGACGGCGATCAGCTCGAACTTGATGGGCGCGCGCTTTTGCAGTTTCAGCAAAATGTCCAGCATGGCGTAGCTGTCCTTGCCGCCCGACACGCAGACCATGACCTTGTCGCCTTCTTCAATCATGTTGAAGTCGACAATGGCGCGGCCGACCTCGCGGCACAGGCGCTTTTCCAGCTTGTGGTCCTCGCGCTCTATCTTCATCGAGTTCTGTACCCGTGCAGAACTCTCTAGTTTGTCGTCTATCCATTGAGCACTCATGTCTACCACTGTCCTGTCTCGACGCGAATGGCTACTTCGCAGTCGTCAAAAATTTCAAGTTTTGCAATCTTCACCCGCACGCCCAGCACGCCGGGCAGCAGCATCAGCCGGTGCGCCAGCTTGCCGATCAGGGTTTCCAGCAAGTTGGCATGCTCGGCCGTGCACTCGGTGATGATGATCTGGCGCACCTTGCGGTAGTCCAGCACATGGTTGATGTCATCGTCATGGGGCAGCAGCGGCTGCGTGCCCAGGCTCAGTTCGGCATCGACCTGGATAGGCTGCGGCGCGGTTTTCTCGTGGTCCAGAATGCCCAGGTTGGCGTCAAAGCGCAAACCGGTGAGCGTCAGGATCTGGGTGCCTAGGGTGTTGTACATGGGTGGGGTCCGGTGGGGGCGCTTACATCAGCGAAAAATCGCGTTCGAACTTCATCAGGTGCTGGCCGCCGTCCACCAGCAGGGTGGTGCCGGTGATGGAGTTGTTTTCCAACGCAAACTTCACCGTGGCCGCCACATCGGCCGACGTGGAGGAGCGCCCCAGCGGCGACAGCTTGTGCCGCGCCTCGAATTGTTCGTCGCTCAGCAAATGGCTGGTCAGGGTCAGCCCGGGCGCCACGCCGACCACGCGCACCGCGGGGGCCAACGCCAGCGCCAGCATGGTGCCGGCCGCTTCCAGCGCGGCCTTGGACAGGGTGTAGCTGAAAAAATCGGGATTCTGGTTCCAGAGTTTCTGGTCCAGCAGGTTGATGACCGCACACCGGCCGGCGTGCTCGGCGACGGCGCCCGCGCCGCCTCTGGCCGTGACATGCTCGTGCAGCGCCTGCGCCAGCAGGATGGCGGCGCCGGTGTTGCTGCGCACATGTCTGTCCATGCTGGCAAAGCCAAAGCTGGCAGCGCTGTCGTGCTCAAAGGTCGAGGCGTTGTTGACCACCGCATCGACCCGGCCAAAATGGGCAATCACGCGCGGCAGCAGGCCGCGGACCGCGGACTCATCCGTCAAATCAGCTTCAAAAGCGGCTGAAGCGCCCGATAACCGGTCGCAATCAGCTACTGTTTTTATAGCATCGGCTTCCGAGCTGCGGTAATGCACCGCCACCTGCCAGCCGCCGGCGGCCAGCGCCAGCGCGATCTCGCGGCCCAGCCGCCTGGCGGCGCCAGTCACGAGTACAACGGGTGGGGTGGGGGCTGGAGTCATCAGGTGGAGGTGGGTAAGCTGGGGCCAGGCGTAAATTGGTGAATCGCCGACAATTCGTGACGAACATGACCCATCCCCCCATTTTAACGACCGACCTTCATGCCCACATCGTCAAGGCCATTGACGCCGCCGGCGGCTGGATCGGGTTTGAGCAGTTCATGGCGCTGGCCCTCTACACGCCAGGCCTGGGCTATTACGCCAACGATTCCCGCAAATTCGGCCTGATGCCTGCCGGCGGCAGCGACTTTGTGACGGCGCCCGAGCTGTCGCCGCGTTTTGGCCAGACCCTGGCGCGCCAGCTGGCGCAGGCGCTGGCGGCCACCGGCACGGCCGAAGTCTGGGAGTTTGGCGCGGGCTCCGGCGCGCTGGCCCTGCAAATTCTGGACACGCTGGGGCCGCAGATCGAGCGCTACACCATCGTCGACCTGTCGGGCAGCCTGGCGCAGCGCCAGCGCGAGCGGCTGGCCGCGCACGCCGGCAAGCTGCGCTGGCTGACCGAGCTGCCGCCGCAGATGCGCGGCGTGGTGGTCGGCAACGAGGTGCTGGACGCCATGCCGGTGAAGCTGCTGGCGCGCCTGAATGGCGTCTGGCACGAGCGCGGCGTTGTCATGGCCCCCACGCTTTTGGCTACGCCGCTCCCAGAGAAGACTTCGTCTAATGCGCTGCCCCCCGAGGGGGGCCGTGTTTCCCTAGGGGCGGCCCGTCGGGAAACGCACGAGGGCCACTTTATGTTCGCCGACCAGCGCACCGAATTGCGGCCGCCGCTGGAGGTGGCGGGCCATCACGACTACCTGACCGAGATCCACCCGCAGGCCGAAGGCTTTGTGCGCACGCTGGCCGACCGGCTTGAGACGGGGGCCGTGTTCCTGCTGGACTACGGCTTTCCCGAGCACGAGTACTACCACCCGCAGCGCAGCATGGGCACGCTGATGTGCCACCGCGGCCACCTGGCCGACGCCGACGCGCTGGCCGACGTGGGCGAAAAAGACATCACGGCGCATGTGAATTTCACCGGCGTCGCGCTGGCCGCGCAGGAGGCCGGCATGCCGGTGCTGGGCTACACCAGCCAGGGGCGCTTTCTGCTGAACTGCGGGCTGCTCGACGGCCTGGAGAACGCCGGCCTGCCCGAGCGCGTCATGCTGCAAAAGCTGGTGAATGAACACGAAATGGGCGAGCTGTTCAAGGTCGTGGCCTTCGGAGCGAAAAACCAGGCCGAGTGGGCGCCCCTGGGCTTTTCGGCGGGCGACCGCAGCCACACCTTGTAAGCCGGCACGCCATGATCCGCTGGTTCATCGTCATTTTTCTGGCCCTGATCTGCATCAGCTGGTTCAGCCCCCTGTTGCAAAAACTGGGTTTTGGTCGCTTGCCTGGCGATTTGCGCTTTCGCCTGTTTGGGCGTGAATGGTTTATTCCGCTGACCACCACGATACTGCTGAGCTTTATTGCCAGCCTGATTGCCAAATTTGTCTGAAAAGCTGAAAGAGGTGCACGCATGAAAGCCTGTATTGACCTGGGCGGCACCAAGATAGCCGTCAGCCTGGTGGCCGAAGGGGCCGGCGCTGACGCCTGTCACCCCGGTGAGTCCTTCCCCTGGCAGGCACGGCTTTCCGAGCCCACCGCCAAGGTGGGCGCGCCGGATGCCGTGGCGCGGCAAATCCTGCGCATGCTCGCGGCGGCCTGCGAAGCGGCGGGCATCGATGAGCAGGCGATAGCGGCCGTGGGCGTGTCGTCCTGCGGCCCGTTTGTGATGGAGGCGGGCCTGATAGCGCTGGCCAACCCCAATATCTGCGGCGGCCTGGCCGGTCCGGCGCGCGGTCTGCCCAACGACTGGCGCAGCGCGGCGCTCGAAGCGCCGCTGCGCGAGAAATTTGCGAATGTACGGATTGAGAACGACGGCGTAGGCGCACTGCAGGCCGAGCGCCGCTGGGGCGCCTTGCAAGGCGTCGACAGCTGCGCCTATGTGACCTGGAGCACGGGCGTCGGCTTTGGTCTGTGCGTTGACGGCCATATCCTGCGCGGCAAGCACCGCAATGCCGGCCATGCCGGGCACGCCTTTGTCAGCGACAACCTTGACGCGCTGTGCGGCTGCGGCAACATCGGCGACCTGGAGGCGCTGGTGGCCGGCAATTCGATTGCGCGGCGTTTCGCCGCTGTGGGCTACGCGGACGCGGCCAGGCTTTTTTCGGCGGCGCGCGCCGGGGACGAACGCGCCGTGGCGATCGTGGACGAGTTGTGCCGCGTCATGGGGCGGGCGCTGTACAACCTGGTCGTCACGCTGGACCTGGCGCGCATCAGCCTGGGGGGCGGCGTGTTCTGGCCGCAGCGCGACTACTTGCTGCCGCGCCTGCAGGCGCAGATTTTCGGCAAGCTCCCGGCGCTGACCGGCGGCTTCGAACTGCTGCCCGCCGGCCTGGGCGAGCGGGTGGGCGACTTCGGGGCCCTGGCGCTGCTGAGTTGAGGCGGATCAGTCCGGTATGATTTGCTATTGAAAAAATAGCTGAATGCGCCCGTTCATCAAGGGCTGGAGACCGATTTATGCATGGACGCCGGGGGCCAGGGACGCACTCAGCCCTGCCGCGATGCGGTGATCGCCCGGTCCAGGTCTTCGGTCAGGTCTTCGATGTCTTCCAGGCCGACCGACAGGCGCACCATCGCGTCGGGCAGGCCCGCCTGCTGGCGCTGTTCGGCCGGGATGGAGGCATGCGTCATCAGCGTGGGCAGCCCGATCAGGGATTCGACGCCACCCAGGCTTTCGGCCAGCGCGAACAGCCTGGTCTGGGTCGTGAAGCGCAGGTTGCGCTCCACCCCGCCTTGCAATTCGAGCGAGATCATGCCGCCATAGGCGCGCATCTGCCGGCTGGCGAGCGCGTGATGGGGGCTGGACGTCAGGCCGGGGTAGGCGACCTGCCTGACCTCGGGGTGGGCCGCCAGGTGCCGCGCCAGTTGCAGCGCGTTCTCGCAATGCTGGCGCATGCGCACCGCCAGGGTCTTGATGCCGCGCAGCACCAGGAAGCAGTCCAGCGGACCCGGCACCGCGCCCACCGCGTTCTGCAGGAACTTGAGCGCCTGGTACAGCGCCTCGTCTTTGACCACCAGCGCGCCGCCGATGACGTCCGAGTGGCCGCCCAGGTATTTGGTGGTGCTGTGGACGACGATGTCCGCGCCCAGGCGCAGCGGCTGCTGCAGGTAGGGCGAGGCGAAGGTGTTGTCGACCACCAGCTTGATGCCCTGGGCGCGCTCGTGCGCGAGCTGGGCGATGGCGGCGATGTCGCAGACAGTGAGCAGCGGGTTGCTCGGGGTCTCCAGCCAGATGATCTTCGTGTTCGGCCGCAGCGCGGCGCGCACCGCGTCCAGCGAGGTCGCGTCGACAAAGCTGACCTCAATGCCGAAGCGCGCAAAGACCTTGGTCATCAACCGGTAGGTGCCGCCATACAGGTCCTGGCCGCAGACCACATGGTCGCCGCTGCTGAGCGATTGCAGCACGGCGGACTCGGCCGCCAGGCCGCTGGCGAAGGCCAGGCCGTAAGCGCCGTCCTCCAGCGCCGCGATGTTCGCTTCCAGCGCGCTGCGCGTGGGATTGGCGGTGCGCCCGTAGTCGTAGCCCTTGTGCTGGCCGGGCGCCTGCTGCACGAAGGTCGAACTCAGGTACACCGGCGTCATGATGGCGCCGGTGCTCGGGTCCGGCGGCTGGCCGGCGTGAATGGCCTGGGTGGAAAAGCGCATGGTGTGCCTCGCTGAATCTGACATCAGGGTAGCGGTGCGGAATCGGGCTTGGCGTCCAAATAGCCGTGCTCGCGCATCCAGTCGTCGCTGTAGAGCTTGCCCAGGTATTGGCGGCCGCCGTCGGGCAGCAGCACCACCACCAGGTCGTTCGGGCCCAGCTTTTCCGCCAGCTGCAGCGCGGCCAGCATCGCGGCGCCCGAGGAGCCGCCGGCGAAGATGCCCTCGGTGCGGGCCAGCCGGCGCGCCATCAGAAAGCTGTCCCGGTCGCTGACCTGGACCACGTTGTCGATGGTGTGCCAGTCCAGTGCCTTGGGGATGAAGTCTTCGCCTATGCCTTCGAGCCGGTAGACATGGGGCTGCACCGTCACCCCGTGGTGGAACAGCTCGTAAAAGATCGAGCCCTGCGGATCGACGCCGATGACCTGGACCATGGCGTTTTGTTCCTTGAGGTAGCGGCCGGCGCCGCTGATGGTGCCGCAAGTGCCCATGCCGCAGACGAAATGGGTCACCATGCCCCCGGTGTCGTCCCAGATTTCGGGGCCGGTGCTGGCGTAGTGCGCCAGCGTGTTGTCCGGGTTGTCGTACTGGTTGCAGAGGAAGGCGCCGGGGATGTCGCGCGCCAGCCGCTGCGCCACCTGGATGTAGCCGCGCGGATCGTCGGGCGGCACGTCGGTGGGGCAGACGAGGACGTGCGCCCCCATGGCCCGCAACATGTCGATTTTTTCCCTGGACTGCTTGTCGGCGATGGTGAACACCGTCTTGTAGCCGCGCCCGGCGGCGAACAGCGCCAGGCCCATGCCGGTGTTGCCCGAGGTGCATTCCACGATGGTGGCGCCGGGGGCTATCTCGCCGCGCCGCTCGGCCTGCTGGATCATGTACATGCCGATGCGGTCCTTGACCGAACCGCCCGGGCTCAGGAACTCCAGCTTGGCGTAGACCGCGCAGGGCAGCTGCCGGGTCAGGTGGTTCAGGCGTACCAGCGGCGTGTGGCCGATCGCGTCCAGGATGCTCTCATATTTCATGGCAGCTCCGTTTGGCGTGTTGCGACATCGGTCACTTTAGCCCTTTCAGGCCGGGACGGAAAGCCGTTCTGCGTTCTGAACTAAGGCAAGTCCTTGTAGGGCTCGGGCATGACGGCGTCGCGTGGGCCCACCGTGCCCAGCCGGGCTTTCAGCGACTGCGGCTGTCCCGTCAGGATGGCGGCGTAATTGGTGGTGTTGGACAGCACTTTCTTCACGTAGTCGCGGGTTTCGCCGAAGGGCAGGTTTTCGGCCCAGATGGCGGCGTCCAGCGTGTGTCCGTTGCGCCAGGTGCGGGGACGGCCCGGTCCGGCGTTGTAGGCGGCGGCGGCCATGGGCATGGAGCCGCCCAGGTCATCCAGCGCCAGCTTGAGGTAGGCCGTGCCTATCGTGATGTTGGTCTCGCGGTCGCCCAGCTGCTCGGGCGTGAAACCCTCCAGGCCGATTTTCTTGGCGGTCCAGCGCGCCGTGGCCGGCATGACCTGCATCAGGCCGGAGGCGCCGACGCCGGAGCGGGCGTCCATGACGAAGCGGCTTTCCTGGCGGATCAGGCCGTAGACGTAGGCGGGGTCGAGGTTGATGCCCTGGCTGCGCTGGATCACCGTGTCATGAAAGGGCATGGGAAAACGCTGCTCGAAATCGATCTCGGTTTTGGTGCGCTCGCTGGTGTTGATGCAGCGGTCCCAGATCTGGCGCTCGCAGGCGAACTGGGCGGCGGCCAGCAGCTCGCGGTCATTCATGCCGCGCTCGTTCGGGCCACCGTTCTTATGCAGGTTGGTGCTGTAGTTCCACTCGCGCACGCCTTCGGAGCGCAAGCCCAGCAGGATGGCGTAGGCGCCGCGGTTCAGGCCGGGGTTCTGGCGCGCGCCTTCCTTTTCCTCGGGCGTCAGGGGGGCGGGTCTGGCCGGCACGGTGATCTTCTGGCCCAGCTCTTCCAGCGCCAGCTGCTCGTAAAAGCCGCGTTGCGAAGCCATGGCCTGCAGCAGCGCCAGCGCCTCGGCGCGCTGCGGTGCGATGCTGATGGTCTGGGCCGGGCCCTGGGCATTGGCCGCCGCCGCGGCGGCCTGGGGCGTGGCGTCCGGCGGTGCCGTGGCCAGCAGCGCACGTGCTTTCCAGTAGCTCCAGGTCGGGTCCCTGCGCGCGTCCTCGCTCATGGCGTTGACGGCGGCCAGGACCTGTTGCCAGTCGGGCTGGAGGCCTGCGCGCAGGGCGGCGCGGGCTTTCCAGGCCAGCATGTCGTCGGTCAGGTCGCTGTCGCGGGTGACCTTGGCAAAGTATTGCAGCGCGTCGCCGGCCGGCACCGTGCCCAGGCGCGTGGCGGCCTGTTTGCCAATCACGCCCCAGAGCCAGTTGCGCTCTTCGGTGCTCATCTGCATGCCCCATTTGTTGTCGAGCTGGAAGGCGGCGCCTTCCGGATCACCCGTGGCCAGCTTGATCAGCGCCAGCGTGATGATTTCCCGGCGCACCTTGCTGACGGCCACGCGTTTGCCCGAGAGGAACTTGATGGCGCTGCTGTTGAGCTCGCTCACCATGTTCACGGCCTCGGGGGCGATGATGGCCACCGCATCGCGCGCGGCGCGCGGGCGGTTGGCCTCGGTGGCCAGGCGGGCCTTTTGCCAGACATCCTGCGGCATGAGGTTTTTCGCGCCCACCATGCGTTCGGCGGCGGCGGTGCAACCATCGTCGGCGTCGCGCTGCGACAGCCAGTTCTTGCGCACTTCATCGGCCAGGCGCGCGTCCATTGCCGGATTTTTCAGGTGTTCCACCAGCAGCGCGTAGCAGCGCACTTCCTTGTCGTCGTTCATGCGGAAGTTGGGGTATTCGGCGGCAAAGCCGGCCCAGTCGCGGCGCTGGCCCAGCAGCAGCAGCCAGTCGTTGCGCAGGCGGTCTTCCTGGTAGCTGCCGGCGTAGCGGGCGAGGAAGTCCTGCACCTCCTCGGCGCTGGCTTCATCGAGGCGGGCTTTCAGCTCCCAGTAGGCGGCCCAGGGTTCCAGGGCATGACCTTTGGCCTGCGGCAGCAGTTGCGTCAGCCTGGTTTTGTCGCCGCGCCTGAAGGCCTTGTTCATCTCCAGAAGCAGGGTGTCGCCGGCGCTGCCGGCGCCCGGTGTCGTGTTCTGGGCCGCCGCCGGTGCCGGAAAGCCGGCAGTCAGCGCCGCCGAAAGTGCCGCCGGCAGCGCCGCGCTGAAAAGAAATTTGTATAGCATCGGGACATTATGGACAAATTAAGCACACGCAAGGCGCTGGTGGAGGCGCGACTCAACATGCCCGACCGCCTGGCGAGGGCCGATTTGTTGCAGCGTGTGATGCGCATCTGGCTGCTGGGCCGGACCGACGAGGTGATAGGCGCCTACTGGCCGATCAAGGGCGAGTTTGATCCGCTGCCCGCCTTGTACCGCTGGCAGGAAGATGCCATCCTGGCTGAAGATTCTCAATCAAATAGCGGTACAGCCCGCGAGGAACGGGTGCAGTTAGCTACTGAAAGCATAGCAAACCGGTCGCCGCGCAAGATCGGGCTGCCGGTCGTCGACAAGCTGAACAAAACCCTGACCTTTCACGCCTGGTACCCGGGCTGCCCCATGGAAGAGGACGCCTACGGCATCCCCAAGCCCAAGGACACCGAAATGATTGTGCCCACGCTGCTGTTCGTGCCCTGTGTGGGCTACGGGCCGGGCGGTTACCGGCTGGGCTACGGCGGCGGTTTTTATGACCGCACGTTGGCGACGCTGCAACCCAAACCGGTGACGGTCGGGCTGGGCTATACCCATGGTTGGCTGCCCGACCTGGAGCCCGAGGCCCACGATATTCCGCTCGATGCCATCCTTAATGACAAGGGTGTGGTCTGGCCGGTGTGAGTTGGTTTTGTCGTCTTGATTGAGTTTGTCTGAGCCGTTTCGTAAATTACCGCCATTCGCTTTCACGACCAGGCCGGGTCTCGCCCCGGCGGGCGAGGCACTTGTTCTTTGCTTCGCCAAAGAAAAGTACCCAAAAGAAAGGCGACCCGCAGTCTGGGTCCCTGCGCTGCGCTCCGGGCACCTTGCGCTGCTCGGAGGGGACGGAAATTTCAGAAACTTGTCGGCTTCGCCGCCTTCGGACATCTGAAATTTTTATCCGTCCCCTCCTGCGCTGCTCAGCCCAGCCAGGACGGGGCAGGCAACAAAAACCAAATACCAAAACAAATACGCGCCGTGGCGCGTATTTGCGGAGTTCGGCTGTTTAGCTATTGAATTTATAGCTGCTCGCACCCTTGCTTATTGGGCTATCGCTTCCGCGTCTGTCCGATGCTCGGTTTCAGCCGCCTTTTGCGATAACCGATAGGCATGAGAGCAGCTGTTGGCGGACATCTTCCGTCATTTGCATGGGGCCAGAGAAGATACGCTGGGACTTATCGCCATCGCTAAACTTGATCCAGATATTCTTGGAAAGCAAAAGTCCGTCAATTGAGTCTAGTCCGTCTTTTAAATCGGCAAGGAAAAGGTCATAGCCACCGGCCCCACCAGGCAGCAACTGTCCACCAATGGGGGTCAAGGGTTTAGCAGACTCGACGCGAATCCATTCAATTCTTTTCCCAGAAGGCCTAAGCTTTTCAAGCCCACTAGACACCGGTCCGATTTTGTAGACTGCCTTGACCGAAACAAACCGCTCTACATCCACAGCAACTGTCACGTCGACCACCTCTCCCTCCGACTGGCTCTGTGGAATCGCTGCCGCTCCAATAATACGAATCCCGCAAGTGGTAAAAGCGCCCTGTGGGGCAAGTATGGTCGGCCGCGCCGCGAATGCCATAGGGGTCACGGCCTGCGCGGAGGCTGTTGTTGGCGCAAGGCCAACAACAGCCACGCAGATTGCGGCGATCACAAGTGCGAAAGAGTGCAAATATCGTTTGGTTTTCATCACCAGACTGTACCAACAACGCCCGGCACCTTAGTCCGCTGTTGACACGATAGGCGCCACCAACTTCTTCAGCCGGTCGGCCAGCGTCACCTTGCCGGACTCCCGCTCCAGCTCGGCCATGGACTCGTTCAGGTCGCGCATCAGCTCCACCCGGCTCTCGTCGATCAGCTTCAACTCTTTCGGGTGGTATTCCTTCCCTACCCGTCCTGGCTGGGCTGAGGAGCGCAGAGCCAAGCGGATCAGGGCTCGCGATTGTCTGAGCCGAAGGCGAGTTCGAGCGAGACCCCGCTTGGCTCGAGCACCGCAAGTTGCCCGTAGCGCAGCGAAGGGACCCAGACTGCGGGTCGCCTTTTCTTTGGGTACTTTCTTTTGGCGAAGCAAAAGCAAAGTGCCTCGCCCGCCGGGGCGAGACCCGGCTTGGTCGTGAAGATTAAACGCTATTAATTAAATAGCTGCCTGTTCCCGTATTTATTGGGCTAGCGGCCAAAAATACTCAACGCGGCTTGTAAGCCACCACATCAATCTCGACCCGCGCATCCACCATCAGCCGCGCCTCGGTGGTGGAGCGGGCGGGTTTGCCGTCGCCAAAGTAGCTCATGTAAACCCGGTTGAAGCTGCCGAAGTCGCGCGCATCCTGCAGCCACACGGTGGTCTTGCAGACGTCTTCCAGCGTGCAGCCGGCCAGCGCCAGGGCGGCGGAAATGTTTTTCATGACCTGGCGCGTCTGCACCTCGATGCCGCCCTGCACGATTTCGCCTTTTTCGTCGCCGGGCACCTGGCCCGAGACATAGACGAAATCGCCGGCGCGCACGGCAGGCGAAAACGGGCGGGGCTGGTGGTCGGAGGCGATCGGTGGGTTGCCAAGAAACTCGAGTGCGGACATAAAAAACTCCTGGTTAAGGTCAATGAAACAAGGGGAAATCGGGAAAACACTGCCGAAAGGCACCGGCACGGTGCGGGTGACGGGCCGCGCGCCCTAAAGGCATGCAGTAACGCCTCTTAATGTGAAATATATTTTCATCTTAAGGGTTTATTTCGAGGGTTTTCACTGATTTTCGGAAATTATTGCTGGCATATTCTTTGCAACTTGAAAATTACTTTCATTTTTAAGGAGATCGGCATGCTGCAAAAATTCTGGATCAGCCGTCGCCATGCGCTGGCTTTGGCACTCGCGGTAGGGGGCGCAGCCCTGCTGCCGATCGGCGCGCAAGCGCAGGCCCCTGCGAAATCGGCCCTCAACCTGGCCATGATTGCCGAGCCGCAAACGCTGGACCCCATGGCCTCGACCGCCGATCTGGTCGGCACGATCATGCAGCATGTGTACGAGCCGCTCTACACCTTTGATGCCAAATGGAACATGGTGCCCATGCTGGCCGAGGGCATGCCCAAGGTGTCGGCCGACGGCAAGCGCTACAGCATCACCTTGCGCAAGGGGGTGCAGCTGCACAACGGCCGCGAACTGAACGCCGAGGACGTGGTGGCCAGCCTGAAGCGCTGGATGGACGTCTCGCCGCGCGGCAAGGCGCTCTCCAAGGACGTCGAGGCCTTGACGGCCAATGGCAGCTACGGTGTTGAAATTGTGCTCAAGGCCCCCTACGCGCCGCTGCTGCCGCAGCTGGCCCTGCCTTCCGGCATGGCCGCCATCATGGCCAAGGAGTCGATTGCCACGCCGCTGAAGGAGTTCGTCGGCACCGGCCCCTACAAATTCAAGGAGCGCCGTCCCGACCAGTATGTGCTGCTGAGCCGTTTTGAGCAGTACTCGGCTCGCAAGGAAGCGCCCAGCGGCTACGGCGGCAAGAAGACGGCCGTGGCGGAGGAGTTGCGTTTCATTCCCGTGCCGAACGCCAACACGCGTGTCGAAGGCTCGCTCGCCGGCCAATACCATTTCGCCGACCTGCTGCCGACAGAAGCCCTGGGTCGCCTGGAGAAATCGGGCGGCAAGACGGTGCCCATCCTGACGCCCTCGTTTGGTTTCCCTTACTTTGTGTTCAACACCAAGGAGGGCGTGATGGCCTCCCTGCCGGTGCGCAAGGCGGTGCAAACCAGTTTTGGTGAGGGCGAGATGCTGGCCGCCGGTTTTGGCGACACGCGCTTCTTCACGGCCGAGCCCAACCATTTCCCCAAGGGCACGCCCTTCTATTCGGCGGCCGGGGCCGCGAGCTACAACGAGCGCGATGCGGCCAAGGCCAAGGGCCAGGCGGCACAGGCCGGCTACAAGGGCGAGACCATCCGCATCCTGACCAGCCGCCAGTACGATTTCCACTACAACATGGCCCTGATCATGGCCGAGCAGCTCAAGCGAGCCGGCTTCAAGGCGGAGCTGAATGTGGTCGACTGGGCCACGCTGGTGCAGCGCCGCAACGACTCCAAGCTCTGGGACATCTACATCACCCATTCGGGCCAGTTCCCCGAGCCCATGCTGTCGCCGCCGCAACTGGGTGACGGTGCGCCCGGCTGGTGGAACACGCCCGCCAAGCAGGCTACGCTGGCGGCCTTCAACCAGGAGACCAACCCGGCCAAGCGCGGCGCCTTGTGGGGTGCGGTGCAGCAGGCGGTGTACGACGAAGTGCCTTACATCAACGTCGGCAAGTTCAACAGCCTGTCGGCCCGTTCGCCCGCGCTGCAGGGCTATGTGCCGTCCACCTGGCCGTTCTTCTGGAACACCGGTCTGAAAAATTGAACCCCCACGCTTGTCGCTTCGCGTACTACGCTGCCCCCCGAGGGGGCCGTGCTTGCTTGGGGCGGCCCGGCGCGGCGCACATTAATGTTGCTTCTTTAACTGAAGAAAAACTGTCATGACCCGTTATTTGTTGTCGCGTCTTATGGGCATGGTGCTGGTGATGGCGCTGGTGGCGGTCCTCGTGTTCGTGCTCACGCGCGCCGCCTCGGGTGACCCCGTCACGGTGCTGCTGGGCGACCAGGCCACGGCCGAAGACATTGTGCGCGTGCAAAAAGAGTATGGCCTGGACAAGCCGCTGCCGGTGCAGTTCGGCTACTGGCTCAAGGAGCTGTCGCAGGGCAACCTGGGCCAGTCCATTTTTTTGCAGCGTCCGGTCACGCAGGCGCTGTGGGAGCGGGCCGAACCCACGACCCTGCTGGCGCTGCTGTCCCTCTTCATCGCCGCGGTGATTGGCGTGCCCTGCGGCATTGTCTCGGCGGTCTTTCGCGGCAAGTTCATCGACCAGCTGCTGACCGGCTTTGCCATGCTGGGCGCCAGCATTCCCAGCTTCTGGTTCGGCCTGGTGCTGATGCAGATTTTTTCGGTGTCCATGGGCTGGTTCCCGGTCTCGGGCTACGGTGACCCGGGCGCCACGCTGCTCGAACGCATTCACTACCTGGTGCTGCCTTCGACCGTGCTGGGCGTGCTCAACTCCGCGCTCATCATCCGCTTCACGCGCGCCTCCATGCTCGATGTGCTGGGCGAAGACTATGTGCGCACGGCCCGCGCCAAGGGCTTGAGTGAAAACGTGGTGGTGCTCAAGCATGCGCTACGCAATGCGCTGGTGCCCATCGTCACGGTGCTGGGCTTGACCGTGGCGCTGCTGATTGGCGGCGCGGTGGTCACCGAAACCGTGTTCGGCCTGCCCGGTGTCGGCAATCTGGTGGTGAGCGCCGTGCTGCGGCGCGACTACCCGGTGATCCAGGGCGCCTTGCTGGTGGTGGCCATGATTTATGTGGTGATCAATTTCCTGACCGACCTGCTGTACCGGGTGGTCGATCCCCGGGTCAAGTACTGAGCGACTGAGCGCTGTTATATGAAAATTCCACTCGTTCTTAAAAAACTGTTCCGTCGCCGCATTGTGCTGGCTGCCGCCATCTGCCTGCTGCTGGTGGTGGTGCTGGCCCTGCTGGCCAACGTGGTCACTGGCTACGACCCGAATGACACCGCGGTGCGCGAGCGCCTGTCGGTGCCCACGGCCAGCCATCTGATGGGCACCGACGAACTCGGGCGTGACCTGTTTGCGCGCATCGCCTTTGGCGGCCGCTATTCGCTCACGATTGCCGCGCTGACCGCCATGGGCTCGATTGCGTTCGGCACGCTGTTTGGCCTGGTGGCGGGTTTTTTCCGCCGGCTCGATGCACCCATCATGCGCGTGGTGGACGCCATGATGTCTTTGCCCGACATCCTGCTGGCCATTGCGCTGGTGGCCATTTTGGGCCCCTCCATGCTCAATGTGGTGCTGGCGCTGGTGCTGGTGTATTCGCCGCGCGTGGCCCGCGTGGTGCGCGCCTCGACCCTGGTGGTGCGCGAGCTGCTGTTTGTCGAAGCGGCGCGGGCCGTCGGCGTGTCGACCGCCGGCATCTTGTGGCGGCACATCCTGCCCAACCTGATGTCGCCCATCCTGGTGCAGGCCTCGTTCATCTTTGCCTATGCCATCCTGGCCGAGGCCGCGTTGTCCTTCCTGGGCGTGGGCGTGCCGCCCGAAATCCCGACCTGGGGCACCATGGTGGCGGGCAGCCAGCAGTATGCGCACGAGGCGCTCTGGATCGTGCTGTTTCCCGGACTCGCCATCATCCTGACCGCGCTGTCCCTGCAGTTGCTGGGTGACGGCGTGCGTGATTTGCTGGACCCCCGGCTCAAGAAGTCGATGTGAGACCCCGACCATGAATTCAAACGCTAATGCACCACGGCTCGATGTCCGCCACCTCAGCACGTTTTTTGACACCGACGAGGGACTGATCCGCTCGGTGGCCGACGTGAGCTTCAGCATCCGTCCCGGCAAGACCACCGCGCTGGTGGGCGAGTCCGGCTCCGGCAAATCGGTGACCAGCCTGACCCTGATGCGCCTGCTGCCCCGCACCGCCTCCACCCAGGTCAGCGGCCAGGCCTTGTTTACCAACCGGGCCGGCGAGACGCTGGATTTGCTGGCCTTGCCCGAACCGGCCATGCGCCGCATACGCGGCAATGAAATTGCGATGATTTTCCAGGAGCCCATGACCAGCCTGAACCCCGTGTTCACGGTGGGCGAGCAGATCGCCGAGTCGGTGCGCCTGCACATGGGGCTGGACCGCGCGGCGGCCCTGGCCCATGCCCAGCGCATGCTGGAGCTGGTCGAGATCCCGGCCGCGGCGCAGCGCCTGCACGAGTACCCGCACCAGTTGTCGGGCGGCATGCGCCAGCGCGTGATGATTGCGCTGGCCATGGCCTGCAACCCGACCTTGCTGATTGCCGACGAACCGACCACGGCGCTGGATGTGACCATCCAGGCGCAGATCCTGGAGCTGATGCGCCGCCTGCAGCACGAAACCGGCATGAGCATTCTGTTCATCACGCACAACCTGGGGGTGGTGGCCCACCACGCCGATGATGTGGCGGTGATGTACGCGGGCCGCATTGTCGAGTCGGCCCCGGTGAAAGATTTGTTTGCCTCACCGCAGCACCCCTACACCCAGGGCTTGCTGGCCTGCCTGCCGGCGCAGCAGCGCAAGCGCGAGCTGGCCGCCGGTGAAGTGGGAGCCAAGCGTCGCCTGTACGCCATTCGCGGCCAGGTCTCAAGCCCGCTGGCCCCGCCGCCCGGCTGCGCGTTTGAGCCGCGCTGCGACCATGCCATGGCGGCTTGCCGCGTAGCCATGCCCGGCTTGCGCAATGCCGGGCCGCAGCGCGCAGCGCGCTGCATCCTGGTGCCTGAATCCGCCGCTGTTCCATTGGAGATCGCATGAGCGCACCGCTGATCGAAGTCAAACAACTGCACCGCTATTTCGGCGCGCCGGCCAAGCCGGTGCGGGCGGTGGACGATGTGTCCTTTTCCATCCAGGCCGGCGAAACGCTGGGCCTGGTCGGCGAATCGGGTTCCGGCAAAAGCACCATTGGCCGCACTTTGCTGCGCCTGATCGAAAGCACCTCGGGCCAGGTGCTGTACCGCGGCGAAGACCTGGGGGCGGCCTCCAGCGCCCGCATGCGCACCTTGCGCAGCAAGCTGCAGATGATCTTCCAGGACCCCTACGCCAGCCTGAACCCGAAGATGCGCGTGAAGGACATTCTGGGCGAGGCTTTGCAGGTGCATGGGCTGGCCAAAGGCAAGGAGGCCAGGAACAAGCGCATTGCCGAGCTGCTGGAACTCGTCGGCTTGCGCGCCGAACATGCCAGCCGCTACCCGCATGAGTTTTCGGGCGGCCAGCGCCAGCGCATTGGTGTGGCCCGCGCTCTGGCGGTCGAGCCCGAATTCATCGTGGCCGACGAACCGCTGTCGGCGCTCGATGTCTCGATCCAGGCGCAGGTGGTCAACCTGCTGTGCGACCTGCGCGACCGCCTGTCGCTGACCATGCTGTTCATCTCGCACGACCTCGACGTGGTCGAATACCTGTGCGACCGCGTGGTGGTGCTGTACCTGGGCCGGGTGATGGAAGTGGCGCCTACGGCCGAGCTGTTTGCGCGGCCCTTGCACCCCTACACCCAGGCCCTGCTGGCCGCCTCGCCCAAGCCCGACCCCGAGCAGAAAAGTGAGCATGTCGCGCTCAAGGGCGACATTCCCAGCCCCGTCAACCCGCCTTCCGGCTGCGTGTTCCGCACCCGCTGCCCGCATGCGATCGAGGCCTGCGCCAGCACCCGCCCCGAGCTGCGCGACATGGGGCAAGGCCGTTTCAAGGCCTGCATCCGCGATGACATCGCGCTGGTGGCGGCATAAACCAAGAAAGAATCATCCATGACCACTTTGCAAGACCTTCTCGACCCGGAAATCGATCGCTCCTTCAAGGGTTTTCCCCACACAAGCGGGCCGGTTCGCCGCTCCGACATGGGCAAGCAGGGCTGGAACGTGCTCAGGGGCGACCTGCCGCTGCCGCTGGCCGTCGTCAAGCAATCGGCGATGAGGCACAACCTTGGCTGGATGCAGCGCTTTGCCAAAGGCCAGGGCGTGGACATGGCGCCGCATGGCAAGACGACGATGTCGCCGCAACTGCTCCAGCGTCAGCTCGACGAAGGCGCCTGGGGCCTGACCTTTGCCACGGTCGCGCAGATGCGCGCCGGCATCACTGCCGGCGCCCGGCGCCTCATCATCGCCAACCAGGTGGTGAACGCCATCGACCTGGCCGGCATCCAGGGCATGCTGCGCGAATACCCCGGCCTGCGCATCGTGTTCCTGGTGGATTCGCCGGCACAGCTGGCGCTGATCGAAGCTTGGGCGCGCACGAATGCCGCCCTGGTGGTCTCGCCCTTCGAGGTGCTGCTGGAGATCGGCGTCATGGGCGCGCGCACGGGCGTGCGCAACGAAGCCAATGCGATGGCCCTTGCCGCCGCCATCCACGCCAGCCCGGCCTGCCGCCTGGTGGGCATCGAGACCTATGAAGGGCAGGGCGCCACGGGTGATTCGGAAGCGGACAAGGCGTATGCCGACACGCTCATGCAGCGCGTCTGCGGTATCGCCCTGGCCTGCGACCGGCAAGGCCTGTTCGACGGCGACGAAGTTTTGATGACCGCCGGCGGCTCGGCGATTTTTGACTTGGTCAGCGGCTGGCTCACGCCCAAGCTTTCCCGGCCGGTGCGCGGCCTGCTGCGTTCGGGCTGCTACATCACGCATGACCACGGCAACTACAAGCGCCTGGTCGCCTCGGTCAATGCCCGCCTGCATGACAGCGATGGCCTGAAGCCCGCCATCGAGGTCTGGGCCACGGTGCAGTCCTGCCCCGAGCCGGGCTTGGCCATTCTGGCCGTTGGCCGGCGCGACCTGTCCTACGATCTGGAACTGCCGATACCGCTGTCCTCGGTCAATGCGCCCGGCGCCGCGCCCGTGGCCGCGCCATCGGACTGGAAGATCACGGCCCTCAACGACCAGCACGCCTACCTGCGCGGCACCGGCCCCGAACATGCGGCGCTCAAGGTGGGCGACCTGGTGGCGCTGGGCATTTCACACCCTTGCACCACCTTTGACAAATGGCGCTGGATGCCGGTGGTCGATGAAAGCTACACGGTGTGCGATGCCCTGGTGACCTGTTTCTGACACCCCATGACTTCAAAAGTTCTAGCCAAAATTGCCGAAGCCATCGCAAGCGCGCCGACCTCGCGGCGCAACGTGCTGGCGCTGATCCTGCAGGACCCCCAGCGGGTGCTGGATGAGAGCTTTGAGCAGCTGGCGCAGCGCGCGGGCAGCTCCTTGCCCACCGTCATGCGCACCTGCCGCGACCTGGGCTACCCGGGCCTGCGCGAGTTCAAGCTGGCGCTGGCGCAGGAAATGGCCGTCAGCGGTTCGCCCCTGCATCGCCGGGTGCAGCTCCATGACGGCGCGCAGGAGGTCATCTCCAAAGTCATCAAGGGGGCCGCCACCGCGGTCAGCGGGGTGCAGGCCCAGCTCAGCGTGGCGGCGGTAGAAGCCGCCGCCGACGCCATCGTTCGCGCCAGCCGCGTGGACTGCTACAGCGTGGGCGTGACCTCCAGCTTCATGGCCTCCGACATGCAGGCCCGGCTGTTCCGGCTGGGGCTGGTGTCCAACGCCTACCTGGACATCCATTTGCAGCTGGTGTCGGCGGCCACCATTGGCAAACAGGGCGTGGTGTTTGCCATTTCGCACGTGGGCGGCATGCCGTCGCTGATCGAAGCGGTGGACGTGGCCCGCTCGCAGGGCGCCACGGTGATTGCCCTGACCCAGCAGGGCACCGAGCTGGCCCGGCATGCCGACATTGTGCTGGGCATCCATGTGCCTGAGGATCCGGTCATGCATGTGGGCACCGAGGCCTACCTGGTCCACCTGACCGTGATTGAAATTGTCACGGTGCTGGTGGCGCAGCGCCTGGGCGACCTGGCCGTCAAGCGACTGGGCGGCGTGCGCGACGTGCTCAGCACGCGCGGCGTGGACATGCGGCACTACCCCAAGCTCGATTGGGGGACGGCCGCCGCGGTCAACGAAAGCAAACTCACACTCAACGAAAGCGATGCCAAATGACGCGAGCTACTTTGCTAGAGAATGGGCTGGTGATTGATGGCACAGGTGCCAGTGGCTGGACCGGCGATGTGCTGCTGGTCGGTGACCGCATTGCGGCGGTCGGCAAGAATCTGCGTCACCAGTTGCCTGAAGGCCTGGCGCTGCAGGAGGTGAGCTGCGTGGATTGCACCGGCCTGGCCATCACGCCCGGCTTCGTCGATGTACACACGCACGACGATGCGATCGTGCTCAAGCACCCCGACATGCTGCCCAAGGTGTCTCAGGGCATCACCACCGTGATCGGCGGCAATTGCGGCATTTCGCTGGCGCCTTTCGTGGTGGAGCAGTCCGCGCCGCCGCTGAACCTGCTCGGCGCCGACTCCTTCCGCTTTGATTCGGTGCAGAGTTATGAGCGCGCCGTGATGGATGCACGGCCCGCGGTCAACGTGGCGGTGCTGATTGGCCACACCACCTTGCGTTTTGCCTGCGTGGGCGACCTGAGCCGCGCGGCCAGCGCCAGCGAGCTGGACGCCATGTGCGCCCTGCTCACGCGCTGCATGGAAGAGGGGGCGACCGGCCTGTCGTCGGGTCTTTTTTATGAAGAGGCGTTTGCCGCGCCCGCGGAAGAAGTGGTGCGGCTGGCCCAGGTGGTCTCGCGCTTCGGCGGGGTGTACGCGACGCACCTGCGCAGCGAAATGCAGGCCATCATCGAAGCGCTGCATGAGGCCGGCGACACGGCCTTTCGCGCCGGCGTGCCGCTGGTCATTTCACACCACAAATGTGCCGGCCCGGCCAACTGGGGGCGCACGCAGGAAACCCTGCCGCTGATCGAATCGCTCGCCGGCCGCCAGGCTGTGGCCATGGATGTCTATCCCTACATGGCCGGCTCCACCGTGCTGCGCGAGGACCTGGTCGATGGCGTGATCGACGTGCTGGTGAGCTGGTCCACGCCGCATCCCGAGATGACGGGACGCACGCTGGCCTCCATTGCCGCCGAATGGGGTGTTGACCAGAAGACGGTGTGCCGCCGCCTGCAGCCCGGCGGCGCCTGCTATTTCCAGATGCACGAGGACGATGTCAAACGCGTCATTGCGCATCCGCTGACCATGATCGGCTCGGACGGCCTGCCGCATGACCAGCATCCGCATCCGCGGCTGTGGGGCGCCTTCCCGCGCGTGCTGGCGCGCTACTGGCGCGAGCAGAACCTCTTTTCGCTGGAAACCGCCATCTACAAGATGACCGGCCTCTCCGCCCGCAATTTCCGCCTGCACGAGCGCGGGCAACTGCAGGCCGGCTGGCATGCCGACGTGGTGGTGCTGGACCCGGCCCGGGTGCGCGATGTGGCTACCTATGAAGACCCGATCGCGCTGTCTGAAGGCATTGAAAAGGTCTTCGTCAATGGCGAACTGGCCTATGTCAATGACGCCGCTGATCACAGTGAAGCCCGTGTGAAGGCACATGCCGGCCGGCTGTTGAAGCGCAACGCGCCCTAGCTAGAGCCTGTTCACGCTACAACGGGAGGCGCGTTGACCGGCTCCGTCGAATGCGTGTTTTCAATCGAGCCCGTCCAGCGTGTCCGGATCGGGCACGTCACCAATCGCCTGGCGGGTCTGCGCCGCCTGGTCCTTGAGCCATTCACAAAACGCCATCACTTCGGGCCGCGCCACATTGCGCGGGCCTATGATCAGCCAGTAGTCCATCGGCGAGTCCATGCGCATGTGCGGCAAGGGCTCCACCAGATCGCCCAGGGCCAGGCTTTCGGAAATCAGCGGCAGCCGTGCCAGCACCACGCCCTGGCCGGTAAGCGCCGCCTGCACCATCTGGTAGGAGTAGTTGAAATAGAGCCAGCGTTTGGCTTCCAGCTTGGGTGCGGCATGCTGATCAAGCCAGCGTCGCCAGCTCAGCCAATCCAGGTGCGTGTGGTGGGCGTCGCCTGCTTCAATCAGCGTGAACTGCGCCAGGTCATCGGGCTTCTTGAGGGGCGGCCCGCTTTTGAGCAGCCAGGGGCTGATGACCGGCGTGATCTGCTCGCCGAACAGCCGGATCGCATGCGGCGGCATACGGTTGGCCGGGGCATAGCGCAGGGCCAGGTCCAGGTCTGCAACATCCAGGTCAACCGCCGCGTCTGACGCATCAATCCGGATATCGATGTCGGGGTTGTCCTGCTGGAAAACCTCCAGCCGCGGAATCAGCCACATCGACGCAAACGAGGCAAAGGTGGTCAGCGAGACGCTTTTGCGTCCGGCGCTCTGGCGGATTTGTCGCACCGCGCCGTCGATGCGCTCCAGCGAGGGCGTGACCGCGCGCAGCAACAGGCCACCGGCACTGGTGAGCTCCACGGCCCGGGTGTGGCGGTGAAAGAGGCTGACGCCGACATCTTCTTCCAGCCCCTGGATCTGGCGGCTCACGGCCGACTGCGTGAGGGCCAGTTCTTCGGAGGCGGCGCGGAAGTTGAGGTGGCGCGCGACCGCTTCAAAGGCGCGCAACTGACCGGCGGAAATCGGCCGTGAGCGTAAATGGGTTTGTGAATGCAGCATGACAGGGGTGTGGCTATTGATGCGTTTATGGAATGAATAGCGTACCGCGAATTCATTGGACCGGGAAGCCCCGCCGCGCGATCATTCAGGCCTCGTTTCTGATTTCAGGTCTTTTTTGGAGAACACCATGGACCACGCAACGTCTCATCACTCAAGCGATCACTATCTGCAACAAGCGACCGATGCCACCACCGGCCGGGTTGAAGGCTTGCCCGGTTGCTGGAAGCTGGGCGCGGGTCGGGCGCTGACCTTGCATGCCAGCCAGGCCGGCGAGCTGCGCATTGCGCACGGCCGGGTGTGGGTCACTTTCAACAATGCCGGGCAAGACCTTAGCGTGCGCGCCGGCGACCATTTCCTCAGCCGTGGCGACGGCCTGTTCCTGCGGGCTGGTGAAAGCCTGGTGATGGAGTCTTTCGGCATAGGCCATGTGCCATCGGCCTACTTCAGCTGGGAGCCGGCGCGGGCCAGCCGCAGCGAAACCGTTTCGCGTGTCGGTGTGCCGGGGCTGGCAGGCCGGGCCATGACGCGGCTTGCGACCGCTTTTGCTATCAGTTTCGTAGCTGCTCGCGCCCGTTGCACCTCGCCGGAGCGCTCTTTCAATCCGCGAACCTGCGAATAAGGTGACCGGGTGGGCGGATTCAACGGCAAATTCTGGAGCACCTCATGGAAACGCTGAGCAGCTTGCCGTCGCGGGACTCGCCGCCGTCTGTTTTGCAGGCATGCCTTGCCGGGGCTGGCTGTGCCCTGGCCCCGCAGTCCGCGCGCTGGCAGGCGGCGGTGATGCAGCCGCTGTGCGAGTTGGGCCTGGCACTGGGGACGGCCGTGCTGGCGCTGGGCCGCCTGCTGGTTGGCGTCGCAGGGTATGCCGACTTCCTGGTGGCCGGACGCGGCCGGGTGTGCCGCCGCTGGAATCCAACCCGCCTTGAAGCGTTTCATGGCTACCAGCGCGGCATGCCGTTAAGCTGGCGTTTTCGCCTTCAGTCTCAACAGGAAAAATCATGCAACTCATCGGAATGCTCGACTCACCTTATGTCCGCCGCGTGGCGATCTCGCTGCAACTTCTCGGCCTGCGCTTCGAGCACCGGTCCATCTCCGTCTTCAGCACGTTTGCACAGTTTCAGCAGATCAATCCGGTCGTCAAGGCGCCAACGCTGGTCTGCGACGACGGCGAGGTGCTCATGGATTCGACGCTGATCCTCGATTACGCCGAAGTCCTCGCGGCGCCGCGAAAGAGTCTCATGCCCACAGGCATTTCAGAGCGCCAGCATGCCCTGCGAGTGATCGGCCTCGCCCTCGCTGCATGCGAAAAAAGCGTTCAGATCATCTATGAAAGAAACCTCAGGCCTGCCGAGAAGCTGCACGAGCCCTGGGTATCACGCGTGACCGGGCAGCTGTTGGCGGCCTGCGGGGCGCTTGAATCCGAGCTGCATCGCAGGCCGCTGGCGGTCGCCAGCGACACCATCGACCAGGCCGGAGTCAGTGCTGCGGTCGCGTGGCAGTTCACGCACATGATGCTTCCCGAAGTCGTCAATGCCGCGGACCACCCGGCCTTGCGCGAGTTTTCATCCCAAGCGGAGTTGCTGCCGGCGTTCAGTGCTGCACCCCACGGCTCCAGCACTTACCGTCATGATGGCCAGGCTTAACCTTTTTTGAGGCGTTTTTGAGGTGCTGTCGGGGGTGCCTTGACGCCGGGCTTGCGCGCTTTCAGGGCGCAGTCCAGCGACAGCCGCGCCCAAGAGGCCATCTGTCCCGGTGACTCCATCGCTTCTTCGGGCGCGCTGTAGTGATTCATGCTTTTGGCCACCTTCACCCCGTCCCTGGTGACGCTGTAGACAAAGCGCTCGCAGCCGGCCGCTTCAAACAGATGGCGCGTGTCCTTGTCGGCCTTGAGCCAGAGTTTTTCGCCCTTGCCCAGGTCGGCAATCAGGGCAATGCTCAGGCCACCCGTGCTGATGCCAAAGCCGCCAAACATGCGTTTGGCCGTGCACGGCCCCACACTGGATAAAAGCTCACAGCAATAAATGGCGAAGTCGTTTTGGGGGCTGGTCATGGCGCAACCATAGCGCAACGATGGGAGTCATTGCGCCGGTGAGCGCGATTATTTGCGCATGACCACCGTTCCCGAAAGCGCTCTCGTACCCGCAGCCTCCGCCCCGGCAGCACACCCGGCGGCTGCCGGCCCGCCCGCCTTTTGCTGATCTGCCATGTCGTCTTGACGGGACGGCTCCGGTGTGGCGCCCTGCGCCATCGCTACCCATTTCTTCCTCTCTCCCCCTGGACTGGATGCTGGCGTCGCCGAAAGGTCGCATGGGCCGGCCGATGCATGGCCCGGTGAAAAACGAATGAATGTCACATTCCGTGTCAAATGTCACGAACTCACGGGGCGCAAGAAGAAGGCCTTAATTTGAGGGTCTACACCCATCATGTTTTAGGGTCTTTTCCATGTGATTTGAGGGTCTGCTTCCTGCTGGTTTGTTTCCGATCGTAAATACTGAAGTCGACATGAAACATCCATGAAACATCTTGTTGGGTGTCATTGGATTGCAGTCCTGGAGACGAACATGGCGATAGTCAGAAATCTCACCTTAGCGCTCAGTAGTCTGGTCGCCGGCGTCAGCGCTTTCGCCGCCGATGCCCCCGCCCCTGCTTCAGGCGGCAGCAACGGGGTCAGTGGCGTCACGCAAGCTGCCGTTGCCAGTGGCGTGTTGGCCTGCGCCAGCCGGATCAACCAGGTTGCCCTGTTCATCAGCAATGGCAACCCCTCCAGCGCCGCGCTGTTTGGCAACGCCACTGAGCCCGACCAGCGGCTGACCAGCCTGTCGATGGAAATTTCTCCAAGGGATGGACCTTCGGCCTACGCCAGCGCCAGCTTTGCGCCCAACCAGGCCAACGGCTGCGGCGCCGTCTACGAGGCCATCGTGTACTGGCCACAGAACTGCGACACGGTGGCCAGCAAGCAATTTGGCAATGCCAAAAAGGGCCCGACGTTACACAAATCGGTGCTGACCCTGGAAACCAGCGGCCCCACCCGAATTTTTTTGATGCCAGCCGGTAGCGGCTGTGTGTCCATCAAAAAAGAGGTCGTCTTGTAAAGCCAGCCAACGGAGATATGTCATGAATAATCCACGAGACATTCATAAATCCGATTCCGTCGCAGCCTGCTCCGTCCCCCAAAAAATCAGTCATCGGTTTAAATTCAATGCGCGCCAGGCGGCGATTGCGGCGCTGGTTACCGGTGTTTTTTCCGCGCAGGCCGCATCTGGCGTGCAGGTCCTCGCCAACGAGGATGGCAGCGTGGTGATTAACGCCGACAAAGACCAGACGCGCAACGGCGAGTTCATCCAGCTCAATCTTTCTGGACAAACCGTCTACCAGGCCACCTCCACAGCGACTGGAATTTCCACCACCATCAACGGCGCAACCACCATCAACGGCGACACCACCATCAATGGAGCAAGCACGCTGGTCGGTACGACCACGGTAGGTACTGGTGCCAACCAGATCACGCTCGATGCGACAAACGGAAATATCAGCGCGAACGGAATCAATGCCGGCAGCGGTGCGATCCAGACCACCGGAACCGTCTCCGGAGGCACAGGCAACTTCACCACGTTGAACGCCACCGACCTGGGGGCCACGACCGGAAACATAGGCACGCTCAACAGCGGCAGCATCAATAATTCGAATGACATTTTCACGGGTACCCTGATCTCCACGGACGATGTGGGCGTTGGCCGAAATCTGGCTGTCAACGGTGACGTCGGTGTTGCGGGGACGCTGTCTGTAAGCGGCGGCACCAGCAACCTGATGGGCCTCACCAATGTCGGTGATTTGAGCAACACCGGAGCCATCGGCACCAATACCCTGGCCACAACGGGCAATGCTTCGGTCGGCGGCACGCTGACGGTGACCGGCGCCAGCACCCTGAACGGTGCGACGACGGTCAATGGCACGCTGGACGTGACGGGGCAGACCACGACGGCTGGTGTTAGCAACGTCGGTGATTTGAACAACACCGGCGCGCTGAACCAGACCGGCGCCAGCACTTTCAACGGCGCGACCACCATCACGGGTGCCACTGCAATCAACACCACGGGCAACGCAGCTACGGTCATAGGCAACGCCAACAGCGCGACCACCGTCGGCGGCACACTGACGGTGACTGGTACCAGCACCCTGAACGGTGCGACAACGGTGAACAACACCCTGGACGTGACGGGACTGACCACGACGGCCGGCGTTAACAACACGGGCACGCTGAACAACAACGGTGCGCTGAACCAGACCGGTGTGAGCACCCTGAACGGTGCGACGACCGTGACGGGGGTGACCAATGTCAACACGACCGGTTCTGCCGCCACCAACATCAACACTGGCGCCAGCAACGGTGCCGTCACGATCGGCAACGCGGCCAATATGACCAGCCTGAACAGCGCCATCAACAACATCGGCGTTTCCAGTCTTGTGGGGGCGGCGACGGTCAACAACATCGGTACCAACAGCAGCTTCGCCAGCACCAATTCCATTGGCAATACCAATGTTGGGACACAGGTGACAGCCTACGGTGGCAATAGCACCGTTTCGGTGACCAATGGCCGTGCCAGCCTGAGTTCTGGCGCCAGCGGCTTCACCACCTACAGCAATGCCCAGACCCTGTCAGCAACGCCGGCAACGCTCAGTGCCCAGCTCAACGGCGTCGGGGACGCTGCGAGTCGCCAGACCATCGCGGGTGCGCAGTATGTCAACCGCCTGGAAGGCAACACGCTGATCAATGGCAACACCTACATCAATGGCACGCTGGTCTACACGTCCAACAGCTCGGTGACCACCATGGTGACCTCGGGCGCTTCGGTGCTGGCGGGTGCGAACCAGGCGACCAATGGCCAGATGGCGCTCGGCAACTCCGGCGGCTGGGGAGCAAAAGTGGATGCCAATGGCAAGATCACGCAGGGCGTTACCAGCCAGTCCACGGCCTCGCTGACCCTGACGAACGGCATCGGCAACACCCACGGTCTGGTGGTGACCGAGACTCAGACCACCCTGTCGGGCGGTACGCATTCCAGCAGCCTGGCCCTGAGCGACAATGGCGCCACCTTCTCGGACTCGGCTAGCGGAGCGCCGGTGCAGGTTCGCGGCGTGGCAGACGGCAGCGGCGACTTTGACGCGGTCAACAACCGGCAGTTGAAACAAGTCGCGGCGGGTGTGGCAGGTGCCACGGCCATGGCCAACATTCCACAGGTTGACCAAGGCAAGACCTTCGCAGTCGGCGTGGGCGTCGGCAACTTCCAGAGCCAGACCGCCCTGGCGATCGGCGCCTCTTACCGCGCAACCCCTAACGCGGTGGTCAAGGCCTCGGTTTCCACCGTCAACGGCATCAGCAAGAGCACCAGCCTTGGCCTGGGTGTGGCGTACTCCTGGTAAATCGGGGCGCCGGCCTGCCGTTTCCCGCCGGCCTGTCAGCGGCGGTGCTGCACACTTCAGGCAGGCCTCTTTGGCGGGCGACGGGAACCGGCCCATCAGGGTGGCGAAGTCCTGCTTGGCGGCCATGCCTTGCGCATGACGCCAGACGCTGCGCTGTCCTGAAAAGGCGGCCTGGCGTCTGGCTTTTTTGATATGCGCTGCTCCGAAATGGGCTGACAGCTTGCGGCGCATATCGTCCCTCACTGCGCACACCGCCCCGGCGTCCAAGTCAAAGGCCAGCTCGGGCGCCCGGTTGTAGACGATTTTCACGGCGCTGTAGGCCTGCAGTCATCCGGCCGCCACCAGCATGGCCGGCCCATCGATAATCCGGGGGTATCCGCGCAGGCCAGTCCGCGCGTTGATGCCCTTCAGTCACCAACCCAATTCAGGAAACCTCATGGCAACCCCCATCGACGTCGTCATCATGGCCGCAGGCAAAGGCACGCGGATGAAAAGCAAGTTACCCAAGGTATTGCACCGCTTGGGCGGCCGCGCCCTGCTGGCGCATGTGATGGACTGCGCCGCGCAGCTTTCGGCGCGCCAGGCGGTGGTGATCTGCGGCCACGGTGCCATGGAAGTTGAAGCGGCTTGTGGCCGCATGGCGGGCGCTGCGGGCGATTTGAGCGTTAAATTTGCGCGCCAGGAGCCGCAGCTGGGAACCGGCCACGCGATGCAGCAAGCCCTGCCTTTGTTGCCTGACGACGGCGTCACGCTGGTGCTGTCGGGCGACGTGCCGCTGACCCAGGCCGCCACCCTGACGGCCCTGCTGGCGCAGTGCGAGGGCCAGCGATTGGCGCTGCTCACGCTCAACATGGCCGACCCCACGGGCTACGGCCGCGTCGTGCGCGCCGGCCCGGGGGCGTCGGCGCAGGTGCGTGCCATCGTCGAACACAAGGATGCCAGCGAAGCCCAGCGCGCCATCCACGAAATCTACAGCGGCATCATGGCCGTGCCCACGCGTTTGCTGCGTGGCTGGCTGAGCCGGCTCGACAACCAGAATGCGCAAAACGAGTACTACCTCACCGACATCGTGAAATTTGCCGTCGCCGATGGCATGGCCGTGGTGGCGCACCAGATCACCGATGCTGCACAGGTGGCCGGCGTCAACAGCCCCGTGCAGCTGGCCGAGCTGGAGCGCGTGTACCAGCTGCGCCAGGCCACCGCCTTGATGGAGCAGGGCGTGCGCCTTGGCGATCCGGCTCGCCTGGATGTGCGTGGTGTGCTGACCTGCGGCCAGGATGTCGAGATCGACGTGAACTGCATTTTTGAGGGCCAGGTCAGCCTGGGCGAAGGCGTGCGCGTGGGTGCCAACTGCGTGATTGCCAATGCCGCCATTGCTGCGGGCGCGGTCATCCACCCGTTCACCCATATCGACGGCGAAAAGCTGGGAGTGCAGGTCGGCGAGGGCGCGCTGATTGGCCCGTTTGCCCGGCTGCGGCCCGGCGCGCAGTTGGGTGCCGAGGTGCACATCGGCAACTTTGTCGAGGTGAAGAATTCGACGCTGGCCAAGGGCGCCAAGGCCAACCATCTGGCTTATCTGGGCGATGCCACCGTGGGTGAAAGAGTCAACTACGGCGCGGGCAGCATCACCGCCAACTACGACGGCGCCAACAAGCACCGCACCGTGATCGAGGCCGACGTGCACATCGGCAGCAACTGCGTGCTGGTGGCGCCGGTGACGATTGGGCAGGGCGGCACCGTGGGCGGCGGCTCCACCATCACCAAGGACACGCCTGCCGGCGCCCTGAGCGTGGCGCGCGGCAAGCAGCTCAGCCTGCCCAACTGGAAGCGCCCGGCCAAACTGCCCAGGGGCTGAGCGCTCCTGCATGCCATGACGTGGGTCGGGTGAGTCAAAGGGGGCTAGCCCGGCCTGCGATTTGCTATCAATGTAATAGCTGCTTGCGCTCGCCGCTACTGGGCTAGAAGCACTTTTGGTTTGAATTTTGCACGTTTGGTGCTGAAGAAGGCCTTGACGTTGCGCACATTCGCATCGCTGGTAAACAGCCGCTGCGCCAGCGCCAGGTAGCGTGGCATGTCGGCCACATGCACCAGCAAGATGAAGTCCGGCCCCGGCGACACCCGGTAGCACTGCTGCACGGCATCGTCCAGCACCACGCGCGCCTCAAAGGCCTCCAGCTGCTCGGCACCCTGGCGGTCCAGCGTGATCTCGACCAGCGCGGTCAGGCCATGGCCCAGCAGGGCGGCGAGCTTGTCGGGGCTGAGCAGGGCGATTTCACGTTCAATCAATCCGGCATCGCGCAAGCGCTTGACGCGCCGCAGGCAGGTGGGCGGTGAAATATGCGCGCGTTCCGCCAGGGCCTGGTTGCTGAGGGCGGCGTCATCCTGCAAGGCTTCCAGCAGCTTGAGATCGATGGCGTCTACGTCTATTTGTTCCATTCTGTGATTATTTATGAAATTTTATTTAATGCATTGATATTGGTGAAATTTAATTCCATTTTTTGATAAATATCAATCACATTGAAAAACAACTACCCAGTAGCATCGTCAGCATTGTTTTCAGGAGTTGTTTATGTGCGGCATCGTTGCGTCGGTCTCTACGAGAAATATTGTTCCCATCCTGGTGCAGGGCCTGCAGCGGCTGGAGTACCGCGGTTATGACTCCTGCGGCGTGGCGGTCCATGCCGATGGCCTGAAGCGCGCCCGCAGCACCTCGCGCGTCGCCGAGTTGCAGGCGCAAGTCAGCGCGGAACACCTGGAAGGCGGCACCGGCATTGCCCACACGCGCTGGGCCACGCACGGCGCGCCTGCCGTGCACAACGCGCACCCGCATTTCAGCCACGGCAGCGGCGCGGGTAGCAACGCCCGCCCCGGCAAGGTGGCCTTGGTGCACAACGGCATCATTGAAAACCACGACGAGCTGCGCGCCGCCTTGCAGGCCAAGGGCTATGTGTTTGACAGCCAGACCGATACCGAGGTCATCGTGCACCTGATGGACAGCCTGTACGACGGCGATCTGTTTGAAGCGCTCAAGGCCGCCGTCGCGCAATTGCGTGGCGCCTACGCCATCGCCGCCTTCTGCAAGGACGAGCCGCACCGCGTGGTCGGCGCGCGGGCCGGCTCGCCGCTGATCCTGGGCGTGGGCCAAGACCATTCTGAAAACTTCCTGGCCAGCGATGCCATGGCGCTGGCGGGCGTGACCGACCAGATCGTCTACCTGGAGGAGGGCGACCTGGTCGATATTCAACTCGGCAAGTACTGGGTGTTTGACCGCCAGCATCAGCGCGCGGCGCGTGAGGTCAAAACCGTGCACGCCCACAGCGGCGCGGCCGAGCTGGGTCCGTATCGCCATTACATGCAAAAGGAAATCTTCGAGCAGCCGCGCGCCATTGCCGACACGCTGGAAGGCGTGGAGGGCATTGTTCCCGAGCTGTTTGGCGATGGCGCCTACCGTGTCTTCCAGGACATCGACTCGGTGCTGATCCTGGCCTGCGGCACCAGCTACTACAGCGGCTGCGCGGCCAAGTACTGGCTGGAATCCATTGCGAAAATTCCGACCCAGGTGGAAGTGGCCAGCGAATACCGTTACCGCGACTCCGTGCCCAGTCCGAAGACGCTGGTGGTCACCATCACGCAAAGCGGCGAAACCGCCGATACGCTGGCCGCGCTGCGCCACGCGCAAGGCCTGGGCATGACGCAGACACTGACCATCTGCAATGTGGCCACCTCGGCCATGGTGCGCGAATGCAAGCTCGCCTACATCACGCGCGCCGGCGTGGAGATCGGCGTGGCCTCGACCAAGGCCTTCACGACGCAACTGGCCGGCCTTTTCCTGCTCACGCTGGCGCTGGCGCAGGCCAAGGGCCGCCTGAGTGAAGAGGACGAAGCCGCGCACCTCAAAGCCATGCGTCATTTGCCCGCCGCCTTGCAAGCCGTGCTGGCGCTGGAGCCGCAGGTCATCAGCTGGGCTGAGGATTTTGCCAAGATGGAAAATGCGCTCTTCCTCGGGCGCGGCCTGCATTACCCGATTGCGCTCGAAGGCGCCTTGAAGCTGAAAGAGATCAGCTACATCCACGCCGAGGCCTATCCGGCCGGCGAGCTCAAGCATGGCCCGCTGGCACTCGTGACCAGCGCCATGCCGGTGGTGACCGTTGCGCCGAATGACGCGCTACTGGAAAAGCTCAAAAGCAATATGCAGGAAGTGCGCGCGCGAGGCGGCGTGCTGTACGTGCTGGCCGATGCCGACAGCCACATCGACAGCAGCGAAGGCGTTCACGTCATCCGCATGCCCGAGCACTACGGTGCCTTGAGCCCGCTGCTGCATGTGGTGCCGCTGCAGCTGCTGGCGTACCACACGGCGGTTGCGCGCGGGACGGATGTGGACAAGCCCAGGAACCTGGCCAAATCTGTCACTGTAGAGTGACGGATTTGGGGCGGCATGGAGTTTGTTCCGCGCAATTAAAGTCGTAAACAGGTTATTAAAGTCGTAAACACGGCTCCAGCATCCATGCGGGTTTGCGGGTCTTTGGATTTTCGAGACGGATTTCTAAAGTCGTAAACACATCCTCAACCCAGGGTGTCGATCGGCCGCAATGCAGCGGGGAACAAACCTAAACGGGACCGGTCATTGGAAACAACGGCTCGAACTTCTGAAGCCGGCTAGGAGCGCGCGTCACGGACGGAGGGTTGTCGAAGCAGCTGGTACCGCCGGGATCGGTGCTCGACGATCAGGCAGTTGCGATGGCAACGTGCGCCTGGATGTCCCCTTCCACCGGACCTGAGCCAAAGCGGGCGGCGTTCGCCGCAGCGCCGGCTTCGGTCGCTTGCGCGAGCGCGCCTGGGCCTTTGGCTTCGATTTCGGCGCGCAGCGGCGAGCCCTGGCAATAGCCAATTACCGGGTCGCGAGGCGATGCGGCGCGGCTTCGCTCGCGGACGGTGACGATTTCCGTACCCACCTTGATCTTGCTGAATTCGTTGAGTGGAGAACGTCGTCCAGACGACGTTCTTGCCTGTGCTCACAAGGCAATAGGAGGAGGGGGCGCCGCGATCATCGCCGCGTTCTCCATGGCCAATTCGAAGTCGCTGGCCTGGGGCATCGAGATGTGCGGCAATTCGGCCACCCGGTCGGCGTGTTGGCTCACTGCGCCAGCTCTGGTTTGACTGCGTGCTGAAAAAAATGACAGTCCGATGTCGTCAATGGCAAACGTCTGGCGCGCAATGTCAAGCGCGAATCGGGGCGCGGTCCAAGAATACCTCTCCTGTAGTCAGCGTAATAGCCGCATGTGCAAATCGCTGGCCACAGACCCTACCTACAGGAGATGGCATTGGCGAAAGTGATTCGAATCGACCGCGTCGGAGGACCCGAAGTTCTGCGGCTTGAAGACATTGATGTCTTCGAGCCCGGCCCCGGCGAGGTGCGCCTGCGCCACGTGGCGGTGGGCCTGAACTACGCCGACACCTATTTCCGCAACGGTACCTACCCGATCCCCCTGCCCAACGGCATGGGCGTCGAGGCCGCCGGTGTCGTACAAGCCGTGGGCGAGGGCGTGACGAACGTGGTCGTCGGTGACCGCGTCACCTACACCGGTTTCATCAACACGCTGGGAGCCTACAGCACCGAGCGCCTGATCTCGGCCGCGCCGTTGATCAAGCTGCCGGACGGCATCGCCTTTGAGACCGCCGCTGCGATGACCATGCGCGGCCTGACCTCGGCCTACCTGATGCGCCGGATCCACCCCTTCAAGGCCGGCGACACCGTGCTGCTGCACGCCGCTGCCGGCGGCGTGGGCCTGATCGTCTCGCAATGGGCCAAGCTGCTGGGCCTGACCGTGATCGGCACCGTTTCCACCGGCGAGAAGGCAGAAGTCGCGCGCGCCCATGGCTGTGACCACACCATCAACTACAGCCACGAGGATGTCGCCAAGCGGGTGCGCGAGTTGACCAATGGCGTTGGCGTGAACGTGGTGTTCGACAGCGTGGGCAAGAGCACCTTCATGGCGTCGCTCGATTCACTCAAGCGCCGCGGCCTGATGGTGTGCGTGGGCACGGCCAGCGGCACTATTCCGCCGTTCGATCCGCAGATCCTGGCGCGCAAGGGCTCGTTGTTCCTGACGCGCCCGGCGCTGGCCGACTACATCGCCGACCCGGCCGAGAAGGCCGAGCTGGCCGGCGAGATCTTCGGTCACGTGGCTGCCGGGCGCATCCGCATCGACATCAACCAACGCTACGCGCTGCCCGACGCCGCGCAAGCCCACCGGGACCTGGAGTCGCGCAAGACCACCGGTTCATCCATCTTCGTCATCTGACGAGTCCCCATACAACAAGGAGACCCCCATGCGAGTT
>NZ_BCYO01000032.1 GCF_001598235.1 Polaromonas jejuensis NBRC 106434 | reverse complement strand
CCCTACCCCTGGGGAATTCAGATGCCAACGCACGGGCGCCGAACTGCAACGGTGGAATGGGCAACAGCGAAATAGGGTTCCAAGCAACCGCGCAATGTCGGCTTCGGGCAAAAAGCGGTCCACTTCGCCTAGGCTGCTTAATCCGCAAACTTGGCATCACGATGGATTGATCTGTCCCGCCCTCGCCTACTTACGGTAAATGGGTGTTTTGATAAGTAGGAAAACAGCCCAGTAACGCCAAGCTTCATGCCAGTTTGTGTTTGGGCTGCACGAATGCTGCCAGTGCGACTTTCTGCGGCAGGGGAATCTGCCAAGCAGCCTAAGGTTTGCTAGGCGCAGGCTCAATAATGCAACCAGCTTCGTGCTCCCACTCGCCGCCCTTGTGAAAACACCACTCCATACGCGCTATGTCATATACGGGACGCCCGTACAAAACTGCGACAGTTGCAACCACACAGAGGCCGCACAAGATTGACCATTTACGAAATAAATTAGTAGCCGATGGTTTAGCCATGAACGAAGTCTAGCCCAGCGACTTGGCATTCAACATCGGCAACGGCGGCAGTCGCCAAGTCCAACAAGTCAACGCTATGGGGTTGGCGGTGGCGTGCGCCCCCATCCAGGGAAGCACGAGGGTCATATATCAATCAAGGAGATGGCACAGTTCGATCATCGCTATCGTGGCGAGTGAGCGGTGCCGATCGCTCGTGCGATGACCTGGACTCCCTGATCGATAAGGTCTTCGGGGACACATGCATAGCCCAGCAGCAGGCCCCTGCGTGCCTTTTCTGGGCTTTGGTAGTAGTGCGACAGCGGCCGCGCGAGAATCTGCTGGGCTCGAACTTCGTTGCTGATGCGCACATCGTCCAACTCGTCGGGCAGCAGGAGCACCAGATGCAGTCCCGCATCCTGCGAAGCGACGGGCCAGTTCGGGCCCAAGTGGCGAGTGATCGCCTGGCGCAAAAGGGCGTAGCGTTTGGCGTACAGGTGGCGAACGCGGCGGATGTGCGCAGCGTAGTGACCTTCGGCCATGAAATCGGCCAACGCCGCCTGTTGGACGAGTTGCCCTTCGCGATACAGCTCCGACAGGGCCTGCGTTGCACACACGGCGATGGACTTGGGCAGGACCATGTAGCCGGTTCTCAGACCCGGAAACAAGGTCTTGGAGAAGGTGCCCATGTAGATGACGCGCTCATGGCTGTCCAGTCCTTGCAGCGATGCCAGCGGGCGGCCTTCGAAGCGAAACTCGCTGTCGTAGTCGTCCTCGACGATCCAACAGCCTGTCCGCTGGGCATAGTCGATCAGCATGAGCCGCCTAGGCACGCTCATGGACATCCCCAGGGGGTATTGGTGGGAAGGGGTGGTGAAGATGAAGCGTGGCGCAGGACCATGGAACTGTTGTTCACTGGGCGCCATGCCATGGCAATCGACAGGCACCGGGACGACTTCGATACCATTGCTCGCGAGCACGCTGCGCGTGCCCCAGTAGCCGGGATCTTCCATCCAGGCGCGGTCGCCCGGGTCGCCCAGCAGGCGGGACACGACGTCGATCGCTTGGTGGATCCCCGAGGTAATGACGATCTGCTCGGGTTCGCAACGCACGGAACGGGCGAGATGCAGGTGTTCCGCCAGAGCACGCCTCAGCGCCGGGTGCCCGCCTACGGTGCTGTAGCTCAGTGTCTCGGAACTGGGGCGGCGCCAATGTCTGTTCAGCAGGCGCAGCCAGACTTTGCGGGGAAAGAGTGAAACGTCAGGGACGCCAGCCGCGAATGCGCCCCATTGGCGATCCGATGCACCGCGTCGGGCGAGAAGCTGGGTACCCCGCGCGGAGAGGGTGGGAGAGCTGGACGCGGGAAGTTCGCCGAACGGGGCGGCGGGGTCGAGGGAGGGATGGCGCGCAGGCCGCAGAGGAACGTCGGCCACGAAAGTCCCGCGTCCCACGGTGGCCGTCACGTAGCCTTCGGCGAGCAACTGGTCGAAGGCGTAGAGCACCGTGTTGCGAGATACCCCGAGCTCCTGCCCCAGCACACGCGAAGGCGGTAGCCGACTGCCGCCAGACAACGAACCCTCGAGGATCTCGCCCTTGATCAGTTCATAGAGTTCTCGGTGCATCCATTCGCCATTGCGCCCCCCGGGAACCCAGGCGCGCTTTTGCAGCAGCAGTTCAGAGAGCAGGCTCGCTTTGACGGACATGCGGATTCGGTGTCAAGTGCTCCCCACCGCAGCCGGGGGGGGTGGGAAGACGATGTCGCGCTGGCCCTCCTTGAAATCGGCGACCGATTGCATCCAGGGCTCGCTCCCCGGCCAGAGCAATCCGATGGCGCCGCTGCGGGGCCGGTAGGACGCGGTGTAGAGGGTTCCGTAGCCACGTTGATAAGCGTCCTGAACCATCGGCGGAGACATCAGGGCCATCGCAATATCCTGGGCGCTTCCCGGCTGGGCGACGCGGGCCGCGAGCCAGCTCTGCCTTTCCACGGACCGGGTTGCCTTGGCATGCTCGGGCCACTCGATGTCCCGTTGATGGTTGGTGACGACTGCCTGGCGGACGACCTCGGCCTTTCTGTCGGGTGCGACGAAGACGGTCGCCCAGTCGGCCTGGCGATCGAGCATCGTGATGCTGTAGGTCGTGCTCACCGGCAGGCGCTCGAGCATGCGGACAGCTTCGCGGGTCGTCGTTGCCATTTCCAGCACATAGCGCAATACCAGCGGGACTCCGAAGCCTTGGCCAGATACCGCGCGGCCGCCGAATGACAATGAGCAGGCCAGCCCTGCCTCATTGATGCCGTCGAGCGCGCCCCACAAGCAATCGCTCATCGCCACCACGCGCGGCCCGAGCCAGCGTGTGGCAACCCAATTGCCTTCGAGCAGGGCCGGGGCATAGTCGTAGTTGCGCAGCAGCGCGGGCTCCTCATGGCCCGTGGGGTCGAGCCACACCGCCTGGGTGCATCCGCCGATGTACGGGGGCGGGCACCACAGGGACAGAAAGCGCGCCTCGACATCGCCCCCGCCAGCCAGATCCACCAGCGATTCCCACACCGGTACGAGTTCGGGCATGTGCTGGCGCATGGCGCGGCGGCAGTCCAGGTAGGTGGGGCGACCCACGGTGGCCGTGCGCAGAAACCAGGTGCGATAGGCGGGCCAGTACCGATCGAACCGGGCCTTCCACAGCGGCCCCGGCTGGTCCTCGACGGAAGCCTCAAAGCGCACCGGAAAATGAACTTCGTGGACGGTCATGGTCTTAGAGGATCTTGAAGGTGCCTGGCGTGGGGACATGCTCCTGCTTCACGATGGGCTTGCCAGCGTAGAGCCGCTGAATGCCCCGGATCCAGTCGCGGGAACGCACGTTGAGACGGAAGTTGTCGTTCATCGCCCGGCCCCGCGTGATGAGAATTCCGAGATCTGCGCCCTGGTAGCGGTAGTCGCCCGGCCCCGTGATACGCAGGAAGAAGGCTTCGCGCTCCGAGTCGATGGCACGCCGCTCGTAGTCGAAGCGTTGGTAGCCGATGGTGCCGTCGCCGGCCATGTGGTAGATGCCGGTGGGGGGCGCGTTGACCACCTGGTCGATCTGGTTGGAGGTGGATTTGATGATCAGTTGCGACCACGAGTCGATGAACTCCGGCCGGGCCCAGCGGTCGTTGATCTCCTTGACGTTGAGGTCGAAGGGCACGCCCGAGAACTCCAGCAGGTGAAACAGGAACAAGGGCGCATCGGCGTAGGCGAAGGCCGCGTGGTTGGTCATCGGGCTGGCACCGCAGATGCGGGGGTTGAGCTCTCCTAGATAGACGTCGCCCGTGTCCTGATCCACCAGGAAGTCGAGATCGAAGTAGCCGCGGTAGCCCTCCTCGAGTAACTGGTTGCCGAAGCGCTCGGCCATGGCGCGCGCCTTCGCCCGCACCTGCTCGGAAAAGGCGCCAGGGAAGATTTCGTTCCCGCACCAGCCCCCTTTGTAGGGCGTCAGTTCCTGCGCCCCCACGACCTCGGTCAACAGCGGGCCCACCAGCGTGCCGGACTGCGTGGCACACGCTTCCAATGTGGCGCCCCGGCAATTGATGCGCTTCATGATCTTGACCTCGGCCTCACCGACGATGTCTTCCTTGTGTTTTTCAAAATCGGCTTCGCTCGCGATGAAGAAGGTCGTGTGGCCGGAGTCGCCGAAGGCGGACTGCACCACGAGATCCGTCCCCAGTCCCGCACCCTCGGCCACCCGGAGGAGTTCCGCGTAGCTCGTGACCTTCTGCAGCGTGTTCGGCACCGAGCGCACGCCAGCCTTGTTGCCGATCCGCACGGTCTCCATCTTGTTGTCGCAGCGCTGGCGCAGGGCGGCGGGCGGGAACCACACGTCCATGCCGAGTTCCTTCGCCAACGCCTCGGTCTTCTCGTCGAACATCAGGAAAGTGGCCACGGGGCGGCCTCCTCGCCGCTCGATCAGGTCGATCACCTCCTTGTGCTGCAGGAGATAGTTGTTGATGTCCTCGATGGACTCGAACTCATCGTGGGGCGTTTCGCCGGGCACGAAGACGTTGGGGTGTCTTCCGTCGAAGCAGTCGATGTAGCTGATGTAGCGGAAGCGGTTGACCCACCGATCGATGCCGAGCAGGTTGAAATTGGTGGCGCTGATGAAGTAAATCGGGCGCTCGTTGCGATGGAACATCAGCAGCATGTCGGCGATGGTCCTGATCTTCTGGCTCATGATGCGTACTCCATGGTTTTTCTTATGACGGCGAGGCATGTTCAGGTGGGCTTGACCAGCGGGCCAAGGGATTGGAGGTAGCCGTCCGTGGCGCGGCGCTCGTACACGGGAAAATCGCAGGCGCGGTCGCGGAAGCTCTTCAGAGGCTGCCCCAAGGTGCGCAGGCCGCGCTCCCGCTCCCGGCGCACGCGTTGCAGATCCACGTCGATGGCGACGATCTCGTCGCCGGCCTGCGATTCGTGCAGCACGTAGCCGGAGGGGTCGCAGACGATGGAACGGCCAACGCCGCCGTCGCCGACGCCGTTGATGTCAAAGAAATAGACCTGGTTGGTCACCGCCGAGGCGCGGGCGATGGCGAGTTCGACGTCGCGGTCGATGGTGTCGGTCATGGTGGGATGGAGGATCACCTCCGCGCCCAAGGCCACCAGGGATCGGGTCGTTTCGGGGAACCACATGTCGTAGCAGATGGACACGCCGAAGCGCCCCACGTCGGGCACGTCGAACACGCAGAACTCAGTGCCGCCCTCGACGCCCTCCTCGTAGGGGCGGAACGGGAACAGCTTGCGGCAGCGCGCCACCACGTCCCCGTGGGGATCGATCACCGGAGTGGTGTTGTACACGACGGTGCCCTGGGGGGTGTCCACCGCTTCGAACATCGACCCAGGGATCAGCCACAGCCCGGTTTCGCGCGCCAGCTCCCGCAGGCGGTCCTCGGTCGGCCCGGGCAGCGGCTCGGCCTTGTCGCGGCCTGGGCCCAGCGGGCACAACTCGGGGAACAGCACCATGCGCACCCAGGGGAAGCGCTTGCGGATGTGCTGCATGTAGCCGCCCATGCGTTCGACGTTGTCATGGGATGCCGAAACGTACATCTGCACGCCGGCAATGCCGAAGTTCGAGAGAGTCACTCGCAGTCCTCCAAGAAGATAGAGCCAGATGGCAAAGACAAGGGTGGGTCAGGCACGGGCGGCCGCAGCCGCGGGCGCAGTGACGGGCGGCTCCCACGCCTTGCCGGGAATCGAGGCGATCAGGCGACGGGTGTAGTCGTGCTCCGGCGCGTCGAAGATCCGCGACGGAGGGCCAGACTCCACCACGCCGCCGCAGTGCATCACGATGACGTGGTGGCAGATCTGGGCCGCCACCCGCAGGTCATGCGTGATGAACACCAGCGCCAGATTCAGCTGCTTTTGCAGCCGGGCCAGCAATTCCAGCACCTGGGCCTGCACCGAAACGTCCAGCGCCGAGACGGACTCGTCGGCGACGATCAGCTTGGGCTGCAGCGCTAGGGCGCGTGCGATGCCGATGCGCTGGCGCTGGCCGCCCGAAAACTGGTTGGGGTAGCGGTCGAAGGCCGAGGCTTCCAGCCCTACCAGTTCCAGCAGTTCGCGGGTTCGCCGGTGCGCTTCGGCGGTCGGCACGCCGTTGGCGACAGGCCCATCGGAGATGATCCGGCCAACGGTGTGCCGCGGATTCAGCGACGCGAAGGGATCCTGGAAGATCATCTGCACGTCCTTGCGCAATGGGCGGAACTGGCGCTCGCTGAGGGTGGCCAGATCGCAGCCGTCGAACAGCAGTTGCCCCCCGTCGATTCCGGTCAAACGCAGCAGGCACTTGCCGATGGTGGACTTGCCGGAACCCGATTCGCCGACGATCCCCAGTGTTTCGCCGCGCCGCACGCTGAAGCTCACGTCATTCACGGCATGGACGACGCGCTTGGGGGCGAACCAGCCGCCGCCGGTGGCATACGTCTTGCGCAGGTTGCGAACCTCCAGCACGGTCTCGGACTGCGCGGACGATGCCTTGCGTGCGAGTCCGTGGGGGACGGCGCCAATAAGACGTCGGGTATACGGGTGCTGGGGCTGATTAAGCACCTGGTAGGCGGGGCCGATCTCCACCAAGCGGCCCTTTTCCATGACCGCCACCCTGTCGGCGATCTCCGCGACCACACCAAAGTCGTGGGTGACGAACATCACGCCCATGCCTTTTTCCCGCTGGATGCGGCGGATCAGTGCGAGGATCTGCGCCTGCGTCGTCACGTCCAGCGCCGTCGTGGGCTCATCGGCGATCAGCAGGCTGGGCTCCAGCGCCAGGGCCATCGCGATGACGACGCGCTGGCGCTGGCCGCCCGACAGGCGGAACGGGTAGCTGTGGCGCAGTGTCACGGGGTCGGGCAGGCCCACGAACTCCAGCAGCTCCAGCACGCGGCGCTCGCAGGCCTGCGGATCATGGCTCCGGTGCACGCGCATGACCTCGGCGATCTGCTCGCCCACGGTCATCAGGGGATTCAGCGCCGACAGCGGCTCCTGGAACACCATGGCCATGTCCTTGCCGCGCATGCCGAGCAGGGTGGTCTCGTCCTGCAGCAGCAGGTCGCGCCCCTGGAACAGGATGCGGCCGGTTTGCGGCACGAGCCCGGGTGGCAGCAGGCCCATGATGGCGTTGGAGCTCATGGACTTGCCCGAGCCTGATTCGCCGACGATGCAGAGGATTTCTCCGCGCCGCAGGTCGAATGAGATGTCCTGCACGGCATACGGGCGGTCCGCGCCCTGCGGCAGGGCAATGCTGAGTTCCTGGATGGACAGCAGCGACGCTTGGGATGGAAGGAAGTTTGGCATGGGGAGGCTCCTATTCGCCGCGCTTGCGCAGTTGCGGATTGAGGGCGTCATTGAGACCCTCGCCGATCAGGTTGATGGCGAGCACGGTCAGCAGAATCGCCACGCCGGGCCACACACTCATCCACCAGGCCTCGCGCAGCATGGTGCGCGAGGCGCCGATCATGAAACCCCAACTCATCATGTTGCGGTCGCCCAGCCCGAGGAAGGACAGCGAAGACTCGGTCAGGATGGCCGTGGCCACCATGAAAGAGGCCGTGACGATGATGGGCGAGAGTGCGTTGGGCAGTATCTGCGTGAGGATGATGCGCAGCGGCTTCTGGCCGATCACCACGGCGGCCTGGACGAACTCCCGCTGCTTGAGGCTCATGAACTCGGCGCGCACGAGCCGCGCCACCGGCGGCCAGGACACCACGGCAATCGCGCCGACGATGGTCACCACCGAGGGGCTGAAGATGGCCACGATCACCACCGCCATCGCCAACTGCGGGATGGTCTGGAAGAACTCGGTGAAGCGCATCAGCGCATCGTCGATGCGGCCGCCGCTGTAGCCCGCCACGGCGCCGACCAGGATGCCGAGCACCAGGGCGACCACGGTGGACACCACGCCCACCAGCAGCGACACGCGCGCGCCATAGAGCATGCCGGCCGTGAGGTCGCGCCCCAGCATGTCGGTGCCGAAGGGCAGCGCTGCATCGGTGAAGGGCGCGACGAGCGGCGCGGCGACCATGTTCCACGGGGATTCCTCGTAGAACACCGACGCGGTGGCGGCAAGGAACACGACAACGAGGAAGATCAGCACACCAAACAGCGCGCCGTAGTTGCGCGCGAAACGGCGAAGAAAGGACTTCATGTGGAGGCTCCTTGGCTGGCGGCGATGCGTGGATCGACGAGGCGATAGACGATGTCGGTCACCAGATTGAAGGCGACGACCAGGACGGACGTCATGAAGAAGATGCCCAGTAGCAACTGGTAGTCGCGCTGCATCAGCGCATCGAACATCAGGCGGCCGATGCCGGGCCAGGCGAACACGGTTTCGGTGAGCACGGCGCCCCCCGCCATCTGGCCGAGCTGGATGCCGGCGAAGGTGATGACCGGCAGCAAGGCGTTGCGCAGCACGTGCACGCGAATCACGCGGCGAGCTGGCACGCCCTTGGCGCGGGCGGTCTTGACGAAGTCCATGCCCATCACCTCCAGCATCGAGGCGCGCGTCAGCCGGACGTACACCGCCATGAAGAAGCAGCCGAGCGACAGCGTGGGCAGCACCAGGTGCCGGGCGATGTCCAGCACGCGATCCAGCCCGGTCAGGTTGGCGCCGATCGACTCCATGCCGAAGGCTGGCAGCCACCCGAGCACCACCGAGAACAAAATGATGGCCATCAGCGACAGCCAGAACAGCGGCGTGGCATACAGCAGCAGCGCCCCGGACATCAATGTGCTGTCAAGCCAGCGTCGGCGGTTCTCGTAGCGTGTGCGGGCCGCCAACACACCCAGCGCCACGCCCACCACGATGGAGAACAGGAAGGCGCCTCCCATGAGCAGGAAGGTCGCGGGCAGCCGGTCGAGGATGAGGTCCAGCACCGGCAGCCGGTTGCGATAGGAATAGCCGAGGTCGAGCTGGGCGACGCCCGCCAGGTAGCGGCCCAACTGCACGACGACAGGCTTGTCGAGGCCGAACTGCTCGCGCAGCTGGGTGACGAAGACCTCGTCACCGGCCCCGGCCTCGCCGGCCAGCACGGTGGCCGGGTCGCCGGGCGCCATGCGGACCAGGAAGAAGTTCAGGATGACGACACCCAGCACGACCACCAGGGCCTTCGCGAGTCGAGACAGAAAGAAAGAGAGAAAGTTCATCGGTGGCTCCGTGCACAAGGGCGAAGGCAGGGGGCCGGCGCCGAAGCACCGGCCTGCGTTTCAACTCACTTCTTGTCGATGTAGACCTTGTCGAACGATTCGTTCAGGCCGATGGCCGTGGTGACCAGGTTCTTCACGTTGGCGCGGTAGAGCGTGGGGAACTCCATCTCCAGCAGGTTGGCGTTGGCCACCTCCTCCGTCAGCAGCTTCTGCACCTCGCTGTAGGCGCGCTGGCGCTCGGCCGGGTCGAGCGTGGAACCGCCGCGCAGCCAGAACACATCCGCCTTGGCGTTTTGGTAGCCCTGCACGTTGGCGAAGGGCGAACCCTTGACGATGTTGCTGCTGCGGTAGAAGCGCTCCACGCCCAGGGCCGGGTCGCCGTACTGGTAGGCGAAGGTGACGGTCATGTCGAAGTCCCAGTTGCTCACGCGGCCGGACCAGCTACCCGCGTCGGACGACTCGATGCTCACCTTCAGGCCAATGCTCTCCAGCATCTGCTTGATGTATTCGTCGAGGCGGTCCCAGTTGGCGCCGTAGGAGGTGGACAGGATCTTCACCGGGTACTTGCCCACGTCCACGCCCGATTCCTTGACGAGCTCGCGCGCCTTCTTCAGGTTGAAGTCGAACGTCGGAACGTTCTTTTCATGGAACAGCGTCGTGGACGTGAAGGGGCCCGTCGCCGGCTTGCCCAGGCCGAAGAAGATGTTGTCGGCGATGAGCTTGCGGTTGAGCGCGTGCATCACGGCCTGGCGCACCTTGACGTTGTCGAACGGCGGCTTGCGCTGGTTGAGGGTGAGGTAGGCCATGGGCGAGAACAGCTCCCAGCCCTTGGTCGTGTAGTCCACGCCAGGAATGGCGCGCAGCCGCTTGACGTCCACGTTGTCCACGTCGCCGCCGCGCAGCACCTGCACGTCGCCGCGCTCGAAGGCCACGGCGCGCGAGGCCGAATCGGGGATCACGTTGAAGACCAGTTCGTCGAGGTAAGGCAGGCCCTTCTTCCAGTAGTCGGGGTTGCGCACCAGCTTGATGTAGGCGCCCTTCTTCCATTCCTTGAACATGAAGGGGCCGGTGCCCACCGGGGTCTGGTTGGCCGGGTTCTTGCGATAGTCCGTGCCCTCGTAGAGGTGCTTGGGCATCATCGGCATGGTGCCGACCTCGAACATCATGATGAAGGGCGGGAACGGGTTCTTCAGCTTGATTTCCAGCGTGCTCGGGCTCACTGCGCGGACCGAGGCGACATACTTGAGGAGCACCGCGCGCGTGCGCACGTGCACCTCGGGGAGCAGCATGCCGATGGTGAACGCCGCGTCATCGGCGGTGAACGGCTTGCCGTCGTGCCACTTCACGCCGCTTTGCAGCTCGAACGTGTAGGTCAGGCCGTCCGGCGAAATGGTCCAGCTTTTGGCCAGTTCGGGACGGGGCTTGAGATCCGGGCCGTAGGTCAGCAGGCCCTGGTAAATCTTGCCGGCCACGTACTGCGTCGGCGCCTGCGAGTTCATGGCGCTGATCAGTATCGGCGGCTCGGGCTGGACGATGGCCGACAAGGTACCGCCGCGCGTCTGGGCCGAGGCGGTGCCCACGGTGCCAAGCGCGGCCGACACCAAGGCCGCAGCCAGCGCCAGTGCAGGCACGGCGCGCAGGGAAGAGAGGGGCAAAGGGTTCATGGGAATTCTCCTGAGAAGTGGGTGGAAAGAGTGGTGTCAGGTACCGAGCAGCACGCGAGCGACGGACTCGCCCGCGCGCAGCCTGGCCAGGGTGCCTGGCTCGGCCCGGTCGGAGGTCAGCGCGTCATCGACCACGCGGGCGGCGGTACCTGCGTCGACGAACAGCACGCCGTTGTCGTCCGCCAGGACCAGATCGCCCGGGCGCGCGACAGCGCCGCCGCAGCGCACGGGGACGTTGATCCGGCTGTGCCCGCTGCCGAGTAGCTTCGTCGTCAGCAGACTGGTGCCGCGAGCAAAGACCGGAAGCTTTGTCTCGCGCAGCTCCAGAATGTCGGTGACGACACCATCGACGACGATGGCCAGGGCACCGGCGCAGGCGGCGGCGCAGGCGGTGACCGCGCCGACCGGGGCGTGCGCATGGTCGCCGCCCATGTCGATCACGAGCACATCTCCCGGCCTAAGGCTGGCGAGCGCCTGATTGACGGCGATCGCATCGGCGTCGACCAGTTGCAAGGTGACGGCCTGGCCGACGACCTTCACGCCGGGCACGAGCGCGCGGATGCTCGCGTCCGCGAAGCCGTCTTCCAGAAGATGGCCCAAGGTGGGGAAGCTCACGGCCTGGAGGCGGGCGAGCAAGTCCGGGTCAATGCCTCGATGGCTCACGACGCACTCCCGGTCGCCACGGCCGGCCGCGCGGTGCTCATGTCATCCCGCTCCCTACCCAGCGTTTCCGCGAGCAGCCACAGGCAGATGGCGGAGAGGATGGCCGAGCCGATCATGTACCACGCGATCGACGATCCATGCCCCGTGGCCTGCAGCAGCGCCGTGGTGATGATGGGGGTGGCCGCGCTGCCCAGGAGGCCGGACAGCATGTAGGCAATGGACAGGCCGGAGTAGCGCACCTTGGCGCCGAACAGCTCGGCCAGGAAAGTGGCGATCGGGCCGTAGTTGGCGGCGAACGCGGTCATCATCAGCAGATAGCCGAGCAAGGCGCCGCCGAAAGAACCCGTATCCATGAGCCAGAACAGGGGGAAGGCCAGCAGGGCCTCGGCGGCGATGCCGGCGAGGATCACCGGCTTGCGCCCGAACGTGTCGGAGAGCCGTCCGAAGGCCGGCAGCAAGGCAACGCACAGCGCGCAGGAGAGAAGCACCACCGTGAGCATCTCGTTGCGAGTGTGGCCCAGGGTCTGCGTGCCGTAGGTCAGCCCGAAGGCCACCAGCAGGTTGTACGAGGTACCGGTGGACATGGTGGCCACGCCCCCGAGCAGCACCTGGCGCCAGTTGCGCAGGAACACCTCGAACAGCGGGACCTTGACCTGCTCGTGTGATGCCTTGACCTTGCTGAACGACGGGGTTTCGGAAATGTTCAACCGGATGTACATGCCCACGCCCACGAGCACGATGCTGGCGAGGAAGGGAATGCGCCAGCCCCAGGACAGCATGTCCTCGGTGGGCATCAGCGCGTTGCTGATCAGGAAGACGAGGTTGGCGATCAGGGTGCCGAGCGGGACGCCGATCTGTACCCAGGAACCGTACAGCCCCCGGCGATTGGCGGGCGCGTGCTCGACGGCCATCAGCACGGCGCCGCCCCATTCGCCACCCAGGGCCAGCCCCTGGATGACGCGCAGCGTCAGGAGCAGGATCGGGGCCCACACGCCGATCGCCTTGTAGTCCGGCAGCAGACCGATCGCGAAGGTCGCCAGGCCCATCATGACGAGGGAGATCAGCAGCATCGACTTGCGGCCGACCTTGTCGCCGAAATGCCCGAAGAGCGCCGCGCCCACGATGCGAGCGACGTAGGCCGCGGCGAAGGTGCCGAAGGCCAGCAGGGTGCCGACCAGTGGATCGAACGATGGGAAGAAAATCTTGTTGAAGACCAGCGCGGATGCCGTCGCGAAGATGAACAGGTCGTACCACTCGACGGTGGTGCCGATGACACTGGCGACGGCGATGCGCTTGATGCTGGGTTTGCGTTCCGCTGCGCCTGCAGCTGGGAGAGTGTGATTCATGGTGGTTCCTCTTTTGTGTGGCGGGACTCAATCCCTCAAATCGATCCAGGTGGTCTTGAGGTCGCAGTACTTGTCGAGTGCATGCAGCGACTTGTCACGGCCGAAGCCCGACTGCTTGACGCCGCCGAACGGCACGCTGATGTCGCCGTCGGCGTAGCAGTTGACCCAGACCAGGCCGGCGCGCAGCCGGCGCGACAGGCGGTGGGCACGGCCGACGCTGCGGGTCCAGAGGCCGGCGCCGAGCCCGTAGACCGAGTCGTTGGCCAGCCGGATGGCATCGTCTTCCGTGGCGAAGCGCTGCACGGCCAGCACCGGTCCGAAGATTTCCTCGCGCACGATCGACAGATCCTGCGACGCGCAGTCGAAGATCGTCGGCTCGATGTAGTAGCCGCCGGTCTCGGTGCGCACGCGCTGGCCGCCCGTGCGGAGCGTGGCGCCCTCGCGGACGCCGGCCTCGATGCGGTCGAGCACGCCTTGCATCTGGCGTTCGTCCACGATGGCGCCCATGGGGGCGTCGGGGTCCAGCGGATCGCTGGGCGCCATGGCCTTGGCGTGCACCGTGAGCCGCTCCATGAAGGCGTCGTAGATGCCTTCTTGCACATACAGGCGCGAGCCCGCGATGCACACCTCGCCCTGGTTCACGAAGATGGCCTGGGCCGCGACGAGCGCCGCCCGGTCGAGGTCGGGGCAGTCGTCGAACACGATGTGCGGGGACTTGCCGCCGCACTCCAGCCAAACGCGCTTGAGGTTGGAATCCGCCGAGTAGCGCATGAAGCGCTTGCCGGTGGCGGTGGAGCCGGTGAAGGTCAGGCAGTCCACGTCCGGGTGCAGGCCCAGCGCCTGGCCGGCAGCGGCGCCAAGTCCCGGCACCACGTTGAAGACCCCCGGCGGAATCCCCGCTTCGGCCGCGAGCGCGGCCAGGCGCAAGGCGCTGAGCGAGGACTGTTCGGCGGGCTTCAAGACCACGCTGTTGCCCACGGCGAGCGCCGGAGCGACCTTCCACGCGGACATCATCAGCGGGAAGTTCCAGGGCACCACGGCGGCCACCACGCCCACGGGCTCGCGCGTGATGGTGGCGATCGCGCTGTCGCCGATGGGAGCGACTTCGTCGTAGTGCTTGTCGACGGCTTCGCCATACCAGGCGTAGCAGCGCGCGGTCTCGGGCACGTCGAAGAGCAAGGCGTCGCGCACCGGCTTGCCCATGTCGAGCGCCTCGATCAGCGCCAGTTCCTCGGCGTGCTGCTCGATCAGCGCGGCCAGCCGCTGCAGGCGCAGCTTGCGTTCGCGTGGCGCCAGGCCGGACCAGACGCGACTGTCGAAGGCGCGCCGCGCCGCGGCCACCGCGCGGTTGATGTCGGCTGCGCCGCAGGCGGCGACGTCGGCCAGCTTGCGGCCGTCGATGGGGCTAATGCAGGGGAAGGTGGCGCCGTCCGCGGCAGGCGTGTAGCGCCCGTCGATGTAGGCCAGGCCGTCGAAACGCAGGGTTTCGGCCTTGGCACGCCAGTAGGCGAGGTTGTGCAGTTCCATGGGAATCCTTGGATGGGAAAAGGGATCAGCGCGCGGTGCCGGCGCGCGTCAACATGGCGTCGAGCAGCACGTTGCAGCCCGCTTCGAGGTGCTCGGGCTGGGCATCCTCGATCTCGTTGTGGCTGACGCCGTCCTTGCAGGGCACGAAGATCATGGCGGTGGGATGGACCATCGCCATGTGCACGGCGTCGTGGCCCGCGCCGGTGACGATGTCCATCGCCGGCAGGCCGCGGCGCACCGCGCTCTGGCGCACCATGTCCACGAGTTCCGGCGCGAAGGGCGTGGGCTTGTTGTATTGGGCGAGGCGCAGGTCCAGCCCCACGCGGTGGCGTTGCGCGATCGCCGCGAAGGACTCGCGCAGGCGCTGGTCCATCGCGTCCAGCGTTTCGGCGTCGATGTGGCGCAGGTCGACGGTGAAGTCCACGCGTCCCGGGACGACGTTGCGCGACGAGGGATGCACGTTGAGCACGCCCACGGTGCCGCGGCCGTGCGGCAGGTTGTCGTTGGCGATGCGGATCACCACCTGCACCAGTTCACAGGCCGCCACCAGGGCATCCTTGCGCACGGACATCGGTGTGGGACCGGCGTGCATTTCCATGCCGGTGACCGTGACGTCGTACCAGCGCACGCCGAGCGAGCCGGTCACGGCGCCGATGGTCTTGTGCTCGGCTTCGAGCACCGGCCCCTGTTCTATGTGGGCCTCGAAGTAGGCACCGACCGGACCGCCCACGGGCTCGGTGCCCGCGTAGCCGATGGCTTTCAGTTCATCGCGCACGCTCTTGCCTTCGCTGTCGCGGGCGTCGAGCGCGGTGTCCAGCGTGAAGCGTCCGGTGAAGACGCCGGAGCCCATCATCACGGGCAGGAAGCGCGAGCCCTCCTCGTTGGTCCAGATGATCAACTCCAGCGGCGCCTCGGTCTGCACGCCGCGCTCATTGAGCGTGCGCATCACCTCGAGCCCCGCCATCACGCCGTAGCAGCCGTCGAACTTGCCGCCGGTGGGCTGGGTGTCGATGTGGCTGCCGGTCATGACGGGCGGCAAGGCGTTGTTGCGGCCGGCGCGCCGGCCGAAGATGTTGCCGACCTGGTCGACGCGGATGTCCAGGCCGGCGTCCTTCATCCAGCCGACCACCAGGTCGCGGCCTTGGCCATCCAGCGCGGTCAGCGCCAGGCGGGCGTTGCCGCCCTTGGGCGTGGCGCCGATCTTGGCCAGGTCCATCAGGGACTGCCAGAGGCGCTGGCCATTGATGGCGATGCCGTGAGTCGTGTCAAGCATGTTCATGGTGTGGGTGCTCCCGTGTCAGTTCGAAGGGGTGGCGGCCTGCTGCCGGGCATAGGCGGCGTCGCGGATGCCGGAGAGGGTTTCGCCGGGGGCGATGCCATCGGCGTCGTAGCGCAGCTCGATCAGCGCGGGCAGCTTTTCGCGGTCCGCGAACGCGCAGGCGCGGGCCAGCGCCGCGGAGAAGTCCTCGGTGCGCTCGACCACCTCGCCGTGGCCGCCGTAGCTGCGCACGAGGGCGGTGAAGTCGGGGTTGGTGAAGGACAGCGCGATGTTGCGACCGGGAAACTCACGTTCCTGGTGCGAGCGGATCGTTCCCCAAATGCCGTTGTTGAAGACCAGCACGACCACGCCCACGCGGTACTGGAGCGCCACGCCCAGTTCCTGCAGGTTCATCTGGAAGCAGCCGTCGCCCGCGTAGCAGACCACGGTGCGGTCCGGGTCCTCGAGCTTGGCCGAGATCGCCGCGGGCAGCCCGTAGCCCATGGAGCCCACAGTCGGCACCAGGCTGGTGCCAGGGCCGGTGTACTGGCGGTAGCGGTGCGGGTAGAGCGCGTAGTTGCCGGCGCCGACGGTGATGCAGGCATCCGGTGGCAGTTGCTTGGCTGCGATGGCAGCGGCCATGTCGAGTGAAAGTGGGCCCTTGGAGGGAAGGGGCTCCAGGCTGGCCAGGTACTCGGCCCGCGCCGATTCAACCCAGGCCTTGCGCTGCAGCGGCTCGCGGGGGGACAACGGAGCCAGGGCGCTCGCGAAGCTTGCGACGTCCGCGACGATGGCCTGCGTCGGTGCGAAAACACGCCCAAGCTCACTGGCGTCCGGGTAGACGTGGATCAGCTTCTGGCGCGGCATCGGGCTTTCAATGACCGTGTAGCCCTCGGTCGTCGCCTCGCCCAGGCGGGTACCCACGGCCAGGATCACGTCGGCATCGCGCAGGCGCTGACGCAGCTCAGGCGTCATCGCCCAGCCGACGTGGCCGGCCGCGTTGGGACTGCGCTGGTCGAAGCACTCGAGGCGCCGCCAGGCCGTGCCCACGGGCACCTGGAAGCGCACGGCGAAGTCTTCGACATGGCCCATCGCCTCGCGCGTCCAGCCCGTGCCGCCCACGATCATAAAGGGACGCTCGGCTGCCTCCAGCAGCGCCGCCATGCGCCGCATGTCGTCGGCGCCCGGGTGGCTATAGGTGCGGGTATAGCGCGGCAGGTCGGCGACCTCGGCGGTGCCCCAGAGTGTGTCTTCGGGCAGCGCCAGCACCACCGGCCCAGGGCGGCCGCTGGTGGCGACCGAGAAGGCGCGGGCGATGTACTCGGGGATGCGCTCGGTGCGGTCGATCTGCGCCACCCACTTGGCCATCTGGCCGAACATGCGGCGGTAGTCGATTTCCTGGAAGGCCTCGCGCTCGTAGAAGTCGTTGCCCACCTGGCCGATGAACAGGATCATCGGCGTCGAGTCCTGGAACGCGGTGTGCACGCCGATGCTGGCGTTGGTGGCGCCCGGGCCGCGCGTGACGAAGCAGATGCCGGGCTCGCCGGTGAGCTTGCCCATGGCCTCGGCCATGTAGGCGGCGCCGCTTTCCTGGCGGCAGACGATGGGCTCGATGGCCCCCTTGTGCTCGTTGAGCGCGTCGATGCAGGGCAGGTAGCTCTCGCCGGGCACCAGGAACACGCGGCGGGCGCCGTGGATGCGCAACTGTTGCATCAGGATCTGGCCGCCGTTGCGGCGCGAGGGCGAGGCAGAAGTGGAATGGGTGGTCGAAGTCAAGGGAGTTCTCCGTGGTCTATCGGTCCGCGCCTAGGCGGTCCAGGTTTTGAATTCGGTGTCACGGGCCAACAGGCGCCGTGCCGTGTGGTAGTCGGGGCTCTCGACGGTCGCGCCGGCGATGGCTTCACCGCGGCGAGCCGCCTCGAAACGCGCCACCAGGTCCTTCGCGCGTTCCACCTGCTCGGCGGACGGCGTCAGCGCCGCATGGATTGGCGCGACCTGTTCGGGAAACACCGCGCACTTGGCCTTGAGGCCGATGCGCCGGGCCCAAACGAGATCCGCGGCCTGGGCCTGCGGATCGCGGTAGTTGAACGGGCAGTCGATCGCCACGCGGCCGGCGGCCCGGCATTCGACGTGGAAGCGGCTGCGCAGGTGGTTGAGCTCCAGGCTGTCCGGGCCGCGCTCGGCGCCCAGGTCGGCCGTGAGGTCTTCGGCTGCCAGCAGGCAGGCGCGGATGCGCTCGCTGGCCGCGAGGATGCTCTGGATGCGCACCACGCCGAGCGCCGATTCGATCGTGGGCACGATCTCGGTCGCACCGGCGGGCAGGCCCAGCTCCGTCTCCAGGGCGGTGATGGCCTGCGCCAGCGCGGCGATCTCGTCGGCGCTCTCCACGTAGGGCAGAAAGACGATGTCCGGGCTGCCGGGCATGACGCCCCGCAGGTCGGCCAGGCCATCGCCGGCCAGGCGGTTGATGCGCACCGCCGCAAGCGTTCCCTGGGCCCGGCAGCGCGCCATCAGCGCGGCCACGCGCGGCCGCGCCGCCGGGCGGTCGGCGGGCGCGGTGAACTCCTCCAGGTCGGCGACCAGCACGTCGGCCGCGCTGTCCAGCGCGGCCTGCTGCGCCTGCGCGTCCAGTCCGGCGGTGAACAGCCAACTGCGGCGCAGAACGGCCGGGCGGCGCAATGTATTGGCGGCGGGCATCATTGGACGTGCCTCGGCAGGAAGAGCACCAGATCCGGCACGAAGGTGACCAGCAGCAACACGCCCAGCATCGCGAGCAGCATCCAGCCCAGCGGGCGGATGGTCTGCATCACCGGCGTGTTGCCCACCTTGCAGGCGGCCATCAGGTCGACGCCCACCGGCGGATGGACCGCGCCGATCGCCAGGTTGATGGTCAGCAGGATGCCGAAGTGCACCGGATCGATCTGGTAGTGGGCGAGCACCGGCATCACCACGGGCGCGACGATGATGATGATCGGGATCGCTTCCATGAACATGCCCAGCAGCAGCAGCACCACGATCAGCAGAAGCAATACGGCGGTGCGACTGTCGGTCCAGCTCGCTAGTAGCGCCGCCAGCGCCTGCGGCACCTGCTCGGCCACCAGGATCCAGGCGAAGAAGCCCGAGGCGCCGATCATCAGCAGAATCGAGGCGCTGCCTTCGCCCGCCGCCTTGAGGCTTTGCCAGATGGAGCGCAGCGATAGCGTGCGGTACCAGAACAGGCCGATCAGCAGGGCATAGGTGATGGCGCTCGACGCGGCCTCGGAAGCGGTGAAGATGCCCAGCCGGATGCCGCCGATGATCATCACCGGCACCATCAACGCTGGCAGTGCGTCGACCATTGCGGCGCGCAGCTCGCTCCACTCAAAGGGTCGCCCACCTGCCCAGTTGTACTTGCGCGACTGCCAGATGGCCACGCCGATCAGCGACAGACTCAACAGGATGCCGGGCACGATGCCGGCCATGAACAGCTTGCCCACCGAGGTGTTGGTCGTCGTGCCGTAGATGATGAGCACGATGCTGGGCGGCACGATGGTCGCGGTCGTGCCCGCACAGCCCACCAGGGCGCAGCTGAAGCCCTTGTCATAGCCGTTGCGGGCCATGGCTGGCAACAGCAGGCTGCCGATGGCCACCACGTCGGCGACACCGGAGCCCGACAGCGCGCCGAACAGCAGGCAGGACATGACGGCGACCACCGCCAGCCCGCCCTTGATGTCGCCCACGATGGCGGCGCACAGCCGCACGATGCGTTGCGTCAGACCTGCGCGATTCATCAACTGCGCGGCGAGGATGAACAGGGGAATGGCGAGCAGCGTGAAGCTGTCCATCCCGGCGACATACTGCTGCGCCGCGACAGTGAGCGGGGCCGTATCAAAGATCGCCAGGTAGGCGAGCCCGGAGAGCACCATGCCGTAGACGATGGGCAGATCCACCAAAATCGTGAGAACGAAGGTGCCAATCAGGAAAAGAGCGCCGATTGACATGCCTTACTCCTGCGCAAAGGAACCGGCGTGCGCCGCGGACCAGGGTTCGAAAATCTGGGCCAGATGGACCACGGCCGTGAGTGCGCAGGCCACAGGCAAAGCGAGGTACACAACCCCGGCTGACACGTCGATAGCCGGCAGCATCTGGTCCATGGTGATCTGTGCCAGCTGCCAGCCTGCCCATCCCAAGGCGGACAGGCCGACCACAATGAGCGCGTGGTTGATGCGGTCCACCGCAGCCAGCACGCGCTGGTTGCGGACCATGAATGGCAGGAGTCCGGCCATCAGGTGGCCCCGGTCACGGCTGCAGGCGACGCCGCCGATAAAGGCAGCCCAGACCAGTACCAAACGGGGCAGCTCTTCGGCCCAGCGTGGCGTGGCATGGGTGACGAAGCGCTGGAACACCACGATAGTGATTAGCACCGCGATCAGCGCGCAAGCCACTGCGGCGAATGCCCGGCTCAAGGTCGCAAGGGCATGCGAGAAGCGTGAAAGCATCACTTCGCCTCTTGGTATTTCTTGACCAGACCCATCAGTTCGGGGCCGAAGGTCACTTCGTAGGACTTCCAGACGGGCGCCACGGCGGCGGCGAAGGGCGTTTTGTCCACTTCGTTGATCTGCATGCCCTTGTCCTTCAACTGGGCCAGGTACTGCTTGTCGCCCTCGGTGATCATTCGGCGCTGCTCGTTGCGCCAGTGGTCGGCCGCAGCCTTGACCACCTTGCGGTCATCGGGCGAGATGCGGTTCCAGGTTGACTTGGAGAGCACCAGGCTCGCGGGGCTCCACACATGGCCGGTCAGCGAGAGGTACTTCTGTACCTCGAAGAAGGACGAGGTGTAGATGATCGACAGCGGGTTCTCCTGGGCGTCGAACACCTTTTGCTGCAGTGCCGAGTAGAGCTCGCCGAATGCCAGCGGCGCGGGGTGGGCGCCCAGCAAGGTGAAGGCGTCCAGCCGCATCTTGTCGGGCGTGACGCGCGTCTTCAGGCTCTTGAGGTCGGCAAGTGTATTAATAGGACCACGGTTGTTGGTGATGTGGCGGTAGCCGTTCTCCCACCAAGACAGCAGTACCAGATTCTTGCTGTCGGCGATCTTTTCGAGGGCCGCGCCCAGCTCGCCGTCGTAGGCCTTGTAGGCCTGCGCTGCGCTGTTCCAGGTGTAGGGCAGCTCGACCACGCCGAAACGCGCGTCCACTGGCTGCAGCGAGCCGGTGCCGATGATGGCTGCGCCCTGGCTGCCGATCTGCATGCCCTCCACCATCGTCTTCTCGTTGCCGAGCTGGCCGCTGGGGAACAGGATGAAATTGATGCGGCCCGCAGTCTTGTCCTTGACTTCCGCAGCAAAGCCTTCGGCTGCCTTGTTCCAGCTGTGGCTGGCGGCGAGCACGTTGCCCAGCTTGATGTCCAGAGCGTGAGCAGCGGGTAGCGCCGTCAGCGAGAGGCCGATGGCGGCGAAGAGGGATGTGAACGTGCGTGAGCTTGAGTACATGGCATGGTCCTTGGTTGGAAGTGAAACGAGACGGGGGGTAGGAAAATGGGTCACGGAAAGGTTTTTTGGGTGAGGTGGCCGGTGTTTCAGAGCGACTGGGTCCGCATCGAGGCGGGTTGTCCCGGCAGCGCGATGCGGCGGCCGGTGTCGGTCAGCACGCCGTCAAGAATTTCGAGTACCCAGAGGTCGGCGTCGAGAAAGTTGCCGACATAGAGATAGCGGCTGTCGGGGCTGAAGGCGAGTCCTTCGGGCAATGCCCCGACGGGTAAAGCACCTGCGCGCTGGACGCGCGGGCCGTCGATGCGCAGCAGAAGCACCTGCCCGACCGGGTGGTGGAACCAGGCATCCACAGGGATGTTGGAGCCCTGCACGATCGCCACTGCGGCGTAGTGGCCATCGGGCGAGATGGCGATGCCCTCAGGCCCGTCTTCGACCATGATCCTGTCGATGACCCGGGGCGGCACCGTCTGCACGTCCACGACACTGATGCTGTCGGCGTGCCCGTCGGAAGCGGTGGGGCTGCCCATGTCTACCGTGAGCACCAAGCGCCCGTCGGGTGAGGCCGCGACGTTGTAGGGCACCGGGCCGGTGGTGATGTCTTCGCGCGGGTCGTGGCGCACCTGGCGGCCTTCGATATGCAGCACACCCAGGCGGTGGGCTTCGGTTTTCACGGCGAAAGCGCGGCGACCGTCGGCGGCAAAACTCACGGCGGTGACCTCGGCGCCCATGTCCACGTGACCTTCGAGCCGGACGCGGCCCTGCTCAATCGACAGCACCGACAGCGTGTGGTCAGCCCGGCAGGCTACCAGCGCCAGCGTGCCCTGTGGGTTGATCGCCAATCCCGAGGGCTGCAGTCCGACCTGGATGCGCTCCCGCACTGCAGGTGGCTCGGCCGCCAGGTCGATGACGTAGACCCCATCACCCGGCATGGGCTTCCAGTTGCCGCCATGGTCTGTCCAAGCCATGGGGTCGGCAACCAGCCCCAAGCGCTGGTCTGGCGTCACGGCCAGGTTGGTGGGAGGACCGAACACCGAGTTGGGCAGGGGCAGCCGGGCCACCAGTTCCGGCATGTCGGGGGGGCTGCCCACGTCAAAGATGCATAGACTGTCGTGACCCGGCGGCAGGAAGCGTATGCGGCCGTTGTCCCAGGTCACCTTCTCGTCGAGGCCGACCAGCAGGAAGTGCCTTCCCTGGGGGGGCGATGTCGAGGTGCGGCTCATGCGGGCACCCCTGCTGCGAAAGCGCTATCCGGCGGCAGCAGCGTCGCGCCGATGAGCTGGCGCGTGTAGGCATGGCCGGGCCGGAAATACACGGCATTGGCGGTGCCGCGTTCCACCACGCGGCCGCCCTGCAGCACGACGATCTCGTCGGCGAGGTGCTGTACCACCGCGAGGTTGTGACTGACGAAGAGGTAACCCAGGCCGCGCTCGCGCTGCAGTTCGAGCAGCAGGTTGAGGATCTGCGACTGCACCGACACGTCCAGTGCCGAGGTGGGTTCGTCGCAAACGACGATCCGGGGCTGCAGCATCAGCGCGCGGGCAATGGCCACACGCTGGCGCTGCCCGCCAGAGAGCTCTCGCGGGTAGCGCTGGGCGAAGGCCGACACCAGGCCCACGGCGTCCATCATCCGCCGTACTTCGGCGCCGCGTGAGGCGGCGTCGCCGATGCCGTGCACGCGCAGAGGCGCGGCGAGGATTTCGGCGATGGTGGCACGCGGGTTGAGCGAGGAATAGGGGTCCTGGAACACCATTTGCACGGTGCGCGCCCGCTCCAGCCGTGAAAGGGCTTGCAGCGGCTGCCCGTCGAGCAGCACCCGGCCTTCGAGGGGCGTGGCCAGGCCCAGCATCAGCTTGGCGATGGTGGACTTGCCGCTGCCCGATTCACCCACCAGGCCGACGGTGACGCCGGAGGCGATGCGGATGTCCACACCGTGCAGCACGCGTCCCGGTGGCGTGCGCCGGAACAGGCCGGCATGTCCGTAGGCGAAGGACACGTTTTCCAGTGCCAGGGTGCTGGCTGGCGTCGCGGTGTTCATGCGGCCTCCTGCATTGGCGTGCTGGTGCGGAGCGCGCCCGGCTTGATGCACAGACAGCGGTGTTCACCCTCGATCACGGCGGCAAGTGGTTCGCCGCAGCGCTCTTCGGCAACCGGGCAGCGATTCGCGAAAGCGCAACCCCGGATGGGCGCATCCAACGAGGGCACCGTGCCGACAATGGAGGGCAGCGAGCTCTTGGCGCGGGTACTGCCGGGCCGCGGAATGCAGTGCAGCAGCATCTGGGTGTAGGGGTGGCGGGGGGCGTTCAGCACGGCCTGCGCCGGGCCGGATTCGACGATGTCGCCGGCGTACATCACGATCAGGTCGTCGGCAATCTTCGAGACCAGGCCCAGGTCGTGGGTGATGAAGACCATGCCCAGACCGAATTCACGCTGGATGCCCTGCAGCAACTCCAAGAGTTCGGCCTGCACCGTCACGTCAAGCGCGGTCGTGGGCTCGTCGGCGATGAGCAGCTCGGGCCCGCACATCAAGGCCATGGCGATCATGACGCGCTGGCGAAGACCACCCGAGAGCTCGAACGGGTACTGCCGCAGCCGGTCTTCGGCGTTGGTGATGCCCACGCGCTGCAGCAGGTAAAGTGCCCGCTCCCAGGCCTCGCGCTGGCCAACCGGTCGATGTTGACGCAGCACATCGGTGAGCTGGGTGCCCACGGTGAACACGGGGTTCAGCGAGGTCATCGGGTCCTGAAAGATCATGGCGATGCGGGCGCCGCGCAGCCGCGACAGCGCGCTGGCATTCAGCGTTATCATGTCCTCGCCGGCGAAGCGCAACTGGCGCACGCGCCGCTCTGCCGCAACGGGCAGCAGGTCAAGTACCGACAGCGCTGTCAGCGACTTGCCGCATCCCGACTCGCCGACGATGCACAGCGTCTTGCCACGCTCGACCGAGAAGCCGACGTCACGCACCACATGCTTGGTCCGGCCGCCGGCGTGGATGTCGATGCACAGGCCATCGACTTGCAGCAGGGGAGAGAGGGCGTTCTTCATGGGTCAGTCCTTGGCCTGGCGTGCGCGCAGGTACTCGCCGCAGCGGTTGACGCACAGCACCAGCAGGAAGAGCACGACGCTGGGAATCACCACCAGCGAGGGTTGAAATAGGATGTTGTCCTTGCCCTCGGCGATCATCAGGCCGAGAGAGGGCATGGGTGGTGGCACGCCCAGGCCCAGGAAGGACAGTGAGGCTTCGAGCGTGATCGCCAGCGCCGCGTCGATGGTTCCGACAATCAGCAGGTTGGTGAACAGGTTGGGCAGGATGTCGTGCCACATGATCTGCCAGTGCGAACAGCCCTGGATGCGCGAAGCCGTCACGAATTCGGCGTTGCGCAGGCTGGCGGCCATGGTGCGCGACACGAGCGCGTAGCGTTCCCACAGCAGCAGGCCGAGCACCATGACCACGATGAAAAGCGAGGTGCCGAACATCGACACCACAGCCAGCGCCACCAGAATGATGGGCAGCGACAGGCGCGCCGTGATCAGGAAGGAGATGGCGCGGTCCACGTTGCCGCCGAAGTAGCCGGCCAGCACGCCGAGCGTGGTGCCGATGGCGCCGCCCATCAGGGCCACGCTGACGCCGATCAGTGCGGATACCCGGACGCCGTAAAGCAGTCGGGCCAGCACATCGCGGCCCAGGTGATCGGTGCCGAAGACGTGCACCCAGCTTCCGTCAGCGGACCATACCGGCTCCTGCATGCGCTGCAGCAGGTTCTGGGTATACGGGTCCGCATGGATCAGCCAGGGTCCGACCAGGCTGGCCAGTACGACCCCGGCGAGCAGTACCAGAAAGGAGCGCCGAAGCAGCATCGCGGCGATGCCGGTGAACCGCCTGGGAGCAAGAGTGGACGGCGTGGCGGGCGTAGTGGGCGTAGTGGGCGCCATGGTGGTGATGGTCATGACGTTCATCCTTGCGTGCGCACGCGGGGGTCCAGCCAGCCATTGGCGATATCCGCGCACATGGTCAGGACGATGTAAAACAGCGAGAACACAAGGATCAGCGCCTGGATGGTCGGGAAGTCGCCACGCAGGATGGAGATCCAGGCCAGTTGGCCGGCGCCATTGATGGCGAACACCGTCTCCACCACCACCGAGCCCGCCAGCAGCGCGCCCATCTGCGCCGCTGCCAGAGAAACCGTGGGACGCAGCGCGTTGCGCAGGGCGTACTTGAGGACCACCTTGCGCTCCACCAGGCCCATGGCACGCGCGGTGCGGATGTAGTCTGAACGCAGCACGGTATCCATTTCCGAGCGCATCAGGCGGATGATCGCCGGCATGGCGAACACTGCCAGCGTGGCGGTCGGCATCAGGTAGTGCCGCCAGGTGTCGAAGCCGGAGGCCGGCAACCAGGTGCGCTGCACGCTGAAGACGATGATGAGCAGGAAGGCCAGGCAAAACGGCGGCATGGCCTGGCCGAGGGAGGCCAGCGTCAGCGCGAGCTTGTCCACCCAACTCCCTTTCCAGCGACCGGCCGCCACGCCGAGGGGGATGGCCACGGCCAGCGCCAACAGCATCGCCATCGCACCCAGCCGGGCCGTCAGCGCGAAGTGCTGCGCCAGCAATTCGCCCACCGGACGGTGGAAATACAGACTGTCGCCGAAGTGCCCCCGGAATGCGCCGCCCAGCCATTTCAGGTATTGCATCACGATGGGTTGGTCAAAGCCGTACTGGGTCATCAGGTTGGCCGCATCCGCCGCCGTGCCCGCCTCGCCGGCAAGTCGGGCAGCAGGGTTGCCGGACGCGAACACCAGCGCGAAGCTGATGAGCGAGACGAAGGCGATCAACAGCAGTGAAACGAGTAGCCGGCGTAAAAGGTAGTGGATCATGATGGGCACCGGATTTCAGGACGCATGGCCTCCGCCCGGCGAGGGACGAGAGCTTCAGGCGGGAGGTGCAAGGTCCGGTTCATGGCTTATTTCCAGCTGGCCTTGTAGAAGCGCGGGAATTCGTCGCTGTCCACGGCGAAGTTCAGGTTCTTGGCCTGCGCCGCATTGAGTGAGTGGTTCCACAGCGGCACCCAGTACGCCTGGTCGGCGATGATCTTCAGGGCCTTGCCATATTGCGTGGCACGAAAATCACGGTTGACCGAGGTGTCGCCGGCGGTCAGCAGCTTGACCACCTCCGGGTTCTTCACCAGGTCGTCGCCGGCACCCTTGAAGAAGTTGCTGGTCGACAGCGCGACATCGGCGATGCCGTAGGAACCCCAGTTCGCCGCCATCAGTGCCACCTTGTTGTCGCGCCAGTTGGTCACGGCCGTCCCAAACTGCTGCTCGACCAGGTTGACCTTGATGCCGACCTGGGCGAGGTTGGCCGCCGCTGCTTCGAGGATGGAGCGCGGCGGATTGGCCACCACCATGTCGATCGTGAAACCATTGGCGTAGCCGGCCTCGGCCAGCAAGGCCTTGGCTTTCTGCGGATCGTAGGAATAGGTGCGCACGTCGGTGGTACAGCCGAACTGCAGGGGGTTGCAGGCCGAGTCGGTCAGCTTCGAAGAGCCTCCAACCAGCGCCTTGCGAATCGACTCGCGGTCGATCGCCATGTTGATCGCCTGCCGAACCTTGACGTTGGCCAGCGGAGACTTGCCTTCCTGGAACGCCGGATTGATGTTGATGTAGCTGATCCGCATGATGCTGCTGCTCTTGACATCGACGTTGGGCTGGCTGGCCATGCGCTTGGCAGCGTCGGGCGGCAGGCGCCAGATCCAGTCGAGTCCGCCGCCGAGCAGCTCGGCGTATTGCGTGTTGGCATCCGGCAGGATGCGAACCACCAGGCGCTGAATTGCGGGCTTGCTGCCGAAATAGCCATCGAAACGCTCGAACACGTAACGGCTTCCGGGCTGGCTTTCAGCGAGGCGGTAGGGGCCGGTTCCGATAGGCTTCACCCCCATGTCCGACTGGGCCTTTTCGTAGTAGCTGCGCGGATAGATCGGCAGGTTCTCCGACAGCATTTCCAGGGCCAGCGGGAATGGCTCCTTCATGCGAATGCGGATGGTGTTGTCGGACACCTTGTCCACGCCGGCGATCCAGGACACGGTGTTCTGGAAGCGCGCGTTGTAGTCCTTGCTCGAGACCAGGTTGAGCGTGTAGAGCACGTCGTCCAGTTTCAGCAAGCTGCCGTCGTGGAAGCGCACGTCCTTGCGGATCGTCAACTCGAGCGTCTTGTCGTCGGTGAACTTGTAAGCCGAGGCGATGGCCGGTCCGAACTCGCCGGTTTGCTGGTTCTTCTGGATCAGGCCGCTGTAGAGCATGCGGCCCAGGGCCAGGCCCGGCCGATCCGATTCCTTGTAGGCATCCAGCGTCGCCGGCGCCGCATCGAAGGCGACGTTGAGCGTGTCATCGGCTTTGCCCGCCCAGGCGGGGCTGCAAGCCAAGGGCAAGAGCGCGGCGGACAGCGTGATCAGCAAGCGGGAGCAGTGTGTGTGTTTCATCATGGCTTGTTCCTTGGGTGCCTTTGACGGCACAAGAGGGTTGCGGGGCGGATTGAGGGGATTGACGGGAAGGGGCTGTAGATGTCAAAGCTTGCGCCGGGACGCGCGCTCCGCGGTTGGCCCGGATCGGCTTGAGGCGAAATTGGCGACGTTGACTCGACGAAACGCCCGAACCCGGCTGGCCGCAATTGGCTGGGTCGACGCGTCGGCGTCCGGCAAGCTGTCCGCGAAGTCTTCGCGCAGGCGGGCCATGATGGCCAGCAGGTGGGCGTACATCGCGTGGCGTGCACGGATCGGGTCGCGATCCAGGATGGCGTCTGAAATGCGGTCGTGCTCGTGCAGGGCCACGTCCCACACCTTGCTGTCGACAAAGTGCTTGTCGAGACGCTGGTACACCGGGCTGGCTTCGCTGAGGTCCCAGATGTGCATCACGACGGCTTCCAGCGCTGAGTTGCCGCATGCGGCCGCAATCGCGGCGTGAAATGCCCGGTCATAGTGGCTCGGAGCGCCTGCTTCCGAGAGCGCTTCCTGAGCCTCGCGAATCTTCGTCAGATGTTCGTCCGTGCCCTTCTGAGCGGCGTAAGCCGCGCATTCAGGCTCGATCAGAAGCCGGGCCTCCAGCAGCTCGAAAGGGCCAATGTCGCCGGCGATCCTGGCGATGTCCTGCCCTACCCCCACAACGCTCGGCATTGCAGACAGAGTCGCGTCATTGCCGCGCGTCGCCGTCACGTACACGCCGCTGCCGACGCGCACCTCGATGTAGCCACTCAGCTCGAGCGCAATCAAGGCCTCACGCACCGACGAACGGCTCACCTGCAGGACCTCCGCGAGATCCCGCTCGGCGGGCAGGCGTGCACCGACGGCGAATTCACCGGCGCGGATCTTCTCCGCGATGCGCTCGGCGATCAGGCGGTAGAGGCGCTGGGCGGAAACAGCTTCCAGATTGAACATTCGTCAACTCCATATTGGATTAGTGGTCAGGCCACTTAAGAATAAATCATCATGACAAAACCATGACATGGGGTTTTCCCTATCAACAAAAAGTCTTGATAATTCTTTAATTAAAACAACAACATAGGTAAAGAAAACACCTATCAAGAAGCGTGCCAGCACCAATATATTGGACTAGTGGTCCGGCCAATTAAAAGAAATCACGAAATCATCAAGGTCCAATGCATGAATTCCGTGCGCGGTAATAGGACTGGCGCACGCACGCGGTGCGGGGCCCGTGGTCGCCTTGACCCAGATTGGTGCGGCCCTCGATTGCTCCGTCGGCGATTGGCTCTTTCCGAAACCTTGGATTGGCTCTTTAGAAGGAATCAACCGTCCGATGTAATGCAGTTCTTTCCGACATTGCAGGAGCACCCCCCGTGAACAAACCATCAAATTCCGAATTGCAGCAACGCCGCCTCGCCGCCACGCCCCGTGGCGTGGGCGTGATGTGCGGCTTCTACGCAGACCGCGCCGACAACGCCTCGCTGTGGGACGTCGAAGGCCGCGAGTACATTGACTTCGCAGCCGGCATCGCCGTAGTCAACACCGGGCACCGCCATCCCCGGATCGTCCGGGCCGTGGAAGAGCAGCTTCAGCGCTTTACCCACACGGCCTACCAGATCGTTCCCTACGAAAGCGCCGTGGTCCTGGCCGAGCGCATCAACGCCCTCGCGCCGATCGAGGGACCGGCCAAAACCGCGTTCTTCACCACGGGCGCCGAAGCCGTCGAGAACGCCATCAAGATCGCCCGCGCCCACACCGGGCGTCCTGGCGTGATCGCCTTCGGCGGCGCGTTCCACGGACGAACGCTGATGGGCATGGCCTTGACCGGCAAAGTCGCGCCCTACAAGCTCGGCTTCGGCCCCTTCCCGAGCGACGTCTACCATGTGCCCTACCCCTCGGCGCTGCAGGGCGTGAGCACGGACGATGCGCTGGCCGCCATCGAAGCCCTGTTCAAGTCCGATGTCGATCCGCAGCGCGTCGCGGCGATCATCCTCGAGCCGGTGCAGGGCGAAGGCGGCTTCAACGTCGCCCCCCCTGAGCTGATGCGCGGTCTGCGCGCTCTATGCGACCAGCACGGCATGCTCCTCATCGCCGACGAGATCCAGACCGGCTTCGGGCGCACCGGCAAGGTCTTCGCCATGGAACACTTCGGCGTCAAGCCCGACCTGATCACCATGGCCAAGAGCCTGGCTGGCGGTCTGCCCCTGTCGGGCGTGTGTGGCCGTTCCCAGGTCATGGATGCCCCGGCGCCGGGTGGCCTCGGCGGCACCTATGCGGCGAATCCGCTGGCGGTGGCGGCCGCGCACGCGGTGCTGGACGTACTGGCCGAGGAAAAACTGTGCGAGCGATCCCAGCGCCTGGGCGCCCTGCTCACCCAGCGCCTCGAAGCCCTGCGCGAACGCTTCCCGGTCATCGCCGAAGTGCGCGGCCTGGGATCGATGATCGCCATCGAGTTCCGCGATCCCAAAACAGGCAAGCCCGATGCGGCGCGCCTGCAGCAGGTCCAGCGCAAAGCCCTGGAAGAAGGCCTGCTGCTGCTGAGCTGCGGCATGTACGGCAACGCGATCCGCTTCCTCTACCCGCTGACCATCGACGATGCGCTGTTCGCCAAGGCACTGGACATCATCGAGCGGGCCGTGCAGGACTAAGGGGCTCACCAGATGACCAAGATGAACTCTCCCCTGGACGGACTCGCAGACCCGAGCCTGCTCAAGACCGACGCGCTGATCAACGGCCAATGGGTGGCCGGTGCGAACCGCTTCGATGTGCACGACCCCGCCACCGGCCAGAAGCTGGCCGACGTCGCCAACCTGGGCGCGACGGACGCCGAAGCCGCCATTGCCGCCGCGAATGCGGCCTGGAGCGGCTGGCGCCGCCTGGGCGCCAAGGCTCGCAGCCAGCTGCTGCGCAAGTGGTTCGACCTGCTCATGGCGAACCAGGACGATCTGGCGCGCCTGATGACCGCGGAGCAAGGCAAGCCCCTCGCCGAGGCCAAGGGCGAGGTGGCCTATGGCGCGAGCTTCGTCGAGTGGTTCGCCGAACAGGCCAAGCGCGTGAACGGCGAGACCCTGCCGCACTTCGACGAGAGCCGCCGCCAGTTGGTGCTCAAGCAGCCGATCGGCGTGTGCGCCGCCATCACGCCATGGAACTTCCCGCTGGCCATGATCACGCGCAAGGTGGCTCCGGCGCTCGCCGCGGGCTGCCCGGTCGTCATCAAGCCGGCCGAACTGACCCCGCTGACCGCGCTGGCTGCGGCCGAACTGGCCATTCGCGCCGGTATCCCGGCCGGCGTGCTCAACGTCGTCACCGCCGACAGCGACAACAGCATTGCCGTGGGCAAGGCGCTGTGCGCCAGCGATGTGGTACGCCACCTCTCCTTCACCGGCTCCACCGAGGTGGGTCGCATCCTGATGGCCCAGTGCGCGCCGACGGTCAAGAAGCTCTCGCTGGAGCTCGGCGGCAACGCGCCCTTCATCGTCTTCGACGATGCCGACATCGACAGCGCTGTGGAGGGCGCTTTCGCCAGCAAGTACCGCAATGCCGGCCAGACCTGCGTGTGCACCAACCGCATCTATGTGCAGGACGGCGTCTACGACGAGTTCGTGCAGAAGTTCGCTGCCCGCGTGCGCAAGGCCAAGGTGGGCAACGGCTTCGAGCCGGGCGTCGACCAGGGCCCGCTGATCGAGGAGGCGGCGGTGGCGAAGGTCGAACGCCATGTGCAGGATGCCTTGTCCAAGGGCGGCCGGGTCGTGACCGGTGGCCGGCGGCTGGCGGGACAGTTCTTCGAACCCACGGTGGTGGCCGACGCCACGTCCGACATGCTGTGTGCCCGCGAGGAGACCTTCGGGCCGTTCGCGCCCGTGTTCCGCTTCAAGACCGAAGGCGAAGCGATCACTGCGGCCAACGCCACCGAGTCCGGCCTCGCGAGCTATTTCTACAGTCGCGACGTCGGCCGCATCTTCCGCGTGGGCGAAGCGCTGGAGTACGGCATGGTGGGCGTCAACACCGGACTGATCTCGATGGAGCACGTGCCCTTCGGGGGCGTCAAGCAATCGGGCCTGGGGCGCGAAGGCTCGGAGCACGGCATTGAGGAGTACGTCGAGCTCAAGTACCTCTGCCTGGGGGACATCACCGCCTAGCCTTCGGGCCGGACCGGCTCGATCGAGAAGTCCAGATGCAGATACCCAGCCACTCCGACCGTTCGTCCGAAGACGTTGCGTTCATCGATCGCTTGCGCGAGATCGTCGGCCCGCGCAACGTGCTGACCGATCGTCGCCGCTCGCAGCGCTATCGCAGGGGCTTCCGTTCCGGTGAGGGCGAAGCCCTCGCGGTGGTGTTTCCCCGACGGTTGCTGGAGCAATGGCAGGTATTGCAGGCCTGCGTCACCGCTGGCAAGGCGGTGGTGATGCAGGCCGCCAACACCGGTCTCACGGAAGGGTCCACGCCCCATGGCCGACCCGACGAGTGCGGGCGCGACGTCGTCGTCATCAGCACGCTGCTGATGAACACCATCCGCGTGATCGGCCAGGGCCGGCAGGTCATTTGTTTTCCCGGCGCGACCTTGCACCGCCTGGAGCGTCTGCTCAAACCCTATGGACGGGAGCCGCATTCGGAAATTGGTTCTTCGTGCATCGGCGCCTCCGTGATCGGTGGCATCTGCAACAACTCCGGCGGCATGCTGGTGCGGCGGGGGCCGGCCTACACCGAGGTGGCGCTGTTCGCTCGTGTCGATGCATCGGGCACCCTGCAACTGGTGAATCACCTCGGGGTCCGGCTCGGCGATACGCCCGAAGCCATCCTCATGCGCCTGGACATGGGCGACTACACCGAGGCCGATATCGAGAACGCCGCGGACCGGGAGGCCTCGTGCACGGACTACAAGGTCCGGGTGCGCGACGTTGACGCCGCGACGCCCGCGCGCTTCAACGCCGATCCGGCGCGGTTGTACGAGGCGTCTGGCAGCGCGGGCAAGCTCGCCGTCTTCGCGGTGAGGCTGGATACCTTCGAGGCCGATGCGCAATCGCAGGTGTTCTGCATCGGCGTGCACGAGCCCGCACTGTTGACCGAGTTGAGGCGCTGCCTGCTCGCGCCCGGCGTGGAGTTGCCCGTGGCCTGTGAATACATGCACCGCGACATCTTCGACTTGTCCGCGCGCTACGCGAAGGACATGTTCGCCGTCATCGAGCGCTTCGGTACCGATGCGATGCCGCGCATTTTCGCGTGGAAGTCTCACGTGGACCGCCTGTGCGGTCGCTTGAAGTTCCTGCCTGAGCATCCCGCGGACCGGATCTCGCAAGTGTTGGGACAACTGCTGCCGGAGCATTTGCCACCGAGATTGCGGGCCTTGCGAGATCGCTACGAACACCTGCTGCTCCTGAAGGTGGCTGGTCGGGGCATCGGGCAGACCCAGCAGTTGCTGGAGCGGCTGCTGGCCGACCCCGACGACGGGGGCTGGTTCGCCAGTACGCCGGAAGAAGGTGACAAGGCCTTTCTTCACCGCTTCGTCGCCGGTGGTGCGGCCATCCGCTTCAAGGCCGTGCACGGTGACGAGGTCGAAGGCGTCTTTTCGCTCGACTTCGCGCTGCCGCGCAATACGCGCGACTGGGTCGAACACCTGCCTGACGATGTCGCCCGCCAACTGGCCGGGCGGTACTGCTACGGGCACTTCCTGTGTCACGTTTTTCACCACGACTACATCGTGAAGAAGGGCGCCGACTTGAAAGCCCTCAAGGAGCGGGTCCTGGAACTCATCGCGGCCAAGGGCGGCGAATACCCCGCTGAACACAACGTGGGCCACCTCTATACCGCGAAGCCGGCGCTGGCCGCCTTCTACCGAGAAACCGATCCGACGAATTCCTTCAACCCCGGTGTGGGCCGGATGTCCAAGCGCAAGTTCTATGCGTAGGGCACCGCCACGCCATCACTTTCTGGAGACAAAGCATATGAAGAAACCAGCACGCGCCATTGCGTGGTTCGCGGCGGCCCTGGTGGGCCTGAGTGCCCTCCCTGCGGCGCACGCCGCCGATCCTGCCTACATGATCGTTGGCAATGACGAAAAAGTGACCTGGGACGAAAACGGTCGCATCCGCTTCCTGCCACCCGGGCAGGACAGCGTGCAGATCTTCGACATTGGGCGTAATCCGGCCATGCCGCAACTCGTGGCGACGCTCAAGCTCGACAACTCCATCTTCGGCCCACCGACCAACCTGGCCGTTGCGCCGGACCAGCGGTTCGCCTATATCACGAACCCAATGGCCTGGAACAAGGATGGCGAAGCGTGGAAGCCGGCGCCCGACAACAAACTGAACGTCATCGACCTTGGCGCCAACCCGCCCAAAGTGGTCGACACCGTCACGGTGGGCCGTCAGCCGTCCGGCATGGCCATCAGCCGTGATGGGCGCATGGGCCTCGTCGCCAACCGCGCCGACAACTCGGTGACCGTGCTCAACATCGAAGGCGGCCGGGTCAGCGTCAGCGACACGGTGGCGATCGGCGAACACGTGGTGGCCGTGAGCTTCGCGGCCGACGGCAAGCGCGCCTTCGTGGTCAAGATGAACGCCAACGCCCTGGGCGTCATCCACTTCGACAACGGCAAGGCGAGCTACGACAAGAAGAACGACATCGGCGTCGGCGTAACGCCCTATAACGTCGCGGTGACTCCCGACGGACGCTTGGCGCTCTCGCTGGACATGGGCAATCCGAATGCGTCGGACGGTCATGTCGACACGATCAGCGTGGTGGACCTGGAGGCCAGCCCGCCGCGCACCATCGACAAGGTCGTGGTGGACGACGGTCCCGAAGGCCTGGCCGTCAGCCCGACCGGCAGGCATGCGGCGGTTGCCCTGATCCGCGGTTCCAACAATGACCGCAAGAGTTGGTTCTACCACCCGAAGGGTTCCGTGGCCCTGCTCAAGATCGACGGGCGCAAGGTCAGCAAGGTGGCCGAAGTCGAAGTCGGCGCATTGCCCGAAGGCGTGGTCTTCAGTCCGGACGGGCAGTACCTCTACGTCGGTAACTTCTTGGACGGCGACATCTCGGTCCTGCGCGTCGATGGCGATCGCCTGAAGGACACCGGTCAGCGCATCAAGTTGCCAGGGCATCCGGCTGCCATGCGCGCGGTGGCTTACTGACAACGTCATGCCCGGACGCCTCCAAAAGAAACTGCCGAAGGTTACTTGCGCATGACCATCATCACCAACATCGAGGGCCTGCGTGTACTCGCAAGACGCAGATGGCCCAGGTCGATGCGAGAGTCCTCTTGCCGGGCACGCATCCGAGGGTCTAGTTCATGAGCCCGACACAGCAGACAACTGGAGCGGATTCGCTGCACCGCATCGTGATCGTCGGCGGCGGTGCCGGCGGCCTGGAACTGGCCACCATGCTGGGCGACCGTCTCGGAAAACGTGGACGCGCGCACATCACCCTCATCGACAAGAAGTCCACCCACTTCTGGAAGCCGCACCTGCACGAGATCGCCGCTGGCAGCATGAACCTGGGCATGCACGAGCTGAGCTACATGGCGCAAGGCCACTGGCATGGCTTCACCGACCGCATTGGTGAAATGACTGGGCTGGATCGAAACCGGCGGGTGGTGCATCTCGCGCCGCACGTCGACGAGTTCGGCGAGGTCGTCACGCCGCTGCGCGACATCGCCTACGACACCCTGGTACTGGCGGTGGGAAGCCGGACAAACGACTTCGGAACGCCGGGAGTGCGTGAGCATGCGATCGCGCTGGAGACGCCTGCCGACGCGGAGCAGTTCCATCGGCGTCTCGTCAACGCCTGCATCCGCGCGCACGCGCAAAGCGAGGCACTGCGCCCGCACCAACTGCAGGTGGCAATCATTGGCGCCGGCGCCACGGGCGTCGAGCTCGCTGCGGAACTAACGCACACCACGCGAGAGCTGCTGAGCTACGGCCTGGAGCGTCTGGACCATACCCAGCTCGGCATTCATCTGATCGAGGCAGGCCCGCGCATCCTGCCGGCCGTGCCACACCGTCTTTCGGAGGGCGCCGCGAGGCAGTTGCAAGCGCTGAACGTCACGGTCCATACCGGGGCACGCGTTTCGGAGGTGCTGGAGCGCTCCGTCCAGCTGGCCGACGGGCGCTGCATTCCTGCGGAACTGGTGGTCTGGGCGGCGGGAGTCAAGGCACCGGAGTTTCTGAGTGGACTCGATGGCCTGGAAAGCAACGGCATCCATCAGTTGCGGGTACGCCCCACGCTGCAGAGCGCTCTTGATGATGACGTGTTCGCCATCGGCGACTGCGCAGCGTGTCCCTGGCTCGGGCGCGAAGACAACTTGTGCGTACCGCCGCGCGCGCAGGCCGCGCACCAACAGGCCTCGCATCTGGCCGACGGTCTCGTCAGGCGTTTGGCCGGCAAGCCCCTGAAGCCGTGGCGGTACCGAGATTTCGGTTCGCTCATTTCGCTCGGAAGGTACAGCACGGTGGGCAACCTCATGGGCGGGCTGGTCGGTCGCAACCTGTGGCTGGAGGGTTACTTCGCCTGGTTGATGTACGTGTCTCTGTACCAGATGCACCAGCGAGCGCTACATGGCCTGCCCAAGGCGGCCCTCGATATGTTGGCACGCTTTCTCTCCCGAGGAACCCGACCGCGCGTGAAGTTGCACTGACTGCACGCCCGCGCTCTATGTCACGAATCAATTTGCCGCGGCACAGCACGCGGTTCGGAATCAACCTAACCTAAAGGAAGCACTCTATGAGCGAAAACATCAAACCGGGCAGCGTCAGCTCTCTTTCCTATGTCAACCCTGTCCCGGGCAGTCCATGGGACACCTACCTCTCGCAAGTGGATCGGGTCATGCCCTACCTGGGCAGCCTGGCCCGCTGGGGGGAGACCCTCAAGCGTCCCAAGCGCGCGTTGGTCGTTGACGTGCCGATCGAGCTGGACGACGGCAGCATCGCCCACTTCGAGGGCTATCGCGTGCAGCACAACCTGTCGCGTGGGCCCGGCAAGGGCGGCGTGCGGTTCCACCCCGACGTGACCCTCGAAGAGGTGATGGCCTTGTCCGCCTGGATGACCGTCAAGTGCGCGGCGGTAAATCTGCCCTATGGCGGCGCCAAGGGCGGCGTTCGCGTCGAGCCCAAGCAGCTGTCAAAGAAGGAGTTGGAGCGCCTGACACGCCGATATACGAGCGAGATCGGCATCATCATCGGCCCGCACAGCGACATTCCCGCGCCCGATGTGAACACGAACGCGGAAATCATGGCCTGGATGATGGACACCTATTCCATCAACAGCGGGGCAACCGCCACCGGCGTGGTGACGGGCAAACCCATCCACCTCGGCGGATCTCTGGGCCGTGTCAAGGCCACGGGGAGAGGCGTATTCGTCACTGGGCGGGAAGCCGCGCGGCGCATCGGACTGGATCTTCAATCAGCGCGAGTTGCCGTGCAGGGCTTCGGCAACGTGGGATCGGTCGCGGCCGAATTGTTCGCGGAGGCGGGGGCAAGAGTCGTGGCCGTACAGGATCACACCGGTACGCTGATCAACGAGCAGGGCTTTGACATGCCACGGCTCATTGCCTTTGCCAAGAGCGAGGGGGGCATTGCGAACTTCAAGGAAGGGCAACGTTGCGACAACGAAGAGTTCTGGAATGTCAAGGCAGATATCCTGATTCCCGCAGCGCTCGAGGGGCAGCTGACCGCCGCGCGCGCGAACCGGGTCAACGCCAAGCTGGTGCTCGAAGGCGCCAACGGTCCCACCGTGCCACAGGCCGACGACATCCTGGCTGAACGCGGGGTGCTCGTCGTCCCGGATGTGATCTGCAACGCCGGCGGCGTGACGGTCTCCTACTTCGAATGGGTGCAGGACTTTTCCAGCTTCTTCTGGACCGAAGACGAGATCAACCAGCGGCTGGATCGCATCATGGTGGGCGCCTTGAACCACATCTGGGAAAAGGCCGACCAGCACAGAATCTCGCTGCGCACGGCGACTTACGCGGTTGCCTGTGAACGTATCCTGATGGCGCGCGAGGAACGCGGCCTGTATCCATGAAGCTTGGCAATGGTGCCCCGACGCTGCTTTGGCAAGGCTCCACATATGGACTTGCATCGCATTGTCTTACGTTCACCATCGTTTCAACTCCTGCGCATCAAAGGAAGGCGTCGCCGAGCGCCTCCTTTGCCAGGAGAAATTCCCTCGACGGGTAGCACAGCAGGCGGTGACGTCAGTTTGGCCGCACTCGTCGGGCTTGGCGAATGGCCGGTTCGGTCGACGCGATAAGCGCCAATTCCGGACCAGTTATCAACCGATGGTCATCAAGCTGGCGTTCCCCCCGGCTGCCGCAGTGTTGAGGCTCAGCGAGCGCTCGATGACCAAACGTTCCAGCGCCACGCTCTCGTACGCGCCAGGCTTGATCGACGTCACGCTCACGATAGGCCCCGGGCGCCGCGCAAGCGTGGCTGATACGTCGAGCAGCTCTGCCGCATCGCCGGTGTGAAGTACCACGTCGTACAGCACGCTGGGACACTTCCAGTCTTCCACCAGGGTTACATGGCTCCGGAGCCCCGGCGGCAAGCGCCCCAGCAGGTCATGGGCCTCGACGGGCCAGACGGCCATGGCGCCAACCGCGCAGGTGGCTGCCAACTGTGCAAGAAGGTCGTCCGGTTCGGCGGCCAAGCACAGCACCCGATCACGGGCCACTGTGCTGTAGACATTGCGCTCGCCAGTGGGCCCTGGTAGCACGCGGGTCAGCCCGCTTGGCGAGTGCTGGTGCATGGATGCGCACGCATTGGCCAACTGGGACTGGCCATGGGCTGAAGCCCAGTCTCGCAGTGCGGCCAGCGGGCCCGTCGGCTCCGCCGCTGACTCCGTGGACGATGCGGTGGCGCTCGCCACCGCATCGTCTCTCAAGATGGCTGCGCGTGCGGCGCCGGCCGGGCTGCGCGCCAGCAGACGCAGCAGATACAGCGGACCGCCGGCCTTGGGGCCGGTGCCCGACAGGCCTTCACCGCCGAAGGGCTGAACGCCCACCACCGCGCCGACGATGTTGCGGTTCACGTAGACGTTGCCCACCCGTGCCTGGTCGACCACCTGGGCGATGGTTTCGTCGATGCGCGTGTGCACGCCCAGCGTCAGGCCGTAGCCGGTGGCGTTGATAGCCTCCACCACCTCGCGCAGCGCGGGGCGCTCGTAACGAACGACGTGCAGCACCGGGCCAAAGATCTCGCGCTGCAGGTCGGCGATGCTGTCGACTTCGATGAGCGTGGGGAGCACGAAGGTTCCCTGAGGCGGCGCCGCACTGGCGGGTCGGTACACTCGCCGCCCCTTGGCGCGCATGAACTCGACGTGCTTCTCGATGTTGGCCTTAGCTTCAGCATCGATGACCGGGCCGATGTCCACATCGAGCTGCCCGGGGTCGCCAATCCGGTATTCGTTCATTGCACCGCGCAGCATGTCGATCACGCGGTCGGCCGCGTCTTCCTGCACGCACAGCACGCGCAGTGCCGAGCAGCGCTGGCCGGCGCTGTCGAAGGCCGACGCAATGATGTCGCCCACGACCTGTTCCACCAGCGCGGACGAGTCCACGATCATCGCGTTCTGCCCGCCCGTCTCGGCGATCAGTGGAATGGCGGCGCCATGCTCGTCCACGCGCCCGACCAGCGCGCGCTGCAGGAGGCGCGCGACCTCGGTGGAGCCGGTGAACATCACTCCCTTGACGCGCTCGTCGCCCACGAGCTGCGCACCGACGGTCTCACCTCGTCCCGGCAGTAGTTGCAGCGCGCCGCGCGGCACGCCCGCCGCCCACAGTGCGCGTACGGCCTCAGCGGCAACCAGCGGCGTCTGCTCAGCCGGCTTGGCCAACACAGTGTTACCGGCTGCCAGTGCTGCCGCTACCTGGCCGGTAAAAATGGCCAGCGGGAAGTTCCAGGGGCTTATGCAGACCACTGGGCCCAATGGCAGATGGGTGGCGTTATCAAAGCTGCTGTTAACCTGCACCGCGTAGTAGCGCAGGAAGTCCACGGCCTCGCGCACTTCGGAGATGGCATTGGCGGCGGTCTTGCCGGCTTCGCGCATGAGCAGGCCCATGAGACGGGGCATGCTGGCTTCCAGGCCGTCGGCGGCGCGCAACAGCGCTGCCGCGCGCTGGGCGGGTTCCTGCTCAGCCCAGACGGGAGCCTGCGCCACGGCGGTGTCGAGGGCCGCGCATACGTCAGCCTCGGAAGCCTCGCGAACCTGGCCCACGGTGTCGTCATGGTTGGCGGGGTTGCGCACCGGCTGAGCGGTGGAGGGCTCTCCCTGCGGCGCCACACCGTCGGCGAGTAGGGGCTCGGCCGTCCAGACGGCGTGTGCGCCTTCCCCGAGCACGCGGGACAGCGCGGCCAGTTGGGCCTCGTTGGCCAAGTCCAGGCCGCGGGAGTTGGCGCGTTTCTCGCCATAGAGCGCGCTGGGCAATGGGATGGCCGGGTGAGGTAGTCCCACGACGCCGTCGCGCGCGGCGGCTTGGGCGATGGCCTCCGCAGGGTCCTGCACCAGCGCATCAATGGGGATGCTGCCGTCGGCGATGCGGTTCACGAACGAGGTGTTGGCACCGTTCTCCAGCAGGCGCCGCACCAGATAGGCCAGCAGCGTCTCGTGCGTGCCCACCGGGGCGTAAATGCGGCAGGGGCGGCCCAGCTTGCCCCCGGCCAGCGGCCCGACGACCTGTTCATAGAGCGATTCGCCCATGCCGTGCAGGCACTGGAACTCGTACTGGCCCGCGTAGTAGTTCTGGCCGGCGAGCCGGTAGATGGCCGCGAGCGTGTGGGCGTTGTGCGTGGCGAACTGCGGGAAGACCGCCTCGGGCGCCGCCAGCAGCTTGCGCGCACAGGCAATGTACGAGAGGTCCGTGTGGGGCTTTCGGGTGTAGACGGGGTAGTCGTCCAGCCCGTCGAGCTGGGCACGCTTGATTTCGCTGTCCCAATATGCTCCCTTGACCAGGCGGATCATCAGGCGGTGCCCGCTGCGGCGAGCCAGATCGACGACATGGTCGATCACGAAGGGGCAGCGCTTCTGGTAGGCCTGGATCACGAAGCCGATGCCGTTCCAGCCTGCCAGGGACGGCTCGTGGCACAGGCGCTCCAGCAGGTCCAGCGAGAGTTCTAGACGATCCGCTTCCTCGGCATCGATATTCAGCCCAATGTCATAGCGCTTGGCGAGCTCCGTCAGGCGCAGCACGACGGGGTAGAGCTCGTCCATCACGCGCGCGTACTGCGCGCGGCTATAGCGCGGATGCAAGGCCGACAGTTTGATGGAGATGCCTGGGCCCTCGTAGATTCCGCGTCCGTTGGATGCCTTCCCGATTTCGTGGATCGCCCGTTCATAGGAAGCCAGGTAGCGCCGGGCGTCCTCGGCCGTCAGGGCAGCCTCTCCGAGCATGTCGTAGCTGTAGCGGAAGCCTTGTGCTTCGTGCTTGCGCGCATTGGCCAGCGCCTCGCCAATAGTCTCGCCGGTGACGAACTGCTCGCCCATCATGCGCATCGCCATGTCCACGCCCTTGCGGATCAGCGGCTCGCCCCCTTTGCCGATTAGCCGACCGAGGGACGACGACAGGCCCGCTTCGCTGTGCGTGGAAACCAGCTTGCCGGTCAGCAGCAGGCCCCAGGCCGCCGCATTGACGAAAAGCGAGGGGCTTTGCCCCAGGTGCGAGCGCCAGTTGCCCGCGCTGACCTTGTCGCGGATCAGTGCATCGCGCGTGGCTGCATCCGGAATTCGCAGCAGTGCCTCGGCCAGACACATCAACGCCACGCCTTCCTGCGAGGACAGGGCAAACTCCTGCAGCAGCCCCTGCACGAGGCCCGTGCGTCCACCGGTGGCCTTGCGCTCGCGCAAGGTCTGGGCGATGCGCCGCGCGAGCGCATGGACCTGGGCGCTCTCGGTCTCGGGCATGGCGGCCTGGCGCAGCAGGTCGGCCACGGCTTCGGGTTCGGGACGGCGGTACGCGGCCGTGATGGCGTCGCGCAGCGAGCTACGGCCGGTCAGCATCGGCGTGAAAGCGCCTTCCGCCGCAGAGAAGGACGTT
>NZ_BCYO01000031.1 GCF_001598235.1 Polaromonas jejuensis NBRC 106434 | reverse complement strand
GCGAAGCAAAAGAAAGTGACTAGCTGCCGGGCTACCCCCGGCTTGGTAGTGAAGGGCGCGGCGATGACCTCACACAAGGCGTCAAAAGGCTCAAGCAGCCGCCGCAGCCTTCTGAATCTCCTCGCGATGCGCCAGCTGATTGACATGCCGGCTTTGCCGCTCAGCCCTCAGCTTGCCGGACGCGACGGGCACGGCAAGCCGCTCGGCACTCAGCAGTTCAGCCAGGCATTGAGGCCGCCCCCGCGCTCCACTGGCCCGGTAATCCGCCAGCAACGCAGCATGCACCTCGTGCTCAGCCAGTCCACGCACGGCCGTCAGATGCTCAAACAACAAATCCACCAGCTTCTCCAGCGCAAACTCATGCGTCTTGCCCGTGGTCTGCCACAGCCAGTCGCTGAAGGCCAGGAAATGGTTGAAGGCCGAACCCGGCCCCAAAAGCAGCTTCAGTCCCAACGCAAAGCGCCCCGAATTCGCCACCATCTCCCAGTAGCGCGCAAAGCGGTTGATGCGCTGCATGGTGGCAAAGTCAATCGTCGAGTTCTGCAAAATCGTGTAGGGCGTTTGCGGGTCGTAGGCCATCGCGTAGTCGGCGGTGTGCCGGGTGATGGGCGTGCCGCGCAGGCGCTTCAAAATGCCGAACTGGATTTCGTGCGGCGCCAGTTCATGAAGCCTGTCAAAACCCTGGGCAAAACTTTCCAGGGTTTCACCGGGCAGGCCAAAAATCAGGTCGGCATGCACATGGGCCTGGCTTTCAGTGACCAGCCAGCGCAGGTTGTCGGCGGTCTTGAGGTTGTCCTGCTTGCGCGAGATGCGCTGCTGCACTTCGGGGTTGAAGCTCTGGATGCCGACTTCAAACTGCAGCGAGCCGGCCGGGAACTGGGCTATCAGCGCTTTCAGGCGGTCCGGCAGGCTGTCGGGCACGACTTCAAAATGAACGAACAAGTCAGGCGCCATCCGGTCCAGGAAAAACTGCAGGATGCGTACCGAGTGGCCCACCTTCAAATTGAAGGTGCGATCGACAAACTTGAAGTTGCGCGCGCCGCGCTGGTAGAGCGCGTCCATCTCGGCCATGAACAGATCCAGCTCAAAGGCCCAGGCGGTCTTGTCGAGCGAGCTCAGGCAGAACTCGCACTTGAACGGGCAGCCGCGCGAGGCTTCCACATACAGCAGGCGTTTGGCCAGGTCTTGATCGGTGTACTCGTGGTAGGGCAAGGCCAGTTCGGCCAGCGCGGGCTGCTCGCCGGCGATCACCTTCATGAGCGGCTTGGGGCCATCGAGCAGCGCGCGGCAGAGCTTGGGAAAGCTCACATCGCCCCAGCCGGTGATCACATGATCGGCCAGCCGGCAGATCTCCTGCTCGCCGGTCTCAAAACTGACCTCGGGCCCGCCCAGCACCACCTTGATGTCGGGCCGCAAAGTTTTGAGCAGGCGCACCACCTGGGTGGTCTCCACCACATTCCAGATGTAGATGCCCAGGCCTATCACCTCGGGCTGCAGCGCCAGCAGCTCTTCGACGATCTGCGTGGGGCGCTGCTGGATGACGAATTCACGCAGCTGCGTCTGCTCGCGCAGGCCCGCGCCGCCATGCGCATCCATATTGGCCAGCAGGTAACGCAGGCCCAGCGAGGCGTGGATGTATTTGGCGTTCAAGGTCGCCAATACGATGGGGCTGGCGAGGCGCGGCCGGGAAGGCACGGGGCTGGGTGCCGGGTTGAGCGCGGGGCGGTTCATGCCGGTATTATCAAACCATGACCCAAGACCTGTTTCGCGAAGACGCTTACCTTGCCGAATGCACCGCCATCGTGGCCGCCATCACGGCGCAGGGCATTGTGCTGGACCGCACGGTGTTTTACCCCTTGGGCGGCGGCCAAGCGGGTGACGCAGGATGGTTCATCCTGGCCGACGGCGCGCAGATTGCCATTGCCGACACCCGCAAAGGCAAGGACGACGGGGGGCAGTTCACCGATGACATCTGCCACCTTCCGGCGCTGGACGGACCCGGGGACGCCTCCGTCCCGGAGCAACGCCTGCGCGCCGGCTTGAAGCCCGGGGATACCGTCACGGCCCGCATCAACTGGGCGCGCCGGCACCGGCTGATGCGCTTTCACACCGCCACCCACCTGCTGTGCCACCTGGTGCCGCAGCTGGTCAACGGCTGCTCCATCACGCCCGACTATGCCCGGCTCGACTTCAACATGACCGATGCGCTGGACAAGGAAGCGCTGACCGAGGGCATTGCCCGCCTGGTGGCCGCCGCCCATCCGGTCACGGTGGGCGCCATCACCGATGCAGAACTCGACGCCAACCCGGCGCTGGTCAAAAGCATGAGCGTCCAGCCGCCCCGGGGCACCGGGCGCATCCGCACCATTCGCATTGGCGCCACGCAAACCATCGATTTCCAGCCCTGCGGCGGCACGCATGTGGCCAATACCGCCGAGATCGGTGCGGTCGTGGTCACCAAAATCGAAAAAAAGAGTGCCTCCACCCGCCGGGTGGTGCTGGGCTTTGCACCTTGACCGCGATGCCCAGGCGCGGCCCAGCCGGAACTTATCCCGCCACCCAGGCTCCCACCTTGCAATGACTATTTCCCGCCTTCTTTTAGCTACGGTTTTTATAGCTGCCAGCGCAATATCCACACTGGCCGGTGCTCAAAACCCCTTTCCAATCGGCACCAGGGGCGCGGTTGTCAGCACCGAGCAGGTGCGCGCCGAACTGCTGGCCTGGGCGCCCGAGGGCGTGGAAGCCGGCAAGCCGGTCTGGCTGGGCCTGCAGCTCACGCACCGGCCCGAATGGCACACCTACTGGAAGAATTCCGGTGATTCCGGGCTGCCGACGCAGCTGGACTGGCAACTGCCCGCCGGCATCACGGCCGGCGAAATTGCCTGGCCCACGCCCAAAAAAATCCCGGTGGGCACGCTGGCCAACTATGGCTATGAAGGCACCGTGCTGTTGCCGGTGCCGCTCACGGTGGCGCCCGGCTTCCAGGCCTCGCAAGCCGACATCAAGCTCAAGGCCAGCTGGCTGGTCTGCCGCCAGGAGTGCATTCCGCAGGAAGGCGAGTTTTCGCTAAGCCTGCCGGTCAAAAGCTCCACGGCCCTCAACGGCAAGGCATTCCAGGCCACTTTCGACGCCACCCCCCGACCATTGCCGACCGGCCGCAGCCAGATCGAGGTCAGCGGCCAGACCCTCAAGGTCTCGCTGGACGGACTGCCGCCCGCCCTGCAAGGCCAGACCCTGGCGCTGTTTCCGGAAACCGCGGGCGTGACCCAGCCCGCCGGCGCCTGGCAGCAGGCCTGGCAGCAAACCGGTCAAGGCTGGCTGTGGACCGCGCAAGTGCCGCTGTCCAGCGAGCGGACCGAAAGCCCGGCCCGCATGCCGCTGGTGGTGAGCCTGAATGAGCGCGCTTACCGTATCGACGCGCCCGTCAGCGGCGAATGGCCCCAGGGCGCCACGCGGGCCGCGGTCCCTGCGGCGCTGACCGCCGCGCTGCAGGCCAACGCCGCCGGCCCGGCCCTCGGCCTGCTGCCGGCCTTGCTGGGGGCGCTGCTGGGCGGGCTGATCCTGAACCTGATGCCCTGCGTGTTCCCGGTGCTGGCCATCAAGGTGGTCGGCTTCACGCGCCACGCCAACGACCGGCGGGCCCACAGGATCAGCGGCCTGGCCTACACCGCAGGCGTGCTGCTGTCGTTCCTGGCGCTGGGCGCGCTGATGCTGGGCCTGCGCGCGGCCGGCGAGCAGCTCGGCTGGGGCTTCCAGCTGCAGTCGCCCGCCGTCGTGGCGGCGCTGGCGGTGCTCTTCACCGTGATAGGCCTGAACCTGGCCGGGCTGTTCGAATTCGGGCAGTTCCTGCCCTCGGGCGTGGCGGCGCTGGAAGCCCGGCACCCGGTGGTCAATTCGTTTTTGTCGGGCGTGCTGGCGGTGGCGATTGCCTCACCCTGCACCGCGCCCTTCATGGGCGCCTCGCTAGGCCTGGCCGTGGGCCTGCCGGCCGCGCAGGCGCTGGCGGTGTTCGCCGCGATCGGCCTGGGCATGGCGCTACCCTATCTGGCAGCCGGCCTGGTGCCGGCGGTGGCGCGCCTGCTGCCGCGCCCCGGCGCCTGGATGGAAACCTTCCGCCGCCTGATGGCCTTCCCGATGTTTGCCACCGTGGCCTGGCTGGTCTGGGTGCTGGGCCAGCAAAGCGGCATCGACGGTGCGGGCGCGCTGCTGGCGCTGCTGGTGCTGCTGGCGCTGACGCTCTGGGCCTTTACCCTGCGCGGCCCGGCCCGCACCGTAATCGCTACTATTTCAATAGCGCTCTGCGCCCTTGCCATCTGGGCTATCGGCCCAAATATCATAAAACCCCTGGGTGCGACACCGCTCGCCGCCGCCTCCGGGCGCTGGCAGGCCTGGGAGCCGGGCCGGGTCGAGCAGCTCACCGCCCGGGGCCAGCCCGTGTTTGTCGATTTCACCGCCGCCTGGTGCGTGACCTGCCAGTACAACAAGAAAACCACACTGACCAACGCCGCGGTGCTGGCCGATATGGAGGCCAAAAACGTCGCCCTGCTGCGCGCCGACTGGACGCGGCGCGACCCGGCCATCAGCACCGCCATTGGCCGGCTGGGCCGCAGCGGCGTGCCGGTCTACGTGATGTACAAGGCCGGCAGCGCCCCGCAGGTGCTGTCGGAAGTGCTGAGCGTGGAAGAAGTTCGTTCGGCCATCGCCAGACTTTGACGCCTGGCGGGCGGAGCCGGCGGCGGCGCGATCAAATACGGGCCCTGAAAGCGCAAAAGCGCCCCCGGGACAGGGGCGCTTTTGCAGCCGGGGGATTGACCCGCGACCCGGCGGCATCAAGCGCGTGTCACGGCCGGCCCTGCCGGCGCGTCGCGGGCCGGGCTCAGCTGCCCTTGCGGGTCTGGAAGGCCGGCACAAACATGTCCGACCATTTGGCCGGCCGTGTCTTGATGGTCTTGGCCTTGTCCATGAAGGACACATACTCCATCAGGCCATCGGGCGTGGTGCTGAACTGGGTGTCCTTGTCGGCCAGCATCTGCTCCACTTCCGGCAGCGTCATCTTGATTTTCGAAATGCGCAAAAACGCCTCGGCCGCGCCCTTGCGGTTGGCGGCGATGTAGGCGTTGGCCTCTTCCTGCGCGGCCATGAAGGCCTGCGTCAGCTTGGGGTTGCTCTCGGTGAAATGCTTGGGCGCGAACACCACGTCGAGGGTGATGTTGCCCAGCAGTTCCGAGGAGTTCAGCACGCGCGTGATCTTGGGGTCCTTGGCTTCCTGGTAGGAAAACGGCGGCGAGGTGAAGTGCGCCGTGATCTCGGTTTTGCCGCCCAGCAGCGCGCCGACCGCATCGGGGTGGCTCAGGCTGACCGTCAGCGGATCGAGCTTGGCATAGTTCTCGGGGCCGAAGGCCTTGGCCGCGGCCATTTGCAGCACCACCGCTGACAGCGAGGTCTTGATGCCGGGAATGGCAATCTTGTCCTTGGGCGTGAAGTCCTTGAGCGACTTGACGTTGGGGTTGTTGGTGTTGAGCCAGAGCGACGAGGTGCTCAGCGCGCCCAGGCCTATGACTTCCGAGCGCGGTATGCCCTGCGCCTTGGACCACAAGGTCACGAACCCGGGGGCGCCGGTGCCGGCGACGTCCAGATTGCCGGCCAGCATCGCGTCGTTGATGACATTGCCGCCATCGAGCGTGAGCCAGGTGGTCTTGACCTCGCCCAGGCCCATTTTCTTCGCCTGCTTTTCAATCAGCTGCTGGTCGCGCATGACCATCAGCGGCAGGTAAAGAATGCCGTAGCCGTGCGAAACGCGGATGGCCGATGCTTCCGCATGGGCGCCGCTCGCGAAGCCGGACAGGGCCAGCGCCCCGGCGGCGACTGCGGTGGTAAATACACGTCGTTTCATTCTCAAGTCTCCTGTTTTACGTTATCAAAAGGGGGCGGGCATGGCCAGGCTCAGTGCTGCATGCCCCAGCGGTGAATGGTGCGTTTTTCAATCGTCGCGAAAATAAAGTTCTCGACGAACAGGCCAATCAGGATCACGAAGAACAGGCCGGCAAAAACGTTGGCCGTCTCCAGCTGGTTGCGGTTCTCAAAGATGTACCAGCCTAGACCGCCGGCGCCCGAGGACACGCCAAACACCAGTTCCGCGGCAATCAGGGTGCGCCAGGCAAAGGCCCAGCCGACTTTCAGGCCGGTCAGTATGCTGGGGAAGGCCGCGGGGATCAGGATGGCGCCGACCAGCGAGAAGCCTTTCAGGCCGTAATTCTGGCCGACCATGCGCAGGGTGGTGGAGACCGAGCGAAAGCCGCCGTGCGTGTTCAGCGCCACGGCCCACAGCACCGAGTGCACCAGCACAAAGATGATGCTGCCGGTGCCCAGGCCAAACCAGATCAGGGCCAGCGGCAGCAGCGCAATGGCCGGCAGCGGATTGAACATGGAGGTCAACGTCTCCAGCAGGTCCGTGCCTATGCGCGAGCTGATCGCCACCGTGGTCAGCAGCGCGGCCAGCGCAATGCCCAGGCCGTAGCCGATCAAAAGGGTCTGCAGCGACACGGCGGCGCGCTCCAGCAGCACGCCGCTGTAAATGCCCGAGCCGAAGGCGTGCACGGTGTCCGAAAAGCTGGGGAATAGCAGCGGGTTGTTGAGCCAGCGGCCGTAGATTTCCCAGATGACGGCAAGCACGACCAGGATGACCGTCTTGCGCAGCCAGCCCAGGCGGTACAGGGATTCGAACAGCGACAGCGGACGCAAAACTTCGGTGGTCTCGGGGCGCTGGGTGTCGAGCACGAATTCGGGGCGTGCGTAGGGCTCGATGGGCGTTGTCACGGTGTTGGATGTGGTCATGTCAAGCCTCAGTGCGCGAACAGCATGTCGTTGATGCGGGTTTCCAATTGGGCCTGGCTCGCCGTGCCCATCTCGTGGACCGGAACGCTGTTGAGCTCAGCCTTGACCTGGCCCGGATGGGGCGACAGCAGCAGGATGCGGTTGCCTATGCGTATCGCTTCCTCGATGGAGTGCGTGACGAACAGCACGGTAAAACGCGTGTCGTCCCACAGGCGCAGGAGCTCATCCTGCATCTTGCGGCGCGTCAGCGCGTCGAGCGCGGCAAAGGGCTCGTCCATCAGCAGCACATCGGGCTCCATGGCCATGCCGCGCGCGATCGAGACGCGCTGCTTCATGCCGCCGGAGAGGGTGTGCGGGTAGCTGTCGATGAACTTGATCAGCCCGACCTTTTCAATGTAGTAGGCGGCGCGCTCGGCGGCTTCCCGGCCTTTGAGGCGGCCACTGGCATGCAGCGCGAACTCGACGTTCTGGCGCACGGTTTTCCAGGGCAGCAGCTGGTCGAACTCCTGGAACACCATCATGCGGTCCGGGCCCGGCTGCGTGATGGTCTGGCCCTTGAGGCGTATGGCCCCGTGCACCGGCGCCATGTAGCCGCCTATGGCCTTGAGCAGCGTGGACTTGCCGCAGCCCGAGGGGCCGAGCAAAATGTAGCGGTCCGAGGGATAGACCTTGAAGCTGACCTGCTTGGTCGCCGTGACCAGATGCTCGCTGGTCTTGTACTGCAGGGTGACGTTGTCAATTTCCAGCAAGGGGGCGGGCGCGCTCAAGGCGGCACCTGCGCCCTGGCCGGCGCGATCATCATGGCTCATGCATGTCTCCTAAAATTCTGCTTTTGGTCTGCGCGGCAATGCTAGCTGGCGAACCTGTAATGAAACTGAACCCCCAAAGGCCTCCCCCATGCGCGTGCTGTTGGTCGAAGACTCGGTAGATGTGGCGCAGGCCATCAGCGCGCACCTGGCGCGGCTGGGCCACACGGTGGACTGGGAAGCCGACGGCACCAGGGCCGCCGCGATGGTGGTTGCGGACCATTACGACCTCCTCATCCTGGACGTCATGCTGCCGGGGCTGGATGGCTACGCCCTGCTGCAGCGCGTGCGCAGCGTGCCGCTGCGCACCCAGGTGCTGATGCTGACGGCCTGCGCCGAAATCGAGGAGCGAGTGAAGGCGCTGGACCTGGGCGCCGACGACTACCTGATCAAGCCCTTTGACTTTCGCGAACTGGAGGCGCGCATCCGCGTGCTGCTGCGCCGGGTCGGGGGCGATTCGACCAATCTGCTGAGCTGCGCCAACCTGACGCTGGACCGCAAGAGCCGCACCGTGCGCGTCGATGATGAGCCGCTGGAGCTGACGCGCCGCGAGGTGACGCTGCTGGAGATCATCATCTCCCGCCCCGGGCGCATTTTTGGCAAGGAAGAGCTGATCGACAAGCTGTTCACCCTGGACGACAACCCGAATGCGAACACGGTGGAGCAGTACATCGCCCGCCTGCGCAAGAAGCTGTCGGGGGCGCATTTCGAGATCCGCACCCTGCGCGGGCTGGGCTACCAGGTCGTGCTGCCGTGAGGGCCGCGGGGCGTTCGCTCTACACCCGGCTGGCGCTCAGGGTGGGGCTGGTCCTGTCCATCAGCGGGCTGGTATTGCTGGTGGCCATCGTGCTGTCGACCCGGCTCGCGGCCAGCGACGCCTACGACCGCATCCTCACGGGCAGTGCGCTGCTGATCGCCGAAAACACCTGGTACCAGAACGGCACGGTCAATGTGGATACGCCTGTTTCGGCTTTTTCCATGCTGACCGCCAACGACCAGGTGTTTTATGCCGTGCTCGACCCCGCAGGCCGCGTGGTCGCCGGCGACCCCGAGTTCCGCCCGGCCATCCCGTGGGAAAGGCTGGCCGAGGGGCCTGTGGTGATTCAGGGCCGCTACCTTGACCTGCCGGTCAGCATTGCCTTTGTCGGCCGGCGCATGCCGGTGGCGGGAAACCCCTGGGCGGTGGTGATGCTGGCCCAGACCAACAATGCGCGCGAATCGTTTGCCAAGAGCCTGGGCAGCAACGCCTCGCTGGTCATCCTCGTGATGGGGCTGCTGACGGTGATCGCCGCGCTGTTCACGCTGCACCAGGCGCTGGCACCGCTGAAACAGATCAGTGCCGCCATCCAGCACCGCGACCTGAACGATTTGTCGCCGCTGACGCAGGAGGTGCCGGCCGAAATTCACACGCTGGTGGCCTCCATCAACGAATTCATGCGCCGCCTGGGCGTGCACCGCGCGCTCATGCGGCGGGTGATTGGCGACGCGGCGCACCAGCTGCGCACGCCCGTGGCGGCGCTGCTGTCGCAAATGGAACTGCTGTCCATGCAGCACGATGACGCGGGCCGGGCGCTGCACCAGGCGCGGCTGCGCGAGCTGACGCACCACCTGGGCGAACTGGTCAACCAGCTGATCAACCACGCGATGGTGCAGCACCGGGCCGATTCGGCCCCGCTGGAAACCATGGACCTGGCCGGCCTGGCCCGCGAGGAAATGGCCGACATGCTCTCGCAGCATGCGCAGCGCAAGCTCGACCTGGCGCTGCAGGCGCCTGCGCAGCCCTGCCTGATCCAGGGCGATCCCGTCAGCCTGCGCGAGGCCCTCAAGAACGTGCTCGACAACGCGCTGAAGTACGGCGCCAGGACCCTGCTGCACATCAACATCAGCCGCAGCGACGCGGCCTGGGAGCTGCGGGTCGAAGACGATGGCCCCGGCATCCCCGAGGCCGACTGGGAGCGCATCCGCAAGCCGTTTTCGGCGCGCGGCGGCAACCGCCTCGGCGCCAGCCTGGGTTTGTCCATCGTCGAGGAAGTCATGCGCGCCCACCGCGGCGACATGCGCTTTGGCCGGAACGGCGACCAGCACTTTGTCGTCACCCTGCGCTTTCGCGCCGACCATGCCGGCGAGCCGGGGCCACAAGCACTAAACTGAGGGCCATGACCGAATCCGAACGTATTCAGGAGATTCTGCGCGGCTGCCGCACCATCGCCGTGGTCGGCCTGTCGCCCAAACCGCACCGCGCCAGTTTTGATGTGGCGCGTTATCTGCAGGCCCAGGGCTATCGCATCATTCCCGTCAACCCGAATGCCACCGAGGTGCTGGGCGAAAAGGCCTATGCGACGCTGACCGACGCCGCCAGGCATGCATCGATCGAGCTGGTGAACTGCTTTCGCCACAGCGAAGACATACCGCCCATCGTCGATGAGGCCATCGCCATAGGTGCCAAGGCGGTCTGGATGCAGCTGGGCATTGCCCATCCGGCCGCAGCCGCCAAGGCCAAGGCCGCCGGCCTGCGGGTCGTACAGGACCACTGCATCAAGGTTGACCACCGGGTGCTGCTGTCCAGCGGCCTGCTGTAGGCAACTGTGCCGCCGCGCCGGCCATTCCTTTAAAGGCCGGGCCTTATTCCCGCCGCCTTCGTTGCGGGGATACTCTGCCCAACAGACCGTCCGGCCTGCCCGGCCCCTTTCAGCTTTTTTCGAGACGCCCATGCACGACAACTACCTGCCCCAGGTCCGAAGCCAGTACGAAGCCCTGCCCTACCCGCCCTGCAACCCGGAAGACGACCGCAAGCGCCTGGCGCTGACATGGCTGGAAGACCTGCCCATGATCAACCACTATTGCTTTGCCGGAAAGCAGTCGTTTCAAAACGGCTTCAGGGCGCTGGTGGCCGGCGGCGGCACCGGTGACGCCACAATTTTTCTGGCCGAGCAGCTGCGCCACACCGATGCCGAAATCGTCCACCTGGACATGAGCGAGGCCAGCATTGCCATTGCCAAAAGGCGCGCCGAGATCCGCGGGCTGGGCAACATCCGCTGGCTGCACGACTCGCTGCTGAACCTGCCCGCGCTGGCGCCGCGGCTGGGTCAGTTCGACTACATCAACTGCAGCGGCGTGCTGCACCACCTGGCCGATCCCGATGCGGGCTTCAAGGCCTTGCGCAGCGTGCTCAAGGCCGACGGCGCCGTCGGGCTGATGGTCTACGCCACGGCCGGCCGTACCGGGGTCTACCAGATGCAGGCCTTGATGCGTCTGGTGAACGGCCCCGAGGCCGATGACAGCCGCAAGATTGCCAACACGCGCGAGTTGCTGGCCAGCCTGCCGGCCAGCAACTGGTTTCTGCGCAGCGAAGACCTGCACCACGACCACAAGATGGGCGACGCCGGCATTTACGATTTGCTGCTGCATTCGCAGGACCGCTCCTACACGGTCGGCGAACTGTTTGACTGGCTGGGGGACGGGCAGGCGCAAGGCCACGGCATGCACCTGGCGTTCAGCGATGTGCAGCGCGGCCGCTCGCCCTATCTGCCCCACATGGTGCTGGGCAGCAAGCCGCCCGCCATGACGGCAGCGCTGCGGAAAATGCCGCTGCGGCGGCAGTATGAAATGGCCGAACTCATGATCGGCAACATCATCACGCACTCGCTGTATGTCACGCGCGACGCCGGCTGCACGGCCCCTTATGGCGAGGCCGAGTACGTGCCTTTTTTCTACCACGAGCCCCTGAGCGGCGAGATCGCCGCTCAGGTATTTGCCAGCAACCGCGGCCAGCCTTTCATGCTCAGGCACCAGCATTCCGGGGTGTCTGTCATGGTGAACCCGGGCAGATATGCGCCCCAGATCCTGCGCCTGATCGACGGCCGCAGAAGCTTTGGCGAAATCTTCGAGCGCTTCAGGACTGACTGGCGGGGCCAGGCGGCCGCCCCCGACAACGCGACGCTGTTCGCCGACTTTGCCGAATCATTTGAAACGCTGAATGCGCTGGAACGCCTGCTGCTCAAGCATCCCGACGCCGACGCGGCCCTGGCGGCATAGGCCGCGCACCGAAACCCGGCGCCACGCTCAGGCGGCCGAGCCGAACAGGTCGGCCATGGCGGGCCCGGATGGTTTCATATCGACCACCACGACCAGCTCCCCGCCGAAGCGGCGAACGCCCAGGCCAGACATCAGTTGCTGCTCTTCTTCAGCCGACGCCATGCGGAAAAAACACAGGGCCTGCTGCTTGCCCGCACAGCTGGCGGGCAGTATCTTGAGTTGGGCCACGGAGCCGAAGCGGGAGCACACACGGTGCAGGGTGAAGCGCAAGCTCGCCAGATCAGGGCAGTGCTGCAGTTTGTCGAGCTCGTTATTCATCGTCCTCTTCCCGTAAATGGCTGTATGGCGTGGTCACGACGGCATCATCAGGGGTGATGCGCACGGCATGGGTGGCCCAACGACGAACGGTGCCGTAGGACAGGACCTCATGCCGGTAAACAAGGCAACGTTTTGCAACGCTTTGCACTGAACGCTTGCAAAATCCGGCAAAAAAGAGCGCTTGAAGTCGCAGCATTGGCAGCTGCCACCCAATGCACTGTCGTGCCATGCCTGCTCTGATGTCTCCCCTGCCTTCCGTCCCCGACTGCAAGAATTCCTCGCCTGCGGGCGAAGATTCAAGCCGGCCGCTGTTTCTGGATGCCGACCGAATCGCGCGGCTCGCGGCCCGGACCTGCGGCGTCCCGATTGCCCTGGTGGCGCTGTCCGAGAACGGGCAGCTCATTCTGGCTGCCGGCACCGGTTTCGCCGAGCATGAACGCCTGGGCTTGATGACGCTGTGCGCCGCCGCCCAGCAGACGCCGCAGCAGCTGCCCGCCGCCTGCGCGCCCGGCATCGTCTTTTACCGCGGCCTGCCGCTGCGCCGCAAAAATGGCGAATGGCTGGGCGTCCTGGCGGTCGCGGCCAGGCTGCGGCACAGCCTGAGCCGCGCACAGCAGGAAGACCTGGAAACGCTCGCCACCCTGCTGGCCGGGCAGCTCGATCTGCAGCGGCAGCAGCGCGAGGAAGGCCATGCCATCGCGTCAGAGCGCGACCAGATGCGCACGGCCATGCAGCAGAGCCGGGAAGATGCGCAAAACCTGGCCGCGCGCCTGGGCACCGCGCTGGAAAGCATCACGGAGGGATTTTTCACGCTGGACCCCCACTGGCGTTTCACCTACCTCAACCGGGAGGCCGGCCTGCTGCTGCACCAACCCGGCGGCGCGCTGCTGGGGGCCAGCTTCTGGCAGGCGTTTCCCGGCGCCCTCAATGCCGCCTTTTCAGAGCAGCTGCGGGCAGCCGCCGCGAGCCGGCACGCCGTGGAGTTTGACGCGCTCCATGCCCCGCCGGACCGCTGGCTGGAAGTGCGGGCCTATCCCTTTGCCGATGGGCTGGCCATCTACTTTCGCGATGTCAGCGAGCGCCGCAAGGCCCGCGAGCAACTCATGCTGCTGGAGACCAGCATCTCGCGGCTGAACGACATCGTGCTCATTGCGCAAATCCGGCCGTCGGGCAAGCCCGGCCTGCGCATTATTTTTGTCAACAAGGCCTTCGAGCAACACACGGGCTACAGCCACCAGGAGGCACTGGGCCGCTCACCGCGCCATTTGCTGTGCGGCGCGCTGACCCAGCGCAGCGAGCTGGAGCGCATACAGGAGGCGCTCCAGCAGGGAAAACCGGTACAGGCCGAACTCATCACCTACAAAAAAAACGGCCGGCATTTCTGGATGGAGGTGGATATGGTGCCCGTGGCCAATGAGGCCGGCCCTTTTTTTACCCATTGGGTCGCGGTGGGGCGCAACATCACCCGGCGCAAGGTGGCGGAAAGCGAAATCAAGCACCTGGCTTTCTACGACCCGCTCACCCATTTGCCGAATCGCCAGCTGCTGATGGAGCGCCTGCAACAGGCCTTGAGCGATCCGCACCAGCAGGAAGGCGCGCTGATGTTCATAGACATGGACAACTTCAAGACACTCAACGACACCCAGGGCCACCACAAGGGCGACTTGCTGCTGCAGCAGGTCGCGACGCGCCTGATGGGCTGCGTGCGCCAGACCGACACGGTCGCCCGCCTGGGCGGGGACGAGTTCGTGGTCATGCTGAAGGACTTGGGCCATGACCCCGGGCAGGCGGCGGACCGGGCCGAAGCGGTGGGCCAGCAGATTCTTGCCGCGCTGAGCGAGTCCTACCACCTGGCGGGCGACCAGCATTACAGCAGCTGCAGCATTGGCGTGACGGCCTTCAACCAGAAGCCAGTCCACAACATCGCCGACCTGCTGAAGCAGGCTGATCTGGCCATGTACCAGGCCAAAATGGCCGGGCGCAATACCCTGTGTTTTTACGACCCGGCCATGCAGGCGGCGGTCTCGGCCAGCGCGGCCCTGCAGTCTGACCTGCGCCAGGGCTTGCGCGAAGGCCAGTTTCTGCTGCACTACCAGCCGCAGGTCGGGCGCGATGGCCGCATGACGGGCGTGGAGGCGCTGCTGCGCTGGCAGCACGCCCGCCGCGGGCTGGTGCGCCCCGCAGAATTCATCGCCGCGGCCGAAGAAGGCGGGCTGATTCTTCCGCTGGGCCAGTGGGCACTCGAAACGGCCTGCCAGCAGCTGGCGGCCTGGGCCCATCAGCCCAGCACGGCCGGACTCAGCATGGCGATCAACGTGAGCGTGCGGCAGTTCCGCCAGCCGGAATTCGTCGATCGGGTCATGGCCACCCTGAACGCTGCGAAGGTCAGCCCCCACAAGCTCAAACTGGAACTGACCGAAAGTCTGTTCGCGGACGACATGGACATCAGCATCCGCAAGCTCGCCAGGCTCAAGGACCTGGGCGTGACCCTGTCACTCGACGATTTCGGCATGGGCTACTCCTCGCTCTCATGCCTCAAACGCCTGCCGCTGGACCAGCTGAAAATCGACAAGTCCTTTGTGCATGACATACTGCGCGACCCGAATGACGCCGCGATTGCGCGCACCATCATCGCCCTGGCGCAAAGCCTGGGGCTGGGGGTTCTGGCCGAAGGCGTCGAAACCGAGGCGCAGCGCGCCTTTTTGGCGCACCACGGCTGCGAGTGCTACCAGGGCCATCTGTTCTGCAAGCCCCTGCCGATTGAGGCGCTGCAAAACTTCATGGCCGCGCTGCCGCCATGAGGGCGGGCCGGCGTAAGGGGCTCACGCCGGCCTGGCGACCTTGCCATGCTCCAGCAGAAAAATCAGCTCCTTGACGATGCCGTACATCACCGCGCGGTCGCGCGATGGATGGTCCGAGAAATGAACCACCGTCTCGCCCATGCGCGCAAAGTCCCAGGCGGTCTGCCCCTGGGCCTGGCCATCCGGGTGGTCATGGCCATAGCTCACCGCGATGCCGTAGCCGCTCATCAGGGGCCCGCAGGCCCGCCAGTCGCGCGTCCACTGCGGCAGCTCCTGGTTGTTGTCCCACAGCTTGCCGGCGCTTTCGTAGCATTCCTCGATATGGTGGTAGCCCAGCAGTTGCGCCAGGTGGCGCTCCTTGGCGATGCAGCTGCGGAAATACTCCTGGTCAGTCATGCGCATGGCAGAGTCCTTTTTGTGTCAGGGCGAACGCTCTAGAAGCCATGGTAAATCCGAACCGGCGCGGCGGATAGCCCAAGCGCGTCGAAAGGCGAGCACAATGCCCACAGGCCAACACGACCCCCTGTAGATCGGGAACAGGCTCTGAGACAATCCAGCCATGTTTGCACCTCTCCAAAACGACACATTTCTGCGTGCCTGCCTGCGTCAGGCCACGGACCACACGCCCGTCTGGCTGATGCGCCAGGCCGGCCGTTATCTGCCCGAGTACCGCGCCACGCGCGCCCGGGCCGGCAGCTTCATGGGCCTGGCAACCAACACCGACTACGCCACCGAAGTCACCTTGCAGCCGCTGGAGCGCTACCCGCTGGACGCCGCCATCCTGTTCAGCGACATCCTGACCGTGCCCGACGCCATGGGCCTGGGCCTGTCGTTTGCGCTGGGCGAAGGCCCGCGCTTTGCCACGCCGGTGCGCGACGAGGCCGCCGTGGCCAGACTGGCCGTGCCGGACATGAGCAAGCTGCGCTACGTGTTTGACGCCGTCACCTCCATCCGCAAGGCGCTGAACGGCCGCGTGCCGCTGATCGGCTTTTCCGGCAGCCCCTGGACGCTGGCCTGCTACATGGTGGAAGGCGCGGGCTCGGACGACTACCGTCTCGTCAAGACCATGCTGTACCAGCGCCCCGACCTGATGCACCAGATCCTGGCGGTCAATGCGGATGCCGTGGCCAGCTACCTGAATGCGCAGATAGACGCCGGCGCCCAGGCCGTGATGATCTTCGACAGCTGGGGCGGCGTGCTGGCCGATGCGGCCTTCCACAGCTTCAGCCTGGCCTACACGGCGCGGGTGCTGGCCCAGCTCAAGCGCGAGCATGAGGGCGTGAAGATTCCGCGCCTGGTGTTCACCAAGGGCGGCGGCCAGTGGCTGGAAAGCATGAAGACGCTGGACTGCGAGGTGCTGGGCCTGGACTGGACCGTCAATCTGGCCCAGGCGCGGGCCCGCGTCGGCGAGAACGGCCCGCACGCCAAGGCCCTGCAGGGCAACCTGGACCCCAATGTGCTGTTTGCCAGGCCGGCGCAGATAGAGGCCGAGGTCGCGGCGGTGCTAAGCAGCTTTGGCCAGCCGCATACCGATGCCAACCAGGCCGGGCCGACCCATATCTTCAACCTGGGCCACGGCATCAGCCAGCACACGCCGCCCGAAAGCGTCGAAGTCCTGGTTCACGCAGTGCATGCTCACTCTCGCAGCATGCGCAAGGCGCAGGCCTGAGCACACCGCCGCCAGGGCCGGAAACCGCTGATTTCTGCGGCATTTCGGGCATGGCTAGCACAAAATCGGGCGCTGGCGTTTCGACTTATGCACAAAACCCGTGCTGTGGTGCCGCATTGCAGTGCTTGCTGGCGGCAGGGCGCTATCAAAGCCATAGCGCACGCAAGTCATTGATTCATATGGGGAATTTTATTTGCCATTTTTCCGGGCATTCTAAGGAAAGCCTTGATTTACAAGGCTTGGACGGGTTATCAGACAAGCTATCAACAAAGTTATCCACAGAAAATCTGGACATCTCTAAAGCGGTGAAAAATCAAGGACTTAGCGCGTTGTCTGCATGTGTTGTTCCAGAAACACATGTGTCGGATTGTTCCCCATGAGTTACTGGCTCCAGGTCGTCGTCGCCACGCCGGCCCACAGCGCCATCGCCGGGCCACTGACTTACCGAAGTGAGTCTCCACTCGCCGTAGGGGCTCTGGTACGCGTTCCCCTGGGCAGGCGGGAGGTACTGGGTGTGGTGTGGGACCTGTTGCCGGACGGCGGCGCGCTGCAGGCGGAAAATATACGCCTGGTCGCCGGCGTGCTGGAAGGGCTGGCCCCGCTGTCCGCCACCTGGCGAAAACTGGTCAGCTTCACCGCCGGCTATTACCAGCGCTCGCTGGGTGAAGTGGCGCTGGCGGCGCTGCCGCCGCAGTTGCGCGAACTCAATGCGGTGCAGCTGACGCGCCGCCTCAAGCGGCCCGTGGTGGATACCAGCCGCGCGCAAGACACTAGCGATTTGATAGCGCTTAGTGCCCAGCAGGAAAGGGCTTTGGCCGAATTTGATGCAGATACCCGGCCCGCTCTGCTGTTCGGCGCGACCGGCAGCGGCAAAACCGAGGTCTACCTGCGTGCCGCGGCCAAGGTGCTGGCCCAGGACCCGGCCGCGCAGGTGCTGGTCATGGTGCCCGAAATCAATCTCACGCCGCAGCTGCAGGCGCGCTTTGAGGAGCGCTTTGCCCACCTCGGCAAGGAACGGGTGGTGGCCCTGCACAGCGGGCTCACGCCGGCACAACGGCTGAAAAGCTGGCTGGCCGCCCATGCGGGCCAGGCGCGGCTGGTGCTGGGCACGCGCATGGCGGTGCTGGCGTCCCTGCCCCATCTGCGGCTGCTGGTGGTGGATGAAGAACATGACCCCAGCTACAAGCAGCAGGAGGGCGCACGCTACTCGGCGCGCGACCTGGCGGTCTATCGCGCCAAGCTGGAAAGCGCTGACACCGACCACCCGCACGGCGACTGCCGCGTGCTGCTGGGTTCGGCCACGCCCTCGCTGGAAAGCTGGCAGGCCACGCTCACCGGCCGCTACCAGCGCCTGAACATGAGCGAGCGTATCGGTGTTCCATCAGCGATAGACACAGAAGCGACGCAATTTTCCGACGGGCCGCCCCTAGGAAAATTAGCCCCCCCGGGGGGCAGCGAGCTACACGCAGTGAGCGAACGTGGGGGCCTACCGCTTTCCGCCGGGCCGCCCCAAGGAAAATTAGCCCCCCCGGGGGGCAGAGAGCCACACGCAGTGGGCGAACGTGGGGGCCTACCGCTAGTGCGGCGCGTGGACATGAACCACCAGCCCAAGCACTGCACCATTGCCCCGCCGCTGCTGGACGCGATTGCGCAGCGGGTGGCGCGCGGCGAGCAGTCGCTGATTTTCCTGAACCGGCGCGGCTATGCGCCCGTGCTGGCCTGCCACGACTGCGGCTGGAAGAGCGAGTGCCCGCACTGCAGCGCCTACCGGGTGTTCCACAAGATAGACCGCACGTTGCGCTGCCACCACTGCGGCTTTACCGAGCGCGTGCCGCGCGCCTGCCCGAGTTGCGGCAACATCGACATCGCCCCCGTGGGCCGCGGCACCGAACGGCTGGAAGAGCACCTGGCCGAGCTGCTGGCCGGCGTGCGGCGGCCCGACGGCGAGGCCGTGCGCATCGCCCGCATAGACGCCGACACCACGCGCCTCAAAGGCGCGCTGGAATCGCAGCTGGCCAGCGTGCATGCCGGCGAGGTCGACGTGCTGGTCGGCACGCAAATGATTGCCAAGGGCCATGACTTTCGCCACATCACGCTGGTGGCGGCCGTCAACCCCGACGGCGCGCTGTTCTCCAGCGACTTCCGCGCGCCCGAGCGCCTGTTCAGCCTGCTCATGCAGGCCGGCGGCCGGGCCGGCCGCGACGCCCGGCACAGCCAGGCCAGCGAAATGTGGGTGCAAACCTTTCACCCGGCGCACCCGCTGTTTGAAGCCCTCAAGCGGCACGACTATCCGGTGTTTGCGGCCCGGGAACTGGCCGAGCGCCAGGCTGCTGGCATGTCACCCTTCGGTTATTCGGCACTGGTGCGCGCCGAGGCCAAAGAGCAGTCGGTCGCCCAGGGCTTTTTGAACGCCGCCGCGGCCGCCGCACAGTTGCGCCAGCTGCCCGGCCACGACGCCGTCACGCCCTACCCGGCCGTGCCCATGACGATACAGCGCGTGGCCAACATAGAGCGCGCGCAGATGCTGGTCGAAAGCCCCTCACGCGCCGCGCTGCAGCGCTTTCTGGCGGCCTGGCAGCCGCTGCTGTTTGACACCCGCAGGCAAGCCGAATTCAAGAGCCTGGTGCGCTGGGCGATTGATGTGGACCCGATCGCGATTTGATTCGGCTCACGGCAGCTGCGGCGGCGTTGATCCCCGCACGCACGCGGCGGCCCGCGCCAGCAGCAGTTCGCGTTCCCGCAGGTTGCGCGTCAGCGAAGCGGCCCGCTCGAATTCCGCATGGGCTTCATCGAAGCGGCCTAACTTGGACAGGAAGTCGGCGCGCACACTGGGCAGCAGGTGGTAGTTCTTCATCAGCGGCTCCGATAGCAACGCGTCGGCCACCTCCAGCCCCACGGCCGGGCCAAAGGCCATGGACAGCGCCACCGCCCGGTTGAGTTCCACCACCGGCGAAGGCGCCAGTTGGGCCAGCGCATCGTAGAGTGCCGCGATGCGCGGCCAGTCGGTTTCAGCACCAGTGCGGGCGCGCGCATGGCAGGCGGCAATCGCAGCCTGCAGCGCGTAAGGGCCCAGCGCACCGCCCAGCGCCTGCGCACGCTCCAGGGCGGCCATGCCGCGGCGTATCAGCAGGTGGTCCCAGCGTGCCCGGTTCTGGTCCAGCAGCAGGATAGGCTCGCCGGAAGGGCCGGTGCGCGCATTGGCCCGCGAAGCCTGGATTTCCATGAGCGCCACGAGGCCATGAACCTCCGGCTCTTCGGACGCGAGTTCGGCCAGGATACGCCCCATGCGCAGCGCCTCTTCGCAGAGCGCGGGCCGCATCCAGTCGCCCCCCGAGGTGGCGGAGTAGCCCTCGTTGAACACCAGGTAGAGCACCTCCAGCACCGAGGCCAGGCGCGCTTCGCGCTGGCTGGCGTCGGGCACTTCAAAGGGAACGCGCGCCTCGGTCAGGGTGCGTTTGGCCCGCACGATGCGCTGCGCCATCGTGGGCTCCGGCACCAGAAAAGCACGCGCAATTTCGTCGGTGGTCAGGCCGCCGAGCAGGCGCAGCGTCAGCGCAATGCGGGCCTCGGTGGAAAGCACCGGGTGGCAGGCGGTGAAGATCAGGCGCAAGAGGTCATCGCCATAGTCGTAGTCATCGCTGGCAACGACGTCGGCGTCGGCCAGCGCCATTTCCTGCGCCAGTGCCAGTTCGTTCCCCAACTCTTCATGCTTGCGCGCCAGGAGTTTTCCCCGGCGCAGGTGGTCGAGTGCGCTGTTCTTGGCGACGGCCATCAGCCAGGCGCCCGGATTGTCCGGCACGCCCGACTGCGGCCAGCGCTCCAGCGCAGTAACCAATGCGTCCTGCGCGATCTCCTCGGCCAGGCCGACGTCGCGCACCATGCGCGCGACCTTGGCGATGAGCTTGGCCGACTCGATGCGCCAGACGGCATCGATCGCGCGGTGGGTTTCCTCTGCCGCCATGCGTTTCTGCGCTACGCTTGCCGTCCTTTGGCGGCCTTGTCCTGCATGTCGGTAAAGCCGGCGGCAGCCTTCTGCACGTCAGGCGGAAAGTCCGACATTTCCTGCACCTGGCGCACCTCGATGATTTCATTTTCACCCGCCGGACAGCGTGACGCCCACTGGATGGCTTCTGCACGCGAAGCCACGTCGATCATCCAGTAGCCGCCCAGCACTTCCCTGGCTTCGGCGAACGGTCCGTCGGTGACGCGCGGCTTGCCGCCCGGAAAGGTCACGCGGGCGCCCATGGAGGGCGGGTGCAGGCCCTCCAGCGAGATCAGCACACCGGCCTTTTGCAGGGACTCGTTGTACTTCATCATTGCGGCGACGGCCTCCGCGTCGGGCAGGGTGCCCGGCGTTGCAGTTTCGTAGCCCTTGGGGATCATCAGCATCATGAATCGCATGGTCAATCACTCCTTGAGTTTGAGGTTGGGGAGCCGGGCTTCAGGGTTTCAACCGTTCAGCGCATGGCTCTAACTGTATGACGAACCGGGCTTTGCAGAATCGACAACCCGTTCAAAAATATTCAAGACAACTGCACGCCTTCACCGGCTCAGAGGCTGAGAGTTTTTCGAAGCGACGGTATTTCCTCCCTCGCCCCTTTGGGGAGAGGGTTGGGGTGAGGGGCTGCGCGCCCCTGTCGTGTCCACTCGCCGGCCCTCACCCCCGCCCTCTCCCAGAGGGAGAGGGAGTGAAATAGAAAAACTCTCACGCTCTCAGGCCTTGAAAAATTCCCGCAGCACCGGCGCCAGCACTTGCAGCGACACGTTGTGGGTCTGGCCTTTGAGCGTGCGGTGCTGCGCCCCCGGCACGCCGTTCGCAATGGCGCGCGCGGCCAGCCGCAGGACCTCGGGGCTTTTCTCGCCGCTGGCCACCAGCGTCGGCATGCGCACCGCGGCCATGCGCCGCTGCGCCTGCTGCCTATTTCTCGGCGGCGGCCTTCATGGCGACCAGGCCGTCTTCGAAGTCCTTGCCCACCATCTGGTCCATGTTGAAGAAAACCTGCATGACCCTGGACATCAGGGGCGCGGGGCCCTGCATCTCCCAGCTCACGGTGCTGCCGCCGGCCTGCGGCTGGATGCTGAACACCACCTTGTTGTGGGCCTCGAAGGGCTTGGTGAAGTTCAGGTCTATCTTGATGAGGGAGGACGGCACGGATTCGGTGATCAGCATGTCGCCCATGCCGACGCCGCCGCCTGTGCTTTCCCAGCCATAGGCCGCGCCCTTGCCGGCGGCCGGCCCGCTGAAGCTGCGCTTCATCGCCGGGTCCTTCTTCTCATAGGGCGACCAGGCGCCCCAGTTCCTGTAGTCGTTGATCAGCGGGAAGATTTTTTCGGGCGGCGCCTGGATGGCGGTTTGGCGCTGGACGCGGAAGGTGTCGGACTTGGCGGAGGCAAGCGCCAACACGGCCGCGATAAAAACGACGGCGACGACGGCAATGACGATGGCAACGGTCTTGAACATGGGAATCCCCTCGGTTGGTGTTCTGAGTGTGAATGGACGAGCGCCGGGTCAGCCGGGGCCCTGCCACCCCAAAAACCTTCCGCTCACCGGTACGACGAACGGAAAACCCGAAATCGACACGTTTTGCCAAAAAATTCAAAAATATTTTCACCGGCCCCCGCCGCGTCCTTTGATCGGCTCTTATCGCGGCTTGCCGGCTCCTACCTGGGCCCGCTGAAGCGCCTCGGCCTCGCGCAGTTCCGGCGTGAAGGCCGCGCCGAAGTCGGCGGCTTCATACAGCAGCCGGATTTCCACCTCGACCTCCTCGGTGTCGCGGAACGGAAAGGGGTAGCCCAGCGCCCAGTCGACCGCCGCCTGCAGCGAGCGTGCCTGGATGATCCAGAAACCGGCCAGCAATTCCTTGGCTTCGGCAAACGGCCCATCCATCACGCTGGGCTTGCCGCGGGAGAACTTCATGCGGGAGGCGCTGGCGCTAGGCTTGAGGCCTTCGCCCATCAGCAGCACGCCGGCCTTGACGGCATCGTCGTTGTGCCTGGCCATGGCGCCTAAGCCGTCGCTGCCGGGCACGATGCCGGCCTCGGCCCTGTCATTGGCCTTGAGCAGAATCATGAAGCGCCGGAAACCTTCGGGCAGGGCCGGTGCGGCCTGCGCGCCGACGCCGCGCAGGCCGCCGGGGCAGCCACCTTCGCGTATTTCCAGCGAGGTATTGCCGTCGGCATCTTCCTGGGGCCAGCGCCTGAGCCATTCGATGACCTCCTGCCGCGAAGCCGCCTCCACCAGCGTGAACCCGGCGATCAGTTCCTTGGACTCGGTGAAGGGGCCGTCGGTCACCGTGGGCTTGCCGCCGGAAAACCGGATGCGCGCGCCCTTGGAACTCGGCTGCAGGCCTTCGCCGCCCAGCAGCATGCCGGCCTTCATCAGTTCTTCGTTGTAGGCGCCCATGGCGGCCAGCAGTGCCTGGCTGGGCAGCTCGCCCGCCTCGGTGGCGGCATCGGATTTGCGCAGGATCATGAATTGCATGCGTGAGATCTCCTCAAGGTGGCCATCGGGTGGGCCGTGGGCGGCCCCGCGCCGCCGTCCCCGGTTTGTACCTCAAACCAGGGGCTGGCGGCAGGCCCGCACTTTTTCAGGACCGCGCGCCGGCCTGCGCTTGCACTTGCCGGCGCATGTGTTCTTCGGCTTCACGGAGCTCGGGCGTGAACCCGGCGCCACAGTCTTCGGCCTCAAACACCTGGCGGATCTCGATCTCGGACTCGCCTTCCATGGGGTTGGGACAGCGCTTGATCCACTCAATGGCTTCTTCTTTGGATTTCACCTGCAGCATCCAGAAACCGGCCACCAGTTCCTTGGTTTCGGCAAAAGGCCCGTCCACCACGGTGCGCTTGCTGCCCGAGAATTTGACGCGCGCGCCTTTGGAGCTGGGATGCAGGCCCTCGGCCGCGAGCAACACCCCGGCCTTGACCAGCGATTCGTTGAACTTGCCCATGTCGGCCAGCAGTTGTTCGCTGGGCATCACGCCAGCTTCGCTGTTTTTGTCGGCTTTCACCATGACCATGAATTTCATTTCGGACTCCTTTTCGTTTCAGATGGGGAGCGGGATGCCCGGACAGTCCGGACCGAAAAACATCCCGCTCTACCAGTATGACGATCGGGGGCGGTGGAAATCGACAACCCGGCACGCCTGTCTGCCTCCGCCGCCAAGAGCGACAGGGTGGTCAGGGAATACGGCGCCATCGAAGGCGGCAACCAGACACTGGACCGCCTGGCAGCGTACCTGGCCAGGATGTAATAAACGTTCAGGTCAGCCAGGCCACCGCCGCCGAGAAGCTGAAAAACGCCAGCACCGTGGACAGCAGGATGATGCGCGCGATGCGCCCGTTGTCGGCGCCAAAGCGCTCGGCCAGCATGGCCACATTGCTGGCGCTGGGCAGGGCCGCCACCAGCACCACCACCGTCAGGGTAAAGCGCTCCAGCGGCAGGCCCAGCGCGATGGCGCCCAGGCCGATCAGCCCCAGCAGCAGCGGGTGAAGCACCAGCTTGATGAGCGCTACAGGCACGTAATCCGCCAGGGGCGTGCGCGTGGCGCTATGCATTTGTGAGCGCGCCAGCACCGCGCCAATGGTGAACAGGGCCACCGGCGAGGCCGCATCGGCGAGCAGGCTGAGCGTGCCCATGACCGGTTTGGGCAGGGCAAAGCCCAGCGCCGAGGCCAGCGCGCCCAGGGCGATGGACCAGGGCAAGGGATTGGCCAGCACGCCCTTGAGCGCCAGGCGCGCGGCCCTGGCCGCGCCGTGCTCGTCGGCCCCATCCAGCCGCGACAGCGCAATGCACAGCGAGGAAGTGACCAGCATGTCCACCGCGATGGTCACAATCGTCGGGCCCGCCGCCTGGGCGCCGAGCAGGGCCACCAGCAGCGGCACACCCATGAAACCGGTATTGGGAAAGGTGGCCACCAGCGCGCCAAACGAGGCGTCGTTCCAGCCCAGACGGCGGCCCGGGCCCCGGCGTGCGACCACCACCGCAAGCGCCACCATCAGCAGGGCGCACAGCAGGTAGACCGCGACCAGGCTGGCGTCCAGCAGCTGCGCAATCGGCGTGCCGGCGCCAAAGCGGTACAGCATGCAGGGCAGCGCGAAATACAGCACAAAGGCATTGAGCCCCGGAATCGCGGCCTGCGGCAGCAGGTTGCGGCGGGTGGCGACATAGCCACACAGCACCAGCGCAAAGAAGGGAAAGGTGACGAGGAGGATGCTTAGCACAAAGCCTATTGTCACCGGCCCGACCGGCGTTCCGGCGACTGGCTATGATGGCCGCTGCCTCTGGCCAGCTTTCCGGCCTGATGCCGCACGGCTCCGGCCACGTCCAATACTCCGAACACTCCGATTTCGCCCGTCTTTCCCGCCTGCATGTCCTCACCCTCTGCCGTTTCATCCGCCACCTCCGGACTCAACCTCGCCCAACAGGAAGCGGTCAACTACATGCATGGCCCCTGCCTGGTGTTGGCCGGGGCCGGCTCGGGCAAGACCCGGGTGATCACGCAAAAGATCGCCCGGCTGATCCAGGCGGGTCTCAAGCCCGAGCAGATTGCCGCCATCACCTTCACCAACAAGGCCGCCGCCGAAATGCGCGAGCGCGCCAAGGCGCTGATTGGCAAGCAGGCCAAGGGCGTGCTGATCTGCACCTTTCACGCGCTGGGCGTGCGCATGCTGCGCCAGGACGGCGAGGTGCTGGGCCTGAAGCCGCAGTTTTCCATCCTGGACAGCGATGACGTCACCAGCATCATCAAGGACGCGGGTGGCAGCGTGGATGCGGCCACCGCGCGCCAATGGCAGTGGACCATCAGCGGCTGGAAAAACATGGGCCTCAATGCCGCCCAGGCCGCCGCCCAGGCCAATGGCGATGAAGAACGACAAATCGCACTGGTCATGGCACGCTACGAGGAGCGCCTTGCGGCCTACCAGAGCGTGGACTTCGACGACCTGGTGAGCCTGCCGCTCAAGCTGCTCAGAGAACACGAAGCCGTGCGCAGCAAATGGCAGGCCGCGCTGGGCCATGTGCTGGTGGACGAGTACCAGGACACCAATGCCACGCAGTACGAAGTGCTCAAGCTGCTGGTGGGCGAGCGCGGCCGCTTCACCGCCGTGGGCGACGACGACCAGTCGATTTACGGCTGGCGCGGCGCGACCCTGGACAACCTGAAGAAGCTGCCGCAGGACTACCCCAACCTCAAGGTCGTCAAACTGGAGCAGAACTACCGCTCCACCAGCGCCATCCTGCGCGCCGCCAACAACGTGATTGGCCCCAATCCCAAGCTGTTTCCCAAGACCCTGTTCAGTGAACTGGGCGAAGGCGAGCCGGTGCGCGTGCTCGACTGCGACAGCGAGGAGCACGAGGCCGAGCGCGTGGTGGCGCGCATCCAGAGCCTGCGCGCCGGCGCCGAACTGCAGCCCGTGGGCAGCCAGCACAAGGAGTGGAAGGACTTCTGCGTGCTGTACCGCGCCAACCACATGGCCAAGCCCTTTGAAAAGGCCTTTCGCAAGGCGCAGATTCCCTACAAGGTGTCGGGCGGGCAGAGCTTTTTCGACCGCGCCGAGATCAAGGACTTGTGCAGCTGGATGGTCCTGCTGGTCAACAACGACAACAACCAGGCCTTCATACGGTCGGTGACAACGCCCAAGCGCGGCATTGGCCACACCACGCTGGCGGCGCTGGGCAAGTTTGGCGACCAGTACAAGCTCAGCCTGTTTGAATCGCTGTTCAGCAACTCCCTGAGCTCGGTGCTGCCAGCCAAGGCGGTGGGCTCGCTGCAGGAATTTGGCCGCTACCTCAACGACCTGGAGTACCGCGCCAAACGCACCGTGGGCGCCGAAGACGCGCGCGCCTTCCTGAACGACTGGCTCAAGGAAATCGACTACGAAAAACACCTCTACGACGGCGAAGACAGTGAAAAAGTCGCCGCCGCGCGCTGGAGCAATGTGATGGATTTCTGCGACTGGATGGCGCAGCGCTGCGGTGGCCAGATCGACGACGCCTCGGGCGCCACGCTCGAAAAGCCCACGAAAACCATGCTCGAAGTGGTGCAGACGATTGCCCTGCTGTCCACCATCAGCGAGCGCGAGGGCGACCAGGACGTGGTGACGCTGTCCACGCTGCATGCGTCCAAGGGCCTGGAATGGCCGCATGTGGTGCTGGCCGGCGTGAATGAAGGCCTGCTGCCCTTCAAGCTCGATGACGACGACGGCAGCAACACCGGCAGCATCGAAGTGCGGCTGCAGGAAGAGCGCCGCCTGATGTATGTGGGCATCACGCGCGCCCAGCGCACGCTGGCCGTGAACTGGCTGCGCAAGCGCAAAAAAGGCCGCGACATGATCCCCGGCGTGCCCAGCCGCTTCATTGCCGAGATGGGGCTGGACAAAACCACCATCCGCGAAGACCCGCGCGAAAAACTCAAGGCGCTGCGCGCCGAGTTTGCCAAGAAAGCCGCCGATGCCGCAGCGGCCGCGGCGGCTTCCCAAGGCCGATAGCCGGAGCGGGCGGTGGTGCGGCCAGCGCACGATTTTTACAGTCATTTACCTTCGGCCGCCAAGCGCGCGGTTTCAGCGCCGCCACCCACGGCAGGCCGGGCGCACAGGCCGCCGAACGCCACGGCACCGGCGCCGGCGCGCCCGCCCCTGGCGGGGTTCGCGCACGTGCTTTCGGCTAATATGGGCGGCTCGCGATGGACGGCCCTTTGCGGCCGGCCCCCACACTCCTGACAGCCCTCGCCTTGACCGAATCGGTTCAGGCCGTTCTTGATCCATGACTTCAAACTTCCGCCGAATTGCTCTTTTTTTAATAGCGTCCTGCGCATTATTTTCGGGGGCCAGAGCCCAAAACAATACAGAAACCGGGTGCCCCACGGCCACCGCCCTGAAGGCCGAGCAGCTGTATGGCCTGTGGACCGCGCGCTTTAGCAACCCGCCGGCCGGCCTGCCCAGCCAGGCCACCGTGCAGCTGCAGCGCCATGCCGAATTCACGGAAAGCCTGGCCGGCACGGTCAGCCGCGATCTGGGCAGCGCCACCGGCGCCAAGGCCATTGCCGGCCATGCCGCCAAGGCCGCGCTGGCCGGCGACCTGGAGGACGGCATGCTGCTGCTCGATGAGTCCTCCGACCACCTCAGCATCACCGGCACCTGGAACGGTGAAATGGTGCCAGGCTCCTGCGGCAAGGTGTTTCAGGGCCAGTGGAAAGACACCAGCAGCAGCGCCGCGCCCAACGCGCCCGACGTGGCCTTCACCCTGACCAAGTTGCCCTGAACCAAGGAGTGTTGAGCGACCGCCGATCCATGACCTTGAAGCCATCGCCGCTGGGCGCCCTGGTGCTCGGTGCCGGCCTGCTGGCCGGCGGCCTGGCGCAGGCGGCGCAAAGCGGGCCGTCCAGCCCGCCCGCCCCGTCATCCCCTGCGGGCTGGCAACTCTGCCAGTCCCTCAGGCAGGACCCGGGCGCGCAGCTGGCATGCTTCCAGCAATGGGCGGATTCGCAAACCAGCGCCAGCGCGCCGCCGCCGGCGCTGACCACGGCGCCAGCCGATCCGGCGACCGGCCAGCCCCAGGCCCAGATCCTGGGGCTGCCCACGCTCAACACCGAGGCGCCGGACGGCAAACCCATAGGCTGCCGGAACACCCAATACTCCGAGCTTTCCCGCTTCTGGGAACTGCAGCGCGGCACCGACTGCGACACCTTTGCCATCCGCGGCTACCGGCCCATCTCGCTGGCCGTGACCCTGTCGGACAGCGTCAACATGCAGCCGTCCACGCCGTCTCCCGGCCACACGCCGCTGACGGCGCAGCCCTACCAGCGCACCGAAAACAAGATCCAGCTGTCGGTTCGCACCAAGCTCGCCAAGGGCCTGTTCAAGAGCGGCGATGGCGACGCTGACGACCACGACTCGCTGTGGTTTGGCTACACCCAGCAGAGCTACTGGCAGCTGTTCAATGGCGAGCTGTCGCGGCCGTTTCGCAACACCGACCACGAGCCCGAACTCATCTACATCTACCCGCACCAGATCCCGCTGGCCGGCGGCTGGAATTACCGGCTCTCGGGCCTGGGGCTGGTGCACCAGTCCAACGGACAGTCGCTGCCGCTGTCACGCAGCTGGAACCGCATCTACCTGATGGGCGCGGCCGAGAAAACACTCGGGCCGGACTCCAGCCTGAGGCTGCAGGGCCGGATTTGGCAGCGGCAGCACGAAGCCGCGGCCGACGACGACAACCCCGACATCGAGAATTACGTGGGCCGGGCCGAACTGGCCGGCACCTGGCGGATCAACAAGGCCAATACCCTGGGCATCACGCTGAGGCATTCGCTGCGCCGGGAGGCCCGCGGCTCGACCCGCATCGACTGGATGATGGCGCCCGCCTCGTCGCCCAACTACACCGGCCTACGCTTGCACCTTCAGTGGTTCAGCGGCTACGGCGACAGCCTGCTGGACTACAACCGCAGGCGCAATGTGCTGAGCGTGGGCGTGAGCCTGGTGGACTGGTAGCCGGCTGCGGTCCTTCGCAGTCCTTCGCTTTAGGGCGTCCCGGTCGGGCCGTGCGCCCGCACCAGGCAGTCGTGAAAGGCCTGTACCGCGCGCGAGGGCTGGGGCGAGCGCCTGAGCAGGCTCACAAAACTGCAGGGGTAGCGGAACAGGGCGGGCTGCACCGCCTGCATCTGCCCGCGCCGCTCAAAGCCCTCGGCGTAATGGTCCGGCAGGAAGCCGAGAAATTTCCCCGAGAGGATGAGCGTGGCAATGGCCTCCTGCTCAAAGCCCGTGGCCTTGCGCGACAGGCCAGCGCGGTGGCTCAAGGCCATGTTGGGCGAGTGGTAGCCCAGGCCGGCGAAATGATAGGCCTGCAGGCCGTCCCAGGTCAGCGCAGCGCAGTCGGCGCCAAACAGCGGATGCTGCGCGCCGCAGTACAGCAGCATGGTCTCGCTGAACAGCTCGGCATACCGCAGGCTGTGCGAATTGCGGTGAGCCGGAATGATGCCCACCTGGTAGGTGCCATCAATCACGCCACGCTCGATGGCGTTGATCGACGCCACATGCAGCTGCAGGTGCACGTCGGGCGCCTGTTCGGTGAACTCGGCAATCGCCGCCCCAATGCGGGCCTGGGGATTGCTGGCGGTCTTGTCGAACACCGCGACCGCCAGTTGCCCGCCCATGCGCGAGTGAATGTCGTCGATGCTGTTGCGAAACCCCGCCACCGAAGCCAGCAGGCGCAAGGTCTCTTCATAGACCCGCTGCCCCTCGGGCGTGAGGGCGAAACCGGCCCGGCCGCGGCGGCACAGCACCAGGCCCAGCCGCGTTTCCAGGTCCTTCACGTGGCGGCTCACCGTGGAAGTGCCAATATTGAGTTCCAGCTCAGCCGCTGCCATGCCGCCGCAATCGACCACGCTCTTGAACACCTGCAGCAACCGCAGGTCCATGTCGCTCAACTGCCCCAGCACGGCGCGCTTTTTGGCATTCAGGGCATCGGGTGGATTCACTTGCATAAAACCTCAAGTAAACATTGATATCGCATACTTTTAGAGGTTAACAGAAGGCTCCAGAATGCCATCACCACCTTTCCTGATCCCCCACTCCGGAGAAAGCCCATGCGCTTCGCTGACCTTGACCAAGCTACAACAGCCACCGGCCCTCGCCTGGATGCCGCCTGGCTGGACGCCCACTGGATGCCCTACACCGCCAACCGCAACTTCAAGGCCAAGCCGCGCATGGTCGTGGAGGCCAGCGGCGCCTACCTGACGGATGCCGGGGGCCGCAAGATTTTTGATGGCCTGTCGGGCCTGTGGTGCTCTGGCCTGGGCCATGGCCGGCGCGAAATCACCGAGGCCGTGAGCCGCCAGGTCGGCAAGCTCGACTACGCACCGGCCTTCCAGTTCGGCCACCCGCTGGCCTTTGAGCTGGCCAACAAGATCAAGGAACTGACGCCGGACGGGCTCGACTACGTGTTCTTCACCGGCTCCGGCTCCGAGGCGGCCGACACCTCGCTCAAGATGGCGCGGGCTTACTGGCGCGCCAAGGGCCAGGCCGGCAAGACGCGCCTGATAGGCCGCGAAAAGGGCTACCACGGCGTCAACTTCGGCGGCATTTCGGTGGGCGGCATTGCGGCCAACCGCAAGCTGTTTGGCCAGGGTGTCGAGGCCGACCACCTGCCGCATACCCAGCCGCCGTCCGGCGCCTTTCACCGCGGCATGCCGCCCACCGGTGCAGAGTTGGCCGACCGCCTGCTGGATGTGATCGCGCTGCACGACGCCTCCAACATCGCCGCCGTCATCGTCGAGCCCTTCTCGGGCTCGGCCGGCGTGGTGATTCCGCCGCAGGGCTATTTGCAGCGCCTGCGCGAGATCTGCACTGCCCACAACATCCTGCTGATTTTTGACGAGGTCATCACCGGCTTTGGCCGCTGCGGTGCCTGGACCGGCGCCGAGGCCTTTGGCGTGGTGCCCGACATCATGAACATCGCCAAGCAGGTGACCAATGGCGCGCAGCCGCTGGGCGCCGTGGTCGCGAAAAAAGACATCTACGACACCTTCATGGATGCCGGCGGCCCCGACTACATGATCGAATTCCCGCACGGCTACACCTATTCGGCGCATCCGGTGGCCTGCGCCGCCGGCGTGGCCGCGCTCGAGGTGCTGCAAAAGGAAGACATGCCCGGCCGCGTCAAGGCGCTGGCGCCGTATTTCGAAAACGCCGTGCACAGCCTCAAGGGCAGCAAGCATGTGACCGACATCCGCAACTACGGCCTCGCCGCCGGCTTCACGATTGCCGCACTGCCAGGCGAGCCGGCACGCCGGCCCTACGAGATCGCCATGAACTGCTGGAACAAGGGTTTTTACGTGCGCTACGGCGGCGACACCATCCAGCTAGCGCCGCCCTTCATCAGCGAGAAGGCCGAGATCGACCGGCTGATCAACGCGCTGGGCGATGCGCTGGCCGAAACCGCCTGAGCCTTTCCTTCTTGAGCGATTGGCCCACAGCAAGGCGCGTGGGAACGGGTGAAACTGCGGCCCTAAAAGGGGAAGTGGCCCTACGCCAACGCCCCAGAACCCGAAAGGGCGCTGGGGCGTTGGCTTTTGCAGCGCTGGCTGCGGCGCGGCCGGCCTGACGCCAGCGTGGCCGCCCGGGCACTTATTGCTGGCTGGTTTTCACGAGCTCGGCCGCGGCCTGGGGGGCGACACCGGCCTTTTCGACACGCGGAGCGCTGGCCTTTTGCTGGCCCGTGGCGCCCAGATAACCGGCACCGGCCACGCTGCCTTCACGCTGGGCCTGCAGCACTTCGGCCTTGACTTCGGCGCGGGTCCGGGTGGCCGGCGCCTGCATCTGGTCGAAAAGGTAGGAATTGAAGGTTTCGGCGGATGCAGCCACGGAAGTCAGGGCGGCGACGGCAACAACGGCAGCGGCGATCAGGTTCGATTTCATGATGAATATCCTCTCAAAGTTAAAGTGACATTCCGGGCATGGCGGGCTCATCGTCTCCCGTCTGTCCAGCCTCGGTGAGTCGCCTTGCAGGGGCTTCGGCTCATCGATGTATGAACTTTATTCCAATCAAATCAAACAAAAAACAGCAAATCAAACAATGCATTGCTGCTAAAACAGCAATAATATGGCCGTTATACAGGGGTAAACCATGGACCGGCTTCAATCAATGCGCGTGTTTCAGCAGGTGGTGGATGACGGCAGTTTTGCCGCCGCCGCGCGCAAATTCGACATGTCGGCGGCCGTGGTGACCCGGCTGGTCGGCGACCTGGAAGACCACCTGGGCGTGCGGCTGCTGCAGCGCACCACCCGGCGCCTGGCCCTGACGGATGCCGGCGAGGCTTACTTGGCCCGCGTGCGCCACATCCTCAATGACATTGACGAAGCCCATGCGGCGGCGCAGGCGCATGCCCAGGAAATGTCGGGCGTCATCCGCATACTGACGCCGCCGGTGTTCGCTACGCATGTGCTGGCGCCGCTGGTGGCCGAGTTTGGACGGCGCTACCCCAAGGTCGTGCTCGACATTCATGCGGACTCGCCGCTGGTGCCGCCCATTGAAGACTACGACCTGACCTTGCTGGGTGCCGCCGACACCTTCGATGCCAACATCATCGCGCGGCCCATTGCCTCTTCGGACGGCATCCTGTGCGCCTCGCCCGACTACCTGCGCGAGCACGGCATCCCGCAGCAGCCCGAAGATCTCGCCCAGCACCGCTGCCTGCGCATCAAGCTCCCGGCGAACCGGCACCGCAGCTGGCGCCTTATCAACCCGGAAGAGCAGCAGCGCGAACTGGAAGTGCAGATCGAACCTGCCCTGCTGGTCAACAACACGGTCACGCTGATACGGGCCTGCGTCGACAGCGCCGGCATCAGCAACCTACCGATCGACCTGGTGGCGAAATACCTCCAGAACGGCGACCTGCAGCGGGTTCTGTCGCCCTGGATCACGGGAAGAAACACGCTGTATGCGGCGCTGCCCAGCCGCAAGTTCATTCCCGCAAGAACCAGCGTCTTCCTGGAGTTCATGACCGAGCACACGCGGGCCGTGATCAAAAAAATGGAAACGCCGCGGGGCTGACACCACGGCGGCTCACCGACGAAGGACCCACGGGCCATCAAGCTTGTCCGGCCGGATATTTATCAATTGCTCGGCCTCCATTCTTGCCATCGCCGCGCTCGGCTCTGCAAGCAGCTTTGCCGAGGGCTACATCCCCGCCCCGGCCTGTCGGACCAGCTGAACGTGACCAGCACGAAAACACGTGCGCAAGTGCGTGCCGAACTGCAGCAAGCGCAGCGCGAGGGCTACACCGTGAACATCGGCAACACCTACCGTGCAGCGCTCAGGCGATATTGAGCGCCCCCTCTACCTTGGAGTGCCTGCTTGCGTGGTTCAAGGCGAGCAGGCCGTTGGGATCGCAGCAGTGACCTCTTGCCTTGTCGCAAGGGAAGACCCCTCACTCCAGCTTTGCGCTTCTTGGCCGTCTCTTCGCTGCGCTTCTCGACCTGCGCACGCCAAGTTTCCAGGGCCGTGATGTCGGCGAGCAGTACGTCAGGTTCCGGCACGGCAACTCCGTCCATGAACGCCTTTTGGTGATGGGCAGCAATGGCCACAGACATTACTACGGCACCACTCAATTTACGCAAACACCGAGTCCGCACACAACTCATTACTGAAAAGACTTGGCCTTGTGCAACCACGCAACGGAAGCCCGGCGCAAACGCTCCTATTTATTGCATCTACCCATCAGCAGTTCCAAGATTGAAAAACGACAGGCTTGGTTTTGTCAAAACTGAACTCGTTTTATCTATCAAGAGGTATGCGCCATGGTGACCAAAATATTTAGTCTGTGGGGATTTCAGACGGGCTGGCGGTCCAGGCAAGGAAGTGGCTATCTGGTCACAGCAACGCTGGACGGAGTCCCCGTCTGGTATTTCGCTGCTGACATCAAGACGGTCGAGCAGGCTTTTGGCCATGCCTGCCGGCGAACTTTTTTCCGGAAGTTCCTGCCATGGATTTCCCCACCTCCGAGGGAGCTTGTTCTTGTCAGCCCGGCCCAGGAAGACCTCCGTATGGACGAATAATGACGAAAAGTACCGCATGGCAACGACAAGCCTGTTGATGCAAAAGAAAGCGGGGCGCCCATAAACTGCCGCGCCTATGTTCAACTTGCGGTTGACAGCTATCGGGCGCACAAATATTCGGCAGATGACCTATGGCTGGCCTAAAAAGAAATTGCGGCGCAGATGCGCAAGCGGACATGGCCGGAAGATCAAGTCAAATACCGCCAGTATCTTGCCAGGCCGCTGGCAACCAAGAAGCTATCCGCCATCACCCGGCGCGAAGTGGCGGCGATCCATAGCAGCATCTCCAGTGCCAGGCATCCAACCACCGTCAATCGCGTACTGGCCCTGGTATCCAGCGTGTACGGCTGGGCAATCTCTGCGGGCTGTGGGAGTCCAATCCAGTGAAGGGCATCAGACGCAACGCAGAGAAAAGCAGGGACCGATTCATCCAGTCTGACGAGCTCCCCCGCTTCTTCTCTGCCCTGGCAGCGGAGCCCAATGAGACCATCCAGGATTACATACTGCTGTCGCTGCTGACGGGTGCGCGCCGGGCGAATGTGCTTGTCATGCGCTGGAGCGAGATTTCCTTCGAGCGGGCCGAGTGGCGCATCACCCGGACCAAGAATGACGATCCGCAGACCGTGACCCTGAGTCCCGAAGCGGTCGAGATTTTGCGGAGCCGCAAGCCCACGAAATCGGCTGAATTTGTTTTTCCCGGCGAGGGCAAGGCAGGGCATCTGGTCGAGCCGAAAAAAGGCTGGAAGCGCGTTCTGGAGCGCGCCAAGGCCATCGGTTTCATCAACGCTCTTGGCCAGGCAGCCTGGTGGGACGCCAGCACCATTGAGGAAGCGCGAGGGGCAGCAATTGCCTGTCCAAACGAAACCATTGAACGGTACGCAGCGCAGGCGAAGGCGCTTGGCATTGAGGCCGCCCATTTCGAGTTGGGCGATCTGCGCATTCACGACCTGCGTCGCACGCTCGGGAGCTGGCAGGCCAAGACCGGCGCATCGATGGCGATCATTGGCAAATCACTGAGCCACAAGAGCCCTCAGACGACCGCGATCTATGCGCGGCTGGATCAGGACCCGGTGCGCCAATCGGTCGAGCGGGCGACTACCGCAATGCTTGCGGCGGCAGGGCTGGCGCCCAAGGTGGACGTGGTGCCGCTGAAGCGGGGGCACTGGCACAGTAGGAGGGCACCGCCAGAGCAACACCGGTTTCCTCTGCGCCTGACAATCAGATGCTATGTGGGACTACTCAATCAAGACTGCTTGAGCGCCTGTTCAGCGCACGCGACAGCTGATACATTACTGCAGGCTGATTTGCCCTTCAAACTTGACGTTCAAAGTCACTCCGGCGATGTCCAGCGTCATGGTTGCCGGGAAAGACTCCGTGCCTGCGATACTGCCTGCCGCGATGGCGCGAGCCACGGCTTGCTCGATTTCGTGCTGTGATTTGACGCCGACCGTTTTCAAGAACTTGCGAATGCTGAGATTGAAAGTTTCGTCATCCATTTCGGTTCTCCATTTTTCTGCCTCATTCGGGCACACAGGCCCTTGGCAACCAAGGCCTGCCCACCTCTGCGGCAGAGATCACTTACAAGCACTGTAGGCGAAATAGCGGCTTAATGGACCGCATTATGTCATCGCCCAAGCGCATCGATTTTCCCGCCCCCCACCCCCTGTTCAGGCGTAGATGCCAGTACAACGGGAAATGAAATTATTAGGGCATGAGCAAGTATGGAGTGCGGACAACATGGGCAAGGTCACAGTGACCTACAAAATGGTGGTAATCAGCTAGGGTTTTCCATGGGGGAAAAAGAGGCGATTACTGAGGTATCTTTGGTTGCCCGGACGGAGTGAGCGATGTTGCAAAGCAAGACGCCGAATTCCTCATAAAAACCACCGACAGTCATTGGGTTGCAACGGTCGCGCTCCAACATCGCCTCAGTGCCTTGACGTGAAAAGGCTTAGCACGGTTTCCGCCGACTACCGCATTGAGAGCAACCACCCAGCCATCAACCGGCTTCTGCCACGGTCTGGGATGGATTCTTTTAGCGCGCCATCTTGACTGGAGATAGAGCAATGCTGACTGCAGAACAAATCCTGGCCGCCCAGAAAGCCAATATCGAAACCCTGTTTGGTCTGACCAATAAGGCGTTTGAAGACGTTGCGAAACTGGTTGAACTGAACGTGACCGCGACCAAGGCCTCCCTGTCCGAAGCCCACACGCAAGCCCTGCTGAGCGCGAAGGATGCACAAGATCTGCTGGCCCTGCAAGCCGGCCTGTTCCAGCTGCTGGTTGAGAAAACCGCCGCCTACAGCCGTCACGTGTATGAGATCGCTTCGGGCACGGGTGCCGAGTTCGGCAAGGATTATGAGCCTGAGGTCGCTGACGGCCAGAAGACCTTGATTAACATGGTGGACAACGCCGCCAAGAATGCTCCCGCCGGTTCTGAAGCGGTCGTGGCTGCGTGGAAAAGCGCTGTCACCGCCGCCAACACCGCTGTCGAGTCCGTGCAAAAGGCCGTGAAGCAGGCCGGCGAAGTCGCCGATGCCAACTTCAACACTGTTGCCGCCACCGCTGTGAACGCCACCAAGACCGCCCCCCACCAAGAAGCGCTAGTTTTTGGGGCTTGAGATTGAGGGCCAAGTCTAAATTGGGGTATCCGTACTGTCGGTGCAGTTTGGAGCGCTTTCCCGCGAAACTCCTTGACGTAGTCCGGCACAAGCACAAGGGTGCTACGCCCATCCATGAGGGAACAGACGACTGCCAAGAAAGAGCCCCACTGCTGCGATGTGCTTGTGCAGGTCCGGCGCTATCGTGGCGATGAAGCGCATTGAACAGGTAGCGTGATGGCGGGGCGTGATTCCGAGGGAAATGTAACCCCCGCGTAACCCCAGGCCAAAGAAAAAAGCCCCGCACTATCTATTTGATAGCGACGGAGCCAGTGCCTACAAGGCTTGTTGGTGGTGGGTCCTGAGTGACTCGAACACTCGACCTACGGATTAAGAGTCCGCTGCTCTACCAACTGAGCTAAGAACCCACTGCCAATATTTTGCCACAGGTTTTCATCGAGACAAACGACAGACCGGTTTGAACATCAAGGATTTCTGTTTTTTTCATGGCGCAAGTCTCTAACGAAACGTCTTTCGCCCGGCAGGGACGACGCCATTGCCCACAGACGATCCCGCGAGCCCAAAACAAAAAACCCCGCTATCTTTTAAATAGCAGGGTTTTTATGCCTGTAAGGGCTTAATTGGTGGCCTGGGGCGGAAAACACCACCCCGAAAAAGCCGCTTTCCATCTACAAATTCCGTTCTCCGGAAAAAAGGCACTGCGTAAGTAACACTTTGCCAATTTTTCAGTTCCAAAAGCCGGTCGTGGAGGCAGTTTAACTGCCTTTCTTGGGGCTGCAAAGTAGTGACTCTTGAGCGCAAGCAGCGCGCCTCAAAAACCACTTTACCAACATAAACGAAGCCAACGAAACGAACGAATTTGGCGAATCAGGGGCGGCTCCAAAAACGCCAAAATGAACTGGGTGTTAACTCGGTCCCTCGGCCCACAAAGGGGCTTTTTTTCGGAAGAATCCTTTCATCTCGTCAGAAGTCCACCGCGGCCCGTGGTGGATGCAAGAACGCAGATGTGTCATCTCTATGAAAGGAAATCCGATGAGCAGCAATGCACCCGCCAAATCGAAGCGCTCGATCCTCCTCCGTATCCAAGAAGTGCTTCAGCGCCTTCCCATCAGTCGATCATCACTCTACGCGGGCATGCAAACAGGGCTCTATCCCCAGCCGGTGCGCATCGGAAAGCGGACGGTCGCCTGGAGGGAGGAGGACATCGAAGCATGCATCGCGGCGATGAACAAGCACTCGGCTGCAGCTTGATCGCCCTCACCTCCGACATCTGCGCGTCGCTTAAAAAGGCGGTTCCTGAATCTAAGAAACCTTGCAAATCACAGATCTTGCGAGGTTTTTCTTTTGACCACCGTACTGAGCACGTTGATGGCCTGAAAGAAATGCCTGCTGACGTTCTTCGAAATGCTTTTTCTGGTCAAGGCGAGCCACTTCTCAGCACAAATTGGTGGTCAATTTTTGACTTGGGACGACGGCTTCGCAGCGAGTTCTGTCAGTCGAACCACGTGCCGTATTCACGCTTTTGAGCACATATCAGACATTCCATGCGAAGGCGTTGACCGCATTGACGGCTGATCTTGGATGAATTGCAGAGATTAGCAAACGCGGTTGCATCGTGTCACTTGTTCTGCCGGCCGAACGTCAGTTGCTGAGGACAGTGGACGCACGCCCCCTTGGAACGATAGCTACACTGAAAGTATCCGCTCTCGAAACTCTTTCACTAGATTTACACATCTAGACGCCGGGGGACAATGAGCAGTGGGTAATTTTTTCTGCGTCGCGATGCAGAGGCATATACCGCGTGTGAGAGGACTTCAGTGGCACAGATGATTCCGTCAGTTGGACCAGCCGAGACTGACAGCGCGGCTGAGCGACGTATCTACCATTTGCTCAAGAAGGGGTTGTCTAACGATTTCGTCGTCATTCACAGCCTTCCCTGGTTGTGCTCATCAGTGAGGGCAATCGACCGCGACTACCCCCCCACTGGCGAAATCGACTTCCTCATCGTGCATGAGGCTCTCGGCATTCTGGCCGTGGAAGTTAAGGGTGGAGTGCATCGCACGGAAGGGGCGACCTTTGTGCACGTTAAATCAGGTCGCAGTAGTCATCCCGTCAGGCAAGCACGAAAAAATGCTCACGGGCTTGCTCGATGGCTTGGCCACGATCCCAGCCTGCGTTTTCGCATCGGCTACGGGTTCATCTTTCCGGACAGCAGCTTCGGCGATCAAGTGATCGACGCTGCTATGGTCGATGCGTCCGTGTCTCCGCGGGAGTCAATCTTCGTTGACAGGAGTGGCATGGCCGACTTGGGCCTACACATTCAACGCATCATGCGGTTTTGGCGGGCTGCAAATAGTTCTAGCCCACTGGGCAGCGCGAGGAAGGCCAAGCTTGTTCAAACGCTTTGCCCTGAATTCGATGGTACACCGAACTGGGCGTCACGTGTCGAGTATGACAACCGCATGTGGCTTCGCTTGACCCAAGAACAATCAAGAGTCGTCGACACCGCAGTGTCAAGCGCTCGGCTTGTTGTCAGTGGATGGCCGGGGACAGGGAAGACGCTCATTGGAATAGAGCTCGCCCGACGGCTTGCGATGGGCGGCCAAAGAGTTCTGGGTCTCACACTTAATAACTTACTTGCCAAACATTGGCGAGCCGAGATCGAAATAACCGGTGGTGTGGTTTCTACTTGGCACAGCTTCTGTGCGGCTGCTTCGCGCAAACTGCATGGCGATGTTGTACGCAATCAGGAATGGATGGATACAGGGTGCTTGGACGATCTTCTGGCGGCAGATCGCCAGGGGCTTGTGCCCCAATTCGACGTGTTGATCATCGATGAAGCACAGACCCTCAAGCCGATGTGGTGCGATTGGCTGGCGCGTCACTTTGAGGCAAAAAAGATCGTGGCCTTCTGTGACGAAACCCAGCTTTTCGCATTCGAGAAGGAGCGTGTTTCGGTCCAGGATCTTTGTAAGTGTTTTGGCACGAAGGAACCTTTCTCTCTAACAATTCCATTGCGCTCTCCAAAGGTCGTCACGGATCACCTATTGAGGATCAAAACGCCCACTTATCAAGTGTTCAGTCCGCGAGATTTGGAGCCAGAGGCACTTCAAGAGAGGGTCGTTACCGACGTCGGCAAAGCGGTCGATTTGGTGCTCGCGGAACTCGAGGCACAGGGCCTTCGCCGTGAAGATGTCGTTGTTCTGTCGAAGTATGCTGCTGTAGCTGAATACCAAGGCCATGAGCGATATGAAACAGTATCTCGCTTCAGAGGCTTGGAGTCGCCAGCCATAGTTATCGCTTGGGCCGAAACGATGGATGACGTGGAGTTGTTTTGTGCGTACTCCCGTGCCACCACGGTGTGCGTGGCCCTATATGACGCGGAGAGTCTCGGATTTCGGGCTCCCAGTGGCCGCTTTCATGAATTGATACTTGCAGAGCCTCGCAATGCTGAACTGGCCCAGGAAACGAGCGAGCAGGCTTCGACACGATTCATCATGGCGAATCACGTGCAGTCTGTACCGCTTTCGCTGCAGTCCGCAAGCATACGCTGGTGCCCAGACTGGGGGGCCTGGCTCGTAGACCGTCAAGATAATGATGAGGCTGCTGAACTTTGGATCGACTACTTGGTGTGCCATCATCGCTGGCCTGTATACGCTTGGACCGACAAGTCGCGCCGAGAGGTTCAGTTCTCAATGCCTGTTGATGATGCAGATCGCGGAAATGGCGGCTCTCCTCACAGACTCGGATCTTGTGAGGATTGCGATGCAGTAGTGCCATTTCAGCGTGAGGCGCTTTCAGACACGTGGCATTGCCAGGCCTGCGTAGCGAAGAGTGAGGATCGAGGTGAGCCGACGTCCCAGCTCTTTGATCTACTGCGTGAATACGACCAGTTGCTGTGTTCCGGGACGACAGAGAACAAGGATGAACTGGTACGTTTGCCCTTGAGTCTGGCCGCGCTTGGCGCGCGCCGGTTGGCGCGAAAAAACGCTGGCTACCAATGTACCCAACTAGAAATGCTTCCAACCGGGACTATAGTCTTTCGTGCTGCAATGGCTTTCGTATACGCGCGCATAAGCCTTTTGAGCGAGGGAACGCTGCTAGTTCTTGACCGGCTCGCGGAAGCCACTGGGCGGTATGTCTTGCCACCTGGCGTGACAGCTGCCTTGTGGCGCAACAGAATTGCTCTCGCGTTGGGCCGTAGCTATACCCAAGAGCTTCTTACGAAAGCTGGGAAAGGCCGCTACAGAATATCAAGGCCTTCGAAGTCATAATTTTCTCTTTGAGCCTGCTCTTCGCGTACAGGCGCGGCGGATTCAAAAGACTATGCCCATGACCGCTTGCCAAAATTCTGGACTCGCACTCCCGACTCCGAGCCGTTCCAGCGCAGCAATAAACACTGCGGATTTCGATTGGGGATCGCCGTTTGCGAGGCAGACGCTCAACTAAATGAAGACCTGATCCCTACGGCAATGAAGACCAGTGCGCCAATCTCGCGTAAACAAACATGTGATTCCACCCTATCGGTTGAGGAGACATCTTGCGCCACCGCGCAAGCCACTTCCTACATTAAGTTTTATGCCACATGAACCGCTACCGTGACGCCACCGTAGCTTCCGAAACGCACGATGCTTCGGCACTCGCTCGCTACATCGAGTCCTTTGCGGAGGCATCCTCTAAGTGGGCACTTCTGGCCGAAAAAAGTGCCGAATACGAGAAATTGTGCGGCGCGCCGTCGTGCTGCATTGTTACTGCCTCCAGCGCTCTTCCTCATGCTGCCATTCACTTGACTGTTCCAAGAGAAGGCAAACGGTCACTCACGGTCGCCAACATCATCCCGCTCTCTGCCTCCCGCCTCAGCGTTGCTGAATATAACGCTGTGCTGGTGTCGTTCGCTCGTGCTCTTCGTGCGCGTAGTCGACTTCACGGTACCCGTATCAAGGTTGTGCTATCAAAAGCTGATATTCGTCTCGCGGATGTAGTGACAGGTAAGGTTACATGGAAGCTTTTGCAACGCTACCTGGCATTACATCCGCTCAGTCATCATCCCTTGGATATTCAGCGCCTGGATGCCTTTACCTGCGCAATCTCACGGTACACGAGAAAGAGCTTTGATCTCGATTCTTTCCAGGTGCTATTGATGGAAGAGCTTGGATGGTCAGCCGAGGATGCTTCTTGGTGTCGGTCGCGTGTTGAAGTGGGCCTTGACGTACTTGCGGCCTCCAGACGCTTCGATCGGCGATGAAAATACCGCATACATACCGGTCAGCTAGCACGCGGTGTCCACCGGTGTTGTCGGCTTCTGGTACAAAGCACCGGTTACCTTTGCGTTGAATGTCTGCGATTAGCCGTTGCTGTCAGCCAGATTCCGCAACTGACTGGCCGCAGTCAGCCTGAAAGAGGCGTCCATTGTGACGTCGGCTTCGCAGCGTGAACAAACCTAAACGGTTGCTGCCGGTCGGAGCGGCAGCATGAACTCACGGTCTCTTTCCATTAGCGGTCATGCGGAAGCCCACGCCCTCAGCCGACCCATGACTGCTTTCGGAGTTACAGCCGCCGTTGGCGTCACCTCGCAGCGGGGCGGCATCTTGAACGTCTGCATTTCACGATTGCTAGCTGCTCTTCTCGACCCATTTCAGCTACT
>NZ_BCYO01000030.1 GCF_001598235.1 Polaromonas jejuensis NBRC 106434 | reverse complement strand
CGTTCTGAATCCACCAACAGCCGCTATGCAGCGAGACTGTGTAATAACTCCACGAACATCGGGTTTTCAACGTGCCGGTCCCGCCAGCATTTTTTTGGCGCGGGATGTGCGCGACATCGTCGCATCGGACCTGGTTATTGGTCTGGCTGCCTTTTGAGATTGCAGGAGCGTATGTTTTTTGGCGTAAAAGGCGCCTATGCCCCCACCATCTTCATCGCTCGTATCGTCTCAGCGATGCCAAGGATGCTGATCACCCGCTTCAGGTTGTAAGCCAGTACGTGCAGGCTCATCTCGGTTGCCACGTTGACTTTGCGGCGCATGAGAAAGTGCGTCCAGCCCATCCAGTGTTTGAGCGTTCCAAAGACATGCTCGACGGTGCTCTTTCGCACCCTCATCGCCTCGGGCTGACGCTCCAGGCGCCCTTGCACAGCCTCCATCACCGATTCATGTTCCCAGCGCCTGATGCGTCGGTAGTCGCTGATTGTGCATTTATCTCTCATTGAACATGAGGTGCAGGCGCTACTCCAATAGATGCGAACCTGCAGGCCGTCTTCGTCCGTCGTGAATCTGTGTATGGCTCGCTGCCCTGCGGGGCATTGGTACTCGTCCGCACTGGCGATGTAGATAAAGTCTTCCTTGCCAAAGCGCCCCTGTGCACGGGCATTGGAGGTCATGGGCTTTGGCACGTATGCCGCAATGCCTGCGTCTTCACAAGTCTTGAGTTCGGGGCCGCTGTAATAGCCGCGATCTGCGAGGACTTGCAACTGTTTCACTCCCATGGCCTCACGGGCCGCTAGTGCCATTTTCCCTAGCTGCGCACGGTCACTGCCAGTGTTGGTGACCTCGTGGGCCACGATCAGGTGGTGCTCGGTATCGACAACCGTCTGCACGTTGTAGCCCACCATCGCTGTGCCTTTCATGCTGTGGGTGGTCATTGCCCGTGCATCCGGGTCGGTCAGCGATACCTGTTTATCAGGTTGCGTTTCCAACTGCGCCTTGATCTCCTTGAGCTCTTGCAGTCTTTGACGCATTTTCTGGATCTTGCTTTGCAAACGCTCCGTTTTGGCCGGCAACTCCACGCTTTGCGTGCGGTCGGCCGTCTCCAGCGCATCCAGATAGCGCTGGATGCTTTCCTCAATCTCGCGTTCACGTCGCGCTATCTTGCCGGGTGTGTAGTTGCGCTCGCGGTTGTTGACAGCCTTGAACTTGCTGCCGTCAATAGCCACCGTCCCCTGTGTGAATAACTTCAGCTCCCGGCACAGCATCACAAAGCGCCGGCATACGTTGCGAATGCCTTTGCCATTGTCTTTTCGGAAATCAGCGATGGTTTTAAAGTCAGGTGCCAAGCGTCCGGTGAGCCACATCACCTCGACGTTGCGTTGGCATTCTCGTTCCAGGCGACGGCTGGACTGAACGCGATTGAGATAGCCGTACAGGTAAATCTTTAGCAGGACCGATGGGTGATACGAAGGACGCCCGGTGAGCGCTGGTGAGGTCCCTTCAAATCCCAATGTTGCCATGTCCAACTCGCTGATGAACGCATCAATCACCCGTACGGTATTGTCTTCTGCAATGAAGTCGTCCAGGCATTCCGGCAGCAGGGTGACCTGGCTACGGTCACTGCCTTGGATGTATCGCGTCATCTGCAGGCCTCCATCAATGCGTTGATTTAGGCATCAACGCAGGAGGGCTCAACGTCGTGGACAAAATTACGAGGTTTTCACACAGTCTCCAGCGTAAACAGCCATTCGCCCCGACCCCAGCCAACGGAGGCTGTCGGCTATCAACTGACCTTCCATCGGGGCTTTTCGTCAGTGGTCATTGACCGAAAGTCTACCCATCTCTAAGGCTAGGTTTGCCTAGGCTGGGAAGTGACCTTAGAGCCTGTGGCGTACCCAGCCAGCCGAGAGTTGGAGCCTATAGTCGAGCAGATGCAAGACGTACTGGGATGTCTTGCCGTTATTCGATCCGCAAGAAATTCCTATAGCTCGAATGCACTGTCCACATGATCTTGTTTTGGTGATTTTCCTCGGTAGAGAACAAATCTGGATCGCTGTTGTAGGTCACGAAATCGGGTTTTCCAGGGCGATGGGCTACCAAGAAGTCGATCTCAAATAGAAATTCGACGAGCTGTTCGACGTCCTTGTACGGGAATCCATTTACTGGAGGCACCTCAACGACCTTATCCTCGAACTTCTCTTTAATGAGCTTCTGTACCTGATATTTGTTGTACTCACGTTTTCCGCCGCGGAAAGATTGGATCAACTTATCCAACGCCATGAATTGGTGCGAATGTTCCTTCTGAATATCTGAAATCTTCTCTTGGCCAAACTCCTGCATAGCAGCGTAAATATTTGCTTCGCTGATTCTTTGCGTGCCTGCTTTTACGCCAGCCATCTTTGCAAGCTGTCCCATCCAACGAGGTCGGCCGCCAGCGAGAAACTTCAACGGAATGAACGGCTCTACAACCTGTTTCGACCAGTTGAATTTTCCGTAAAAAATCTGGTCAAATATGTCGTAATAGTTACTTGCCTCATCCCACTTCAAGGCTAGCGGAAATTGCTCCCTTTTTAAGTAGGATAGGATTTTCTTTGTAAAGATCGACCGCAGCGCATCATCCCGCCAAGAAATGTCAATCAAATACTGGCGAATCTTGTCCTGATCCTCCATTTTCCTCAGGTTGCGCCAGACATCGGTTCTAACACTCGCCCGTAGCCTCAAGCCGGACACGTTAAACGCAAGCGACCTTAGTGCACTGAAGAACGCTCCGACCCTCTGCTGGTTGTCATCGTCGTCAACATACTTTGCGTCAATATCGTCAATGAGAATCCAGACGGTTCGCTCACCCTTGTCCTGAAAGTTCTTGAGGGCTTGCTCTGGATTGACGACGCCTCGCTTCTTTGTGGCCTCAAGTACGTTTGCCCCACCTGCGGCGGCCAGCGCTTTTTGAAGCATTCCGCCCGCACGTTCTGTTAGCGCCGAAAGCAGGTTCAGGTTCTTGAAGCCTTCAAGTTCTGCGGCCTCGACCATCGACATCTCGAGATCAGTGAATGCCACATTGATGCGTCGGCCAATCTCTATGCAAATTCGCTTACAGATTACCTGTTTCCAATGATTCTCTAAATAGGCCTGACTCTTGCCGGTGAAATCGCCCATCCCCATGAGTTCATTCCCCGTGGTGAGTATCACCAAGTCGTCAGGCGCCTGCTCCTTGCGCCGCAGTGATAAGACCTTAAGCATTGCAGACTTGCCCATGCCTTTTCTGGCGCGAACAATCCCTAGCTCATTCTTATCACTGAAAAACTTTCTAAATTCAGGGAGGTCGACGAAATATTCTCTCAAGGCTTGGTCGCGCTCGTTTTCCCCAGAGTCATTTCCAAACACTTCGTCGTAATCGACATTGTAAAAGTAAGTCATTCGAGTAGCGCTAGTTATGTTTCATTCTTAAACCAAGGGCATCATGGTGCCTCACCGTTACTTCTGATCGCGCCAGTCCTTGGTGTAGAGAAGATCGCCATGTCCCAACTTCAGTACGGTGAATTGCTTGAGCAGCAGTTCGGCTTCTGGCCCGAACTTCTTTGCCTCGTCGAAAGACAGGAAAATCTGCTTCGAATCGACGGCTGCCAGGATGCGGAGGATCCGGCGGATCGCTGGCACTTCAATGTTCTTGTAAATTATCGAATCGTGGAGGAACAACGGGAGCCTGGTCAGTGACAACATCGCTAGGTCGAAGCCGATCAATCCGGCGTATGACTTACCTGTTCCCGTGTCTGCAGGCGACGTAAATTGATATGAGCTGGCGCTCTTAATGCGCAACTCCGAACTGGCCCGGGAAGGGCCATAGATGACACTGTTGAACGCCCTCAGCTTCAGGTTAATCTGTCGCTCAATGTCGAAGAAGATCCTTGTGTAGATCAAGTCCAAGCGCTCATTGGAAAGCTTGATCGTTTCGTCCAACTCGATTTTTCGCTCGAAGTGCTGGTTCTCGTTGATGGCTTTGTCCGTCGCTTCCTTCAAATCGAAGACGCGCTTAAACACGTCGTCAGGCATGCCCTTGGCTTGTAGAGCCGCTTGAATCTCAAGATCGATTGCAGCGATCTCGTGTGCCGTTGCGACCTCCTCGGCATGAGCGACCGCCAACTCATCCTTGAGCTCCTTCTTGACGATACTTCCGATCTTTTGATGGAACGCTTCGACCTGTTCCAGACGTTGTATATCCACTGTGGGAAAGTAATCGGCGACAAGGGCAATGTTGGCGGTAAGTCGCGGCGTGATGCCTGAAATCTCCCGCTCTAGGCGTTTGACCTTGTTCTGGAGCTCCGCCCGTAGGCCTCCCAGCTCGTTTTTGCGCTGCTGTTTCTGTTGCAGACTTTCCTCGAACAGCGACTCATAGACGCTGAGTGCACCACCAAAGCCTTGCTTGAGTTGGTCGATCTGCACGCGATTCTCGGCGATCGTCCTAGTGTTCTCATCGTGTCTGGTTTTGGTGATCTTTGGGATGATGCTGGCGTTCATGGAGTTGTTGATTAGCGTCCTACGCTCCTTCTGCTCCTCCAGTGTCTTCCTTTCGGCGGCAATATCCGGACTGCGACCGAAGAGATCAATCAAGCGACCAATGGCGACAGACGACGACTCCTTTGGCACGGAGACAAAGGGCTGATCCGGTTCCAAGCCGCCTTTGCGCCAGATGCGGGCAAACGGATTCACGATCGATCGGAACGAATTCTCGAGGCCGTCCAATTTATACAGACGTTTCAGCAGCCTTTTGTAGTCCTCGAGTGGTAGCTCGCGGAGCCTTGCATAAGTGTCGTCACAAACAAACACCGTATCAGGCGTATCGGTCGCGCGCGAGAAGAACGACCGATCCTGCCCAAACTGGAAAGAGAAATCGTAGTGGTGGTGACCGAGTTCCCGGATCGCACCCGCATCGTCCTTCAGAAAGGTTGTGCCGCCGAGCACGAAGTCGATAACCATCAGCACCGTGGACTTGCCGATGGAGTTCCTAGCATCGTCATCGCCCAGGATGACATTGAGCCCGGAATGGAAGGAAATCTCCGAATGGCTGAAATGAACGCACCGAATTTCTTTAAGCATATCGAATCGATCCTGAGTCAACGTCGATGTCCAGTAGTCCAAGGACGAACAGTGCATCCAGCGCATGAAGAAACTCGCTGGCGTCCCGAAACACATCACGTGTCCGGTGATAGATGTCTTGCACGCTTTCCGCCTCCGTCGCCCCACTCAGAATGTTTTTCATCCTGAAAAGAGTGGACTCCTCGAGCCGCGTGAACTTACTCGGCACCAGCATCAAACACCTCGCAGTTCTGAACAAAGAAAGAAGTCAACACCTTCGCGGCTAACATCGATCTCCCCGTTCGAGCGCTAATCCACTGCGCTACAAAGTTGAAAACGGCATCCTTGTTGTCTGGATGCTGCTTTTGCATTTCCAGGTAATAGGTGTTGATCTGGTTCTGCAGGATACGAATCGCCAGCTGATCGTTCTGCTCCAGCACACGGATATGGTCCCGAATGCGCACGTAGAAGCTAACGGCATTGACCTTGATCTCGTGCTTTTGCAACGGACTCATGCCGGTCCGAAGCTTCTTCTCCACTGTGGAAATATCAAATCGGGCGGGAGGGATTTCAGGTAAGTCATCGTCCAGGGCGACGATGCTGTCGAGGATCGTGTAGACCTCCTCCTGAATCGTGTACTGAGCAGCCGTCACCCTGGCTCTTGCATCGGCCAAAAAAACGTCTTTGATTCGTCTGAGCCGATCCATCTCCTCCACCTTGAAGTCCTTGTCGAACTTGGTGTGGCATGTGGGACACAAGGCAATGACGTTTTCGAGGGCGTTGATCTCGGGTGGCGGCGTGCGCCCGACGAGGGCTTCGACTTGGGCCGGTGTGGGACTAAGCGGGTAGATGTGCGCAACTTCATAGCCCTTAGTCAGGCTTCTTGACCCCTTCTTTCGAAAGAGAACAGGCTGCGTACACAGTGGGCAACATCCGCTTGTTTCGCCGTACAAGATGCTGTGTTGGTTGTCACTGTAGTCCGTTCTTTTCTTCACTATCTAATGATCCTATTTCACCGGGCCGGGAACTGCGCACGCAGATAGATATGTGCAGATGTAACTGTTTAGTTTAAGCGCAATGACGCTTCACTTCGGTCCGCGTGCCGGACGCACTCTAGCTATGACGCATTAATACGACGAGTCGCATCCATAATTTCGAAAATCATCAACCTAGAGAAGTCCCTGCTAGGGGCGACTGCACCTTTAGCGGCTGAGCGGCCAATGGATGGCAATTTCTTCTGTGACTGGGAATGATTGCGTCGCCGATGGGGCTGCAGTACACACAAACGGCGGCACGCTGGATGTCTGCTTCCAGTCTGAAACTGACTTCCGTTATGCAGCGGTGGACTAAACCGCTTACATGGTCGTCCCAGGGAAAGCAAGTTTTTAACGGCATGAAGTTTCAAGGGGGTTGCAGTCTTACAGCCGGCCTGTTTGTGCAGGCTTGTTCACCTGCTGGCCCTGATGGCAATCGCGAGTCAGGTTCCCATCTCGCGCACGTACTCAAGGTACTAGCGGTTTATCGGAGTATCCCGGCCCTGGTTTGACCTTTGACCCATCACAACGCTTCTTGCAAGCTCTCCCTCAAAAAAAGTTACCTTTCTGGCTCAGGTCTTGGTTGTCGCTTTCATGATCTCAGGCCGCAGCCGTCTCGGTTGGATTCCATTTAACCTGGTCAAATGCGTGTCCTTTGGCCAGGACGGCCCAGACGGTGCGCGCCATTTTGTTGGCCAGCGCGGCAACCACCACATTGAGATGCCGACGCTGCAGCAAGCGCTCAATCCAGCTACTGTGAGCGCTACGGCAGACGACGGCTCTGGCCCCGCTAATCAGCAGTGTTCGCAAGTAGGTGTCTCCCCGCTTGGAAATTCCCAGTTGTTGTGTTCTGCCGCCCGTGCCAACCTGTCTTGGCGTCAGACCCAGCCAGGCCGCAAACTGCCGTCCGGACTTGAATGTCGACAGGTCTGTGGCAGTAGCGACCAAGGCCGTCGCCGTTAACGGGCCAACTCCGGGAATCGCCTGCACGGCCAGCATCTGCTGGTTTTGTTTGACCATGGCGGCCAACCGCTTGTCGAGCTGGTTGAGGTCATCTTGCAAGGCCTCGACTCGTTTGAGCTGCTCCTGCACGCTCAGCACCACCACCTCTGGCAAGCGATTGTCCTGCTGGGCCTTGGCCAGTTCAGCCTGTACAGATAGCAGCAACTTCTTGTGCCCCTCTGGCAGCACGATGCCGAACTCGTAGAGCAAACCGCGCAGGGCGTTGGTCTGCATGATGCGGATCTTCATCAACTGTGCGCGTATGCGGTGCAGGCTCAGACAGGATTGCTGCTGCTCGCTCTTGACAGGCACCTCCCGGATGTGAGGTTGCTGGGCAGCCACCCAGATGGCTTGAGCATCGAGTGCATCGGTTTTGTCGCGCAGCACGAAGGCCCGAACATGCTTGGCCGGCAGCAACTTGACCTGGTGGCCCATGGCCTGCAGGGTGCGTGCCCAGTGGTGGGCCCCGCCGCAAGCTTCGATCGCCACCAGGGATGCTTGGCGGTTAGTGAAGAACTCGGCTACCTTAGCGCGTTTGAGTTGGCGCCGCTGTATCTCCCCCGTCTCGGCATCAACAATGTGGAGTTGAAAGACGTTTTTGGCGATGTCCATTCCAATGATGGGCAGTTGTGAAGCCGATTTCATGATGGTTCCTCCAGGGTTGAAGTGGTTGCGAACAATTTTTACTTTGGCATATCTCTGGCGTTACTGCGAGGCCCGACCTCTGGATCTGTTACTCCCTCATGTCAACAGCAGCGGTGTAGGTGGGACGACCATGCCATCTCTCGCGGTAATCGCTTCGGCGACATCGTGGTTATTCGTTCCGCCGCTGGTTCTGCCAAGTTGACGGGTGAGGCAATCCGCCTCGCTCTTCGACTGGAGTGAACCATGAGCTCATTGACGCCCTCCGTCTCCCCGTTGCGGCAACGCATGATCGACGACATGCGCATGCGCAAGTTCAACGGCAAGACCCAAATCCATTACATCCGCGCCGTGCGCAGGCTCGCCGCCTTTCTCAAGCGATCGCCGGACACCGCCACCGCCGAGGACCTTCGGGCCTTCCAACTGCACATGGTCGACACTGGCACGTCCCCGCCGACCATCAACTCCACGCTCAGCGGCCTGAAGTTCTTCTTCGATGTGACGCTGGGCCACGCCGAGCTGATGGTCACCCGCTACAAGGCCATGACGCTCGACGCGGGCGAGTTCATGCGCCGCTTTCTGTTGCACGTGCTGCCCGGCGGCTTCCACCGCATCCGCCACTACGGGCTGCTGGCCAACTGCAACCGAACCGCCAGCCTAGCTCTCGCACGCCAGTTGCTGCAAGTGCCGCCGCAGGATCCGCAGCCCTGCGACGATTCTCTGGACACGGCGCGACCGACCTTCATCTGCCCGCACTGCGGCCACGCGATGACCATCGTGCAGACCTTCACGCGCGGCGAGACGATCCGCGCGCCACCTCATCGGCCCACGCCATGAGCACTCCTGGCTGCCAGCGCAACTCAAGTTCGTCGACGCTTCACGCGTCGGCACGGTCACCTCGTGTCTGGCGCGTTGTACCCTTACGTCCATGCCTGCGCACCATCTTGTCTGACGCGACCTTGCGCACCATTGCCTGCATTCGCCTCGTCGCCGAGAGTCTGCACGCCAATCGAGCGCACCATCACCGCGCCACCGCACGCCTGCAATCGCCATAGCGTCAACCGACACCGCCACGTGCGCCGCGGTTTCCTCCCTCGAGGTTTGTTCGACACCTGCCCTCCATTCAGGGGCATCACGTCATTGGTGTGTCGCGCGGGCAGGTGTCGAACAAACCTAAACGAAAGCAGATGGTGGAGGTTAAATTGACGTTAGTCCGCACTCGGCAGAAGCGATCCTTACATCCGACCGCCAGAAGCGGCCAGGCGGCACAGGTGCGCGCGACAGATCAAATACCTGAGCAGTCCTTAGTGATCAGCATCGCCGGGGTCTTGTAAGAGGGGGGAACACCCGGACCTGTTACCGCGTTGCCTGCTGCGAGGTCTGCTTCGACAGCCGTGTTCAGATCCAGTAGTTGCTGAAGAATGTCTTTTCGGGCAGAAATGCCGTAGGCAGCCAACACGGCAGCGTCGAGCGCTTCATGGGCATCCCTTAGCGGGTTCTTACCGGGTAGCTCGATTGACCGGTAGAGCGCCCTTAGCCCGCCGTCTATGTTCTTAATCGCCTGTGCTCGGAGCTGCCTGAGCGCAACACCTGCGGCAGCAACGGCTTCAATTTGTGTCTTGGTCGGCGTCTGCGGCCACGGGAACGTTTGAAACACCGACTCTGAGGTGTAGCGGGGGTCCGATTTCATGTTCGAGCACTTCGCGTGGAACCACAGATAGTGCGGCTGCGATTGCAGAATGCCGAAGCTGTAGTCGTCATCCATGACAAAGCACGTCAGCGCGTCGCTCGGTCGAACCTTGGAAGACACGAACATGAATAGCGGGCGCTTGGTCACCCGGGAACATGCAAGAAAGCGTTCTGACTTCTCAATCTTCGCAATAAGTTCTGCACGCGAGCGGAAGTGCTGCCACCAAGTGTTCAGCCACCCTTGATCCTGTCCAACGTCCCTACCACTAGCCTCCCGCTCCTTCCGAGCTAGCTCCTGAATGTAGGGAAGCACCAAGGTTCGAACTCGCTCGAAGGGCTTCTTGTAGGCTTGGGCTTCGACCACAGATCGAATCTGGAAATCGATGACGTATCGTGCGGCCTTGCCACTAACAAGCAACTCGTCCCCTCCCGCGAACAGGCGCACCACCTGACTGTTCTTTGGATCAGCAGCGATCATGGCTTTTCCATCAGCAATGTTCAGAACGAAGCCATCGTTGTAGCGCGGATATTGACCTGTGTAGCAATGATTCGAGTTGACGGACAGCGGAACGGCACCGGTCACATCCGTTTGGTCAGATAGCCCTGAGTTGATGTAGCCGACCTCACGCATGTCCAGCTCGTACTGCTTCGATGCCGGGCCTACACCACGACGCTGCTTTCGCGTTCCGGCTACCGGGGGAATCTTGAACCAGAGTCGCCGCATCTTGGGCAGCAGCTTGTCATCTTGCGTTTTGACCCAATTGGCGATCGACACATGCACGTTCGCCTCGCCAGACCATGGCTGGTTGTCCACCGCATCGACGATTGTGCCCGTGGCTGCGATGTGGTCTAACCCGCCAACCCGCGACGCGTTGTTACGCACGTTCTGCGTACCGACCAAGCCAGCACGGCCCGCCACAGGGTCAGCCGCTGTGCACGGCTTCAGTTCGTCATGCGCACGGCGGAACCAGTACACGCAAAAGTCGGCCATACCCGGCACTTCGGGGTAGGCGGCGCGAACCTTGTTCACGTAGTCGGCACCGAATTCAGGCTTGAGCAGCTTGGCGCCAAGGAACGGAGGATTGCCCACTATCACGTCGGCCTTGAGCCATGGCGCCCGCGTGCCGTCCTCCTTGACGAGCGAGTCGCCGGCGCGGAAGTTGGCATCTAGGTTGTCCAGCGGCAGCGCATTCTCGTTAATGTGCAGTTCATCGATACTGAGCTTGTGGGCCAACATCATCGTCACCTTGGCAATGTCCACGGCAAACGGATTAATGTCCATGCCGTAGAAGTTGCGCGTACTGACGAAGCCAAACGGGCGCTGCTGGGGGTCAACGCTCTTGTACTCGGCGGCCATGCGCTCGTAGATGCGAGCCTCAAGGCGCTTCAGCTCCCGGTAGGCAACATACAGGAAGTTACCGCTGCCGCACGCGGGATCAAGCACGGTGAAGTTCTCGATCCGTGCGAGCAGTTCATTTAAGCGACCAAGCGTGTCGGCACGTTCAATCAGTTCGGTCCACGGTGTCACGATGGTCGGCCCCACAACCTTCATGATGTCCACTGGGCTGGTGAAGTGCGCGCCTGTTGCGTGCCGCGCTTCCTTTCCGAGCGAGTGCTCGAAGATGGTGCCGAATATCTCCGGGCGCACCTTGGACCAGTTGAACTGCGAGGCTTCCTTCAGTAGCGTCCGCTGGTCGGCATCCAGTTCAACGCGTGCAGGTTCTGCAAACAGACCGCCGTTGAAATAGGCCACCCCCTTGAAGCGTCCGCCCTTTGCTCCGCCCTTGGTGTTCATCGCCTCGAACAACCCGCCGAGCAAGTCGTAGGTATCTTGCTTGCTCTTACACTCGTCGAGCACTTCGGTTACGAAGTACTTTTCTAGCAGACCAATGTCCTCAGCGAACAGCGCCATCAGCATCTGCAGAATGAAGCGCTGAGCCAACGGCTGCTCTACGCCGCGCTTGATCATCAGGTTGAAGCACTCCGCCAGCTTGTCGGCAGCCTGACGCGTAACTGTTTCCTGGTGGTTGCCGAACACCGGGGCCACGTCGCCTGGAAATAGAAAGTTCAGCGGCCCATACTTGCTCGGGAGTTCAGAAAGGCTGAGCTTGTCAACGGGGGTGTCTAACTGTGTCTCAAAATCGTAGACCCAGAACTCGTCGAAATTGCACAAAACCGCATATCGCGGGCGGTTCGGCACGAGACGGGTCCAGTATGTGAAGGCTTGGCTGTAATGCTTCGTTAGGTCAGTTCCACGCTTCTTCATCTCAATGACAACGACTGGTTTCCAAACGAGGTCTGCAAATGACGTGCCACCGTTGTCGTTCTTGATGCGCTTTTCACAGGTTGCGCCGGCCTCTTTCCAACCCGCGTGCCCAAATCCCTTGAAAAGTCTGTCGAGGAAGATTTGTGCCTCACCCTTCTCATCGCCGGTAATGTGCGTGTCGACCCAAGTCACGAACTCGGCCAGCCTCAAAGTCTTCTCATTAGTAGTCGCCATGCAGCCTCATTTGTTGAGCTTCTTGATATCAGAGGCACGCAGGATGTGCCCGCCCATATGGTACTTGGTGCATAGACGATGGATCAGAGAGGTCGTTGCTTGCATCGATTTTGAAGCATGTGCATGGCGTAAACGTTATAGGGGCGGTACTGGCAAACGAAAGTCCACTTTCGTCATTGCGAACTTCTGATCCAGGTCGAGGCCGGCTGGATTCCCGAGATCTCCTGAATGACCGCTCCCAGTGGCTTGACCTGCCCCTTGATGCACACGCTCGGATGACCGGAGTTGGCCGATAGTACCAATTCGGCTCAGGCTCGCAATTGACGTCATCCTGCAGGGTCGGTTCGATGTTTCAGTGGTCAGCACCAGAATCTTGCATATTGCTGGTCACCAATTCCCGGCACAGATGGTCAAGTAGACCGGAATACGCACTGAACAATGCGTCCTCGTTCAGCGTTTGGCAGAGTTGTTAGCGGCTGTGAAAAACCGCGTAAATATGGCTGTCAGACCGCGTTTTTGGCGAACCAGGGTTTTGTTTTCTAGGAATACTGTGTTGGCCGCGTGACCTGCAGCAAAGCCGGTCAGCCATCGGCATTCAGAACGGCACGTCGTTCTCGTCAATGTCAGTGTCTGTAAAGGGCGGCGACCAACTTAGCCGCCACGTCTCTGCCATCCGCATGCGCCACCCTGGCGGCTTTTTTCATGATTTTTCAGTTTTCGTGTTGCACCGCTAATAGTTGCTATTGACACAGGATTTTGACTATCTATTCTGGGAGCCTGTGGTCTTTGTGTTCAACAGCAATCGCAAGGCGGTGCGTATGAAATCCTCCGATATGACCGGGGAAGATGCTCCTGACGGCGAACAAGAAGTCTTGGTGCCGGAAGACTTCCCTCATGATCCGTTTCCCGCTACGTTGGCCGGCGCGCAGCCGAAAGTTGCTGCGTGTGAGGTCGATGGCCGCTATGTCGTTGGCCTTGCTGAAGACGAACGCCGCGGACGTTACCTCATGTGCGCAGATCTTGTAGAGCAACTGACCGGCTACACCGAGAGAAAGCGCATTGAACGTCACGATCTGACTTTGACCACGCTATTGGATGAAATCGATGCCGGCATCAGGCGTAAGGGATGGGAGCTTGGCCAAGTCGAGTTCGACTGGATCATGGCTAGATTGCGATCGCAGTTCCTGTGAAGCCTCAAGGAGGTTGAACGTGACACGCATGCATAACCCACCTCATCCTGGCGAGGTGCTCAAGGAATATCTGGGCGACAGGACTGTCACCGAAACGGCTGTGAGGCTTGGTGTGACCCGAGTAACACTGTCGAGAATTGTGTCCAGTACTTCTGGCGTTTCAGTCGACATGGCTTATCGACTGGGTGATGTCTTTGGAACAAGTCCTGAACTATGGGCGGGCATGCAATTGCAGTACGATTTGCACCAGGCAGGCACACGCAGAAGACGATGACCCGGAGAAAATCATCGAAGGAGTCTGGAAGTGAACAGCAGGAAACGAAAACACAGCGTAAACCAGCTTTTCCATGCAAGGTTTCATAGCTCCAGATTTTCCTGGCAATGGGCTGAGGACAGAGATTGGGCGAACATGACTCCAGTTGGTCGGAAATTTGGAAGCCCAGACTACGACCAATTGATGCAGCAGGACCTCAGTGATTTGAGGTCGAATTTATCTAGCCTCGTCAATAAATGCAGCGATTCAAGCCTGGGCAGTAACGCCCCCTCTGATCCCACTGAACGCAAGCACGCGGTCAACGTGCAAATCGCGCTCCATGAGCTTGGACATGATGTGAACGTTGCTGTGGCTGCGGCCGTATGGAGGCACCATTCCAACTCTTTGATGGCGAGTTGGATGTCTGGGGCAGAAACTGTTGCTTCGGCTAAAAGAACCTTATTTGCCTACTGCACACGGAAGCCAACAGATTTGAGATCATTTCTTGAGTCTACATTGAGGGCGAGTGGCGACGGAAGGTATCGAGGACTTACCGCTCACGAAGGCGGATGAACGCATCCAGAAGGTGGCTGGCGTGTGCTTCTAGTTTTTCGATCTGCGACGGCATATCTGGGGCAACCTCACGTAGATGTCTAGGTCATGTCGGAATCGTCTAGCCGCAAACTAGCCTCCAGCAGGGATTGCTTGGTCACCTTCGCCTTGGCCAATCTAACGACGTTCCCTGTGCTTTTGAATGACTTCGGCCTCACCTCTAGCGCTTCAGCAGCCGAGCGCTCTGCGGGTGTCAACGAATCGTCCAGATAGAGCGGTGCAGCCACGGTCGACCGTCGGGCGACCAAGTGCATCCCTTTGGCCTCTCTAACTTTGGAGCCAGGTGATCGGCGAAAAGTTGACCGTTACCTCGACGTCACCAAATCGGCTTTGCTATTTGGGGGGCGGGCCCTGCTCGTCGAGGGAATTGGGTTCGGGAACCAGTTGGGTTCGGGGGGCAATGTGCTCTAACGCCGCTAGCGGGCGACTCCCCGCTCGTCCGAGACTCTGGGCAGGGACTCATAAGGAAGCTCCTGAACCGGGCAGCCACGACATGGTTCGCCACGTTTACCTGCCGCCACTCCGGGATGCCAGGAGGGCATTGGCCTCAGGGAATCCAACAAGAATCCATGCGCTCCTCAAGCATTTCCTCGGCGCATTGGCGCCGGAGGAAGTTGCAAAGGAACTGAGCCGGACTTCGTCATCTGAGGTCTTGCCCAAGGTGAGTGAAGCCGTCGAAGGAATGGTTGCAATGCAGCGAGACTGTGTGAAAACCTCGTAATTTTGTCCACGACGTTGAGCCCTCCTGCGTTGATGCCTAAATCAACGCATTGATGGAGGCCAGCAGATGACGCGATACATCCAAGGCAGTGACCGTAGCCAGGTCACCCTGCTGCCGGAATGCCTGGACGACTTCATTGCAGAAGACAACACCGTACGGGTGATTGATGCGTTCATCAGCGAGTTGGACATGGCAACATTGGGATTTGAAGGGACCTCACCAGCGCTCACCGGGCGTCCTTCGTATCACCCATCGGTCCTGTTAAAGATTTACCTGTACGGCTATCTCAATCGCGTTCAGTCCAGCCGTCGCCTGGAACGAGAATGCCAATGCAACGTCGAGGTGATGTGGCTCACCGGACGCTTGGCACCTGACTTTAAAACCATCGCTGATTTCCGAAAAGACAATGGCAAAGGCATTCGCAACGTATGCCGGCGCTTTGTGATGCTGTGCCGGGAGCTGAAGTTATTCACACAGGGGACGGTGGCTATTGACGGCAGCAAGTTCAAGGCCGTCAACAACCGCGAGCGCAACTACACACCCGGCAAGATAGCGCGACGTGAACGCGAGATTGAGGAAAGCATCCAGCGCTATCTGGATGCGCTGGAGACGGCCGACCGCACGCAAAGCGTGGAGTTGCCGGCCAAAACGGAGCGTTTGCAAAGCAAGATCCAGAAAATGCGTCAAAGACTGCAAGAGCTCAAGGAGATCAAGGCGCAGTTGGAAACGCAACCTGATAAACAGGTATCGCTGACCGACCCGGATGCACGGGCAATGACCACCCACAGCATGAAAGGCACAGCGATGGTGGGCTACAACGTGCAGACGGTTGTCGATACCGAGCACCACCTGATCGTGGCCCACGAGGTCACCAACACTGGCAGTGACCGTGCGCAGCTAGGGAAAATGGCACTAGCGGCCCGTGAGGCCATGGGAGTGAAACAGTTGCAAGTCCTCGCAGATCGCGGCTATTACAGCGGCCCCGAACTCAAGACTTGTGAAGACGCAGGCATTGCGGCATACGTGCCAAAGCCCATGACCTCCAATGCCCGTGCACAGGGGCGCTTTGGCAAGGAAGACTTTATCTACATCGCCAGGGAGGACGAGTACCAATGCCCCGCAGGGCAGCGAGCCATACACAGATTCACGACGGACGAAGACGGCCTGCAGGTTCGCATCTATTGGAGTAGCGCCTGCACCTCATGTTCAATGAGAGATAAATGCACAATCAGCGACTACCGACGCATCAGGCGCTGGGAACATGAATCGGTGATGGAGGCTGTGCAAGGCCGCCTGGAGCGTCAGCCCGAGGCGATGAGGGTGCGAAAGAGCACCGTCGAGCATGTCTTTGGAACGCTCAAACACTGGATGGGCTGGACGCACTTTCTCATGCGCCGCAAAGTCAACGTGGCAACCGAGATGAGCCTGCACGTACTGGCTTACAACCTGAAGCGGGTGATCAGCATCCTTGGCATCGCTGAGACGATACGAGCGATGAAGATGGTGGGGGCATAGGCGCCTTTTACGCCAAAAAACATACGCTCCTGCAATCTCAAAAGGCAGCCAGACCAATAACCAGGTCCGATGCGACGATGTCGCGCACATCCCGCGCCAAAAAAATGCTGGCGGGACCGGCACGTTGAAAACCCGATGTTCGTGGAGTTATTACACAGTCTCGCTGCAGTCCCGTCGTTCGAATCCCAATCATCAGTGACCGCAAAGGGCCGGTAACGCCAGTTCGTGGCCCCAAAACAGAAGCCTCACAGGCTCATGTCGTACTCGATGGTCAAGATATGAGCCAATTCCTGAACCCATTCCCAACGCAGAATTGTCATGAGGTGCTTTGGTCGAAATAGAAGCGTGGGCATGCGACAAAAAAATTTGGCTTATTTCATTACTCCAGAAAAGCCTCCAGCAAATGGTTTTTTTTGTCGGCTCTGAAAACTTGCAGCTCTTTGACTTCATTGATGATTGCGGGAAGTCCCTGTTACCGGATTGGCAGGGTGATGTAACCTCCGCCCCTACCGCGACCCTTTATTCCACAGCGATGCCCAGCTCCTTGGTTAGTGAGCGGTAGGTCGGCCAGGTGCGGGCAATGAACTGCTTTAAGGCGTCGCCAGTCAGTGGGCGGTCTTCTGCGTAAAGCGTGTCGCGCACGGCCTTGACGCGGGGCGACTCCTGGACGGAGCTTTGCACGAGTTCCGCCAGTCGCTTCACCAGCGCCGGCGGGGTGCCTGCGGGGGCAAACAGCATGTTGCATTCCGCCAGGTCCTCGTACGCCGGGCCTTTGAAGCCGGCGTCCACCCAGGTCGGAATGCCGGGAAGCTTGCGGGAGCGTTCGCCGATCACCACGGCCACAGGCTTGACCACGCCCTTATCAATGGCACCGCCCAGCCCGGCCAATGATCCGGCGCCCATGTCGATGGTGCCCGCGTACAGATCGATCAGCATGGCGCCGGTGCCCTTGTAGTTCACAACGTTGAACTGCCCGCCCGTGTCCTTGGCCAGGCGCGCGAGCATCAGCTGCCAGCCCGATCCGATGGAGTAGTTGCCCACATTGACAGGTTTTTTCTTGGAATAGGCGATTACGTCGGCCATCGTCTGGGCCGGAAAATCCTTGTGCACGACGGCGGTGACGGGGCCGACACCCATGGCTGCGATTGGCAGCAAGTCCTTGTCCGGGTCCAGCGGCATTTTCTTGAGCAGCGCGGGCATCTGTGCGAGCTGGCTGTGCAGCGACATCAGCAGCGTATAGCCGTCTGGCGCGGCGCGGGCCACGGTTTCTGCCGCGATCATGCCGATGGCGCCGGGCTTGTTTTCCACCACTACGGCCACGCCGAGTTTTTGCGAGAAGTAGTCAGCCAGCGCGCGCGCCGTGGCGTCGTTGGAAGAGCCGGGGGCTTGCCCCGCAATGATGCGGATCGGCTTGGTGGGCCACGCGCCGGTGTTGTTGGCCCATGCGGGAACTGCTGTCGATAGCGCACTTCCGACGCCCATCAGGATGGCCTGTCGGCGGTTGGGGGTGTACGAGATGGGCATATTTGTCTCCTTGCTGTCAGTGATCGGGTGCGGCCAATGATCGGTGGCAGATCTTCACAGAGCCTGATTCCACCTCGTCGCGCATGGCTCCTTGGTTGGAAGTATGGGGACGCGACACATGCTGCTGCCGGTGGATTACCCTGACTTGTCTGGAATTGTTCGGACAAGTAGGGGTAATCCATGGCGGGCCAGGACTACTGATCGCGCAAACTTGTTCGTACAAGTTGAGCCCTGAATCCATGTCTGATCACTCCCTTTTGCCGTCCCGCCCATCCACCAAGCGCAGCCAAGTCGCCGCGCAGCTGATGCGTGAAATCGAGGCAGGGCGCTGGGCCGTCCATGAATCGCTGCCGCCCGAGATGGCGTTGATGGACCTGTATGGCGTGAGTCGGCACACGGTGCGCGCTGCGCTGGCAGACCTGCAGGCGGTCGGCATGGTCGTGAGCACGCAGGGCGTGGGCAGTCGGGTAGTGTGCGCCAAGGCAACGCCGGGCTATTCGCAGTCGCTGGAGAGCATCTCTGAGTTGGCCTATTACGCCCGCAATACCTCGGTGCAGCTCGTGAGCGTGGAAGACGTTTTGCTGGACGAAGCGCAGGCGCAAGTCGTGGGAGCGGAGGTGGGGGCTGCGTGGTGCCATGCCGTCACGCTCAGAGCCGCCGCGGGGCAGCAGGCGCCGATGGGACTGTCATCGGTATGGGTGCCGGCGGCGAGCAAGAAAGCCATTCAGGCCTCGCGTCGCAGTGGCCTGCCCGTGTTTCTAGAAGTTCAGAAGACCAACAAGCAGATGGTAGGCGAAGTACGCCAGGTGATTGGCGTCGGCGTGGCGGATGCGGCGCAGGCCAAACTGCTGCAATGCGATGTGCGCGAACCGCTGCTGCGCATCCAGCGCTGGTACTTCGCAACCAACAAAGCACTGCTCGAAATGTCGGACTCCCTGCACCCGCAAGGGCGATTCCAATACGCAATGACCCTGCGCCACGTCAAGGGTTCGGCGGGCGCTACGCACACTTATTAACAAGTCACAAGGACGCACATGAAACCTCTGTTGGGGCAGCGGGTGATCGACCTCACCCAAAACGTGGCCGGACCGTACTGCACGCAGGTGCTGGCAGACCTGGGGGCAGAGGTCATCAAGATCGAACGTCCGGGCAGCGGCGACGACACGCGCCACTGGACTCCTGCCATCGGCGACGCCATGTCGCCCACCTACGCTACGCTCAACCGGGGCAAGAAAAGCCTGGCGATCGACCTCGACAGTGCCGATGGCCAGGACGTGCTGCGTTCGCTGGTGCGCGATGGCGACATCGTGATCCACTCGCTCAAGCCCGGCAGCGCCGAGCAGCGCCGTCTGGGCTATGACGACCTGCGCCCCGGCCGTCCTGGACTGATTTACTGCGCCATCAGCGCCTATGGCAATACTGGCCCTTTGGCTTCGCTGCCGGGCTATGACCCGCTGATCCAGGCCTATGTGGGCATCATGTCCGTTAACGGCCACGACGGCCTTCCACCTGCGCGCGTGGGGGTTTCCATGGTGGACATGGGCACCGGACTATGGTCTGCGCTGGGCATCGTGGCTGCCGTGGCGCAGCGCCAGACGACGGGCGACGGTTGCCGCATCGACACCTCGCTGCTGGAAACCGGCGTGGGCTGGATGACCAACCCCATCGCCAACTACAGCGCCTCGGGCAAGCTGCCCCGCCGAATGGGCTCGGCCACGGCCATGCTGGCGCCGTATGAAGTGTTTGAGAGTGCGGACTCGCATGTCTTCATCGGTTGCGGCAATGACCGGCTGTTCCTCAAACTGCTCAAGGCGCTCGAACTGACCGCACTGGCGGAGGACGAACGCTTTTCCAAGAACTCGCAGCGCGTCCAGCACCGGGATCTGGTCCACAACACGCTCGAAGCCACGACGCGGACCCTTGCATCCGTTGAGATGGTGCGCCGCCTGCGCGCGGCCGGTGTGCCGGTCAGTGCCGTGCATGACCTGGCGCAGGTAGTGAACGACGAGCAGGTGCAGGTCGCGGGGCTATGCAACACGTTGTCGATCCAGAGCTCCGCGCCGCAGGACGTGTGTGCGGTCGGGCTGCCCATCCGTTTCAACGGCGTGCGTGAGTTCGCACCGGGGCTGAGCGCGGGTGTGGGACAGGACAGCCGGCAAATCCTGCAGTCCATGGGGCTGAGCGATACGCGGATCGATCAGTTGGTTGTCAGCGGTGTGATTCAGGCGCAGGTATAAATTTTTTTGAGACAGAGGGTTTTATGCTTTTTTCTTATTCAGACACACAGCAAGAAATCCGCACTGCGGTTAGTGAGCTTGCCAGCCGCTTTGGCGATGCCTACTGGCGCGAGTGCGATGCGCACAAGGTCTACCCCGACGCCTTTGTGAAGGCGATGACGGAGGCCGGCTGGTTGGCCGCCCTGATCCCTGAGCAGTACGGCGGCTCAGGCCTGGGCTTGCTCGACGCCTGCGTGATCCTGGAGGAAATGAATCGCCAGGGGGGCAATGGCGCTGCCTGCCACGCGCAGATGTACACCATGGCCAGCGTGCTGCAGCATGGCAGCGATTTCCAGAAGCAGGCGGTGCTGCCCCGCATTGCCAACGGTGATCTGCGCCTGCAGGCTTTTGGCGTGACCGAGCCGGATGCCGGCTCCAACACCTTGCGGATCAAGACCTTCGCCAAGAAGGTCAACGGCGGCTATGTGATCAACGGCCAAAAGATCTGGACCTCGCGCTTCCGCCAGTCGGACATGTACCTGCTGCTGGCACGCACCACGCCGTATGAAGAGGTCAAGCGCAAGACAGAAGGGCTGAGTCTGTTCCTGGTGGACATCGCCAAGGCCGGCAAGGCGCTGCAGCCGCGCACCATAGACACCATGCTCAACCATCACACCAACGAGGTGTTCATCGACAACCTCGAGGTGGCGGACGAATGGCGCGTCGGTGAGGAGGGAGAGGGCTTCAAGTACCTGCTGTCCTCGCTCAATGCCGAGCGCCTGCTGGTGTCCAGCGAATGCGTGGGCGACGGCAAGTGGTTTGTGGAGCGCGCGCGCAACTACGCTACAAGCCGCGTGGTGTTTGACAAGCCCATTGGCGCCAACCAGGGCGTGGCCTTTCCCATCGCCAAGGCACACATGAACCTGTGTGCCGCAGAGCTCATGCGCAACCAGGCCGCCACGCTGTTCGATCAGGGCCTGCCGTGTGGCGGTGAGGCCAACATGGCCAAGTATCTGTGCTCGGAAGCGTCCTGGGAGGCCGCTGAAGCTGCCATGACAACCTATGGTGGCTACGGCGTGGCCACCGAATATGACATCGAGCGCAAGTGGAAAGAGACGCGCCTGTTCCGTACCGCGCCGATCTCCAATAACCTCGTTCTGGCCTATGTGGCGCAGCACCTGCTGCAAATGCCGCGCTCTTATTGAGCCATCCAAAGGAGTCTGTAAATGAGCACATTGATCGTTGATAGAAACCGGGATCTGGGCGTGACGGTGATCACACTGAACCGACCCGAAGTCCTCAATGCCTTCAACACCGCCATGTGGCGTGAGCTGTGGGAACTCCTGCGTGAGCTGGCTTTCGACAATGAACTGCGTTGCCTCGTATTCACCGGCGCAGGTCCACGCGCTTTCTCCGCTGGCGGGGATCTCAAGGAACGCAACGGCATGAGCGATCAGGATTGGGCGGCCCAGCACCAGCTAATCGAGGATGTGCTGCTCGCCATCCGCGACTTTCCGCGCCCGGTGATTGCGGCCGTGCATGGCATCGCCCACGGTGGTGGCCTGGAGATGTCGCTGATGTGTGACTTCATCATCGGCGACAGCACTTGCGACTTTTCCTTGCCCGAGGTCAAGCGCGGATTCCTGCCCGGCGGCGGTGGCCTGCAGAACCTGACGCGCGCCATTGGCGTGCGCAAGGCCAAGCAGATGCTGTATTCCGGCATGCGGGTCAACGCCGCAACGGCCATGGATTGGGGCATTCTCAATGAGATGGTGCCGCAGGGTGAGCATCTAGGCCGGGCGCTTGCCATTGCCACGGACATCGTCATTGCCGCGCCGCTGGCTGTGCGCAGCGCCAAGGTCGCCCTGCAGCAGGGGGCCGATACCGACTTCCGCGCGGGCTATGCGCTCGATCTTGCCTTCCACAACCTTCTGGTGCGCACGGAAGACCGTCTTGAAGGTATCCGCGCATTCAACGAAAAAAGGACCCCACGATGGACGCTTCGGTAAAAGCCGTCAGCGCGGTGCGAGACGACTTTCTCGGCGTTTGGGCCAGCGCCTATCAAAACGATGCCCGCACCATTCCCGCAGTTGTGCTCGAAAATGCGCACCGGGTCTGGTTCGACACGCTGGCCTGCATTGCTGGCGGGGCCGGGGAGCGATGCACTGCCGCAGCGCTGAAGACATGTGCGGGCGCTAGCATGGGGCCGGTGGATGAGGCCCTGGTGTGGGGCACGGCATCGCACGCGCTGGATTACGACGACGTGTGCATGCTGGCCACTTGCCATCCCAGCGCACCGGTTGTTTCTGCCTTGCTTGCCATCCTGCCGACGCCGGAGAACACGCAATGCGCTCCTTTGCTGCAGGACCTGCTGGCGGCGCATGTCGTTGGTACCGAGACCGCGCTTCGCCTTGGCCAGTGGATGGGATTCGGGCACTACGAGCTTGGCTTTCATGCTACCAGCACGCTTGGCGTGATAGGCGCGGCCGCCGCCTGCGCGCACCTGCTGCAATTGCCCGAGAAGCAGGCGCGCACCGCACTGTCCATCGCGGCCAGCGCAGCCGCAGGCCTTCGGGCGAACTTCGGCACCGATACCAAGCCGTTGCATGTTGGTTTCGCCGCTTCATCGGCAGTGCGCGCGGTGCTTCTCGCCCAGGCAGGTGCAACGGCCAGTGAAGACAGCTTGAAGCCAGCAGGATTCGTGCGCTCGTTCTCAGGTGCTGCCGCATTGCCGCCGCTGCCCTGGAAGGCTGGCAACACATGGGCCCTGCTGTCACCCGGATTTGAGATCAAGCGTTTCCCCAGTTGCTACCTGACGCACCGCATGATCGCAGGCCTCAAAAAGATCCGGGCTAAGCATGTCCCCACTTTGGACGACTCGCCGGTGAACATCCATATCGAATTTCCCAAGGGTGGCACAGCTCCGCTGAAGCACCCCTGGCCGCACACCGGTCTGGAAGGAAAGTTCAGCGCGCCTTATTGCGCTGCGTCAGCGTGGGTGGACGGCGGTATCAACCTAGCCTCCTTTTCGGACGAAGCGGTGCAGCGCCCCCGCATCCATGCACAGATGAACAAAGTCTCGGTCGAAGAACGTGCAGAATCTCACGATGGCCTGGAAACAGCGCCTGTGTACGTCCGTGTTTCAGGCGCGGGCTGGGAAGAGATGGTGTGCGTGGATTGGGCCCCCGGATCATCCCAAGACCCATTGACCGATGCTGACCTTCTTCGTAAATGGACAGACTGCATGGCGCACGGTGCGGTATCTTTGGCAAGGTCCAGCGGCGAGGCCTTGCTGCATGCAGAAGGCTCTCAGCCGGCGGCAGCACTGCTGGCGTCTTTCAGAGAGGCCGTCATGGAACGGATTGCCGCTGCCGCCTGAGGGTCAGCCTGTGGGCAACTGCCGGTTCTGCGAAAACCAGCCTAAATCTCGTATTCGATGGTCAGCGGCGCGTGGTCCGAGAACCGCTGCTCCTTGTACACGCTGGCGGCCTTGGCACGTTCGGCCGCGAGGGAGAGGTCAATTGGATGCGTATTCCGGACAAACTGACCACCCGTGCCGGAATCAACTTGCCATTTTGAGTAGTGCGCTGACAGGCGTTGACCACAACTGTGAAAGTCGCTTTTAGACTGACTGCCGACATAGGGCTATCCGAAATGCTCGCTCCATACCGACATTGACATCAGCAGCTTGATTCCATGATGCAACCGCCCGGGAATCCCTGCCAGTCGCTGAACTCCGTGATTGTCAGTTGCTTGCGAGGTAGTTGCGGACCTGCTTGAGTTCGGGGCGGGAATTGGAGCTGCCGCTGAGCAGCACGACGCGGGCGTAGAAATACCTGGCCTTCTCGCGGTTGCCGGTCTGCGCGGCAGCGAGCCCCGCGCCGTACAGGCTACGTAGCCGGTTGGGGTCGCGCACCTGCGAACGTTCGTATTCCGCCAGCGCCTCGGCCGGCTGACCGCTTTGCACCAGCATGTCTCCGAGCAGTTCACGTGCGGGAATAAGGCGCCCGGGCGATACCGTGCTTTTTTCGCTCGAGTCCTCCATGTCGGCGGCGGCACGCATCTGCGCCAGCGCGGCGTCGCGATTACCCCGGGCATAGGCAATCCAGGCCAGCGCCGCCTGATGCTGCACGGTTACCTCGGTCGCCCAGTACGCGTTCCCGGCGCCCTTGAGCGCTTCGGCGATGTCACCCAGCTCCTTGGCGCCTTGTTCCGCCAGGGCCAGGTCACCGCTGCGCGCCGCACCCAGCGACTTTGCAAACCAGGTGATGGCCTCGGTGAACGCGAAACGGCTCTTGCGCGGCTCCAGCAGCGCGGCGTCCTTCCACATGCCGCGCTCGACGGCGTAGCGTGCCGGCATTGCCGCCAAGGCGTAGCTGGTGGCCGTCAGTGCGGGATTGAGGTCAGTCACGCTTCGGGCTTCATCGATGGCGAGGGCCGCGTCCCGGTCACGCGCCAGCTGCAGGTAGGCGTAGGTCATGTAATCCAGCGCATGCAACCAATCGTTGGATGACTTGTCGGCCTTGGCAGTGTCGGCGGAGCGGCGGTTGGAAGCGATCGAATCCTGCCAAGCCCCGACACGGGTGAAAATGTGCGAGGGCATGTGCAGCGCATGCGGCGCGGAGGGCGCGATTTCGGCATAGCGGCGCGCCGCGGTCAGCCCCTTTGCCGCGATTGGCGGAAAGTCGTAGCTGTGGATGAGATAGTGCGCCACGCCCGGATGGTTGGGGTGTTTGGCGAACTGCGGCTCCAGAATGGCAGCGGCCTTCAGCGTCCCCGAAAAAGTTTTGTCGGTTGGCGCCTGCGTCGCAGCGAGGTAGATGGCGGAGAAAATCTGCGCTTCGTCGTCCTGCGGGTAGCGCTTCGCCAGGTCCTCAAATGCGTTGGAGAGGGACTTCAAGCGGGCTCCAGGCGGCCGGTCGCCGAAGTTTTGCCAGTATTGCGCCACCGCCTCGATGTACATGCGTTCGCGCTCGGTCTTGGCTCCGGTGGCGCGGCCGCGATCAATCGCCTCCTGCGCCCTTCTCGCCTCTTCGGGCGTGGCGTTGCCACCGAAGGTGTTGCCTATCAAGATGGCGGCGATGCCCCAATTTGCAATCGCGCATTCGGGATCCTGCGCCAGCACATCGCGAAATGCCTTTTCGCCTTCGGAGAACCAGAACGAATGCAACAGCGCGACCGCGCGCGCGAATTTCGGCTGCACGGCAGGCTGGCACGATGTCGGGAACGACACCTCGCCCAGTTGCTCTGGCGGCTTGCCATGCGCATGCGATTCGCCCCAGGCAGTGGTTGCCGTTGCGAGGGAAAGCGAGAGAATTGTGGTGCTGCAGATGGATGGATGCCTCATGATTTTCTCCTCCGATAGGGCAGCAAAGAATCCATGCGCGTGCATCGGGCTGGGCCGCCGGGGATTGCGTCGTCGAGGCACGTGGCATTCCTTGGCGGAGCATGTGCCGCGAACGCCGGCGGGGCAAACATGCTTGACTCAAATCCAGAACTGCTGATGTCAAATGGTTTTGCTTGCGAATTCATTTGAACGACTGGTTCGATGGCCATGAAATTCGACCGTCAGTGTGCAAGTCTGATGAGCTTAGGCCCATGAGTCAACTACCACCGCCATCTTCAGGACTCGCACCGACCTCCCCCCTGGCTGGAAGCCCTTCTCCAGGACTATGCAGTACCCGTCGGCCAAGGTGCCGGCCGTGCTGGCGTTGGAGCCGCAGGTCATCAGCTGGGCCGAAGACTTTGCGAAGATGGAGAACGCGCTCTTCCTGGGCCGCGGCCTGCACTACCCGATGGCGCTCGAAGGCGCGCTCAAGCTGAAAGAGATCAACTACATCCACGCCGAGGCTTACCCGCTGTACGCGATACTCTCGCGCATGTCACGATTCCTTCCCCTTACCTTGTCTCTCGCGGCCTGCCTTGCGGTGCCGGCCTGGGCTGCAACGCAATGCCGAGAGCAATTCGCTGCGGGCGTTGCCCCCACTGTCACAAACCTCAAGCTGCAGCCGCGCACGCAGGAGATTTGCTTCGAATCCTATGCCGTACTGCACTCTGGCGTCAGCCGCACCCCCCTCTATTCGGCCGAGCACCTGACGCGGGCCAATGTGGAGGCGGCCAAGACACTCTCGCGCCGTGACTCATTCCACGCTGAAACCTCGCTGCCGGCACGGGACCGGGCTGAACTCAGCGACTATGCGCGCTCGGGCTACGACCGCGGCCACATGTCGCCGAACGGTGATATGCCCAACCGCTCGGCGCAGGCCGAAAGTTTCAGCCTGGCCAACATGGTTCCCCAGGTGCATGCCAATAATGCCGGTATTTGGGCCGGTATCGAGGGGGCGACCCGGCAGATGGCCATCAACGAGGGCGAGGTCTATGTGGTGTCGGGTCCGGCCTTCATTGGGAGTGACATCCAGCGTATCGGCAATGTCCTGGTGCCAACCCACCTCTGGAAGGTGCTCTACAGCCCGAAGCAACAGCGCGCAGGCGCGTATGTGATCACCAACGATGACACCCGCGCCTATTCATCGGTCAGGGTCTCCGATCTGGAGAAAATGATCGGTATCAAGCTGTTGCCAGGGTTGCCCCAGAAGGTCCGTGACAGCGGCATGGAGCTGCCAAAGCCGGCCTCCCAGCGTGGCGGCAAGAAGCGCAAGGGCCAAACAGAAGACGAATTCATGCTGCGGGACTTCGGGCGTAGCATCATCGACGCCATCAATCGCGCCATTCAACATTGAGGAACTCAGCCATGACCGAGGAATTCAAGCCTTACGCCAACGAAGCCGATGTGCTGCGCATCGGTGACTTGGAGATTGAAAACCGGATTGACCGCGTGTCGCTCACGGGCGACCTGGTGCTCACCAAGGACAGGGCCGGCCTGACGGTGGCCAAAGAGCTGCAATCGCTCATCGGGGGCATCGTCAAGGCGCTTGAGGCGGAAAAGCAGCTGCCGGAAACGGTGGCACTGAAGGCGGCCAACACGGTCAAAAATCCGTTTGCATAAAGTGCCGGCGGCCTGACACCCTAATCGCCGAAGCGGTCATGTGGTTAAACGGCGAGGTTGGCTCTCCTGCTACCGGGTTGGCCGCGACCAAAACCTAGTAGTATTCGCCGATGCCAAATATTGCCAACGTCCTGAGAGAAGAGATCATTCGACTTGCCCGCAAGGAATTGCGCGGTGAAAGCGCCGCGCTGAAGAAGGCCTCCGCGCAATACCGCTCGGATATCGCCGGATTGAAGCGACAAGTTCGAGACCTGGAACGGCAGGTGGTTCGTCTGAGCAAGGGCGTGGCCACACAACGACCTTCGCCGCCTGAAGAGCAGATGCCTTTGAAGGCGAGGTTTGGCGCCAAGGGTTTTGCAGCACAGCGGCGTCGCCTGGGTCTATCCGCATCCGAGCTAGGTTTTTTGCTTAACTGCTCTGGCCAGTCGGTTTACAAATGGGAGCAAGGCAAGGCTCGCCCCCGTGCAAGCCAAATGCCTGCCATCGCAGCGCTTCGAAAGCTCAGCAAGTCGCAAGCGGCCAAGGTGCTTGAGGCTCGCTGAGCCCCCAATCATTTCAACGCTAGCTGAACTTAGCTTGGCGTGGCTGGCGCGTCGGCTTTTTGCGCCTGTTTCCCCGACGCGCTGTCTCGGTGGGCGCGTCTCGGCCAACTCCGGTCATCAGAGCGTGTGCATCAAGGGGCAGGTCAAGGCTGGCTGCTGCCGGTCGAATTTGGCTGCCGAATGACGGCGGTTGCTCAGAGCGGTCACTGAGAGTTTCTGGAAGCGGCGGACCGGTCTACCTTGAAACTTGACGTTCGCCATGCATCGAGCAGATAACAGCGACTTGCCCTCTGCGTTGGCCACCCAACGGCTGCATCCGAACGTATTGAACTGGTACTGTCGACCCAGCGCGGTCTTAGAGTCCGTCGAAATCGGCGCCTGGTAGCCGACATTCAAAACCCGGAGGGACCTCGCGCCCTGCGACCGCTTACAAGCTCGGCAATTCTCAGAGTGGTGACCGTGTCGGGATCACGACCGGCGGTTGAAACCAGTTTGTCCGCAAAGTGACGTACCTTTGACGATTGGCTTAGCAGATACCACGACTACACATTCCTGTTGGCTCAGTCTTTTAGGCCGATCTGGACCTTCGCCATGACACTGGCCTTAGCAAAAAGGTCTGCGTTGGCGGTCCCGGGGGTTAAGCCGATGGACAGGCGCTCTGAGAACGTAGAACCTTGGACATTTTTGACCTTCACATCCAGAATCGCGCACTGTTGGGCCATGAGTTGAATGGCATCGCGTTCTTTCTGCTCATCCATGCGATCACCGTGTTCGAACTCCACCAAGGCCAAGAACACGGACCACAGGCGTTGCGCCGAGTCCTTGCTCATTTGTGGATTGTGAGCTGCGGCGAGCTGAACGATCTTGGTCAAGATGTTCATTGGTGGATGAGGCGCGTCAGATCGAAGCTTGGCTTTCACATACCAAACACCCAAAAATGAGGCTATGGCTGTGGTGGGGAGGCAAGCGTCCTCGATCATGACTTTCAGAATGCTTCCGACATGCGAGACGTTCAAAATGAAATCTGATCGAAAGTCCCACATGGCCGTCGCCATCGACATGAAGGAGGGCGAGTTCTGCAAAAGGTCAACGCCTATTGCGACGGATCCGATGGTTCTAAGGGCATCCGGAACGATGGCCAACTGGTATTTGAAATCGATCATCAAGCCAACATGCCAAGCGCAGAGCGTGGCTAACTTCTCCGCCACCTCTGCCGTCGTCAAAGCTCCGATCTCTTCCAATCCACTCAATAAATCACCAGTGCAGATGCCCTGCGCGTTGGCATTATCTCCGCCGCAATAGAGCCGAAAAATCACATCGTCGGAGTAAAGCGTGAATTCATCGGTCGTGCAGAGACGTTTGATCTCTTCGCTGGATGGAGAAAACCGCTGGTCGTCGTCTTCGCCCGGCTCGGAGCCTGGCTGCAATATTTGGTCGTAATGCTCTTTGAGTCGGTCTTGCAGTGCCCTGCATTTTGAAAGCCATAGGCTTCCAGAAAAAGGTTGGGCAAGTTTTGAAAGTTGGAGCAGGGTGCCTTTCGAGATGGCGATCTTTTGAAAGTAGGAAAAGAGGTTGTCGAAAAGGCCAAGATCGGAGACCACGAGCAATGAGGTCAGATCAAGCAGAGGAATGAGGGCTCTGGTTGTTGCTGCGGGCCTTGGCATCCACTGCGCAGCCATCATTTGAAGATGATGCTTTCTATCGTCTGCCCCGGATCGTTTGGTGATCTCCCAGAGATGGACAACGTCGTGGACATTCCTGAGGATATATCTTGGCCGCCAAGCGTAAGGGAATGGAACCGTTCCGGCTTGAAGTTGATTTTCGAGCTTAGTATGAAATGCCATGCTCTCGTCGTCCAGGCCGACCATATCGCGAATGGATTTCAGCAATTGCTCAGGGGTCGCGTCCTTTGAGACTTCCGCCTTCATGAGCATTTTGGAATGCGGGAAATTCCGGAAGAACGCATCCGAGCGGGTGTGGAACGCTTGGATTTGCTCTGGGGTGGGAGCCGTGTTTCCCGACAATGTTCCTGTCAACATCATCATCAAATAAACGCCTTCTTGCTCCTCGATGGAAGGATCGGCAAGTTCGCCCATCCGCGTCGCGAGTTCAAGTAAACGCGTGCTCGATGGGTTGGCGGTCTGCTCCAAGTTGAATAGCAGTCGGACGCACTCCCTTTTCTGAGCGTCGTGAGATGCCAGTTCAAAAATCCGCTCTGCCGTTTTGATCGCCTCTTCAACGAAGCCACCGCGCGCCATGAGGTTGACGTAGGTGTTGAGCGCGACGCTGTCGGATTTTCCGTCATTGATCATTCGCTCCAACAGTCGGCGCGCGTCGTCAGCCCGACCAAGGCGGTCCAACGCCAAGCCTTCAAAGGCAGTGAGTCGGGTGGTTCCCTCGAATTGGTTGCCGGATTCCCGACAAAGATCGAGCAATTCACTCCATTTTTTGGTTGTGACGAGCGCCATGCCGAGGTGAACCGCCGCTCCGCCAGGCAAGGTGGTGGACGCGCGGACGTCGTTGGCCACTTCAATGCATGTCGCGGCCTGCTCGGCGTCGGCTGGATCGAGCTCCATGAACAATAGGAGGGCGATGGGCTTGGATTTTCCGAGCGCTCGGTATTGAGCTTCGAGTTCGCGGAGTGCCTCAGATTTTGCAAGTTTGCTCGCGTCGATCGCGGACAGATATTCCGATACAGCCTTGTAAGGGGCAAGCTTGGGATCGGAATCAAATATCGCGAACCAAAGCCTCGCCAAGTCGGTTTTAACAATTTTTTTCGCCGACAGGATCGCCATGGGCAGGACGGTGCCAAATAGCTGGTGCTGCTTGTCCAAATGGGCGACATGCTTTTCGAACAAGTCAACGCAATCCCGGTGGCGATTGAGCTCATGCAAATAGGCGGTTCGACGAAGCCATTTGGTATCGCTGTCGGGAGTGCGCGTGTTGATTTCAAGGGCGATTTCGAATTCACCGCATTGCGCAGCTACCGTTTCAGCCGGCGTTTGCAACCCTTCGAAATGGGGGCGGGCCCTTGCTGCGTCGACGATCAAGGGCAGGGCCTCGCCTTGCTTTCCAAGCATGGAGGCGGTGGCGGCCCAAATGTCGGCTATGAATTCGGCGTTGCTTGTCCACCCGCCGTCTTGAAGCAACTCCACCGCCTCTTGAATGTCCTGCCACGCTTGGCGAAGCAGATCGATGTCCATGCCAGGAAGGCCCGCTGGCGGCATGATTTCGTCAAGCATCGGAGCTCCGCTTTTTCCCATGGCCAAGGCAAAGCGAGCTCGTGCCTTCAACAGGGAGAAGAGCTGGCGAGACGAGTCGCTGACATCCTCAATGGCCAGCCCCTCAATGCATGCCTGGAGCGCCTCGGCCGACTTCGAATTCATGGTCTCGACGATGCCCCTGGCCGACAGGCTCTCAACACCGGAAAACGTGTTCAGGAGAGCGATGGCTTCGTCGTATCTGTTTCCGGCCGCGAGAAGCCTCGCCTTGATTCCAAGAATGCTGGGGTGGTCGCCTGGCAATTTATCGGCGACATCGGTGAAGTCGTTACTGCCGCCGAGTTGGTATCGAAGCCGCAGCTCGCTTTCGGCCCATGCACTCCAGTATTTGGGCTGATCGTCAATTGCCGCGGCTTCCCAATGGGCGTCGCGAGCGCCTTGATGATCGCCATCAAAGGATTTGACGCGTCCGTTGAGGTGGTGAAACTCCGCCTTCTCGACTGACGTGGCTCCATCGAGAAACTTCTCAGTCTGCGTCAGTTCGGTCTTGCACCTTTCGGCTTTGCCCGCCCGGAGATACCGGATGGCTTCACGCAAATGCCAAGCGAGCGTGCCACGTTTTGGCTCGATCCAGTGTTCGGTCGGGGGCTCCGCAAGCGCGTCTAGAAAATCAAAGCTTCGGGCAACGAGACCACTCTGAACGCCGCGCAACATATCTACGCGATCGCCCATGTTCATCCCTGGCCTGTCGTTCTCGACCTTGACGTCAAGAGCATGGCCTATGTTGGCCAAGGCATTGGCTTGCCTGATTTCATCAAGCAAGTCAGTTGTTTTGGTGAGGAGGTTTGCGACGGGGACGCGAAGGGTGACGCTTCCTTGATCCAATGGAACCTTCTCAATTTCGACTCGCCGCAACTCGGGGCGCACCCAAACGTAATACATGGGGCAATTGACGGGGTCGTCCAAGTCGATGCTAAGGTCGCAATAAACGAGCAGTATCGGCTCGACGATGTTGTCGTAATAGCGAAGGGTGCTAGTCGAGAGGGCAATCGAAAAATACGAGCCGTCGCTATTGAGGTTCGGAGACCTCGTGCCCTTCAATTGAACTCGAAATATGTTTTGGACACTTTGATGGATGCTGATCTGAACTTGAAAATCCAGGCCGTAATCATCAGTCCCGCCCAAATCATTGAGAAGCCAACTGCGAGGCCTATTCGCCCATAGACAGGTGGTGGCGTCTTGGCCAATTTCCTGAGCGTCCCCTGTTTGTGGTAAGCCGCATGAATGCACCATCTAGTGAGTCTTTTCTAATGGACGGTTTGGGCCAAGTATCGGTACATAAGTATCCCATTGATTCTGCTGATTGCAGTTGGATGGTGCTTCATTAGCCCCCTTCTTGCCGCGCGCCGCACCAAGAGAGGAAATAGAAACTTGCTTGAGCTCAAGTGCTATGGCTCGGTTTCCATATCCTGCGAATAAGTCGACTCCCCTTATGGGATGTCGGTGTGAACAGCAGTTGCAGGCCAGTGTTTGGGCTTTAGGTCTCCAATTATTCGATTTATTGAGAGATTGCCTTCTCGACACCGGACATTCACCAATGACAGCTTCTGGCCGAGTCCGGACCTACGACTATCCAAATTTCTCGCTCGAAAGCTGACATTGCGGGTCGGCGCTTCTGTGTCCGCAATGTGGTGACGATTTCATTGACCGCACCACCCGCACCCGGCCAGAAGCGGTCGTAGGTGCGACACCAAGCGAGTGTCTGCTACAGACTGACTGCCGTCATACAGCTTTTCGATCTGCTTGCTCCAGACCGGTCACTCAGGGCTGCTGGTTATTGGTCGGCAATGTGGCGACGATTTCAGTGCTTTAACCGGTGGAATGCTGCCACATGCGCATCGCGCCTGGCAAACTCGGCGCATTGACAGCGCGGCTTTCTCGAGCCATCAAATTCTGGAGCTTGGGATGAATCTGAGCGGCTGCTATCAGTCGATCAATCCCAGATGCTGACCGACAGATCAGGGTCGCGAACGTCATCGGCGTGACGATCACTTCACCACCGTGAGCAGACCGACGGCTTGCCCGGCCGACGGCTCACTGCAGCGCGCGAACTGTGCTTCCGCAACTACGGAGCGGGGGATGCCAGCGGCTTACCCTTTTCCACCACATAGACCCCAACCAACCGAACGGGGGTGTCGCCCGCGTTATGGGCGTCGTGCACGACACCCGCTGGGATCACGAACGACTCACCGGCCTTGACGATGCGAGGCGACTGGCCGTCGATCAGCAACTCAGCCTGCCCTTCGAGCACATAGCTGATCTCGTCACCTGGGTGCGTATGGCGCCCAGCGCGTGCGCCTGGCGCAACCTCGACGCGCGCGACCACTGCTTCGCGGCCAGGCACCGAGACATCGGCCTTCGTGAGTAGGGTGCGGGTCAGGCCGCTGCTTTGCGCGAACAGTAGTCCGGCGGCGATGGCCAAGCCGGCACCGACGACAACTAGCAGGACTCTGGACGAGGACTTCTTCATCGATGCTCCTTGAATGGTCGGAAAGGCCGGGTTCGTCGCGTTATTTGGCGACGTAAGCGCGATGGTATTGCATGTCGGGCCGGAATAGCAATATGTCGTGCCGGACTCTTCGCTGTGCGCCGTACCTGCCTGCATTGATCAATACCGCACAATGGGTAGCAGCGCACTCTTGCGCAAACGCAGCACAGCGCCCTGCGACGAGCGCATCTTTACCTACTACCGGCAGTTTCATCGAAGCGAAAACACTCGCCTTGGCCCAGTTCTCTGGGTGCCCTCCGCGGTTGTCGAATTTCCGCTATCAGGTCAAAGCACCAGATTCGCAAACCGGCCGGCATATACCGGCCAGTTCGCAGCAGTCGGCCAGAAGCGGACGTTGGGACTCAACGAAGCGAACGCGTTGATAGGCACGATGCCCAGCAGGCGAGAAGGAGAAGTCTGTGAGCCTCCAGCCGGGCACTTCAACGCCGTAATCCACTCAGCCGAGGGTCGCTACGCCACTCTCGGCCGTGGGCGGCTCTGGCAGGAAGCGCGCGGTGTTTTCGAGGGGCAGTGCGCGCCCGACCGCTACGCTGTAGGGGTATTCAAGGAGTTCGCGGGGGTGTGCGGCTGCGTCGGCGGGAGTTTGGAAGGTCGGAAGTTCTGCGGTGTTCATTCGATATTCTGCGTTCCAGTGTTTGGGGCTCGGGTCGGGTTTGCTGGTCAATCAGGGATCGCCCGCATTTCCACGCCAGATGATTCGAAGCTCACAGCGTCGGAATGGAGAGAGCTCCATCTACTTGGACGACGCTACCCGTTGAAAAACCGAGTTGACCGCTGGCCAGCGCGGCTACGGCGCGAGCCACGTCCTCCGGATAACCCCATCGCCCCATCGGGACCAAGCCGTTCGCGATGCGTTGATCGTAGGTCGTCGCCACGCCTTCAGTCATAGGCGTTCGGATCACTCCTGGACGCACCTCAAAGACTCCAATTCCCAAGGGCGCTAACCGCAGCGCGAATAATTTGGTCAACATCGCCAACCCAGATTTGGAAACGCAATATTCACCGCGTTCGATAGAGGCCATCTCGACGCTGACTGAGGACACGGTGACGATGGCGCGTGCCAAGTTGTACGAAGGTGTTGCAACCATGTGACGCGCAACTGCCTGTGTGAAGAAAAAGGTGCCGCGGAGGTTCACGGCGAGTACCCGGTCGAATGAAACCGGGCTCACGTCCAGCAGATCACCACGGCTCGGCGCCGGAATGCCAGCGTTGTTAACCAAACACGAGATTGGCCCGTGCCAATCGACGATACGACTTACGACATCGGCGTGTTCGTCCACGTGGCCAAGGTCGGATACGAAGAACCTTCCATCCGCGCCGTGCGCCTTGATGGCTTCCAGGGTGATCTCAGCGCCCGCGTTCTCGATGTCCGTCAATGCGATGTCGAAACCTTGCGACGCGAGTTCGATGGCGATCGCGGCACCTATGCCACGTCGGGCACCGGTAACTACTGCCAGCGGTCTTCCTGGGTTCTTGAGCGCGCTTTCATCTTGCAATTTGTGTCTCCTGGCAGCGCATGCTGCGAAATTAAGTGGCGGATAGAAGCGACTGACGGGAGTCAGGCCTGCGTGCGCTAAATCGATGCTCCCGCGCCTGGTGCCATGCGCTCGCAAGGCTGTTCAGATGGATGCCGGAGCGTTCGAATCAACGGCCAGCGTAGACGGGAGCCCGTCTTTCGCGAAAACTCTGGATTCCTTCGGTTGCGTCCTGAGTCGTCGCGGCCAACGCACCTGCCATTGCTTCCAGCGTAGCGGCGGCGTCCTCGCCCGATGCTGCGTTGATCAGCTGCTTGGTCAGTTGCAGTGACACTGGTGCCTTAGTCGCCATTTCTCGCGCCAGGGTCATCGCTCGGCTCTTCAGGTCGGTGGCGGGAACGACCTGGTGGACGAGGCCACTTGCCAAGGCCTCTTCGGCCGACAGACGCACTCCGCTCAAGGCCAGGTATTTCGTGCGGCTCGCGCCGATCAACTGCACCAAGCGCTGTGTTCCGGACCATCCAGGACAGGTCGCGATGGACGCTTCCGGGAGAGCGAACTGCGCTTGCTCGACCGCGATGCGGATGTCTCCTGTGATCGCAAGTTCGAGGCCTCCGCCGAACGCATGCCCATTGATCGCCGTGATGACCGGTTGGCGCAGGCGCGCCCATTGGTCGAACACCTGATGGCCCCGACGGACCCAACGGCGCCACATGTCCAGTGGCTGCAGCGCCGCCCATTCGTTGATGTCCGCACCGACGCAAAAGGCCTTTTCGCCACTGCCCTGAAGTATGACAACCCGCACATCGGTGTCGCCATCCAGCTCACGTGCAGCCACCTCCAATTGATCCAGCATGGCCGGCGTCAGTGAGTTCAACTTGGCTGGCCGGGTAAGCGTGACGGTCGCGATAGTGCCATCGCGCTCGGTTTGAATCAACGAATCAACCACGGGTCACCTCCACAAACTTTGCGGCATTTGAACTTGCATCAGTCACTGTGTCTCCAACCAAAGTGTCCTGTCCACCTTTCGTTGAAAGCGTGGAACCTCGACGCACTACCTCCGGCCGAAGGTGCAAACCAAACGGCGCGGCCATGAACAATGCCGGATCCATCACGCGCAGATCCTTTGCAACCCGCAGGGGCACTTCAGCTTGGTCGAGGACATCACGCTGCAAGTCGATGCCCGGCGCAATCTCACGTACTACCAGTGCGTCATCTTCAAGGTCGATTACGCAGCGCTCTGTGACATAGGTGACGCGCTGCCCGCGTTGGCGGCCGATCAGGCCGCTGAAGGTGATGTGCTCGGCGGATTTGACGAATTTACGAGTCTTGCCTTCCTTCAAGATCGTCAACTTGCCGTCGCCAACTTCGAGCTTGGCGCCGGCGGTAAAGAACCCGGAGAAGACGATGCGCTTGGCGTGTGCAGTGATGTCGACGAAGCCGCCACAGCCTGCCGTCAGGTAGGGCTTAGCTCCCAACTTCGAGACATTGACGCTGCCGTTGCCGTCGACCTGCAGGAACGACAGCAAAGTCACATCGAAGCCACCGCCCTGAAAGTAGGTGAATTGGTTCGGCGATGGCATGATCGCGTCAGCATTGGATGCGCATCCGAAGGCGAAACCAAGCAAGGGCATCCCGCCGACGGCCCCTTGCTCGATGGCCCAGGTAACTTCGCCGTGAAGACCTTCTTCCAACAGAATCCGTGGGACGTTGGCAGAAATGCCGAAGCCGAGGTTGACCGCTTGGCCGTGCGCGAGCTCCATTGCCGCGCGACGCGAAATGACTTTTTCCGGACCCCAAGCTTGCGGCTCGAAGGTCGACACCGGTTGAGCGACCTCGCCGCTGATTGCGGGGTCGTAGGGGGTCTGCGTGGTCTGCCATTGCTCAGCGTCGACTACGATGTAGTCCACCAAATTGCAAGGTACGTGCACGTCGTGGGGACGCAGGCTGCCCTGCTTGACGACGCGCTTCACTTGCGCAATCACGATGCCGCCGTTATTGCGGGCCGCCAGGGCCTGATCGAGGCCACCGAGCAGAGCGCCTTCGTGTTCGTAGGTGAGGTTGCCGTGTTCGTCGGCCGTCGTGGCGCGAATGATGGTCACCTGGGGGACGATGGCCGGGAAATAGAGCCATTCCTGCCCGTCGAAGATTTCCTTGCGAACAACAGGATGTGCCGCTGCAGCGTCGTTCATGGCGCAGCCCTGCAACTCCGGATCAACGAAAGTGCCCAGGCCCACCTTGGTCAACACACCCGGCCGCTTCGCCGCTGCGTCGCGATGCATGTCGTACAGGATGCCGCTGGGGATGTTGTAGGCCTCAATCTGGTTGTCTACCACCATGTGCCAGATGGCGGGCATTGGCAGTGACGAGGGCCCGCTTGGATACGAACCAGCCAGCACCCGGGCCAGCAGACCTGGCTTGGCAATGTGATCGATGCCTTTAATGCCATACATGTCGCCCGCAGCGATGGGGTTCAACGTGGTCAGGTTCCGCGGCTGGCCTTCTTTTTCGAATCGTGCCCCCAACGCCGCCAGAACCTTGTCAGGACATCCCAAGCCGCTGGAGGAGCTGATGCTGACGACGTCGTCGCTTCGAATCAATGCAGCCGCCTGTTCGGCGGTGATTACTTTCTTCATGAGGTTTCCTAAACGTGAAAGAAGGCCATGCTTACAGCGGTGCCGATGCGGCGCGCCCCGAAGATGGCAAGTGGTTGAGTTGTTTGAATGCGTGAACTTGAAGCGAGCTGCGACGAGAACGTGCAGTTGGTTCTGGCATGGCCGAACCATGGGCAGGCATGGACGAAGCGGCGGGGGCGAACCCCAACGCCTTCGATAAAAGCACGGCTGGATTGCAAGATTCTCTCCATTGGGTTTCTGTTTCGACTACATTTATTGGAACGGTTTAATGATTATTGGAACGTTCCAAGAAAAATGCAAGAAGTGGCAGGTTAAGCTAGGGGAAACTACCTAAGGAATATGTCTACCTCCAATTCGACGCGTGCCGTCACCATCCTGGATGTCGCAGCGGCCGCACAGGTCTCGAAATCGACCGTTTCGCTCGTGCTCAAGGGCAGCGCCCTGATCCCCGTAGAGACGGCGGATCGCGTGCGCGCGGCTGCCGTCAAGATTGGCTACGTCTACAACCGCCGTGCCGGCGAGTTACGGGGCCGCACCTCCAAGACCATTGGTGTCATCGTCAACGATCTGACGAATCCCTTCTTCGCCGAAATTCTTGTGGCCGTGGAGCGGACGTTGGTCGAGGCGGGGTACATCGTTTTGATGGCACACACCAACGAAGACCTTGATCGCCAGACGCAGGTGATCGGGGCCATGCGAGAGCAGGGGGCCGCAGGATTGGTACTTTGTCCGGCATACGGCACTCCGCGCACGTTGCCAAAGGATGTGCAAGCTTGGAACATACCCCTGGTGGTCATGGTTCGAACATTGGGGCCAGGTCGATACGACTTCGCAGGCGCGGACAACGAGCGTGGCATCTACCTCGCTACAAAGCACCTGCTCGACGCCGGCCACAGGTCCATCGGTTTCCTGGGCGGACGTGCTGGCGTCGTGTTGGAGCAGCGCCTGAAAGGCTTCAGAGCAGCACTCGCGGAACGAAAGATCGTCTTTGACGAGGATCTCCTCATCTTGACGAAGCCGACACGTCAGGGCGGCTACGAAACGATGTTGACCCTGCTCGACAAGAAGCCGCGTCCAACGGCCGCCATTTGCTACAACGACGTGGTTGCTTTCGGCGCATTGGCAGCCCTGGGCGAACGAGGCATGCGGGCGGGAAATGATTTCGGACTCATGGGATTCGACAACGTGCTTGATGCCGCGCATTCGAATCCGCCATTGAGTACGGTGGATGTTCGACCGGGTGAGCTGGGGCAGCACGCGGCTGAAATCCTGCTGGAACGAATCCGGGTGCCAGAGCGGGCGCGGCAGACCTTCCTCGTCGATCCACAGCTGGTACTGCGGCAGTCCGGTTAGCGGTCGAGCTTTCGCCGCTCAAACACGCCGCCGACGCTCGCGGCATTGTTTGAAAATTTGGGCGAACGCGTCACCTCGCCTGAATGTGCAGGCGTGAGGCGCTCAACCCTCGATGCCGCCTGCGACTTGCAGGTAGGACTGCATGCGTTTGCACGCCTGTTCGGGGTTGGTCAGCACGCCGCTTTGATCAGCGAGTTCAAACACCTTTGCGAAATGCGCCACGCCGCGTGCCGACTGCGCACCGCCCGCCATCGAGAAGTGTTGCTGATGGCCGTTGAGCCAAGCCAGAAACACCACGCCGGCCTTGTAGTGACGTGTGGGCGCGCGAAATATCTCGCGAGAAAGCGCGACCGTCGGGTCCAGCAGGGATCGGAAACGGTCGGTATTGCCTGCTGCGAGCTCACCCAGCGCGACCGCAGCCACGGGAGCGATCGGATCAAAGATGCCCAGCAATCCATGGGAATGGCCACTGGCATCGCCCGCCATCAGCTCGGCATAGTTGAAGTCGTCGCCCGTGTACATCTTGATGCCATCGGGCAGGCGTCGGCGCAGTTCAAGCTCCCATTTCGCATCGAGCAGCGAGACTTTGATGCCTTCGACGTGGTTTGCGTTCTCCGAGATGAGCGTCGCAACCGTGTCCAGCGCACTGGCCAAGTCTCCGCCGCCCCAATACCCACGCAGCGCCGGATCGAACATCTCGCCAAGCCAATGCAGGATGACCGGCTGCGATGTGTCGCGCAACAGCCGTCCGTAGAGGGTGTGGTAGTCGTCCGGACCTTTGGCACAGCGGGCCATGGCACGGCTCGCCATCAGGATGGCCCGGCCACCCTCGGCCTCTACCACTGCAAGTTGTTCCCGATAAGCTGCCTCAACTTCGGCAAGCGTCGTACTTTCACTTGCGACCAGCTGATCGGTACCAACGCCGCAGGCCAAGTCGGCTCCGGAGATCGTGCGCGCGTGACGCAAGCTTCGCTGAATCAGTTCGCGTGCGACCGGCCAGTCGACACCCATGCCACGCTGTGCGGTATCCATGGCTTCGGCGACCTTGAATCCCAGGCGGTACAGGTGCTCGCGAAATGCCAAGGTTGTCTCCCAGTCGACCTGCGGTGCCGCATCCCAGGGATCCTGCGTGGCCACAGGATCGACCACCACGTGCGCGGCGGCATAGACGGTGCGGTTGAACGCGGGCGTTGGTGATTGCGGCACGATGGGCTCGCCGATCACCGTATAGTTCATCAGAGTGCCGTCTGACTGCGGAAGGCGGATCTTCATAGTCTCTCCATGTTTGGAACGTCCGCCTCGCACTTGGCGTACGTCGGAAGGTTGCACTTGGCAACAGGATCAGCAAACGTGCGGCCGCGGTCGCGGCTGCGGGAACGTCAAGCGTGTTGCAAGGTGGGGTGGTGCTCGCCGGAATTCAGGATCTGGCCCAGGAAGGCTTTCAGCTTTGAATGCTGGGGACTGCCAAAGAAGGTCTTTGGCGGTGCCACCTCAAGCACGCGCCCATCGGCCATGAAAATGACGCGATCGGCGACTTGGCGGGCGAAACCCATTTCGTGCGTCACGCACAGCATGGTCATGCCGTCCTCGGCCAGACTGATCATCGTGTCGAGCACTTCCTTCACCATTTCGGGATCCAGCGCGGAGGTGGGCTCGTCGAACAGCATGATCTTGGGGTTCATGCACAGCGCTCGCGCAATCGCGACACGCTGCTGCTGACCGCCGGAGAGCTGGCTCGGATACTTTTGGGCCTGTTCGGGAATCCGCACTCGCTTGAGGAATTTCATGGCGGTCTCTTCTGCCTGCTCACGCGCAATTCCGAGTGAGTGCATCGGCGACAGGGTGCAGTTTTGCAGGACCGTGAGGTGAGGGAAGAGATTGAACTGCTGGAACACCATGCCCACTTCGCGACGCACGGCGTCGACGCTCTTGCGCTGGTGCCCACTGAGCTCGATGCCGTCCACCTCGATGCGGCCCTTCTCGATTTTTTCAAGATGGTTAATGCAACGGATGAGAGTGGACTTGCCTGAGCCGGAAGGTCCGCAAATCACGATACGCTCGCCCGGTCGAACTTCCAGATCGACATCCGTCAAGACCTGAAACTGTCCAAACCACTTGTTGGCTTTTTCAATGCGAATGATGGGTGTGGTGGTCATAACGCTGTCCTCAAAACGTAAGGAGCTGCTTCATTTCGCAGCGGGCAATGCTGCAGTGGGCAGCGTTGGCAGATCAGTCTGCAGCCACTTCTTGTAGAGCTTGTTCAACTCACCGTTGTCGACATATTTGCCCACGAAAGCATCCACGCCCTTGAGCAGGTCGGGCTGGCCCAGGCGCATTGTGGGAGCCATGTATTGCTGGCGCAGCACCAGCTTGTTTTCAAAAGCATCCCCACCGGGCCGCTTGGCGATCTGGGCAGCGACCGTCGTCGCGCAGCCCAAGGCGTCCACCTGCCCCGACAAAAGTGCTTGCATCGCCGATGCGTCGTCGTCGAAGCGACGAATTTCAGTTCCTTCCGGTGCGATAGCGGTCAACGCCGTGTCTTGCGTGCTTGCACGCGCGACAGCCACGCGCACGCGTTTTAGGTCGGCAGGTGTTTTGATGGAAAGCTTCTTCTCACCAAACAGCACGATGGTTGCCGCGCTGTGCGGACGAGAGAATTGGACCTGTTTGGCGCGGTCGGGCGTGGGAGAGAAGGAGGCAATGAGCAGATCGACCTTGTTGGTCAGCAAATACGGAATCCGGTTCGGGCCGGTCACCGGTACGAGATTCAGTTTGACGCCCCAGTCCTTCGCCAGAAGCTTGGCGACATCGGCGTCGTAACCGTCGGGCTGGTTGCTGCTGTCGACGGTTCCGTAAGGTGGGAAGTCGACCAGGATGCCAATCGTCACGGTGCCTTTCTTCTTTATTTCGTCGACGGTCTGCGCATTGGCTTTCAGGGCGACCGAGCCTAGGAGCCCGCCGCATACAGCGGCAGCGGCGAAATTCATGAGTTGGCGGCGTGCAAATCGTTGGAACATGTTGTCTCCTTAGGGTAAAAATGAATGACGAGAGGGCAAAACTATCGGACAGCGGAAAGCTTGAGTTGCCGCTCCATCCTTGCCGCAAGCAAAGACAGCGGCCAGCACAAGGTGAAGTACACGGCGCCAACCACGCTGAACACGATCAGGGGTTGAAACGTGGCGTTGTTGATGATCTGGCCGACCCGCGTGACCTCGGTGAAACCGATAATGGCGGCAAGCGATGTTCCCTTGAGCACCTGGACCAGGTACCCCACCGTCGGCGGCACCGCGATCTTCCAGGCTTGCGGCAGGATCACGAGCCGCATGCGACGCCCATAGCTCATGGCAAGCGCCTCGGCAGCCTCCCATTGACCTTTTGGAATCGCCTGGATGCAGCCACGCCAAATCTCCCCGAGGAACGCGCTGGTGTTCAGAATCAGTGTTACGCCGGCCGCAAACCAAGGGCTCACCTCAACGCCCAATATTGGCGCACCGAAGAACACGAGAAATAGCTGCATCAAGAGCGGTGTGCCCTGGAAGACCTGCGTGAAAGCCATCGAAATCTTTTCGAGTATGGGACGTCCCGAGGTTCTTGCCAGGGCGACCATCAAGCCACCAATGGCACCGCCTACAAAGGCGATCAACGAAAGTAACGCCGTCCACTGTGCAGCTTGCACGATGAACCAAAAATCGCCCATTCCAAACGTACGCATCGTGAGCTCCTTGATCAGCGTCGATCCGGATACGACAGCGAGCGCCGCTCAATCGTCCGGAAGAGAAATGAAAATGCCAGTGCCAGCGACAAGTAAATTGCGGTGACTACGATGTAAATCTCGAAGCTCCGGAACGTCTGCGACTGAAGGTTTGCGGCGACGGAGGTTAGGTCGTCCGCGGAAATCACCGAGACCACGCTGGAAGTCAGCATGAGGAGAATGAACTGACTGGACAGCGCAGGAAAAATTGCGCGCAACGCTGGCTTCAGGATGACAAGACGAAAGATCTGGTGCGCTTTCAGGTTCAACGCGAGCCCGGCTTCGATTTGCCCCTTGGGAATCGATTCGATGCCGGCGCGAATGATCTCTGTGGCGTAAGCACCGAGATTGACGACCATCGCCGTCAGGGCCGCGGTGTGAGGCGACCAGCGAAGACCGATCGACGGCAACGCGAAAAAGAAAAAGAAGAGCTGGACGAGAAAAGGCGTGTTGCGGATGATTTCGATGTACACATTCACCAGAAATCGAAGCCACCTGGGGCCAGCAGTCTTGGCCCACGCGCATGCAATGGCGACGATCAGGCCCAGCACCGTCGCGGCGATTGAGAGCTGAATCGTTATCCACGTGCCTTTTAGAAGCAGTGGCCACGCCGCAAATACGGCATCGAATTGAAACTTGTAATGCATATATTCCCAGCGTTGTCCAACCAGGGTTATTGACGTTTTCCAGTCCGGCGATCCTTGGGACAGACCGGATCATTGGAACGGTTGAATGGATTATTGGATCGTTCCAATAAATCGTCAACAGCACCTAGGGTAAATCCTGATCCCCGCTGGATGGGTTGGGCTCCAGCGCAGCGCGTTCCCGCCTTCCGGCGCGCAGGCCGAGGCTCAGCTGTTGGCGCCGACGCGCTTTGGACCCAGGTGCCGACTTTGCACTGACCCAGGACATCACTTCGCAATCCCAATGCAGGCAACGATTTGCCTAACCAATGCATGGGTCAACGAAAGTCCGGCACCTGGGGG
>NZ_BCYO01000029.1 GCF_001598235.1 Polaromonas jejuensis NBRC 106434 | reverse complement strand
CGCTGCCTGCGCCGGGCGTGTCAGGCGTGGCCGTACCCTCCCCCTGGACCGGGGGCGTGAGGCCGCCCGCGGCGGCCGGCTCCGGACTGGAGTTTGCTATCATTTCGGTAGCTTCTTGCGCAGGTTCCGCCTGGGCTGGCGCCATTTTTTTCTTGAGAACCGGTTTTTTGACGGGTTTGGCCACGGGTGGGACGGGCGCTTCTGCCGCTGGCGGCAGCTCAATGCGGCGCGTCACAAAAGCAGCGCTGCGCGGCGAAGGCGGCGCCAGTTCCGCGCCAGGCGGCCTGGGCGAGATGCGCAACACCAGTGTGTGCGCGGCGAGCACCAGCCCGGCCAGCGCCAGCAGCGTGCCCCAGGGCGGCCTGGCGCTTGGGCCGGTGGCCGTCTGCGGAGCGGGTGGCGCCAGGCGGCTCATGCCTGAGGGCCTCCAGAACTATGGGAACGCAAGCGCATTGTCGGCTATGTTTTATAAAAGAGCGCGCCGTCAGGCGCGGCACAATCGGGTCTGTCATCTGGAGCGCGGCACCTTGTCCCGGCCCCAGCCATTTATTCAGGATATTGATGAAACTAGCCACTTACAAAGACGGCTCACGCGACGGCCAGCTCGTCGTGGTGTCGCGAGATCTTTCCACCGCCCATTATGCGACGGGCATTGCCGGCAAATTGCAGCAGGTGCTGGATGACTGGAACTTCATGGCACCGCAGCTGCAGGACCTGTACGACACGCTGAACAACGGCAAGGCACGCCAGGCTTTCCCGTTCGAGCCGTCCCGCTGCATGGCGCCGCTGCCGCGCGCCTACCAGTGGGCCGATGGCTCGGCCTACCTCAACCATGTGGAGCTGGTACGCAAGGCGCGCCATGCCGAGGTGCCGGACACCTTTTACGGCGACCCGCTGATGTACCAGGGCGGCAGCGACGACTTCATCGGACCCTGCGATGACGTGGTGGTGCCCAGCGAGGCCTTCGGCATCGACTTTGAAGCCGAGCTGGCGGTGATCACCGGCGACGTGGCCATGGGCGCCACACCGGCGCAGGCGCTGGAAGGCATACGCCTCCTGATGCTGGTCAACGATGTCTCGCTGCGCCACCTGATTCCCGGCGAACTGGACAAGGGCTTCGGCTTTTTCCAGAGCAAGCCGGCGACCGCCTTCAGCCCGGTGGCGGTCACGCTCGACGAGGTCGGCGATGCCTGGGACCAGGGCCGTTTGCACCTGACCTTGCAAAGCACCTGGAACGGCCGCAAGGTCGGCATGTGCGAAGCCGGTCCCGAGATGACCTTTCATTTCGGCCAGTTGATCGCACACATCTGCAAGACCCGCAACGCGCGCGCCGGCAGCATTGTGGGCTCGGGCACGGTCAGCAACAAGGACTGGAGCCATGGCTACAGCTGCATCGCCGAAAAGCGGGCGATTGAAACCATTGAGAACGGCAAGCCCAAAACCAACTTCATGAAGTTCGGCGACACCATACGCATAGAGGTCAAGGGCGGGGACGGGCAGTCGGTGTTCGGCGCCATCGACCAGAAAGTGGTCGAGGCGGCGTAGCGGCGCAGGGCCCGGCGGGCGGCCTGCCGCCAACGGGTTCAGGAGGCGCCGCCGATTTGCGCGACAAAAAGGCGTATGCCGCGCAGCAGCATCTCGACCGAAATGGCCACCAGGATCAGGCCCATCAGCCGCTCAAAGGCCATCATGACGCGGTCGCCCGCGATGCGCTGAATCCGCTCGGACAGCACCAGCACCACGGCGCAGACCGCCATCGTGACGCACAGCGCGGCGACCCACTCCAGGCGCCGCTCCGGCGCCTGCGACACCAGGAGCATCACCGTGGCCAGCGCCGACGGGCCCGCCAGCGCCGGGATGGCCAGCGGCACGATCAGCGGCTCGCCCTGCAGGACCGGTGCCGACTCGGGCTGTTCCGACGGAAAAATCATGCGCAGCGCGATCAGGAACATGACCACGGCGCCGGCAATCTGCAGCGAGAGGTCACTCAGGTTCATCAGGCGCAGGAAACCGTCGCCCACAAACATGAAGGCCAGCAGCAGCAAAAAGGCGATCATCACCTCGCGCAGGATGACCTGCATGCGCCGCTGGGGTGCCACGCCGCGCAGGGCGTTGACGAAAATCGGGATGTTGCCCAGCGGATCCGTGATCAGCAGCAGCAACACCGTGGCCGAGGCAAAGGTATAAGCCATGGGCGCGGGGCGTCAGGCGGCGTAAAGCGCGTCCAGCGACCGGAAGCCCTTGATCTCTATGGGATTGCCAAACGGGTCGCAAAAAAACATGGTCCACTGCTCGCCCGGCTGGCCCTCAAAGCGCACCTGCGGCGCCAGCACGAACTCGGTATGGGCCGCCTGCAGGCGCTGGGCCAGGGCCTGCCAGTCGGGCAGGGCCAGGACCAGTCCGAAATGCGGCATGGGCACCAGGGTGTCGCCCACATGGCCGGTGCGCTCCGTCTTGAAGGGCTCGCCCAGATGCAGCGAAATCTGGTGGCTGAAGAAATCAAAGTCGACCCAGGTGGCGGTGCTGCGGCCTTCGGCGCAGCCCAGCACGCCGCCATAAAACCGGCGCGCAACATCCAGGTCTCTGACATTGAAGGCAAGGTGAAACAGGCTTTTCATGCTGCAAGCTTAGCAGGCGCGGCGGGCCAGGAAGGGCGGCCATGCGGTGCAAGACCACCGGTCGCCCGAAGCGCCGCAAGCGCGGGCGTTCCTTGCTTGATTTTTGTATGCTATCGAATAAGTAGCAAATTACGCCCGTCATTCGGGCGCTACAGCAATTTTTGTCAATAGAGATGGCGGTGGCGCCTGTCCCGGACGGCCGGGTCGGTCTGGCCGCGCCGGACAGAAACCGGTTGACGTGCCGCGGCGGCGTTGCACAATCAGGACGCGTAGCGCGGCGCCAATGTCCTCATGGCCAGGCAGCCCATCCATTCAGATGCAATATTGCAATAACACGCCAGGAGACTTTCATGAGTGACGCAGACCCATCTTCATTTTCAGGTTTCGGCAAGCTGGTGCCGGGCTTCGACTTTTTGCAAAACCTGGCGAAGCAGGCGGCCGGCAGCGCGACGCACAACATACCGCAGTTGCCCAACCTCGGGAACTGGGTGGCGCCCACGCTCAATGTGGAGGAACTGGACAAGCGCATTGATGAGCTCAAGGCCGTCCAGTTCTGGCTGGACCAGAACGCCACCGCGCTCAAGGCCACCATCCAGGCGCTGGAGGTGCAGAAAATGACCCTGGCCACGCTCAAGGGCATGAACTTCAACATGGGTGACGTGGCCAACGCCTTCAAGCTCAAGGTCGCCGACAGCGTGGCCGGTGGCGTGCAGCGCGTGGCCGACAAGGCCAGGACGTTTTCGGGCCTGGAGGTTCCTGCCTCGAGTTTTGGATCCGGCCAGGCCGGCGCCGATACCGGCACCAAAGCCGCCGCTGCCAAATCAAAAACGCCCAAGGCCAAGGCCGTCGAGGCGCCGGCCAGCGCAGGCGTGGTGGACCCCATGCAATGGTGGGGCGCGCTGACCCAGCAGTTCCAGACCATTGCCGCGGACGCGATGAAGGACGCCGCCAAAAAAGCCGCCCTGGACAGCACCAAGAGCCTGGCCAAGGATGCCGTGAAAACCGCCACCGACATGGCGACGGGGCTGGCCAGGGGCATGGCCGAAACCGCCGGCAAAACCGTGGCCGGCGGCGCGCGTGCCGCCATGGGTTCGGCCCTGCGCAGCAGCCAGGCCTGGCCGACACCCGTGTCGGTAGCGGCGCCGGCCAAAACCCCGTTGCGGGCAGAACCCGCTGCCAAAACCAAAGCCAAAGCGCCGGCGCGCAAGACGGCCCGCAGCAGCACCCGCCAACCCACACGTTAATTTTTCACCGAACCCATGAAGCTTTTCCCCTACGGCCACGCCACCCATCCGCAATGGCAGATGGCGGCCGGCCTCGTGCTGGCGCAACTGCGCGCCCACCTCGCCTTGCCCGGCTATGCCCACGCACCGACGCTGGCGCTGCTCTACATCACTGACCACTACGCGGCGCATGCGCAGGAAATCCTGGACCACCTGAGTGCCGAGCTGCCCGATATCACCGACTGGAGCGGTACCGTGGGCGTGGGCGTTGCCTCCAACAACGTGGAATATTTTGACGAGCCGGCGCTGGCGGTGATGCTGTGCGAACTGCCGCATGACCTGTACCGCGTGTTTTCCGGTGTGTCGCCCCTGCCGCCGGCCAGGCCAGGAGGCTTCAAGGCGCACACCGCGCTGGTGCATGCCGACGCTGCCACGCCCGATGTGGCCGAGCTGATTGACGAGATGGCCCAGCGCACCGACAGCGGTTATGTCTTTGGCGGCCTGGCGTCGAGCCGCTCCAGCACCGTGCAGTTTGCGCTCAGCGGCCATGGCAATGTCAAGGGGCAGGGCGCGGCCGGCGGTGTCTTCAGCGGCGGCCTGAGCGGCGTGGCCTTTGCGCGCGATCCCTCCGGCGGCATGGGGCTGATGTCGCGGGTCACGCAAGGCTGCAGGCCGATCTCCGCCTATTACGAGATCACCGCCTGCGAAGGCAATGTGGTCATGGCGCTGGACGGCCGGCCCGCGCTGGATGTGTTGCTGGCCGACCTGGCGGTATCGCTGGACCAGCCGCGAGAGGCGCTGGCCAGGGTGCGCACCACGCTGGTGGGGCTGAGCCGCGACGCCGACCGCCCGAACGATGTCGTGAGACGGCGCGCCGGCCAGTTTGGCGCCGACGTCGTGGTGCGCCACCTGATCGGGCTGGACCCGGCGCGCAAGGGCGTGGCCATTGCCGATCTGCCGGCCCTGGGCATGAAGCTGGCTTTTTGTGAGCGCAACGCCGAGGCCGCGCGCGCCGACCTGGTCCGGGTCTGCGCCGAAATCCGTGAAGAGCTGGAGCCGCAGGAGCTCACGCTGGAAGTGGCCAATGCCCTGCGTGCCCCCGAAGCCGAATCGTCACCGCATCCGGCGCGCCGCATCGCCGGTGCGATTTATGTCAGTTGCTCCGGGCGGGGCGGGCCGCATTTCGGCGCGCCCAGTGCCGAGCTGCAGATTGTGCGGCGCGCCCTGGGGGATGTGCCGCTGGTGGGCTTTTTTGCCGGCGGTGAAATTGCGCGCCACCACCTGTATGGCTACACCGGCGTGCTGACGGTGTTTACCGCGACAGATGGCGGGTGAAACCGGCGCGCTGGCTTGGCCTATGGGCGCAAGCCGGCCAGCGCAAGATTTCCCCCGGGCTTCAGAATACCTGCGCCTCCGGCATCCCGGCCGGCTCGGGCCTCCTCACGCCTTGACCAAGTGCCTGCGAAACCGGCAGCAGCCCGCAGCGTCTGGGCCGGCAATCAGGGCAGAATCCGGCTCAGCATTCAACAAATGAGCAGATGACCGGCGACCCGGTCCCCCCAAGTTCACGGCATGGCAATGTCAAAAGAGGAGTCAGGCATGAGGGTTGAGAAAGCCGCACCGGTGGCAGCGGTGCCGATAGCGCCAACAGGGTCAACAGGGGTAATAACGCCACCCGAGCCGCAGGCGCGCCCGAATCAGTTCGCGCTCCTGAAGCAGCGCCGCTTCGCGCCCTTCTTCTGGACGCAGTTTTCCGGCGCGGCCAATGACAACCTGTTCAAGTTTGCGTTCACCGTGATGGTGACCTACCAGCTTGGCGTAGGCTGGCTGCCGCCTGCGCTGGCGGGGCTGGTGATAGGCGCCCTGTTCATCCTGCCGTTTTTGCTGTTCTCGGCGACGAGTGGCCAACTCACCGACAAGTTCGAAAAAACCCGCATCATCCGCTTTGTCAAGAACCTGGAAGTGCTGATCATGCTGGTGGCCGCTGTGGGCTTTCTGGGCCGCAGCGCCAATGTTCAGGCCGCCGTGCTGCTGGGCTGCACCTTTCTGATGGGGCTTCACTCCACGCTGTTCGGCCCGGTCAAGTTTGCCTATCTGCCGCAGGCCCTGAGCGAGCGCGAGCTGACCGGCGGCAACGGCATGGTGGAGATGGGCACCTTCGTGGCCATCCTGCTTGGCAACATCGTGGGCGGCCTCATGGTGGCGGTTCCCGGTGTGGGCGCGCATTATGTGGCGCTGTCCTGCGTGTTGCTGGCGCTGGCCGGCCGGGCGGTGGCGCAGTTCATTCCCCTGGCGCCTGCCACCGACCCCGGTCTCAGGATCAACTGGAACCCCGTCACCGAAACCTGGCGCAATCTCAGGCTGGCCCGCGACAACATGGTGGTGTTTCGTTCCATGCTGGGCATCAGCTGGATGTGGTTTTTCGGCGCGGTCTTCCTGAGCCAGTTCCCGAGCTTTGCCAAAGAGGTGCTGCATGGCAACGAGCAGGTGGCCTCCCTGCTGCTGGTGGTGTTCTCGATAGGTATCGGGACTGGATCGCTGCTGTGCGAGGTGCTGAGCCGACGCCATGTCGAGATCGGCCTGGTGCCGCTGGGCGCCATCGGCATGAGCGTGTTTGCGGTGGACCTTTACTTTGCCGTGCGCGGCCTGCCGGGCGCGGCGCTCATGGGCATGGCCGGCTTTATCGCCCAACATGCGCATTGGCGCGTGATGCTGGACCTGGCGCTGCTCAGCCTGTTTGCCGGGCTGTACAGCGTGCCCATGTATGCGCTGATCCAGCTGCGCAGCCGGCCCACGCACCGCGCCCGCATCATCGCCGCCAACAACATCCTCAATGCGCTGTTCATGATTGTCAGTGCAATCCTGGCCGGGGGCCTGCTGGGCGCCGGGTTCAGCATCCCGCAGATATTCCTGTTTGTCGGCCTGGCCAATGCCGTGGTGGCGTTCTACATCTTCATGCTGGTGCCCGAGTACCTGCTGCGCTTTGTGGCCCTGATCGCCTCGCGCTGCGTGTACCGTTTCCGGATCAGGGGGGACGAACACATTCCCCTGCAGGGCGCGGCGGTGCTGGTCTGCAACCATGTCAGTTTTGTCGACCCGGTGCTGCTCATGGCCGCCAGCCCGCGGCCGATTTACTTCTTGATGGACCACCGCATTTTCAAACTGCCGGTGCTGGGCTGGCTGTTCCGGCTGGCCAGAGCCATACCGATTGCGCCACGCTCGGAAGACCCGGCGGCTTACGAAGCGGCGTTCGAGGCGGCCGCCAAGGTGCTGCGCGATGGCGACTTGCTGGCCCTGTTCCCCGAGGGCGGCATCACCCGGGATGGCGAACTGCAGGCGTTCAAGGGCGGCATCATGAAAATTCTGGAAAACGCCGAGCGCGACGGCCTCAGCGTGCCGGTAGTGCCTTTGGCCCTGACCAATTTGTGGGGTTCGTTTTTCAGCCGCGTCGAGCAGGTCAAGGGCCGGAAGGTGGCCATGGTGCGGCCCTTCCGGCGCGGGGTGTTCAGCCGGGTGGGGCTGAATGCGGGGCCCGCCATCCCGGCGACGGAAGTCCAGCCGGAGCTCTTGCGGGTCCGGGTGGCTGCGCTGATGAAGACATGAGTTACGCTATACATTTGATAGCTATATGCGCCCGAAGGACGGCCGCTGCTGCCTGATTTGATGCGAAATTTGGAGCCGGGTTGCTGGGCCCGGCAGGCGCCGGCTTCCCTTCAAGCCACCTAGAAACGGAACTGCCCATGAGCAAAGCCTTGCGACTGTCCGAGAAATGGTTTCACCGCGGCCTGTGGCTGGTGGCGATGGTGTTCGCCAGCTTCCTGGTCGGCCTGGGCGGCACCGTGGTGAGCGACCTGCCCAAGGTTGAAAAGCGGCTTTCACTGGACGACTATATGGACGCCGCGGCCAGCGGCGCGCTGCGCAGTGCGATCAAAACCGCCGAGCGCGCCGGGCAGGACGCCGACACCGCGCTGGAGCAGGCGCAACTCAAGCGCAGGGCGGCCCAGGCCGATTCTGCCGCGGCCCGCGAGACCTTCAACAACTGGCTGTCGACGCGTCGTGCCACGCAGTTGGTTGACCAGGACCCGGAGCTGGTGTTGCGCACCAAGGCGCTGGATGCGCTGAAGGACAGGGAGCGCGCGGCCGGCGCGGCGGTGGAAGCCCAGCAACAGGCCGCGCTGGATGCCCGGCAGACGGTTGTGCGCGAACGCCGCAAACTGAATGAGCTGGAAGCGGCCGCGCAGCAGCAACTCCAGGCCGAGTACCGCCGCGTGGAATTGCGTGTCTTTTTGTACCGCCTGGCGCTGACCTTGCCGCTGCTGGTGATCGCCGGCTGGCTGTTTGTGAAAAAACGCAAGAGCACGTATTGGCCTTTTGTCTGGGGCTTCATCCTCTTTGCCGTGTTCGCATTCTTCGTCGAACTGGTGCCCTACCTGCCCAGCTACGGCGGCTATGTGCGCTATGTCGTGGGGATTGTGGTCACCGCGCTGGTCGGCCGGCAGGCCATCGTGTCCCTGAACCGCTACCTGGAAAAACAGAAACTGGCCGAGCAGCTGCCCGACGCGCAGCGCCGCGAAGAACTGAGCTACGACACGGCGCTGACGCGGCTGGCCAAAAGTGTGTGTCCGGGCTGTGAGCGGCCGGTGGACCTTAAAAACACCGCGATTGATTTTTGCCCGCACTGCGGCATTGGCCTGCACGACCATTGCGGCCGCTGCAGCACGCGCAAGAGCGCGTTCGCCAGGTTTTGCCATGCCTGCGGCACGGGCGCCGGACCGGCGGCCGCTGTCAGTCGGCCCTGATGTTGGCGCGTGCGGCCACCGCGCGCATTTGGGGCAGCTCTCTTTCGACACGGTCTTTCACGGCCTGGCCCGGGCCGTAGGCCGGTATCAGGCCCACGCTGTCTAGCTTTTTTCGCAGTTCGGGGTTGGCCATCACGCTCTCGAGCGTTTTCTCCAGCCTGGCCTGGACGGGGGCCGGGAGCCGGGCAGGCGCCAGCAGGGCGAACCAGGTTGACATCTCGAAGCCCGGGTAGCCGCTTTCCGCCACGGTGGGGACGGCCGGCAGCATCGATGACCGGTTGGCGGACAGCATCGCGATCGGTTTGATCTTGCCGGCCTTGATCAGCGGGGACGTGGCCACGACCGTGTCGACCGCGACCTGTACCTGGCCGCCCATCAGTGCCGTGAGGCTGGGGGCGCTGCCGTTGAAGGGCACATGCACCATGTCGACGCCGCTCGCCGATTTGAGCATCTCGCCGCCGAAGTGCACCGACGAGCCGGTACCGAAGGAGCCGTAGGAAAACTTTTGCGGCTCGGCCCTGGCCTTCGCAAGAATCTCCTTGAGCGTGGTGCCGGGCGTGTTGTTGTTGGCCACCAGGACCAGGCTCATGTCGGCCACCAGGCCGATGGGCGTGAAGCTGGCGACCGAATCGTAGCCCAGGTTGGAGCGCAATGCGGGGTTGAGCGTGAGCGTGGTGCTTGCACCCAGCAGCAGCGTGTAGCCATCGGGCGGTGCCTTGGCCACGGCCGATGCCGCCACGACGGTGGCTGCCCCGGGCCTGTTTTCCACGATCATGGTCTGCCCCAGCTTGTCACCCATGGCGGTGGCCAGCAACCGGGCCAGGATGTCGGTGGCGCCGCCCGGGGCAAAGGGCACGACCAGTCGGATGGGGTGGTCGGGGTAGGCCTGTGCGAGCGCGCCCGTGCAGAGGACGGAGGCACAGCCGGCGGCAAGACACGACATGATGAGAGAGCGGCGCAATGCCATGGTGGAGCTCCTGGTGGTGGGTAGGGTGAACAAAGGGCTGAACGGCGACTTGCGAAGGGCCGGGCTTTTTACCGCAGCAGCGGGCTGCGCACGCGGGCATGGCCGCTGGCCTGGTCGTAGGCATGGCCGATCTGCAGCACGGCCCAGTCGGCCTGCGCCGGACCGATGATCTGCAGCCCCGCGGGCAGGCCGGCCGCGCTGAAGCCGGCCGGCGCGCAGAGGGCCGGCAGGCCTGCCATGGTGGCCGGAACCACCACCTGCATCCAGCGGTGGTAAGTGTCCATCTCGCGGCCGGCTATGGACGCGGGCCAGTGCAGCTTGCCGTCGAAGGGGAAGGCCTGGGTGGCCGGCAGCACGAGGTAGTCAAAGGTGTCGAACAGTCCGCGCAACACCTGGTACCAGGCGGTGCGTTCGCGCGAGGCCTGGAAGATGTCCTGGCCGCTCAGCGCCAGGCCGCGCTCGATTTCCCAGACGGCCTCGGGCTTGAGCAGGGCGCGCCTGGCGGGGTCGGCGTACAGGCCGGCGTTGCCGCCTGCCACGGTAAAGCTGCGCAGGTTTATCCAGGCCTGCCACAGGCGTTCGAAGTCGAAGGCCGGCAGCACCGGCTCGACCTTGCAACCGATGGCCTCGAAGGCCGCGAGCGCCTGTTCGTTCAGCGCCAGCAGGCCGGGCTCCATGGGCAGGTGACCGCCCAGATCGCCCAGCCAGCCTATGCGCGTGCCGCGGAAATCGCGCTCCAGCGTGGAGGTGAAGGCGGCCGGGTCCTGCTGGCGGGTGAGAGGCAGGCGCGCGTCGAAGCCGGCCTGCACCGACAGCAGCAGCGCCAGGTCGGGAATGCTGCGCGCCATCGGGCCGGCCACGCTGAACTGCTGGAAGAACACCTCATCCGTGGGGCCGTGCGGCACGCAGCCGGGCGAGGTGCGCAGCCCGTAGATATTGTTGAAGGCGGCCGGCGTGCGCAGCGAACCCATCATGTCCGAACCGTCGGCCACCGGCAGCATGCGCAGCGCCACCGCCACGCCGGCACCGCCGCTGCTGCCACCGGCGGACTTGTCGGGCGCGAAGGCGTTGCCCGTGGTGCCGTAGACGCTGTTGTAGGTGTGTCCCCCCAGGCCGAATTCCGGCGAGTTGCTGCGGCCAATGAAGACCGCGCCGCCGCGGCGCATGCGTTCGAAGATCACGGCGTCGGTGGCCGAGACCTGGTCCTTGAAGATCGGCGAGCCCCTGGTGGTGACCAGGCCGGCGGCCGGCATGATGTCCTTGGGCGCCTGCGGAAAGCCGTGCAGCGGTCCCAGCCACTCGCCCCGGGCCAGCTGCGCATCAAGCTGCATCGCCTGGCACCGCAGCGCGTCCCGCTCCTGCAGGGCCACGAGGGCGTTGACCTGGGGGTTGAACCGGTCGACCTGGGCCAGAAACGCGTCCAGCGTTTCCACGCAGGACAGCTGCCGGCTGCGGATCGCCTGCGACAGGGCGACGGCATCGAGTTCGGTGATGCCGCCGGAGGGCGGGACGAGGAGCGTTCGAGCATTCATGGAGGCAAGGATAGGAGCCACAATGCCTTGCGACAATCACAATTTATGCAAGTTTCCATTGCGTTTTAATCAAACCAGAAAAAGGCCTCCCATGCAGTCCGTCCATTTGCAGGAAACCGCGGTGCGCTACTTCCTCGAGGTCGTGCGCAGCGGCTCGATCAGCGAGGCGGCGGTGCGGCTCTTTGTGTCCGGCTCGGCGGTGAGCCGGCAGATCGCCGGGCTGGAGTCGGTGCTCGGCGTCGCGCTGTTCGAGCGCCGTCCGCGCGGCATGGTGCCCAGCGCCGCCGGGGAACTGCTGGCGGCCTATGCCCGGCGGGCGACCCTGGAGGCTGACCGCGTGGTGTCGGACATCGAGGCCCTGCAGGGCCTGCGCAAGGGCAAGGTGCGCATCGCCAGTTCAGCGGGCTTCGTGCTCGAGTTCCTGCCCCAGGTGATGGTTGACTTCCAGCGGCGGTATCCGGGCATCCAGTTCCAGCTGCAGGTCGCCCGGCCCGCCGACGTGACCACGGCCATCCTCAACGGCGACGCCGACATCGGCCTGACCTACAGCCGCGCGGCCGAGCAGGGCATTTGCGTGGAGTACCGGCAGGAGGCGCCGGTCCTGGTGATCATGCGGCCGGACCACCCGCTGGCGAAATTCCGCGCGGTCACGCTGGCGCAGATGCAGCCTTACCCCCTGGCCCTGCCGGATCGCGAGAACACGGTGCGCCAGCTGTTCGACATCTGCTGCAGCCGGCGCCAGCTGGTGTTCGAGCCGGCGCTGGTCAGCGTCAGCTTTGAGGCGCTCACGAGTTTTGTGCTGCATGGGGGCGGGTTGTCGATTTCGGGCGAGGTGACGGTGCGGCACCGCATGCAGCGCGGCGAACTGCATGGCGCCATGATTCGCGATCGCGGCATGGACGGCCGTGTGATCGAGGTGCAGACCCTCACGGGCCGGACGCTGCCCGAGGGGGCGCGCACTTTTCTGGAGGTCCTGAAGCGGCAACTGCCGGCGCCTGCTGGGGATGGCCAGCTCCCGCGCGCCGGGGTGCAAGGCCGGCGTGGTGATCAGACCGGGCGGCCGAAGAAAGGGTAGCCGGGATCGTTGTAGCCGTGGCTGGACGCGTGGCCCGGCACCACCAGGTCATTGATGAAAGCCTCGTCGTCCTGGTCCAGTACCAGCTCCGTCGCCCCATAGACGTCTTCCAGATGCGCCAGCGTGCGCGGTCCGACGATGACCGAGCTGACCAATGGGTTGGCCAGTACCCAGGCGGCGGCGAACTGGCCGGGGACCAGGCCTTTCGCTTCGCAGCGGGCCTTGATTTTTTGGGCAATCACGAGCGACTCTTCACGGAACTCGGTTTCCAGAATGCGCTTGTCACCGCTGCCGGCACGGGTGCCTTCGGCGGGCGGCTGGCCCGGCGGGTATTTGCCCGTCAGCACGCCGCGCGCCAACGGGCTGTAGGGGACGACGCCCAGCCCGTAGTGGCCACAGGCCGGCAGGATTTCCACTTCCGGTCCGCGGTTGAGCAGGTTGTAATAGGGCTGGCATACCGCCGGTTGGGGCACGCCCAGCTCCTTGCACAGACGCACCACTTCGGCAATGCGCCAGCCGCGGAAGTTGGACAGGCCAAAACTACGGATCTTGCCCAGGCGGATCAGGTCGCCCAGCGCACGCACCGCTTCGTCCAGATTCTCTTCGTGGTAGTCGCGGTGCAGGTAAAGAATGTCGAGGTAGTCGGTCTGCAGCCGGGCCAGGATGGCGTCGGTTTGCTGGATCAGCCAGCGGCGCGAGTAGTGGCTCTCGTTGATGGCGTCGCTGACCGGGTTGCCCAGCTTGCTGGCCAGCACCCAGTGCTGGCGCTGGCCGCTGAGCAGTTTCCCGACATCCCGTTCGGATTGGCCCTGGTTGTACACATCGGCGGTGTCTATGAAGTTCAGGCCATGCTCGCGCGCCGAGGCCACGATGCGGGCCGCCTCGTCAAACGGCGTCTGCCGGCCAAACATCATGGTGCCCAGGCAGAGGGCTGAAACCTTCAGGTTGCTGTTGCCGAGACGGCGGTATTGCATCATCAACTCCTTGCTTGGTAGAGGTGGCCGATTTTGCCTTGCCGCCCGGGCTTCATGAAGGCTTCAGGGCGCGAGGCGCTCGACCAGGTATTCCTTGGCGTACCAGTAGGTCTCGGGTGTCTTGAAGGCGGCCATGGTGCCGTCCTTTTCGTCCTGCCGCGAGCGCAGGTCCCAGCGTTCGTCCAGAATGCGGCACTGCGCGCACGGCGGCTGGCCGACGCGCCGCTGTACCAGGGCATAGCGGCTGGTTTTGAAGAGCGCGTCCACATCCTGGTAGTCCACCGGCTGCTCGGCATAGTAGGGCACGATTTTGGCGCCCGGGATGATGAACTCGTAGCGCTCGAAGTGGCCGTTGAAATTGCTGGGCACCGACACCGCCTGGCCCAAGAGCCGGGCGTTGGTGTCGGCGCGAAAGCGCCCCAGTTCACCGTTGAAGGGGTTGGTGGCCCAGGCCAGCGCAAACAGCACGGCAAAGCCGGCGAGTGCGGTGACAGGCCGGGTCCATTCCTTTTTGAACATGCCGACCCCGCAGGCCAGCACGGTCGCGGCCAGGAACAGCCAGTACAGCGGCGAGTAAAGCCCGCTGTTTTGCGTGGCACGCAGGGCGCCATAGCCGATCAGGCCCATGGCCAGCGTGCCGATCAGGCAGACCAGCAGCGTGAGGCTGAACCAGATGCGGCCGATGCGCTCCCAGTACAGCGCGATCACGACGGCCAGGGCGGGCATGGCCGGAATCAGGTAGCGGGTCGAACGCTGGGTCGGCAGCATGAACACCAGCGCCAGGGCCAGCAGCCAGAGCCACATGACTTTCTCGGCGGCGCTGAGGGTCTGGGCCGTGCCGGCGCGCTGCCGGTAGCTGCGCCAGGCGGCCCAAAAGCCGCCGACCGAGAGCGGTAGCAGAAAGAGGGCATTCGAGAAGTAGCCCGTGAGGATGGTCAAAATGCCGCTGCTGCCGCTGAACGCGGTTTGGAAATAGCCGCGCGAGGAATTCATCTTGCCGGCGTTTTCACCGACCACAAACTCGCGCCAGACCTCGCCCGGCTGCGGGTCGATCACAAACCACAGGCCAAAAATCCCCAGACCGATGAGGCAGATGGCGGCAACCTTGACGGCATCCGGGACGATGCCGCGCCGGAAAATCTTCCAGGGGGCGAGCTTTGCGCCCACCATCTGGTAGCACAGCGCCAGCCCAAAACCGACCGGCACGACCATGGCGAAGGACTTGTAGAGGCAGCCAATGCCGATGGCAATGCCGGCCAGCAGCGGGAACTTCCAGCGCGAGGCCAGCAGTTTGGCCGGCGACCAGGCGACGGCAAAGAACACGCCAAACAGCCAGAAGGTCTCGGCGGCGCTGGTGAGGTAGGGGCGGCCGTAGCGGTAGGTGCTGAAGAAAGACAGGTAAACGATGGCGGCAATCGCCCCCATGACCTTGGCGTGGCGCTGGCGGTGCTCGGCGCTGACGCCGCTGGACAGCATCGAGGGATTGGTTTCGCTGCGGAACAGCTTCCAGGTCAGCAGCCCCACCATGAGCGCAATGCCCCAGGTGTAGGCCAGGCTGGGCAGGCGCAGGTTCAGCAGCGTCCAGTGATCGCCCCAGCCGCCCACCACCATGGCCTGCCAGAACAGCAGCGGCGGTTTGGTGTTGCGCATGAAGTCATAGGAGCTGACCAGCGGCAACCAATGGCCGGTCGCGGCCGTCAGCCTGGAAATGTGGGCATAGACCAGCTCATCGCCGTTGCGCGGGATGTGGTCGCCGCCCAGGCCAAACAGATAGCCCAGGGCCACCAGGACGGCCAGAACTATCCAGAGCGTGGGGGCGGGCAGGCGGGAGGTCGGTTTTTCAGGGCTTGTCATGAACGTTGGAGGGTGGTTCGGCGCCATCGTTCGCGGCGTCGGGGACTGGCATTTTCACGCGGTGGCGGCGGAAAGTCATGCGGTCATTGGCGACAAAGTTGGCCGCGCTGGCGATCACAATCGCCACCAGATTGGCCACGATGTAGTGCAGGTAGAGGGCCAGCCATTTGGTCAGCAGGGACTGGATCACGATGGACAAGGCCGCCGCCATCACGTACTTGGAGAACAGGAACAGGGCCGAATAATGGGCGGCGTGCTTGCGGTCGCGCCAGGTCAGGCGCCGGTTCCAGTAAAAGTTGCTGATGGTCGCCACGGTGATGGCCAGCGCAATCGAGTAACTGAGCCGCGTGTGAAAGTCGGCGATGCCGCGCAGCAAGAACTCCTGCGCCAGGTACAGCACCACAATATTGATCACCGTGCCGCTGGCGCCCACCACGCCAAACTTGATGAAGCGCCAGCGCGCCATGGGTTGAAGGCGCGCTGGCAGGCGGCTGATCACCGCCTCGGCAAAAGATCGTAGGATGGACATCGGCAGGGGTGGGTCAGGGCGCGGCCAGGCATTCGCGGGCCTTGGCCAGCACGGCGCTGGGGGCGATGACCTTGAGGCACTGGTTGTCGCCGTCGCAGTAGGACGAGCGGTGGTTGTAGGCGGTCAGGCAGGGCGAGCAGGGCCACTGGCTGTAAAAGGAATGGCACCTGGGCGTGACCGGGGCATAGAGGCTGGGGGTTTCGGGGCCAAACAGCATCAGCGTCCAGATCGGTGTCAGCGCCGCAAACTGGCCGGGGCCGCCGTCGTTGGTGACCAGCAGGCGCGCCACATGAAACAGCGCCAGCAGTTCGGAAATCGAGCGCGTGTAGCCGGTCAGGTCGATCACCGGGCTGGCCGACGTGTTGCCTGCAAAGGCACGGTTCACGCTGGCCACCAGTTCCCGGGCCAGGGCCTGGTCGTCCTTCAGGCCGATCACGGCCACGGCGCAGCCATCGGCCACCAGCCCTTCGCACAGCGCGGTGTAAGAGGCCAGGGGCCAGGCACGAATCGGCAAAATGCCGCCGCCGGGGTAGACCAGCGCCAGCGGCTTGCCCGCAATGGCCGGAAAGTCCTGCGCCAGCCGGCTTTGAATCTCCTGGATCAGGGCGGCATCCAGCTGAACGTGGGGCGGCGGCTTGACGGCAGCCATCACCGGCAGCTTGGACTTGGGCACGGCGGTCGAGTCAATCGCCCGCGCCAGCGTCAAAAACTGCGCACTGATGTGCTGGTAAGGGTTGTAGGGCACCGGCCGGTTGATGTGCGAGCCGCGGTACAGGCCTTCCTGCGTGTGGCGATGAAAGCCCACGCGCACGGCCGCGCCGCTGGCATAAGACAGCAGGCTGCTGATGCGCGAGAACAGCTCGCAGTCGATGGCGACATCCACATTCGCGCGGCGCAGCGCCCGCAGCGCCTGCCACAGGCTGGACAGCAGGCCGGTCAGCGACTTGTCATTGACCGTGTGCACGTTGGCCGGGTCCACCACCTTCATGAGGTCCAGGATTTCGCGGTTCTTGCGGAACAGCAGGGCATGCAGTTCGGCATTGGGATAGCGTGCCTTGAGGCGTGCAAACATGTCATGCGCCAGCACCAGGCTGCCCATTTCCGACAGCAGGATCACCACGATGGCGCGCGGCGCCTGGTCGGCGCTGGACGGCCCCTTGAACCAACCGGCGATTTTGTCCACGCCAGACACCGCCGCGCACAGCGGGATGCCGACCCAACGGTCAATCCATCGTTGCAGCTGGATGTTCATGCCTTAAACCCCTCGCTGCCGGTCGGCCCGGAACTGCGCCGCGAATTCGCCAAAGCGGCCGGCGTCCAGCGCATCGCGGATTTCCTGCATGAGGTTCAGGTAGTAGTGCAGGTTGTGGATGCTGGCCAGCATGGGGCCCAGCATTTCGCCGCAGCGGTCCAGGTGGTGCATGTAGGCGCGGGAAAAATTGCGGCAGGTGTAGCAGCTGCAGGTGGCATCCAGCGGCTGCTCGTCGGTCTTGTGGCGCGCGTTGCGGATTTTCAGGTCGCCAAAGCGCGTGAACATGTGGCTGTTGCGTGCATTGCGGGTCGGCATCACGCAGTCGAACATGTCCACGCCGGCGGCCACGCCTTCGACCAGGTCTTCCGGCGTGCCCACGCCCATCAGGTAGCGCGGTTTGTTCTTCGGCAGGCGGTGCGGCGTGTGCGCCATGATGCGCTGCATTTCTTCCTTGGGCTCGCCCACGCTGACGCCGCCGACGGCATAACCCGGAAAGTCCATCTCGACCAGCGCTTCAAGTGATTCCTGGCGCAGGTTCTCAAACATGCCGCCCTGGACAATGCCAAACAGCGCGTTCGGGTTCTCCAGCCGGGCAAATTCATCCTCGCAGCGCCTGGCCCAGCGCCGGCTCAGCTCCATGGAGTGGCGCGCTTCGGCTTCGGTGGTGATGTGGCCCTTGGTGTCGTAAGGCGTGCACTCGTCAAACTGCATGACGATGTCGCTGTTCAGAATCGTCTGGATCTGCATCGAGATCTCGGGCGTCAGGAACAGCTTGTCGCCGTTCACGGGCGAGGCGAACTTCACGCCTTCTTCGGAGATCTTGCGCATCTCGCCGAGCGACCAGACCTGGAAGCCGCCGCTGTCCGTGAGTATGGGCTTGTGCCAGCTCTCGAACTTGTGCAGGCCGCCAAACTGCTGCATCACGTCCAGGCCCGGACGCATCCAGAGGTGAAAGGTGTTGCCCAGGATGATTTGCGCGCCCATCTCGTGCAGCGACTGCGGCATCACGCCCTTGACGGTGCCATAGGTGCCGACCGGCATGAAGATGGGGGTTTGCACCGCGCCGTGGTTCAGGGTCAGCTGGCCGCGGCGGGCGTAGGAGCCGAGGTAGGCGCCTTCGGCCGCATCGGTTTTCAGGACTTCAAATTCGAGCATTCCGTGATTGTCGCAGGTGTGTTTAAACGCTCGCCGGCGGTGTTTGGCGGGCCAGCAGCATGGCGTCGCCGTAGCTGAAGAAGCGGTAGCGCTGCGCAATCGCGTGCTGGTACAGCGCCATGATGTGCGCGTGGCCCGACAAGGCGCTGACCAGCATCATCAAGGTGCTCTTGGGCAGGTGGAAGTTGGTCAGCAACAGGTCCACCACCTTGAATTCAAAGCCCGGCGTGATGAAGATGTTGGTGTCGTTGCAGGCGGGGCCGAACTGGGCCGCCGACTCCAGCGCCCGCACCGTGGTCGTGCCCACGGCCACCACGCGCCCGCCGCGCGCCTTGCAGGCGGCAACCGCCTCGTGCGTGGCGGGGGGCACTTCAAAGCGCTCGAAGTGCATGGTGTGCTCGGCGATGGTTTCGGTCTTCACGGGCTGGAAGGTGCCCGCGCCCACATGCAGCGTCACGCTGGCGCGTTCCACGCCACGCTCGGCCAGTTGCGCCAGCATGGCTTCGTCAAAATGCAGCGCGGCGGTCGGGGCCGCCACCGCGCCCGGGTGTTTGGCAAACACGGTCTGGTAGCGCCGCTCGTCTTCCGCCGAGTCGCCATGGGTGATGTAGGGCGGCAGCGGCACATGGCCATGCTGTGCCATCAGCGCATAGGGGTCGCTGCTGAACCGGAAGCGGTAGAGCGGCCCGTCGTCGTGGGGCCAGCGCCCCAGCAGGGTGGCGGTGAAGCCGCCCTCCATCTGCAGCACGGCGCCGGGCTGGGGTTTCTTGCTCACCTTCATGTGGGCGGCCACTTCATGACCTTCATCGGCATGGGGCGAAAGCACCCGTTCAATCAGTAGTTCCAGCTTGCCGCCGCTGGCCTTCTGGCCGAAGAGCCGCGCCTTGACGACCTTGGTGTCGTTGAACACCAGCAGGTCGCCGGGGGCAAGCAGGCCGGGCAGGTCGGCGAAGCGGCGATCTACCGGGGTGCTCTCCCGCCCGTCGAGCAGGCGCGAGGCGCTGCGCTCGGCGGCAGGGTGCTGGGCAATGAGTTCTTCGGGGAGTGTGAAATCAAAATCACTGAGGCTGAAATGCGTCTTCATGAAGGCACAATTGTCCCATGTCGCCACCCGGTGCCCCTGCCCTAAAACCTGCCCCGCCGGAGGGAATGGCCGAGGGCCGGCCCCTGTCCAAAGCCCAGCACGCCGCGCCGGCGGCCAAAGTTCCCGCCAAATCACCGGCGCAAAAGGCCCTCGACAAGCTGGGGCTGCGCCGCGACATCGACCTGGCCCTGCACCTGCCCCTGCGCTACGAGGACGAAACCCGCATCGCGCGGCTGGCGGATGCGCGGGACGGAGACCTGGTGCAGATCGAAGGCCAGGTGACGCACAGCGAGATCACGTTCAGACCGCGCCGCCAGCTGCGCGTGACGCTGGACGATGGCACAGGCAGCTGCGTGCTGCGCTTTCTCAATTTTTATCCCTCGCACCAGAAAACCCTGAGCGTGGGCAGCCAGGTGCGCGTGCGCGGTGAGCTGCGCGGCGGCTTTGTGGCCCGCGAGATGGTGCACCCCAGCTTCAGGCTGGCGGGCGGCGAGCTGCCGCAGTCCTTGAGCCCGGTGTATTCAACGGTGGCCGGTTTGCCGCAGGCTTATCTGCGCAAGGCCGTGCTCGGCGGCCTCGCCCGCGCCGACCTCAGTGAAACCATTCCTCCGGAATTTCTAAGCCAAATCGGGCCTCTGCCCTTGTCCAGCCTGCGCGATGCGCTACAGTTTTTGCACCACCCCAGGCCCGATGTGGCGCTTGCCGCGCTGGAGGACCGCAGCCACCCGGCCTGGCAACGCCTGAAGGCCGAGGAGTTGCTGGCCCAGCAGCTGTCGCAATTGCAGGCGCGGCGCGTGCGGGCCGCAATGCGCGCGCCCGCGCTGAACGGAGCGCTGAGGCGCGTCGGGCGGCAGGCCACCCTGCAAGCGCGATTGCTTGAAGGCCTGCCCTTTCGCCTGACCGCCGCCCAGCAGCGCGTCGGCGCAGAAATTGAAGCGGACCTGAAAAAGCACATCCCCATGCACCGCCTGCTGCAGGGCGATGTGGGCGCCGGCAAGACCGTGGTGGCGGCGCTGGCGGCGGCGCGCTGCATGGATGCGGGCTGGCAGTGCGCGCTGATGGCGCCCACCGAAATCCTGGCCGAGCAGCATTTCAGCAAGCTGGTCAGCTGGCTGGAGCCGCTGGGCGTCAAGACGGCCTGGCTGACCGGCAGCCAGAAAACCAAAAAGCGGCGCGAGATGCTGGCGCTGATTGAAAGCGGCGAGGCCGGTCTCGTCATAGGCACCCACGCCGTGATCCAGGACAAGGTGAGGTTCAAGAAGCTGGCACTCGCCATCATTGACGAGCAGCACCGCTTTGGCGTGGCGCAGCGGCTGGCCCTGCGCAGCAAAATGACCGGGGACGGTCAGGACAGCGGCCAGGAGCCGCACCTGCTCATGATGACCGCCACGCCGATTCCGCGCACCCTGGCCATGAGCTACTACGCCGACCTGGATGTCTCCACCCTCGATGAGCTGCCGCCCGGGCGCACGCCCATCACCACCAAGCTGGTGAACGACGCGCGGCGTGACGAGGTGATTGAGCGCATCCGCGGGCAGCTTCTAGAGGGCCGGCAGATTTACTGGGTCTGCCCGCTGATTGAAGAGAGCGAATCCATCGACCTGGTCAATGCCACGCAGACCCATGAAGACCTGAGCCGCGCGCTGCCCGGCGTGGGGGTGGGCCTGCTGCACTCGCGCATGCCGGTGGCCGAGAAGAAGGCGGTCATGAGCCTGTTCACAGAGGGCGTGATGGGGGTGCTGGTCAGCACCACCGTGATCGAGGTCGGCGTGGATGTGCCCAATGCCTCGCTGATGGTGATCGAGCATGCCGAGCGCTTTGGTTTGAGCCAGCTGCACCAGTTGCGCGGCCGGGTCGGGCGCGGCGCGGCGGCCTCGGCCTGCGTGCTGCTGTACTCGACTGGCGACGCGCCGCGGCTCGGTGAACTGGCGCGGGCGCGCCTCAAGGCCATGGCCGAGACGAATGACGGGTTTGAAATCGCCCGACGTGACCTGGAGATTCGCGGACCGGGCGAGTTTCTGGGGGCGCGGCAGTCGGGCGCGCCCTTGCTGCGTTTTGCCGATCTGGCCACTGATGCCGAGCTGCTGGCTTGGGCGCGAGAGCTGGCTCCCCTGATGCTGGACCGGCATGCCGGGCTGGCGCAGCGGCATATTCAGCGTTGGCTTGGTGGGAAGGCTGAGTTTTTGAAGGCTTGAGTTGTGAGGGCTAACGTAGGCAGTTTTTCACTGATTGCTGTGACTCATGCCCCAATGGCGTGAATTGACATGGGCCATGACGGCCTGCTGAATTTGTAGCGATATCCGGGCTCCGGATTGGGCTTGTTGAGGCCGCTTCAGGTCTGGCCGGGTTGCCCTTCACGACCAAGCCGGGTCTCGCCCCGGCGGGCGACTTACTTTGCTTTTGCTTCGCCAAAAGAAAGTAAGCAAAGAAAAGGCGACCCTACTGTCTGCGACCCTTCGCTGCGCTACGGGTACCCTGCGGTGCTCGCCTGGAGCGGGGTCCGCAGAACTCGCTTCGCTCAAACAACTGCGGCCCTTTTTCCGCTCCAGGCTCCGCTCCTCAGCGCATACAGAAGGGGGTGGGGAAACCAATACCAACAGCCCAATCCCGCAGAACGCGCTTTGCGCGTTCTGCTCCCCGATTCCGATTTCTTTCCCCCAAACCCGTCCTGGCTGGGCTGAGCAGCGCAGGAGGGGACGGATAAAAATTTTAGATGTCCGAAGGCGGCGAAGCCGACAAGTTTCTAAAATTTCCGTCCCCTTCGAGCAGCGCAAGTTGCCCGAAGCGCAGCGCAGGGACCCAGACTGCGGGTCGCCTTTCTTTTGGGTACTTTTCTTTGGCGAAGCAAAGAAAAGTGCCTCGCCCGCCGGGGCGAGACCCGGCCAGCCCAAGCACGCAAAGGGCAACCCGGCCAGACCAGAAACGACCTCAACAAACGCAGCCCGACCCCACCGCGAAAAGCATCACAATAAGCCCATGACGCTGACCGAACTCAAATACATCGTGGCCGTGGCCCGCGAGAAACACTTTGGCAAGGGCGCCGATGCCTGCCATGTGTCGCAGCCCACGCTCAGCGTGGCCATCAAGAAGCTCGAAGAAGAGCTGCAGGTCAAGCTGTTTGAGCGCAACGCCAACGAAATCACCGTGACCCCCTTGGGCGAGGAAATCGTGCGCCAGGCGCAAAGCGTGCTGGAGCAGGCCGAAAACATCCGCGAGATCGCCAAGCGCGGCAAGGACCCGCTGGCCGGCGCCTTGCGGCTGGGCGTGATCTACACCATTGGCCCCTACCTGCTGCCTGACCTGGTGCGCCAGGCGATTGCCCACACGCCGCAAATGCCGCTGATGCTGCAGGAAAACTTCACCGTCAAGCTGCTCGAGGAGCTGCGCACCGGCGAGATCGACTGTGCGATTCTGGCCGAACCCTTCCCCGACACCAACCTGGCGATTGCGCCGCTGTACGACGAGCCCTTCATGGCGGCGGTGCCCAGCGCCCACCCGCTGGCCGCGCGCAGCAGCGTGTCGGCCGATGAACTCAAGAAGGAAACCATGCTGCTGCTGGGCACGGGGCACTGCTTTCGCGACCATGTGCTGGAGGTCTGCCCCGAGTTCGCGCATTTTTCCAGCAGCGCCGACGGCATACGCAAGAGCTTCGAGGGCTCCTCGCTGGAAACCATCAAGCACATGGTGGCCGCCGGTATGGGCATCACGCTGGTGCCGCGCCTGGGCGTGCCCAAGGGCGCGCTGGCCGAGCAGGCCGCCGCCAAAAAAGGCGGCAAAAACGCCGAAGGGGCCGAGTCTCCCGTGTACATCAAATACCTGCCGTTCAAGGGCCATGTGCCCAGCCGGCGCGTGGTGCTGGCCTGGCGCCGCAGTTTCACGCGCTACGAGGCCATCGCCGCACTGCGCAACGCCATTTATGCCTGTGAACTGCCGGGTGTCACGCGCCTGTCCTGAGGCCTTTGCCGGCCGCTCTATGATGCTTGCAGTCGGCGGCTGTGGCTGCTCGCCGCTTTGATGTCGTCAAATGCAGATTCCCTGAAATTGTTTTTAAAAAAGGAAAATCATGGCCAAGCCTTCTTCCAAAGTTGACGTGAAAGCCCCTGTGAAAGCCGCGCCAGGCATCAACATCGGCATCAGTGAAAAGGACCGTGCAGCGATTGCCAAGGGGCTCAGCCGCCTGCTGGCCGACACCTACACGCTTTACCTGACCACGCACAACTTCCACTGGAATGTGACGGGGCCCATGTTCAACACCCTGCACCTCATGTTCATGACGCAGTACACCGAGCTGTGGGCTGCCGTGGACCCGGTGGCCGAGCGCATCCGCTCGCTGGGCCATCCCGCCCCTGGCTCTTACGCGCAGTTCAGCAAGCTGGCCTCGCTGCCGGACGTGCCCGCCACGCCGCCCAAGGCGCTGGAAATGGTGCGCATCCTGGTGCAGGGCCATGAGGCCGTGGCCCGTACCGCCCGCGAGCTGTTCCCCCTGGCCGACAAGGCCAGCGACGAGCCCACCGCCGACCTGCTGACCCAGCGCCTGACGGTGCACGAGCAGACCGCCTGGATGCTGCGTTCCCTGCTCGAAGAATAAGAAAAGCGCCAGCGCTCCTCACGTCCGGCCCTGATTTTCAAGATGACAGACCGCAGCCCCGGCAAGCTTTCCCTCTATCTGCAACTGATACGCTGGAACCGGCCTGCCGGCTGGCTGCTGCTGCTCTGGCCGACCCTGTCCGCGCTCTGGATTGCCGCGCACGGCTTTCCGGGCTGGCAGTTGCTGACGGTGTTCACCTTGGGGACCTTTCTGATGCGCAGTGCCGGTTGCTGCGTCAATGACGTGGCCGACCGCGACTTTGACCGGCATGTGAAGCGCACGGCCCAGCGGCCCGTGACCAGCGGGGCTTTGTCCAGCAAGGAGGCGCTGGCCGTGGGGGCGGTGCTGGCGCTGCTGGCCTTTGGGTTGGTGCTTACTACCAATACCGTCACCGTCGCCTGGTCGTTTGCCGCGCTGGCGGTGACGCTGGTGTACCCGTTTGCCAAGCGTTATGTGTCCATGCCGCAGGCGGTGCTGGGCGTGGCCTTCAGCTTCGGCATCCCGATGGCGTTTTCGGCGGTGCAGTCGCGCGTGCCCCTGCTGGCCTGGGTGCTGGTGTTGGGCAACCTGTTCTGGGTGCTGGCCTACGACACCGAGTACGCCATGGTGGACCGCGACGACGACCTGCTGATCGGCATGAAGACCTCGGCCATCACGCTGGGGCGCTTCGACGTGATCGGGGTCCTGTCGTTTTACCTTGTTTTCTTGGTCATTTGGGCTGTGGCCCTGATGGATTATGTGCAGCCAGCTATCTATTCAGTAGCGATTGCGGTGGCTGCGCTGCAAGCCCTGTGGCACGGGGTGCTGATCCGCAAGCGCGAGCGCGGCGACTGCTTCAAGGCCTTTCGCCTCAATCACTGGCTGGGATTCACCGTGTTTGCCGGCGTCGCCTTGTCTTACCTGGTCGCTTGAGTCGGGCCTGTGCCCCCCATCCCCATGAAAAAAGCCCGCGCATGGCGGGCTTTGCGAAACCTTCATCGGTCGGATCCGCTGGACCCGTCCCATGAGGCGTTGCGCTCCTCTTATTGAGCGGCTGCTTTTTTAGCCGATTTGGCTTTGCTCTTGTGCTTGGCCTTGTGCTTGGCTTTGGCCTTCATGGGCGCGGCTTCTTTAGCAGCGGGCGCAGCGGCAGGTGCGGCAGCCGGGGCGGCGGCAGGTGCTGCAGCGGGTGCTGCGGGGGCCTGGGCTGCGGCTGGCGTGGAGATCACGGCCAGGGGCATGGCGAGTACAGCGGCGCTGGCGAGGATGGACAGGATTTTTTTCATGAGGAACTCCGGAGTTTAGAAAAGTACTTACGCGGGGGCTGCCGGCTCGTGGTTGACGGCAAGCGGCACCTGCGTGCACCCTTAACGTCGGCGGACGCGCGGCGGTTGACGCACATCATCAATGTGTTTTGTTGCTATCACAACCATAGCTCTTGGCGTCCGTTCTGCAAGGGCTGGGGGCTGATTGGATGCGGAAAATGCTCAGCCGGCGCCGAATTCATCACCCAGTTCGCCGGCGCGCTGCCTGGCGGCCTGCATGGCGCGGATGAAGCGGGGCTTGATGTCGTCGGCCTCCATGGCGCTCAGGGCGGCGTAGGTGGTGCCGCCTTTGGAGGTCACGCGCGCGCGCAGCACTTCAGGCGGCTCCTCGGCGTCCTTGGCCAGCGCCGAGGCGCCGACAAAGGTGCCAATGGCCAGCTTCCGGGCCTGCTCGCGGCTCAAGCCCATGTCGAGGCCGGCCTGGATCATGGCCTCCATGAAATAAAAGACATAGGCCGGGCCCGAGCCTGAGAGGGCGGTCACGGCGTCCAGCTGCTCTTCCTGGCTCAGCCACAGATAGTCGCCGGTGGTCTGGATCACGCGTTCGACCGCGCGCTGGTCAGGCGCGGCCGCGGCGGGGCGGGCGAAGAGGGCGGTCATGCCCTTGCCGACCAGGGCCGGCGTGTTGGGCATGGCGCGCACGATGCGTTCGGTGCCCAGCCACTGGGCAATGCTGCTTGAACGGATGCCGGCGGCCACGCTGAGATGCAGCGCCCCGGCCGTATGGGGGCAGGCTTGCGCCGCGGCTTCCTTGAAGGTCTGGGGCTTGACCGCCCAGACCACCAGCGTGGCACGGCTCAAGGAGGCCTGGGGCGTTTCGCTGACGGCGACCTGAAACTGCTGCTGCAGCCTGGCGCGCTGCTCGGCGAAAGGCTCGACGACCTGAATCTGGCTGGCCGGCAGGCCTTGCCTGAGGAGGCCGCCCAGGATGGCGCTGGCCATGTTGCCGCCGCCTATGAAGGCGATGTGTTCGTTGCGGGTGTCGGGGTGTGGAGTGTTCATGGATGTGTTGCCTGGCGGAGTTGGGGCGGCGTGCAAGCATCCGCCCCGTAGCGGATTGTCGCCGAACCGGCGCCCCGTTTATTGCAGCACGGTCTGCCTGACCGCGTGCTCCCATTGTTCCATCAGCGCGGCGGCGCGGTCCGCACTCAGCGTGGGCAAAAAGGTGCGCTCGGCGCGCCACATGCCTGAGAGTTCCCCGGTGCTGCGGTAGACGCCGCTGGACAGGCCCGCCAGGTAGGCGGCGCCCAGCGCGGTGGTTTCCGTCACGGCGGGGCGCACTACGGGAATGCCCAGCAAATCGGCCTGGAACTGCATCAGCAAGTCGTTGATGCAGGCCCCGCCATCGACGCGCAATTCGGCCACCGGCGCCGCGCCGGCGCTGACCGCATCGCGGCTCATGGCCTGCAGCAGGGCGGCGCTCTGGTAGGCAATGCTCTCCAGCGCCGCGCGTGCAATGTGGGCCAGGGTGGTGCCGCGCGTCAGGCCGGTAATCGTGCCGCGCGCATCCGGTTTCCAGTAAGGCGCGCCCAGGCCGGTGAAGGCCGGCACCATCATCACGCCGCCGGAGTCGGGCACGCTCTGCGCCAGCGCCTGCACTTCGCTGCTGCCCTGGATGGCGTGCAGGCCGTCGCGCAGCCACTGCACCACCGCGCCGCCCACAAATACGCTGCCCTCAATGGCAAATTCAGGCTGCCACGTGGCCTGTCCAGCGTCGGGCCGCCCCAAGCTGGACAACGCCCCCTCGGGGGGCAGTGCAGTACGCGAAGCGACGAGCGTGGGGGCTATTTGAGCCGCGCTGGTGGTGAGCAGACCGTTGCGCGAGGTCTGGAACTGCTGGCCGGTGTGCATCAGCATGAAGCAGCCCGTGCCATAGGTGTTTTTGGCCATACCGGCCTTGAAGCAGGCCTGGCCGAAGAGGGCGCTTTGCTGGTCGCCGGCGACGCCGCCAATCACGATGGCGTGGCCCAGCAGTTCGGGCCGGACCTCGCCGTAATACGCGCTGGATGGTTTCACTTCGGGCATGAGGGAGGCGGGAATCTCCAGCAGCTCCAGCAGCTCGCTGTCCCACTGGTTGCTGTGCACGTTGAACAGCATGGTGCGCGACGCATTGCTGACATCGGTGGCATGCAGCGCGCCGCCGGTCAGCTGCCACATCAGCCAGCTGTCTATGGTGCCGAAGGCCAGTTCGCCGCGATCGGCCTGCGCGCGGGCGCCGGGCACATGGTCGAGCAGCCACTTGAGCTTGCTGCCTGAAAAGTAGGCATCCACCGGCAGGCCGGTTTTGGACTGGATCAGCGCTTCCTTGCCCTGCGCGCGCAGCTGGGCGCAGGTGGCTTCGGCGCGCCTGTCCTGCCAGACGATGGCGTGGTGAATGGGCTGGCCGGTCTGGCGGTTCCAGACCACCGTGGTTTCGCGCTGGTTGGTGATGCCTAAAGCGTGGATGTCGCTGGCCTTCAGGCCGGCCTTCTCCAGCGCTTGCCGGGCGGTCGCCAGCTGGCTGCGCCAGATTTCCATGGCGTCGTGCTCGACCCAGCCCGGCTTGGGGTAGATCTGGGGCAGCTCCTTTTGGGCCATGGCCAGCACATGGCCTTGCGCGTCGAACACGATGCTGCGTGAGCTGGAGGTGCCCTGGTCGAGCGCGAGCAGATAAGTCATGGCGTCAGTCCGGTAGAGGTTGTGAATGGCGTGAGGCTTGCTCAGGCGTGGGCGACTTCGCAGCGCACGTCCGCTTCTTCAAGCAAGCCGGGGAAGGGCTCGGGCGGGGCCTGGTCGGTGAACAGGCGGTCAATCTGTGACAGCCGGGCCAGCTCGACCATGGCGGGGCGGTTGAATTTGCTGCCGTCGGCGGCCAGCCAGACCTCGCGGGCGTGGGCAATGATGGTTTGGGCCACCTTGACTTCCCGGTAGTCAAAGTCGCGCAGGCTGCCATCCGGCTCGATGCCGGAGATGCCAATGACCGCAATGTCCACCCGGAACTGGCGTATGAAGTCCACGGCCGCCTCGCCCACGATGCCGCGGTCGCGCGCGCGGACCACGCCGCCGGTCACGATGACCTCGCAGTCCGGATTGCCGCACAAAATGGCCGCCACGTTCAGGTTGTTGGTGATGACGCGCAGACCGGTGTGGTGCAGCAAGGCCCTGGCCACGGCCTCGATGGTGGTGCCGATGTTGAGCATCAGCGAGCAGTCGTTGGGAATGCACCGGGCCACCGCCCGGGCGATACGTGCCTTGCCTTCGGCGTGCAGGCTTTCGCGCTGCTGGTGCGCCAGGTTCTCCACCGTCGAGCTGGGCACCCGCACGCCGCCATGAAAGCGCGCCAGCAGGCCGGCATCGGCCAGGCGCTGCACGTCGCGGCGAACCGTTTGCAGCGTGACGTTCAGCTGCTCGGAGAGTTGCTCAACAGAGGCGGCCCCCTGGGCGCGCACGAGGTCAAGAAGCTTGAGTTGCCGGGGATTGGAGTTCACGCGATCGGTTACATGAAAGGGTAGTGCACACTCTACACCGAAACAAAAGGAATATCTATGGGGCAAATAATTAGACAAAACAAACACAAAGGAAGAAAATAGAACGCATTCGAATGCTTCGAACACCAACCGGGAAGAAATCCATGAGCACCTCCACCCTGCCAGCGCCAACACGGCGCCATGAGCTGATCAGCCGTCTCGCCGAGCCACGCCAGTACGACCTGGCCGTGATTGGCGGCGGCGCCACCGGCCTGGGCGTGGCGCTCGACGCTGCGGCGCGCGGTTTCTCCGTGGTGCTGCTGGAATCGCATGACTTTGCCAAGGGCACCTCGTCGCGTGCCACCAAACTGGTGCATGGGGGCGTGCGCTACCTGGCCCAAGGCAATATTTCGCTGGTGCGCGAGGCCTTGCGGGAGCGCGCCACGCTGCTGGCCAATGCGCCGCACCTGGCGCAGCCGCTGCCTTTTGTGATGCCTTCATATAAGGTATGGGAGGCGCCGTTCTATGGCGTGGGGCTCAAGATGTATGACGCCCTGGCGGGCAAGGCTGGATTGGGGGCCACGGAGTTTTTGAGCCGGAACGAAACCCTGCAGCGCCTGCCCACGGTGCAGCCGCAAGGCCTCAAGGGCGGCGTGAAGTACTGGGACGGCCAGTTCGACGACGCCCGGCTGGCGCTGGCGCTGGCCCGCACGGCGGCCCGGCAGGGTGCGCTGCTGGTCAATTACTGTGCAGCCACGGGGCTGCTCCACGAGAACGGCAAATTGGCGGGCTTGCAGGCCCAAGACCAGGAAACTGGCCGCTCCTTTGAGCTGCGTGCCCATTGCGTGGTGAACGCGGCCGGCGTGTGGGTAGATCAGTTCCGCCTGCAGGACGGGCAGGCCATTGGCCGGGATGCCAAACCGATGGTCGCGCCCAGCCAGGGCGTGCATATCGTGGTGGACCGTTCGTTTCTGCCCACGGACCATGCCATGCTGATACCGAAAACAGCGGACGGCCGGGTGTTGTTTGCCGTGCCCTGGCTGGGCAAGGTCATCCTGGGCACCACCGATACGCCGCGCGATGACCTGGCCCGCGAGCCGCTGCCGTTCAAGGAGGAGGTCGATTTCATTCTGCGCGAATCGGCCCGTTACCTGAGCCGCGCGCCTGGGCCGGCCGACATCAAGAGTATCTGGGTCGGGCTGCGGCCGCTGGTCAAGCCGGCCGATGAGGACGCCGGCAGCACCCAGGCGCTGTCGCGCGAGCACACGGTGCTGGTCAGCAAAAGCGGCCTGGTGACGGTAACCGGCGGTAAATGGACCACTTACCGGGCCATGGCTGAGGATGTGCTCAATCAATGCTTTGCCGCTTCGCTGCTGCCTGCGCGCACCGGCCTGTCCACCGAGCGGCTGCCGCTGGTGGGGGCGCAAAAGTCGGCCGTCAAGATCAGCGCGGCCCCCGGTCTGCACCTCTATGGCTGCGAGGCGGCGGCCGTGCAGGCCCTGCCGGGGGCCGGCCATGCGCTGGGCGACGGCTTGACCGAGGCCATGGTGCGTTTTGCGGCGCGCTACGAGTACGCCCGTTGCGTGGAAGACGTGCTGGCCCGCCGCTCCCGCTTGTTGTTCCTGGATGCGGCACTGGCGCGCGCCATAGCGCCGGAAGTGGCCAGGCTGCTGGCGGAAGAGAGCGGCGTGGACCCCCAGCTGGACGCCTTTTTGGCGCTGTGCGGCCAATACCTGCGCCTGCCGGTCTGATGGGGCTTTGGCCGCGGGCATGAAGGTCTTTTGCTCCTATATTGATAGCAATTAAGGCTCTTCTGTATTGGGCTAGGTGCCAATTTCATCGTTAAATTTCGGCTGGCCCGGGTATCCCGGATTGCCGTCCCGGGGCTTGCCGATGGGAGTGGCTCCGGCCGGCTTGCCAGGTATTTTCAACTTTTTGGGGATATTTCCACCAAGGGTTGTTGACAGTGGAAATCGCTTTTGCCATAATGGAGGGCTTCGCTCTAAAGGCGGGGACTTCTGCCCAGCGGAAGCATCGCAAGTGGTTTGCGGTGTGGACGACGGGCCCAAGACTGATTGGCTGGTGGCTTCAAGCGAAAGCAAAAGGCTGCCTTCCGGTGCAAGTTGGGACTAAATTAAATGATTCAAACGCAATCCAAACTCGATGTTGCTGACAACACGGGTGCTAAATCCGTGATGTGCATCAAAGTGCTGGGCGGCTCCAAGCGCCGGTACGCCAGCGTTGGTGACGTCATCAAGGTGAGCATCAAAGAAGCTGCGCCACGTGGCCGCGTCAAAAAAGGCGAGGTTTACAGTGCCGTGGTCGTTCGTACCGCCAAGGGTATCCGCCGCGGTGATGGCTCGCTCGTCAAATTCGATGGCAACGCAGCCGTGTTGCTTAATGCCAAGCTGGAGCCTATCGGCACCCGCATCTTCGGACCAGTGACGCGCGAATTGCGCACTGAAAAGTTCATGAAGATCGTGTCCCTGGCTCCTGAAGTTCTGTAAGGACGCGCCATGAACAAGATTCGCAAGGGCGACGAAATCATCGTTATCGCAGGTCGCGATAAGGGTAAGCGCGGCAAGATTTCGCTGCGCGTTGACGACAGCCATGTGCTGGTTGACGGCATTAACTTGGTGAAGAAGCACACCAAGCCAAATCCGCTCAAGGGCACCACCGGTGGCATCGTTGAAAAAAGCATGCCGATTCACCAATCCAATGTGGCGATTTTCAACGCCGCAACGGGCAAGGCGGATCGTGTTGGTATCAAGTTGTTGGCTGACGGCAAAAAAGTGCGCGTCTTCAAGTCCAGCGGCGATGAAATTAAGGCTGCATAAACATGGCACGCTTCCAAGATCAATTCCGCGAGAAAATCGCGCCCAGCCTGATTGAGAAATTTGGCTACACCTCGCCCATGCAGGTGCCCCGCATCACCAAGATCACGCTCAACATGGGCGTGAGCGAGGCGGTTGCCGACAAGAAGGTCATGGACAACGCCGTTGGCGACATGACCAAGATTGCCGGCCAGAAGCCTGTGGTGACCAAGGCCAAGAAGGCGATCGCTGGTTTCAAAATCCGCGAAGACCTGCCTATCGGTTGCATGGTGACCCTGCGTGGCGTGAAGATGTATGAATTCCTCGATCGTTTCGTCACCGTGGCTCTGCCCCGCGTGCGTGACTTCCGTGGTATTTCCGGTCGTGCCTTTGATGGCCGCGGCAACTACAACATCGGCGTCAAAGAGCAGATTATTTTCCCTGAAATTGAGTACGACAAGGTCGATGCCCTGCGCGGTCTCAATATCAGCATTACCACAACGGCCAAGACCGATGAAGAGTGCAAAGCCCTCCTCACCGCCTTCCGTTTTCCGTTCAAGAACTGAGGCGGGATATGGCAAAACAAGCATTACTGCAACGTGAACTGAAGCGCGACAAGCTCGCCGCCAAGTTCGCCAAGAAATACGCTGAACTCAAGGCGACGTCGACCGACGCCAAGCGCTCCGATGAAGAGCGTGCGCTGGCCCGTCTTGAGCTGCAAAAGTTGCCCCGCAACGCCAACCCGACTCGTCAGCGCAACCGCTGCGCGATCACGGGTCGCCCACGCGGTACGTTCCGTCAATTCGGCCTGGCTCGCGCCAAGATCCGTGAGTTGGCTTTTGCTGGTGATATCCCTGGTATCACCAAGGCAAGCTGGTAAGCAATAGGAGAACCGCAAATGAGTATGAGTGATCCTATCGCCGACATGTTGACCCGCATCCGCAATGCACAAATGGTTGAAAAAGCCGTTGTGCTGGTGCCGTCTTCAAAAGTCAAGGTTGCCATTGCACAGGTGTTGAAAGATGAAGGCTACATTGATGGCTTTTCTGTCAAGACCGATGATGGCAAGTCCCAATTGGAAATCGCCCTGAAGTATTACGCAGGCAAGCCCGTGATTGAGCGCATCGAGCGCGTCAGCCGCCCCGGCCTGCGCGTTTACAAAGGTCATGGCGCCATTCCCCAGGTCATGAATGGCCTCGGTGTGGCAATTGTCACGACGCCCCAGGGTGTCATGACGGATCGCAAGGCACGCGCTACCGGTATCGGTGGCGAAGTGCTGTGCTACGTGGCCTAACGGCGGCATTGAGGAGAAACTGAAATGTCTCGTGTAGCAAAAATGCCGGTCGCCGTACCCCAGGGTGTGGAAGTGGCCATCAAAGAAGACCAGATTAATGTCAAGGGCGCCCTCGGTGCTCTGGCGCTGACGCAAAACGCGCTTGTTAGCATCAAGAACGATGACGGCAAGCTGACGTTCTCGCCTGCCAATGACTCGCGTGAAGCCAATGCCATGAGCGGCACGATGCGCCAGCTCGTGAACAACATGGTGACGGGTGTGACCAAGGGCTTCGAGAAGAAGCTCAGCCTGGTTGGCGTGGGTTACAAGGCCCAGGCGCAAGGCGCCAAGCTGAACCTCACGGTGGGTTACTCCCATCCTGTGGTGATGGACATGCCGGCTGGTATCAAGGTCGAAACCCCAACGCCTACGGAAGTAGTCATCAAGGGTTCCGATCGCCAACGTGTGGGCCAGATCGCCGCTGAAGTGCGTGCAGTTCGCCCTCCCGAGCCTTACAAGGGCAAGGGCATCCGTTATTCGGATGAAAAAATCACGATCAAAGAAACCAAGAAGAAATAAGGAGCTGCATCATGTTGACCAAAAAAGAGCAGCGCCTTCGTCGTTCACGTCAAACCCGTATCCGCATTGCTACGCAAGGCGTTGCCCGTTTGACCGTAAATCGTACCAACCTGCATATTTACGCCAGCGTTATTTCTGGCGACGGCACCAAGGTTCTGGCTGCTGCTTCCACCGCGGAAGTGGAAGTTCGCAAGGAAATTGGCGCCTCGGGTAAAGGTGGAAACGTTGCTGCTGCGCAAGCCATTGGCAAGCGTATTGCCGAAAAGGCAAAAGCAGCAGGTGTGGAAAAAGTGGCGTTTGATCGCGCCGGTTTTGCGTACCACGGCCGCGTCAAAGCGCTGGCTGATGCGGCTCGCGAAGCTGGTTTGCAGTTCTAAGCAGACTGGAATTAAGTATGGCTAAGTTTCAAGCAAAATCGCAAAACGACGCTCCAGACGATGGTCTGAAGGAAAAAATGATCGCGGTCAACCGCGTGACCAAAGTGGTGAAGGGCGGCCGTATTCTCGGTTTCGCTGCACTCACCGTGGTTGGTGACGGTGACGGCCGCGTTGGCATGGGCAAGGGCAAGTCGAAAGAAGTGCCGGCAGCCGTGCAAAAGGCCATGGAAGAAGCGCGCCGCAACATGACCAAGGTCTCGTTGAAGAACGGTACGCTCCACCACAATGTGTTCGGTCACCACGGTGCCGCCAGCGTCATGATGGCGCCGGCCCCCAAGGGTACCGGCATCATCGCTGGCGGTCCCATGCGCGCTGTTTTTGAAGTAATGGGCATTACCGACATCGTGGCCAAAAGCCATGGTTCGAGCAACCCTTACAACATGGTGCGCGCCACGATGGATGCACTGAATAACTCCACGACGGCCTCTGAAATTGCGGCCAAGCGCGGAAAATCAGTCGAAGAAATCTTCGGCTAAGGCGGCATTGAAATGACCAAAGAAACCAAAGTAAAAGTCCAGCTGGTTCGCAGCCCGATTGGCACGAAGGAATCACACCGCGCGACTGTGCGTGGTCTGGGCCTGCGTGGCGTCAACAGCGTCAGCGAATTGCAGGACACGCCCGCAGTGCGCGGCATGATCAACAAGATCAGTTATCTGGTCAAGGTTATCTGAGCGGAGACTCAACATGGAATTGAACGGAATCAAGCCTGGCCAGGGCGCAAAACATGCCAAACGACGCGTCGGTCGTGGCATTGGTTCGGGCCTGGGTAAAACGGCTGGACGCGGCCACAAGGGACAGAAGTCCCGCTCTGGCGGCTATCACAAAGTGGGCTTCGAAGGCGGTCAAATGCCTATGCAGCGCCGCTTGCCGAAGCGCGGTTTCAAGTCCCATCTGCTCAAGTTCAATGCCGAGGTCACACTCACCGCATTGGAGCAGCTCGGCTTGGCCGAAGTTGATCTGTTGGCGCTGAAGCAAGCTGGCCTGGTGGGCCAACTGGCCAAGAACGTCAAGGTGATCAAATCTGGTGAATTGACGAAAGCGGTCAAGCTGAGCGGTATTGCTGCTACGGCGGGCGCCAAGGTCGTGATTGAAGCCGCTGGCGGCTCCATTGCTTAATACTTGACTGGGACCAATCAGTGGCAACCAACTCGGCTCAAATTGCAAAAACCGGCAAGTTCGGTGACCTGCGCAACAGGCTCGTGTTTTTGCTGCTGGCACTGGTGGTGTACCGCATCGGTGCGCATATTCCAGTTCCGGGCATTGACCCTGGCCAGCTGAAAGAGCTGTTCAAGGGCCAGCAGGGCGGCATATTGAATTTGTTCAATATGTTCTCTGGCGGCGCCTTGTCGAGATTCACGGTGTTTGCCTTGGGCATCATGCCGTACATCTCGGCCTCCATCATCATGCAGCTGCTCACCTATGTGATTCCCACATTCGAGCAGATGAAAAAAGAAGGTGAAGCTGGTCGCCGCAAGATAACGCAATACACCCGCTATGGAACGTTGGGCTTGGCCTTGTTCCAGTCCATGGGGATTGCAGTCGCGCTGGAAAGCTCACCGGGCCTGGTGCTGGCGCCGGGCTTTGGATTCAGGATGACGGCGGTATTCAGCCTGACGGCCGGTACGATGTTTTTGATGTGGCTGGGTGAGCAGATCACCGAGCGTGGTCTTGGCAATGGTATTTCGATTCTGATTTTTGCAGGTATTGCTGCGGGCTTGCCCAATGCAATGGGTGGGCTGCTTGAGCTGGTGCGTACCGGTGCCATGAGCATTCTTGTTGCAATCGTGGTCGTCGCTGTTGTTGTGCTGGTGACCTATTTTGTGGTGTTTATTGAGCGGGGGCAGCGCAAGATTCTTGTGAACTATGCCCGCAGGCAGGTTGGCAACAAGGTGTATGGTGGGCAGGCTTCGCATCTGCCGCTGAAGCTGAATATGGCGGGTGTGATCCCTCCGATCTTCGCATCGTCCATCATTTTGTTGCCTGCTACGGTGGTAGGTTGGTTCAGTACCGGTGAAAGCATGCGTTGGCTGAAAGACATTGCCAGCACGCTGACCCCGGGCCAGCCCATCTATGTGATGCTTTATGCCAGCGCGATCGTGTTTTTCTGCTTCTTTTACACGGCTTTGGTATTCAATAGCCGCGAGACCGCAGACAACCTGAAAAAGAGCGGTGCCTTCGTACCAGGAATTCGGCCGGGTGATCAGACAGCACGTTACATCGACAAGATCCTGGTGCGTTTGACGCTGGCGGGTGCGGTTTACATCACCTTCGTGTGCCTGTTGCCAGAGTTTTTGATTTTGAAATACAACGTGCCGTTTTATTTTGGTGGTACGTCATTGATGATTATTGTGGTGGTGACCATGGATTTCATGGCCCAGGTACAGAATTACATGATGTCGCAGCAGTATGAATCGTTGTTGAAAAAGGCAAACTTCAAGACGTCGTTAGGTGGTTGATGGGAAATGTCTAAAGATGATGTGATCCAGATGCAGGGTGAGGTTGTCGAAAACCTCCCAAATGCAACTTTCCGGGTCAAACTGGAAAATGGACATGTTGTACTAGGACATATCTCTGGGAAAATGCGGATGCACTACATTCGCATTCTTCCTGGCGACAAGGTGACAGTTGAATTGACACCTTACGATTTATCGCGTGCACGAATAGTGTTCCGTGCCAAGTAAGCACAAAGTGAAAGTTTAGGAGAAAGAAATGAGAGTTTCAGCTTCGGTTAAGAAAATTTGCCGCAACTGTAAAATCATCCGCCGTAAAGGCGTTGTTCGCGTGATCTGTACAGATCCACGCCATAAACAGCGTCAAGGCTGATTTTCAAGAGATTTAGAGGACGCACATGGCTCGTATCGCTGGTATCAATATTCCGCCGCAGCAGCACGCCGAAATCGGCTTGACTGCAATCTTTGGCATAGGTCGTACACGTGCTCGCAAAATTTGCGAAGCATGTGACATTGCCTACGCGAAGAAAGTCAAAGATCTGACTGACGGCGATCTGGAAAAAATTCGTGACCAGATTGCTCTGTTCACCATCGAGGGCGATTTGCGTCGTGAAACCACGATGAACATCAAGCGCCTGATGGACATCGGTTGCTATCGTGGTTTCCGTCATCGTCGCGGCCTGCCAATGCGCGGCCAGCGTACCCGGACCAACGCCCGTACCCGCAAGGGGCCGCGTAAAGCCGCTGCTTCGTTGAAGAAATAATTGAGAGGTCGTCATGGCAAAATCACCAAGCAATAACGCCGCGCAGCGCGTTCGCAAGAAAGTACGCAAGAACGTGGCGGATGGCATTGCCCACGTCCACGCTTCTTTCAACAACACGATCATCACGATCACGGATCGCCAGGGCAACGCGTTGTCTTGGGCTTCCTCTGGTGGCCAGGGCTTCAAGGGTTCACGCAAGTCGACTCCTTTTGCAGCCCAGGTTGCATCGGAAGTGGCTGGCCGTGCCGCCATTGAGCAAGGCATCAAGAACCTTGATGTTGAAATCAAGGGCCCTGGTCCAGGACGTGAATCATCTGTGCGGGCACTGGGCGCGCTGGGCATTCGAATCAATTCGATTGCCGACGTGACCCCTGTTCCTCATAACGGCTGCCGCCCCCAAAAGCGTCGCCGTATTTAATCGCCTTGTCTTATCATGCCTGGCTGCTTGCAATGCAAGCAGCCAGGCATTAGACATTTTTCGTCAAGCCCACCGCCGTTAGGTTAACACCGAAGGCTCCTGCAGCAGTTGCAGCAGATCAAAAGGATATTCAAGTGGCACGTTATCTCGGCCCCAAGGCCAAACTCTCCCGCCGTGAAGGCACCGATCTTTTCCTGAAGAGCGCACGTCGTTCTATCAGCGACAAGGCGAAATTTGACTCCAAGCCAGGTCAGCACGGCCGTACCTCCGGTACCCGTACGTCGGACTTCGGTCTGCAATTGCGTGAAAAGCAAAAAGTCAAGCGCATGTACGGCGTGCTTGAAAAGCAATTCCGCCGTTATTTTGAACAAGCTGATAGCCGCAAGGGCAACACTGGCGCCAATCTGCTGTTCATTCTGGAGTCGCGGCTCGACAACGTGGTTTACCGCATGGGCTTTGGCTCCACGCGAGCAGAAGCACGCCAGCTGGTTTCCCACAAGGCCATTACCGTGAACGGTAGCTCTGTGAACATTCCTTCTTACATGGTCAAGACCGGTGATGTGATTGCTGTTCGCGAAAAGTCCAAAAAGCAGACTCGCGTCACGGAAGCGCTTGAGCTGGCCAAGCAAGTTGGCCTGCCTGCATGGGTGGATGTGAACGCTGACAAGGGCGAAGGCGTCTTCAAGAAAGTGCCTGACCGTGATGAGTTTGCCGCCGACGTCAACGAATCGTTGATCGTCGAGTTGTACTCACGCTAATTTTCGTTCCTGCGATACGGGGCACCGTATCGCCAGGGTGTGCTTCGCCGGCCTTATCGGTGTAACGAACCGAGGGTATTGAGAGGAAGACTGCATGCAGACTAATTTGTTGAAACCAAAAACTATTAATGTTGAGCAGCTTGGCGTCAATCGCGCCAAGGTGACTCTGGAGCCTTTTGAGCGTGGCTATGGCCACACGCTGGGCAACGCGCTGCGCCGCGTATTGCTGTCGTCCATGGTTGGCCACGCTGCGACAGAAGTGACCATCGCTGGTGTTTTGCATGAGTACTCTTCCATTGATGGTGTTCAGGAAGATGTTGTTAACATTCTGCTGAATCTCAAAGGTGTGGTGTTCAAACTGCACAATCGTGATGAAGTTACCTTGAGCTTGCGCAAGGATGGCGAAGGTCCTGTGACCGCTGCCGACATCCAGACGCCCCATGATGTGGAAATCATCAATCCTGAGCATGTGATTCTGAACCTGTCGCAAGGCGGCAAGATCGATATGCAGATCAAGGTTGAAAATGGCCGCGGCTATGTGCCTGGCAATGTGCGCCGTTATGGTGACGAATCGCCGAAGTCGATTGGCCGTATCGTGTTGGACGCCTCGTTCTCCCCCGTCAAGCGCGTGAGCTACACCGTCGAAAGCGCTCGTGTCGAGCAGCGCACCGATCTGGACAAGCTGGTTCTTGAGATTGAAACGAACGGTGCCGTGACGGCAGAAGATGCGGTGCGTGCATCGGCTAAAATTCTGGTTGAGCAGCTGGCTGTTTTTGCTCAGTTGGAAGGCAATGAATTGGCTGCATTCGATGCGCCAGTCCAGCGCAGTTCGCAGCAGTTTGACCCCATTTTGCTGCGTCCCGTCGATGAGCTTGAACTCACCGTGCGCTCGGCAAACTGCCTGAAAGCAGAAAATATTTACTACATTGGCGATTTGATTCAGCGTACTGAAAATGAGCTGTTGAAAACCCCCAATCTGGGACGGAAATCTCTCAATGAGATCAAGGAAGTGCTGGCCTCTCGCGGCCTGACACTTGGAATGCGTCTTGAAAGCTGGCCTCCTGCAGGCCTCGACAAGCGTTAATTGAGTCGGAAAATCTCATCATCATGATGAGATAGTGCACAGGCAGTACCTGATACGGCTGCCTGGATATTAAAGAAAGGAAGCACTATGCGCCACGGACACGGACTACGTAAATTAAACCGCACCAGCGAGCACCGCCTCGCCATGCTGCGTAACATGATGAACTCACTGATTCAGCATGAAGTCATCAAAACCACGCTCCCTAAGGCCAAAGAATTGCGCCGCGTTGTCGAGCCAATGATTACGCTCAGCAAGGAGCCTACGCTTGCGAACAAGCGCCTGGCATTTGACCGTCTGCGCGATCGGGACATGGTGGTTAAGCTGTTTGCTGAATTGGGCCCTCGCTACAAGGCTCGTCCTGGTGGCTACACGCGTATCCTGAAGATGGGTTTCCGCGTCGGCGACAATGCACCTATGGCGCTGGTTGAGTTGGTGGATCGCCCTGAAGTGTCGGAAGACACTACAGCTGATGTGGCTGAAGCAAAGTAAGCTATAATAAATACATATCGCGCGGTGGAGCAGCCTGGTAGCTCGTTGGGCTCATAACCCAAAGGTCGTAAGTTCAAATCTTGCCCGCGCAACCAACATCCATGCCGTCTAGGCTGGTAGCAAACGCCCACTTCATGTGGGCGTTTTGCTTTGTAGCCCACTCATAGCCCATTTCTAGCCCGCTTATAGCCCAACATTTTTGGGAACTTGCAATTGCGACCATTGGGTACCCACGGCGTATACTCCGATACCTTGTCGCCCCAGAAACGGGAGTCTGCAGAGCTTTTTGACACCGCCAATAAGGTCGAGTGGTGGTATCACAACCCTGTAGGCGCTTCGCGCCCCGACTCCGTGAGCCTGTACAAATGGTCTGGCGGGACAGGGTTCTTTCCGGACTTCGCATTGAAAATCAAGCGCCGCAAAGAAGGAGACGGCATCGCTCTCTTTGAGGTCAAAGGCCCACACCTTCAGCAGTTCGACCGCGGAAAGGCCGCAGCCCGGCATGCGGTCTACGGTCTGGTTTCGATGGTGGGAGAGGCCGGAGCCGACGGTGGCTTTCGATTGTGGCGGCTCACAGATGAAGACGAACTTGTTGACGATGTGCCGTTTGAGGTTTCGCGTCGTCTTCACTCCCGAATGCCGTCTTCGACGGGAACCCGGGGGGCCTCGTGCGGATTCCGGGTACGCTGACCACCCGTGCCTGGGACGGTAACCGCTGATCATTTCACGAAGTTATGCTGGTATAGACCATGCTGCGGAAGTCAGCTCAAGACGGCTATGGATAGCTTTACATAGCAGTCTCTACGCATAGATCTCAACTAGGAATAGTTCGTCCTGGCGCCCTGGCGTTGATGCAGGTGTGGCGCGGCGGAACACGGGGAGCACCTTCGAAGTACTAGACATAGTCGCGGCGGCAGTGTGCAGCGGTAGTCCCATTTCAGAGACCGCCACGGGCATCTCTTTCACCGAGGCCGACCTCACGACGAAGGAGAAGGCGCTCGCACGGCTTGACGCGCCGGACACCAAGTTATGGAGGTTCCGCGCGCAGGACTTGTTGATACGGTTCTTGCAAGCGCTGGGACTATGTATAGAATTCGCCGGCTCCTCGCGCTTCCCACCATGGGGGCTGGCGTCGTTCATCGTGCGGCAACTATTCCTAGTTGAGATCTATGCGTAGAGACTGACTGCTGACCTACACCTATTCAAACTGCTACCGGGGTGTTTCTATGCTCGCCACAACGTTGCGGCACACTGAATCGCCACACTGTAGCTTCGATGTACCTGACCCATGCTTTATAAATAAAAGCGCTAGAATCCAAACCAACATAGCCGCCACGCCTCTGCCCTCAGCATGCGCAACCTTGGCGGCTTTTTTCATGGTTTTTTCCGTTTTCGTGTTGCACCGCTAATAGTTGCTAGTGACGCAAGCTTTTGTCTCCCTATTCTGGAGGTCCGTTGTCTTTGTGTTCAACAGCGATTGCAAAGTGGTAGGTATGAGCAACTCCAATACCGCAGGGGAAGATGACAGTCCAATTGCGTGAGTGGTTGGGTCCACGGCTAGGACCACAAGACAATTGGTGCTGCGTCGTGGAGAAGGCCGATGATGAATACTGAATGCGGACAACAACACTTTTGGGAGGCAATCAATGCAATGGATCTCTGAAGGCGATCTGAAGCGCTGGTCAGAACGGCTTGACGCACGCGCGTTGCTCATCGACATGGTCGGTGATCTGATCCGAGCCACAGTAGCCGATGCAAGCCAATTCCGTTTTCCAGGAGGCGACTCCGCGCAGATCCGAGGGTTCGACGGGGATCTGGAGACCACGGAGGCGATCTCCGTGGTTCCAGGTCAGAAGTCCAAGTGGGAATTTGGGGTATCGCCCGGGCGCGGGAAGGCTGATGGCGACTACGAGAAGCGCACGGGAAAGACCGATCCCGCGATCATGCGAGAGAACACACTGGTCATCGTGAACCTGTGCCGCTGGGACGTCCCGAAGACGACCCTCGTTGATTGGGTAGCTGAAAAAAAGGGCGAGAGCAAATGGCTCGACGTGAAGTACATCGACGGTGTTGCGCTCGTGCAATGGCTCGAGGAGCATCCGGCCGTCGCCGCGACATACGCCCGCCGCGTTCTTGAAACGGCCCCGCGCCATGACGCGCTGAGCACCGACGAGTTCTGGGAGCGATACAGCACAGGCTTCAAGCCCACCCTCTCTGGGCAGGTTCTCTTGTGTGATCGTGATGAACAGCGCCAGCAGCTGCTGCAGGCGCTCGGCGGTAGGCCTCAGAACATTATGCTCGGCGCCGAGTCCGCTGAAGAGGTGATCGCGTTCGCAGTGGCGGCCATCCGTTCTGCCCCCGAGGATCAGCGTCGATTGCTTGAGGCACGGACCTTGATCGTGGAGTCGGAGCAGGCCGCCCAGTTCTTGACGGGCCGGAAAAACCTTGTCTTTCTGGCTTGGAAGTCAGCCGAGAATCTGACTGGCATGCTCGGTCAACGTGGCCCGACCCTGGCCGCCGCGACGGGCGTTCAGAGACGTCAGCACGCCAACCTCGCTCGCCCGACCGCCAGCGCCATGGCGGAAGCAATGGTGTCGATGGGTATTCCCAGGGAGGACGGCTACGAGCTCGCGCTTCGCTGTGGCCGCAGCCTGACCGTTCTGCGGCGCCTACGACCGTCCGGGATTGCTCAGCCGGCGCAATGGGCGCAGCACGCCAACAATTTGAAGCCGGCCTTGCTTGCAGGTGGCTGGACCGTCAACTCCAAGTTGGACACCGACGTGTTGGCTGCGCTGGCGGGGCACGGCGACTATGACGCTGTGGAGGCCTTGATTCGCCCGACGATGACCTTGTCGGACCCGCCGTTGGATCGCGTAAACGAAGTGTGGCAGGTGCGCGCGCCGGTCGATGCCTTTCCGTTCTATGGGCATCTCGTGGACAGCAAGGATCTTCAACGGCTGCGCGAGGCTGCAATCAAGGTTTTCAGTCATGCGGTCCCGCGTCCGACTCGGGATGAGCGGTTCAGCCTCGAGTACAAGCCGCCGGCAGACTACAGCTCGTGGCTACGAGACGGCATAGCCCTCACCCTATTGATGTTCGCGGCGATGCCAGAGGTGGGCGGGCTTCACTTCAACGAAACGACCCCACAGCAGTATGTCGACAGTATCGTGCGGGAACTTCCTGGCTTCGCCAAAGGGCACAAATGGCTGGAGCCCATCTTGGACCAGGCATCACTTCTAGCGGAGGCCGCCCCCAACCCTTTTTTGGAGGCCCTCGAGTCTATGCTCGAGGGCGACGGTGAGGCGGCCAAGCACCTGTTTGCGGCTCAGGGCGAAGACGACTTCATGTTCGGCCCGACAAGCCCACACACGTATATCTTGTGGGCGTTGGAGGTCCTCGCGTGGCACCCCGCGTACCTACAGCGCAGCGCACTTGTGTTGGCCAGGCTGGCTGAGGTCGACCCAACGCCATCCTCGCGAAATGGCAACCGGCCGCTCAACAGCCTCCGGGCAATCTTCATTAGCTGGTCTCCGAACACGCACGCGAAGTTGAGCCAGCGCATCGCCGCCATCGACGCGATCCTGCGTCATGTTCCGTCTATGGGGTGGGATCTGCTGATGCAGCTGTTGCCGCGCTCACACGACACCAGCTCGCCCACACAAAAGCCCAAACTGCGGGATGCCTCGCCCGTGGCGGCCGAGGAAATCACCTTCGGACTGGTGTGGGACACGGAAACTGAGATTGTGGGTCGTGCCATGAAAATGGCGCAAGGTAACGAGGAGCGCCTGATCGCCTTGGTCGAGGCGCTGCCGAACTTCCAGCCAGCTAGTCGATCCCAGGTGTTGGAGCTAATCGATCAATACCTTCAGCAGCACATGGATGGCCACGGGAATCCACTCTGGCACGCGCTACGGGAACAGGCGTCGAAGCACGCGTATTTTGAGGACTCTGACTGGGCGTTGAAGGGAGAAGATCTCTCCGCGATCCGGGAGATCATTGAGCGGCACGCGCCAACGGATCAGGTCGCGAAGATTCGCTTTCTTTTCGATGACTGGACCCCGCACATTGGAGAGCGCGATGGCGACGAGATTGCCGCCGTCGATCGTGCCCGTGCCGATGCCCTGTTCCGACTTTGGGAGTCAGAAGGCCAAGCGGGCATCTTGCGTCTGGCTGAAACGGCAAAGCTCCCTCAGTCGATGGGGCCTGCAGTCCAAAGCCTACCTCTGTCGCTCAACGACACCGAATCGTTGATGTTTGCGTTCTGGGATGCAGGCGGCGAGCAAGCGCAGATTGCAGTGATGCTTTCTGGCGCAGCCCGCACTCGCCTGGGTGATGAATGGAAAGCGCGTATGCGCGATTTGGTTGTGCCTCGGTGTGTCTCGAACCGCCAGGTGGCCGAGTTCCTGGCAGCGTGGCCTCGGGATCGGGAGACCTGGGCATATGTGGAAGCGCTTGGTAAGGATCGGCATGACGCCTACTGGCGGTACGCAGGGACCCTGCCTTGGCAGAGTTCGACGGAGGACCTGCTTTTTGCGGTTCAAGAGCTCCGCCGGGTCAACCGGAGTCTGCATGTGATCAACATGATCCATCGCCGGGCCAAGGACATTCCGAGCGATGTGCTCATGGGCCTCCTTGATGACGCGCTCCAGGAGCTTGCAGCGGGTGACATTGCGATCTCGAACATGCTTTCCTACTACCTCAAGGACGTTTTCGAGACGCTCAGCGGGCGAGACGACGTGTCGAGGCAGGATCTGGCAAGGCGTGAATACGCTTACTTGCCGCTCATAGAACGCGAAGCGAAATCCTTGGTGCTGCACGAGTTCATGGCCGAGGATCCTGCTTTCTACGTGGAAGTGCTCACCCACGTTTTCGCCAGCAAGGATGATCCGCGAGATCGCATTCCAACAGATCAGGAGCGTGCACGAGCCAAAACGTCATACAAACTGCTCAGCTCGTTCCATCGCCTGCCGGGACAACAAGGAAGTGAGATCGATGCTGTTGTGCTTCGGACTTGGGTGGACGAGGTGCGTCGCCTTGCCAGTGAGCGTGGGCGGGCGGCTATCGGGGACGAGTACGTCGGACAGCTACTGGCTCATGCGCCAACCGACACTGAAACTGGCGCTTGGCCGCCTGCGACCGTTTGCACGGTGATCGAGGGACTAGTCGCCGATGGAGTTGAGCGTGGATTAGAGGTCGAACGCATCAATATGCGGGGCGTTTACTCCAAGGCCTATCAAGAAGGCGGTGGGCAAGAGCGCAACTTGGCCCACACCTACCAAGGCTGGGCAAATGCAGCGCAAAAGTCGCCTCGGGTGGTCGCAATGTTGACGCGGATCGCAGAAACCTGGCTGCGATATGCGGAGCTGGCAGACATCGAGGCGGACAAGAGCATGCTAAAGCGCTGACTTCCGCAGCAACCGCCTGGAGGGCCGGCCGCTCCACCGGCCTTCGGGCGGCGGCCCTCCTCCGATTTGAGGATGGCCCGCGCAGATGTGTCCGGGAACTCCCACCTTGCTGCCCGCACAACGCTGCGGCCATGATCCCTCGAAACCAACGGATGCAGTGCTGGGAGGCGCGAGGCTCAATCAAAGCTCTGTGAGCTGCGCGCCCTGGTCCTGTGAAGTAATGGACTTGCAGTGCCCCTGAACAGCTCATCGAATGCCACTGGGCGGCTCGATACCTGCCGCTCGCTGTCGACCGTTCG
>NZ_BCYO01000028.1 GCF_001598235.1 Polaromonas jejuensis NBRC 106434 | reverse complement strand
AGGGAAGAAATCACAAAAAAATCGGGCTGAAAATGACGAAACTTGCGCTGTTTTTCGTCGCAGTGGCGGGCCTGCTGGGGGCTGCGCAATATGCGGACGCGCAAATTTTCGGCGGAATCTCTGACAGCGGCGCCGTTGTTCTTTCAAATACCGCCTCTGACGAGGCCCGCACCGTGGTCGTTGCCGCGTCGCCTTCTCATGCGGGGTCCGGCACCTCGATCAAGGCCGCGAAACACGCTCTCGCCAGCCAGGACATTGCGCCGCCCGAGGCGTTTCAGCCTTTTATTCTCGAAGCCAGCGCGGCATCCGGGTTGCCGGCCGAGCTGATTCACGCCGTCATCAAGGTCGAGTCCAACTATAACCCGCGCGCCTTGTCCAGCAAGGGCGCACGGGGCCTGATGCAGCTCATGCCCGCTACCGCCAAGCGTTTCGGCAGCACCAATTCGTTTGACCCTCGCGATAATATTTTGACAGGCTGCCGCTACCTGCGCTGGCTGATGGACTACTTCAACCAGAACATCGAGCTGGCGGTTGCTGCCTACAACGCGGGCGAAAACGCCGTGGTCAAGGCCGGTCACAAGATTCCAGCATTCCCGGAAACGCAGAAGTACGTACCCAAGGTGCTGCAGCACTACCGACAAGCCTCAGGCATTGCCTGACAGGGCGGTCTGCATCCCAAGATTCAGGTGCTCTACAGTATCAATGCGCTACAGTATCAGTTTGGTAAATTGATGTAAGAACTATGGGTGAGACCCTATGGGTCGTATAGGAGGAGTCATATGACCGAACTAGACCTGATTGTCTGTGCCATCAAGAATATCCAGACGCATGCGGAGCTTGCCAGCGGCCGTTTTGCGGCACTGACTGACTCGCTGAACGTTGCCGCCCTTATCTGCGACAAGGAAGGAAAAATCACCGTTCTCAATCGACAGGGGCTGAGAATGTTGCATGCGAATGAAGCCGAATTTCCGCACCTCACGTTGGCAGATGTTCTTGTGCACATGGGGCTGAATCTGGTGGATCGCATGAGGCTCCAGCCCCGCGCCCTCGGCAGGCGACCCATAGATGGTTTTCTCATCGATACCGGAGGCGTCAAACACCGGGTTTCCATGTTGGTGCACCCTCTTGATGTGGCCGACTCGGGTGCGGGACATGCCATGATCATCCTGGCGCCGGAGAACAAGCGCGCTGCCTTGTACCAAGCCCTCACCCGATCCGGCTCCGCTTACGACTACCTTTCGAATTTCCTGCTGCTGGCCCAGGAACGCGAGCGCAAGAGGATTGCCTCTGATTTGCACGATGGTTTGGGCCAGGTGCTGACGATGCTGAAGTTTCGGGTGGAAGATGCCCTGATCCGGCTTGATGCCGATAAAGTCGATGAGTCCAAGGGTATTTTGAAAGAGGTCGTCGGCCAACTGCGCGGCGCGGTGGGTGAGGTCAGACGCATTTCAACGGAATTGCGCCCCAGCATGCTGGATGACCTTGGCCTGCTGCCCACCTTGCAATGGTTGTGCCGGCAGTTTGAGGCTGCACACACTGGCATCAGTGTCACCCTGGAGGAGAAAATCGCGGAAGAGAATATTCCGATACCGGTGAAAACTCCGATGTTCCGAATGATTCAGGAGGCGATGAACAACGTCGCCAAGCATGCCCGGGCCACCAGCGTTTTCATTTATCTGCAGGATCATCACGACGGGTTTGTCGTGGGTGTGGTGGACAACGGAATCGGCTTTGATGCCGAGCGGTTAACCTCGGGGACGGCCTGCCTTTTGGGTGTCGGCATCAACAGCATGCGCGAACGCGTGGAGGCGTCGCGCGGCGTATTCCGTATCCGGTCGCATGCTGGATTCGGAACGGCCATCAGCGCGGCGTGGGGCTCCAGCCACGATGATTTTCAGTTGACGGATTCGGACTTTTTGGAGAGTTACAGTCGATTCCACAAGGAAACACGGCCACTTGACCTGAACCTTACGCATTAGGGGAGTTGTCGCCAAAGTCGAACGGCACCGTATCGTCAAAGCCACTTTCGCTGAAACTGCTGTCCGGGAACTTCGAATCGATACCTCCCCGCATGTGTTCGCGCTCCACCCAGCCCTGTTCCAGGGCCAAGAGCACCAGGTCCGTGGCGTTTTTAAGCCCCAGCTTGTGCATCAGGCTGGCCCGATGCTTTTCAATGGTTTTCGGGCTGACGTTCAGGAACTCTGCGGCTGAACGGTTGGTGCGTCCTTCGGCCACCAGCTTCACGATCGACCGCTCCCGCGATGTAAGTTTGTCCCAGGGCGTTTGGGGCTTGTCGGTCGTGTCTCCGTTCAAATAGCTGTTCACCACCTGGCCTGAGACGTCAGGACTCAGGAATTTTTTCCCGTTCACGACGCTGCGTATCGCAACAATCAGCTCGTCATAGGTTGCGTCCTTCAAAACGTAGCCATCGACGCCAGCCTTCAGGGCTTCCCGTACATATTCCTGGGATTTGTAAACTGTCAGCGCAATGATGCGAATCCCGGGGTTGCGCCGTTTGATCTGCATGGTCGCCTCGATGCCGTTCATGCTGGGCATTGACAGATCCATCATGATGACATCCGGGGCGACGGCGATCGCTGTACGTACGGCCTCCTTGCCATCTCGTGCCTCGGCAACCACTTCAAAGTCAGCCACGGCGGAGATCATCGAGCGTAATCCTTCGCGCAAAAGGTTGTGATCTTCAACGATCATGATGCGATGTTTCATTGTGGTGTTCCCTCACTATGGCTTTGTAAGTGTCGATGGCGTAACCAGCTTGTTTGGTGCTGTCGCCCCGGGTTGTGACGCGTTCGGTGCGCGAAGCGAGCCACCGCCACCGGCGGACGGGACAAACATGAATCGCCATCCCCGGTAGCTTTGCGCTGCCGAGAATGCGCTGTATTTGGCATCGAAACCGGATTTTTTCATGGGTTTTTGATCCGACAAACTGTACACGCCAACGATTCTTGAGCCTTGCCGCAACACCCCCCAAGGTTCGCCCTCCCGAAGGGGGTCCGGGTAGAGCTGCCGCAAGTGATGCTGAGGCTCCGGGAACCGATCATCTTTTACCAGCTCCTCGAGGGTGGTGGGCAACATTTTGTTCGCCCCCGGCGTGGCGTAGTAATACCGCTCAATGGCAGCCCTGTATTGTTCTCCTGCAAATAACAGCTCCTGCTCGCGTTCGCGTGTCAGGGTTGTGGACCACACTTCCGCGGTTTTCGTCACAACCAGCCCCAAAATGGCCAGAAAAATCAGCAGCGCCAGGAGCATGACGCCGTGCTGTCCCGGCAAATTGCTTGGCCAGCCGGCGTTACGGCAATGTTTTACTCGCATCGCTGTTTGCCTCTTTATTCATGGCACTCTTGATGTCGTAGACGCCAGCCAGATTTTGATCTGGCGGTGGCAGCGCGATCCAGTCACGGTGTTCGGTCATTGGATCCACTGGCACTGAACGCAAGTAGCGTTTGACGACCAACTCCTCCAGGTTCTCGGGGTAGCGGCCGGTGTCGCCGAAAAACTTGTCAATCGCATCGCGCAAGGAGTAAAGGTTTTGCTGCTGTACGGCCTCTTTCCCGCGCTCGATACTGGCGAAATAGCGGGGCGCCGCCAAGCTCAACAGCAGGCCAATGATGCTGATGACTACAACGAGTTCAATCAGCGTAAAGCCGTTATGCGGTCGCCGTTTGGGGTTCAACATGGCGTCACCATTGGTCATACTGGATGCCATTCAGTCCCTTTTTTTGGGACTGCGAGTGGACGTCGAACACGTCGCTGCCAGGCCGTGGGTCGTTGACCGGGCTGGCATAACTGCGCAGAGCCCAGGTGCTGGCGGCGGGAAGTGTGGGGTCGGTGTTGAACGGGTCTCTAGGCAGGCTGCGCATGAGGATAAGCGGCACTTGCACCACTTCCTTGCTGCTGGCGATGGGGGCCGTCAGCACTTCGAGTGATGGTGGATAGCCGGATTCGCCGACCGCTTTGGGAATCAGACCCGTATCGGAAGCCTTTTTGTATTGGTCCAATGCGACACGGATTTGACGCAAACTCTGGCGCAGTTCCTGCTCCTTCCAGCGGATGCTGGCAATCTCGGCCAGCGGCATCGCCGTCAAGGCAATGACGCTCAGGAGCGTGAGCGTCACCAGCAACTCCACCAAGGTGAAGCCGCTGCGTTTGGAATGACGTGCCCAGGTTTTCATGGTGTGACTCGTATCAAGTGCCGCGCCGGAAACTCAAGGCCTTTGATGGCCTCGTCCGACCGCTTCATGTCCACGAGCGTCGCTGTGAGGGTGGCCCCGAATCCCGGAGGGCCGCTATCTTGAGGCGTGTTCCTGCTTTGCTCCGCACCAGTGGGCGCCCCGGTTGGCGGCGCTGGCGGGCTTGCCGGTGTGGCCTGCGGGAGCGGCGGCGAGAAGATGCTCCCCGGGCTGCTTGAATCGGGTGGTGCGGCAGGCCCCGCGGGGGCCGCGGGCGTTGTGCCCGGAGGCACCGGTGACGTGGGTATCACGATTCTTCCGTCGACGCCAGACCCTGTGGCGCCTTCCGGGCTTGCCGGCTGCGTCGATATGTCGGGTGGCGGGGGCGGCGTAAAGGCCGGTACGGGGGCCCTGTCCGGCACGGCTGGCGCAGTACGGGGGCCCACGGGAGCGGCACCGGCAGTAGAACTTGAACGCACAATGCCAATGGGATCCAGGCGCAGCGGGAGCTCACGGATTTGCGTGTCAGTGCCTGACCAGATTTCCCTTGCTGCCGACGCCATCGGGTTTTGGCCGCGGATGATGCGCGGCGTGATCGACAACACGATTTCTGTTTTTGTGGTGTTGCCGTTGTTATTGGAAAACAAGCGTCCCAGCAAGGGTGTTTGGCCAAGCCCGGGCACTTTGTCGGCGGATGAGCGCTCCTGGTCGCTGAGCAATCCGGCGAGCACCTGGGTTTCACCGTCTTTCAGGCGCAATGACGTGGAGGCGCTTCGCGTACCAATCTGGTAAAGAATGTCACCCGTATTTTTGTTGGGAATTTCCTTGGCGATGTTGCTGACTTCCATTTTTATTTTGATGCCAACATCATTTTCGGAGTACACATAGGGCTCAACTTCGAGCTTGATACCCACATCAAGATACTGCACGGAATTTGAAACGATGGGGTTGGCCCCGGCTGTAATCGTGTTGCTGCCCGAGACAAAGGGGACACGGTCACCAATCAGGATGTTGGCCTTCTCCTTGTGGCGCACGCGAATACGGGGGCTGGCGAGCAGATTGGCATCCGAGTCGATGAGCTTGGCGTTGAAACCGATACCGAGTTGAGCGGGACCAAACAAGACCTGATCCCTGCCCAAGGCTCTCAGTTCTCCCAAAGTGAGCACACCATTGGGTCCGGTCCCATTAGGCAAATTCAAGGAAACGTTGTCAGGCCACTTGATGCCAATATTGCTCACGCGGTCACGCGAAACTTCCAGAACCTCGACCTCGAGCATCACTTCTGCATCGGCCACGTCGTGCGCTGTCACCAATTTTTCCGCCACGGCAATGGCGTCCGGTGTGTCGCGAATGACAATGGTGTTGCTCTTCTCGTCGATGACCACGTCCTTGATCTTGAGTATGGTCTTCAGCACATTTTGCATATACTTTGAGTCCACATTGGAAAGCTGAAACACGCGAACCTTCAACTCCTGATATTCCTTTTGTTTGACCGCAGTTGCTGGATAAACGAATAGCGTGTTTCCGTTCAAAACGCGTTTGTCGAGCTGGTTCTGCAGGAGAATCAGGTCCATGGCGTCTTCCACCGAGGCATCCTTCACATAGATCGTGGTTTTGAGATCACTGCGCACATCGCGATCCAGAATGACGTTCAAGCCCACCGATCGCGACATGGCTTCAAACACCATGCGTAAATTCGCGTCACGAAACTGCAGGGAGATGGGGCGCTTCATCACCGATTGAGCGCTGAATTGAGCCTGCTTCACGCTCTTGGCCTCATCAGCCTGGGCGTCAATTTTTTTGAGCAGCGCCAGTGCCGGCGCGTAAGCGGCATCTTCGGCCAGCGCGAGTTTGACTTTTTCCCTGGCTGCGTCCGAATTTTTTGCATTGAACAAGTTTTGAGCCTGAGTCGTCAGGTCGGTTGCAGACCTCGTTGCCAGGCTCTGCACCAGCTTTCGGCGCGCCATTTCGTTTTGCGGGTCCATGCGCAGCACCGAGCTGTACGTCTCAATGGCGGCGTCCAGCTGGCCGGCCGCTCGCTGCTCATCACCGCGAGTCACGAAAGTTTCAATGTACCTGGCCTGCTGGTTGCGAAACTCCAGCCGGTACTGCGCATTGTTCGGCTCCAGTTTGAGTGCTTCGCGCAATTCCTGCAGCCCTTTTTCTTGCTCGCCCGCCTTAATCAGCCGCTGGCCTTCGTTGAAATGACGGGGTGCCGCGCATCCCGCCAACAGCAGGACAATGGATATGCATGTGATGACACGGGCACGCTTTGGGCTCAAGGAGGCCTTGTTGAAGTCGCCCGAACCCTGACGCAATTGGTAAAAACCAAAATTGAGTTTCATATGCCCCCCTGCAAAATGGAGAGAGTTTGTTTTTCGTTCAACGGGAGATAGGTCAATTCGACCGAACTCTCGGTGATCTGGTCGATGCGGTATTGGCCTTCCACGACATCGCTGGCTTTCACAATGATCAATTGCTCGCCCTTCGTCATAAAGACGCGTCGGGCCACGCCCCTTTCATCCAGCATTCCAACAAAGGCAAAAGGAAGTGGCGGCGCTACCGGTTTGACGGGTGGTGCTGGCGGCGGCGGGGGTGGCGGGGGGGGCGGGGGCGGCAACCAGGAATGTGTGGCGAAAACGTCTTTCTCGTTGCTCGATGAAATCATGCCCCGCTCAGGCGCCAGCAGCGTTGTCTGCGCCGATATCGAAGGGCGGGGGGCGGGGCTGGACGGGTTGCCGGTTCCGGCGCTTCGGTTGATGGGTTGAACGACGGCGACCTCGGGATCTGCGGGCTTGTTAACCCAATACGCAGCCGTAAATGCCGCGGCACCGGCAATCCCCAGCACCAGACTTTTTGTGTTGAGCAGGGGAGACATGGCTATTGCGGCCTGTAAAAAAAGGTGAAACGGAGCTGGGCATCCACCACGTCGGAGGAGGCCTGGAGGCGTGAAAACTGCAACTCGTCCAGTGCCAGGTGGGGCAGGTCATTCAAGGCACCCACGGCAAACCGGCGTATGACGATGTAGCGGTCCTTGATCGGCACGGTCACCTGGTAGCGCAAAAACTGCGCGCCTGGCTCGGCGGTGAGCTGGTAGTCGGCCTTGGTCAGGTCAATCCCCCCTTCCTTTGCCAGCACAAAGAGCGTTTTCACGTCTTTCGCATTGGTCGCCAGTGGCGGCAGCCAGTTCAAGAAATTCTGAAGCTGGGAGACGGTATTCGGTGCATTGCGGCGCTGCTCGCTGGCCTGAATCGCACTGTCTTTGGCGGCAATGATCTCCTGGTGCATCGCCGTGCTTTGCGCGTTGATTTGCGGAATCAACAGGTAGCCGATCAGCGCTGCGGCGGCCAGAAGCAGCAGGCCAAGCAGACCCCAGACTCCCAGAAAGCGCAAAGTCTGGAATCTGACGCTGAGCATGAAGTCTTTCATGGCGCCACCTTGTCGTTGATGTCCGCAGTCGTCGTGGCGTCAACAGCGCTGTCGGATGGCGTGGCTGTCTGGATGCCTTTCCATTGACCAAGAACTTGAAACTTGAAGGGTGTTCCGGGTTGCTGAAGCTGGACTTGATGGGTGGTGAGAAAGGCGTTTTGCAGCAACGGATTTTGCTGAAGGCCGGCGACATAACCCATCATGGCCGTAGCGTCCTTTGCTTCGGCTGTCAGGCGGATTTGACCGTTTCGGCTTTTCGGCTCGAGCGCCAGCAGTGCAACGTCGGGGTGTTGTGCTGTTTCCACCAGGTTCAGCAGGGAGTCCCATGGATAGTTGAGTTGATCGGTTGCCGCGCGTGCCAGCGCAATCGCCGAGCGCTCCTGCGGCGTCTGTGCTGGTTGGCGTTTTACGTCCTGTTTGTTGATCTTCAGGCGCTCCAGCGTGCCCTGAAGTTCGGAGTGCAGTTCAGCATTGGCTTGCAGAAACTGGCTGTACTCCAGCAGTTGCCAGCCGGCCAAGGCGATGCCTGCCGCCAGAAAAACCCCCCCTGGTATGGAGAAGCGTTGCTGCCCACCCAGAAAATCAAGATGAAATGCTTGATTCATGTTGAATCCTTCAAGCGAGCAATCCCGCATGGGATGGAGCGCTCAATAATGACCAATTGTTCAGGCCGACGGAGCTTGGTTTGCTGGCTGCCTGTGGCGCATAGATCCAGACGGGCAGGGCGTTGGGATCGCATAAACCCGTGCTGCGGCAAAAGCGGGTGGTTCTGCTGGACAGCTCCGCCCATTCAGCGGTGTCACAGCCTTCGCTGGTCCACGCGATCCAGTTTCCGTGCCGATAGACGCCAATTGACAGCACCTTGTCCTCAAAAATCAGCAGGCAGCAATCCTTGCTATGGATCTGCTGGCGGCTTTCGTTCCAGGTTTTGGCGAGATGCGGTGCGATATGTTTGGCCGTCCAGCCCGAGAGCCGCAAGTTCGATTGAATGCTGTCAATCAGCGCCAAACTGCAGCAGCTTGAAAAAATTGAACGCCCCGAAGGTTGCACCTGGTAGGTGAGCGCCAGCGTCGCGGCGGGCAAATCCAGTGCGTCTTCCCAATAAGCCTTTAGCGTCGCCGAGATCTCGTTGGCGCGCATGGCACGCGCGTCAATCTCAACCACGCTCTGCGAAACCAGGCTGTGGCAGAGCCAAATATTGGCCTTGCGACCATTCGACCGGGGTGCCCGGTCCATCACGGCTTTCAGCGGCTGAGCCAGGCGCGCCTCAAATGAGCCGCCTTCCAAAGACGGGTTCGGCACCGGGGCGGCAATGCGAATGTTGCCCAGCGCCAACACGACTTCGCCGGACGTGATCAGCACGTCGTGGGAAGGCGGGAAGAATTTATTCCACCATGGTGACACGATTGATTTCTCCCAGCGTGGTTTCACCATTGCGCACCAGTGTGAGCGCGGCTTTTCTCAATGTTTGAACCCCCGCCTTTTGCGCCACGGCCTTGATGCGGGTCATGGGGGCGTGCTCGGCAATCAGGTCGCGCAGATCGTCCGTCAATGGCAGTGTTTCGGCAATCGCTTTGCGGCCCTTGAAACCGGTGCCGCGGCATTGCGCACAGCCCATACCCCGGCGGAATTTCCAGCTATGCAGTTGCTCGGCGAGCAGGCCGGACTCTCTTACTGCTTCGGCCGCAGGTGCTTCGTCAATCGAACAATGGGCGCAGTTCACACGCAGCAGGCGTTGCGCCACGATGCCGTTCAGCGCAGAAACAAAGCTGTAGGCGTCTACCCCCATGTTGGAAAATCGGCCCAGCACGTCAAAAACATTGTTGGCGTGTACGGTGGTGAACACCTGGTGGCCTGTCAGGGCTGCCTGTACAGCGATTTGCGCGGTCTCCGGGTCACGAATTTCACCCACCATGATCTTGTCCGGGTCATGCCGCAGGATTGATCGCAAGCCCCGGGCAAAGGTCAAGCCCTTGGCTTCATTCACCGGGATTTGCAACACCCCGGGCACCTGGTATTCAACCGGGTCTTCGATGGTGATGATCTTGTCCAGCCCGGTGTGGATTTCACTCAGCACGGCATACAGCGTGGTCGTCTTGCCGCTGCCGGTCGGGCCGGTGACCAGCAACAAGCCATAGGGTTTGGCCGCCATGGTGCGTATAAAGCCGATGTCGTCGGCACTGAAGCCCAGCCCGTTGAGGGTCAGGCCCGATTGCTGGTCAGACAGCTGGTAGCGATCCAGAACGCGCAGCACGCCGTCTTCGCCAAAGATACTGGGCATGATGGAGACGCGAAAGTCAATCGCACGCGCCTGCGCAATCACTTTGAACCGGCCGTCTTGCGGAATCCGCCTCTCGGCAATGTCCAGTTCCGAGATGACTTTGATGCGCGAGATCACCTGGTTGGCGGTCTCCAGCCCGTCCAATTTGCTGACCTCGGTCAGCACTCCATCCACGCGGTATTTGATGATCAAGCCGTTGGGTTGGGTTTCAAGGTGGATGTCGCTGGCCTGCGCCTTCAATGCGTCATAAATCGTTGAATTGACCAGTTTGACCACCATGCTGTCATCGCTGTCAATGTCCTGCAGCGAGATGGCGATGCCTTTTTCGTTGCTACCCGCCACCGTTTCGTCGCGCACCACCAGGCTGTCGATGGCGCGTACATTCTTTTCATGTGTCGCCAAAACCGCTTTCAGGTCACCCGCGCTTGCCAGTGCCCACTGCGCCTGGTAATTTCGGCGTTGACGCAAACGGGCCTCGATCCATTGCCGGTCACGCAAGTTCAGCGGGTCGGTGACGACAATCAGGGTTTGCGAGTCCGTGTGAAACGCAGCGCAGGTGCGTCGGGTCGATTCAATGAACGGAATGATGTCAAAGTCGGGTGTCAGCTCGTGCAGTTGCAAAGCGCCCATGGCCTGCATGCAAAAGTAGTTGGCGGCCACCTCCGTAAACAGCTCGCTTGCGCCGCCAAACTGTGCCGCGAGGATATCAATCGCGCGGTTGGAGGCCGTGGCCTTGCTTTGGGCATCACGCACCGCCGCTGCACTGAGTTCTATTGAAGGTAATTTATCCACGGCATCCTCACTGAATACTGGAGGCCAGATCAAAAATAGGCATGTACATCAGCACGACAACGCCGCCTATCGCCAAACCGATCACAATCATCAAAATTGGCTCGAGCAAGCGGGTCAAACGGTCAATGCCGCGCTCCAGAACGTCGCTTTGAAAGCCTGCCAACTGTCCCAAAACGCGCCCCAGCTGTCCGGTTTTTTGCGCCACTTTCAACATGCGGTACGACACGCTGTCCACCATGCCCGCGGCATTGAAGGCCTCTGCCAGTTCATGACCGGAGTTGATTTTTAGCAGGGTGCTCTGCAACCTCTGTGCATCGTCGGCTCCCAGCAAATTCACCGACATGCCAAATGCCTGGGGTGCGGGAACGCCACCCTCAATCAACATGGCGCTTGTCTGCCAAAACTGCGTTTGCCGATACAGGCGCACATAGCCGCCCACGAGCGGAAGCTTCGTCGCATGCGCGCCTATCCAGTCGCGCACCGAAGTGCGCGACAGCGTAAAAATGCCCCCGGCCGCCAGTGCGCCCAACACAAGCACAATCGCGTTAAAGTGCTGGTTGACCAGGGTGCCCCAGCGCATCAGAAGTCGGGAGGCGGCCGGAATTTGCTGCGAGTTGCTGTCAATCAAGCCGGCAAACTTGGGCACCACGACGCCGAGCAGGAAAATCAGCACGACGATGGCCACCGCCGTCAGCAGGGCGGGGTAAATGGAGGCACTGACCACCTTTTCACGCAACCCCTGCATACGTTTGTGGGTGAGGGCATAACGGCGCAGCGATGCGCTCATGTCACCGGTGTACTCGCTGGCTTTGACGCTGGCGATCAGCAGATGCGGAAACTTGTCCTTGATGCGCGTCATGGCTGCCGACAGGGGCTGTCCCTCTTCCAGGGTGCGCTGCATGGGGTTGTACATTTGCTCGCGAACCGCCGCGGGTTCACGGCTGCCCAATGTTTGCAGCGACTCCATCACGCTCAAACCGGCTTCCAGCAAGGCCCCCAGTTCCTGTGCGAAAAGTCCCGGGTCAAACTGCGAGCGGCCCGTCGTCCAGCGCTTTTGCGACATGGCTCCTTGCGCGCTTGACGACTCCGTGGTCTTGACTGAAAGCACCCGAAAGCCTTGCGCCTGGGCGTGGTGGCGGGCCTCCGTTTCACTGGTCGCAGCCATATCCAGCATGCGCATGGCACCGTGAGAGCTGCTGACAAGAATCTGGAATTTCATGATGGATGGCTCCATAAGCTACCAGGAGGTCACATCGGCGTTTTCGCCAGTGCCGCCCGGCTGGCCATCGGCACCCAGAGAAAGCAGCTCATACTCGCGCCCGCTTTCGCCGGGAGAGCGGTATATATACGGACGATCCCACGGGTCGTTGGGCAGAGCCTTTTTCAAGTACGGCCCTTGCCATTTGGTTTCACTCTCGGTGCTGGGCCTGACCACCAGCGCGGCCAGACCCAGTTCGGTGGTGGGGTAGTGGCCCAAGTCAAGCCGGTATTGGTCGAGTGCCTTTTCGAGCGAGTCAATCTGTGCCTTGGCTACTTTGGTTTTTGACTTGCCCACCTGGTCAAAATAGCGAGGGGCCACAAAACCGGCCAGCAAGCCGATGATGACTACCACCACCAGCAGCTCCAGCAGGGTGAATCCGCCTGCCCGTGGGTGGCCGGCGACGGCGTGTGCCTGTCTGGTTGTTGGGGCAGTGGCGGCAGCGTTCACGATGGGCACCCTGTGTTGGTTGACGTTTTGAAATATCTTGCAACCACCGAGACGCGAAGTCACGGGTGACGACCCTACGTTGTAGATAGGGTCAACCATGCCTTAGTAGGGTTGGGTGGGGTGGCGGCGATCTTCCGCACTCGGTTACATGTCAGCGTGGACAGATATTTGGACGATCTGGGGCGCTGAACAGGAGGGGGCGGAGTCCGAGCCAAAGGCAGGATCAGTGGTTTGGCCTAGGCCTGGCGGCAGGAAAAAAGCAAAAAAAAGTCTCCTGAATTCCAGGAGAACCCTGGCTGTTTCGTGCAGGGCCAGGCCTGTTTGCCTTGCCGCAGGGCGCCTTGACCTTGTAGCGGCGCCCAATCGCGGCTGAAAGCTGGCGTCATGTTCTATCGTTTTCACGGATGCCAGCACCAAGCTGTTTTTTTGTGTCAAAGTAATGGCGCCGGCATCCATGGGTTTTCTGCCATGGGGGTTGAGCTACTTTGGGGGTAGGCCAAACAGGGGGCGAATACAACCATGTATCACCAATATTTCGGTTTCAACAGGTCACCGTTTTCGATTGCACCCGACCCGCATAACCTGTATTTGAGTCTGCAGCACCGCGAGGCTCTTGCACATTTGCTGTTCGGGGCCACTGCAGGCGGTGGCTTCGTGTTGCTCACTGGTGAAATCGGCACCGGCAAAACCACGCTGTGCCGTTGTCTTCTCGGGCAGCTGCCTGAAAATTGCGACGTCGCTTTCATCTTCAACCCCAAGCTCACCGCGCTGGAGTTGCTATCCACCATCTGCGATGAACTGCATATCGAGGTACCTGCGGGGGTAGCGAGCACAAAGACGCTGGTCGACCGTATCAATGTCCACTTGTTGAACGCACATGCCACTGGGCGCAATACGCTTCTTATCATTGATGAGGCGCAAAACCTCTCGGCGGATGTGCTCGAGCAGATGCGTTTGCTGACCAATCTGGAAACCACCGAGCGCAAGCTGCTGCAAATCATTTTGCTGGGACAGCCCGAACTCAGGAAAAAACTTGCGCAACCCGAGCTTGCACAACTGGCGCAGCGCATCATCGCGCGGTTTCATCTGGGGCCGCTGGCCAGGAGTGACCTTGCGGGCTATATCTCGCATCGCATGGCGACAGCGGGCAGTCAGCGCCAGATCATCCCATCGCGTCTTGTCCCGGCTATCTACCGTGCCAGCCGAGGCGTTCCCCGTCTCGTGAACCTGATCTGTGACCGCGCGTTGTTAGGTGCGTATGTCGAGGGCAAAGACAAAGTGGATCGCAAGGTTCTGCACAAGGCGATACGGGAGGTGCGTGGCGAAGATGATTCGCGCTCCCCAAGGGCAGCGCCGCGTTGGGCGTTCACCGCCGCAGGGCTGGCCTGCGTTGGCCTGATGGCGGGTTTCGCGCTCATGCCAATGAGGTTTCTTGACTACGTCAATCGATTTGTGCCGGCGTCTTTCAGGCTCAATGTGGTGCGTCCGGCCGAAGCGCGTATGCCTGTGGTGGCAGCAAAAACGCCAAGTGCGTCTGCCGCGGGGGCTGTCGGCGAAACCACACCGACCGTTGCCGCGCCGTTTGCCGGTGCTGCCGATGCCAATGAAATCGCTCCAATCGTTACGCCGCCGCTCGCAGTGTCTGCAGTTGGAAAACCTATTGCTATTGCGACAAACGTTGTCGCAGGCGCCGGCTCTCAGCCTGGGACCGACGGCGCCAGGAACGCGGCTCTCGGTGCAACTGTATCTGACCCGGTTGGGGCTGAGCCAGTGCGCAGCGAGACCGTCGCCTGGCGAGCGTTGTTCGGCCGCTGGGGGATCAGCTATCGTGCCGAAAGCCCGCTTGCACCCTGCGAACAGGCGATCACTGCAGGCCTGCGCTGCTTGAGTGCCAACGGGACGCTTCAGGATTTGCAGGAACTCAACCAGCCCGCGCTGCTCCGGCTAAAACCTGCAAAGGCCAATCGATATGCCATGCTTTCCGGCCTGAGCAGCACCACGGCAACATGGGTGTCCGAAGACGGTGTCGCTACGCGTGGGATTGGCGAGGTCGTTGACGGGTGGACGGGCGACTATACCGTGTTGTGGCGGGTGCCGCCTGACTACTCGGGCGTGATGGAGCGTGGTGACCGTGGCGCCTCAGTGTTGTGGCTGCGGCGCCAACTCGTGCAGCTTGGCCGCCTGCCGCCAGCGACCCAATCCAAACAGGTGTTTGATAACAACCTCATGCAGCAGGTGCAGAGATTTCAGAAAGAGCTGGGTATGCGGGCCGATGGCAGAGTGGGGCCGCACACCGCTATCCGCCTGGCGGCGGCAGCGGACAGCCAGATTCCGCAGCTCGCCTCTTCGAAGAAAGGCAACTAGCATGTCCTACATCCTCGAAGCGCTTAAAAAGGCCGAGCAGGCGCGGCTTGCCACAAAGCTCCCCGATATAAAGAGCATCACGCTGTCTGCCGAAGAACCGGTCCGTGAGCCCTCGGCCTGGCTATATGGCGCCACGCTGGTCGCTGTCATTGCAGGTGCAACCGGCCTGGGGTGGTGGTGGTCCGGCAAGCCGAACGAAAATGCCATGCATGAAAAGCCGGCCGCCATCTTGCCCGCTACCGGCCGTGAGGTAGCGCGCGCGCCACTGGCAAAGCCATTCAACCGCGCCATGGACCTTTCAGTGATGGACGGGGAGGCACACAATGGCAACGCCAAGTCGTCCCCCAGCGCTGTGTCTTCAGGCGCCTCACTGGTCGCACCGCCGGCAAATGCGCGACCTGCGGCGCCAGCTCAGATGGACGCAGGCAGCAGGCTGCGCGGCGTGTCTGGCAAGGCTGACAAAGTAGTGGGCAAGGACGGTTCGCTTGAGCAAAATAATGCGGCCAGTGCCTCTGCTCCGGCAAGCCCGGCACCCGATAAAAAAGCAGCCGCCGGCCGTACCAGTAAACCTGCGGCGGCCGTGCCCGGGGAAGCTCCTGTCCTGAAGCCCTTGCTGAGTGCGCGCGTGTTGCGCCTGGACGAGCTGCCACCTGAAGTGCGTCGTGAGATTCCAAAAATAAGTACAAGCGGCTACGTCGACTCGGCTGAGGCGGGAGGGCGCGTGGTCAGCATCAACGAGCGCAGCCTGCGCGAGGGGGATGAGTTGATTGCCGGGATGAAGCTTGAGCAGATCGCGCAAGATCACCTGCTTTTCAGTTTTCGCGGCTACCGCTTTCGCGTAGAGATGTTTTGAGCGGCTGCGCCCGCCAACCTCCACATCGCCACACCTCTGCCCTTGGCATTGGCGTATCCCTCCTGGCCGCCTCGTGCGAGAACCTTTGCCCAGACACGGTAGGGGCGCTCACCTTTTTTCGATAGGGTGATTCCTATCTTTGGCCAAACGGGCTGCAATTCACTTTTAAAAATACAAATCGACACCTAGAGTAACAGCCTGCTCGCATCAAGGCGGATGTGAGTTCAAAACAGTTTCTTACGGGGGTGTCGAATGTCCAAGTCCGAGGATTTGCGTGTTCCTGTGTCGGGAAGGCGTCAAGTATTCAAGTACGGTGCGGCTGCGGCAGGTGCTGGTTTGCTGTTGACCCAACTGAGTGACGTCACGGCCAAGGATGGTGGAACAAGTAGCGGCGGTGGGGGCGGTGGCACTCTGCCGCCCTCGCCAGCGACCACGCCTTTCATGGTGCCGCTGCCGGTGTATCTGCCCAAGCAGCCCGTGGCAGCGCTTGATCCCGCGCCGCAGGAGACTCTTGCTCCCGGTGAGTGCGGACGTCCCAAGCATCAGCGCTGGGGAGATTTTTTTCCCGAAACCAGGAAGTTCTACGAGATGCATGTCAGGCAGGACAAGCATTCCTTCCACCCTCAACTGCCCACGCAGAACATCTGGGGCTATGACGGGATATTGCCTGGGCCCACTTTCGAGGCCCGCTACGGCGAGCCCATCATGGTGCGCATCTACAACGACCTGCCCGCCAACAGCATAGGTTTTGGCTCGCCCGAGATCAGCACCCATCTGCACAACCTGCATGACGGTTCGGAGAGCGATGGCTTCACCGGCGACTACTACAGCCGCACCAAGTTTGGCCCCACCATGACCGGACCAGGCGCGTACAAGGACCACCATTACATCAATTGCTACGCGGGATATGACGCGTATCACGAAACTGAAGGCGATCCACGCGAAGCGCTGGGCACCTTGTGGTACCACGACCACCGCATCGACTTCACCGGACCCAATGTGTACAAGGGCCTGACGGGGTTTTATTTGCTGTTCGATGAACTCGACTCGGGCAATGAAAACGACCCCAACCCCAAGGCGCTGCGCCTGCCCAGCGGCGTCGGCAAATATGACATTCCGCTGGTGTTCCAGGACAAGCAGTTCGATCTCAACGGCTTCCTGTTCTTCAACCAGTTTGAGGTTGATGGCATTCTGGGCGACAAGTTCTGCGTCAACGGCAAGATTCAGCCTTTCTTCCAGGTCGAGCGTCGCAAGTACCGCTTCCGTCTGCTCGATGGTGGTCCGTCGCGCTTTTATGAGTTCTACCTCAGCTACAACGGCGTTGACCAGCCCTTCCAGTACATTGCCAACGACGGCAACCTGCTGCCGGCCCCGCTGACCATGAGCAAGGTCCGCCTGGGGGTGGCCGAGCGCGCCGACATCGTGATCGACTTCGCCAGGTACCCCAAGGGCGCCCAGCTGTTCATCGTGAACAAGCTGGAGCAGGTCAACGGCCGAGGCCCGAGCGGCAAGATACTGGGCCAGGGCACGCCAATCCTGCGTTTCGATGTGGGTGACCTGCCGGCCAGCCCCGACAACAGCCGCGTGCCCGCCAGGCTGCGCGAGCTGCCCCCCATCAACCTGGCGGAAGTCGTCACCACCCGGCGCTTTGAGTTCGCTAACGCCAACGGCGGCTGGACAGTGAACGGCAAGCTGTTTGACGTGCTGACCGCCACGGCAAAGCCCAAGCGCAACACGGCCGAAATATGGGTGTTGAAGGGCGGGGGCGGCTGGTCGCACCCGGTCCACATTCACTTTGAGGAGGGCCGCATCCTGTCGCGCAACGGCAAGCCGCCCGAGCCCCACGAGGCGGGTCGCAAGGACGTGTATGTGCTGGGCCCAGGCCACGAAGTGCATGTGTTCCTGCGCTTCAGGGACTTCGAGGGCAAGTACATGATGCACTGCCATAACCTGGTCCACGAAGACCACGCCATGATGATTCGCTGGGACATTGTGCCTCCGTGAGAGCACTGCCTTGTCGATGCATGACTTTGAGCCGATCTCTCATATTCACAACCGGAGAACATCATCATGACCAGCAGACGTACATTGCTCACAGGCTTTGGCGGAGTCGCCTTGAGCCCGGTCTTTGCAGCCACCGGAATGCAAACTTCCTCTGGCACCGGGCAACGGGCAGGCTATTTTTCCAACGCCATTTTTCAGACGCATGAGGGTAAAAAGGTCAAGTTTTATGACGATCTGATAAGAGGGAAGCTGGTCGTCATCAACATGATGCTGGAAGTTTGCTCCGACGGCATCTGCCCCAACATGACCGCCAATTTGCTGCGGGTGCAAGAGGCCTTGGGAAAACGCGTGGGCAAAGACATATTCATGTATTCGATCACGCTGCTGCCCGAGCACGATACCCCCAAAACTTTGAACGCATATGCCAAAGCGTTTGGTGTGAAGCCTGGCTGGACGTTCTTGACGGGCACACCCAAAGACACCGAGATTATTCGGCGCAGGTTGGGGTTTTATGACCTGGACGAGAAAAAAGACGCCGATAAATCAACGCATACCGGGATGCTGCGCATTGGTAACGACGCTTACGACCGCTGGTGCATGATGCCAGCGCTTTCCACACCCAAGATGATCAAGGACGCGATCTTGAGCATGAGTGTGTAAATTCCAATAATGAGTTTATGGGGAGGGGTGAGCATGTCTGATCGCATAACCCCACGGCGGGCAGTCCCATCTGCGTCGTTTCGACGGGGGGAGCCACGCAGAGTTTCCCGGTGATGATCCGGAATTAAAGGGGAGCGCCCAAGGTGCCGACAGATGTTCTGTCGGCACTTTTTTTGAAACTGTCGCCTTGAATCACGTGCGTTGAACACCGCTTCAGATGTCTATGGATGGCAAAGGATTGTTTTGTGACAAATGGATGTTTCAAAAATTCAGGCAGCCTCACCGTCTTTCTGCTTGCACTGCTGACGACTGCGCATGTTTCTGGATGGTCCCAGACCCAGACTTGCAACCCGAATGCGGCACTCACAGCGCCGGACAGCCGCTACAGCGCCGTCAATGGTGGCGCTGAGGTCAAGGACAACGTGACCATGCTGATCTGGCAGCGTTGCAGCATGGGCCAACGCTGGAACGGAAAAACCTGCCTGGGCAGTGCTGCCACCTATACATGGGTCAAGGCGCAGGCGCTGGCAAGCGCCGCGGAAACCGGCATCAACCCAAGCGATGCCGCGTTGGCCTCCGCCTCCGCAGCCGCTACATCGTCTTCTGCTTCCTCCACCGTAGCCTCCGCCCAGGCATGGCGCTTACCCACGCACAAAGAGCTGTTTAACCTGACGGAGCAGGCCTGCCGCAACCCAGCCATCAACACCGTGTGGTTTCCTGGAACGCGCGCCAATTTTTATTGGTCGGCCTCCACGTTTTCCGATGACAGCAACTTCGCATGGGGCGTTGACTTCAGCGACGGTCGTGGCAGCTATGACGTCAAGGACGGCGCTTACAGCGTGCGCCTGGTCCGCCCGGAATAATGCTTGTGCGGCGTCATGCCGCTGATGCTCCGTTCACCCTGAAGCATGGGGGTTCCCCTCTTTGTTCGATAGGGTCATTCCTATCTTTAGGTCAATAGCTTTCAAATAGCTTTCAAAAAAACACGTCGACACCTAGAGTAACAACTCACTGGCATCCATTCGGATGTGAGTTGGTTTCAAGCCGGTTTTAAAAGGGGTGTCGAAATGCTCAAGCCCAAGGATTTACGTGTTCCTGTCGCGGGAAGGCGTGAAGCATTCAAGCACGGCGCCGCGGCGGCAGGTGCCGGTTCGCTGCTGATCCAACTGAGCGATTTCGCAGCCAAAGGTGACGACGGCAAAAGTGGTGGCAGCGGGTCTGGGGGCGGTGGGGATCTGCCAGCGCTTTCAACGCCCAAGATGATCAAGGACGTGATCTTGAGCATGAGTGTGTGAATTTCATTAACGAGTTTATTTGGGAGGGAGCCATGTCTGATAACCTAATCACAGGCGCTGCAAGCCAATCGAGCAGGCGCACAGGCAGGACGCGAGGAGCGCCAATTTTCAAGGTAGCTGTATCGAGGAGGCTCTATACCGCGTGTGCCAGGCTTGTTTCCACGCTGGGCTTGCTCGGTCTGTTGGGTCTGTCTGGCACGGGTGTTCAGGCGGCGGTGACCGCACCTATCGATGGTGAGATTCAAAGCCTGACCCTGAACAATCCGACAGATCACTGGTCTGGCGGCACCATGGTGGTGGGTGGTCAAAACATCATTCTCCCGCGCAATTTGCTGATGGATTTGCCGGCTAATCGTCTGACGCTGAAACAGCTTTTTGAGCAGGCCCCGGCAGCCTGTGTCAGTCTTGGCCAGAGTGGGCTGGCCAAAGGCGACAGCTGTAACACCAGCGGCGTTGGCGCCATGGTGACCGTTGCCGCCAACCGTACCAACGGTGGCAATGTCATTGCGGGTGATGTGTTCATCGAAAAGGGGGTTGAGTCGGTCAGCGGTGCCGTGACTTACATCAACTACGACGAAGGGTATTTCCGGCTCAATGGCAATGTGGGTGACGCGTCCGCCGGCATCATGGTGCGCTTGAATGATCCCAGCGCACGCCACACCATTCAGTCGGGGACCGGATGCGCCACCGGCTCCAGCAACTGCAGCGCTGATCCGCGCTTTACCCTGGACCCAGACAATTACACCAGTGTTTTTGTCACGGGTTATCCACTGTGCATTCCCAGCACGGTGGCGCGTCCCTTCCCTGGCCTGGCTTCCGCACCCGTGATGGCGGCGCAACCCAGTACGCAGGCTGCGGCTGACGGCACTGGCGATCTCTTATGCCCGGTCACCAACCGAACCATCAGCGGCGGGCAGCCCGTGGATGACTCCCGCCGCATGGCGCCCATCATGCTGGGTGACAGCATCACCGCCGAGGGCAACTTCGAGACGGTGAACGGCGTGCACTTCCTGTCATCCCACACGACCAAAAACGCCATGGCGCTGACCACCAAACTGGTTGCGGGTCAGCCCGACTACATCTTCCCCGATGAAGTATTTATTGACGCCCCCGGCTTTCAGAACCAGCGCGTTCGCAGCCTGTTCATCGGTTTTTCGACGGTCGCACCTGCTGACGTGGTGATCTGGTCCATCCACTACGACCCGGTTGCCAACGCCAAGCATGAATTTCCATTGGCCAGCACGGTTGGCTGTGATATTGCGGCGGGCGCGAGCACCTGTACCGGGCAGGGCATTGTTGCGGGTGGAGGCGACATCTTTCGCATCCGTCATGACGTGGATTTTGGCGTCGGTGCCAAGGCTCGCCTGAACCCCTGTGCCCACTTGCGCGCAGATCCCCGCCTGGCGGGTCTTAACATCTGCCCGGCGGGCGGCAGTGCTGAGGGCAACATCACCGAAATGGTGGGCATACTGAGTCCTCTGCCGCATGAGATACAGGCGCGCACCGGGCGCAAGTTGGCAGACCCCACACTGACAACGCTGGATGTGAGCGGCGCCGTGGCGACCAACGGCCAGTATTTGTTCCCCTTCGGCATCGGTCTGGGTGGCATTGACATTCCCAATTTCTTTGAGATCAACATTGCCCGGACGAATACGGCCTTCAGTTTCTCGGGCATTCCCTGGAACCTGGATCGCCGCCTGAGTCCCGGCGGCTGCAATGGCAGCTGCGAGAGCACGCCCCAGCCGCTTGACCCGTTCCCGTTCGAGGGCTTTGACCCCCGCTTGCAGGCCCCTGCCAATCCACCGTTCCTCGGCTTTCCCGCCGGCACTTATGGCGACAGCAACTTTACGGCGAATCAGTTGTCAGATACGCGCAACCGGATGCTGTCTTTTGTGGATGCCAGCGTCAGCCGAACCAGCAACGGATTCGTTGCGCCCGCCGCCGGAAATTTCAACGGAAATTCATCCCTGCTGGCATGGCCTCCTGTTGATCCGGCACCCATCACCATCGTGCCAACGCCCAATGTGGAGCTGGTCTTTACGGTCGCCCAAGGAGGGACCAACCATAACCCGGTTGCGGTCAACGATGCTGCGACGACGGCTTTCCAGACTGCGGTGGTGATTTCAGTCCTGGCCAACGATACCGACCCTGACCACGATGTCCTGAGCGTGTCGGGTGTTAGCCAGGGGGCCCATGGGACGGTCAGTACCAATGGCATCACGGTCAGGTACACGCCCGCAGCAGGCTATGCGGGCCCCGACAGCTTCACCTACACCATCAGCGATGGTCGGGGCGGCAGCGCTTCTGCGAGTGTCAGCGTGACAGTGAACGCGCAGCAGAACTTCGCGCCTGTGGCCAACGCCGACTCCGCCAGCGTCGCTGTTGGCAGCTCGGTGACCATTGCCGTGCTGGCAAACGATACTGACGCCAACGGGGATGCGCTAACGATCACCGGCGTCACTCAAGGCAGCCGCGGCACAGTGACGATTGTTGGAAGCAGCGTGCGCTACACCCCCAACGCCGGACCCGCCGGAACCGACACTTTCACCTACGCCATTTCCGATGGCCACGGTGGCGCTGCAACCGGCACCGTTAATGTCACCGTAACGGCGGCTGAAAGTCTTGCCGTCGCCGCGGCGCAGTTCCGTACCACTAAAGCTGAATGGCGCATCAATGGCACCAGCTCTGCCGAAGGTGCCACCGTGACTGTGCGCCTGGGCAGCGCGACGGGCCCGGTCATAGGCAGTGCGGCGGTGGTGGCGGGGGCCTGGTCGGTTCGGGCGGCCGGATCGCCGATAGTTCCCACGGCTGGTAGCACCATCAGCGTCGTTTCGACGGGGGGAGCCACGCAGAGTTTCCCGGTGACGATCCGGAATTAAAAAGGGGAGCGCCCAAGGTGCCGGCAGATATTCTGTCGGCACTTTTTTTTTGAAACTGTCGCCTTGAATCAAGTGCGTAGAACACCGCTTCAGATCGTTTTCCGATGACAGCAACTTCGCATGGGGCGTTGACTTCAGTGACGGTCGTGGCAGCTATGACGTCAAGGAGGGCGCATACAGCGTGCGCCTGGTCCGCCCGGAATAATGACTTGGCAGCGTCATGCCGCTGATGCTCCGTTCACCCTGAACCATAGGAGTTCCCCCCTTTGTTCGATAGGGTCATTCCTATCTTTAGGTTGATAGCTTTCAAATAGCTTTCAAAAAAACACGTCGACACGTAAATTAACAATCGTGCAACAACGTGATGTGTTGGTTTCAATTTGATGTTTAAGAGGGTGGAGGAAATGTCCAAGTCCAATGATTCGCGTGTTCCTGTGTCGGGAAGGCGTCAAGTATTCAAGTACGGTGCGGCTGCGGCAGGTGCTGGTTTGCTGTTGACCCAACTGAGTGACGTCACGGCCAAGGATGGTGGAACAAGTAGCGGCGGTGGGGGCGGTGGCACTCTGCCGCCCTCGCCAGCGACCACGCCTTTCATGGTCCCGCTGCCCGTGTATCTGCCCAAGCAGCCGGTGGCTGCGCTTGATCCCGCGCCGCAGGAGACCACAGCCCCTGGCGAGTGCGGACGTCCCAACCATCCGCGCTGGGATGATTTTTGGCCCAACACCAAAAAGTTCTACGAGATGCATGTCAGGCAGGACAAGCATTCCTTCCACCCTCAGCTGCCCACGCAGAACATCTGGGGCTATGACGGGATATTGCCTGGGCCCACTTTCGAGGCCCGCTACGGCGAGCCCATCATGGTGCGCATCTACAACGACCTGCCCGCCAACAGCATAGGTTTTGGCTCGCCCGAAATCAGCACCCATCTGCACAACCTGCATGTCGGTTCTGCGAGCGATGGCTTCACCGGCGACTACTACAGCCGCACCAAGTTTGGCCCCACCATGACCGAGCCGGGTGCGTACAAGGACCACCACTATGTCAATTGCTACGCGGGCTATGACGGCTTCCATGGCACTGAAGGCGATCCACGCGAAGCGCTGGGCACCTTGTGGTACCACGACCACCGCATCGACTTCACCGGACCCAATGTGTACAAGGGCCTGACGGGGTTTTATTTGCTGTTCGATGAAATTGACTCGGGCAATGAAAACGACCCCAACCCCAAGGCGCTGCGCCTGCCCAGCGGTGTCGGCAAATATGACATTCCGCTGGTGTTCCAGGACAAGCAGTTCGATCTCAACGGCTTCCTGTTCTTCAACCAGTTTGAGGTTGATGGCATTCTGGGCGACAAGTTCTGCGTCAACGGCAAGATTCAGCCTTTCTTCCAGGTGGAGCGCCGCAAGTACCGCTTCCGTCTGCTCGATGGTGGCCCGTCGCGCTTTTATGAGTTCTACCTCAGCTACAACGGCGTTGACCAGCCCTTCCAGTACATTGCCAACGACGGCAACCTGCTGCCGGCACCGCTGACCATGAGCAAGGTCCGCCTGGGGGTGGCCGAACGTGCCGACATCGTGATCGACTTCGCCAGGTACCCCAAGGGCGCCCAGCTGTTCATCGTGAACAGGCTGGAGCAGGTCAACGGCCGAGGCCCGACCGGCAAGATACTGAACCCGGGCACGCCAATCCTGCGTTTCGACGTGGGGGATCTGCCGGCCAGCCCCGACAACAGCCGCGTGCCCGCCAGGCTGCGCGAGTTGCCCCCCATCAATCTGGCGGAAGTCGTCACCACCAGACGCTTTGAGTTTGATCGCAGCAACGGCGGCTGGACGGTGAACGGCAAGCTGTTTGACGTGCTGACCGCCACGGCAAAGCCCAAGCGCAACACGGCCGAAATATGGGTGTTGAAGGGCAGTGGCGGCTGGTCGCATCCCATTCACATTCACTTTGAGGAGGGGCGCATCCTGTCGCGCAACGGCAAGCCGCCCGCGCCGCACGAGGCGGGTCGCAAGGACGTGTATGTACTGGCTCCCAACGATGAGGTGCGGGTGTTCCTGCGCTTCAGGGACTTTGAGGGCAAGTACATCATGCACTGCCATAACCTGACCCACGAAGACCACGCCATGATGGTTCGCTGGGACATCGTGCCTCCGTGAACCTGAGGATTTATTGATACATGTTGGCTACGTCTTTTCAGCTGATGCGCCTGGCATCAACGCACGGAGCCTGTGCAATTACCGCAGGCCTGGCACGGTAGGGGAGGCCATTTTTTTGCGATAGGGTGAATCCTACGTTTGAAAAAAACGGCAACAGGTCGCTGTTTAAAAAAATCTCGACGCCTAAAGTGACAACAAGCTCGCATCAAAGCGAATGCGAGTTGGTTTCAAGCCGCTTCTTAAGGGGTGTCGAAATGCTCAAGCCCAAGGATTTACGTGTTCCTGCCGCGGGAAGGCGTGAAATACTCAAGTACGGTGCGGCTGCGGCAGGCGCCGGCCTTCTGCTTGGCCAACTGAGTGACGCCGCAGCCAAGGACGGCGGCACAGGTGGCGGCAGCAGATCCGGGGGCAGTGGTGATCTGCCGCCTTCACCAGCGACCACGCCTTTTATCGTCCCGCTGCCGGTGCCCGCGCTCAAGCAGTCCGTGGCAGCGCTTGATCCCGCGCCACAGGAAGGCCCAGGCCCCGGCGAGGCTGGACGTGACAAGCACCAGCGTTGGGCGGAATTTGGGCCTAGCACCCGCAAGTTCTATGAAATACATGTGAAAGAAGCCAAGTTTTCCTTTCATCCGCAACTGCCTGATTCAACGATCTGGGGCTATGACGGCGTCTTCCCCGGTCCTACTTTCGAGGCCCGCTACGGCGAGTCCGCCATTGTGCGCATCTACAACGACCTGCCCGCCAACACGATAGGTTTTGGCTCGCCAGAGATCAGCACCCACCTGCACAACGCGCATACCGGCTCGGAGAGCGATGGCTTTCCCGGCGACTACTACAGCCGCACCAAGTTTGGCCCCACCATTGCCCACGCGGGCGCGTACAGGGATCACCTCTATCCCAATATCTATGCGGGCTTCGATGCGTTTCACGCAACGGGTGGTGATCCGCGCGAAGCGCTGGGCACTCTTTTCTACCACGACCACCGCGTCGAGTTCACCAGTCCCAATGTGTACAAGGGTCTGATGGGCTTTTACCTGCTGTTCGATGAACTCGATTCGGGTAATGAAACTGACCCCAGCTCCACCGCGCTGCACCTGCCCAGCGGTAAATATGACATCCCGCTGGCGTTTACAGACAAGCAGTTCGATCGCAATGGCTTGCTGTTCTTCGACCAGTTCGAGGTCGACGGCATCCTGGGCGACAAGTTTTGCGTCAATGGCAAGATTCAGCCCTTCTTCCAGGTTGAGCGCCGCAAGTACCGCTTCCGTTTTCTCGATGGCGGGCCGTCGCGCTTTTATGAGTTCTACCTCAGCTACAAGGGCGTTGACCAGCCCTTTCAGTACATCGCCAGCGACGGCAATCTGCTGCCGGAAACGCTGACCCTGACCAAATTCCGGATGGGGGTGGCCGAACGCGCCGATATCGTGATCGATTTCCTCAACTATCCCAAGGGTGCCCAGCTCTTCATCGTGAACAAGCTGGAGCAGGTCAACGGCAGGGGGCCGACCGGCAAGATACTGAACCCGGGCACGCGAATCCTGCGTTTCGATGTGGGCGATTTGCCGGCCAGCCCCGACAAGAGCCAAGTGCCCACCAAGCTGCGGGAGTTGCCTCCCATCAACCTGGCCGAAGTTGTCAAAACCAGAAAATTCGAGTTCGTTCGCCGCGGCGGCGCCTGGACGGTGAACGGCGAACTGTTTGACGTGCTGACGCCCACCGTGCAGCCCAAGCGCAATACCGCCGAAATATGGGTGTTCAAAGGCGGGGGCGGCTGGTCGCATCCCATCCATGTTCACTTTGAGGAAGGGCGCATCCTGTCGCGCAACGGCAAGCCGCCCGCGCGCCCCGAGGCGGGTCGCAAAGACATTTTTGTGCTGGCCCCCAACGATGAGTTGCGGGTGTTCCTGCGCTTCAGGGACTTTGAGGGCAAGTACGTCATGCACTGCCACAACCTGACCCACGAAGACCACGCCATGATGATTCGCTTCGACATCGTGCCCTCATAAGCCCACGGCTCGATGGATGCGCAGGTACTGATTGAACCGGGCAAGGATCAGGTCGTAAGCAAAAAATAGTCCCATAGCGTCCGAATAACAGGCGCAGGCAGCTACTAATTTTGTAGCAATCTGTTTGTGGTGGCGTACATGGCGTGGCCACGTAAACCATGGGTCTCAAGCAGCGGATCACTCGCGAAGGGTTGCTCCGTCTATCGAGCGGGCCTGACGCGGCCCTGCCATCAATACCATGTGAGCCCCGTCAGAGGTGCCGATTTTTACGGCTCCGCACTCCCCTTGACCGCAGCGATGGCCGTGGCCGCTACAGCGTCCAGGACGTTGCTGGCAGCGTAGGTCTGCCGCACTTTGGGCCATGAATTTTCAAGCGGCGAGCCGCTATTTTTTGTTCTCGACGCCTCATTTTTTAGCGAGGGTAGGGGTGCCACTAGTAACCCCGTAGGGTGGTCACTATTCCCGTCCAATCGGGCAATCGGTATCTGTTCAAGACACAAGTGCCGTCCTAAAGTAACAAAAAGTCGATTGGACTTTGAAGTGTTTCTGAATAAGTCTGCTTTTCAGGGAGGTACCAATATGTACAAGACCACTGAAATTTTCAGTTCGCTACTGGCGTTACTGGAAGAGAAGCAAGCACACGTTTTGAGTACCGCCCGCGGACAAGGTCAATGGCCTGGCGTCTTAAGCAAAGCCTTGAGGTTTTCTTGTTTCTGTTACGACGTTTGCAATGTTGGGCTTGCAAAACCGCAAGACCTGACCAGCAGGTTCAGTGGCAAGCAAATTATCGGGAAGAGTGAGCTCACGCGACGCGAGAACAACGCAGGAATGTGGGAGAGCACGCAACGCAACCAGGAGATCAGCATGAACGACGATGTGACGAGTCATTTTTGCCTGCTGCCGGCCCGCATGGGGCGACGCGCTGCGGCGGCACTATTTGCCATTCAGATGGTCATCACGGGGGCGGGCCCAGCATTGGCTCAAACCACGTTGCCGTTTATTGCGCCAACCATCGCGCCTGTGCCCATCGCGCCACCGCAGTTCGACATCACCGGCTTCATCCAGGAGGCAACTCTTGACACGACCAACACCATCTGCGCTCCCACTCACCCCCGCTTGGCCGGTGGCACGGTCACGCTCAATGGCCAGAAGATCACCATTCCCTGCAACACCATTTTGCAGATGCCCGCGTTCACGTTGACCTGGGCCGACTTGTTCAAACCGGGAAGCCACCTTACGGCCGAAGACATCACGCCCACCGGCCAAACGGGCCTGGCCTTGACGGATCTGATAGGCACAGCCAGCGGCGCCACCGTGCCGCTTACCCAGCCAGGCCTGCTCACCATGCCGCTTCCCGGAACGCCCCCGACGCCGGCGACCCGCTACAACGGATCGCTGCCGTCCTATGAAATCCGTGTGGTGGGTAACGTCATCAGCGGCCAATATATCGCGGGTCTGGTCTTCATCTCGCAACAGTCGGTGAACGCAGGCCAGGGCGTGATCAGTTGCATCGATTACGCTACCGGTGAAATGCAGGTGGGCGGTGTGCCGGTTGATCCAACGGCTAAGGATGCAACGGGCGCGGTGATCACGACCTGCCCCAGCCCCACACCGCCACGCGTCACACGCGTTCGCTTGAACGACACCATAGGCCGATACGGCAAGAGCCATGCAGCGATAGGTGGGTGTGCAGGCAATCCCAATTGCGTCGAAGAGGCCGGCTTTGACCCGCGCTTTACGCCTGATACCGATAACCCGACCGTCCACGCTCTTAGCGGCTACCCCATGTGCGTTCCGCGCGTGAATCCCTTTGTCGCCGGGGCGGTGGATCCCGAATGCCCGCAGTCCAACCGTCCATTGGCGCCCAACTGCAAGAGCTACGCGCCAGCCACCGGCATTCCGGCATTTCCGCAGCAAAGCACCGGCTATTGCATGACGTATTTGATGGACCCGCCCAATACCCCGGCACCGGCCGGCGTGGTGGGGGCCTGCCCTGGCTCCGACCCCGGGTGTCCCACAGACCCCACCAAGCAGGTGCCGTTCGAGATTGGCGACAACGTTGTCTTCCTGGGTACGCTCAAGGCCGACGCCAATGGGACCTACCTCTCGGCTCACACCATGACGGCCAGTCTTGGTGTGTATACCCAACCCAACACGCCGCCGGTTTACACAGAGGTGGAGGTGGTGCTGGCAGGCACGGATGGACGCCCCGTTGCCGGCCTGAACCAGGAGGTGACCGGGCGGGTGCATTTTGTGGGCTTTACCACTGACATCACCACTCTGGTGGATCTCTACGCGCTTGACCAGCATCCTGTGACCGGTGCCATCACCGAGCGCCTGCTGGGTACGCAAAACGCGACGTCGACTGCGCTGCTCGGACGTTTCCGCACACCCGTCAACAACAACGGTGCCTTCCTGCCGCCCACGCGCAATTACCGCGCCATCAGCCGAACCATGTGTGGCAACCAGAACACGCCCTGCCATCTGGACGGCGGGGCACCGCAAACACCGGTGGCCAATGGTTTGATTGCGGGGCAGTACCTGTTGCCCAACTTCAACTTCATCTTCGGTGAGAACCTGACCTTTGGCCCGCCGCTGATACCCAATAACTTCCAGGATCTGGCTTTCCTGTTCTGTGGCTCCGGTCCGCTTGATGGGCCGGGTACTGCCTCTCCTGTGGTGGGGCAACTGGATCCCGCGCCCTGGGCACCGCCCATGGACGACCCGATCTTTCACTCAACGCTGTGCCCGACAGCAAAAGCCGTCAGCGCCGCACGGGTCTTCCCGGCAGTCGTCGGCACTCCGGACACGTTGACGATCAACACGGCGATTTGGGACAACCGCGCAGGCAAGGGCAAGGTGAACTTTGTGGTCACTTCCTCGGCCTCTCCCGCACCCAAAGGCATGTTCATGGTGGCGACCTTGTCGAATGCCAATCTGCCCCCTACCGTGCCGGGTAGCTCTGCACTGCCCATCAGCTCTGAAATGGTGCAGGTGGGCAACTCGCCTGCCACGCCGGCGGTCTGCCCGACCGCAGCAAAGTGCTGGCAGCTGCTGGCCCCGGGCTTCATCATTGATCCGGCCGGCCAGAACGGCAATGGCATACCGACGCTGGTGCCACCCACCACGATCTCGGTGCGCTCCAGCCTTGGCGGCACGGCGACGACCAACACCATCACGTCCCGGCCGTGCGTGCCGGTCGCCAGGCCAACCCTGCGACAACAGTGCTTGTGATCCACCCAGCAAAGCAAGCCATAAATTGCCGAGATCAAGGAGTAGATCATGACCACGCAAAATTTGCCGCCGCGTGTGCGGCCATGGCAGCGCGCCGTCGCCCTGGCACTCATCACGGTGATAACTTACGCACCCGTCGGCGCGCGAGGCCCGGGCCGGCCCGGCGTTAACGCACTGGTCGACCCGCCAGACTTTCTGCCGCCAACAGGCGCCAACCTGCCTGCCAACTTTTTGTTCAACCTGGACCCAACGCTGGCCTTGCCGGGCAACCCCACGCTGCCTGGCGCGCTGTTTGATGTCGCGGGCCCGCAGAGCATCACGATCTCGCTGGACTCCGTGCTCGGCGGTCCAACTGGCATGACCTTTGGGGCGACGATGAGATCCGCATCGGGCGATCTGGTGGTGCCGCTGGTCGGCGTGACGCCCGACGCCACCGTCAATGGCCAGCTGGCCATTCCGGCCGTGGACGCACATATTGGTTCCATTGATCTGATCCCACCGCTGCTGTCGCTCAAGACCGTGGCGATTCCACCCGTGCTGGGGCTGGAGAATTTTGTGCGCGACAAGACTGCGGTCATTGCGCTGGGCAAGGCGCTGTTTTGGGACGCGAAAGTCGGCAGCGACGGCCAGGCCTGCGCCAGCTGCCACTTTCATGCGGGTACCGACACGCGCCTCAAAAACCAGTTGAACCCAGGCCAAAGAGGCGGCGACAACCTCTTCAACAAGACCGCAACCGGCGGTGGCGGCCCCAACTACACGCTCAAGCCTGCTGACTTTCCCTTCCTTCGCCTGCTCGACCCGCTGGATCGCAATTCTCCGGTGGTCTTTGAGACGAATGATGTGTATGGATCACAGGGTACCTTCTCCGGTGACTTTTTAGGCTTTCAACCCAATGGCGACGAAAAGTGTGCCAACCGCCCCATTGATGAGTTCAGTGTGCATGGCTTGTTGACACGACGGGTGACACCACGCCGGACGCCACCAATCATCAATGCTGTGTTCAACTACCGGAGCTTCTGGGATGGCCGTGCCAACAACGTCTTCAACGGCAACAACCCTTTTGGCAACCGCGACACCGGCGCCAAGGTGCTCGAAGCCTTCCCAGATGGTTCCACGGCCTGGGTGTCTATGGCGCTGCGCAATGCCAGCCTGGCCTCGCAGGCGGTAGGTCCGGCGCTGAGCGACTTCGAGATGACTTGCGCGAACAAGACCTTCAAGCAGCTGGGCCGGAAAATGCTGCCGATGCGGGCGCTGTCCACGCAAGGCGTTCACCCCCAGGACTCGGTGCTGGCACCCTATCGCGACGGGCGTCGCGATGGCCTGAAAGCGACCTATTCAGAGATGATCCAGCAGGCGTTTGAACCGAACTGGTGGCGCGCGACCGGCAAGTTTGACGGCTACACCCAAATGGAGAGCAATTTCTCGATGTTCTGGGGCCTGGCCATCATGATGTATGAATCGACGCTGGTCTCGGACGATGCGCCGATTGACAGGTTTGTCGGCTGGGCCGGAACGCCCGCCGATCCGAACGCCTTGTCCGTGCAGGAAAAGCGCGGTCTGGCCCTGTTCCGCAGCGGCAAGACCAGTTGCGTGGAATGCCACCGGGGGGCGGAGTTCACCTCTGCAGGCACCAATTTGCAGCCCAATGTGGGTGAGACCAATCTGGTCGAGCACATGTTTGTTGGCAAGGGGGGGCAGCTGGGCATGTATGACAGCGCTTTCTACAACATCGGCGTCCGCCCGACGGCGGAAGACCTTGGGGTCGGTGCGACGGATCCATTTGGCAACTCGCTGTCGTTCTCGCGCCAATACCTGAGCCGGTTGCGCGGCAATTCGATTCCCGACACGGTGCTGGTCAACCCCTGCATGTTCGCCGTCAAGACCGATGCCATGGACTGCTGGACGCATCCCGACCCCAACATGACGCGTGTGGCGGTGGACGGCGCGTTCAAGACCCCCAGCTTGCGCAACGTGGCACTGAGGCAGCCGTACTTTCACAACGGCAGCCGCTTCACGCTGGAGCAGGTGGTGGAGTTCTACAACCGCGGTGGTGACCGGCGCGGGCCTGACGGCAACGACACCACGGGCTTTATCGATCCGAGCGCGACCAATGGCGGCACAGCCAATGTGCACCCCTCCATTCGCCCCTTGGGCTTGACCGCTGCCGAAAAGGCTGACCTGGTGGCCTTCTTGCGCAACGCGCTGACGGACCGCCGCGTCGCCTGCGAGAAAGCACCGTTCGATCACCCGGAATTGCGCGTATTTAACGGGCATGTGGGCAATGAGCAGACCGTTGTGGCCCGCAAGAACGATGTCAAGGCCGTGGACGCTGTCATCGTCGTGCCGCCAGTCGGCGCCAAGGGTTTGCCCAAGGGGGCGTGCATGACAAACGATGTGGGAGGGCCGGTTGGGCCTGTTGCGCAGAACGGTCAGCAAGGTCGTGACGATGACGACAGTAGAGCTCAAGCCAATCAACCCCGCAGCATAGAGATCAATAAGAAGCACTGAGGCGCTTTGAAGGTGGGGCTGATGGCGTGTGCTCCAGGGAGGGAGCATCAAGTAGGGAGGAGTGACGGAAGGGGGCGCTGCCCCCTTCCGGTTTTTCCATCTTCAACGACAGGCTGCACCCACAGCTTGCGCGGTGGGTGCAGGGCGATCAGTGCATTTATCGCTTCTTCTTCAGCGCGCCACCAGCACCGGCACCGGCGATTCCGCCACCACCTTGCTGGCCACGCTGCCCAGCATGAGCCTGATGATGCCGCTGCGGCCATGTGATCCCACGACGATGAGGTCGGCGCCTTCGTCTTTGGCCATCTGGACAATGCCGGCCGATGCGGTCACGTTTTCAACCATGCGCGCCTGCAGGGTCACCGCCGGGCCATCCTGGTTGCACAGCGCTTCCACCGTGGCATGGGCCTGCGCGGCGTGCCCCTGGGCCGCTGCCATGTAGGACTGAAAGCCCAGCGGGTTGGACTCGCCGATGGACAGGAAGGGATAAGGGTCCGCCACATAAACGACAGTCAGTTTTGCCCCGTGGATGCGCGCCAGGCTTACCGCCAGCTGCGCAGCGTGTTCGGACGTCGGGGAGCCGTCGGTAGCGATCAGGATGTGCTTGAACATGGGGTCTCGCCTCAAAGGTGGGTGAAGCATCATTCTGCGCCGCTGCGCGCCATTTTTCCAGATGGGCATCAAGCCCGGGCATGCGGGCCGGACTGGCGCTGCCGGCCAAGGTGTGCTGCCAGCTATAAAAAGAATAGCTTCTGATGCTTGTCCTGTCTGGGCCAGAGCCAGATTTTCTCCTTGAATAGGGGGCAGGGCCTGGCTTGGGCGCGGCGCTGCCTGTGCTGACCGCCCCGGCGTCCCTCAGCCCTGCAACTGCCGCGCCAGCAGTACCGCCACATGAATCGCTTCGCGCCGCGCGCCATCACGGATCTGGTGGCGGCAGCTGGTGCCGTCGGCCACCACGATGGCATGGGGCTGCCTGCGCACGGCGGGCAGCAGGCTGAGCTCGGCCATCTGCATGGACACCTCGTAGTGGCTGGCTTCGTAGCCAAAGCTGCCCGCCATGCCGCAGCAGCTCGATTCAATCAGCTCGGGTCGGGCGCCCGGAATCAGCTTGAGCACATCGAGGATGGGACTGACCGCGCCAAAGGCCTTCTGGTGGCAGTGACCGTGCAGCAGGATGGCTTGGCTGGCGGGCTGGAGCCTGGCCTTGAGCGCTTCGAGCTGGCCCGCCGCCGCCTCGCGCGCCAGAAACTCTTCCAGCAGCAGGGCATGGCGGCTGATGGTCTGCGCCGCCTGATTCAATCCATCCAGGCCCATCACCAGCATCTCGTCGCGCAGGGTCAAGAGGCAGGACGGCTCCAGGCCGACGATGGCGATGCCTTGCTCGGCAAAGGGCAGCAGGGCGTCCACCAGTTCGCGCGCCTTGGCCTTGGCTTCATCGACCATGCCGCTGGCGAGATAGGTGCGGCCACAGCACAGGCTCTTGCCATCCGCTATGGTTTTGGTAGCTATATGCACCGTGTATCCGCCGGCCCGCAGCACTTTTAATGCAGCATGTGCGTTGTCGGACTCGAAATAGCCGTTGAAGGTATCGACAAACAGCACCACGGGCTTGCTGGCGGCCAGGACTTCTTCGCGGCTGGCCCCATAGGCCTTGTTCCCGGGGGCCGAGTTGAAGAAAGTCTGGGTCTTCCACTGCGGCAAGGTGCGCCTGGCAGAAAAGCCGGTCAGCCTTTCGCTCAGGGCGGCCAGGCCCGGAATTTTGTCGCGCAGATTCAGCAGCGGCGCCAGACGGCTGGCCCAGTGCGCGTAGTCGGGCAGGCGGGCCACCAGCTTGTCTTTCAGCGTGTAGCCATGCTTGGCCTTGTAGTGGTGCAAAAACTCGACCTTCATCCTGGCCATGTCCACGCCGGTGGGGCAGTCGCGCTTGCATCCCTTGCAGCCGACGCACAGGTCCATCGCCTCCTGTACCGCGTCGCTGGTGAAAGCGTCTTCTGCCTTTAATCCTTCAAGCTGCCCGCTCAGTGCCAGGCGCAGCGTGTTGGCGCGGCCGCGCGTCAAATGCTTTTCATCGCGCGTCACGCGGTAGCTGGGGCACATGGTGCCGGCGTCGAACTTTCTGCAGTGGCCGTTGTTGTTGCACATCTCCACGGCCTTGGCAAAGCCCTGGGCGGCATCGCCGCCGGTGCCGGGTGCGCTGGTCTGCTCGGTCACCGGGTCGTTCTGCACATTCCACGCGCTCCAGTCGAGCGCGGTCTGGATAGGAATGACCTTGTAGCTGGGCGGAAAGCGCATCAGCCGGGTGTCGTCCATCCTGGGTGGATTGACGATGCGCTTGGGACTGAGCAGGTTCAGCGGATCGAGGTAGGTCTTGATCTGCGAAAACGCCTCGTTGATCATGGGCCCAAACTGCCACTGAACCCATTCGCCGCGGCACAGGCCGTCGCCGTGCTCGCCGCTGTAGGCGCCCTTGTAGTGGCGCACCAGGGCGGAGGCTTCTTCGGCGATGGCGCGCATTTTGGAAGCACCATCACGCCGCATGTCGAGTATGGGCCGCACATGCAGCGTGCCCACGGACGCGTGGGCATACCAGGTGCCCTTGCTGCCGTATTTGCGGAACACCTGCGTGAGCGCATCGGTGTACTCGGCCAGGTGCTGCAGCGGCACGGCGCAGTCTTCAATAAAGCTCACCGGCTTGCCGTCGCCCTTGAGGCTCATCATGATGTTCAGGCCCGCCTTGCGCACTTCCCAGAGATTTTTCTGCGGCGCGTCGTCAATCATCTCCACCACCGAGCCGGGCAGGCCCAGCTCGCCCATCAGCTCCACCAGCTGTTTGATCTTGGGCGTGAGTTCGGCCTTGGAGTTGCCTGAAAACTCCACCAGCAGGATGGCGTCGGGCTGGCCGATCAGCGCGGTACGCACCGTGGGCGCAAAGGCCGGGTTTTGCAGCGAGAGCTCGATCATCGTGCGGTCGACCAGTTCGACTGCTGTCAGCGTGCCGTCGCCGAGCTTGACGATATGCTGGGCCGAATCCATCGCCTTGTAAAAGGTCGGGAAGTTCACCACGCCCAAGACCTTGGTGCGCGGCAGTTCCGAGAGGCGCAGCTTCAGCGATTGGGTCAATGCCAGCGTGCCTTCGCTGCCGATCAGCAGGTGGGCCAGGTTGACCGAGCCGTCAGTCGTGTAAGGCCTTTCGTTCTGGTTGTTGAAGATGTCCAGGTTGTAGCCCGCCACGCGCCGCAATACCTTGGGCCAGTGCGCTTCCATCTCGGGCCTGAGCTGGTCAGACAGCGCCTTCACGTAGTCGCCCAATTCACGTGCGGCACCGCTGGCGCTGTCGTAGCGGCCCAGCGTCAGCAGGCTGCCGTCGGAGCGCCAGGCGGTGGCGCCCAGCACGTTGTGCACCATGTTGCCGTAGGCGATGCTGCGACTGCCGCAGGAGTTGTTGCCGGCCATGCCGCCCAGCGTGGCCTGCGCGCTGGTGGAGACATCCACCGGGTACCAGAGGCCGTGGGGTTTCAGCGCGGCGTTCAGGTGGTCGAGCACGATGCCGGGTTCGACCTCGGCGGTGCGCGCTTCGGCATCCACATTCAGGATGTTGCGCACATGCTTGGCGTGGTCGATGACCAGGCCCGCGCCCACCGTCTGGCCGCACTGGCTGGTGCCGCCGCCGCGCGGAACGATGGGCACCTGCAGATCGCGGCAAATATCCAGCGCGGTTTTGACATCGTCCGCGGTGCGCGGCACAAACACCCCGACCGGCATGGCCTGGTAGATGGACGCATCGGTGGCGTAACGGCCCTTGTCGGCGCCTGAAAACAGCACCTCGCCCCGGGTTTCTGCCGCCAGCCGTGCGGCCAGCCGGCCGGCGACCTCGTTGCTGACGCGCGCCACGTCGTCGTAGGCCTGGGCTGCGGCGTCCTGGCTGATTTTCAGGGGGAGAGGGGCATTCATTGGTGGGTCTTGATGTCGGGTTGCCGGGGCGGGCGATGAAACTCAGGCCTTGGCGGACGCGCGGCTTGCCGCACCTGCTGCGCGCAGTTGCTGCACCACCGTATCGAGCTTGTGGGCCAGGTGCGTGGACATGACAGCGCGCATGGCGGCGGGGTCGCGGGCACTCAGCGCGGCCACCATCTGCTCATGCTCATTGACGGCGTCCTTCCATTTTTCCTCGTCCTGGTTGGAGCGAAAGCGCAAGGCCTGCAAGCGTGCGTTGACCTGGTTGTAGGTGGCGATGAGTACGGGGTTTTTGGCGGCCGCATTGATGGCGCTGTGTATCGCCGCGTTCAGCCGGTAGTAGGTCGGCAGGTCACGGCGGGTGTAGGCCGCCAGCATTTCAAAGTGCATGGCCTTGATTTCGACCAGTTCCGCGTCGGTGATGCGCTGCGCCGCCAGCTCGCCGGATTGTGCTTCCAGCCCGGCCATGACCTCGAAGGTGTTCAGCACATCGGCCTCGGTCAGCTCCACCGCAATGGCGCCGCGGTTGGGCAGCAGCTCGACCAGCCCTTCGGCGGCGAGCATTTTGATGGCTTCGCGAAGTGGCGTGCGCGAGACATTGAGCACCTCGCTGAGCTCGCGTTCATTGAGCTTGGCGCCGGGCGGAATGCGGTTTTCGACCAGCATCTGGCGCAGGTGGTGGGCCACCTGTTCGTGCAGGGCGGCGCGCGGGATAGTGATGACTTCTGCTGACATAGCTTAAATTTTGTATGCAAAAAGTATGACTGTCAAATCCATCGTTAACCCTAGTTAACGCTGTATTTCGTTGACAAATGAATTTTGTATGCAAAAAATGGCGAAATTAACCCAGGAGCACGCCAGACATGCTGACGCTTGACTTTCACCCCACCGGCCGCCACTTTTTGCAGATTCCCGGTCCTTCGCCGGTGCCGGATCGCATTCTTCGGGCCATGAGCCTGCCCACCATTGACCACCGCGGCCCCGAGTTTGCGGCGCTGGGCCTGAAGGTGCTGGCCGACATCCGGAAAATCTTCCAGACCCGGCAGCCCGTCCTCATCTATCCGGCCTCCGGCACGGGGGCCTGGGAGGCGGCGCTGGCCAACACCATGAGCCCGGGCGACCATGTGCTGATGTACGAAACCGGCCACTTTGCCTCGCTGTGGCAAAAACTCGCCGCGCGGCTGGGCCTGAAAACCGAAGTGCTTTCCCATCCCGGCGCCGACATCTGGCGCCACGGCGTGCAGGCCAGCCTGATCGAAGAGCGCCTGAAGGCCGATGCGCAGCACAGCATCAAGGCGGTCTGCGTGGTGCACAACGAAACCTCCACCGGCGTGACCAGCAACATCGCGGCGGTGCGCAAGGCCATCGATGCGGCCAAACACCCGGCGCTGCTCCTGGTGGACACCATTTCCGGCCTGGCATCGGCCGACTACCGCCACGACGAGTGGGGCGTGGACGTGAGCATCAGCGGCTCGCAAAAAGGCCTGATGCTGCCGCCCGGCATCAGCTTCAACGCGGTGTCGGCCAAGGCCCTGGAAGCCAGCAGGAAAGCCACGCTGCCCAAGGCCTTCTGGGCCTGGGACGAGATCATCGAGATGAACAAGACCGGCTACTGGCCGTCCACGCCCAACACCAACTTGCTGTATGCGCTCAGCGAGGCCTGCGACATGCTGCTCGAGCATGGGCTGGAGGCCGTGTTTGCGCGCCACCAGCGCTGGGGCCATGGCGTGCGGGCGGCGGTCAAAGCCTGGGGCTTGCAGATCCAGTGTGCCGATCCGGCCGTGTATTCGCCCGTTCTCACCGGCGTGATGATGCCGGAAGGCGTGGACGCCGATGCGGTGCGCAAGGTCATTTACGAGCGCTTCGACTGCTCGCTGGGCACGGGTCTGGGCAAGGTCAAGGGCCGGATGTTCCGCATTGGCCACCTGGGCGACTGCAACGACCTGACGTTGATGGCGGCCCTGGCCGGTTGCGAAATGGGCCTGAAACTCGCCGGCGTCAAGCTCGCCGGCTCGGGCGTGCAAGCCGCCATGGACCATTTTTCCAGCCATGCGGCCGCCGTGCCGCAACGCAAGGCGGCCTGACGCGGGATTCGACTTGCTATCAATTAAATAGCAAACTGCGCCAAAAGAGTGCGGGCTACCGGCCGATTTTTCACCTAAGGAGACAAAACCATGCAACGCAGGACTTTCATCCGCGCGACGACGGCCACGGCCGCCACACTGGCGGCGCCCATGCTCAGGGCCCAGACCCTTCCGGGCGGGCCTATCCGCATCATCGTCGGCTTCGCGCCGGGCGGCGGCACGGACATCCTGGCACGGGTCATCGCGCAAAAGCTGGGGGTCATGTGGAACATCCCGGTGCTGGTGGAAAACAAGGCCGGTGCCGCCGGCATGATCGCCGCCGAGTATGCGGCCAGGCAGCCCGGCGATGGCAACACGCTGCTGATGGCGCACATCAACAGCCACGCCATCGCGCCGGCGCTGATGTCACACGTGAACTACAACGTGGAGCGTGATTTTTCGCCGATCGTGCTGGTGGGCGTCACGCCGAATCTGCTGATCTGCAACGAGCAGCAGTCCGCACGCACCGTCAAGGACCTGGTCGAACTCTGCAAAAAGAACCCGGGCCGGATCAGCTTCGGCTCCGCCGGCAACGGCTCGGCCCAGCATCTGGCGCTGGAGATGTTCAAGCTGGCGGCCAAGGTCGATGCCATTCACGTGCCTTACAAGGGGTCCGGCCCCATGCTGACCGACCTGATAGGCGGGCAGATCAACTACAGCTTTGACACCATGACCGCGGCCACGCCGCATGTGAAAAGCGGCAAGGCGATTGCGGTGGCGCAGACGCGCCAGAAGCGCGCCAAGGGCCACCCCAACGTGCCGACCATGGCCGAGTCGGGCTTCCCGGGCTTCGAGGCCACCACCTGGTACGGCCTGGTCGGTCCCGGCCAGCTGCCCAAGGCGATGGCCAGGCGCATGAACGAGGACATCAACAAGGTGCTGCTGATGCCCGACGTCGCGGAAAAGTTCGAGCAGTACGGCGCCGAGGATGGCGGAGGTTCCTCCGAGAAGTTCGGTGACTTCATCAAGGTTGAAGCGAAAAAATGGGCCAAGGTGGTGAAAGACGCCGGTGTGAAGGCAGACGCATGATGGACAAATCCCCCCCGAAGCGGCCTGCGGCCGCCTCCCCCTCCAGGGGGCGCCACCAGCGGCCCGGCGGAGCCGGTTCCGCGGTGGCCGCTGGCAAAGTCACGCGAGCCATGCTGGAGCAGATGAAATGACGCGTCTTCCGTTGGAGGGTGTGCGGGTGCTGGACGTCAGCCAGGTCATGGCCGGGCCCTACGCCTGCATGCTGCTGGCCGACCTGGGCGCCGATGTGATCAAGGTCGAGCCGCCGGGCGGCGGCGACCAGACGCGCGGTGCCATGGGTTTCAAGATGAAGGGGCCCGACTCCATGGGCTTTCTCAACATGAACCGCAACAAGCGCAGCATCGCGCTGAACCTGAAATCCGGGGCCGGGCGCGAGCTGCTGCTGCGCATGGTGAAGGACGCGGACATCCTGATCGAGAACTACCGCCCCGGCGCGATGAAGCGCCTGGGCCTGGGCTACGAGGTGCTCAAGGAGCTCAACCCGCGGCTGGTCTACACCAGTATTTCGGGCTTCGGCCAGACCGGCCCCTGGGCCGACCGGCCCGGCTTCGACCTGATGGCCCAGGCCATGTCGGGCGTGATGAGCGTGACCGGCTACCCGGACGGCCTGCCGGTCAAGGCCGGTGTGCCGGTGGCCGACATCGGCTGCGCCCTGTTCGCGGTCTACGGCACACTGGCGGCCTATATTGGCGCCAAGGCCACCGGCCAGGGCCAGTACATCGACGCCTCGCTGTTCGACTCGGCGATGGCCTTCTCGGTCTGGGACATCTGCGACTACTGGGGCACGGGCAAGCCGCCCGAGCCGCTGGGCACGGCCAACAAGATGACCGCGCCTTACCAGGCCATGGCCTGTGCCGATGGCTATTTCGTGATGGGCGCCAACAACCAGAAGCTTTGGCTCAAGCTGTGCGGGCTGATAGACCGGCCGGGGCTGGCCGAGGACCCGCGCTTTCTCACCATATCGCTGCGGCTGGCCAACCGGCCGGCACTGGTCGAGGAGCTGGAGCGCAGCTTCCACCAGCATCCCAAGGCCTACTGGGTGGACACGCTGCTGGCGGCCGGCATTCCGGCCGGGCCCATCCTCACCTACCCGGAGGCCTTCGAGAGCGAGCACGGCAAGGCACGGGCCATGCGCATGGAGATTGATCACCCGATCGAAGGCAAGGTGCCCAACATCGGCTTTGCGGTCAAGCTCTCGGGCACACCGCAGCAGGTGCGGCGCCACCCGCCGCTGCTGGGCGAGCACACCGGCGAACTGCTGGCCGAGCTGGGCATTGGCGCCGACGAACGCGCCAAGCTTGAAGCGCAGGGGGCGTTTACAGCATGAGCGCAGGCACGGTTCATCTGACCGTCCAGGACGGCATCGCCTCGGTGCTGTTCGACCGCCCGCAGGCGCGCAACGCCATGACCTGGGCCATGTACCAAGGGCTGGGGGATATCTGCGACCAGCTGCGGACCGATGCCTCGGTGCGGCTCGTCACGTTTCGTGGAGCCGGCGGCCAGGCGTTTGTGGCCGGCACCGACATCGAGCAGTTCACGGCGTTTCAAAGCGGCGACGATGGCGTCGCCTATGAGCGGCAGATCGACCAGTGCATCCACAAGCTCGAATCGCTGCCCATGCCCACCGTGGCCGTGATCGAGGGCTGGACCATAGGCGGCGGACTGGCGATTGCCACGGCCTGCGATTTTCGCATTGCCACGCGGGGCTCGCGCTTTGGCGTGCCCATTGCCAAAACGCTGGGCAACTGCCTGTCGGTGGCCAATCTGGCACGGTTGGGCGCGGTGTGGGGTGTTCCCCGGGTCAAACGCATGCTGATGCTGGCCGACATCATCGGCGCCGACGAGGCGTTGGCGTGCGGCTTTTTGCTGCAGCTCTGCGAGCCCGGCGAGATGGACGCGCTAGGGGCCAGCCTCTGCGAACGCCTGGCCGCGCTCGCGCCGGTGACCCAACGCGTCAGCAAGGAGGGCTTGCGTCGCCTGGTCAGCAGGAGCTTGCCGCCAGACGAAGACCTGATACGCCTTTGCTACGGCAGCGACGACTTTCGTGAGGGTGTGCAGGCATTTGTCGCCAAAAGAAGCCCGGCATGGAAGGGCGTATAGCGCATCGGGTCAGGCCAGGGTGAGGTTTATCCGCGGCGGCTCGTGAAGCTGCCGGTGATTTTTATAACAAGTTTGATACCTAGCGGGGGAGACATTCATGAATACCGTTAATTTTCCAAAGGCGGGCCGCTTGCTGGCAGCGCTGGTGTTGTGCCTCGCCAGTTCCGGCGCGCTGGCAGATATCGTCCTCGGGCACTCCGGGGATTTGTCGGGGACCTCCGCGGCCCTGACCACCGACTATGTTCGCGGCATGAACGCGTACTTCGACGACATCAACAGGAAAGGCGGCATCCGCGGCGAGAAGATCAAGCTCGTCAGCCTGGATGATGGCTTCAACCCCGACAAGACCGCCGAGAACACCAAGGCGCTGATAGAAACGCACAACGCCCTTGCGCTGGTGGGTTTCCGCGGCACGGCCAACATGCTGAAGATCGTGCCCATCGTCCAGGCCGCCGGCATTGCCCAGATCGGCAACACCAGCGGCGCCAAATCATTGCGCGACCCGTATGTGCCCAACCTGTTCCATGTGCGCGCCAGCACGACCGACGAGATCGAGGCGGCCGTCAACCATGCGTGGACCATTGGCATCAAGAAGATCGCAGTGCTTTACCAGGACGACGCCTTCGGCAAGGAGGGCCTGGAGGCGCTGAATGCCTCCATGCAGAAGCGGGGCGCGGCGCCTGTTGCCGTGGCACCGGTGCCGCGCGGCACGGTGGACGTGGCCAAGGCCGTCGATGTGATCGCCGCGGCGCAGCCGCAGGCCGTGGTGCTGATTGGCCAGGCCAAGCCCAATGCGGCGTTTATCAAGGGCCTTCGCCTGAAAGGGGTCAACCCGCAGTTTTTCGTATTGAGCGTGTCCTCGGGCCTGTATGCAGAACTCAAGGAGCCGGCCGCCGGTGTGATCGCGATTCAGGTGGTGCCTTATCCGTTTACCGAGCTGGGCAACGCCGTGGTGCGCGAGTACCAGACAATGATCTCGGCGACCAGCGACAAAAAGTTCAGCTACAACAGCATGGAGGGTTTTCTGAACGCCAAACTGGTGGCCCGTGCCCTGCAGAAGATATCCGGGCCGGTGACGCGCGCCAAGATCATCAGCACGCTGGAGTCGTTCACCAGCGAAGACCTTGGCGGGTTTGCCCTGACCTACAGCAAGCAGAGCAATCTTGGATCGCGTTTCGTCAACCTGACCATGATTCGCGCCGACGGTTCTTTCGCCCGCTAGGCGGCTTCTCTCAGGGAGGCGCTCAGGCGCTGGCGGTGTCTTCGAGGGGCTCCACACCAGGGTGCCACCGCGGCCGGCCGAGCCGCTGTTGTCGAGCTTATTCCCATGCGGCTTGATTAGGTCTATGCTGGAGGTGCGGCCAGAGCCGCGTGACTTTCAGTCAGGAGGTAACTTATGTACAAGCGCATTTTGCTGGCTTACGACGGTTCCGATTCCGGGCAGAAAGCCTTGCTGGACTGCCAGGACCTCGCGCAGTGGAGCCAGTCCGAGCTGTTCCTGGTCGCCGTCATGCCTTTGTCGATGAGCCTGGTCGGTCTGGAAGGTGGCGTCTATAGTCGCGAGGTCGAGGAAAGCGAGAAGAAAAAGTACCAGGCCGTGCTGGACGACGGACTGCGCCGGCTCTCGCGGTCCGGGCACAAGGCCAGCGGTGAAGTGATGGTCGGTGAAACCGTCGATGAAATCACCCGCTACGCCAAGCAGATCGACGCCAATCTGATCGTGGTCGGCCACAAGCATCTGGACAGCTGGGCGGCGCGCTGGTGGCGCGGTTCCATCTCGGGTGCCCTGATCGAGCACGCGCCCTGCAGCGTGCTGGTGGTCATCATCCATTGATTGACGAAAGCTGCAGCGATGTGGCCTGGTGCAGGGCCGGACCCTGAGGCCGCGCTGGCGTAACACCGCGGTCGTGCCAGCTTTTACGACCTTGAGCTGGTCCTGTTCGAGCCCATTCGCCAGGAAGCCATTTCGCGGCTGGCGCTGCGCCGCGGCGACACGGTGCTGGACGCAGGTTGCGGTACAGGCCTGAGCTTTGCGCGCCTGCAAGAGGATATCGGCCCGGCGGGACGGATCGTCGGCATCGAGCAGTGTCCCGAGATGCTGCAGCTGGCGCAGCGCCGGGTTGGGCAACAGGCATGGACCAACGTGACCCTGCTGTGCGCGCAGGTGCAGACGGCTGCAATTGAGGTCAAGGCCGATGCGGCACTGTTTCATTTCACCCATGACATCCTGCGCTCGCCCGAGGCCATCGCCAATGTCCTCGCGCATCTCAAAACCGTGGCGCGTGTGGTTGCCGCGGGACTCCAATGGGCCAGCCCCTGGGACAAGCTTGCCGCGCTGCTGGGGCGTCTTGACGTGCAAACCCGCTGCCTGGGGGGCGATCTACATCGTCAGCGGCGTGCGTGGCAAACGCCCATGCCGGGCTCCAGCGCTGGAGCCCGCCCACGGGTGAGCCGGCTCAGGGCGGCGGGGTCTTGGGCTGGAAGTCGCAGAATCGCTCCACACCGCACTGCCAGCACAGCGGCTTGCGTGCAATGCACACATAGCGCCCGTGCAGTATCAGCCAGTGATGGGCATCCACCAGGTAGTCTGCAGGAATCCGTTTGAGCAGGCCCATCTCGACCTGCTGCGGGTTTTTTCCGGGCGCCAGCCCGGTACGGTTGCTCACGCGGAAGATGTGCGTGTCGACCGCCATGGTGGCCTCGCCAAATGCGGAGTTGAGCACCACGTTGGCGGTTTTGCGGCCCACGCCGGGCAGGGCTTCGAGCGCTTCACGGGTGCGCGGCACCTGTCCGCCGTGCTGTTCGACCAGTATCCGGCAGGTGGCCAGCAGGTTTTTGGCTTTGGTGCGGTACAGCCCTATGGTCTTGATGTAGCCCTCCAGGCCTTCCAGTCCCAGCTCCAGGATGGCTTGCGGCGTATTGGCCACCGGGAAGAGCCGGCGCGTGGCCTTGTTCACGCCCACGTCCGTGGCCTGAGCCGAAAGCAGCACGGCCGTCAGCAGCTCAAACACGCTCGTATACTCTAATTCAGTAACGGGCTGTGGATTGGCCGCCCTCAAAGTGGCAAAGAACGGCTCGATGTATTCCTTCTTCATGGATCGATTCTCCCATGCCACTCCAATTCGCCGAGCGACTCAACAAGGTCGAAACCTCCGCCATTCGCGAACTCTTCAAGCTGCTGGGCAAGCCCGGCATCATCAGCTTTGCCGGCGGCTTCCCCGATCCCGCCATGTTTGATGTGGAAGGCCTCAAGGAAGCCAGCGGAAATGTGCTCAACGAAGAGCCCGGTCCGGCCTTGCAGTATGGCGCCACCGAAGGCTACCAGCCGCTGCGCGACCAGCTCAGCACCTTCATGGCGACCAAGGGGTCCACGGTGGCGCCGCATGAACTGATCGTGACCACCGGCAGCCAGCAGGCGCTCGATCTGATCGGAAAAACCATGATCTCGCCCGGCGACAAGGTGATTGTGGAAGGACCGACCTTTCTGGCCACCATACAGTGCTTCCGGCTCTATGGGGCGGAACTCATCAGCGCGCCCATCGATGCCCACGGCGTCAAAACCGACGAGCTGGAGACGCTGATCGCCCAGCACAAACCGAAGTTCGTCTACCTCATTCCCACCTTTGGCAACCCCAGCGGCGCCATGCTGAGCCTGGAGCGCCGCAAAAAAGTGCTGGAGCTGGCCGTCAAGTACGACACGCTGATCGTGGAGGATGATCCCTACGGTGACCTCTACTTCGACGCGCCACCGCCCCCCTCGTTGCTGGCCCTGACAGACACCGTGCCCGGCAGTCGCGACCTGCTGGCGCATTGCGGCACGCTCAGCAAGGTGCTGTCACCCGGCCTGCGCATAGGCTGGCTGATCGCCCAGCCTGCGCTGCTGGCCAATGCCGTCATGTGCAAGCAGTTCAGCGACGCCCACACCAGCACCTTTGCCCAGGCCACCGCCTCGCAATACCTCAAATGCGGCCGCATGCCCTCTACCTTGGTCCATGTGCGCCAGGTGTATGCCGAGCGCGCCAAGGCGATGGGCGATGCGCTCAAGCGCGAACTGGGGGATGCGGTTGCCTTTGAGCGCCCTCGCGGCGGCCTGTTCTTCTGGGTGCGCCTGACGGGCGCGAAGGGCGGCATCAAGGACGCCGGCGAATTGGCCAGGCGCGCGATCGAAAAAGGCGTGGCCTTTGTGCCCGGCGCACCGTTTTATGCCGAAAACCCGGATCTGGCGACGCTGCGTTTGAGCTTTGCCACGGCGGACGTGGCAAAGATTGAAGAAGGGATAGCGCGTCTCGGCCAGGCATTGAACAGCTGATGGCGCCCAATCCGCCCGGGCCGATGACCGGGGCGACTTGCCGGACTGCCAGCGCGGCCAATCATTAAAATTGAATTTTCACCACGGCCCGCCACCGGATGGGGCGGCTGTGGCGATATCTCCCGGAGGCTTTATGCCGCAACTCATTGCATCGGTCGAAGGCGCTGAAGCCAAACATGTTTATCCGCTCAAGGACAGGACGACGCTAGGCCGCAGGCCTTACAACGACATTGTGTTTGACAGCATGCTCGTCAGCGGCGAGCACTGCGTGTTTGAACTTCGCGGTCTGGCGGATGTGACCATCGAAGACCTTGGCAGTACCAACGGTACTTATATCAACGGCCACATGATCAAGTCCCGCTACCTGCTGCAGGACAAGGACATCATCACCATCGGGAATTTCGGGATCCAGTTTCTCGCGTCATCCACGGATGAGCAGCCGGACACCCGTGAGCCGACGAATCTGATGTCGCTGGATGCGCTGGGCTTGCCGGGTACCAGCGGCGCGCTGCAGGCCAGGCTGCAGATGCTGTCGGGGAGCTCTGCCGGGCTGGAGGTGCCGCTGGTCAAGGCGGTGACGACTTTTGGCCAGCCGGGTGTGGCCGTCGTGTCCATCTCGCACAGGCGCGATGGCTACTATGTGGCCCACATGGATGGCAGCACCTCGCCCACGCTCAATGGCCAGCGTCTTGGGGCGGAGGCGGTCCTCCTGGCCCACCACGATGTACTCAATCTGGCGGGCACCGAGATGAAGTTTTTTCTCAAGGGCCGGTGAGCGCTGGCCTGCGGATTTGCTGTTTTTCCAGATGGGGTTCAGGGCATACGTCATGATGCGCCTGACCATCTCCTCCAAACCATGATGAAACGAAATTCTGCAAGCGGCGGCCTGGTGTATTCCACCGAGGCCGGAAGGATGTGCCCCGGCTGCCGCAAGCCTGTGGCCGACTGCATCTGCAAATTGCTCAAGGCCCCTCCCAAAGCGGATGGCCCGGCGCGCGTCTCCAGGGAAACCAAGGGCCGCGGCGGCAAGACCGTGACCGTGGTGCGCGGGCTGGCGCTTGACGAGGCGGCGCTGGCCCGGTTGGGCAAGCAGCTCAGGACGGCATGCGGCTCCGGCGGTACGGCAAAAGACGGCGTGATGGAGGTCCAGGGCGATCATTGCGAGCGGGTGATGCAGCTGCTGGGCCAGCAGGGCTATGCCGTGAAACGGGCCGGAGGATAAATTGAACCCGGAAGACCTGCAGCTCTTGCTGACCCGCGAAATGCCTTACGGCAAATACAAGGGGCGGCCCATTGCCGACTTGCCCGGCAACTACCTGAACTGGTTTGCCCGCGAAGGTTTTCCCAAGGGCGAGATCGGCCGCCTGCTGGCGCTGATGCACGAGATCGATCACAACGGCCTGACGTCGCTGCTGGAGCCGCTGCGCAAGCGCTAGTCCTTGCACGTCTGATTTTGTGGGGGCTGCGTCGCTGGCGGCAACGCGGTTGCTATGCTAACGATAGCTGGTTGCGCCCATCCTGACTGGGCTGCAGCCATTTTTATTTCAAATAAGGGCTGAAGACCAGCGCCGGGACTTGGCGCCAGGAAGCAGGCCGCGCGCCCGAAACCGTGAATGCACGGCCCGGGCGGCTTGTGCCCATGGCCGAGTTACAGCACCTTGCTCAGGAACCTGCGCGTGCGCTCCTCCCGGGGCCGGTCAAAGATGTCGGCGGGCGAGCCTTCCTCGACCACCAGGCCCTCGTCGATGAACAGCACGCGGTCGGCGACCTGGCGCGCAAAGCCCATCTCGTGGGTCACCACCACCATGGTCATGCCTTCCTCGGCCAGCGCCTGCATGACATTCAGCACCTCGCCGACCATCTCCGGGTCCAGCGCCGAGGTCGGCTCGTCAAACAGCATGATGCGCGGCTGCATCGCCAGCGCCCGGGCAATCGCCACGCGCTGCTGCTGCCCGCCGG
>NZ_BCYO01000027.1 GCF_001598235.1 Polaromonas jejuensis NBRC 106434 | reverse complement strand
GTGCATTGGGGATTTCCCGCCCCCTTGTGAAGAATTGTTGGCCGGCTCCGGAATGGCGGGGGCATGGCCTGCGCGTGTCAAACCCCGTCGCGTATCCACTGCGCCGCCTTCTCGGCAATCATCAGCGTGGGGGCATTGGTGTTGCCGCTGGTGATCAGCGGCATCACGCCGGCATCGACCACGCGCAGCCCGCGTATGCCGCGCACGCGCAGGTGCGAGTCCACCACGGCCATCGGGTCATCTGCACGGCCCATCTTGGTGGTGCCCACCGGGTGGAAGATGGTGGTGGCGATGTCGCCGGCCAGCCGGGCGAGGTCTTCGTCGGTCTGGAACTGGGCGCCGGGTTTGAATTCTTCCGGCTGGTATTTGGCCATCGCGCCCTGGCTGACGATCTTGCGCGTCACGCGAAGGGAGTCGGCCGCCACCTGCCGGTCTTCGGCCGTGCTCAGGTAGTTGGGTGCAATCGCCGGGGCGTCTTCAAAGCGGCCGCTCTTGATGTGGACGCTGCCGCGGCTGGTCGGGTTGAGGTTGCAGACGCTGGCGGTAAAGGCATTGAAGCTGTGCAGCGGCTCGCCGAAAGCCTCAAGCGACAGCGGCTGCACGTGGTACTCGATATTGGGATAGGGGCGGTCGGGCGAGCTGCGCGTGAAGGCGCCCAGCTGCGACGGCGCCATGCTCATGGGGCCGGTCTGGCGCAGCGCGTATTCCAGCCCGATACGGGCCTTGCCCCACCAGGAGTTGGCCATGGTGTTGAGCGACAGGCCCCAGCGCTTGCTGCCTTCGGGGGCCTGCACCTTGTAGACCGAGCGGATTTGCAGGTGGTCCTGCAGGTTGGCGCCGACGCCGGGCAGGTCCTGCAGCACGGGAATGCCGTGATGCTGCAGCAGCGCGCCCGGGCCTATGCCCGAGAGCTGCAGAATTTGCGGGGAGCCTATGCTGCCGGCGCAAAGAAGCACCTCGCTCATGTGTTCCGAGTCGCGCGTGGCCATCGCCGTCATGCGCTCCTGGCCGGTCCAGACTTCCACGCCGGTGCAGCGCTTGCCGCCGTCGGGCTGGGCCTCGATCACCAGCCTGGACACCTGGGCATGCGTCCACAGCTCGAAATTCGGCCGGCCCAGGCAGGCAGGCCGCAAGAAGGCCTTGGCGGTGTTCCAGCGCCAGCCCTTTTTCTGGTTGACTTCAAAGTAGCCCACGCCCTCGTTGTCGCCGCGGTTGAAGTCCGGCGTGTGCGGGATGCCGGCCTGGCTGGCCGCCTCGGCGAAGGCATCCAGGATGTCCCAGCGCAGGCGCTGTTTTTCGACGCGCCATTCGCCGCCCGCGTTGCGGTGGCGCAGTATCTTCTGGTAGGGGTTGCTTTTGTCCTGCATCAGCTCGGGCGCCACGCCGCGCGCGCCGTGCATGGCGTCAGCGCCCTTGTAGTGGTCTTCGTGCAGCTTGAAATGGGGCAGGGCGTTGTCCCAGCCCCAGGCGCTGTCGCCGGTCAGCTGCGCCCACTGGTCGTAGTCGCGTGCCTGGCCGCGCATGTAAATCATGCCGTTGATGCTGGAGCAGCCGCCCAGCGTCTTGCCGCGCGGGTAGCGCAGCGTCCGGCCATTGAGGCCGGCGTCCGGCTCGGTGTTGTAGAGCCAGTCGGTGCGTGGGTTGCCAATGCAATACAGGTAGCCCACCGGAATGTGGATCCAGTGGTAGTCATCCTTGCGGCCGGCCTCTATCATCAGCACGCGCTTGGAGGCGTCGGCACTCAGGCGGTTGGCCAGCAGGCAGCCGGCCGTGCCGGCGCCAATGATGATGTAGTCAAAAATGGGTGTCTCGTCTTGCATGTAGGCCTTGTCTCCCGGTTGTCGACGGCGCCTGGCCTGCGGGGCGGCATGGCCGCTACCGCCGGATCAGGGGGGCGCTTGGCGCATCTTGCCTGCGCCACCTAACGCGGGGCTGACCGGCGCACCAGCGTCTGATTGTGGCAAAACAAGGCGCGTCCGGGCGGCGGGGATTACCCGCTGGCGGCGGTGCTCGCACCGCCTGCCGCGCCACGGCCCGCCGTGAGCGCGCCGGCCACGCCCGGCCGGCCTGTAGGACCGAAACGACAGCCCGCTCGCCGGGCCTGCATTTTTCCATCGAGCAGTTACCATGACAATTTTGCGTTTGGCGCGTTGGCGGCCTTGCCGGCCGCGCCCGGCCTCATACATGCTCATGGAAGAATCCACGCCCCGCATCGAACAGCAGGACACCGCCGATGGCCGGGTGCTGCTCGTGCGGGGGGCCTGGACGGCGGCGGACCTCACCGGCCAGGCGGCCTGGGAGGCGCTGACGGCGCAGCTCCAGGGCCTGCGCGGCAAGGCGTCGGCCAGCCGCTGGAATCTGGAACCGCTTGAAAAATTCGATTACCTGGGCGCCCAGGTGCTGTGGAACCACTGGGGCCGCGCCTGGCCGGCCGAGGTGCAGATGGCGCCCAGCCAGCGGGCGGTGCTGGAAACCGTCGCCAAATTCACGTGCAGCCCGCCGAAAGCACGCAAACCCGACTGGACCGAGCCGCTCATCGTGCTGGGTCACCGCGTGTTCAGCCAGGCCGACCAGGCCAGAGGCATGCTGCGCCTGATCGGCCAGTTGCTGCTCGACATCATCCGCCTCATCAGGCATCCGCAGCAAGGGCCCTGGCGCGATCTCTCCGGCCACCTGTACCACATCGGTGCCACGGCGCTGCCCATTACCGCGCTGGTGGGCTTTCTGATCGGCGTGGTGCTGGCCTACCTGATTTCGCAGCAGTTGCGCCAATTCGGCGCCGATGCCTTCATCGTGAACATTCTGGGCATTTCGCTGATCCGCGAATTGGGCCCGGTGCTGGCGGCCATCCTGATTGCCGGGCGCAGCGGCTCGGCCATCACGGCACAGATTGGCGTGATGCGCGTCACCGAAGAGCTGGACGCCATGCGCGTCATGGGCATTGCGCGCGGCTTCCGGCTGGTCATGCCGCGCGCGCTGGCGCTGGCGCTGGTGATGCCGCTGATCAGCGTCTGGACCACCCTGGCCGCCCTGCTGGGCGGCATGCTGGCCGCCAACATCTCCATGGGGGTTTCGCCCTCGTTCTTCATCAACACGCTGCCCGCCGCGGTGGACGTGTCCAACCTGACCCTGGCCACCGGCAAGTCCGTCGTCTTTGGCCTGCTGATTGCGCTGGTCGGCTGCCACTACGGCCTGCGCGTCAAGCCCAATACCGAAAGCCTGGGGCAGGGCACCACGGCCTCGGTGGTCACCTCGATCACCGTCGTCATTTTGGTGGACGCGCTGTTTGCCGTGCTGTTCAAGAGTGTCGGAATATGAGTGACCCGGTGGTTGAAATCCGCAAGCTCTGGACCGTTTTCCAGAACGGCGACCGGAAATCGGTCGTGCACAAGGACCTTGACCTCACGGTGGCGCGCGGCGAGGTGCTGTCGCTGGTGGGCGGCTCGGGCACCGGCAAGACGGTGCTGCTGCGCCAGATCCTGGGGCTGGAACACCCCAGCCAGGGCGAGATCACCGTGCTGGGCAAACCGGCCGCCGAACTGGGCAAGCACGGCGCTGCCAGCCGGGTGGGCATGCTGTTCCAGCAGGGCGCGCTGTTCTCGGCTTTCACCGTGCTGGAGAACATTGCCTTTCCGCTGCGCGAGCTCAAAACCCTGCCGCATGCGCTGATCCGCGAGGCCGCCATGGTCAAGCTGCAGATGGTGGGTCTGGGGCCTGACGCGGCCGACAAGATGCCCAGCGATTTGTCGGGCGGCATGATCAAGCGGGTGGCGCTGGCGCGCGCGCTCATCATGGATCCGCCGCTGCTGCTGCTGGACGAACCCACGGCCGGGCTGGACCCGGAGAGCTCCGACAGCTTTTGTTCCCTGCTGCGTGCGCTGCACCGCGACATGGAACTGACGGTGGTGATGGTGACGCACGACCTCGACACGCTGTTTGAGCTCAGCACGCGCATTGCCGTGCTGGCCGAGCAGCGGGTCATCGTCAACGATGTGCCCAGGGAAGTGGTGGCCTTTCCGCACCCCTTCATCCACGAGTTTTTTTTGGGTGAAAGGGGGCAACGCGCGATGGAACTGCTGCGCGAGTACCCCTTCACCATATAGACGACGCTGAAAGGTTTTCAACATGGAAAACAAAGCCCATGCCCTGGCCGCCGGTGTATTTGTGCTGGTGGTGACGGCCCTGCTGGCGCTGCTGGCGGTCTGGCTGACGCGCGACAGCACCCAGCGCGACCTGTATGAAATGAGCACGGGCGAAACCATTTCCGGCCTGCAGCCGCAGGCCGCCGTGCGCTTTCGCGGCGTGCCGGTCGGCAAGGTCGAGCTCATAGGCTTTGACCGCAAGGTCAAGGGCAACGTGCTGATTCGCGTCTCCATAGACCGCGGCGCACCGGTCACCAAGTCGACGTTTGCCACGGTGGCCTCGCAGGGCGTGACGGGGCTGGGCTTCATCCAGCTCGATGACAACGACGGCTCGGCGGAACGGCTGGTGCCCAATGACAACGATCCGCCGCGCATACCGCTCAGGCCGGGCGGCATCGACAAACTGCTGCGGCAGAGCGAGATGATTCTGAACCATGTGGAGCAGGCCAGTGCCAGCCTGAACAAGCTGCTGACCGACGAGAACCTGCAGACGATCACCGCCGCCGTCACGCAGGTCGGTGAAGCGGCGGGCAGCGTCAACCGCGTGGCCAAGGGGCTGGAGCCCGCCGTGGCCAGCCTGCCGGCCCTGTCGCGTGACGCCAGCGCGACGCTGCGCTCCGTGAAAGCCGCCACCGACGAAGTCAACATCAGCGCACGCCGGCTGAATGAAAAAGGCGGGCCGCTCGACAAGCTCTCCGAAGGCGGCACGGCACTGACGGCCGGCGTGGAAACCTTCAGCGCAGCCACGCTGCCCAAGCTGGGCGTCGTGGCCGATGAAACGGCACGTGCCATGCGCCAGCTGCGGCGTACCGTCAGCACGATGGACGACAACCCCCAGGCGCTGATTTTTGGCAATGGCCGGCCGCCACCCGGCCCGGGCGAAGCCGGATTTTCCGCCACCGGAGCCAGCAAATGACGCCACGCCCTTTATTCAGTCATCCGTTTGCTATGAATTCAATAGCTTCTGGCGCTCGTCCATCAAGGGCGGGAGCTGTTTTTTATCTGGTATTGGCGATGCTGCTGCTCGGCGGCTGCTCGGGTCTGCCCGACAAGCCGACGCGCGCCAGCATGTACGACTTCGGGCCTGGCGTCCTGTCCACCCCGCCCACCTCGCTCGCGACAGGCCAGGCGCCGCTGCCGCCGCTGGCGATCGAGGACATCGTGACCTCCGGCGGTGCGCTGGACAATATGGCGCTGCTGTACCGCCTGGGCTACGCCGACGCGCAGCAGCTGCGCCCCTACGCGCAGGCGCGCTGGAGCATGCCGCCCGCGCAGCTCGTGCGCCAGCGCCTGCGCGAGCAGCTGGGCCAGCGCCGCGCCGTGTTCAACGCCGGCGAGGGCGTGGCCCTCAACCGCCGCCAGGGCGCGGTGCTGCCGCTGCTGTTGCGGCTGGACCTGGAGGAGTTCAGCCAGCTGTTCACCGCCCCCGACAGCAGCGTTGGATTGATTCGCCTGCGCGCCACGCTGGTGGAGGTCACGCCCGCCGGTGAAAAGCTGATCGCGCAACGCCAGGTGGTGGCGCAGCGGCCCGCGCCCACAGCCGATGCGCCCGGCGGCGTGCGCGCGCTGACAGCCGCCACCGACGCCGCCATTGAGGAGCTGGACCAGTGGCTGCAGCAGGCGGCGGTACGCTGAACCGCGCTTTCCGATGAAGGCATCGCCATGAAGACGCTAGAAGAACAACTGGAGGCGGCCGGTCTGCATGTGTTCGGTTGCTGCGAGCGGATCAGCGACTACGGTCCCGACCTGCTGCAAAACGCGCCGCTGCTGCAGGACTTCACGCCGGCCGAGGCCGACATTCTGGGCGCCTCCATGCGGCTGGTGCGTGCCGAGCCCGGCCAGGTGTTGATCCGCGAGGGCGATGCCGGCGACTGGATGCTGCTGCTGCTCAAGGGCACGGTGGACGTGACCAAGCGCATGCAGAGCGTCGCCGAGGCGAACGCACAGGCGCAGGACGATGGGCTGGCCAATGAGGCTCCCAGGGAGGTCGCGGTTTCGCGCGTCGCGGTGCTCAGGCGCGGCGCGGCGATGGGGGAAATGTCCATGCTGGACAGCGAGCCGCGCTACAGCAGCTGCATCGCCATCGAGGCGGTCGAGGCCGCGGCGCTGGGCCGGCATGAGATTGCCCTGCTGATTCGCGACCATCCCGGCGTGGGCGCCAAGCTGATGGTCAAAATCACCCAGCTGATGGCGCAGCGCCTGCGCAATGTCAGCAACCACCTGGTCAGGTTGCTTCGAAAAAGATAGCTGTTAACGCCCTGTATACAAGGGCTGGAGGCCGTTATTGGCCTTATCCCAGGGGGGCGGCACGCCTGGCGATCAGGCGTGCAGGATGGGAAACAGCTTGCCCAGGCCGTCGGCCATCACCTCCACGGCCAGCGCCGCCAGGATCAGGCCCATGAGCCGGGTCATGACATTGATGCCGGTCTTGCCGAGCACGCGGGCAATCGGCTCGGCCAGCGAGAAGCACAGCGCCGTCGCCAGGCCAACCACCACGCCGTAGCCCACCAGGGTGCCGAGCTGGACAATGGTTTTGGCTTTTTCCGCGTAAATCACCACCGTCGACATGGTGGCCGGGCCGGTGAGCAGCGGGATGGTCAGCGGCACCACCGCGATGCTGGCGCCCATGGCCGCCTTTTCCGCGCCGTCTTCCAGCTCCTTGGTCAGCGGTTTGGCTTCCGCGGGCTGGGCGTTGAGCATGTTCATGGAACTGATCAGCAGCAGCATGCCCCCGCCGACCTGGAAGCTGGCCAGCGAGATGTTGAAGAATTCCAGGATGCGCAGGCCGGCCAAGGCGCTGATGGCGATCACGACAAAGGCGCTGAACGCCGCGGTAATAATGGTGCGCTTGCGCTGGGGCCGCGAAAAGCCCTGCGTGTAGTGAATGAAAAACGGCACGATGGCCAGCGGATTCACGATGGCCAGCAGCGTGACCAGGGGTTTGAAATCCATCAGCGGCCTCCCGCCACATCAAGCAGCGCACCGGTGGTGTAGCTCGATTGCTCGCCCAGCAGCCAGACAATCGCCTCGGCCACCTCTTCGGCCGTGCCGGCGCGTTGCAGGGGCACTTGCGGTGCCAGCTCGCGCGCGCGATCAGGCAGGCCGCCCGAGGCGTGGATGTCGGTGTCTATGATGCCGGGCCGCACCGCGTTGACGCGTATGCCCTCGGCCGCCACTTCCTTGGACAGCCCCAGCGTGAAGGTATCGATGGCGCCCTTGGCGGCCGCGTAGTCCACATATTGGCCGGGTGAACCCAGCCGCGCCGCGGCGCTGGAGACATTGACGATGGCGCCGCCCGCGCCGCCGTAGCGCGTGCTCATGCGCCTGACGGCTTCGCGGGCGCACAAAAAGGAGCCGAACACATTGACCTCGAAGATGCGCTGCAGGCGCGCCTGGGTGATCGCATCGACGCGCGTGGTCTGGTCCACCACGCCGGCGTTGTTGACCAGTGCGCTCAGGCGGCCGAACCTGGCATCGATCTTTTCAAACATCGCCAGCACCTGCGCTTCACGGGCCACATCGGCCTGCACCGCCATGGCCTGGCCGCCCGCCTGGCGAATCTGCCGCACCACCTCATCGGCGGCCAGCGAGTTGGCCGCGTAGTTGACGGCCACCGCGTAGCCCTGCCGGGCGGCCAGCAGGGCCGTTGCCGCGCCAATGCCGCGCGAGCCACCCGTGATCAAAACAAGCTTGGACAAACCGGACCTCCTGCAAAAAATGCCAATCCCGGGTAAAAAGCGGAATTGAGGCAAATCAATGTACTGTAAAGAAAGACCCGCACCATGAACGTTTGCCACCGGAGGCTGCTGTGAGCAAGATTGTGGATTATTACTTCACGCCGCAAAGTCCCTGGACCTACCTCGGCCACGCACGTTTTGCCGAGATTGCCCGCCAGGCCAGCGCCACGGTGCGCGTGCTGCCCATAGACCTGGGCGGCAAGGTGTTTCCGATCTCGGGCGGGCTGCCGCTGGGCCAGCGCGCGCCGCAGCGCCAGGCCTATCGCCTGCTGGAACTGCGGCGCTATTCAGACTACCTCCGGGCGCCGCTGAACCCCAAGCCCAGATACTTTCCGGTGTCGGGCGACGACGCGTCGCGGCTGATCATTGCGGTGGACCTGCACGATGGCAGCGACGCCGCCATGCGCATGGGCGCGGCGATCTTCAAGGCCGTGTGGGCCGAGGAGCGCCATATTGCCAGTGAGAAGGTGCTGGCAGAACTGCTGGCCGAGTGCGGCTTGCCCGCTGCGCGGCTGGAGCAGTCCTACAGCCAGGCGGCGCAGGAACGCTACGAGGCCAACACCCAGCAGGCGATTGAGGCGGGCGTGTTTGGCGCACCCAGCTATGTGGTGGACGGCGAACTGTTCTGGGGGCAGGACAGGCTCGACTTTGTCGAGCGCAAACTGGCGGCGCGCGCCTGAGGGCCGGGCCTTACAGTCAAGGCTTACAGTCAAGGCCTTGCGCGGCACTTCGCGCCAGCCCTACCCGCTTTTTTTAAGCAAGCCACACAACCCACACCATCATTTCACAGGAGCTTGAACATCATGGGTCAATTCATCAATCTCAAGGCCGCCGACGGCTTCAGCGTGCCCGCTTACGTGGCGCAACCCGCCGGCAAAGCGCGCGGCGCGATTGTCGTGGTGCAGGAAATCTTCGGCGTCAACTCGCACATCCGCTCGGTTGCCGACGGCTACGCCGCCGCGGGCTACCTGGCCGTGGCGCCGGCCACGTTTGAACGCGTCAAACCCGGCGTGGAACTGGGCTACACCGAGGCCGACATGAACGCGGGCTTCGGCCTCAAGACGGCCGTCGAGGCGCTGCCCGCACCCGGTGTGATGCAGGACCTGCAGGCCGCCATCGACTACGCCGCCAGCGGCGGCAAGGTCGGCATCGTGGGCTATTGCTGGGGCGGCCTGCTGACCTGGCGCGCCGCCTGCAGCCTGAAGGGCCTCGCCGCCGCGGCGCCGTATTACGGCGGCGGCATGACGGCCGAGGCGGAAGCTGCGCGCCAGCCGCGGGTGCCGGTGCTGGCCCATTTTGGCGACCAGGACCACTGGATTCCGCTCGACACCGTGGAGGCTTTCAAAAAGGGCCAGCCCGGCGTGCAGGTGCATGTCTACAACGCCAACCACGGCTTTAACTGCGACCAGCGCGGCTCGTATAACGCGGCGGCGGCCAAACTGGCGCGCGAGCGCACGCTGGCGTTCTTCGGCCAGCATCTGGGCTGACACCGGCTGGCAGCCCGGAATGCAATGGTTTTGAGTCGCCAGTCCTTGTAGCACAGGCGTATAATGCTATTATTTCTATAGCAAATAGAGAGGCGGCACAAGCCGCCATCCGACCATGATCCAGCTCCATTACTACCCCAGCACAGCCGCCATGGCGCCCCATGTCCTGCTCCAAGAGATAGGCGTGCCGTTCCAGCTGGTGCTGGTGGATCGCAGCCAGGACGTGCACAAGACCCAGCAGTACCTCCAGCTCAACCCGAACGGGCTGATCCCGGCGCTCACCGACGGCGATCTGGTGCTCTACGAGTCGGCGGCGATCTGCCTGCACCTGTGCGACAGCTACCCCGAAGCCGCTCTGGCACCGGCGCTGGGCACCCCTGAGCGCGCGCATTTCTACAAATGGCTGATGTGGCTGACCAACACCCTGCAGGCCACGCTGATCATTTACTTCTACCCCGAGCGCTGGATGAACGCCAGCAACCCGGCCGGCGCTGCCGAGCTCAAGACCCATGCCGAAGGGCGGGTGCGCGTGCTGCTGGACCAGCTGGACAGGGAACTGGCACGCCATGGCGGCCCGTGGCTGCTCGGGGACGCCTACACGGCGCTGGACGCCTACGCCATGATGCTGTGCCGCTGGACCCGCAACTTTGGCCAGCCCGCCCGGACCCGGCCGCAGCTCGGGCCCTATTTGCAGCGCGTGCTGGCGCGCCCGGCGGTGATCAGGACTTTTGCCGCCGAAGGGCTGGCCCAACCCTGGGTTTGAAAGGACTTAGCGGCTGGTTCGCGCCAGATAGCGTTTGCGCCAGAACACGGCCACGACCACCACCACCAGCAGCACCATGAAGCCGAAGGTCCACCAGAATCCGGCGGCGGTATGGATGATGGGCAGGAACTCGAAGTTCATGCCGAAAAATCCGGTGATCAGGTTCAGCGGCAGGAACACGGCGGTGAGTGCCGTCAGCGTGCGCATGATGTCGTTGGTGCGGTTGCTTTGCGCCGAAAAATGCATCTGCACGGCGGTTTCGGCGCTTTGCTCCATGCGCCGCACATGGTGCACCACGCGCTCGATGTGTTCCAGCACGTCGCGCGAGCGCACCTTGAGCAGTTCGCGTTCGCGCTGGGTGCCGGGGGACTCGGCGTCGGGCCAGGTCTCCAGCGAGTCGATCCAGTCCTGCAGTGCCGAGCGCTGGTCTTCGCAAATTTCGTCGAGCTGGTGCATGGCCAGCCGGGCATCGAGCACCGAACTCCAGTTGGCAAAGCGCGTGCCGGGTCTGAGCAGTTCGTGCTGCCAGTGGTCGAGCTGGCGCGTGAGCTCGCGCCGCAGTTCCAGGTAGCCGTCCACCATGAGGTTGACGATGCGCAGCATCAGGTCGGCCGGGCTGGCCGGCAGCTTGACGCCGCTGGCGCGCGATTCGGTGCTGGTGGCGTTGAGCAGCCTGGCGGCATAGGCATCGCGCACGTTGCAGTCGGTGGGGTGCACGGTCAGCAGCACCTGGTCAAACACGGCGAAACCCACGGGGCTGGTGTCAATGCGCCTGAGCACCGGGGGGCCGCCGCGCTTGGGGCGCTGGTGCAGCGGCTCGCCGGGCTGGGCGAGGTCGGTTTCGGTGTTGCCGGCGGCCAGGCGGCGGAACACCAGCGTGTCGTACTGTGAGGTGTAGTCGTAATGCGAGGGCAACTGGTTGTTCAGCAGGTCGGCCACGTGCAGGTCCACCAGCTGGGTGCCGCACAGCAGCTGCAGGGTGGCCTGGATTTGGGCCTGCAGCACCTCGAACTCGCGCCGTGCGCAGGCCATCCAGACAAAGCCCTGCGCCGGCAGCTGGGTGGGCAGGACATCGGTTTCGCTGACGCCCTGGCTGCCGGCGGTGATGGTGAAAACACGCATAAAAGCTCAAACCCCTGCGTTGAAGTGCAAAATCGGCTTCTAGCGCTTATTTTACGGGCGCATCCAGCTACTTTTTTGATAGTAAATCGGGGCCTGTGAAGCCCTTGGCTCTTCAGCCCTGGCGCAGTTTTCTGGCCGCGTCGATGGCGAAGTAGGTCAGCACGCCGTCGGCGCCGGCCCGCTTGAAGGCCAGCAGGCTTTCCAGCATCACGGCGTCATGGTCCAGCCATCCGTTCTGGGCGGCGGCCTTGAGCATGGCGTATTCGCCGCTGACCTGGTAGGCAAAGGTCGGCACCTGGAATTCATCCTTCACGCGGCGCACCACGTCCAGGTAGGGCATGCCGGGCTTGACCATCACCATGTCGGCGCCTTCGGCAATGTCCATCGCCACTTCGCGCAGAGCCTCGTCGCTGTTGCCCGGGTCCATCTGGTAGACCTTTTTGTTGCTCTTGCCGAGGTTGGCGGCGGAGCCCACCGCGTCGCGGAAAGGGCCATAAAACGCACTCGCGTACTTGGCGCTGTAGGCCATGATGCGGGTATGGATGAGGCTCTGGCTTTCCAGCGCCTGGCGGATGGCGCCGATACGGCCATCCATCATGTCGCTGGGCGCCACGATGTCCACGCCGGCTTCGGCCTGTGTGATGGCCTGACCGGTCAGGATTTCAACGGTTTCATCATTCAGGATGTAGCCCGTTTCATCCAGCATGCCGTCCTGGCCGTGGCTGGTGTAGGGGTCCAGCGCCACATCGGTCATCACGCCGAGATCCGGGAATTCTTTTTTGAGGCCTTGCACCACGCGTGGGATCAGTCCCTCGGGGTTCAGCGCTTCCTTGCCGTCCGGGGTTTTGAGCGACGCGTCAATCACGGGGAACAGGGCCATCACCGGGATGCCCAGCTTCACGCATTCCTCGGCCACCGGCAGCAGCAAGTCCAGGCTCAGGCGCTCCACGCCGGGCATGGACGCCACGGCCTCGCGGCGGTTCTGGCCTTCGTGCACGAACACCGGGTAGATCAGGTCGTGGGCAGTGAGTGCATGCTCACGGACCAGGTTGCGCGTGAAGCTGTCGCGGCGCAGGCGCCGGGGACGGCCCATGGGGAAGGGGGCGAAGTTGGAGGCGTGCAATGTCATGGGCAAATTGTGCCAAAGCTTTGCGTGGATGACGCGAAGTAAATGGCGCAGGCGTCAATACCGTTCAGTTAAGCCGTTCGTCCTGAAGGTTGGCTCGCATGCCAACAGGGCTTGCCGTCATTCCGCGAAGGCGGGAATCCACAGCGGCCTGATCACTCAATCGATAGTTGTTTAACGACCACTGGACTGCCTGTTCGTTGGGGTGATGATTTTATGAGTTATTGACGACTTTTGGCAAAACATCAAAGGCTGATGTCATCCGATGGCTGTAATTTAAAGGGTTTACGGCTTTAATGAATGGTGGTCTTGTGACTTTTTACACGTAACAGTTGGCGCTCAAGGGGGGCTTGGCTATGGCAACCCTAGTAAAATTGAATCTGTTAAACAATGTAAAAAGAGTGCTTGGGTGTTTAAAAAGCGGGGAATTACGCTATGCGCATGCGAGTGCGCATGGTAGCCGAGGACGAAAAATACGCGATCGCCGAATCGTCGAAAATCGGCGATAAGGGCAACTGGTATGTTGTCTACACCCAGCCCAAGCGCGAGCAGGTAGCCGTTGCCAATCTTGAGCAGCAGGGCTTTGAGGCCTATCTTCCCCGGTACAAAACCTTCAAAAAGTCGTCTGCCGGGGCGCTTTCGGCGTTTGAGCCCATGTTTCCCCGCTATGTGTTTTTCAGGCCGGGTCACGTCGGGCAGTCCATTTCGGGCGCCCGCTCAACGCGCGGTGTGTCCTTCGTCCTGTCATTTGGGCTTCATCCTGCTCTGTTAAAACCAGAGCAGCTTCTGGCCATCCAGGCCTGCGAGGCCGAGCGTAACCGGGCGGATCTCGGCGAGATCAGTCCCTTTCTGCCCGGGCAACAGGTGCGCTTGCGCCACTGCGGTTTGTGCGGTCTCGAAGGCTTGGTCAAGTCGGTCTCTGCCAAGCGGGTGACCTTGCTGCTGCAACTGCTGGGTGGGCAGAAAACGTTGCAGGTAGAACACCACCAGCTTGAGTTGGCCTAGCCAGCGACGGGTGGGGTGAAGGTTTTGAAGGTGTTTAGAGCCGAAAAGGCGCCAAACACTGCGGTAGCCTGCCCGTTTCAATATTTTCCTGTCAAAAATAGGTTGTTACTCTTGTGTTTTTATCCAGAGCTTTTTCAATGACGGTAATGGCATCCCCCTGGTTTTCACGGCTTGGCCTCGTGCTGGCCTGCAGTATTTTGACCGCCTGCGCCTATGCGCCGGGCATCACCATGAGCAGCGCCGGTGGCGGCGAGGCGGCTTCAGGCAGTGGCGTTCCATTGCCGCAATGGCTGCGCGCCTATGAACCCGTGCCTGATGGGCAGGGCGGCTATGCGGCCGGCGGCAAGCCGGCAACCGGCGTGCTGTTCCCCATCACGCCAGACCTCATCCGCATGCAGCGCGCACAACTGGCAACCGAGGTCGGACTAGAGGTCAAGCGACTTTTTGGTGTGCCCAAGCCTTACACCATCGGGCCAGGTGATGTGCTCAATATTGTTGTTTGGGATCATCCGGAACTAACCCTGGCAGCGGCGGCCTCCAATTCCACGACCGACGCTGCCAGCCTCTCCAGTGTTGGCAATGGATACAACGTCAGCACAGACGGCTTCGTTCAATTTCCCTACGCCGGAAATATCAAGCTCGCCGGCTTGACGGAGTCCCAAGCCTGCGAAGCACTGGTTACCAAACTCGGTAAGTACATTAAAAATCCGCAAATGACGTTGCGTGTTCAAGCCTATCGCAGTGGGCGGGTGTATGTGGAGGGTGAGGTTCGACAGCCAGGCGTTCAATCGGTGAACGACATTCCGCTGACCCTGCCTGAGGCGATTGGCCGGGCGGGGGGCTTTTCCGAAACGGCAGACCGGTCAACAGTGAGCATTACCCGAGCAGGCAGTACCACCCAGGTCAATTTCCCGCAATTGGCCAAGCTGGGTGTCAATCCGAGCAGCATTTTGCTGGCAGGTGGCGATATGGTGCGGGTGCTCAGCCGTGACGAATCCAAGGTTTTTGTGCTTGGAGAGGTGTTTAAACCGACCGCCATGCCGCTGCGCAATGGCCAGCTTACGCTCAGCGAAGCACTCGGTGAGTCCGGAGGCGTCAGTCAACTTTCAGGCGATCCTCGCCAGATCTTTGTGCTGCGCAATGGTGCGGCGGGCAATGCAGAGGTTTATCACCTCGATGCCCGCACGCCTGCCGCCTATGCCCTGGCTGAAGGTTTTGACCTCAAGGCCCGGGACGTGGTGTTTGTTGATCCTACGTCATTGGTCCGCTTCAACCGCGTGCTCAGTCTGCTGTTGCCTAGCGCGCAGACTGCCAACGCCACCAGTGGCATCGGCAAGTGATGCCGTCGCAGCCCCACAAAGCTTTTTCATGAAGCACATCCTGACGCTGTGCATCGGCAATATCTGCCGCAGCCCCATCGCCGAAGCCTTGCTGAAGCAGCAATTCCCCGAAAAAACCATCTGGTCCGCCGGGCTGGGCGCGCTGGTGGGCAACCCGGCCGACCCCCTGTCCATTGAAGTCGCCGCGGCGCATGGGGTGGACTTGTCGGCCCACCGCGCCCAGCAACTGGTCGGCTGGATGTGCCAGACCGCCGAGCTGATTCTGGTCATGGAGCAAAGCCACAAAGCCGAAGTCGAGCAACAGTACCCCCTGGTGCGCGGCAAGGTCTTCCGCCTCGGCGAGCTCGGCAAGTTCGATATTGCCGATCCTTACCGCCAGCCCCGGGACGCCTTTGAAACCGCTTACGCCGCTATCGCCCAAGGCGTGGCCGACTGGGCCCCGCGCATCCGGCAACTGGGCTGACACCGCCCCCATTCAAGAAAAGTAACCCGCGAATGAACGCCCCACAACCCAATCTTTCGACCTTACAGATGTCCCCACCCGACGAGGGCGACGAGATCAACCTGCTCGAACTGCTCGACGTCGTGCTCGACAGCCGCTGGCTGATTGCCGGCGTGACCGCGGTGGCCCTTGCCCTTGGCGTGGCCTATGCGCTGTTAAGCACTCCCATTTACGAAGCCAACACGCTGATCCAGGTCGAAGACAGCAAAGCCGGCGGCATGGGCGGCATGCTGGGTGACATGGGCAGCATGTTTGACATCAAGTCGCCCGCCACCGCAGAGATCGAGATTTTACGTTCGCGCCTGGTGGTCGGCCAGGCGGTTGCTAACCTCCAGCTCGATATGGAGGTCAAACCCAAATACCTGCCCCTCGTTGGCCGCTGGCTGGCTAGTCGCGCCACAGAGCCCTCCAGCCCCGGTTTTCTGGGCATGGGCGGCTATGTGAGCGGCACCGAAGCGCTGCAAGTGGCTTATCTGAAAGTGCCGCCAGCCCTGGAAGGCAAGCGTTATACCGTCGCGTTGACCGCCCAGGGCTTCGAACTGCGCTCGCCCGAAGGCGACAGCTTGGGCAAAGGTAGCCTTGGCCAGCCGCTGCGCTTCCAGCACGAGGGGCAGTCCGGCGAGTTGCTGGTGGCCAGCGCGCTGGGCAAACCGGGTGCTGAGTTTTATCTCACACGCTTCTCCCGCCTGGGCGTTACCGAGATGCTGCAAAAGGACATGAACATTGCCGAACAGGGCAAACAGTCCGGCGTGATCAGCACCAGCCTGCAAGGGGCAGACCCGGCACGCATCGCGAAGGTACTCAATGAAGTCGGCACCCTGTATGTGCGCCAGAACGTCGAACGCAAGGCCGCCGAGGCCGAAAAATCCATCAACTTCCTCGACACTCAGCTACCGCAGCTGCGCAAGGAGCTGGAAGCGTCAGAAAACAAGTTCAACCAGTTCCGCAACCAAAACGGCACCTTTGACCTCGGAACCGAGGCCAAGGTGATACTCGACCAGGGGATCAAGCTTCAAACCAGCCTGATTGAACTCCAGCAAAAGCGCAAGGAGCTCGAAGCCCGCTTTACCGCCCAGCACCCGAGCATCCAGACCATCGACGCCCAGATCAACAGCATCAATCGCGAACTCGGCGCCATGAGCGGCAAGGTCAAGACCTTCCCCAATGTGGAGCAAGATCTGCTGCGCCTGACGCGCGACGTCAAGGTCAACAACGAGCTTTACACCAACCTGCTCAACAGCTTTCAACAACTGCGCCTGGTCAAGGAAGGCAAGGTCGGCAATGTGCGCATTGTTGACGTGGCCGCCGTGCCCGAGCGTCCCGTCAAGCCCCAGAGCGCCCAAGTGGTGGCGTTAGCCGCCGTGCTGGGCCTGTTGGCCGGCCTGGCTCTCGCGTTCCTGCGCAACAGCCTGCGCCCCGGCATCAAGGACCCGACCGACATCGAGCAACACGCCGGCCTGCATGTGTTTGCCACCGTGCCGCATTCCGATGCGCAGGTGCGGCAGGCCAAAGCCATCAAGGTCAAAACCCCCGGCACCCACGTGCTGGCCGTGATCGACCCGCAAGACCCAGTGGTGGAAAGCCTGCGCAGCCTGCGTACCGCCCTGCAGTTCGCCATGCTGGAAGCCAGCAACAACATCGTGCTGATTACCGGCCCCACGCCCGGCATTGGCAAGTCGTTCACCAGCGTCAACTTTGCCGCCGTGCTGGGCGCGGCCAACAAGAAAATACTGCTAATCGATGCCGACCTGCGCAAAGGCCACCTCAACCAGTACTTTGGCCAGGGCCGCGAGCGTGGCCTGAGCGAAGTGGTGAGTGGCAGCGTCCCGCTGGCCGACGCGCTGCGTCACAACGTTGCCCCCAACGTGGACTTTCTGGCCACCGGCACCCTGCCGCCCAACCCGGCCGAGCTGTTGATGACCCCTGCGACGCAAGCCCTGTTGAAGCAGTTGGCCGGCCAGTATGACCTGGTCATCATCGACACCCCACCCGTGCTGGCCGCGTCAGATACCGCCATCCTGGCGCCGCTGGCCGGCGCCGTGTTCATGGTGGCGCGGGCGGAGGTCACCAGTCTGGGCGAGTTGCAGGAATCCGCCAAGCGCTTGTCGCACAGTGGCGTGCAGACCCGCGGCGTGATCTTCAACGACCTCAATACCACCAAGCGCCGTTACGGCTATGGCATGGGCTACAAGTACGGCAAATACCGCTACACCAATTACCAGTACTGAGACGAGGCCCCGTTACCATGCTCCAGACTTCCACCGCCGCCGCCGTACCGCAGCACATCGCCGTCATTATGGATGGGAACCGCCGCTGGGCCAGCCAGCGCGGCCTGCCCAAGGCCATCGGTCACGCCAGCGGCGCCAAGCGCGTGCGCAGTCTGGTGGAAGCCTGTTCGGCACGCGGCGTGCGCTGGCTCACACTGTTTGCCTTTAGCACCGAAAACTGGAAACGACCGGCCGACGAAGTTTCAAGCCTGATGGGCCTGTTCCTGATCTACCTGCAAAAAGAAGCCAGCGACATGCACAAGAAAGGCGTGCGCCTGAAGGTCATGGGCGACCGCAGCGCATTTGAGCCCCGGTTACAAAAGCTGATGGACAACGTCGAGGCCATGACGGCCCACAACACTCAAATCACCCTGACGATTGCCGCCAACTATGGGGGGCGCTGGGACATGCTGCAAGCCATGCAGGCCTGGCACGCCAGCAACCCCGGTGCACCCGCCAGCGCGCTGACCGAAGACGCCCTGCGCCCGCACCTGAGCCTGGCCGGCGCGCCCGACCCCGACCTGCTCATTCGTACCGGCGGCGAATCGCGCATCAGCAACTTCATGCTGTGGCAGAGCGCCTATACCGAGCTGTATTTCACCCCCACCCTGTGGCCCGACTTTAGCCCCGAGTCGCTCGATCAGGCCCTGGCCTGGTACGTCCAGCGCGACCGCCGCTTTGGCGGGGCCGAAGCTACGCCAAAACCCTTGATTAGCCAGCTTGCCGTGGGCTAGGCAGTTTCGCTTGTGCTTTAGTGCCGCCACTTTGTCGACAAAAATAGTCACGCCCATGAAAACAGGCACTGACTACGTCGGCTCGACAGGCGTTAGCAACCCGGTTTTATACCAGACCTTGACTTCGCAACGGGCGTCATTGCGAGCGAAACGCGGCAGTCCATGTCCTCGCCAACCAGCCATCCTGGCCGAGCTGCACCCGTCCATTGGAATTGGACCGCATCAAACTGCACAGTGATGCCTGATAAACATCTCATAAAAGCCCAATAGTCCATGGCCTTAAAAGTCCTCACAGTCTTCGGCACCCGCCCCGAAGCCATCAAAATGGCCCCGCTTGCCTTGGCCTTGGCGGCTGACGCTCGGTTTGAGTCAGCCATCTGCGTTACCGGCCAGCACCGCGAGATGCTCGACCAGGTGCTTGACCTGTTCGCGATCCATCCCACGTTTGACCTCAACATCATGAAGCCGGGGCAAGACCTGACCGACGTCAGCACCGCCATTCTGCAGGGCATGAAGGGCGTGTTTGCGCGGTTTAAACCCGATGTGGTGCTGGTCCACGGCGACACCGCCACCACCTTCGCTGCCAGCCTTGCCGCCTATTACCAGCAAATCCCCGTGGCGCACGTAGAAGCCGGGTTGCGCACGGGCAACATATATTCGCCATGGCCCGAGGAAGGCAATCGCAAGCTCACCGCCATGCTGGCCGCCAAACACTTTGCACCCACAGAAACCTCTCAAGCCAACCTGCTTGCCGAGGGAATTGCCCGCGACAAAATCATCGTCACCGGCAATACGGTCATTGATGCCCTACTAGACGTAGTGGCCCGCCTAAATGACGACTCAGCGCTGCGCGCCAAAGCTGCCGCACCCAGCGCTTTCCTTGACCCCCAGCGCAAACTGATACTTGTCACCGGCCACCGGCGCGAGAGTTTTGGCGGTGGTTTTGAGCGCATTTGCCAAGCATTGACGCAGGTTGCGCAACAGCACCCGGATGTGGATATCGTTTACCCCGTCCACTTCAACCCCAATGTGCGCGAGCCAGTCAACCGCTTGTTAAGTCAAACAAGCAACATTCACCTCATCGAGCCGCTGGACTATTTGCCGTTTGTGTACCTAATGAGTCGTGCATACATCATCCTCACCGACTCTGGTGGCATTCAGGAAGAAGCTCCATCCTTGGGTAAACCTGTGCTGGTTATGCGCGACACCACTGAACGCCCAGAAGCGGTCGCAGCAGGCACCGTCAAACTGGTAGGCACCGACACGGCCAATATGGTTCGCGAGTTAAACCAGCTGCTTACTGATGATGACGCCTACCGCAGCATGAGCCATGCCCACAACCCCTACGGAGACGGTAAAGCCTGTCAGCGCATTCTCGATTCTCTGCTCGCAGTCAACTAAAAATAGTCTTGGGATTTACCAACATGTCATTCGAAACCATTTCCGTTGTCGGTCTCGGCTACATTGGACTGCCTACCGCAGCCATGTTTGCCTCCCGTAAAAAGCAAGTCATTGGCGTTGATGTCAACCAAAAAGCGGTTGACACCATCAACCGTGGCGAAATCCATATCGTTGAGCCAGATCTGGACATGGTCGTACACGCGGCAGTTGTAGGTGGTTACCTGCGGGCCACCACCATTGCCGAGCCAGCGGATGCATTTTTGATTGCAGTCCCCACCCCCTTTAAGGGCGACAACCATGAGCCTGACCTCAGTTACATAGAATCCGCCTGCCAGACCATTGCCCCGGTGCTGAAGAAGGGTGACTTGGTCATTCTTGAGTCGACTTCCCCGGTGGGCGCCACCGAAAAGATGTCTGGGTGGCTGGCGGTTGCCCGCCCGGACCTGACTTTTCCTCAAACCCATGGCGAAAAATCTGATGTGCGAGTAGCCCACTGCCCCGAGCGCGTGTTGCCTGGCCATGTATTGCGTGAGCTGGTGCAAAACGACCGTGTCATTGGTGGCATGACCCCTAAGTGCTCTGCTGCCGCCACTGACTTGTACAAACTCTTTGTGGCCGGCGAGTGCTTTATCACCAACGCCCGCACAGCAGAAATGTGCAAATTGACCGAGAACAGCTTTCGCGACGTCAACATCGCTTTTGCCAACGAGCTGTCGATGATTTGCGACAAGCTGGACATCAACGTTTGGGAGCTCATTAAACTGGCTAACCGCCACCCACGCGTAAAGATATTACAACCCGGCCCTGGCGTGGGTGGTCACTGCATTGCCATAGACCCCTGGTTTATTGTGGATGCAGCCCCAGAACACGCCAAATTGATTCGTCAAGCCCGCGAGGTAAACGACCACAAGCCCCATTGGGTGGTTGAGCGAGTGAAGGCTGTGGCAGACCGATACAAAAACCCGGTCATTGCCTGCCTGGGGCTTGCCTTCAAGGCCAATATTGACGACCTGCGCGAAAGTCCGGCTGTGGAAATTGTCCAAGAACTCGCAAAACTGAGAGACGCAAGGCTCTTGCTGGTGGAGCCCAATATCAGCCAGCTACCAAAGGGCCTGACGGATACGGGTGAACTATGTGATTTGAATAATGCGATCGAGCAGGCGGATATCGTGATTGTGTTGGTTGATCATAAGCAATTTGCGTTGATTGAACGATCCGCAGTTCTGGCTAAAGTTGTGATTGATACACGTGGAGTGTTATGTTAGCCAAACTCCTAAAATATTTGTCGCATTTTAATTAGTATTTAAAGGAAATAAAAATGGTAGATTTTTTTCACAGAATTCCGGCGTCAAATCTTGTAGATTCAAGAGCTGAACTTCTCATCAAATTAGTGGATGGAAAGTCTGTACTGCACGTTGGCTGTGTAGATTCCGGTCTGACAGCCTCACGAGTGGAAAAGGGTGCATTGCTGCACGGTCAGCTTGCGAAAAAGGCGACTCGTCTATGCGGAATAGATGTGGATGAAGCGGGTATAAAGCTACTGCGGGGTTACGGCTTTGAAAATTTATATGCCGTAGCACCTGATCAAAATAGCCCAACTACTGAGCGCTTTGATGTTGTACTAGCTGGCGAAGTCCTAGAACATGTTTCCAATCCAGGTGAATTTCTGACTAAATACACGAATAATATAGGAGACAAAGGTAAACTAATACTAACAGTGCCTAATGCATTCTGCTTCACAACTATCTTTAGGCTATTTTCTGGTATTGAGACTGTTCATGAGGATCACGTCGCTTACTACTCATTTTCTACACTGAAAAGGCTATTTAGTCGTTATGACTTACAGATTGATCAATTATTTTTTTATTCTGAAATAGATCGTTTAACTGGTTGGAAAAGAGTTCTTAAAAATATTTTTCACAAAGTCTTGCGTCTATTTCCTCAGTTCGGAGAGGGGTTGGTAGTCGTTGCTAGTAAATCAAGGTGATAAATTTTCTTTGAAGCACTTTGATTTTATGTTGAAAAAACTAATTGCTACTGCAACTATCTCCGGTACATCGCAAATTTTTTTTTCGTTAGGTTCTGCATATTTGGCACAGCACCTTCCAGCTAGCGAATCAGTTGCATTTATACAGATTGAATCGTATTTTCAAGTAGCAAGTTCAATTGCCTTTATAGGGTTGACGTTAGAGTTGTATCGGCTATCAGCTGAAAATAAAGTTAAAAGTGATAATTTTGAACAAAGTCGGGGTTTGTTATTAATAATCTCTTTCGTCCTGATCTTAATTGGAGTGTTACTGTATTTCATTGCTGAAAACAAAAACTACGCCCTAGCAATGTTTGCAGCAAGCTTTTCCGGAATTTCATTGGAATCGGCGTTATATGGACAGGCAATGCCAACGCTAGCTGCAGGAATGAGTGCACTAAAATCCAGCGTGCCAATATTGTTTGTATATATATCAAATGCTCTAGATTTAAAGATAGGTTCGGCTGTTGTTTTTTTAGCAGGCATTGCATCTATATATTTAATAAGCTATTTTATCTGTTGTTCATATTTGGATATAGCTGCAGCGCCTAAAGCCTGGCGATTGTCCGGTAAAAAATATTTCACCCTCGTTGCCTCGGGCATGGGTCCTGTATCTAACGCAATGCAGCGAAGCGCACCTGTAGCAATATTTTCTACATTCGGAAATATTGAACAAACGATGCAACTTTTTACTTACTTTAAACTTCTCAATTTATATTGGGGTGGTCTCCGTGTAATTTCTCAAGTATATACACGGAAATTTCTAAGCCAGGAATTCGCAGGAAAAGCAACGTTAGTGATTTCGATTTCAACAATAGTTGCATGCTTTTTATTTTACTTATTTCCAGTAAGAAATAATCTTCCAATCAAGATGACGGACTGGCTTTGGATTGCTTTGTTCTTCACATGTATTGCAACATCTCTCGGCATTGGTTTTAATATAAGACTTTTGCTGGCGAGGCAAGATAGAGTTTATTTTCTAATAAATTTCTTTGGACTCGTATTGGTTTCGATTCTTAGTTATATATTTGTAGAAATTAAACAAGAAAACCTTGTTAAGCTTCTGTTGTCTCTCGGCGCTATTGAGTTAGCAATATCATTCTTACTATACCGAAAAAGCGGCATAGTGACTAAGCAGTTGGCGTTGTCGCCCTGAGCAGGCAGGTGCTCGGCGGTGCCCGATGCAATCGCCCAAAGTGAGGGCTACGCCGTCTCGCAGCAAAAGAGAAAGCTGATTGAGCAGGGCTTTGGCTGGGCCAAAACGGTGGGCCGGATGCGGCAGGTCATGGTGCGCGGGCTTGAGCGGGTCGATCAGATGTTTGTGCTGACAATTGCCGCGTACAACTTGACGCGTATGCGCACCTTGGGACAAATCCGTCTGTAGGCGTAGTGAGGGGCGAAAACGGCGGCAGGAGCGCTTTAAACCGACAGCAAAAACTCAAAAAAGCACTGGCATCTCAAAATATGAAAAAGAACCGCAAAAATAAACCGCTTCAAGTCAGCTGCTGCGCTAGCGCAGTGAGCATTTCGGCAGCCTGCTAAGTTTCACCCGATGTTTCCCTTACTCTATTTTTATTTTCTACTTCATGTGGTAATTGGTTTAGAAAGAACACTATATGCGAATGAATTCTTCACTATAGTAGGATTCCTGCTTTCGCCAATCTACGTAAAAAAAATATACGGCTCAATAAACAAAAGTCGACTTCAGTTCTCACTTGCGATATTAACGTTGTATATTTTTATCCAGGTGATTGGGATGACTGTCAGAGATATTTCGAAAAACCCCTACGAGGTGTTCCGAACGCTTCCTTTCGTGTATTCATTTTTTTGTATATTTTTTGGATTCTATATTTTTGAAAAATTGGAGGAGCATCGGCTTAGGAGGTCATTTATTTTCGAAAGAATTTTAGGGATTGCAAGTATCTTTCTCGGAAATAAATTATCACCACCATTTGCTGCCGTTGTTGGCCTGCGAGGTCTAAAACATTACAAGTCAGTTGTCTTTTCTGTTTTGGTTCTTGGCGCAATTTTTAAAACAGTTTTTGTATATCCCGACAACAAAGTCACGGCAGCTCTTATTGCGTGTCTATTTATTTATTTTGTATCTTATCGAAATCATTTCTTGAGAATTTTAGAATCTGCTTTGTCAATTAAGAGTATTGCTGTTTTTCTTGTAGGGATGGTGGCAATAGCCGTTCTCGCGAAATCTACATATCAGCAGTTCTATTCTATTGGTTATGAGCTTTTTGGCGACGTAGTTGACGTCAATACGATTTGGAGGGCCATGTTTTGGGTGTATTCAATATCCAAAACGGCCAGTGAAAATTTCTTGTTTGGCATCGGCTTCGGAACCCCACTTTTTGATGTTAATGATCCTCAAGTTCAGTTCGTAATATTGTCGTCCCCGGATGATGAGTATCTACCATATACATTGAGTGTTCATAATGCGTTGGTATACATTTTTGCTCGTTTGGGAGCCGCCGGCTTCATTATTTTTTTCTGGTTTTTTGTCGAGCTATTCCGATCGGCAATTAAGATTTTAAAAAGAACTGATGATTTTGATTGCATTTTCATTGGCACAATGTCTATTATTCTTAGTTCATTATTTAATGTTGTCATTGAAACGCCATTATTTTCTGGAATTTTTTGGACGACTATTGGAATGATGATTGCCCTTACTTATAAATTTGGTGCAATAGCTAAAGTCAGGCAAATGAAATGAAGGTTCTATTTCTCGCGCAACTTCCACCTCCAGTTCATGGTGCTTCGCTTGCTTCGAAATATGCATTGGAAGCATTAACTGAAGAGGGTCATTTTTCTGTCGTTTCATTCAATATATCGTTGGCCGATGAGTTGGCTTCACTGGGGATGCCATCGGTTAAGAAGTTATTTGGGTTTTGTCGATTATTTAATTCGATAATGATTTCGCTTATTAGGCATAGATTTTGTGCTGTGTATATTACGCTATCGCCACATGGTGGTGCCTTTTATAAGGACAGTATCATTTTATTACTGGCAAAGGCTTTTGTCAGTAGAAGAATAATTCATCTTCACGGCAAAGGAATCAACGACATTGTTTCGAAATCTAAGTGCAAGCAAGCTTTGTATTCATTTATATTTCGAAATTGCGAGGTTGTTCATTTGAGCTCCGTTCTGACGGAAGACATATCTAAAATTTATCCTGCAATTCCACATATCATCAACAATGGCGTTCCGGACATCCAAGCCCCATCAGCAGAAAAGCGATACGATTTCATTTTCTTATCGAATTTATTTGAAAGTAAGGGTGTATTGGTATTCGTAGATGCGATTGGAATGATTGCAAAGACCTTTCCTGGCGTTCGTTGCGCTATCGTTGGTAGCGGTACCGAGGATATATTGAGAAGAATTGATGAAAAACTGATTGCTTGCAACTCTGAAAATAATGTAGATATCCTTGGCGCCCTCTATGGAGGGGACAAATGTGAAGTGCTAAATAGTTCAAGGGTTTTTGTGCTGCCTACGTTTAATGAATGTTTTCCGCTGTCTATCCTTGAAGCTATGTCTGCCGGCTTGCCGGTTATATCCACACCAGAGGGGGCAATTCCCGAGATTGTTGAGCATATGCAGACAGGAATTCTCGTGGATAGGAAGTCGGCTAAGTCACTTGCTGACGCTATGTCCTTGCTGCTTGGCGATCCCGATTTGATTGTAGAGATGGGAAAATTAGCTAGAAATAGATATTTGCATAAATATACGTTGGATGTATATAAGAAAGCTATTGTTTCGGTTTTTCCCCGATTGATGTTGAGTGACTTGTGAAGGTCTATCCCATGCGTAATTATTTCTGAGTTGAATGACAAATGACTTTTTGCTATTTGTTGTTTTAACTTTAATTTGAATGAATATAGTATCGGGTCAAAAACTCGTCGAATGTCGTGGATCAGTTTTTCATGATCAGTTGTTCTATGTGATTTCTAAGCGTTTGCTAGAAGGAAGCGATAAATGTGTGGTTTCGTAGGGGTGGTTCATGGTGATGACGCTCATCGCTATGTAGGTGTGATGAGCTCGACTATCGGTCACCGCGGCCCAGATTCGGCCGCGGTGGCGAATTTGGATGACAGATCGTCCTTTGGACACCATCGCCTTTCGATTATTGATATTGATGTTCGGAGTAGTCAACCATTTTCTAAAGACGGTTACACAATTGCATTTAATGGTGAAATTTATAATTTCCTCAGTTTGCGGCAGGATCTTGATGGCGTTGTTTTTGTTTCTGAATCCGATACAGAGGTAATCCTTGAGGCATGGCGTCGTTGGGGCGTGAACTGTTTAAGTCGCTTAAGAGGAATGTTTGCTTTTGCCATTTTTGAGCACTCGACAGGGAAATATTTTGTTTGTCGTGATCAGTTTGGGATTAAACCAGTTTTCTACTACAAGACATCTGATGGTGGACTCGCATTTGCTTCTGAGTTAAAGGCGCTGGAGTCGGTTTATCGCTCGAAATTTACGTTAAATCATAATGCTCTTCTAAGTAGCCTGTTGTATTGTTGGGTTCCCGAAAATCTATGCATTTGGAATGAGGTTGATAAACTTCAACCAGGTCATTACCTTGAGTTTGTTGATGACAAACCACCTAAGTTGCATCGCTTTTGGTCTCTCGATAGCTTGTGTCAGCAACCCCTGCTGGCAAATGAGGACGAAGCTGTCGAGTTGTTGAATTCGACGCTTGAGAATTCAGTACAGTCGCATTTGGTTGCCGATGTACCAGTGAGCGCTTTTCTTAGTGGTGGCCTTGATTCAAGCCTGATTGTGGCAATGGCCGCAAAGCAATTGGGCAAGGTTAATTGCTATTCCATCAAGTTCCGGGGTGCGGATAGCAAGGCCGAGGGCATGGCGGACGACGCTTTCTATGCTCGTCGCGTCGCTGACCATCTTGGCGTCAAGCTCGACATGATTGAAGTGCAGCCGGACGTCGCGAAGTTGTTGCCCAGCATAGTGCATTCGCTTGATGAGCCCATCGGGGATTCAGCAGCGATTGCTACCTTGCTGATATGTGAGCACGCCAGGGGTCAAGGTATCAAGGTATTGTTGTCCGGTATGGGCGCTGATGAGTTGTTTGGCGGCTACCGAAAGCATTTGGCTAACAAACTAGCCGCTCATTACCGGTCTATCCCCTCAGCAATTCGCAAGGGCATCATTGCCCCGGTCGTAAATGCTTTACCTGTCAGTTTTCGTGGCAAGGGCCTGGTGTTCAGCCGCTGGGCTAGACGATTCACGAGCTTTGCTGAACGGTCTCACAACGATGCCTTCATGGGCAGCTACACCTACTACAGCAAGGATGAGTTTTCGCGTTTGGTTTGCGATGGTGGCGCAGCGATTTATGAGCGTTTTCGCGCTGAACATGAGACCATTTTCAGCGGCGCGTTTGCTGATGATTTAATAAACCGTATGTGTTTTACGGATACGCAGCATTTCATGCCTTCGCTCAACTTGGCGTACACCGATCGCGCCAGCATGGCCGCGTCTACCGAGGTGCGAGTTCCTTTCATTGATAAAGAGGTTGCTGCACTGGCAATGCGCATTCCTGGGTCAATGAAGATCAAGGGCAATACACAGAAGTACATTTTGAAAAAGGTGGCTGAGCGATGGTTGCCAAAGGATGTGATTTATCGGCCCAAGTCGTCTTTTACGCTTCCTATTCGCGCATGGATCAAGGGTGAGTTGCGTGACATGGTGGACGACTATGTTCTTAGTGACCATGGACTGGCGGGGCGCGGACTGCTGCAGCGTGATTATCTTAAGCAACTGGTCGAAAGAGACCGCTCTGGCCACGAAGACAACGCCCAACGCATCTGGCAACTGTTAACGGTCGAGCAATGGCTCAGAAATCACAACTTTAAAGGGCGTATTGCATGAAACAAGTTACCCAGACCCTCCGCACCGGCGTTATTGAAATCAATGACGTGCCCGTGCCCGCACTCAACCATAAGTTTATTTTGGTGCGCAACAGCGCCTCGGTGATCAGCGCCGGTACTGAAAAGACCAAGATCGACATGGGCAAGAAGAGCCTGCTGCAAAAAGCCAAGGCACGGCCGGATCTGGTTATGCAGGTCATCGGCAAGATCAAGACTGAAGGCCTGAAGAAGACTTTGCAGACAGTCAACTCACGGCTCGATTCTCCCTCCCCGTTGGGTTATAGCTGTGCCGGCACAGTGGTTGCGGCCGGCGGTCTGGTTGAAGGGATCCAGCCCGGTGACCGGGTTGCTTGTGGTGGGGCGGACTACGCTAACCATGCAGAGTTCGTCGCCATACCAAAAAATCTTGTGGTCAAGATCCCCGGTAACGTTACTGACGAAGAAGCTGCGTTCACTACCGTGGGTGCGATTGCCCTACAGGGCGTGCGCCTGGCTGAACCGCTGTTGGGTGAAACCTTCCTGGTTGTAGGTCTTGGCCTGCTTGGGCAGATTGCTGTGCAGCTGCTAAAGGCCAATGGTTGCAGCGTGATCGGCACCGACCTTGATGCGGCGCTGGTTACCCGTGCCGAGGGTTATGGTGCTGTCGGTGTTCCGTCAAGTGGTGACGTGGCAGGTATTTGTAATGCGCTGACCGCTGGGCATGGAGTGGATGGCGTGCTGATCTGCGCAGGTACGTCCAGTAATGCAGTCATTGAAATGTGCGGCGCCGTTACCCGTGAAAAAGGCCGGGTGGTAGTTGTCGGTGCGGTACGAATGGATATTCCGCGCGAAGATTACTTCAAAAAGGAAATCCGCGTTGTCATTTCCCGCTCCTACGGGCCCGGCCGCTACGATCCTTTTTATGAAGAGGGGGGAAATGATTATCCCTATGGATATGTGCGCTTCACCGAGCAGCGCAACATGGAAACGTTTCTAACCCTAGTGTCCCAGGGTAAGCTGGATGTCAAGAGTTTGATTACGCACCGTTTTGCGGTGGAGGAGGCCGCCAGTGCCTACCAGCTGATAGAAGGCAAGAAGACCGAACCCTATCTGGGCATTTTGCTGCAGTACAACCCTGCGCCGTTCAATGCAGACGACTCTTCGCGCATCAGCGTCAAGCCGGCAGTTGTTGCAGATGACAAGGTCAAGCTGTCTTTTTATGGTGCTGGCAACTATGCCACGGCCAGTTTGTTGCCGCCTATGCAGGCTAGCAAGCAGGTAACCTTTACCGGGCTGGTCACGGCCAGCGGCCGCTCCGCCCAAGGCGTGGCTAAACAGTTTGGGTTTGCCTTTTGTGCGGGTAGTTATGCCGAGTTGCTGCGGGGCGATACCGACGCAATCGTCATAACAACCCGCCACGACACCCATGCAGTGGGCGTGTGTGATGCCCTGAATGCCGGCAAGCATGTTTATGTAGAAAAGCCGCTGGCTATGTCGGTGGCCGAACTGAGTGAAGTTCACGACGCTTATAGCCGTTGTGGCAAAGCCCAGGTAATGGTCGGTTTCAACCGCCGCTTTGCACCAGCAACTCGGCTAGTCACTGAGCATTTCGCGGCGGTAAAAAGCCCGCTTGTGGTGAATATCCGCATTAACGCCGGCGCGATTCCGGCCAATCACTGGATTCAAGACCCGCAGCTGGGAGGAGGGCGAATGGTTGGTGAGGGCTGCCACTTTATCGACCTAGCTGCCGCACTGGTTGGCAGCAACGTGAAAACCGTCTACTCAGTGGGTTCCAGCAAGGCTGAAAAGTCAGCGGTGCTGAATGACAACCTGTGCCTGACGCTGACCTTCCATAACGGCAGTGTGGCAAACATTACCTACACTGCTGATGGCTCCAAGGCCATGGCCAAGGAGTTCATCGAGGTCTTTGGTGGTGGACGCTCTGCGCAGATTCATGACTTTAAAGAAGTCGCACTTTTCGGCGGCGGGAGCGATGCCAAGCGCAACAAGCTGGGTGTGCAGGACAAGGGCCAAAAAAGCATGATCAGCGCCTGGCTGGAGGGGCTTAAGACTGGCAAACCGTGCGTAAGCTACGATTGCCTGATAGCGACCAGCCTGGCCACCGTGATGGCTGTGGAGTCGCTTGCCTTGGGGATGCCGATGACGGTTGACGCCGCTGTACTCGCGGCCGGATGAAGCCACGCTGTATGGACCGGCTTATAGAACTCAATGCACGGCTTCTGGGCTCCATTCGGGCCGTGGAGTTTGCTGGCTACGACCCTTTTGACCTGCTTAATAGTAAGTTTCTGCAGGCCACGCCGCTTTACCGCAATCAATGGGTGCGTCTGGCCTGGTTGCAGTTGGGCAAGCGTTCGCCCATCAACCTGCGCCCGCTGTTGCACGTGCCGAAGATGCGCAATCCGAAGGGCGTTGGCTTGTTCATTTCTGGTCTGCTGCAGGATTACCGACGCACTAGGGACGTGCGCTATCTGCAGGAGGCACGTGAGCTGGCTGATTGGCTTCTGATCCAGCGCAGTAACCGCCAAGAGTGGGTACACAGTTGCTGGGGCTATCACTTTGACTGGCAGGCACGGGCTTTTTACGTGCCAGCGGGCAAGCCGAACATCATCACCACCTGCTACGTAGCCCGTGCGCTCTATGAACTAGGGGAGATAACTGCCGATCAGGCCTTGATCGATGTCGCATTGGATGCCGCCCGCTTTATTGCCGTGCATCTGTCCACCGAGGCGGATGGGCGCAGTTTTTATGCCTATATCCCTGGGGAAAAGGCCTTTGTGCATAACGCCAGCTTGTGGGGTGCCGCATGGTGTGCGTTTGCTGGTAAGCAGTTGGGGGATGAATCAATGGTTGCACAGGCGCTGCGTGTGGCCCGCCAATCGGTGCAGGAGCAGGCTGCCGATGGGTCTTGGGTGTATGGTCCGCTTCATCATCATCAGTTCATCGACGGTTTTCATACGGGCTACAACCTCGAAGCCTTGTGCATGCTACGTGATGCCACCGGCACCAACGAGTTCGATGCTTGTATTCGACTGGGGTATGCCTACTACGTGAACACTTTTTTTACCGAGGATGGCACGGCAAAGTACTACAACAAGGCGCTCCACCCGATTGATATGCACAGCTTTGCCCAGGCCGTATTCACCTTGCTTAAGGTGGGTGGCACAACGGCTGATTTGCAGCTGTGCGACAAGGTGGTGCGGCGCGCTATTGATTTGCTTTACCTGCCGGGCAAGGGCCAGTTCATTTACCAAAAGACCCGCTGGCTAACTAACCGCATTAACTACACCCGCTGGACCCAGGCTTGGGCTTACGGCTCACTGGCTTTTTACAACCGCTATCGCGCTGAGTTTGATCATGACGAGAATTGAAGTATTGGGTTGCCCGATGGATGTGGGCAGCATGGACGAAACCGTCGAGATTGTCCGTAGTGCCGTAGCCGCAGGCCGCTTCACCCAGCATGTAGTGGTGAATGTCGCCAAGCTGGTCAACATGCGCAGCGATGCCCAGCTGAAAGAGTCTGTCCAATCCTGCGACATCATCAACATTGATGGCATGGGCGTGGTACTGGGCGCCCGCCTTCTGGGCCATTCGGTGCCTGAGCGGGTAGCGGGCGTTGATCTGTTTCACGAGCTGTTGGTCATGAGTGCCCGTAACGATTTTTCGGTTTTTCTCTTGGGCGCCCAAAATGATGTGGTGGCTTCTGCCGCCAGCAAGGCGCAAGCGCTGTACCCCAAGCTGAAAATTGCCGGCTATCACCACGGCTACTTTTGGGATGACGAATCGGCCATGGTTGAGAAGATTCGCGCCTCTGGTGCCCAGCTGCTGTTTGTGGCCATTACCTCGCCCAAGAAAGAAAACTTCATCAACCGTTGGCGCGATCAGTTGGGTGTCAATTTTGTGATGGGGGTGGGTGGCACTTTTGATGTGGTCGCGGGCAAGGTAAAACGCGCACCTGTGTGGATGCAGAAGTACGGTCTGGAATGGCTGTACCGTGTCATGCAGGAACCCGGCCGGATGTGGAAGCGCTATCTCACGACCAACTCGAAGTTTGCCTGGCTGCTAGCCAAAGAGAAGCTGCGGCTACTGCTGAACTAGTCCTGCCAACGAAGCGCAGCGCGCGTGCAACAGGCGGTGCAGACTCTGCGCCATAACGCCAATCGACATCGTGCTGGACTGGTTTGTGGATGGGCTAGAGAATAAATTACTATGAATTTGATAGCTGCTTGCGAATGATGAACGGGAGCTATAGGCCTAAAAAACTTGTAATTTGTAACTGCTCAGCTCGCTTTTGAAGCGCCTTCATTTTTTCTTTGTCATTGCGAGCCTAACCCGCAATCCACAGCGTCCCAAGCCAGGCAGCGATCAGCAACCGGTTGGCGGTTTCATAGCGCGGTTAACTGCGGACAGATGGACCTCGGGTCTAGCCCGGGATGACAGAGTTTCTTGTCATTGCGGGCCCCGGTTGTCATTGAGAGCGAAGCGCTGCAATCCATTTAACACATAAACCGTAGCCCGGTTCTGCGGCGGTTTGAGTCTGCCTTAGTGGCCTAGACCCTTAAAAATAATTGATAAACAGAAAGGTCTTCACATGACACACCGAGTTTCGCGGGCGTTGATTGGCCTGCAATTGCTGGCGCTGCTGGTGGGCACCCAGATGCCAGGTGCCTGGCGCAGCGGCGCTGTGCAGGCCCTGCATGCACCGTCATGGGTGTCTTCACTTGCGCATTTTGGTTTGTTTGCCGGCATGGCCATGGCGCTGGCAGCTCGCCCTCTGGCCTGGCCGGCGGCGCGCATTGTGCTGGCCGCGCTGGCGCTGGCGTTGCTGACCGAGGGGCTGCAATTTCTGGCCATTGACCGGCACCCGCGCTGGCTGGATGTGGGTATTGACTTGGCCGGTACCCTGGCTGGTGTGGGATTAATCAACATGGTGTCTCTATGCTTCGCTCGCCGATAAGACTGTCGTCGCCCGTTATCCGCTATGTGGCCATGGCGCTGGATGCGCTGATCATCTGGGGCTGCGGCCTGGCGGCTTACCTGTGGTATCACGGCACGGCCGTGCATGCCGACATTCCGGCGCTTTACAAGCTGGTGGTGCTGGCGGCCTCGCTCATGCTGATGGTGTTCTCACGCCGCATTTACCGCTCTTGGCGGGTGAATGAGCTGGGGCTGATGTTGCGCTCGGTGGTGCTGGGCTGGCTGGGCGCGGCGCTGATCATTGTGGTCTGGCTGTTTCTCGCCAAGTCTTCGTCAGACCTGTCGCGCGTCTGGTTTGTGGGCTGGGTCCTGGGCACGCTGGGGGTGCTGAGCCTGCAGCGGCTGGCGGTGTATGGCGGGCTGCACTGGCTGCGCCGGCAGGGCTACAACTTCAAGACGGCGGTGATCGTCGGCGCGGGCCAAGTCAGCCAACGGGTGCAGGAGGCGCTGGCGCAGTCGGCCTGGAGCGGCCTGCGTGTGGTGGCCACGCTGCCGCCCGAAGGGCTTGTGCCCTTCATCGCGGCGCCGCAGGGTAAGCGGCACGTGGATGAGGTGTGGCTATGCCTGCCGCTCAGCGACGAGCAGGGCATTCGCACTGCGCTGGAGGCGTTGCGCCACAGCACGGCCAACATCCGCCTGGTCCCAGACATGTTTGCGCTCACGCTCATCAACCATGGCATCAGCGAGGTGGTGGGCATCCCCATGCTCGACTTGTCGGCCTCGCCGATCACGGGCAGCACGCGGCTGATTAAGGCGGTGCAGGACTATGTACTGGCCTTGTTCATCTTGCTGCTGATCAGCCCGCTGATGCTGGGCATTGCGCTGGCCATCAAGCTCACGTCCAGGGGGCCGGTGCTGTACCGGCAGCGCCGCCATGGCTGGAACGGCGAGGAAATCTGGGTCTACAAGTTCCGCAGCATGGTGGTGCATCAGGAGAAGGATTTCCAGGTGACCCAGGCCCGCAAAAACGATGCGCGCATTACCCCGCTGGGCGCCTTCCTGCGCCGCACCAGCCTGGACGAGCTGCCGCAGTTTTTCAACGTGCTGCAGGGCCGCATGTCCATCGTCGGCCCCCGGCCGCACGCGGTGGTGCACAACGAGCACTACAAGGAACTGGTGCCCGGCTATATGCTGCGCCACAAGGTCAAGCCCGGCATCACCGGCTGGGCCCAGATCAATGGTTTTCGCGGCGAGACCGACACGCTGGACAAGATGCAAAAGCGCGTGGAATACGACCTGCACTATATAGAAAACCTGTCACTATGGCTGGACCTGAAGATCATCCTGGCCACGGTGTTCAAGGGTTTTGTGCACAAAAATGCTTATTAAGGCGCGTCATGTAGATCGGGTTGGGGTGGCATAACCTGACGTTTTGTTGCTCCGGTTTTCCATTTTTCCACTCCCTTTCCTTGCCAGGAGCAACAGCATATGAGTACTCGAAAAGTCACCAAGGCGGTGTTTCCGGTCGCTGGCCTGGGTACCCGTTTCTTGCCCGCCACCAAGGCTAGCCCCAAGGAAATGCTGCCTATCGTGGACAAGCCGCTTATTCAGTATGCGGTGGAAGAGGCGGCCGCCGCAGGCATCACTGAGATGATCTTTGTCACCAGCCAGAGCAAGCGTGCGATTGAAGACCACTTCGATCGCTCCTGGGAGCTGGAGAGCCTGCTGGCCAAGCGCCAAAAGAACGAGCTGCTGCAACTTGTGCAGCAAATCAAGCCTGCGCACGTTAGCTGCATCTACGTGCGCCAGCCGGAGGCGCTGGGCTTGGGCCACGCGGTGCTGTGCGCCCAAAGTGTGGTGGGCGATGAGCCCTTTGCCGTGCTGTTGGCCGACGATTTTCTGGATGCGCCTACGCCAGTGCTGCGTCAGATGCTCCAGATTTATGAGCAACAACAAGTCAGCGTGGTGGCGGTGGAACGTATTCAGCCTGCGCAAACCCGCTCCTATGGCGTGGTGGCCGGTGACGCGGCCCGCCAGTGCAGCCAGGGGCACGCCTTCGCCATCAGCGGCATCGTGGAAAAGCCGTCTCCCGAAGAAGCGCCCTCTGACTTGGGTGTGGTGGGCCGTTATGTGCTGGACGGTTGTATTTTTGACAAGCTCCGCAACCTGCGCCCCGGCTCAGGCGGCGGATTCAGCTCACTGACGGCATCCAGGCGCTGTTGCAGGAAAACCCTGTGATGGCCTACCTGTATGAAGGCGTGCGTTACGACTGCGGCAGCAAGCTGGGCTACCTGAAGGCGACGGTGGACTTTGCCTTGCGCCACCCCGAGCTGGATAGTGAGTTTTCTGCCTTTTTGCAGCAACGCGGCGCGAGCAGGGCGGCTACGGCGTCATGACCTCGGGCCCGATTGCCGGCGGTGCGGCCGTGAATGTTTTGCCTGCGCGCGAATTTGCGGCGGGCGTGGCGGCGTTGCCGCTGGTGTCGGTCGATTGGGTGCTTACCAACCCTGACGGCGAACTGTTGCTGGGCCGGCGCATCAATGCCCCGGCGCAGGGCTGGTGGTTTACCCCGGGTGGGCGCATCCGCAAGAATGAAGTACTGGCCCAGGCCCTGCGGCGCGTGGCGTGCGGTGAGTTGGGCCTGGCGCCAGAGCTGTGCGAACGGGCATGGGCTCAAGCCCGATTGATGGGCGCATGGGATCATTTCTACCCCGACAGCGCCTTCAGCCCCAGCGTGCCGACCCACTACGTGAACCTGCCGTACTGGTGGCCGCTGTCGTGGGCCGATGTGGCGCTTCTCAGGCTGCCCATAGGTGAGCAACACAGTGCCTGGCAATGGCTGCCGCTGGCAGATGCCGGGCAAAGCCCGCTCGTGCATGCTTATGTTCGGCCGTATGCGGCCTGGGTGTTGGGGCGTGACGCCGACGCCAATGCATTTGTTGACCATTCATCACCATGAACATACTTTTAACTGGCGGCGCCGGCTATATCGGCAGCCACACCTGTGTGGCGCTCATCCAGGCGGGGTTTACGCCCGTGATCCTGGACAACTTCTCCAACAGCCATCCGGCGGTGCTGCAGCGCCTGCAGCGGATCACCGGCCAAGCCTTGGCCTGTGAGCGGGGCGATGTGCTCGACACGCCATGGGTCCAAGACGTGCTGCGCCGCCATCGGGTCGCCGGGGTGATGCACTTTGCCGGCGACAAGGCGGTGGGCGAGAGCGTGGCGCAGCCCCTGAAATACTACCGCAACAATATTGGCGGCGCGGTGAGTCTGCTGGAGGCGATGCAGGCGGCGGGTTGCCAGACCCTGGTGTTTTCCAGCAGCGCCACGGTTTACGGCGACCCGGCCTCGGTGCCGATCACGGAAGATTTTCCGCGCCAGCACACCAACCCCTATGGCCATACCAAGCTGGTGATTGAGGACATGCTGGCGGCGATGGGTGTTGCCGACCCGTTGTGGCGCCTGGGTGTGCTGCGCTACTTCAACCCGGTGGGCGCGCACCCCAGCGGTCAGATCGGCGAAGACCCGGCCGGCCCGCCCAACAACCTGATGCCTTATGTGGCGCAGGTGGCCGTGGGCAAGCGGCCGCACCTCAATGTGTACGGCAACGACTACGCCACGCCAGACGGCACGGGCGTGCGCGACTACATCCATGTGCAGGACCTGGCGGCCGGCCATGTGGCGGCGCTGCAGGCGCTGCTGGGGAGGGGTGAAAGCTTCACCGTGAACTTGGGCACTGGCCAGGGCCACAGTGTGTTGGACGTGGTGCGTGCCTTCGAGCAGGCCAGCGGCCGGCCCGTGCCCTACCAGTTGGCCCCGCGCCGCGCCGGGGATGTGGCGCAGTGCTACGCCGACGCGTCGCTGGCGCAAAGCCTGCTGGGTTGGCGCGCCACGCATTCGCTGGCGGAGATGTGCGCCGATGCGTGGCGCTGGCAGAGCGGGAACCCGAATGGCTATGCCCCAAGCAATGAATGAAAAGTGCCCTTAGCCTATAGGGATTGTGCGCAGATTGCTATTTATTTTGTAGCGTGATCATGCCCCGTCATTGCGAGGCGTCCCAACTTCGTCATTGCGAGCGCAGCGCTGCAATCCATTCCCCTTTACCAAGCCGGAGCCGTGGATCGCCACAGCCTGTGGCTTCGCGATGACGCCCACGGGTTGGGATCATCTGGCGGGCCGAGAGCCGCCGATCCCATCGCGCCGATTCCCTTGGGCCTGATCAGGGCCCTGCCGGTGGTTCCATGGCCAGCGCGCGCGGATCGCGGACCTTGGTCATGTCGTACAAGGGGTAGGCGCGGTTGAGTTTGGCGCCGCCGTCGCGGACCAGGGGGTCCCAGGTAAACACACCCACGTCAGGCGTAGACCGGGTGAACATGGCGCTCAGCGGAATGCTGAAGTAAATGCCCTTGTCGAAGCTGCCTTCGCCAAACTGGGCCGCCGACACATTGGTTTTGGTGGCAAAGGCGCCAAACACCACGCCGTTTGAAAAGCGCCGGCTCAAGTCGAGCGTGACACCCTTGTCCTTGGCCAGGTACTGGCCCACGCTGACCTTGGCGATCACGTCATTCCAGCCGGTTTCAATATAGGCCGTGGCATGCCCGGTGAGGGCCCGGTAGTCCCGCAGGCCCAGTTTCTGGTCGAAATTGCGCTGCCTGACGCTGTTGATATCAACGCCCAGCGCCACCGGCCCGGCAAAAGGCCGGTAAAGCCATTCGCCGCCCACGCCGGCATACATGCTCTCCAGGTAACCCCCATAAATACTGAAGTACTGGTTTGAACTGAGCTGCCCGGCATGGGTGAGCTGCAGATTGGGCATGGTGACGCGTGAGGTGGTGAGGTATTCGCGCACAAAGGTACGCACGCGCGGCAGCTGGCTGTCGGCCGTGAAACGGAATTTGTTGTAGTTGTCCAAGGCACGGAAATTTAACGAACCCGACAGCCAGCTGTGTTGCGACAAGCGCCATTCCGAACGGCCTTCAACGCTGACCTGGTACAAAATAAAACCGTCGGGGCCGCCCAGGCTTTGCTTGAGCCCGAAGCCAATGTCACCCGATAGGGGGAGATCGCTGGACCGAAATACGCTGGCGGAGTTTGCCGTGGGCTTGACCGCAGGTGCAGGCGTACCGGCAGGAGTTGCCGTACCAGCAAGAGTTGGTGTGGACGCCGGCTGAGCTTGCCGGTAGTTTTGAGTGGGCACCTCACTGAGTGGCAGAGGTTGTGACTTGGGTTTGGCCCAGCGTTCCCGGTTCACCGTGTGATTGGCCAGGGCCATGCCGCGGCCCATATAAATGAAGCGAAACTCATTCACATCGGCCGGTGCATCGCGATGCAAAATGGCCGTGGCGCGCTCTATCATTTCGCGCCAGTAGACGGCATCGGCATCCTCAAACTCGACCTGTAATACCGACCCCAGCTTTTGAATTTCCGACACTCGCCAGCCCGTCTGTGCGCTCAGGTCTTGGGCGGTCGTCGACCAATTCGCAGTGGCCGGACGCTCTGCCACAAAGCGCGGCAATACCGGATCGCTGATCTTGGGTGTTGACAGGCGGTCGAGAGGTAGATGAAAAGCCACGCCCAGCGTGGCGACATTCCCGCGCTGAACGCCAAAAGTCAGATCAACGGAGGGGGAGTAACGGTAAACCGCGCCAAAGTTGAAAGGGGATTTGGGTTGGGCGACGGTAAATGGACTGTCGTATCGGTAGTCGTTGCCGTCATACTCCATTTTCAAAATCAGCGGATCCCAAGCCGTCTGCACCTGGACACCGCCAAAAAGCGATGTGCGGCCACGGAAAAATTTATTAAAGCCCAACCCCCCCGCATTCGCCACATCGGCGGAATTGGCGCTGCGGGTGTTGAACTTGCTGGAGATCAGCCCCAGGGGATTTCCCAGTGAGCCTCTGGAGCCCAGCGATCCCCAGCCCAGGCCCAGGCTCCAGTCGAAATTGCCGGCTCTTTTGTTGGCCACCAGGTACTCGCCAGAAAAAAGCCCCGTGCCACCAATGTCACGCGCCCCAACAGAAATCGCTGGCAACAAGGCCGATTCTTTCCGCAGGCGAACTTTCAGGTCAACGCTTTTGTCCTTGCCGCTCTGGTCGCCACTCAGGCTTTGCGGGCCATAGCGTGTGCCACTGATCGATGTATAGCGATAGCTCAGCTCCATCCAGTCCAGCGGCTGGAGGGTGACATTGGTACGCGAGTAGGGGTAAGCCCGGCTGAAACTGATGGACAGTTCGCCGGTCTTGGCCATGCGTGCCGTGGGGGTTTGCAGCAGGCCAATACCGCCCCAGTCATTGCCGGTGATCACGGGATCGCGCAGCGGTGTTGCCGGCCCGGTGGGCGCCGCCACCTGTCGCGCGTGAGCGCTCGCAGTGGTGTCTTCGCCAGACGGGCCTTGGGTGGCCAGAAACCCGATCAGGCTTTGGGAGAATTCATCCGACCAAGCAGCCCCTTGGGCTGGCGCCCATATCCAGGCGCCAGGGGCTGGCTCGCCTTGGGCCTGGGCATTCCAGCTGGCAATGCCGAAGCTCTGAACATGACCATCGGGCTGGGCCATCCAGACCCGGTCGACGCGACCAGCACTGGATGGGGGCTTGCAGGCTGCCACATAAGCGCGGGCCTCGTAACCCGGCGCATGGGGTACGGCGCACAGGTAGCCGTCACTGGTAACGACGGTGACCGAGGCAGGCCGCGAAGGCACGACCACCCGATGGTCGGGTGCCAGCACCGGGTTTTGCGCCGGATGTGTCTCCAGCCAGCGCGCATCGGCGACGGCGACCGGAACCCGCCCTGTGACGGGAAGGCGGCTTATCCACTCGGACAGGCGCTGGCGTGCCGCCACGTCAGCGCGAAAAGTCCACTCGGACCCGGCAAGGTGCGCCCGCAGCGCGCTTTTCATGGCGGCTTGCGTGGGTACTTCCCCGGGCACCCGCCAGCTCAGCCCTGGCAGATAGGCATTGTCTGCCGGGGGCTGACGTTGCAGCCAGTCGCTTAAACGTTCTGCGCTGACGGGCAGATGGGCGCCTGCCTGAACATTGGTTGCCGGCACGGACACTTTGTCAGAGGCAACGGCAGCGGCCGGATGGGCCATGCCCAGCATCAGCAGGATGGCGCTATTGATCAGGCCTGGCTGGAGTCGAAGCGCTGTTGCTGAACGGTGCGGAATTCGGGGCGGCCGTGCTGTCATGGCGTGGAGGCCGCTGGCGGCCAGTGCTGCCAGCTCAGACACAAGGCCGGAGAAATGCATTGTTCGCCGTAGACAACGGTTTCCGTCTGGTGCGTTTTCGAGAGGGCAAAGCGCGCGGCTGGAAGGGCCTCATTGCCTTCGTGCTCTTCAAACCAGCGCAAATTTTGAGGCGCCAATGCGACCAGATTGGATCGGCGGGGCGCATCGATCGAACGCATCAGCAAGTGATCAACGATGCCAAAACGGTAGCCAGGCATCACATCGCGAACGCGTGAGTAAGCGCTTGCCGAAGCGGTGTCGGCGGGCCAGGACGGCATGGTGGAGAGGCGAACCTGTCGCCATTCAATGTCGGAGCCGGTCAGACCGACGAGATGCCCATTTTGCAAACGCAAGACTTCACCTTTGCTGCTGTACCAGACTTCGACAGGGCCCAAGGGGTCCGCATCGATATAGCCGAGTGCCAACAAGATCACGCGGTCATCATTAACCTTGACCCTGAGATAACGTATCGAGGGGTTGAGTGCCGCGGTGGCGGAGGCATCCGCGTCGCCTTGAAAGAACGCCTTTGCCGTCTGCGTCATGGCGTCAATGCGCGATGAGCAGGCAGACAGCGCCCAACAACAAACTGCCAGCAACAGCAGCCGGCGCATCGACGATACGAACAATTTAGGCATCCAGAAATTCCGGCAACATGGACGTCAGGTCGTTCGTGTAAGGGGTGAAGGAGGGCGGCCTTGGGCCGTTAGGCAAGAAAGGGGCGAATGGGGCTTATTAAAACAAGCCCCAGTTTTCCCCGATGGGCCCGCTGGCGAGTCCACATTCAAATGAATTAGGAAGGGGAAGGCGACCAAAATGGTCGCCCAAGTGGCAAATACTTCTGGTTGCTGACTACCAAGTGCGGGGTGTGAACCCAACGAGTCAGGCGTTCAGGCCCGACCTTGGGTTTGCCCCTTATGCTTTGGTCAGCGTGTTGTACCGGTTGTACCGGTTGTACCTGTGGTGGATGAATTACCGCCACCGCCACTGACACCAGCTGCGACAGCGCCGGCAAGCGCTATGCCACCAATCACGGCGGCGGTTGAAATCCCAGCGACGCCAACTGCCGCACCTGCTGCGGCAGCGCCTCCAGCGGCTGCCCCCCCGGCCGCAGCGCCTCCGGCGGCGGCGCCAGTTCCACCTGCAGCAGCACCGCCGCCACCCGCACCGGCGCCGGCAGCAGCGGGCGCTGGTTGTGCATAGGCAAGGGAGGATGAAAGAACGACGGTCAAGACCGCTGTTCCGAGAAGTTTCAAATTATTTGATTTCATATCAGGATTCCTCTGGAAAGCACGGTTGCATGGCGCCAATCTAACGATGGCCACTTATTGTAACAATGTGATAAGTAGATTGGATGGCAGTTCAATGACAAGTTGGGTTTGATCCGTGGTTCGTCGGATCAGCTTGCTAGAATTAACCAATGCAGTTGTCGTTGGATGACTGCATCCCGCTTTTCCTCCCTGAGCGGGGCCTTTGCGTGTGACAGCAAAAAGGCTTACCAGCCCGGCTGGCCATTCGCGCCAACCGGGTTTTTTTTGAGCGAACGTGGCGCCGCACTCCTCCTCTACACTCCCCGCATGCTCTGGGTCAAATCACTCCACATTGTTTTCATTGCCAGCTGGTTTGCCGGGCTTTTTTACCTGCCGCGCATCTTCGTGAACCTGGCCATGGTGCCGCCGGCCAGCGTGGCCGAACGCGAGCGGCTGATCCTGATGGCGCGCAAGCTGCTGCGCTTTTCCACGATGCTGGCGGTGCCCGCCCTGGGCTTCGGCCTGTGGCTGTACCTGGGCTACGGCATCGGGCGCGGGCCGGGCAATGGCTGGATGCATGCCAAGCTGGCGGCCGTGGTGCTGGTCATCGGCTACCACCACGCGTGCGGCCGGCTGCTGGCCAAGTTTGTGGCCAACCGCAACACCCGCAGCCATGTCTGGTTGCGCTGGTTCAATGAGATCCCGGTGCTGCTGCTGCTGGCCATCGTGATTCTGGTGGTGGTCAAACCCTGGCAGGGTTAAGCCGCCCGCGTCGCGACGCAAGCGTCATGGTCCTGCCTGCTTCTCCTTCCGCTAGGGCGTCCGGTGCGCATCGCACGATAGCCTGGCCGCTGGCGCTGGCCTATATTTGCCTGATCATTTATGCCAGCCTGTATCCGTTTACGGATTGGCGGAATCAGGGCATTTTCCCGCTGAAGTATTTGACGGCGCCATGGCCAAAGTATTGGACGTGGTTCGATATCGGCATCAATCTGGTGGGTTATGCGCCGCTGGGTTTTTTGCTCGTGCTGTCGGCGCTGCGCACCCGCCGGGTACGTTGGGCCGTCACCGTAGCCGCGCTCAGTGCCGCACTGCTCTCGTTGCTCATGGAAACCTTGCAGGGCTACCAGCTTTCGCGCGTTGCTTCCAACGTCGACGTTGTATTCAACGCGCTGGGAGCCTGGCTGGGCGCCTGTTGTGCCTGGGGGCTGGAGAAGGCCGGCGTGGTCGATCGCTGGAGCCGTTTGAGGGCCTACTGGTTTGCCCCGGATGCCCGCGGCGCGCTGGTGCTGCTGTTGCTGTGGCCGCCGGCGCTGCTGTTTCCCGCTGCGGTGCCCATGGGTCTGGGCCAGGTCTTCGAGCGGCTGGAGTCGGCGCTGGCCGACGCCCTGGCCGACACGCCATTTCTGGAGTGGTTGCCGGTGCGTGAGGTGGAGCTTCAGCCGCTGGTGCCCATGGCCGAACTCATGTGCGTCACCCTGGGCGCGCTGATTCCCTGCCTGTTGGGCTACTGCGTGATTCGCACGCTGGGGCAGCGCGCGGCTTTCTCGGCGGTGGTGATCGCGGTCGGCATTGCGACCTCGGCCCTGTCCGCCGCCCTCAGCTACGGGCCCCAGCATGCCTGGGCCTGGCTGGACGTGCCGGTGCAGGTGGGGCTGGGGCTGACGGCGGTGCTCGCCCTGGCGTTGCTGGCGGTGCCGCGGCGCGGCGCGGCGGCGCTGACGCTGCTGGCGCTGGCGATTCATCTGGGACTGCTGAACCAGGCGCCCGCCAGTGCCTACTTCGCCCAGACGCTGCAAACCTGGGAGCAGGGCCGCTTTATCCATTTCTATGGCCTGGCGCAGTGGCTGGGCTGGCTTTGGCCCTACGCGGCATTGCTGTATATGCTGGTGCGCCTTTCCGGGCGCGAACGCGGTCCCGTGGCTGAAAAGTAAAATCAATGCCATGACCCCATCCCATCCCCAGGACGCTGCCCCAGCCAGCCCTGCCCCAGCGGCGCATCCCGCCAAGTCGTCTTACTACGAACGTCATATCTTCTTTTGCCTGAACCAGCGCAGCAACGGTGAAGCCTGCTGTGCCGACCACCACGCGCAGGAAGCCTTTGAGCGTTGCAAATCGCAGGTCAAGGCCGCCGGACTGGCCGGGCCGGGCCAGGTGCGGGTCAACAAGGCCGGCTGCCTGGACCGCTGCGCCGGCGGGCCTGTGGCCGTGGTCTACCCCGAAGCGGTCTGGTACACCTATATCGACGCGCACGATATCGACGAGATCGTCGAGTCCCACCTCAAGAACGGGCAGGTGGTGGAGCGTTTGCTGACGCCGGCCCATCTGGGACGTTAGGTCGGTTCGATGGCGATGCGGGTGGGCATTTCAGGTCCCGCCGTCGCGCTCAGCCAGCGGCGCCTCGTGCGCCGGAGAAATTACATGGTTTTGGTCTCTGGCCCGGAACTGGCGGGCGCAAGCAGCTATATTTTTAATAGCGCTTCATTTTTGCGGAAAGTGTCTTTGTGAACTCCCAAACCCGGAAATCAAGCATTCAAGGCCCGGCGGGCGCGCTCGAGATCGCGCTGGATCTGCCGGCCGGCGCCTCTCGCGGCGTCGCCGTCATTGCCCATCCGCATCCGCTGTTTGGCGGCACCATGGACAACAAGGTGGTGCAGACGCTGGCGCGGGCCTTTGTCCAGTGCGGCTGGACGGCCGTGCGCTTCAACTTTCGCGGCGTGGGCGGCAGCGTTGGCAGCCACGACGAAGGCCGGGGCGAGCTGGAAGATTTGCTGGCGGTGGTGCAGCACGTGGCGCCGGCCGGCGCCACTCAGGACGCTTCGGCGCCGGCGCGAGAGGGTCAACAGGCCCTGGCGCTGGCCGGCTTTTCGTTTGGTGCTTACGTGACCACGCATGCCTTTGAGCGCCTGAACCCCGGTCGCCGCATCGAAAAACTCGTGCTGGTCGGCACCAGCGTCAGCCGGGCCCCGGCCGCGCCGATTGATGCGGCCGCCCACCTCAAAACCCTGGTGGTGCATGGCGAGCAGGACGACACCGTGCTGCTGCCCGCGGTGCTGGACTGGGCGCGGCCGCAGGCACTTCCTGTTACGGTAGTGCCGGGCGTCGGCCATTTCTTTCATGGACAATTGCCCCTGCTGAAAAATCTGGTCGTCCGCCACCTTTCTTCGCCTGCAAGTTGAATCTTTTCGGTTCGTTGCGATCAGTCCCCCTTCACCCTTTTGCCCTTTTCAACGTCTACCAGCCCTTACCAAATCCCTGACATGCAATGCTCCCTCAAGGCCCCTGTCGGCCTGCGCGGCTTCGCCGCCACCCTGTTCCTGGCTTTCTCCGTGGCTTTGCCCGCCGCACATTCCCAGGCGCAGGCCCAGACGCCGCAAGCACCCGAGATAGCCGCGCGCTCCTATCTGCTGCTGGACGTCACCGCCAACCAGATTTTGGCGGCCAAAGACATCGATTCCCCGGTCGAGCCGGCTTCGCTGACCAAGCTGATGACCGAATACCTGGTGTTTGACGCGCTCAGATCCAAAAAAATCGACCTCAAGCAGACCCTTCCGGTCAGCGAGCGTGCCTGGAAAATGCCGGGTTCCCGCATGTTCATCGACCCCAAGATGCAGGTGCCCGTGGAAGACCTGATCAAGGGCATGGTGGTGCAGTCGGGCAACGACGCCACCATGGCGCTCGCCGAAGGCGTGGGCGGCACCGCCGAGCACTTCGTGCAGCTCATGAACGAGCAGGCCAAGGCGCTGGGCATGAAATCGACCACCTACAAAAACCCGGAGGGCCTGACCGTGCCGGGTCACACCACCACCGCGCGCGATCTGAGCGTTCTGGCGACGCGGCTGATGAAGGATTTCCCCGAATATGTCGGTTTTTCGGCGATGAAGAAGTACCGCTATCCGGGCACCCCGGCGGCCAACGACACCAACCGCAACACCTTGCTGTTCCGTGACCCGACGGTCGATGGCCTGAAAACCGGCCACACCGATGCCGCCGGCTACTGCATGATTGCCACGGCCAAGCGCGACTTTCCCAATCTGGGAACGGGCGGCCGGCGTCTGGTGGCCATTGTGCTGGGCACCGCCAGCGACAGCGCCCGTGCCAACGAATCGCAAAAGCTGCTGAACTGGGGTTACACCGCGTTTGAAGCCGTGAAACTGTTCGATGCGGGCCAGCCGGTCGTCGCGCCATCCGTCTGGAAGGGCAAGGCCCCGACCGTCAAGATCGGCCGGCCGGAAGCCATTGTGGTGGCGGTGGCTGCCGGCAGCGCACCCAAGGTCAAAACCCAGGTCGCCCGGCCCGATCCGCTGGTGGCGCCTTTCGTGAAGGGCCAATCGCTGGGCTCTCTCAAGGTCATGCTCGGCGACAATCCCGCGCCGTTCGCTGAAGTGCCGCTGGTGGCGCTGGAGGCCGTGGAAGAGGCCGGCATCCTCGGCCGCGCCTGGGATTCCATCCGGCTCTGGATCAAGTAATCAATCGGCGCCTGCGCAGCGGCACGGTTGAGGCCGTGCACGCGACCTTCTGCCGGCAGTCCGTCGGCAGGGTGGCTGTGATGCTGATGGTTTTGCAGCGCAGGCCGGGAAGCATTCACCCAATCCGTGCTTCGGGCGAGAGTGGGTGCTAACATGTTTTAATTCGCTGCGGCTTGGCGAGGCCTGCTGAAGGGCTTGGTCGCTATGCTGATTTTTCACCTCGACAGGGCCGCAGTTGGGCGTGTTACCACGTTTTTCTTGAGCATTTCGACTATCCGGCTTATAATAGAAAGCTTTTCCGCTTTTGGTGCGGGAAATATTTGCGACCGCATCCGCGGTCATTAGTTTTCAAACGTTTAGGGACGTTTTCCAATGCCAACCATCAATCAGTTAGTCCGTCAGGGGCGCGAGGTCGAAAAGACCAAGTCCAAAAGCCCTGCGATGGAAAATTCTCCACAGCGTCGCGGTGTGTGCACCCGTGTGTACACCACCACGCCCAAGAAGCCAAACTCCGCTCTGCGTAAGGTCGCCAAGGTGCGCCTGACCAACGGGTTTGAAGTCATTTCCTACATCGGCGGTGAAGGCCACAACCTGCAGGAACACAGCGTGGTGCTGGTTCGCGGCGGTCGTGTCAAGGACTTGCCCGGTGTGCGTTACCACATCGTTCGTGGCTCGCTCGACTTGCAAGGCGTGAAAGACCGCAAGCAGTCGCGCTCCAAGTACGGCGCCAAGCGTCCAAAGGCTAAATAAGCCACTTGGTTCGAACTTTACGGTTCGCGCCAGAAGAAGTTGTCATGACTCCTTCAAAAACAGGTGCTTAACTCATCCTGGCAGGTGTTTTAGGCGAAGTGACCCAAGTGCAAGTTGTTTGCGCCGGTCGAGTAAGTGAGAGTTAAATGACTCTCGCGGTGCTGAATAGAAACAGCGCCAACTGAAGCAAAGAGGTGAAAAAATGCCACGTCGTCGCGAAGTCCCTAAACGTGAAATTCTTCCTGATCCAAAATTTGGCGATGTCGACCTCGCCAAATTCATGAACGTGATCATGCAAGGCGGCAAGAAGGCCGTCGCAGAGCGCATCATTTATGGCGCGCTCGAATTTATCGAGAAAAAGAACCCCGGCAAAGACCCGCTCGAGGCTTTCCACATGGCCATTGGCAACATCAAGCCCATGGTTGAGGTGAAGTCCCGCCGCGTTGGTGGTGCCAACTACCAGGTGCCTGTTGAGGTGCGTCCCGTCCGTCGTATGGCCCTGGCCATGCGTTGGCTGAAAGAATCGGCTAAAAAGCGCGGTGAAAAATCCATGGCGCTGCGTTTGGCCAATGAGTTGATGGAAGCCACCGAAGGCCGTGGCGGTGCCATGAAAAAGCGTGACGAAGTTCACCGCATGGCAGAAGCCAACAAGGCATTCAGCCACTTCCGCTTCTAATTTTCGACTGCAGTGTTTACTGCGCTTATTTGACGGGTTGCCGGGCGGATTCACAGGGTGTCAAGCACCTTGACTCCTGGCGGTTCAACCCCAATTTCTGCCGGCTCGGTGCAAAACGCCCAGCCGGCAGACGCGTAGAAAGAACATGAGAGATGTTTTGACAACGAGTCTTTGTTCGTGATTTCGAACTGAAAGTAATTTATGTCCCGCGCTACCCCCATTCAAAACTACCGAAACATCGGTATTTCCGCGCACATTGATGCCGGTAAAACCACTACCACCGAACGTATCTTGTTTTACACCGGTGTGAACCACAAGATTGGTGAAGTGCACGACGGTGCAGCCACCATGGACTGGATGGAGCAGGAGCAGGAGCGTGGCATCACGATTACCTCCGCCGCGACCACCTGCTTCTGGAAGGGTATGGATCTGTCCTTCCCCGAGCACCGCATCAACATCATTGACACCCCGGGCCACGTGGACTTCACGATTGAAGTTGAGCGTTCCATGCGCGTGCTGGACGGTGCCTGCATGGTGTATTGCGCCGTGGGTGGTGTGCAGCCACAGTCCGAAACCGTGTGGCGCCAGGCGAACAAGTACCGCGTGCCCCGTTTGGCCTTCGTGAACAAGATGGACCGTACCGGTGCCAACTTCTTCAAGGTCGTGGAGCAGATGAAGCTGCGCCTGAAGGCCAATCCTGTGCCCATCGTGATCCCTATCGGTGCCGAAGACAACTTCAAGGGCGTGGTTGATCTGCGCAAGATGAAGGCCATCATCTGGGATGAAGCCTCCCAGGGCATGAAGTTCAACTACGAAGATATCCCGGCTGAACTCGTCGATACCGCCAATGAATGGCGCGAGAAGATGGTTGAGGCGGCTGCGGAAGCGTCTGAAGAGCTGATGAACAAGTACCTGGAAGAAGGTGACTTGACCGAAGCGGAAATCACACTGGGCCTGCGCACGCGTGCCATCGCTTGCGAAATCCAGCCCATGCTGTGCGGTACCGCCTTCAAGAACAAGGGTGTTCAGCGCATGCTGGATGCCGTGATTGAACTGATGCCTTCGCCTGTCGATATTCCTCCTGTTTCCGGCACGGACGAAGACGAACAGCCCACCAGCCGCAAGGCCGACGACAGCGAGAAGTTCTCCGCGTTGGCATTCAAGCTGATGACCGATCCGTTTGTGGGTCAGTTGACCTTCGTGCGCGTGTACTCCGGTGTTCTGTCCAAGGGCGACACGGTGTACAACCCGGTGAAGGGCAGGAAAGAGCGTATCGGCCGTATCGTTCAGATGCACGCCAACGAGCGTCTCGAAGTGGATGAAATTCGCGCCGGTGACATCGCTGCCTGCGTGGGCCTGAAGGACGTGACCACGGGTGAAACCCTGTGCGATCCAAGCGCCATCCTGACCCTTGAGCGCATGGTGTTCCCTGAGCCCGTGATTGCACAGGCCGTGGAACCCAAGACCAAGGCCGACCAGGAAAAGATGGGTATCGCGCTGCAGCGTCTGGCCGCAGAAGATCCTTCCTTCCGCGTCAAGACCGACGAAGAATCGGGTCAGACCATCATCGCCGGTATGGGCGAGTTGCACCTTGAAATTATTGTCGACCGCATGAAGCGCGAGTTCGGTGTGGAAGCCAACGTGGGCAAGCCACAAGTGGCCTACCGCGAAACCATCCGCAAGACGGTGGAAGAGGCCGAAGGCAAGTTCGTTCGTCAGTCCGGTGGTAAGGGCCAGTACGGTCACGTTGTGCTCAAGATCGAGCCCAATGAACCCGGCAAGGGCATCGAGTTCGTTGACGCCATCAAGGGCGGTGTGGTTCCACGTGAATTCATTCCTGCTGTTGAAAAGGGCATCAACGAAGCCGTGACTTCAGGCGTGTTGGCGGGTTACCCGGTGGTTGACGTGAAGGTCACGCTGCACTTCGGTTCTTACCACGACGTGGATTCGAACGAATTGGCGTTCAAGATGGCTGCCATCTTCGGCTTCAAGGAAGGCTGCCGCAAGGCCGGCCCGGTCATTCTCGAACCGATGATGTCTGTCGAGGTGGAAACGCCTGAAGACTACGCCGGTAACGTGATGGGCGATTTGTCCTCACGCCGCGGCATGGTCCAGGGCATGGACGACATGGTCGGTGGCGGCAAGGCCATCAAGGCCGAAGTGCCCCTGTCCGAGATGTTTGGTTACTCGACCACGCTGCGTTCCGCCACGCAAGGCCGCGCCACGTACTCGATGGAATTCAAGCACTACGCTGAAGCCCCACGTAACGTGTCTGAAGCCATCATGGCTGCACGCGCCAAGTAAGTCAAAGCCGGTGTCGGTCTCGAAAGAGGCCGACACTATTTTTTCGAGTCTGCGATTGTGTGCCACGCTGTCCCCGTGCGGTGTGAACAAGCAACACAGTGCAGACGTTAAACCACACACGGGTTTGTTCTTTATCTGGAGAT
>NZ_BCYO01000026.1 GCF_001598235.1 Polaromonas jejuensis NBRC 106434 | reverse complement strand
CCATGCAGAGCTGACAGTTGCCACCATCAGCATGATCCAGGCAGTCAACGCGACCCAGATCATGGCGCCAAAATGTGACTGCGTGAGTACCAGCCAGAGTGCGGCGGGCAGGCCGGTGATACGGGTTTCGGTCATAGCAACGGTGCCGGCGCACAGGTAGGCTGCGAGTCCGATGCCGAGCAGTACACAAGCCCGGCGGGCCATGCCGGCGAGTCGCACTGAGGAGGCTGTCGACGACACTGCAGCTTGCAGCACCGCGACGCCGACGGCCGCTGCCAGCGCCATATTCAGCAATCCCGCAAATAGCGCTTGCATCCAGCCGGCGACCAGATCCATCACTTCACCGTGAATTTATAGCTCCCCCGAGTACGGTGACCATCATCGGCGACCGCGACCCATTTCACTTGATATGCGCCGGCTGGCAGGGTTGGTAGCGCTACACGCATGGTCTTGTGAGTGGTGGCGTCGACCTCGGCTTTGGCGCTGTTGACCTGCTTGCCCCGAGCATCGATGACGATCAGACTGCTGAACGCCGGTTCGAGCGCTTCGTTGTACGTGATGCGGACTTCTTGCGGCGCACTGACGACCGCACCTGCGACGGGAGACTGGGTTTCAGGATGTGCATGCGCCCAGGCCTGACCGATGCTGCCTAAGCACAGCGCGCTGACGACTGCGAACCGGCGAAAAAAGGCACGGATGGCAGAGCAGTGAAAAGAAGAGTTTTGCATGACTAGGGCTTTTAAAAAAAAGCGTTTGCCGATGGATTTTGGGAAAATGTCATCGGAAAAGAATTGAGTTTGCAGCCGCGCACCAATACTATGACCGCTTGCCCAAATTCTGCCCTAGGTTTGAACGTCCGTTCCTGGCCGGGTGCCGGTGCTCCGTTAGATGAAATCGTCGCCACATTGTCGACACCCACTGAGTCAAAGTCTGCGACCGCTATGGAGCTACCAAATTGGAAATCTCTACAGCCGCTTGCAGCCTGAACCCGACTTCCGTTATGCAGCGTTGCTGCCGATCGTCGGTGTCACCGGCTGTTTCATCTCAGCGCTCAAACTCTCCTCCCCTTGAGGAGGGAGGCATCCATAGCATCTCTTGACGACCCACAGGGGACCTTCCCAGGGGCGAAGGTGCTCGACAGCCCGCCGCAGTGCAAGATGAAGCAGATCGGTGTGAGTGCAGGCTCCTCGATCGCTGCTCACCCTCGTCGCGCGACAGGCGCCGGGTGCAACTGAACGTGTAGCGCGGCGGCCTATCGCGACCTATAATTTACACACGGATGTGGCCATCGAGCCGTCCTTAATCGCTGGCTTCACATGTGCAAGGCTTCCCCGCCGACACCATCGCTTGAAACGAGGAGTATCCGCATGAGCCCCTGCAACGAAACTCACCATGCCCATCACAACCATCAGCACGGCGCAAACTGTGGTCATACCGCTATCAAGCACAATGATCACGTCGATTACCTGCATGACGGTCACCTACACCATCCACATAGCGATCATGTGGATGAGCATAAGATCGAGGTCAGCGCAAAGAATCCTGACCAATGCACGTCGGACTGCGGCGGTCATGAGCCGGGACACGTTCACGGACCTGGGTGCGGGCACGAAGCCGTACCGCACGGCGACCACATTGACTATCTCGTGAACGGACATCTCCACCATCCTCACGGCGATCACTGCGACGATCACGGCCTCGTCGAACTCGTCTAGGCGCTTGATGAAAACAGGCCCGGCCGGTGGCTGAAGCAGCGCCGTCCGGTGATGGTCGCCCTCCCTCTCGTCCTTAAAGCAGGGCCGGCATCGACGATCAGAATCGTCGAGAGATGGCGTCAGTGGTGCGGCACCGTCCGCTGTTGGCCGGGTGCGGGTGCAGCAATCCTCGAAATCGACGCCACATTGCTGACAGTCAAGTTGCTGATGTCAATGTCGGGTATGGAGCGACCAATTCGGAATGCTCTACAGCCGCCTTCAGTCTTGACCTGCCCCTTGATGCACACGATCTGATGACCGGAGTTGGCCGAGACGCGCCCACCGAGACAGCGCGTCGGGGAAACAGGCGTAAAAAGCCGACACGCTAGCCACGCTAAGCTGAGTTCAGCTAGCGTTGATTGATTAGGGGCTCAGCGAGCCTCAAGCACCTTGGCCGCTTGAGATTTGCTGAGCTGTCGAAGCGCTGCGATTGCAGGCATTTGGCTTGCACGGGGGCGAGCCTTGCCTTGTTCCCATTTGTAAACCGACTGGCCAGAGCAGTTGAGCAAAAAGCCTAGCTCGGATGCGGATAGACCCAGGCGACGCCGCTGTGCTGCAAAACCCTTGGCGCCAAACCTCGCCTTCAAAGGCGTCGGCTCTTCAGGCGGCGAAGGTCGTTGTGCCGCCGCGCCTTTTCTCAGACGAACCACTTGCCGCTCGAGGTCTCGAACCTGTCGCTTCAATCCGGCGATATCCGAGCGATTTTGCGCGGAGGCCTTCTTTAGCGCGGCGCTTTCACCGCGTAATTCCTTGCGCGCAAGTCGAATGATCTCTTCTCTCAGGACGTTGGCAATATTTGGCATCGGCGAATACTACTAGGTTTTGGTCGCGGCCAACCCAATAGCAGGAGCGCCAACCTCGCCGTTTAGCCAGATGACGCTTCGTCGATTGGGGTGTCAGGCAGCCTGCACTTTATGCAAATGGATTTTTGACCGTGTCGGTCTTCTTTAGCGCCACTGTCTCCGGCAGCTGCTTTTCCGCCTCAAGCGCCTTGACGATGCCCCCGATGAGCGATTGCAGCTCTTTGGCCAGCGTCAGGCCGGCCTTGTCCTTGGTAAGCACCACGTCGCCCGTGAGTGACACGCGGTCAATCCGGTTTTCAATCTCCAAGTCACCGATGCGCAGCACATCGGCTTCGTTGGCGTAAGGCTTGAATTCCTGGGTCATGGATGGTTTCCTCAATGTTGGCTGGAGCGACTGATGGCGTCGATGATGCTACGCCCGAAGTCCCGCAGCATGAATTCGTCTTCTGTTTGGCCCTTGCGCTTCTTGCCGCCACGCTGGGAGGCCGGCTTTGGCAGCTCCATGCCACTGTCACGGACCTTCTGGGGCAACCCTGGCAACAGCTTGATACCGATCATTTTCTCCAGATCGGAGACCGTGACCGATGAATAGGCGCGGGTGTCATCGTTGGTGATCACATACGCGCCTGCGCGCTGTTGCTTCGGGCTGTAGAGCACCTTCCAGAGGTGGGTTGGCACCAGGACATTGCCGATACGCTGGATGTCACTCCCAATGAAGGCCGGACCCGACACCACATAGACCTCGCCCTCGTTGATGGCCATCTGCCGGGTCGCCCCCTCGATACCGGCCCAAATACCGGCATTGTTGGCATGCACCTGGGGAACCATGTTGGCCAGGCTGAAACTTTCGGCCTGCGCCGAGCGGTTGGGCATATCACCGTTCGGCGACATGTGGCCGCGGTCGTAGCCCGAGCGCGCATAGTCGCTGAGTTCAGCCCGGTCCCGTGCCGGCAGCGAGGTTTCAGCGTGGAATGAGTCACGGCGCGAGAGTGTCTTGGCCGCCTCCACATTGGCCCGCGTCAGGTGCTCGGCCGAATAGAGGGGGGTGCGGCTGACGCCAGAGTGCAGTACGGCATAGGATTCGAAGCAAATCTCCTGCGTGCGCGGCTGCAGCTTGAGGTTTGTGACAGTGGGGGCAACGCCCGCAGCGAATTGCTCTCGGCATTGCGTTGCAGCCCAGGCCGGCACCGCAAGGCAGGCCGCGAGAGACAAGGCAAGGGGAAGGAATCGTGACATGCGCGAGAGTATCGCGTACAGCGGGTAAGCCTCGGCGTGGATGTAGTTGATCTCTTTCAGCTTGAGCGCGCCTTCGAGCGCCATCGGGTAGTGCAGGCCGCGGCCCAGGAAGAGCGCGTTCTCCATCTTCGCAAAGTCTTCGGCCCAGCTGATGACCTGCGGCTCCAACGCCAGCACGGCCGGCACCTTGGCCGACGGGTACTGCATAGTCCTGGAGAAGGGCTTCCAGCCAGGCGGGAGGTCGGTGCGAGTCCTGAAGATGGCGGTGGTAGTTGACTCATGGGCCTAAGCTCATCAGACTTGCACACTGACGGTCGAATTTCATGGCCATCGAACCAGTCGTTCAAATGAATTCGCAAGCAAAACCATTTGACATCAGCAGTTCTGGATTTGAGTCAAGCATGTTTGCCCCGCCGGCGTTCGCGGCACATGCTCCGCCAAGGAACGCCACGTGCCTCGACGACGCAATCCCCGGCGGCCCAGCCCGATGCACGCGCATGGATTCTTTGCTGCCCTATCGGAGGAGAAAATCATGAGGCATCCATCCATCTGCAGCTCCACAATTCTCTCGCTTTCCCTCGCAACGGCAACCACTGCCTGGGGCGAATCGCATGCGCATGGCAAGCCGCCAGAGCAACTGGGCGAGGTGTCGTTCCCGACATCGTGCCAGCCTGCCGTGCAGCCGAAATTCGCGCGCGCGGTCGCGCTGTTACATTCGTTCTGGTTCTCAGAAGGCGAAAAGGCATTTCGCGATGTGCTGGCGCAGGATCCCGAATGCGCGATTGCAAATTGGGGCATCGCCGCCATCTTGATAGGCAACACCTTCGGTGGCAACGCCACGCCCGAAGAGGCTAAAAAGGCGCAGGAGGCGATTGATCGCGGCCGCGCCACCGGAGCCAAGACCGAGCGCGAACGCATGTACATCGAGGCGGTGGCGCAATACTGGCAAAACTTCGGCGACCGGCCGCCTGGAGCCCGCTTGAAGTCCCTCTCCAACGCATTTGAGGACCTGGCGAAGCGCTACCCGCAGGACGACGAAGCGCAGATTTTCTCCGCCATCTACCTCGCTGCGACACAGGCGCCAACCGACAAAACTTTTTCGGGGACGCTGAAGGCCGCTGCTATTCTGGAGCCGCAGTTCGCCAAACACCCCAACCATCCGGGCGTGGCGCACTATCTCATCCACAGCTACGACTTTCCGCCAATCGCGGCAAAGGGGCTGACCGCGGCGCGCCGCTATGCCGAAATCGCGCCCTCCGCGCCTCATGCGCTGCACATGCCCTCGCACATTTTCACGCGTGTCGGGGCTTGGCAGGATTCGATCGCTTCCAACCGCCGCTCCGCCGACACTGCCAAGGCCGACAAGTCATCCAACGATTGGTTGCATGCGCTGGATTACATGACCTACGCCTACCTGCAGTTGGCGCGTGACCGGGACGCGGCTCTCGCCATCGATGAAGCCCGAAGCGTGACTGACCTCAATCCCGCACTGACGGCCACCAACTACGCCTTGGCGGCAATGCCGGCACGCTACGCCGTCGAGCGCGGCATGTGGAAGGACGCCGCGCTGCTGGAGCCGCGCAAGAGCCGTTTCGCGTTCACCGAGGCCATCACCTGGTTTGCAAAGTCGCTGGGTGCGGCGCGCAGCGGTGACCTGGCCCTGGCGGAACAAGGCGCCAAGGAGCTGGGTGACATCGCCGAAGCGCTCAAGGGCGCCGGGAACGCGTACTGGGCGACCGAGGTAACCGTGCAGCATCAGGCGGCGCTGGCCTGGATTGCCTATGCCCGGGGTAATCGCGACGCCGCGCTGGCGCAGATGCGTGCCGCCGCCGACATGGAGGACTCGAGCGAAAAAAGCACGGTATCGCCCGGGCGCCTTATTCCCGCACGTGAACTGCTCGCAGACATGCTGGTGCAAAACGGCCAGCCGGCCGAGGCGCTGGCGGAATACGAACGTTCGCAGGTGCGCGACCCCAACCGGCTACGTAGCCTGTACGGCGCGGGGCTCGCTGCCGCGCAGACCGGCAACCGCGAGAAGGCCAGGTATTTCTACGCCCGCGTCGTGCTGCTCAGCGGCAGCTCCAATTCCCGCCCCGAACTCAAGCAGGTACGCAACTACCTCGCGAGCAACTGACAATCACGGAGATCAGCGACTGGCAGGGATTCCCGGACGGGTGCATCATGGAATCAAGCTGCTGATGTCAATGTCGGGTATGGAGCGAGCATTTCGGATAGCCCTATGTCGGCAGTCAGTCTTCTGTTGACGGTCGAGCAAGAATCCCGATTGGCAGCTGGCACTAAACGGCACCGAATTGCCGATCGAAAGAGCTTGCCAGAAAGATGCTATGCGGGACTACTCAATCAAGAGGGGTTGAGCTAGGAGCCTGGCGTTGGCCTTGATCTTGGTGCTGTCCACCGCAATGGTGCCCAGTTTGACCAGCCCCATCTCGCGCTCCAGGCGAACGAGCTGGGTGAACAGCTCCGTGAACTCGGCCAGATGCACCGCGCGGAACTCCCGGATGGTGCGGTGTGCCGGAAAATTCTCCGCTGCCAGCACCCGAAAGGCCACGTCTTCATGCAGCTTCCTGGCTATCTTGCGGGAACTGAACGTTCCAGTGGCATACGCATACACCAGCACTTTGACCATCATTGCCGGGTGGCACGGCTGGTTGCGCGAGCCGCCGCCTGCGTAGCGCGCATGAAACGCGCTCAAATTCAGGCTGTCCACCGTGTCGTTGATGAAGTACGCAAGGTGTCCTTGGGGCAGCCATTCTTGCAACGCACAGGGCCGCAGATGCTGCTGATCAGGCAGGTAGGCGATGTAACTGGAGCTCATGACCATCCCAACGCACAATCTCATCCCCGGTTGTGCGTATCAACCCTAGTTTCTACAGCCCAAGCTCCTAGAAAAGTGGATTTCAAACTTCGTTAAAGGAGAGCTGAAATTTCTACCGTCCTACAAGGCCAGGATACCGTGATCCAAGCCGACCTGTACATGAGCTTGGAGCTTGGTGACAAGAAGGAAAGCGTTTCCTGGCAGCCATTCACAGGAGCACGTCGCCTGCCGCCGCGGCCGGCGCAATCCGCGTGGCGTCAAACGAAAAATGAGCAACTGGCCACTTCGCCGAAGTCACTCAACGCCCCAGCAGCCGGTGATTATCAGTCAGGCAATTCGAATCATTAAGTGACGAGTATTGGCGCTAGGGTCCTGGATTCAAGCTCTTCGCCCCAAGCGCACCGTCGTCACGCCTGGCCGCAGTTGCTTGACGGAGGGCATGATCAACACGCAATCATCGTAAGGTGCGAGGACGGGCTCGGCGGCATCCGTGGCGATGAGCGCCCCTGCATGCGGGATGACTTCGCCGCCCTCAATAACGCCGGACGCGACCAGAAATCGCATCGGTGTATTACGGGCTGTCTGAAGGGAGGACGGGTCCCAGTGCTGCCCGGCTTCAAGCAGCAGCGAAATCTCCGATCGCGCAGGCTCCGCCAGCCGGTTGAAATCACGCATGCGCACGCCGTCGTCGTGGCCCGCATCCACAATCACCTGCGCGCCCAGTCCCAGCGATTGAGCGAAATCGATGTTTCGCTGCAATAAACCGGTGACCAGCAGCGGCTCGCACGGCTCGTGCATGGAATGGAGGTCCAGCAGAAATGTGGCGCGCTCGACAAAAGGCCGCAGCGCTCTTGCCCGGTCCAGTTCAGCGCTTCGGCCCGGGCCGTTCAGCCGGCCAAGAGCCCACACTCGGTTGAAATCTTCGTCGACAAACCGGGAGTCGTCCGGACGGGCCTCGTCGAAGCGCGTAAAAGCCGCCACATTGCAAAACGCGGCGGTGATGCGACCTTTTCGCGGGCGGACGCCGCTGTGGAGGAAAGCGTCAAGCGCCATCGCACCGGATACTCGTTGCCATGCACCAGCGCCGTGACAAGCACTTCAGGCCCCTCAAGCCCGGAGGCGAGCTCATGCACGTAGTCAACACCTGTTAAAGAGGCGGCGCGGGAAGATATCTCTGGCGGCTGCAGGCGCACCGCATGCGCTTTTACTGAACTTTTGTTGGCATGAGATCAGCCATGGTTCATGGATAAAAAGCTTCGCAGTTCCGGCGTTTGCGGATTGGTGAAAATTGATTCCGGCGTCCCCATCTCATGCACCAGGCCCTGGTGCATGAAGATGATGCGGTCGCAGACTTTTCTGGCGAAGTTCATTTCGTGGGTCACGATCATGAGCGTGACCCCCTCTTTGGCCAGGCCTTCGATCACCTGTAAAACCTCTCCCACAAGTTCCGGGTCGAGGGCCGACGTTATTTCATCGCAAAGAATGACTTCGGGGTTCATCGCCAGCGCGCGCGCGATGGCCACGCGTTGCTGCTGGCCGCCTGACAGCTCGTTGGGGTAGCTGTCGAATTTGTCTTCCAGCCCCACGCGCTTGAGCAATTTTTTCGCGAGCGTCCTGGTTTCTGCGTGCGGAAGGCGCTTCACCAGCTTGGGCGCAAGCATGACGTTGCTTCCGGCGCTCATAGCCGGAAATAGATTAAAGCTTTGAAATACCATGCCGACCTTTTGCCGCAGTGTGCGCATGGCCTGGGCGTCGTGGCTTTTGACGGGCTGCCCACCGACAAGCAGTTCACCCTCTTGAAAAACTTCGAGTCCGTTCACGCATCGCAGCAAGGTGCTTTTCCCCGAGCCGCTTTTGCCGATGATGCACACCACCTCCTTTCGTTTGATGCAAAGGTCGATTCCTTTGAGCACTTCGACCTGGCCGTAGCTTTTGTGCAGTTTCTTGATTTCCACCAAACAGTTTGGCTGGTCGTCTTTCATGGGCATTCCTCAGTGTTTGAAGGTGAATTTGCATTCGAGCGCACGGCCCCACATGGAGCATGGGAAGCAGATCGCGAAGTACAGCAACGCGACGACGCCGTAGACAAAGAAGGGGTCGTAGGTCACGTTGGTGATGATTTGCCCGGTTCTGGTCAACTCGACAAAACCGATCACCGAGGCCAAAGAGGTGTTCTTGATGATCTGTACCCCCAAGCCAACGGTGGGCGGGACCGAGACCCTGACGGCTTGCGGAAAGATCACGTATTGCAGTTGTTCTCGCAGGTTCAGCGCGAGGCTGCTCGACGCTTCCCATTGCCCCTTGGGGATGGATATCACGCAGCCGTGCCAGGTTTCGGTCAGGAAGGCGCCGGCATACAAAGAAAGGCACAAGGTCGCGGCCAGCAAGGGAGAGGGGTTGAGGCCGAACAACGCGAGGCCAAAGTAAGTCAGGAACAGCTGCATGAGCAAGGGTGTTCCCTGAAACAGCTGCACGTACCAGGTGATGACACGGCCGACGGAGTTCGGCTTCATGATGCGAAGGACCAGCAGGATAAGCCCCAGCACGGAGCCGCCCAGAAAAGCGATGGCCGACAGAAAAAGCGTCCACGGCACCGACAGCAACAGATTGCGGATGACGTCCCAGGTGGTAAAGCTGCTCATCGATCTTCTTTCAGAATTTCATTCGTCCAAAGACAAAGCGCGGGCCTATCCATAAAAGCAGTTTCCTCAGGAAAATAGCCAGCACGAGATAGCAGGCGGTGACGACCATGAAAGCCTCAAAGCTGCGGAAGGTTTTGCCTGCCACGAAATTCGCGGCGTAGGACACCTCCTCTGCGGATATCTGGCTGCATACCGAAGAGGCGAGCATGATGATGACCAACTGGCTGACCAGTGCAGGCCACACGCGGGCCAGTGCAGGTGCGATCAGGATGCGGGTGAACGTTTGCCAGCGGCTTAGGGCCAGCGACTGGGCCGCCTCAATTTGGCCCTTGGGCGTGGCTTCTATCCCGGCGCGGACAATCTCGCAGGCGTAGGCGCCAAGGTTGAGTACCAGGGCAATAAGGCTTGCCGGTATGGCGCTCATCTTCAAGCCGACGGACGCGACGCCGAAAAAAATAAAGAATATCTGGATGATGAAGGGCGTGTTTCGGAACAGCTCGACATAGCAGGCCAGCCCGGCCTTCATCCACGCGGGTCCTTGAATCCGTCCCCAGGCGCAGGCGGCGCCCAGCAGGGTGCCTGCTACGCAGCTGACCGCGGTCAGCACACAAGTCAGCCACAAGCCACTCAGGAACAATGGCCATGCTTGCATCACCGTGGAAAAGTCAAGTACCGACATGGCTATCCAGTGCGTAAAAAATGAAAGCCCATGGCGGCGTCGCCCCATGGGCCGGCAAAGGCATGTGGGTTTCTGTCATGTCGGCGTTTCACTTTCAAACAGGTCCCGCACGAAAACGTCGCCATCCAGCGTGCGCAGGCGCGAAAGTAGGGTTTCGGCGGGGCCGTTGCCTATGGCTGGCGCCGCGCAGGCGATAAATTTGTCGCCGATTTCCTGGCTGCTTAATGGAGAGCCAACCGAGCCTCGCGCAGTGGCCCTGAAGAGCTGGAAGACTTTCCCACTGCTCAAACGCAGCTGGACCTCCGCGCCTTCCGGCGCGGATTGCCGCAGCTTCGCGTCATCCCAGAGAGGCCCTGTGCGCATGTGAACCCGTGCCATGAGCGAGGCCAGCTCATTGTTCTTCAGCAGCTTCTGGTCAAGGTGCTCCAGCGTGAGAGTCCCGAACTTCAAAGAGACGGCCATTGCATACTGCATGCTGAACTGGCTTTCCTGGACGGTCTCCGGATGGGTGTAAACAAGGTTCCGGGAAACCATGGGTGGCACGTCACACACAATACTTTCAATTTCATCGAGCCGGATGCGATGCGTGGCGACAAGGTGCATGACTGCATCGACCGCGGCATGGGATGAAAGGCATACCGGAATCCGCTTGATATCCACACCAGGTTCCTGCGAAAACCAGTGAGAGCCCAATCTGTCAATCGCGGCAGGGTCAAAAACGCCTTCATTGAACAGCTTGACGAATCCGTTGGTGGATTCAATGGCATCCACTGGTCCCCGTGCCCCCTGCGCCGCCAGCAGCGCGCATACAACACCTGCTTCAGCGGCCCGGCCTGCCATCAGTGCCTTGCCGTCCGTACCGAAACAGGCCTTGGTTCCGCCGGCGCCTGTGATCGCCAGGCCCAGAGCCGACGTGATTTTTTCCGGGTCAAGTTTCAGCAAATGCGATGCGGCCACACAGGACCCGATGGGGCCCAGAACACCTGTGGTCCACCACCCTTGCTCATAGAGGACATTCCTTGATGCCGCCCCTATGGCGTATTCACACTCCGACCCGGCCACGAAAGCCGTGATCAGCTCCCCTCCGGTAGCGTTTACCTTTTGGCCCATCGCCAGCGCAGCTGGGACGATCACCGCGGACCCATGAACAACGCCCGCGTAGCAGTTGTCGTCGAAATCAAGTGCATGGGCAGAGACGCTATTGACGAACGCGGCCGTTTGCTCCGACACATGCGCGGCAGAACTAAATAGCGTTGACCAGCCGTGCGAGCCGGCTTGAAGGCCTACCGCTCTGGCGATCCGGCCGACGCGCGTTTGGGACCCCGCGATGGACACGCCTATGGTGTCGATCAGGCTGGTTTTCGCACGCGCCCGGATGGCCGCGGGGATGCCGGTGCTTTGCAAATCTGACGCCCACCGGGCCAGCCCTTGGGTCACAGATGGATGCGTCGTAGTCATAAAAATTCTTTCTCAGCCATGCCTGCCCCTTCCCTGACCGGGTGGTATCTGGATCAACCAGCGGTGTGCCCATCGCATCCGAAGGATGCATGATGGGAAGAAGGCAAGCACGCGTGCCTGGAGAAGCGGTGTTACTCCGGAAGATTGCCTGCGGGCGCGCCCAGCCATCTTTGGGAAATCTCGTCCAGCGTACCTACTTTTTTGGCGTCCAGAATAATCTGGTTGACCTTTGCCAGCAGCTGGGCTTCTCCTTTGGGAACGCCCACATAGCAGGGGGCATTCGCCAAAATGACTTTCAACTCAAGGCTCAATGCTGGATTTTTCTGCTTGATGGCGGCAGCGACGGCCGTCCCCGTTGCAAACATCTGTGTTTGCCCCGACAGAAAAGCGGCCAGTGTGCTGTTGTTGTCCTCGAATCGCTTCACGACCGCGGTCGGCGCAAGACGCTGCAGCTCTTCGTCCTGCATGGACCCGCGGGTCACTGAAATGAGTTTCCCCGTCAGCTCGGCAAAGGTCTTGGCCTGAACTTCCTTGCTGCCGAAGATCGCATCAAAAAATGGCGCATAGGCGACGCTGTAATCGATGACCTTCTCACGTTCTGGCGTTTTTCCCAACGAAGAAATCGTGAGGTCGGCTTTTTGTGTTTGCAGATAGGCAATGCGATTGGGGCCGGTCACGGGAATGATCTCCAGCTTTACGCCCAGTTTCGTCGCGATGATGTTGGCCATTTCGATGTCGTACCCTTTTGGCGCCATATCGGTGCCGACAAAACCATAAGGGGGATAGTCCATCGGAACTGCAACGCGAATGGCTTTTCGCGATAGGATTTTGCTCAGCGCATCGTCGGCTGCAATCGCCGGCAAGGCCAGCAAGGTGCTTAATATGCCCATGCAGGCGAGTAATGTGGATCTGCGTTTCATGTGAATGGTTCTTTCCAAGTGGGGGATCATGATTGCCTCAGCCAACCGATCTGAAGAGTTCGAATTGCCTTTTTTTAGTGCGCCTTTGAATTCAGCACGCATATCCAGCTCCGCGATAAAAATAACTTTGGCATAGGCTTCGTGGAACCAGGCAAGCAATGCACGGAAATATTCTTCATTGCATCACTTACCTGGAACCTAACTTGTCGTGCAAGACGCATGCCAAATCAAAGTTTTTTTCGTTGGAGATTCATCACTCATTGAACATTGATTTGCTTGTTCAAAGCTGCAGCATCAATATCGATGAAGCAGTTGGTTTTTTCAATCAGGGATTACCGCTGTGGCATCCACTTCAACAAGATATTCAGGACGAGCAAAGGCCGACACCACGATTCCGGTGGACACCGGATAGACGCCGGCAAGCCATTTGCCAATCACGCGATAAACATCTTCGCGGTAGCGCGGGTCGCAGATGTACACAGTGAGCTTGCAGATGTGCTCCAGCTTTCCGCCGGCTTCCTTCAGAAGCATGTCGATGTTTTTCATGGCCTGTTCTGTCTGACCGGCTACGTTACCGATGCAGACACTCTCGGACGTGTCGAGGTTCTGGCCGATCTGGCCGCGCAGGAAAACAGTGGTCCCGCGTGCCACAACAGCCTGGCATAAATCGTTGCTGATGGACTGTTCAGGGTAGGTGTCTTTGGTATTGAATTTCCGAATGCGTGTGTGCGCCATGAATGAGCTCTTGAGGGTGGGGGAAATAGGTGAAGGGAAAAGGGGTGGGGGTTTTTATCAGCAACTGACTGAGTGCTATTTGTCGAAGTAGCCGGCCTTGATGGTGCTGCCGATGAGGTTGACGATCAATCGTCCCGCGGTCACGCAAGTCAACTTGGCGGCGGTGTCCTTGGCAGGCTGGATTTCTACAATGTCCATTCCCACCACACGTCCTTTTTTGACAAGTCCATGAATGAGGGCTCGCGCCTGCACGAAGTTGACGCCGCCCGGTGCGGGCCCATCGACCGCGGGCATGATGGTCGGGTCCAGGCCGTCGGCGTCGATGGTGAGGTAGTAATTGCCGCGGGATGGAATGCGATCCAGGACGGCCTTGATGCCGATGTCATGCAGTTCATACGCGGAGATCAGGACGGCGCCGTAGTCACGGGCCGCCTGGTAATCTGCCGGACGTCCGCTGCCTTGGGCGCGCAGGCCGATTTGCACGATGTGTTTGACGAAGGGCAGTTCCGAGGCGCGCCGGATCGGGCTCGACAGGCCGTCCCGCACGCCGTTGACTTCGTTGCGCCAGTCGAGGTGCGCGTCGACGTGGACGAGCGTGATGGGGCCCACTTCGTCAAACGCGCGCAAAACGGGATTGGTGATGCCGTGGTCGCCTCCGAGGACAATCGGCAGTCCGCCGCCCTTGAGGATGTGGCGCACCGCCAGTTCCGCTTTGCGGTAGTGGTCTCCCGGGATCTTCAGGTCGGGCAGCACGTCGCCGCAATCCACAAAACGTATGTCGGTCCTGCCTTGCAGCAGCGGGCCGTCAATATCGAAGTCGTAATGTTCGGGCGCGCGAACGATGCGGTCGGTGACGTCGCGTATGGCCTGCGGCGCGTTCGTCTGGTCATTGGTGAAGCCGCGAGGGCTGTAGGCGGAGCCGAAGGGCATGCCCAGGATGGCGATGTCCGATTGAAGGCCTTCAAGCTGCGTCACCAGTTCGGAGTACAGCAATGTCTTGTGGCCGGTGCGGGGAGGGACTGTGAGGGATTCCATGAGTTGAGCGTGGTGAGTAAGACTGTTTGATGAAATTCAGAGAATTTTTTGGACTTGCAATGCACTGTAATGACCGTGAAACAAATCAAAAAATGACTTTTTTGAAGGTGTAGTCTTAGAATTCAATACCTTTCACGACCTGAACTCATGATCAAGCTCGACTTTGACGAAAAGGACCTGCGCTCTCTGCGCGTGTTTTGCAGCGTGGCGCAGGCAGGGGGCTTTGCCGCAGCCGAGAAGCAATTGCTCATGTCAAAGGCATCCATCAGCCGCCACGTGAGAGAGGTGGAAGAGCGTCTCGGTGTACAGCTTTGCGAGCGCGGGCCCGCAGGATTCAGGTTGACGCCGGAGGGAGAGGTGGCCGTGAAGCTGGCATCCAGCGCGCTGCGCTCGCTGGAACGCATACGCCCTGAAATTGATGCGGTGCATGGGGTGTTGTCAGGTTGCCTGTCCATCGGCATCGGCGAGCACGCCACCTCGCATGCGGATTTCAAGTTTCCACAGGCATTGGCGCGCTTGCGGCAACGGGCACCTAACGTCAAACCGGAAATTTCCGTCATGACCTTCACCGAGCTCAATCAGGCCTTGCGTGAAAACCGTGTGGACATCGCCATCAGGGGCAAGTACGTGGAGGACGGCGAGTTCAGGTATCTGCCGCTTTTCAAGGAGACGCACCGCGTTTACGTCTCCACACTGGTCGCGGAACAGGAGGGCAAAGGCCTGCCGCTGGTGTACCGGATGCATCCCTACGTGCAACGGGCGATCGAGAAATGGGGCTACGAGCGAGGCCCCGCCGCCGGAGGGCTCGAGGCGATCGGCGTGTTGATCGCCACGGGCCATTACCAGGGCCTGTTGCCCACCCATTTCGGGAATCTGCTGGCCAAGCGTTACCCGTTGCGGCTTCAGGCCGACAGCCCGGCTTTCATCCATCCTATTTGCGCCGTCACGAACCCTGCGCACCCTTTCACCCACCGCGCCGAGCTTTTCTTAGAAATTCTTGAAGAGCTTCATGAGGGCCTTTCCGAGTCGTCCGGCGATGCGCAATAGCGGGCGGGGACAGCCGCCAAACAGGCGGCAAATAGAAAAGCAAAAAGCCCTGCCTAAGCGAAATACACGTCACTTACCGTCAATTTTTTGGCATCCTGTCACTTTCCATGACAGGAGAACCGGAGATGGCACGCACGCTTGCGACTCTTCCCGAGGGCGTCGGTATAAATGTCCGCCGCTCGCCGCTCCAAGTTTGATCCGTTCTTCCTGCCGTGGCCGGATCAGCCAGCGCCCGGCTGATGACTTCGATGCCGGTGCGGGCCCCTGTTGGAATGGCAATGCCAAACTCACGGCAGAACCCGCGCAGGTCGTTGATGCGGGACGTGCGCGTGCCCATCCAAAGCGAGCGGATGCGATGCAAGCCCTGCAGGGCCTGCTGTTCAACCGACTTGATGGTAAGCGTGTGGGCAATCTGGCCAGACGTTACGTTCAAGATGGGAATCGCAACGACTCAACTTTTTTTAGTCCGGCGCGGATGACTGTTTCCTCTGGTCCTAACGTATTGAGCCAGTGGTGAATCACCGTATTGCGAATAATGGCAGGTCCCTTGGCCAGATGAGGTATGTTTATATCAAGTGTGCCGGAGCCAACAGTGGTTTTCTGGCGAAGCTTTTTAAGAGCCTGGCTTACGCAGTAATACAAGGCGGGGGCTCCCATGGGGGGAAGTTCCGACGCTTTGGCTCGAGCACGTCGAGCCACAAACAAGGGGCCCTGACTGTCAATTTCTTTGATGAACTCGTTTCGTTGGACCATTGCTCCCTTGTGTGCAGCATGCTCCACCAATAGGAGATGGCGCAGGTGTAACCATTCAACTAGCGCCGGCGTGGCGGTAGGGGAGATTATTAAGGTCCGCTCCACGCCGTCGGATGATTCCATGACTTTGATCGCCAATGAGGCTGGAACTTCATGCGCCATCGAAAATTGTTGTTCCGCACGGACGACATGGATTCCCCGCAATGCCAGCAGCTCCGAGGCGGTGATGCCGGTGTCCACAAGTACCGCCAAAATTGCCCGATCGCGGGGGTGCCACCAGTCGGCCGCAGTTTTTGCCGGAATGAGCGCTTCCATAATCCGTGGGTCACGAAGCTTCGCAAAAACATGAGGATCCAGCACCTGCGACCGTCGATCCCCGTTGGAAATGGAGGGGCGAGCTTCTTCCGCTATGTCCAACACCGGGTTGTATGGGACAGTGCCTTCTCTAGCGGCCGCGGCGTAGACCCCCCGCAAAAGTCGCCAGTAGCGCTGGCGGGTGTAGCTGGACATACGTTCTGCGTTGATGGCCTTGCGCCGCCCTACGCCCTGGCCCGGTGCGGCGCCTTGAAGGAATTCCTCGATCAGTGGGCCATCGACGGCGTACCAGTCCAGAGCGCGCAGCCGTAACCAGTCACACCACGCATTCCACAGTGTTCGGTACTTGTAGGCAGACACTTGCGACAGAAGTTCGCCTGCGATCAGCCTTTCTGACCAGCTGTCATACGGGTTGGGGCGTTCGCTCATGCCGTGTGCAGGACTTGTCGCGAAGAGATCTGGATTATTCGTTTGTGGCATGGGCGTCGTCGCAATCAGGGGGTGGGTTTCGGTGAAGTAGCTCGCTTTGCTTTCCGTCGCGAGCCGGGATGGCCCTCAGTAACCCATCCAGCTCACGGAACGCATGTTGGCGCAACCAGCGCACATCTGCGGAAAACTGCTCCTCAAGTGTTCTGCGGGTCAAGTTCGGATTCGTGGTCAAAGCCGTACGAATAGTGGTGAGACAATGCGCTTTTTTCTCGGATTGCAACCGCCGTCTCCAGTGAAGGCGCAGTTCCGGGTCAAGTTCCAACCATCGAACAACATCGCCCCGGCTGCACTGCAACTTCAACATCGCATCGGCATAGCTGCTGCATTCTGAAAACGCCTCCCAGACGTGCTCGGGCGCACGAGTTGGCATTTCCACATCCATTCCAAACAGCGTAAGCTGTCCGCCAAAATCGTGCCCATGGCCCCTGCAGGCGTCCGTGAAGCTCGCCACCGCGACTTCCGGAGATTCCCAGTTCAATGCGCTCCAAAGAACGACCCACCGGACAGCATTGCCGAGGTGTCGACGCCACAGCATGCTTGATATCCACTTCCCGTCCCTGAAATTTTCAAGGCCATTGCCGGTCGCTTCGCACCACGCCGCGGTGGGTGTTTGGGAAAACCAGCGTTCGATCCGTTCGTGGCTGACACCATTCGTAGAAAAGATAACGCCGGCTTCACGCAGGCGCCGCAGGGCAGATTTGCGCAAGAATGCGATATCGATGGCGTCGATCCTGGTCAACGCGCCGCCGACACGTTCAAGGATCCGTGTTGACCTTGAGGGTAAGGAGTCAGTTTTGGCAAGCTGGAGCGCTGATTTTGACGGAAGAAGCCAAACTTTTTGGTGACCCGGGATTTGGTGAAGAGCGTTTTGATGCAGGGGACAGACCGTGGTGGTTGGGAATTGATGCTGGACATGCCAGTACGCTCGACCGATGTGGCCTTGGTCAGTCACGACGCACTCTGGGCACCATTTGAGAGGATGCTCAATCGGCTGTGTTCGCGAAGACGAGCACAAGGTCCGGCGCCAATGATTGGTAGCGCCTCCCCTGAGCGCACCAACCACGGATTGCCTAGCCACCACACTTGTGAATGGCCAGTAAAAATTGGCAATGGTGTGCCTGCGTAGCAGGTCGATGCCCTCCATCGGTGATCTCCCCCTAAGAAGAGGGAGCCGAGTCAGAGATGCCGGCAGATCATGCTGCCTTGCGGCATGTGGTGATCCCAGGAGCTGAACTCCGGTCTGTGCTGCACTCAAGCCAGTGTCCACCGCATGCACGGTCGCGCACCAGCTGTAGAGTGTTTCATCGTCGACGAGATGGGGGAGTACCGGAAGACTTTGATTGGGCATCTTTCTAGCCCTTGCCTTTTCGCGAGGGCCGCTTACCTGGCAGGCCTTCGATGGGCGGTTTTATTTTCTCCATCGATGCCAGCAATTCATCGCCGATGCCAAACATGCGTGCATCCTCAGGGCCCAATGAGTTCAGGAGCTTCAGCCGTTCCAGATCTCTATTCAGTGCCCTGGTTTGGGCTGCCTTGTACTTGGTCAGCAGACGGGTAACGTATGCCATCGCAACTTCTGAAACGACTTGAGGCTTCTCGTGCTTCGGCTCGCTAACGAGGCCCTTCTTATGCAAGGGCGGTATGTCTTCATAGTCCATGTCGTTCCTGGCCTGGGTTTCAGCGATTGACAACGCGATGCGCTTGGCTTCGACATAGCGCGGCGATGCAATTGCCGCCGAAAAGTCTTTCTCGGATACGGTGGCCGCATTACCCCCGCGCCGTAACGCCTGGCGCATGACTTCCTTGTGCAGAGCCATGTAGAGGCCTGGCAGCCCGCCGCTGTGCCGGAGTTCCAGTTCCGAGCGCACGATCTCGTCGATTTCCCAATGTTCCACGAGGTTGGCCTTGCGCGCGTTGATTGAAAAGTCACGTGTCCACCACCGGTCAGACCCAGTGGCGGGGGAAAGCTCATGAATGCCGCCGGTTGAAAAGCGTCGCATCACTTGACTGAGCAAGCGCAGATGGTCAAATGCCAAGGGATTTCCCGCCAAGACGACCGAGACACCGAGATTCATCAGCGTCAGGTAAAACAGAACGAACTCCAAAGCCCAGGGACTGTCGTTGAAACTGCGTTGCTGCTTCTCATCTATGACTAGCATGGCGACACGGTGCAGTACCAGAAGTTTGCACGCCACGACCAGAAGCGCGTCCAGGTTGGTCGTGCGCTTGTGCTGCTCGAAATAGTCGGTCCCTACGGAAGCATCGAGTTGGAGAAGGATGCGCTTCAGTAGGGCGCCTCGGGTGCCATTGGACGGATGATCAACATAGAGGTAGACGCATTGCTTCAGCCTGAACCACCCGCAGGCCTTGGAACTGCCGAAATCCAGGACCTGCTCGGGGGCAATGAGTGCCAGGATGCGTTTGAGCAGGGCCGACTTGCCCGTTCCTGTCATGCCAGATAGCAGCATGCCTGCTCCGTCCATTCCCGCCAGGCTCCTGATTGTTTTCTTGCTGTCAGCGAGTCCGATTCGATTAGTGCGTATCTGCTCCTCTGCCATTAATGGATTTCGCATCGTGAGGGCGCGCCGCAGCAAGATTTGAACACCGCTGGCTGGTTCAAGCACGCAACTTGTCGCGACAAATTGGTTGTCGACCGTCTCAACGAGGAATTCCCGCTGTGCCGGTAGCAGATCCCAGACGGGCAGATCGGAAAATGCCGAACGCTGCAGCGTCTTCGGTAGATCTGAGAAAGTAATGGGCGGCGGCAGGGCCTCCAAGAATGGATTGGGGCCCAGCAGGAGTTCCGGGCGGAGTTGCGCTGCGCTGCTCACTGAGTCATCTCCCGTCCGTGCAACTCTTCCATCAGGAGTTCAGCGGCAGAGAGGGTGTCGTCGACCGCATCGGTTTGAGGTGTTAGGGAGATCTGGTCGCAAGCAGGCTTGGAATCCCGTTCCTGCTCCCTTTGTTGCTCACGCAGGTACTTCATTTCCTCGTCACGATTCTGGCGGAGGTTCGATTTCAAGCTGGCGATACTGACGCGTTTTCCGTGGCGTTTTATCTCCGTTTTCAGTTCGGCCTTGGCCGTATCAGTTACGGCGGCGCGGCGCAAAATGGTATCGGTGAGTCCTTGCTCAACTTCACCCTTGCGAGCGTCTTTTTCGAGGATTTTTTCTTCCACGAAGTCCACGTATTGATTCAGCGTGAGCCGGCTGTGAATGGTCTTGTCCCTGGCTGAACTGAAAACCTGGATCAAACCTGACTTGGTGGGCAGCCATGCCTGTGAGAGGTCCGTAATATCCATCTTCAAGCGCGTGTGCTGCGGTGAGCCGGTCCGCTTCACCTGCGACATCAGGCCTAATTTCACCAGCGCTTCGCTGGTATACCTCAGCCTGGGCAGCAGTACCTTGCGTCCGTGAATCTTTACTTCCAAGTAGATGCCATTCTTGCGAATGACGGCATCGACATCGGGCAGGGTAAAGGCGCGCAGTGCCTCATAGTCATAGGGAAGTGAAACGTTCATACCCCGATCTGTCAGCCAGCGGTAAATGTTTACGCGGGTTGGGCTGATCGGGGGATCCGCCAGCAGCATGTCGTCCGGGGCGAGGTCTGGAACTTCCTGTTTGGAGTTGTGCCAAACGACGCGCTCGATGAACGCGCGCATATATTCGTAGTAATTCCAGAGCCCTTGCGTCACCGGCAGCACATCGCCACGCTCCGAGCGTTTTCCGCGGGTAGTTCCCGGGAGCTTTCGGTCTAGATGGGCATGGTCTGCGTGATGCTGCGACTCGACGCCGCCCTTTCTGTCGCCGCGCTTTGTGGATGGTATGTCAATGCCGTACCCGAATTGTGTCTCTGCTTCCGTGGGTTCCGCCCCTTTCAACTCGCCGTTGTCGGCAAGATGATTCCTGCACAACATACCTGGAATCACGTTCTCTTCCAGCTCAATCCCGAAACGTTTTGCCCACGCGACCTTGGATGGCATCGCGCCATGCAAAATTGCCAGCATTGCGGTCTTTGGCGATGGGGGCTCCCAGCTGCAATGCCATCCGTAGATCAGGCCCACCCTCACCTCTTTGAGTATGAGCCGGGTCATTGGTGGCAATTTCTTGAGTCTGGACCGATGCGACGTCAAATACACATCCGTTGAGGTGCCATCAAATCCAGCGAGCTGGCCGACGGCAACGACCAGGTCTTGCTCAGACCCACCACGTGCGTCTGAACGTTGACGCGCTTTTGTGGGGCCCAAAAGCATGTCCGTGACGGTGATGTTGTTCAACAATTTGCCCCATCGGACGAACTGACCGAATGTTGGGCGCTCGGTGGGCGGGAACAGAACCGCTCGCACTTGGCCAAGGTTGTCAACCTGGTGCTCCGCCCAATGGACAGAGCACGTAGTCAAGTAGGCGTCATGCATGGGGACGTCGTGCTTGATCAGGAGGTAACCCCAACCTAACTTCTGCTTGTCATCGTCTGTGAGACTGTATCCACGCGTGGTGGATGGGTTCTTCTTGTAGAGTCGAGTTGACCTGCCCAGCTTGGCTGTTTGTGGTTTGGGTTGGCCGGGGTTGCCGCAATTGTCAAAGTTGCTAAGTAACGTATTCTTTTGGCAGCCGCCAGCCCAATAGCGGTGAAGCCAGTTGTAGACCGTCGCTCTGTCATGTTTGCGGTTCTTTGCCTGAGTCGCAAGCCGTTTGGCTAAAGAGTTGTCGGAAAGAATGTCCAGAGGGGTTCGAACCTCATTGGTTCCGGGTCTGCAAAGCAGGGGCCGGATGATGCCGTACCTATGATCCCGGCGTTGATGATCGGCCAATACTGCTCTTCGTTGGATGTCGTCCTTGCATTCGGTCAGCCGGTCGGCATCGGCGAGTTGGAGCCTCGGGTTCGGAATATGCTTCAATCTATATAAGCGGCTATCTTGGATGTGCTCTTCGAACTCTGCGAGGCTGCGTTGGTAGGGGCCAGCCAAGTAGCCGCGTTTTGCCGAGGCCTTTTCGCTTTTCGGCAACCGTCTCGGAAGGTTAATCAGCCACAGGACATCAGTTTTCACGTTGAAACCGAGCACTCTGGTGGGGCCCGCGAGGATGGCGACGCCGGGGCAGTTATCCAGCACATCCATTGGCTTGAGGCATGGTGTCATGGTTACGCCTCGAACCATTGTGATTGCAGTTGCTGCTTGAACGCTCGTCCGCCCGATGTGAGCGGCTGCCAAGGCCTGAAGGGGAGCGTCAGGTCATGATCAACGTCCTGACGCCAGATGGCCAGATGCATGGCGGCCTGCAGCATGTTGGGGTGGTACCCAAATCGAGCCTTCAGGGAGGCTGTTAACTCAATGGGCGCAGTGGAGTAGCCTTTTGCTTGCAAAAGCTCCGAGACATGTCGATAGATTTTCGACCCTAGCAAAGCTGTTTGCTGGGGGGGCGTCAATTGAGGTGCAAGCAGATCGAGATTGACGATCAATTCGGATGGTATTTTCTCGGCATGAAGGAGGAGGCGCGGTATGTCCGCTTGGACGCAGTAGCGCCTGGTCAACTCGAGGCGTTCCTTGGGCCGTGAAAGTGGGTCTGGCGCGGTGGCGATGGATTCGGGCTTGTTTTCAACGGCGATCAGCCGGTACGAGCCCATCGAATTCTTGTATGTCGCCAGGCTATCCAGGGTGGCGACGTACGGGATGGCAGTGCCTGGGTAATACCCATGCGGAATTTCCGCTGCTTCGGCGATGCTTAACAGCCCCGGCAGCTCCATGGAGTGTTCAAAGCCGGGAAGTCCAAAGCCCGGGTGTCGGTGTGGCCATGGCCAGATGGGAAATGCATCACGAACGTCGGCGGCGCCAAGCCATCTGATGACCAGCATCGTCCCGCGTTCTGTACGTGCTCGGTAATGATGCGCTCGGCCGAGGGCGGCGTTGGGGAGATGCCCAATATTGCTGTTGGGCGAGTAGTCCCGCTTTGTCACTCTTAGCCACGGCTTGTAGCGCTGGAAATGTCCCTGGCCGTAACCCGCCTTGATCAGCGCGGCCAGTTTTTTCCAAGTCATTTTCCCGGTTTGTGCGGGCTCTCGCCCGCGTGGGCGAGCGAACTCGCCCGGTGCAAAATCAGATGCTGTCCAGTCCATAAATGCCTCGTCAGAAGTTATGTCCACAAAAGTGCACAAAACGAGGCTTGACCTCCCGAATCGCCGGGATGTACATTGGACGCTGTTGAAGCGGCACCTAGTTTTGCGGTGTCTGGAGGGGCCGGGCGATGTGGTAGTTGCCCGGCCTTATCCATGTGAGCGAGATGCCCTGGCAGAGAGCCTGTATCAGGTATTGGAGTGGGCTGTGGGGCGCTATTTCATTCCAAGTGCCCTCGCTATTTGGTAGCTCTGCCCTCTTAGGCACTTTCGCTCGCCCCTCAAAACTGTATAGACAAGCCGAGGACTGAATCCTTGGGAACGAGCCCATTCGGCCACGGTGACGCCCTGCTTGCGAAACGCAGACGAAGTCAAGACGGGGCGCGGGTCTTGGCTCTCGCCAGTACCGTCAATGCTTTGTTGGATGGAAAATGGGGTCACGGCCGAGCTGCGTTACAACAAGCCCGGAATTTGCCATTTGCGTACGGGTTTAGCAATGGCGCATTTGATCTCAAACTCGCCCCCCATGACAAACCGTAAAGTTTCTTCAATAGACCGCATTCGGGCGCAACTCTGGATGGCATCGCTTAAGCAGATGACTGGTCTTAATAGCCCCGAAAAAGTTGCCGAATTCCTAATATCGAGACTGGGTTGGGATAAGGGCGACTGCACGAGCTTAAAGAGGTACGCCGCTGGCACACAACGTGCCGGCGGAGCACTCGGTCCAAACTCAAGTGGGAAGTGGGTAGAGCTGGCGGCCAAGATTTGGCCCGATACAAGGGCGTGGTTCATGACGCCCTTGTGGTTCCTGCTGAGAGAAGAGAAGGTCTCTCTCGATGATCTCTTGATATGTGTAAAGAATCTTCCGCCGCTTTTCCGAGAGGATTTCTTACTACCCTCTGGCCCCAATAGTCCGCCGGCGCTATGCGTAAACCCGATACCGAAAGATTTTCTGTACTCGTTCACAGATCCGGTAAATCCCTGGTCTTTAGGCGCACTTGCCTGTGCGATGCGGCGCGCTGAACTCGCCGGCGAACCCGGAACCGTGCGTTGGGCTGGTGTCGGGATCGTGTGGGCAATTGGCTACCTGCTGGAGAGCACCCATCCAGTGATGCATCCTCCGCTGAAGGAACTTCGCGAACTCGTTAACAAGTACTTTGCCGAAATCATTTATCCGGGGCAGTACTTATTGCGTGCGCCTATCACCGACGGGGACATTGACCGATTTGCCAACGAGCGGCAGAAGTTTATGGACTACTTCCTGGAATGTGATTTTGGGGAGTGGAAGCCAGGCCAACCTTTTCCATGGATCCATAAGGAGGGCTAGGTACTCCGTACGTTGTCGATCATGCGGAGTGCGCTTACCTAGGTCATAGGGGTTCCGTCGACTCAATCGCAAGGGGGCACCCCCAGCGGCAAGTCATTCTGCGAGTTGTCGAGACACGCCTGTGGGCCACGGTCGTGCTTGATTAGTGCTCCATGCGTATTCTGGTCTACTTGACCATCTGTGCCGGGAATTGGTGACCAGCAATATGCAAGATTCTGGTGCTGACCACTGAAACATCGAACCGACCCTGCAGGATGACGTCAATTGCGAGCCTGAGCCGAATTGGAACTATCGGCCATCACCAGCCATTCAATGTGGATGCCAGAAGGCAGCCGCTCGACGCCGCTCTCGACCCAAGGAGGTCTTAGACCCAGTCAAAATCAGCGTCCGGAAGCCGACATTGAACGGCTATTGGAAGAGGCGCACGCACAACATGCCAATATGCTGTAATTTCCGCAGTGGTGGATCAGGTGAACGCACGAGGCCTTGACCGGTCCTTTGGCGGTTAAACTCTGCCTAGGAGTAAATCAGCGATTGAAATCGGTGACAAAAAATCAACAAAAACATAGCAGTGACAGCAACCAACACGCCAGTAACGAGATCTGAAGGATATAAATATCCGCCTGTAACAGAGGCCGTGATTGGTATCAATTTTGCTGAAGATCTTAGCAAAGCTCTGTTGAAGTCAATCAGCGACAAGCTGGCCAAGAATTACCCTATCCACGAGCCGCTGCAGAACATCAGTGTGAAGTTCGATCTGAGCCATCTGGCCGGCAAAGATCGCAAGGCCTTTACCGAGGTTGTTGAAGGACATCGGCGCTCCTCGCAAGATATGACCGAACTTGCGCTAGCCCTGCCAAATTCTTTAGTTGTGTCTCAGCTCGCTCCTTATCCCTCCTGGGCCACTTTTTCAAAACGCTTCATGAGAGATTGGAAGCTTTTGAAAAGGACGCTCGGCTACCGCGAAATCAAGCGAATTGGTGTTCGTTACATCAACCGTATCGATATTCCGACCACAGGTCCATTGGTTCACCATGAGCAATTCCTCAACGTTTTCCCTCGGGTCCCCGATATGCTGAGCCCGCTGATGGCGGGGGCAGTCCAGACAATGTCCTACTTCGAAGATATCAAGTGCAAGCTGACCTTGAACTCGGGCGTTGTTGAATCTCCCATCCTCAATCACACATCTTTTCTCCTGGATCTGGATGTCGGTCGTGAAATTGATGTGCCGCAGAACGACAAGGACATCTTCGAGCTTTTAGACGCAATGCGATTGAAGAAGAATCAAGTATTTGAGGCCTGTGTCAGCCAGCGCGCCAGAGATGAAATTTTCAATGGGGACAGAAATGGCAAATGATCTCATTCTCTTGAAAGGTCCGGCGACTTACACCGTTGGTGCGTTGGCTAAGCAATCCTTTCTTCCAGGTGATTACAAGAGCCAGGCACCCATCTACAGTCAACTGGCGGCAGAGCTACCTCAGTACATGAGTGCGAAGACGCAGGAGATTGAAAGCCGCATTCAGCAATTGCGCAGTCCCGTGGCACCTTCAATGCTGGGCTCGCAAGTGCATGAGAAAAGTCTTGAAGAAAAGCTTTTCGATGCGACGGCCGGCGTCAAGGTGATGACTTCGCAAGTTGCGATGTACTTGGATTCGCAATGGCGAACCAAACTTTTCAACCAGATCGACTTCCTTCACGATGTGGACGAATGGGAGCAAGGCGATGAGCCCCTTCAAAGGGAATCCTTTGCGACATTCCTCAAAGCGATCTGCGAGCTAAGGCCGAAAAAAAGACCTGGCTTGGGTCTCACGCCTTCGGGGCAGCTCATCGCCGCTTGGACGGCAGGCAGTAGTAGGCTGACGATTGAGTTTTTAGGCAACAACCGTGTCAAGTGGGTGATCTCACGCATGGTCGACGATGAGATTGAACACTATGTAGGCGATACAACGGTGAACCGTTTGGCTGCAGGACTCGGGCCACATCACACTGAAGAGTGGTTCGGTTAAATGGCCATCAAGCGTGGCAACTCGCTACCTGGGCAGGATCACATCATGCGGTACGTGCCACCGGCAAGGTTGCGCAAAGATGAGGACGGCAATGTATTGGGAATCTTGCCCCAGGCGTTTGCTCACCGCAATAATGAGGACTTTCTCTCGGTCAACTGGCTGGAACACTTCAAGAAAGACAAAGCGTCCAATTTACGTGATTGTGTAGATGCCCAACGTGCAACTTTGAATGTCGGAAAAAATTGCATGTACGCCGTGGCCGTGGTTGATAGAGTGAAGCAGGTTTGTGTAAAAAAACAAAAACCTGTGAGGATCGTGTATCAACCCACAAAAGGCAACGTGGCCCATTCAGCCCTCCATGTGCAGCATAACGAAGATTTGAATGTCATGTCTGATCTGGCGCTCGAGTTCGAGAAAGAAATGCATCCAAACTCAAAGTTCAAGTGAGTCTGCGTTACTAAGCTGTGCTGCGGGGATTCTCCGACTGCCACATAATTTAACCCTTTGAGTGTGATTTGGTTGCTCCATTCCAGTCATTCGTGACCGACAGCAGGTGTCATTCGTCGCACGATGGACATCTATCACAACGAGCTGGTGAGGGACTCATACCTATCGTGGGTCCGAATCAACGAGGAGGTGAAACTCGGCGAGGAGCGCGAGAATCGCCTGATCAGCCATATCCAGGGCCTCCAAGGCGTCCCAGCCGACAAACAGGCTGAACTCGCGGAGCTCGTGAAAGCGTCGCTGCATGCGACAAGTACATCGACCCCACGTTGTCACTTGCCGCTGATGGTGGTCCGACCGGCCATGTCGCTACTCGATGACATTCTTCATTTCGACCCTGCGAACGCAAAGCGCCTGAGACGCCACGGCGTGGCCGACTGCCTATCTATCTTGACGAGCGAGAAATCGATAACGCCCAGCATGCAGCATCGATGGAATGAGGAGATTGATTGAGTTGACGAGCAATGCGCTGACTGCAGGAAGGGGCGATAGCCACTCGAAGTTGCTCCGTGCGAATCCACGACGCCGACCAAAAGTGAAATGAGCAACCGTTCATCCTGATGGCTGTCATTGACGAAGGCCCAGCTGTGGTCGGGGGCGGGTTCGGGTGCTGTAATTGTTCAAATCATCTCCACATAGCCGACATTCGACGTGCAGATTCCGGTAACCGGTTTGGAGCGTGCAGTTCGGAAAACTCTAGAGCCACTGTCAGTCTTGAAGAGTCAGTGGTCAGGGTGTTGTGCAAGATTTCGCGTGAATTCCAGGTACAGACTGGGTTCTGACATACAACCAATCGATCTGATCGCTCCATACCAGTCATTGACGCCGGTGCCATGAGCGTCGGCAATGTCGTCACGATTTCGATGGCCGGTAAACCCGCACCCGACCAAAAGCGGAAGTAGGCCAGTGCCCGTTTCCGGGACAATTGGCATTTTTGGCGTGTCACGCGCGCGTCGCCAGCACAATCTGCCAGAGACCACTAGCCGGTAGACCCTGGCCGCTTAGCCAGAATGGCTAGTGGGCCGGTACACCAAGAACAAGTTTTGTGGGGAGGAGCAGTAAATGATTGCTTGGCTGTTATCGTGGCTTCCCGGCGGGCTCACTGGCCGCGCTGGGCCAAGGGCCCGCCGCGAGGTAAGCGGGTGGACCAAGAACAACGCAACGCTGCGTACCCTTCGGTACGGGCGATTTCGGCGTCTTCTACTATGGAGCGCAGACCATCCTGTTGTTTTCGCCCTCGTTATGGGCGCTATCGCCGCCAGCGTCGCATACATCATTGCCGGCCATCACTGGGGTTCCGTGCCGCACTTGCCTGGGACGAAGCTAGACGAGAAGTTCGACCCCGCCGCGTACACAGGAGTGCCGTGGAGCGTCCAGGCCACGCTAGTTGCGCTGGTCTACCCCATCGTGCTGTCCTTCATCGCGCTGATGCTGCAGCGACGCGCGCACTCCACGGTCGCCCTGCGCGTTTACGTCCTGGATTCGGCGGTGGTTCCCGCAGGTGCGAGTTCTATTGGCCTTTTACTCGCGATGGGCATGCAGTACTTCGCCACACCGTACAGCACGCCGTGCTTTCTCGCCGAACACATGGCGTCGCTGCTGGTGATGAACGGGACGTGGTTTGCCACCAATGTGTTCCTCACAGGGTTCTTCCTTAGCCGCACCGTGCGTTTCATCCAGGAAGAAGAGCAGCGACACGCGTACACGCGCGTCGCGGTCGACGTCGTTCTGCGCGCCGAGTTGACCTCAGCTATGAAGCAACACATCTTCGTCAACGCACCGTACGCGGACTGGGGCTTCAAGATTGAATCGGTGGATTCGGACAGCCAGCCACAAGTTCGAATGTTTAGGTTGTGGGATGGTGAGCCGGCCGCGCAGCGGGACCTCAAGGGCAGCCTCGTCCTACACGATGTTCACCTTCATCTTCTGAAGTGGGCTGTCAGGTCGTGGTGCAAGCGTGCGCGCCTGCAACAGCACGGCGGGAATCGGCCGGCCCCCCTCATCTGTTTCCCGCCGATGGTGGGGCAAGACGCCACGGGTCAGGTTGTCCTGTGCTCGGTGGAAAACGGCCCATCGCTCACTGCTTTCGAGCGAGTGTTGGTAAGGGCAGCGTTTTTTTACCGGCCCTCCCGGCAGGGAACACTGTCGCTGTCTACCAAGAAGATGTTGGAGGAAATTGGCGTCGAGGTCGAGGCCGCCGCCGAACAGCATCGGTTCGGCGCCGCCGAGGATGGGCTGCGAAATGTGATTCGTCTGCACAAGACGCTTCTGTTGGCAAGCGCGGTAGACAGCAAGGGCGCTGCCGAGAACGCTGCCACGATTGGCACGTCCCCGTACGCGTGGGGCGAGAGCAGTTTCGACATTGAGTGGCTCAAACCGTACCGCGAAATCGGACGCATTGCCGTGGGTCACCTTGACCAAGACTCTCGGCTGCTCAGAACCCTGGCGATTGTCCCAGCGAGCATCGCCGCAGAGCTACCGCCCAAGCCTGAGAAGCTCGTCATCAATGCCATGCTGGTCGGCATGAACCTTACCAACCAGTTGGGCGGTTGGTGGACCCGAAAGGCTGACGCGAGCCTGGCGCCAGGCGCAACATCGTTCAGTGGGATGCTACCCGCACCGCTTAGCAAGGTCTATGAGCAAGCCCTCATCGCCTTCGTCGGAAGTTGGGGACATCTGCGTATCCGGGTGTCGGAGAGCAAAAACGCCGATGGGGCCGAGGCTTGGGCGGTACTGACGGCGCGAGCGCTGGTCTATGCGAAGCACATCGACAACTCTGGCGAGATGTTCTTGAAGGCGGTGTCTCGAGGCGACGAGGTGGCGTCGAGCTGGCTGCTGGACAGCTTCATGAAGTGGTGGGGCAACCGCCAGCACGAGCTTGAGTACGGTGACCCGGACGAGTTTCAGGTTCGGCACGTTACGCTGTCGTTGGCCGACAAGGCTTGGCCCGAGGCGCAGAGCTTCCTCTGGGATGGTGGGATGCCTGTCACGGTCGATACTGCCGGCAAGGCGCTGAGCCTCGCAATACGCCGCTACTGGGAGAGCATGCGGCTGTATGTAGCGCTCCTCCTGATTCACAACGCCGGGCCAAACCCGGCGCCAGACTGCAGGGAGTTGCGGTTTGCCGCGGCGCTTATTAAGGGTACGGCGCAGCACCACGGCGGCAATGCCGACTGCTGGCCCGTTGACGATGTCGATGCCGTCACGACCGCTGTCCTCGGCACGGTGTTTGGCGTCGAGACAGTCGCGAGTCGCATCGACGGATTCGCAGAAAAACTGCGCTGGGATAACGAGGCCCCCGAGGTCTCAGGCTGGATTTACGGCTGGTCAGGTACTCCGACTGACTTGGAATCGATGAAGCGGGCACAGGCGACCCTGCTCGTTGCCGTGGCGGTGCCGCGGGGCCGGCGTATTGGCGAGAACAAGAAGCTCGTCGAGAGTTGGTGGAAGGACCTCGACAAGCTCGAGTCTGTGGCGCGCTACTGCCAAGACCTGCGTCGAGAGGTGCTCTCCAACGACTTCAACTCGGCGACGCCAGCCGTTATGGCGTTGCAGACGCATCTCGGAACGACGGGCCGAATCCGGTCGGCACGATTCGCCGTTGCGCGCACGATGAGGGGGTTACGCAAGGTGGCACTGCACGAACGCGTCATCACCCTACGGGCGCTGGACGTCAAGGAGTACGAGGTACGGCGCTTGGCCGAGGCGATTGCGGCTCATGCGTTCGACCCGCAGCACTGGCCATCAGTGCCGGGGACGACCGTGCATTTCGTCCCTCGGTTGGTGGCTGACCAGCAATCGGTGACGTTTAAGGACGACAAGAAGCGTTATGTTTTAGGTATACCGCAACAACCAGACGCCGGGCTTGCGGAGCACATGGCCGAGTACGTGCGACGGCACGCTCTGGGGTGGTCCTTCAGCAAGCGCGTTGCTGACGCTGGCGTGGCACCGGCGAATGTCCTATCGCTTCGGAACAACCATCAGGCGACGGTCGCCGAGCTGCAGGTGTTCATCTCGACGGTGGGAGCGCTTTGCACGGCTCTGCGCTCGGCCGGCGCCGACCCCGTCGTGCTGGTCGGGCAAGCGGCCCCTGCGTCGTATCTGCATCCGTACAGATGGGGGCCCGGCTCTTGGCAGTGCCCGCTGCCCCCCGGGGTAACCCTGCGGAATGGCGACCCAAGCAAAGGCGAGCCGGCCGCGGCGTTCGTCAACGAGACGCCGGTGTACGAGTTCGACACCCCCAACGGAGACTGCTACGTGGTGCCATCCGCTATGGTGAAGACATTGGAAGTGGGCGGCTCAGGTACGTCGTCGGCGCTAAGTATTAGGTGGACTCAGCTGAACGATGAGAGGCTGACGTTTGTAGTCAGCTGGAATGCGAGGTTTCGCTGAGGCGGCTTAGCGCATCCTGCGGATGTACTGCTGGGATACGTCCCTGGACGGTTCTCGGCTCAGGTAGGTCGCTGAGCGTCCGATATGCAGACACCAGGTCATGCAACTGACAGACCGGTTTGGGCACACTGCGGGCTGCCACGAACGACTGCTGACCGGAGGGAGATTGGGAAACCAGAAAGCTGCCATTGGCGATCGGCAGCTCTCGCTTGCATTGCGGACATCGGAAATGCTCTTTGGGCTCTTTCGGCGCAGCATCGGGGCTTGGGCTTGTTACTATTGCGCACTACGACAATCAGGGACCGCATACATGCTCACTGGCGAACTACGCAGCCAAATCGACGCCATCTGGAATTCATTCTGGACCGGCGGCATCTCCAACCCGCTGGAGGTGATGGAGCAAATCACTTACCTGCTGTTCCTGCGCCGCCTGGACGACCTGCACACCCTGGATGAAAACAAGTCCGTGCGGCTGGGCAAGCCCATGGAGCGCCGCACCTTCCCCGAAGGCCAGGACGCCAAAGGCCGCGACTACAACGACCTGCGCTGGTCGCGCTTCAAGAACTTCGCGCCCGCCGAGATGTACGCCGTGGTCGGCGAGCATGTGTTCCCCTTCCTGCGCACCATGGGCGGCGACGGGTCTACCTACGCGCAGCACATGAAGGATGCCCGCTTCACCATCCCGACGCCGGCCCTGCTGTCCAAGGTGGTGGACCTGCTGGACCATGTGCCGATGGAAGACCGCGACACCAAGGGCGACATTTACGAGTACATGCTGGGCAAGATTGCCAGCGCCGGGCAAAACGGCCAGTTCCGCACGCCGCGCCACCTCATCCGGCTGATGGTGGAGTTGACGGCTCCCACCGCCAAGGACGTGATTTGCGACCCGGCCAGCGGCACCTGCGGCTTTTTGGTGGCGGCGGGCGAATACCTGCGTGAAAACCACCCCGAACTGCTGCGCGACGCGCAGGCCAGAGAGCATTTCCACCACGGCATGTTCCACGGCTACGACTTTGACAACACGATGCTGCGCATCGGCAGCATGAACATGGCGCTGCACGGCGTGGACAACCCCAGCATCCGCTACCAGGACTCGCTGGCGCAGGACCATGCGGGGGACGCGGAAAAGTATTCGCTCATTCTGGCCAATCCGCCTTTTGCCGGTTCGCTCGACTACGAGGGTACGGCCAAAGACCTGCTGGCCATCGTCAAGACCAAAAAGACCGAACTGCTGTTTCTGGCGCTGTTTTTGCGCCTGCTCAAGGCCGGCGGCCGGGCCGCCGTCATCGTGCCCGACGGCGTGCTGTTTGGCTCGTCCAAGGCGCACAAGGAGCTGCGCCGCATGATGGTGGAAGAGCAAAAGCTCGATGCCGTCATCTCGCTGCCCTCGGGCGTCTTCAAGCCCTATGCGGGCGTTTCCACGGCGATTTTGCTGTTCACCAAGACCAACTCGGGCGGCACCGACACCGTCTGGTTCTACGACATGAAGGCCGATGGCTGGAGTTTGGACGACAAGCGCCAGCCGCTGCTGCCTGAAGACAAATTAGGTTTCCAGGGCATGAAGGACGGGCGCAGCCAGCTATCAGAAGCAGAGCACGCCAAAAACAACCTGCCCGATGTGCTGGCGCGCTGGAGCGAGCGAGAAACCGGAGAACTCAAGCGTGACCGCACCGACCAGAGTTTCTGTGTGCCCAAAAGCGACATTGCGGGCAACGACTACGACCTGTCCATCAACCGCTACAAGGAGGTGGTGCACGAGGTGAGTGAGCATCTGCCGCCGAAGGAGATTCTGGCGAAGCTGGCGGTGCTGGAAGCGGAGATTCAGGCGGGGATGGAAGAGCTTGAAGGAATGCTGGGATGAGCGGCTGGAGAACAATCCCGGTCGGTGGGTTAGTCGAGCCGGTAAAGACTTGGAATCCATTGCGAGAAAATCCTGATGATGTGTTTGACTACATTGACCTGAGTGCTGTTGACCAAGCTGCCAAGGCAATTCTTGGCGCGCGCGAGATTACTTGCGGCGAAGCGCCAAGTCGTGCTCGACAACTTGTTTCAGCGGGCGATGTTTTGGTGTCAACCGTTCGGCCAAACTTGAACGGCATTGCAAAGGTCAACCCTGAGTTTGACGGAGCAACTGCCTCAACAGGATTTTGTGTTTTACGTCCCCTCCCAAATCTGCTGTCCAGTAGCTATCTTTTCCATTGGGTGAAGTCTCCCCAATTTGTAGCCGATATGGTCAGCAAGGCTACCGGGGCAAGTTACCCAGCCGTTTCCGACAGAATCATCTTTGAATCACCAATTGCCGTCCCGCCTCTCCTCGAACAACGCCGCATCGCCGCCATCCTGGACCAAGCCGATGCGCTCAGAGCCAAGCGCCGGGAAGCCTTGTCGCAACTGGACAGCCTCACGCAGTCGATTTTCATTGAAATGTTTGGGGACCTAGCGACGAATCCCAAGGGCTGGGCGGTTAATCCCGTTAGTGACTTCATCATTGGGGTTACCAACGGGATGACCCGGCGTCGTATCGAAAGCGATATGGGAGAGAACATTGTTCTACGTTTGCGCGATATTCGCTCGGACTGGATAGATTTTTCGGATGTAAACCGAATAACGCTCTTGCCCAATGAAGTACGTAGGTTTAGCGTTGCTCCAGGAGACCTCTTGTTCATCCGAGTCAACGGAAATCCTGAGTATGTCGGGCGCTGTGCAGTATTTGAAGGCCATCCAGAGCCCGTCTTTTTCAACGACCATATCATGCGTGTGAAGGTCGATGAATCAAAAATTCATAGAATCTTCCTTGCCTACTTTCTGAATGGCAGTGCCGGAAAAAAAGAAATCGCCAAACATAGAAAGACGTCAGCAGGCCAGCACACAATTAATCAAGAAGGTCTAGGGAAAATTCAAGTCCCCACCCCACCGATAGAGTTACAGACGGAATTTGTTCTCCGTCTCGAATGTATTAACAAGCAGAAGATGGTCTTCAGCGCATCGAAAGCTGACCTCGACAATCTTTTCGCCTCCCTCCAACACCGCGCCTTCCGAGGCGAACTGTAAATGAGCAACTTCGCCTTCCTCCAGTCTGAATGGTCCACCCTTTACGGCGCGGCCATCAAGGCTGAAGGGATGGCGAACACGGATGCCCGGACCTCCTGCTTCTATGCGCGACGCACGCTGGAGCTGGCGGTGGACTGGCTCTACAAGCATGACAAGTCGTTGCGCCTTCCGTACCAGGACCACCTGAGCGCCCTGATTCACGAACCTAGCTTTCGACAAACTGCTGGCGATGCGATATTCACCAAAGCCAAGCTAATCAAGGACTTGGGCAATCTGGCCGTCCATAGCACCCGAAAAATACTGCCGCTTGATGCGGTAACGGCCACCCGCGAGCTGTTTCACTTTTGCTACTGGTTGGCACGCACCTACGGCCAAAGGGCGCGGCCCGACCCGGACCTGCGCTTTGTCCCGGCCCTACTTCCGACTGCTTCCACGGCATCAACCACCCCGCCTCAGTCGATTGACCAACTCCAGAAGTTGGAAGCGCAACTTCTGGAGCGTGACGAAAAGCTCACAGTCCTGCTGTCCGACAAGGCGGCGCTGGACGACGAACTCAAAAAGCTGCGCGAAGAAGTGGCTGTCGCCAAGAAGTCCAACACGGCCCAACCCGACACGCACGACTACTCCGAAGCCGAAACTCGCGACTACTTCATCGACCTGTTGCTGAAAGAGGCGGGCTGGCAACTGGATGGCAAGAACTTTGAAATTGAAGTCAGCGGCATGCCCAACAACCAGGGCATTGGCTTTGTCGACTATGTGCTGTGGAGTGATGACGGCAAACCGCTGGCACTGGTGGAAGCCAAGCGCACCCGCAAGGACGCCACGGTGGGCCAACAGCAGGCCAAGCTATATGCCGATTGCCTGCAAGTCCAATACGGCCAGCGCCCCGTCATCTTTTATTCCAACGGCTATGAACATTGGATTTGGGACGATGCCAGTTACCCGCCCCGGCCGGTACAGGGCTTCTTCAACAAGCAGGAACTGGAGTTATTGATTCAGCGCCGCACCAGTCGCAAGAAGCTTGCTGAGGCGGTCATCAACGCCGACATCATTGAGCGCTATTACCAAAATCGGGCAGTACGCCGGATTGGTGAAACCCTGGAAATTGAAAACCAGCGCAAAGCCTTGCTCGTGATGGCCACCGGCAGCGGCAAGACCCGCACGGTCATTGCCCTGGCGGATGTACTCATGCGCTGCAACTGGGCCAAGCGCATCTTGTTCCTGGCGGACCGGGTGGCGCTGGTAAAGCAGGCAGTGAATGCCTTCAAAACGCACCTGCCTGATTCGTCGCCGGTAAACCTGGTGTCGGAGAAGAACACCGATGGCAGGGTCTTTGTGTCCACCTACCCCACGATGATGGGGCTGATTGATGATGCCGCTGACGGTCAGCGCCGCTTTGGCGTGGGGCACTTCGACCTCGTCATCATCGACGAGGCGCACCGCTCGGTGTACCAGAAGTACCGCGCTATCTTTGACTACTTTGACGCGATGCTGGTCGGCCTGACCGCCACACCCAAAGATGAGATTGACCACAACACCTACGGGCTGTTTGACCTGGAGAGTGGCGTGCCCACCGATGTGTATGGGCTGGACGAAGCGGTGTCAGAAGGTTATCTGGTCCCGCCTAAGGCCATCTCGGTGCCGCTCAAGTTCCAACGCGAGGGCATCAAGTACCAAGAGTTGTCTGAAGAAGAAAAGGACCAGTGGGACGCCCTGGAATGGACAGAGAATGGCACGGTGCCCGACGCGGTCGATTCGGCGGCGCTGAACAAGTGGCTGTTCAATACCGATACCGTAGACAAGGTGCTGGAACACCTGATGACCCGCGGCGAGAAGGTGGCCGGCAGTGACCGCCTGGGTAAGACCATCATCTTTGCCAAGAACAATGCCCACGCCGACTTCATTGCCGAGCGCTTTGACATCAATTACCCCCACTACAAGGGTGCGTTCGCCCGTGTGGTCACTTACAAGACTGAGTACGCGCAAAGCCTAATTGATGAGTTCTCCATCAAAGAGGGTATGCCGCACATCGCCATCTCAGTGGACATGCTCGATACCGGCATTGACGTGCCGGAAGTGGTCAATCTGGTGTTCTTCAAGGTCATCCGCTCCAAGACCAAGTTCTGGCAGATGATTGGCCGGGGTACGCGTCTGTGCCCGGAGTTGTATGGGCCGGGTCAGAACAAACAGTTCTTCAACGTTTTCGACTACTGCCAGAACCTGGAGTTCTTCAGCCAGGAGCTGCCACCGGACAATGGCAAAGCCCCTGTGTCGCTGAGTACCCGGCTATTCCGGGCACGGCTTGAGATGATTGCCGAGTTGGACAAACGGGTGGCAGCCGGCGCCCATGTGGCTGAGGCCCAAGCCCCTTATGGCTACCCACTCACCGATACGCAGTTGCGGGGTGAGCTGACCGGCTTTCTGCACCAGCAGGTAGCCGCCATGAACCTGGAAAACTTTGTGGTCCGGCCCCAGCGCAAATCGGTCGAGAAATTCGCCAAGCTGGAGTCGTGGCAAAAGCTGGACAGTGACAACCTGCATGAGTTGAGTGAGCAGGTGGCGGACCTGCCCACGGGTCTGCTGGACAACGATGAAGAAGCCAAACGCTTTGACATGCTGGTGCTGCGCACCCAACTGGCCATTCTGCAAGCCCAGCCTGACTTTATGTCCCTGCGGGAACGCATGCAGGCCATCGCCAGCGCCCTGGAAGAGCAAGAAGCTATTCCCGCCATCAAGGCTCAGATGGTACTGATTCAGTCGGTGGCCGGTGACGAGTGGTGGGAAGACGTGACCGTGGCCGTGCTGGAGGCAGCACGCAAAAAGCTGCGTGCCCTGGTCAAGCTGATTGAGAAAAGCAAGAAAAACGTCGTCTACACCGACTTTGAGGACGAGCTGGGTGAGAGCACGACGATTGCACTGCCCGGCGTCAGCACCGGCATGAACCTGGCCAAGTTCAAGGACAAAGCACGCCAGTTTCTCAAGGCCCATGAAAGCCACCTGTCCCTGCAACGCTTGCGCCGCAACCAGCCGCTGACCCCATCCGACCTGGAAGAGCTGGGCAAGATGCTGGTGCAGGCCGGGGGGACGGTCGAGGTCATCCAGCAGGCCACTGAGCAAAGCCACGGCTTGGGCATCTTCATCCGCTCCCTGGTGGGGCTGGACCGGGAGACAGCCAAGCAGGCGTTCAGTCAGTTCGTGGTGGGCACGACTGCCACGGCCAGCCAGTTGGAGTTCATCGACCTCATCGTGCAGTACCTGACGGAAAACGGGGTGATGGATGCAGCACGGCTATACGAGTCGCCGTTTACCGACATCAGCCAGCAGGGGCCGGAGGCTTTGTTTCTGCCAGCAAGGGTGACAGAGATGGTGCGGGTACTGGATGAGATTCGGGAGCGGGCGGTGGCTTGAGCGTAACTTCAGATAAAGGCATCCTCCTCCACACCAATGTCTAACGCCGAATCCATCGAATCCAGTGACCGCCAAACAGCGGGCAGCAAAGCATCGCCACCTGCAGGCCTGAGCTTGTTTAACCGTGGGCGTAGAGCCTATTACGTCGGGCTAAACCGCGCAATCAGAACGTGGAACGTGTGGTGGCACGTAATTTTGGCTTTGGCCGCCCTTTGTGTCATGGCGGTAACGCTCACATATTGGGCTCCGGCGCTACAGCTTGCGGTTGGGGAGATACAGTCTGGCCGCCTCGCTCCGCTCCAAACTCTGCTGGTTACCATTGGCGGCTCGTTCATTGGGGCGACCGCCATCGTCTCGGCGATGCTGATGTATGCCCTGCAAGTAAATGTTGAGCGAATGCCACACAAGTTGTTTCGGCGACTCAGTACCGACCGAAAAATTCTGCTGGCATTTGTTGGGACTTTCTCGCTGGCTGCCTTGGTCTCAGCTCTGTCAATGGTGGTTACACAGCAGGATTTCGTACTTCCGCTCTTCACGGCATTCTGGGCCTCCGTCTTGATTCTTGTCCTGTTTGGCTTTGCGTATCGACGCACGCTAGACCTGGTCAGCCCCAATTTTCAACTCCTATTTCTCGTCAAAGAAGTCGAGAGAGAATTCGCTCGTTGGGGCAAGCACGCAGACCGGATTTCGCGTAGCGCGCCTGCCTCCAGCAGGCCTGATGATGCCTCGATGTCTAGTTCCTTGGACGTGGTTCGTATTCAGTTTTTTCAGAATTTCCCGCACTGGACCCAACGGGCAGACGAAGCACTGTTCTACGCCCTCAGCTTTGCATCTCGCTACGCTCAGAAGGGAGACTACGGTGTAGTTACCTCCTCCTACAGCGCTGTCGTGGCTATTCACGCCTTCTATTTGAAGGCAAAAGGGCGAACGTTCGTTGCGGCCAATGGATTTCTGGATAGTCCGTTAATAAGCGACGCGCTCTTGAGTGACACCCTTGAGTCGCTACGACAGATTCACCGAGAAGCTGTTACGCAAGGAAATGAGCGATTCATCGAGGCTACCTTGCAGGTCATGGCGAATTTGGCTGAGCTCTACCTGAGTATCGATTACGCATCCCCGTACGTCACGGGAAAGACACATGCCAATTTAGCTGCGCACTACTTGGCTGATTCAATCAAGGAAGTCATTCCGCACAACCGGCCTGATGTCCTTATGAAGGGGGTTCGCCTTCTCGGTCGCCACGCGCGGCTGTGCTCGGCCAATGGCGATAAGGACAACATCTCGCAGTTGTCAGAACGAATCTCAGAAATTGCTTTGGTAGGCGTTGTTCGACAGGACCAGATGCCGGTGACAGTTTCTGCGGTGGGGGAACTGGCCAAGCTCACGCTAGGATTGCTCCAATCCACAAGCAAGCAAGACCTGAGATTCCCCTTGCTTGAGGTTCGACGGGATATACAGCGAGTAGCGATGCTGGTTGTCGAGCGCACTAAGGATGAATTGCTTGGAAACCGACACAGCCATGCGCTGGGCGGTGTCTACTCGCCAATGGACCCTGTGGCGTTTCCCGGGATGCTGATAACGCTCGCGAAGCAGCTCCTAAACGCCGAGGAAGACGACCAGGCCGCACAGCAAATCATCCGCAACATTCAAGCTTGGTGTGACCAGCTGTATCAGCCTCAAAAGGAGTTACTTCTTGTAGCGACAGCGACCAAGTCCGGTCTCGTTTTCGAGATGATTTACTGGATTACGACCGTAACCCAAGTTCTGGCTACGCTGGCCAACGCCAAAGCTTGTCCGCCTTATTCACGTGAGGAATTGCAGAAGGCCGCTCAATGGCTGGTTAGCACGGTCTCATGGCTACCCCACGACGAGGAGTCCTCGAAGCATCTAGCGAACTACCAGATTCATGAACGATTATTCGAGTGTGCGATGTCACTGCACGCCAGTGGCTGTGATGACGTTGCAGAAACCGTTGCTGGTCTCCTGGTCTCCTGGGCTTTCCGTGCCGGACGCCACAAAGATGGCTGGGGAACCCTTGAAAGCTCGCTTTACTGTGTGGCGGTTTTGTCTATGAGGCCCGAGCTGCAACCAGCTACCTCCCTAGCGAAGTTAGCAGCTTGCATGGCCAAGTACCAGGTCCCCCAAGACATTTTGGACAGAACTGCTCGTGACATGCGAACCGAAGCCCAACCACAGTTCTATGACCGCCACCTTTCGGGCGTTGAGCATGCGATGTCCCTTGAAGACCCTGTAAAACTGTCTACGACCTTAATCGCAATCGCGAACATGCTGTCGCCGGGCACGGCTGCTGAGCCAATTCGCTCAAAGAACTTCCATTAAACGGACCAGCGACCTTAACAGCACTCCCCCTCAGGAAGATGCCCCGGGATATTCCGACCTCGAACCACTCAGTTGCGCATGCACATCCTGCAAAACATCGAAGAGCGGGGGCACCCCCGATAAAACATCGACAGGAACCCTGGCAACAATCTTCCTGTATCCCCCTTCAGGCAACGTTTTCGGTGGGACCTATTGGATAGTAAAACCGCGGGAGTCGTTCAATCAAAACGGTTCTCCTCGACAATCCGAAAAATAAGGAGGAATCGGCATGAGCGCTCGCAGTCCACTTGACGAATTGGATGACAAGGTAAATGACGACCTTTACAGGAACGGTGGTCAGTTTGCACCGGTATTCGCAAAACCATGCCCATTCTCGCGTCGAATACGCGGCTGTTGTGAACTCTATTAAGTGCGCTCCGCTTAAGATGAAGCGTTTGTTGTGAACTCTATTACTTTGTTGTGAACTCTATTAAGTTGAACCAAGACCGTTTTGATGCCGCCATCATCGACCTCGATGGCACCATGGTGGACACCATGGGTGATTTTGTTGCCGCGCTTAACCTGATGCTGGGCGATCTTGCGCTGCACGGCCTGGCGGGCCTTCCGCTGGAGGCGGCGACGGTCAGCCGCATGGTCGGAAAAGGCTCGGAGCATCTGGTGAAATCAGTGCTCAATCATGTTCAGACCCAGGCGAAACATGCATCGGAAGCTATTGATTTGGTAGCGCATTATGAACCGGCCTACGCCAGTTACCAGCGGCACTACGATGCCGTCAATGGTCGCCATTCAGCACTCTATCCCGGCGTTCTGGAAGGGCTGTGCGGCTTGCAGGCACGTGGCTTGCCGCTGGTGTGCCTGACCAACAAGCCGGCCGCCTTTGCGCGCGCTCTGCTCAAGCTCAAGGGCCTGGACGGTTTTTTCCGTGAGGTATTCGGCGGGGACTCGTTCGAGCGCAAGAAGCCCGATCCCTTGCCTTTGCTGAAGGCCTGTGAATTTTTGGGTACGCGACCCGCCCGCACCCTGATGATTGGCGACTCCAGCAATGACGCCCAGGCCGCGCGGGCCGCCGGCTGTCCGGTGGTGTTGGTGAGCTACGGCTACAACCACGGCGAGCCGGTGCGCGCGGTGGATGCCGATGGGTTTATCGACTCACTGGCTGAATTGCGGCGGCAATGACAACGGGGCCTGCGCCCCATCAAATCCCGTGACGCCCCACCAAACATCAGGCGGTCCGCCTCGGCGTCCGCTTCAGGCGGCTTTGCCGAGCAGGGCGTCCTTGAGTTTCCAGTCGGCCGGTTGCGGGCCCAGCCAGATGCGCATCAGGGCGTTGAAAAATTCAAGCTCCTTGAAGGGCTCGCCCTGTGGTTTTCCCTTGACCGTGATGATGGTGCCCGTGCCGGGGATCCAGTCAATGCTGAAGTTTTCGCCGGGCAGCAGTTTTTTCTGGTCGGCAAATATCTGGCCCATTCTGATCAGGCCGGGGATCAGCTTGGACATTTCCCCCTTCGGTGTGTTTTCTTCAAAGCCTTTGGTGAAGGCTTTGCCCAGCTCATTGGAGTCGATCTCGCGCAGCAGCGTGATGCTGATGCGCTTGGGGCCGGTGGCGGCATACACCTCCTCCGGCGTGGCGGCTTTCTTGCCGAGATACAGGCCGGCGACATAGACCTTGAACACCGCTTTGTAGCGGATGCCCGCGCCATTGAGCTGGAGTTTGGCGCCATGAATGTCGAGCGGATCCTCGAGCTTGATGCCGGAAATCTCCACCGGAGCGGCCAGGATGCCGAGTGACAGCAGCAAACCCGCCAGGCCCGCCATGCATCGCGTTGTCAAAGTCATGAGAAGTCTCCAAAAATGATTCTTGAAATAGAACGACCGTTCGTTTTTGCAAGTTCATTGTGAAGGCGGCCGTCCTTTGCCCGCAACAGGGTTTGCGAGATGAGCATTAGTACCAGTGCCGGTTTTTCCAGCTTTGCGCCTGGCGGGCAGGAGGGCCCGGCTCTTTGCTACACTTTGGGCAACATGTTCATGCATCGCATCATTCAAACAGGTTGTGCAGGCCGGGGAGCCTGGCCCTGGCGTACCTGTCATTTCTCGCACGCCTGAGGCGTTCACGGGTCAGCCGATTTGTGCGGAACCCGTGCTTTTGCCGCAGGTCCTGCGTCATCCCGATTTTGATGCGCTCTTGCGCTACGCAAGAGCACCCCGGCCCCGGACTTCGGGGCGTTTGAATGACAGGTGGCGACGTCTTTAGCACGTTGCCCACCGGCGAAGGACCCCATCGTGATTACCGAACTCGAATTCAAAAGCCTGGCCAGCCAGGGCTACAACCGCATTCCGCTGATGACGGAGGCGTTTGCCGATCTCGAAACCCCGCTCTCGCTCTACCTCAAGCTCGCGCATTCCAAAGACGGCGGCAAATTCAGCTTTCTGCTGGAGTCGGTCGTCGGTGGCGAGCGCTTTGGCCGCTACAGCTTTATTGGCCTGCCTGCCCGCACCTTGGTGCGCGCCTCGGGCTTTGGCGCCGACATGCTGACCGAGGTCGTCACCGATGGGCGCGTCGTTGAAAGCTCGAGGCTCAACCCGCTCGATTTCATCAGCGATTACCAAAAACGTTTCAAGGTCGCGCTGCGCCCCGGCCTGCCGCGCTTTTGCGGCGGGCTGGCGGGCTACTTCGGCTACGACACGGTGCGCTACATCGAGAAAAAACTCGAAGCCTCCTGTCCGCCGGACACCCTGGGCTGTCCTGACATCCTGCTGCTGCAATGCGAAGAGCTGGCCGTGATCGACAACCTGTCGGGCAAGCTCTACCTGATCGTCTATGCCGACCCGGCCCAGCCCGAGGCCTATGCCAACGCCAAGAAGCGCCTGCGCGAGCTGAAAGAGCAGCTCAGGTATTCGGTGAGCGCACCGGTGGTCAAGCCTTCACAGGGCTACCCGGCCGAGCGAGAGTTTGCCAAGGCCGACTACATTGCCGCCGTGGTGCGTGCCAAAGAGCTGATCGAGGCCGGCGACTTCATGCAGGTGCAGGTCGGCCAGCGCATCAAGAAGCGCTACACCGAGTCGCCGCTGAGCCTGTACCGCGCGCTGCGCGCGCTCAATCCCTCGCCCTACATGTACTACTACCACTTTGGTGATTTCCATGTGGTGGGGGCGTCGCCCGAGATTCTGGTGCGTCAGGAAAAAACCGAAGAAGGCCAAAAAATCACGATCCGCCCGCTCGCCGGCACCCGGCCGCGCGCCTCGTCGCCCGAGGCCGACAAGGCCGTCGAGCAGGAGCTGGTCAACGACCCGAAAGAGCGCGCCGAGCATGTGATGCTGATCGACCTGGCGCGCAACGACATAGGCCGCATCGCCAAGACCGGCACGGTCAAGGTGACGGAAGCCTTTGCCGTCGAGCGCTACAGCCATGTGATGCACATCGTGAGCAACGTCGAGGGCGTGCTGCTCGACAACATGAGCAGCATGGACGTGCTCAAGGCCACCTTCCCGGCTGGCACGCTGACCGGCGCGCCCAAGGTCCATGCCATGGAGTTGATAGACCAGCTCGAGCCGACCAAGCGCGGCCTCTACGGCGGCGCCTGCGGCTACCTCAGCTATGCCGGCGACATGGACGTGGCGATTGCCATCCGCACCGGCATCATCAAGGACCAGACGCTGTACGTGCAGGCGGCCGCCGGCGTGGTGGCTGATTCGGTGCCCGAACTCGAATGGAAAGAAACCGAAGCCAAGGCGCGGGCCCTGCTGCGGGCTTCCGAGCTGGTCGAGGAAGGACTGGAGTAAGCCATGACCACCCATCCCAATGTCCAGCACTGCGACACCATGGCCGATGTGCGCCGCCACATCGACGCCCTCGACGACCGCATCGTGGCCCTGCTGGCCGAGCGCGGCGGCTATGTGGCCCAGGCCGCGCGCATCAAGCAAAGCGCGGACCAGGTGTACGACCAGGCGCGCATCGACTTCATCATCGAGCGCGTGCGTGCGCAGGCCCGTGAGGCGGGCGCACCCGAGGCCGTCATGGAAGCGACCTACCGCGCCATGATTGCCGCGTTTATTGACTTTGAGCGCGGCGAATTCAAGCGCCTGCGCCAGGAGGGCTGAACCATGAAGCGCATGAAACTCTTGATGATCGACAACTACGACAGCTTCACCTACAACATCGTCCAGTATTTCGGCGAGTTGGGGGCGGAGGTGGAAGTTTTCCGCAATGACGAGATCACGGTGGCGGACATTGCCGCACGAGCGCCGGACCTGCTGGTGGTCTCGCCTGGCCCGTGCTCGCCGGCCGAAGCCGGCATTTCGGTAGCGGCGATCCAGCACTTTGCCGGCAAGCTGCCCATCCTGGGCGTCTGCCTGGGCCACCAGAGCATAGGCGCGGCGTTTGGCGGCAAGATCATCCGGGCCCGGCAGCTGATGCACGGCAAGACCAGCGTGATCACCACCACGCGGCAAGGTGTGTTTGCCGGCCTGCCGGAGCAGTTTGTGGTGAATCGCTACCACTCGCTGGCGATTGAAAAATCGTCTTGCCCGGACGTGCTGGCGGTCACCGCTTGGACCGACGACGGCGAGATCATGGGCGTGCGGCACAAGGAGCTGCCGATTCAGGGCGTGCAATTCCACCCGGAGTCCATCCTGACCGAGCACGGCCATGCGATGCTGAAGAATTTTCTGGAGCAGCGCACATGAGAGATGCTATTTATTTGATAGCTTCTTGCGCTCGTATTTCCTTGGCTGGAGGCTGAAAATGGTTTCAGTAGTCGATCTTCGCAGCGATACCGTCACCCAACCCACGACGGCGATGCGCGCCGCCATGCTGGCCGCGCCGCTCGGCGACGATGTGTTCGGCGACGACCCCAGCGTCAACGCGCTGCAGGAAAAAATCGCCGCCCTGCTGGGCTTTGAAGCCGCGCTGTTTGTGCCCACCGGCACGCAGAGCAACCTCTGCGCCATCCTGAGCCATTGCCAGCGCGGCGACGAGTACATCGTCGGCCAGATGGCGCACTGCTACCGATGGGAAGGCGGCGGCGCTGCGGTGTTCGGCAGCGTGCAGCCGCAGCCGCTGAACCACCAGGCCGACGGCACGCTGTCCCTGGCCGACATCGAGGCGGCGATCAAGCCCGATGACGCGCATTTCGCGCGCACCCGCCTGCTGGCGCTGGAAAACACGCTGGGCGGCAAGCTGCTGCCCTTTGATTATGTGCAGCAGGCGACGCGCCTGGCGCAAGCCAAAGGCCTCAGCCGCCATCTCGATGGTGCGCGCCTGTTCAACGCCGCCGTGGCGCAAGCCGCGCAAATCGGCAGTGACACAAAAACTGAGGCGCGCCGCATCGCCCAGTGCTTCGACAGCGTCTCGGTCTGCTTCAGCAAAGGTCTGGGGGCGCCAGTGGGTTCGGCGCTGTGCGGCTCACGCGAACTCATCTCGCGGGCGCACCGCATCCGCAAGATGGCGGGCGGCGGCATGCGCCAGGCCGGCATGCTGGCGGCGGCGGCCTCTTATGCACTGGATCACCACATAGAGCGACTGGCCAACGACCACGCCTTGGCGCAGCGCCTGGCTGAGGGGCTGGCGGGGATTGAGGGCTTGCAGGTCGAAGCGCCGCAGACCAACATCCTGTTCGTCGACCTGATGGGCGCGGCCAAGGAACAATCCGCGGCGCTGCTCAAGCACTTGGCGGATCACGGCATCCAGGCCACCGGCCTGTACCGCCTGCGCTTTGTCACCCACCTGGATGTGGATGCCGCAGGCGTGGACCGCGCGGTGGCGGCGATCCGTCAATTCTTCAAATCCTAGAGGAGCGCGTGCATGGGAATCGATCATCTGCTGTTTTTCGTGGCGGCCGGTCTGCTGCTCAACCTCACGCCAGGCCCGGATGTGCTGTACATCGTCACCAACGCCTTGCGTTCGGGCGCCCGCGCCGGGGTGGCGGCGGCGCTGGGCATCACGGCGGGCTGCTTTGTGCACATCTTTGCCGCGGCCATAGGCGTGAGCGCCTTGATGGCGGCCTCCGCCACCGCCTTCACCGTGCTCAAATGGGCCGGGGCGGCCTACCTAGTGTATGTGGGCCTGCGCCTGCTGCTGGCGCGCCGGCCTCGTGAAGGTGCGCCGGGCGCTATGACTTTGGTAGCTGATGACGCCCGTCCTTCGCGGGCTTCGACCCTGAAAAGCATATTTTTTCAGGGCTTCTGGACGAATGCACTCAATCCCAAGGTGGCGCTGTTCTTTCTGGCCTTCGTGCCGCAGTTCATCGCCCCCGGCGTGGAGAACAAGCCGCTGGCGTTTTTGCTGCTCGGCCTGCTGTTCAATTTCAATGGCCTGTGGGTCAATATCGGTTGGGCGGTGGCGGCGGCCTGGCTGGCAAAACGCGTGGGCGCCGTCCAGCGCGGAATGCATTGGCTGGAGCGTGCGGCCGGCTTGATGTTCATTGGCTTTGGCCTGAAGCTGGCCTTTTCCGATAACCCGGCGACTTGACGACCCAAGACCCTGTCCAAAGAAACAAGTAAGGAGAGCCCCCATGCCGAACACCCACAAAATCACCCCGCAGGAAGCGCTGCAACGCACCATCGAGCACCGCGAGATCTTTCACGACGAGATGCTGCACATCATGCGGCTGATCATGAGCGGCGAGATGTCGCCGGTGATGATGGCGGCGCTCATCACCGGCCTGCGCGTCAAGAAGGAAACCATAGGCGAAATCACCGCGGCCGCCCAGGTGATGCGCGAGTTCTCCACCAAGGTCCATGTCGCCGATAAAACCCATATGGTCGATATCGTCGGCACCGGCGGCGACGGATCGCACACCTTCAACATCTCGACCTGCTCCATGTTTGTGGCCGCGGCGGCCGGCGCCAAGGTCAGCAAGCATGGCGGGCGCAGCGTCAGCAGCAAGTCGGGCAGCGCCGACGTGATCGAGTCGCTGGGCATCAACATCAATTTGCCGCCCGAAGCCATTGCCCGCTGTATCGAGCAGGTCGGTGTGGGTTTCATGTTTGCGCCCAACCACCACCCGGCCATGAAAAACGTCGCCCCCGTTCGCAAGGAGCTGGGCGTGCGCACCATCTTCAACATCCTGGGCCCGCTGACCAACCCGGCGGGCGCGCCCAACATCCTGATGGGGGTGTTCCATCCCGACCTGGTGGGCATCCAGATCCGGGCGCTGCAGCGCCTGGGGGCCGAGCACGCCCTGGTGGTGTACGGCAAGGACGGCATGGATGAAGTCAGCCTGGGCGCCGCCACGGTGGTCGGTGAGCTGAAAAACGGCGAGATCAGCGAATACGAGATCCACCCCGAGGACTTCAACCTGCCCATGGCCAGCAACCGCGCGCTGCGCGTTGAGACGCCCGAGCAGTCCAAGGCCATGCTGCTCGGCGTGCTGGACAACCAGGCCGGGGCGGCGCGCGACATTGTCATTCTCAATGCCGGCGCGGCGCTCTATGCTGCCAACGTCGCTGATTCGATGCGAAACGGGATTCATCTGGCAAAAGCCGCCCTGGAGTCCGGTGCGGCCAAGGCGCGCCTGCAGCAGCTTATTTCAACGTCCCAAACACTGGCCGCCCAAGCGGCAGCCTGAACACCATGTCTGACATCCTGAACAAAATTGTTGCCGTCAAGCGCGAAGAAGTCGCCGCGGCGATCAAGAAAAAGCCCCTGGCCGCCATGCGCGAAGACGCCGAGTCGCGCGTGCTCACGCGGGACTTTGTCGGCGCTCTGCGCGCCAAAATCGCCGCGGGCCAGCCGGCGGTGATTGCCGAGATCAAAAAAGCCAGCCCGTCCAAAGGCGTGCTGCGCGCGGATTTCATTCCGGCCGATATTGCGCAGAGCTATGCCGAGGGCGACGGGAAAATCAGCGCGGCCTGCCTGTCGGTACTCACGGACAAACAATTTTTCCAGGGCAGCATTGACTATTTGAAGCAGGCCAGGGCCTCGTGCAGCCTGCCGGTGCTGCGCAAGGATTTCATGGTCGACGCCTACCAGGTGTATGAGGCGCGCGTCATGGGCGCCGACTGCATCTTGCTGATTGCCGCCTGCCTTGACGATGCGCAGATGACGGCGCTGGAAGCGCTGGCCATGTCGCTCGACATGGCGGTGCTGGTCGAGGTGCATGACGAGGCCGAACTGGACCGCGCGCTCAAGCTGAAAACCCGACTGATAGGCATCAACAACCGCAACCTGAAGACCTTTGAGGTCTCGCTGGACACCACCTTGGGCATGCTGGGCCAGGTGCCGGCGGACCGCCTGCTGGTCACGGAATCCGGCATTGCGACGCCGGCCGATGTCAAGCGCCTGCGCGAGGCCGGGGTCAACGCCTTTTTGGTTGGCGAGGCCTTCATGCGTGCGGAAGAGCCCGGGCTGGCCCTGGCCCAGTTGTTTGGCAGCCAGTAGGCGGCTTCCATGAACCAAGCGCTTGACCCCTTGATGACGGGCGCGCCTGACCGCTTGACCGGCGCAGACCCCGCGGCCTGGCCCGTGGCACCCGGTTGGCGGCCCATCACGGATTCCTTTTTTGCCAGTGCTACCGGCCAGAAACTGCTGGGCTTCCTGCGCAGCCGGCTGGCCGAGAACGCGACGATCTTTCCGCCCCGGCCGCTGCGGGCGCTGGAACTCACGCCGCCTGAAGAGGTGCGCGTCGTCATTCTGGGCCAGGACCCGTACCACGGGCTGGGCCAGGCCGAGGGACTGGCTTTTTCCGTGGCACCGGGCGTGCCCTTGCCGCCGTCGCTGCGCAACATCTTCAAGGAATTGCAGCGCGACCTGGGTACGGCGCCGCCCACGTTCCCGGTGCCGGGTGGAAGCCTGGCGAAGTGGGCGACGCACGGTGTGCTGCTGCTCAACACCTGCCTGACGGTGGAGGAGGGCCTTCCGGCCAGCCACGCCGGCCAAGGCTGGGAGGTGCTGACCGATACCGTGATCCGGCAGGTCTCGCAGGGCGATCACCCGGTGGTGTTCATGCTGTGGGGCGCCCATGCCCAAAGCAAACGGGCGCTGATCGACGCCGGCCGTCACAGGGTGCTGGTGGCCAACCATCCGTCGCCGCTGTCGGCGCTGCGGCCGCCGCTGCCCTTTATCGGCTGCGGGCATTTCTCGCAGGCGCGGGAATGGCGCGACCTGCATCAAAAAGGCTGAAAGCCGGGGCATTTGCTATCGTTTTGATAGCTTCTGACGCCCGTGTCCTGTGGGTAAGCTGCCAAAAACTCCCGGGATTCGGCTAAAACTCCCGCGGAAGGCTGCCCACGTAGTCCCGGTGGATATCGACGGTGCTCTGCCGGCCCAGGGCCTCAAAGTGGCGGCGCAGCCAGCGTTTGGCGGCGCCCTGGCCCATTTCAAACAGTTTTTCGATCATGGCCGTGTCGGCGGACATCTTGCTGGACGAAGGCATCTCTTCCAGCGCTTCGCCGCCGTCGATGCGGTGCAGCAGCAGGCTTTTGTATTTCACGCCTTCCTGCAGGCGCCCGTCAGCCAGTAGCCGGTTGATGAAATCGATGGTGCGCATCTGGGACAGCAGGCTGGCATTGAAGGTCAGCTCGTTCACGCGGTCCATGATGTCGTGCGGCGTTTGCGGGATCTCGGGGCGCTTGAGCGGGTTGATCTGCACCACGATGATGTCGCGGCTGCTGCATTCGCTGATGAGCGGCAGCAGCGCGGGGTTGCTGGAAAAACCGCCATCCCAGTAGGGTTGCCCGTTAATTTCCACGGCCTGAAACAGCGTTGGCAGGCAGGTGGAGGCCATCACCGCTTCCAGTGTCAGGTGCTTGCCAAAAAAAATCTCGGCCCGGCCGGTGGTCACATGGGTGGCCGAGACAAAGACTTTCGGGGCTTGCAAGGCCGCAATGCCGGCAAAGGCGATTTCCGCCTGCAGCAGTTTGCGCAGCGGGTTGATGTCCAGCGGATTGGACTGGTAAGGGGACATCCATTGACTCATGGTGTTTCCGAAAAAGTTGGTGCCCACTTTCTCGGAAGGCCAGCCTCCCATCAGCATCTTGCTGATGCTGTCGGCCATCGAGCCCAGGCTCCCCATGGCCGCGACACCCTGCCAGATTTTGGCCAGTGAGGCGCGCGCCGCTTCCCTGGGCTTGGGTGTCGGGCTGCCGTCCTGCGCAGGCGCGAATCCGTGTGCCAGCGCCACGGCATTGACGGCGCCCGCACTGGCGCCGCTGATGCCGTCGATCTCAATGCGCTCATCCTGCAGCAGGACATCCAGCACGCCCCAGGTGAAGGCGCCATGGGAGCCGCCGCCCTGCAAGGCCAGATTGACCCGGCGCGGGGAAGCTGTGACTGGTTCTGCTGATAGGGGGGCGGGCGGCAGGGAATTCATAAGGCGCTTTTTGACAGGCGGGCGGTTGACTCGGCGTAAGTGAGGTCTGGAAGCCGTCAATATCGAGCAACTACCATGCCCGCGCGGCCTCAACAAGCCCAATCTTTGACGGGGAGGGCGATGAATCTTCCATCATGCCTGAAGGCCGGTGGCGGTTGAAGGCGGCCAACAGGCCGGCACCTTGGTGTCAGGCGTGAAGCGTTGGCATGTCTTTAAAGCGCCTGAAACCAGGGCTCCCGCAATTTTTAGTGTTTTTACTGTCGAGCTTCGTGGCCTCCGACATAAAACCGTGGCATAATCCGAGGTTCTCTCAAAGGATGGGTGCCCGAGTGGCTAAAGGGGGCAGACTGTAAATCTGTTGGCTAACGCCTACGCTGGTTCGAATCCAGCCCCATCCACCAGAATCTTGTTGATTCTGGCGAGTGAAAACGCAAGGCAAGTGTCGTAAGCTTGCCTTGGGTTGTGAGGTAATTGAGTGAGAGTTGATTTGGCAGAGCTGCGCGGGAGTAGTTCAATGGTAGAACCCTAGCCTTCCAAGCTAATGACGCGGGTTCGATTCCCGTCTCCCGCTCCATAGGGGCTTGGTTGCAGGCTTTTATGGGTTCTGTTGGTTGATTTTCGCCGGGTTGCCGTGTGAAGTGTGTTTTGAGTTCAGCCCATTTGGCTCAGTGGTAGAGCACTCCCTTGGTAAGGGAGAGGTCGCGGGTCCGATTCCCGCAATGGGCACCATATTTGAGCTGGCGTAGCGAGGTTTGTGCTACGGCTGGCTGTCGGTGTTAACTGGTTTTGTAACTTTTCGGAGTTGAAAATGGCAAAAGGTAAATTCGAGCGGACCAAGCCGCACGTCAACGTCGGCACGATCGGCCACGTGGACCATGGCAAGACGACCCTGACGGCGGCCATCGCCACCGTGTTGGCAGCCAAGTTCGGCGGCGAAGCCAAAGGCTACGACCAAATTGACGCGGCGCCCGAAGAAAAAGCCCGCGGCATCACCATCAACACCGCCCACGTCGAATACGAGACGGCCAACCGCCACTACGCGCACGTCGACTGCCCCGGCCACGCCGACTATGTGAAGAACATGATCACCGGCGCCGCCCAGATGGACGGCGCCATTCTGGTCTGCTCCGCCGCTGACGGCCCCATGCCCCAGACCCGCGAGCACATCCTGCTGGCCCGTCAGGTCGGCGTGCCCTACATCATCGTGTTCCTGAACAAGTGCGACATGGTCGACGACGCCGAGCTGCTCGAGCTGGTCGAGATGGAAGTGCGCGAGCTGCTCGACAAGTACGAGTTCCCCGGCGACGACACCCCCATCATCCACGGCTCCGCCAAGCTCGCCCTCGAAGGCGACAAGGGTGCCCTGGGTGAAGAGGCCATCATGAAGCTGGCCGAGGCGCTGGACACCTACATTCCCCTGCCAGAGCGCGCCGTTGACGGCGCCTTCCTGATGCCCGTGGAAGACGTGTTCTCCATCTCCGGCCGCGGCACCGTGGTGACCGGCCGCGTCGAGCGCGGCATCATCAAGGTCGGCGAGGAAATCGAGATCGTCGGCATCGCCGACACCCAGAAGACCACCTGCACCGGCGTGGAAATGTTCCGCAAGCTGCTCGACCAGGGCCAGGCCGGCGACAACGTCGGTATCCTGCTGCGCGGCACCAAGCGCGAAGACGTGCAGCGCGGCCAGGTGCTGTGCAAGCCCGGCTCCATCAAGCCGCACACGCACTTCACCGGCGAGATCTATGTCTTGTCCAAGGACGAAGGCGGCCGTCACACG
>NZ_BCYO01000025.1 GCF_001598235.1 Polaromonas jejuensis NBRC 106434 | reverse complement strand
ACTGGCCTATTCCGAGACCAATCAGGCCGGCATGGATCTGCCGGAGAACCGCAAACCAGTACTGGGAGCCGCCGCAACTGCCCTGGAGCCATGGCTTCAAGCAAGCAGCATCACGTCGGGGGCGGTCTTCAGGCGAATCCGTAAGGGCGGGCATCTGGGCGAAGCGCCCTCCCCTGCCGCGGTGCGGGCCAGACTCATCGCAGGCTTTGCGCATCGAGCGCGGCCAAGGCAATCGGGCCGAAGCCAGAGGTGGCGCTGGACCGCCAACGACCGCTCACGGTAGATACAGACGTCGGCTTTGAGCACACCGCGGATCATCATGAACGACAGCTGACTAGAAGGTAGAAGGCAATTGAGATTCTACAAAGCGGACACTGAGCATCGGCAGGTAACAATGCAATCCTGTCCATCAAGAAATTGGCGGTGGTCGGCTGCAAAAGACTGACTGCCGTCATACAACTTTTCGATCTGCTTGCTCCAGGCCGGTCACTGCAGGCTACTGATTGTTAGTCGGCAATGTGGCGATGACTTCGATGACGGTTTCACCCGCCATCAACACCGGACATTGCGTGCTGCACAGCCGACACCCGGACCATGCAGGCATTCATGCTGGTCGCCACATATTTCCAGTCGACCAGCCTGCCTGGACTGCCTGACGACTGTACCCAAGGCCTTATGGATTTCGCTTGGCGATTTCGTTGCCGAGATAGCCGCCACCCACAGCCCCGGCGATGGTTGCCAGGGTCTTGCCATTGCCGCCACCGACCTGACTGCCCAGCAATCCTCCGACCACCGCGCCTACACCGATGCCAATAGGGCTATTTTGTGCAACAGGTGCTGGTTGCTGGTACGCAGGTGCCTGGGAATACTGTTGGCCGGACTGCAGCTGTGCGTGCTGGACCGGATGGTGATGCACGACAGTTTTATGCATTGCGCCTTCATCGCGGACTGCCCGAGCAGCTGCGACTTGCTGCGCGGGTGCATATATCGGTGCGACGGCGGGAGCCTGTGCGGCAATCGGGGTAGATTGCGCAGCGGTGGCATGCGAATTCGGTAAAACGCCAGTGATGGCTGCGATGCCCAGTAGGCTCACGAGCATGACGGACACGGCTGCGCCCGCCATCAAGGGGTGAATGCGGTTCGAGGGTTGATTCATTTCCATTTGATACTCCGGTTGATAAGCCTGATTGATGGCCCGTGGGTTTGCAACGCGCGACTCAACGGGAAAAGTGACGCAGAAGGCATTTCAGATGTAACGGAGTTCAACAAACTCCAAGCCCAGAGGTCTCGCCTACGCGCATTGAGTTTTCGGTTCGCAGGCCAACATTGGCGAAAATGTTGGCGAATTACGTCAATGGGCTGTGCCGCTTGGTAACTCCCTGGACTTCCGCCAGTTTCCCGGACACATTCAATGACATGCCGTGTTCAGGAGATAGGCTACCTAAGCGAGCCGTAAGGCCCGTTTTTGCAGGTCGGACGGACGTCAAACCAGCTGGGCCACCTGGAGTTCCTTCTTCACGTAAGCGTAATACAAGGGTGCAGCGACCAGGCCCGGTAATCCAAATACCGCCTCGCCGACGAACATGACGGCAAGCAACTCCCAAGCTGCGGTGTTGGTTTGCTTGCCCAGGATTTTTGCATTAATCAGGTATTCCGTCTTATGAATTGCAATCAGAAATACCAAGCAGGCCAAGCCCACGGCGAGAGAAATTGAGACTCCGGCGAGAGTCATCACGCTGTTGCAAACCAAGTTGCCAACAATAGGGATAAGACCGGCGAAGAAGGTGAGCGCCACAAGCTCGCCAATGTACGGCATGTTCACGCCAAACAGTGGCAACGCCACCAGCAGAAACAACGCAGTGCACAAGGCGTTGATGATGGCAATCCAGAATTGAGCGACCACGATTTGACGGAAGGCGTCGATGAAATGACCAGCACGCTTGCGAACCTCAATACGCAGGGGCGCGCTGGTCCGACTTTTGACAGTACCTTCAATCAGCGCACCAACGACCAGGCCCACGTACGCCAGTAAAAAACCATGGAGGCCAGCGGTACCAAATCCTGTCAGCGCCTGGGATTTCGATTTCAGGTAATCGGCCAGCCAGACTTGGGCCTCAGTGAGCTCATCGGGCAGGTGAATGGCAAGTTCGGCAGGAAGTTTTTGGCGGATTTCCAGGACGGTACCGGCCAGGTGTTGCAGGAGCGCCTGATACTGCCCGACGGCACCGAAAGCCATGCCTTTTGCGTTTGCAAGCAAAAGCCCTAATCCCAACAAAGGAAGAAGGACTACCGCGGCGGCGGCCAGTGCCGGACTCAACCGAGGGCCTTTGATGCGCCCTTCCCCAGCCAGAGCAACCGCCAAAAGATAGCCCAGACAAACAGCCAGCAGGCCTGGCAATAGACCGTAGATGAGCGTGCCAATGCATAGCACGACTGCCAGCACGTAACTGACCATCCTGACGGAGGCGGTTATGGATATGGTTTTTGGAGAAGGTGCGGGTTGTGTCTGTTTGAGCATGGGACGGCTGGTATTCTTTCCATTCTGACACTTTCCCTACCTCGAAGACCAGAAATGGGCATTGCGGCTCAGCGTATATCGACGGCAATATTGAAGGTCTTCGCGGCAACCAGCAGACCCATCAAAGTTGTAGTCAACCAACAGGGAAACATCTTGTTGATATTCACCGCGAATCCCTCTCCAGTCACCCAGCCAATGCGAGCTGACAGCATCTGGAAGCCAATCATCGGTGGCGTGGTGATTAACAGCGTCCAAACCAGTGCGAACCGAAGCTGGGAACCGGCCTGCGAGTAAGTGGCGATGCCGCTTGGGTCGTTGTCGGCAGCCCCCGTGATGAGGCCCGGTCCGAGCCGCCGAGTAAATTCTTTTCACAAATGAACTATTTTGTGTTGCCTTAAAAAAAGGCGCCTAAGCGCCCTTTGGATTGCGACATGCGCCGTTCAGCGTTACTTGGCGCAGGCCTTGCCGTGGTCGGCGTGGTTGCCCTTCGCCTTGGCATCGGCTTCTGTCATGTACTCGCCAACCTTTGTTTTTCCGTAAAACTTGGTGCCTTCGCAGTGGTAGGTCTTGGATTTCGTGTTGACCCATACCTTCCCATCTCCACCGCCAGCCGCTGCCGTGGTGGGCGCTGCAGTCTTGGCAGCAGGAGTAGCACCTGTCTTGGCCATAGGAGCTGCTGGAGTTTTAGTCGCAGGGGCTGCTGAGGTATTCACTGGAGCACTTGCTTTTGTCACAGGTGCGGCCGTTTGGGCAAAACCCGTGGCAGCACAAAATAAGCCAACCGTAGTGGCCAATACACGGAGTTGAGATTTCATGGTGATTCCTTCATGAGTTGTTTTGCGGAGCTCAAACATATGAGACTCTGAAACTCAAACGCCTTAACAAGAATTTGGTTGACCAGCGTCGACAGCACCGGACATTCGTGGGAGAACACAAAATCCATGGCGAGTGCTGTAGTAAACCCTGTTCAGTTGAGAAAAAGCATGAAACTACGTGAGCTTGGCGCCACTTCGGTGCGTTCTTACACACGCCTTGCCTTGCTACACTGCTAAAAGATGGTTTCTGTCCACTCTGTAATTCTGCAAATGAGCATCCCTGGTTTACGGTTTAGGAGTCACGATGGAAAATGAATACGAAGTACCAAGCCCGCACGAGCATGCGCTTGAAGAAGCTGTTGAAAAAGAACACGACAGCTTAACCCAGAAAATTGCACTCATGACTGCGATTCTCGCCACCGTGGGAGCGCTGATAAGCTACCAAAGTGGCAATGCTCAAAACGAGGCGATGTTCTTAAAAAACGAAAGCATCCTGAAGCAATCCCAAGCCAGCGACCAGTGGGCGTTTTATCAAGCCAAGTCGATGAAAAGTCATCTCGATGAAGCGACTGCAGCCTTGGCCACCGACCCCGAGGTTAAGGCCCGTTTTCTGGCAGATAAAGCAAAAGAAGACACTGAGAGGCTTGAAATCCAGGTCGAAGCCAAAAAGCTGCAGGCCGAGTCTCGTAAGCTGGGAGAAGATTCTGAGGCCAAACTCAGGCCTCATGAGCGTCTTGCATTGGCGCTAACGTTCCTCCAAATCGCAATCGCGCTGGCGGCCATTACTGTGCTGACCAAGCGACGCTGGCTCTTGTGGAGCTCGGTAGGCTCTGCCGCCATTGGACTGGTTGCCTCGGCTTCCGCCTTTTTCTAGCCGTCCCACCGTGAGAAGGCCAATACTCTTGTACTGGAACTCATTTCGAACAACTCAATGACACAAACACCTGTTAATCCCCACCAGTCAAAACCTCTGCTGATACGATTGGTGCTGGCTCGGCCAAGGCTTTTGATTTGTTTCGTCATCGGCTTGGCAACGGCGTTATCGCTGCCGCAAGCGGTGGTACAGCAAACGATTACCAAAGCCATCGTCGGCTGGAACGTTGGGGCCTGTCTTTATCTGATACTCGCCGCCCGGATGATGTTCTGGTCCACCCACGAGAGAATGCGCATGCGTGCTTTGCAACACGACGAAGGCCGTATTGTGGTTCTTGTCTTGGTTGTTACTGCGGCGTTGATGTGCATAGGTGCCATCGTGGCCGAGCTGGCCGTTGTCAAGGACCTCAAGGGTACGCTGCGTTATGGTCACATTGGGCTGGCGGCGCTCACAATTGTGTCGTCTTGGGCCTTTACTCAAGTGATGTTTGCACTGCATTACGCCCATGACTACTACACCATGGAAATTCGTGGTGGGCATGGTGGCCTGGACTTTCCTGGTGGCCATGCGCCGGATTACGGTGATTTCCTCTATTTCGCCAGCGTCATTGGAACGTCTGGGCAAACCGCCGATGTCAGCTTTACAAACCGTAAGATGCGCAGAACCGGCACGGTGCAATGTGTGTTGGCGTTTTTCTTCAACACCACTTTAATCGCACTGACCATCAATATTGCATCGGGTTTGTTCTAAAAGGACATTGAATATCTCAGATGCTCCCTGGGTGCGCTTGACTTGGGACGTTAGCATTATTCAGTGCCGTCACTCATAGCGCCCCTCCGGTTATCCTGCTTGCTGGCGTTGCCGTCAGCTACCAGGCGATCAATCTGTTTGTTTCGGCATGCCCGTCCCGCAAGCCGACTGGACGACTTCCTACCACGATTCACCAAACCTATGACGTCATCACGACCAACTCCCCATGCTCCCCCACGAGCCGTCATAGCGCCGCCGCCTCATGAGGGCAAGGAATGCATCCTCGTGCTGCAAGGTGGAGGGGCTCTTGGTGCCTATCAGGCTGGTGTGTTTGAGGCGCTAAGCAAGGTCTACCGCGAACCCACCTGGGTGGCTGGCATTTCGATCGGGTCAATCAATGCAGCGCTGATCGCTGGTAACAAGGCAGCCTCTCGGATAACAAGGCTGCGCGAGTTTTGGGAACTTGTCAGTTCAGCCAACCAGCCACCGGCGCTCGCCCCTAGCGCCGCCATCCGCGAGACCTTGAACGAAGTCAGCGCTACGAACGGCATGTTGTTCGGTGTGCCGGGCTTCTTCGCGCCGCGCTTCCCGCCAGCACCGTTCCAGGCGCGAGGAACGCTGGAGGCGATCAGTTACTACGACACAGCGCCGCTGCGGCAGACACTCGAGCGACTCGTCGACTTTGACCTGATCAACTCGGGCTCGGTCCGTCTGTCGGTTGGAGCGGTCAATGTGCGCACCGGCAATTTCGAGTATTTCGATTCGGCCAAGCAACGCATTGATGTGCGCCACATCATGGCCAGCGGTGCGCTGCCACCGGGCTTCCCCCCGGTCGAGATTGATGGAGAGCATTATTGGGATGGGGGGCTGGTCTCGAACACGCCACTGCAGTACGTCCTCGACCAGCCAGGCAAGCGGCACCGGGTTGTGTTCCAGGTCGACCTGTTTGCCGCGATCGGCGCATTGCCCACGACACTGGCAGAGGCCACCGAGCGAGAGAAGGACATCCGCTTCTCCAGCCGTACGCGCCTGAATACGAGGATGGAGCTCGACCGGCAGGTGATCGCGCAAGCCGCGCGGCGCCTGATTGCAAAGCTACCGGCCGCGCTGCGCGACGACCCGGATGTGCGTGCGCTTTCACGTGTGCGTTGCGAAGGTGCGGTCGATGTGGTGCATCTGATTTACCGCAGCAAGCATTACGAGAGCCAGTCGAAAGACTACGAGTTCTCGCGCCTGTCGATGCAGGAGCACTGGGGCGCCGGCCGCGCCGACATGGCGCACACCTTGCATGACCCACGCTGGATCCACCACGAACCCAGCGCCACCGGCGTGCATGTGTTCGATCTCACTTCCGACAGTCCTTCTTCGGCCCGAGCGAACCCATGAACATCGACGACGTAAAACGTAACGCTTTCGCGATGCCTTTGACCAGCCCAGCGTTCCCGCCCGGTCCCTACCGCTTTCTGAACCGCGAATTCCTGATCGTGACCTACCGAACCGACCTCGATGCATTGCGCGCCGTCGTGCCCGAGCCGCTGCAAGTCACGGAGCCGATCGTCAAGTATGAGTTCATCCGCATGCCCGATTCCACCGGCTTCGGCGATTACACCGAGTCGGGCCAGGTGATCCCCGTCACGTTCGAGGGCAAGGCGGGCGGCTATGTGCACTCCATGTACCTCAACGACGAGGCACCTATCGCCGGCGGCCGCGAACTGTGGGGCTTCCCGAAGAAGCTGGCGGCGCCCTCGCTAACGGTCGAGAAAGACACACTGCTGGGCACGCTGGACTACGGCTCGGTGCGCGTGGCGACCGCAACGATGGGATTCAAGCACCGCGTGCTCGAGCCCACCGCCGTGCTCCAGGGGATGCTCGCGCCCAACTACCTGCTCAAGATCATTCCGCACGTCGACGGCAGCCCACGCATCTGCGAACTGGTGCGCTATTTTCTTGAAGACGTGGCCATCAAGGGGGCGTGGAGCGGCCCAGCCGCGCTTGAACTGGCTCACCATGCACTGGCACCCGTCGCGCGCCTGCCGGTCCTGGAGGTGATCTCGGGCACCCACGTCTTGGCCGACGTGACGCTCGGCCTTGGCACCGTCGTACACGACTATCTGGTCTGACTTTTTACACCCACCCAACCCCGTAAGGACTCCCATGAAACTCCAGGACAAGGTCTGCATCGTCACCGGCGCCGCCAGCGGCATCGGCAAGGAAATTGCTCTCACGTACGCCCGTGAAGGCGGCAAGGTCGTCATAGCCGATTTGAACAAGGACGCCGCTCAGGCGGTCGTCGATGAGATTACGAAGGCCGGCGGCATCGCGATGGCGGTGGCCATGGACGTGACCAGCGAAGACGAGGTCAACGCCGCCGTCACGGCGGTGGTCACTGCCTATGGGGGTATTGACGTGCTGGTCAGCAACGCCGGTATCCAGATCGTCCATCCGGTGGAGGATTTCCCGTTCGCTGACTGGAAGAAGATGCTCGCGATTCACCTTGACGGCGCGTTCCTTACCACCAAGGCCTGTGTGCCGCATATGCAGGCCTCCGGCAAGGGCGGCAGCATCATCTACATGGGCTCGGTGCACTCGAAGGAAGCCTCGGTGCTGAAATCGGCATACGTGACAGCCAAGCACGGACTGATCGGGCTGTGCAAAACGGTCTCAAAAGAAGGCGGCAAGTACGGCATCCGCGCCAACGTGATCTGCCCAGGTTTCGTGCGCACGCCGCTGGTCGAGAAGCAGATTCCCGAGCAGGCGAAGGCGCTCGGCATCAGCGAAGACGACGTGATCAAGAAGGTCATGCTCAAGGAGACGGTGGACGGCGAGTTCACCACCGTGCAGGATGTGGCCGACGTGGCGCTGCTATTCGCCAGCTTCAACTCGAACGCGCTGACGGGTCAATCGCTGGTGGTCAGCCACGGTTGGTTCATGCAGTAGAACTTTCTGGCGATCCGTCGGAGAGACTCCAATGTCTGCTTGCGGCGGAGATGCTATGGATGCCTCCCTCCCCACGGGGAAGGATATTGGAGCGCTGAGATGAACAGCCGTCTATCCCGTCTATCAGGAGGAAAAGTCCGAGTAATCGAGGCGGATCCTCCGATGGATACGGCGTCAAAGTGCCCAAGGCGTCAGCGGCGGGCTTCAATCAGTCGATGGTTGCCAAAGATGCACTTTTTGCATTGGAAGCGCAGCTCCCTTATTGATGCTGATTCTCAGTTGGGACCAACTTTACACATAAGACATTAAAAATGCATTAATCAGGCTTGACGCGCCATGTCTGTCAATAGGAAAATGCGCGTATCTCAATAACGGAGCAATCCATGGAATCTGGCCCTAGTACCTGTTCGCCCCTGGCGAACGAATCAGCGAGTACGTAAGCGGCCTTTTTCCGCACCGTCTCGCTGGTTTCAGCAGGACGGTGTGTTGTAGTTTTACTCTCGGTTGCCAGTTCTTGGCAACGCGGCACATCTCCTAATTTGTTGCATAAGCTTTGGCTTTGCCTTTGAGCGCCTTTCGACATCGTGAAAGGCGCTCAAAGCGCTGCGTCATGTCTTGTGCGTGGTGAGTTAGTGCCCCGCAAGAGGCAAACCTTTCCGAGGTGTTGTCATGACATTCAACATTCAATATTTCGCAGCCGCAGCTGGACACACGCTGCACATCGGACGTGCCTGGGCACACATGAAGTTCGCTGAGCGAGCCCGTACCGCCCGTCACCACGACCCGATTTCCACAGCTCCCCATGCCCCCCTTCTGTCCATGCTAACCAGCATGCGCTGAAACAAAGTTACAACCACGATATTAGGGAGAAACATCATGACGCATCTCACTGCAACTCATGACACTGTGCAAATCAATGGTGGTAGTGCGGTGCTGGACAGCGCCCACATCGGTGACATCCGGGGTGCCTTTGGCACCATCAAACATGGTGACCACGGAGCCCGTACCAGCTGGAAGCAGCGCTGGCAGACCCTCTTGGCCATTCTTGGGCCCGGCCTGATTGTGATGGTGGGCGACAACGATGCCGGGGCCTTCGGAACCTACACGCAAGCCGGCCAAAACTACGGCACTTCCCTGCTGTGGACCTTGTTACTGCTGGTGCCTGTCTTGTATGTCAACCAGGAGATGGTGTTACGCCTGGGCGCGGTCACTGGCGTGGGACATGCGCGCCTGATTTTTGAGCGCTTCGGCAAGTTCTGGGGAGCCTTCAGTGTCGTTGACCTGTTTTTACTCAATGCCCTGACTATCGTGACCGAATTCATCGGTATCAGCCTGGGCCTGGATTACCTGGGTGTGTCTCGCATCTGGGGTGTAGGTATTTCGGCCGTCATCATCATTGCGGCGGCCAGTACGGGGGACTTCCGACGCTTTGAGCGGTTTTCGATGTTCCTGGTGTTTGCCAGCCTGTTGCTCATTCCAATTGCGCTGATGGTTCACCCAGCACCAGGGCAGATTGCGCACGACTTCTTCGTTCCCCAAATGCCCAAAAACAGCAAGCTCAGCGACGTGATGCTGCTCATCATTGGTATTGTGGGCACTACGGTTGCGCCCTGGCAGCTGTTCTTCCAGCAAAGCTATGTGATTGACAAACGCATCACGCCTCGATTCATCCGCTACCAGCGCTTGGACCTCTGGCTGGGCATCGTACTGGTAGTCGTTGGTGCAGTGGCCATGATGGCGTTCACCGCAGAAACCTTTGCTGGCCAGGCGGAGTTTGGCAATTTCACAGATGCAGCCGGTGTGGCCAGCGGCCTGGGGAAGTATTTCGGCCGCGTGCCTGGTGTCTTCTTTGCCATCGCCCTGATTGATGCCTCCATCATTGGCGCCCTGGCGGTGTCCCTGTCCACGGCGTACGCGATTGGTGATGTGTTCGCCGTGCGCCACTCGTTGCACCGCAAGCCTGGCGATGCGAAGGCTTTCTACGCTGTCTACATTGGCTTGATTATTGTTGCAGCTGCTTTGGTGCTGACCCCTGGTACCCCCCTGGGACTGTTGACCAACCTGGTTCAGACACTCGCAGGGGTGCTGCTGCCCAGCGCGACTGTTTTTTTGCTTTTGTTGTGCAATGACAAAGCCGTGCTGGGTCCATGGGTGAACTCCAAAAGGCTCAATTGGTTCACCGCAGCCATCATTGCTGTTTTGGTGATGCTGTCGGTCATTCTCACTGCCGCTGTTCTTTTTCCGGGCATCAGCGATGGACACATCCTGGCTGTACTGGCTGGGGGCACCGCCATTGGTGCTGTATTGGCAATCGGAGTCAAACTCTACGAGAAAAGCGAGCGCATTCAGGTAGTTCAAGTTGAAGTCAACCAGGCCTCACAGGTTGAGCGCGACAACTGGCGCATGCCCGTCATGGAAACGCTGGCTCCAGCGCGTCTGAGCCTTTCCAGCCGTATGTGGATGCTTGTGTTGCGTGGGTATCTTGTAGTCGCTGCTGGCTTGCTGATTGTAAAGTTGGTGGTCTTGGCCGTCGCACACTAGGCTTTTGAACCGTTTTCGCTTCAATGCGAAAACGGAACCTCGCTTTTACCCGCAAATGCTGGAGGCTGTGTGAAAACGCAAGGGCACCCTTTTCGAAGAAAACTGAGTGCGGCAAGGCGCCTGCCTGGCCGTTTGATTGAAGGGCGACGAACCCAGGTTGACTGGCTGCTGCTGTTGAAGCGAACCGTTATGTGCGCCATGCATCAGCCCCCTTGACGGGGAGATGAGTGATTCGCATCCGGATCAAGCGCCTGGCTTTGGGTGACGCAATAAGCCAGCAAGGCATCGATTTCGGTAGATTTATCGAAAACCGCATCGGAACCCAACTGGGCACAGCGAGAACGCATTTCGCGGGTCGCATAGTTGCTGAAGACGACTATTTTCTGCAAGGGTGCACGCGTGCGGCAGGCTTCCAGAACGTGCAGACCACTGCCACTTTTTAGAAACAGATCCACAATGGCCAAGTCCCATTGCCCGGTGTTGCGCGTGAGCCAGGTGGCGCCCTCCTCTTCCGTATCCGCCGTGCCCACGGTTTCAACCGGCGCCAGCTCCTCCAGCGTACTGATCAGGTTCTCGCGAATGGTCGGGTTGTCCTCGACCAGATAGGTTCTCATTTTCATCGCCGCACGCCCCATAAATGCTGGTGCTTGACGCAGACGGGAATCACTTCGTAGTTCATGCTGAAAATTTAGCCCATGGCAGTCAGCGTCATTGCGGGAAGCGGCAGTGTGCCGATGTAGGAGAAGCGCCATCGCCGGCCTGGGGACTAACCCCCAGACGCGGCTAAACCGACTTCGCTTCGGTCATTTTTCATGGCTGTACCAGACAAATAACGTCTCCTGGTCAGCCATGTCTTACGCAAGAAGCAGACGGCCCCTACACACATCACCGGCTTCCGGCTACGTGGCTGACGGCAGCCAATGACTATGGTGGGATACACCGGTCAGCAGCCTTGGCCCAAGGGGAAGTCATCATGAAGTTAATCGGTGGTGGATTGTTGACGGGCGTGTCCGCGGGGCTGCTGGCTGCGTGGAGGGTTCACGCCAATCCCCGAAACACCGCCTTCCTGGCCATCTTCCTGGCGGCGCTGATTGGGGCGGCGGGACTCTTTCTGGTTTCAATGCTTTTGCCAGACGACATTGCACAATTCGTGCAGGAATGGCTGGGCTGGTTCCTGGCCGGAACGGTTGCCGCACTGGCACTATTGGTTACCGTGAAGGGCCTGGAGAGCCTGCTCGACTCATGACCCGCTGAGTGCCGCTAGGGAGGCCTTTCGCGGGGCAGTTGCGCCGGGCTGAAAGACGGTTGCTTCATTCACCCAAGGAATTTTTCATGCCCTTATCCAAGCGCAGGGTCGCCAGATCCACCGGGCACGGCGACCGCGCCAAAGACAAGCAGGAGCAGCTCGAAGCTTTCACAGCCGGTACGACGCATGTGTTGACGACCAGTCAGGGCGTGCAAATTCCGGACAACCACAATTCACTAAAGGCCGGCGCGCGTGGCCCCAACCTTTCAGAAGACTTCATCCTCCGCGAGAAAATAACCCACTTTGCCCATGAACGTATTCCCGAGCGTGCGGTGAACGCACGCGGTTGCGCGGCACACGGTTATTTCGAGGTTTACCGGTCGATGGTGCAGTACACCAGCGCGGCGTTTCTCCAGGACCCGGACATCGAAACGCCCGTGTTTGTGCGGTTTTCCACCTTGGCGGGCGCCCGCGGGTCCGCGGACACCGTGCGCGATGTGCGGGGCTTTGCCGTCAAGTTTTACACCCCGGAAGGCAACTACGACCTGGTGGGCAACAACATGCCGGTCTTCTTCATTCAGGATGCCATCAAATTTCCGGACCTGATCCATGCGCTCAAGCCGGAGCCACACCATGACATGCCGCAGGCGGCCAGTGCCCATGACACGTTTTGGGACTTCGCCTCGCTGATGCCTGAAACCACGCACATGCTGATGTGGACCATGTCCGACCGCGCGTTGCCGCGCAGCCTGCGAATGATGGAAGGGTTTGGCGTTCACGCGTTTCGTTTCGTCAACGCGCGCGGTAGCAGTTGCTTCGTGAAGTTTCACTGGAAACCCAAGCTGGGCGTGCATGGCCTGGCCTGGGATGAGGCCCAAAAAATTGCCGGTAAGGACCCCGACTTTCACCGGCGCGACCTTTGGGATGCCATCGAAAGCGGCAATTTCCCTGAATGGGAGCTGGGCGTGCAGATCGTGGACGCCGGCAAGGAGGACGAGCTGGGCTTTGACATTCTGGATCCGACCAAGCTGATTCCCGAAGCACAGGTGCCCGTACAAATCATCGGCAAGCTGGTGCTGAACCGCAACCCGGACAATTTTTTTGCCGAAACCGAACAGGTGGCTTTTCACCCGGGCCATCTGGTGCCTGGCATCGATTTTTCAAACGACCCGCTGCTGCAGGGCCGCCTGTTAGCCTATACAGATGCCCAGCTGTCGCGACTGGGAGGCGCCAACTTCCATGAAATCCCGATCAACCGCAGTGTCTGCCCCATGCACAACTTCCAGAGGGACGGCATGCACCGCCAGACCATCAGCAAGGGGCGTGCGGCTTATGAACCCAACACACTGGGCAATGGCATGGAGTTCCGGGTGGATGGTGCGGCGCAAGGCTTTCAGTCCCACGCCGAGCCCATGGCGTCGCCGAAAATCCGTGGGCGCAGTCCCTCGTTTGACGATCATTTTTCCCAGGCCACGCTGTTCTGGAGCAGCCAGAGCGCAGCCGAAAAAGAGCATATCGTCGCAGCCTTCAGGTTTGAGCTGTGCAAGGTCGAGGTGCCGGAAATCCGGCAGCGCGTGGTCGACAACCTGGCGCATGTGGACCTGAAGCTGGCCGCACGGGTCGCGGCCCCGCTGGGCATCCAGGCCCCGGACCCAAAAGCGGCCGCAGGCCGGCTCGGCTTTCGCGAATTCCGCATTCCCCGCAAGGTGGACGAAGATCCGTCCTTGCGCATGACGAACCAACCCGGTGGCAGCGTCAAAACACGCAAAATTGCCATTCTTGTGGCCGACGGGGTGGAAGCCGCCACCGTGCGGCGCATCCAGAAAGACCTGAGCGAGGCCGGCGCGGTGTGCAAAATTCTATCATCACACTTGGGCACCGTGAGCACGTCCGGTGGCCGGCAACTGGTCGTGGAGCATACCTTTGCCACCATGCCCTCGGTGATGTTTGATGCCGTGCTGATTCCCGGTGGAGCCCCCAGTGCCGCGGCGCTCTGCGGGCTCGGCGAAGCCGTTCACTTCGTGCTGGAAGCCTACAAACACTGCAAGACCATTTGTGCCGTGAATGAGGGCGCGCAGTTGCTCGGCACGCTGGGCTTCAGCCACGGCAAAAATCCGGACCTGGTGGCCATGCCGACACCCGGCGTCATCATTGCCGAATCGCGCAAGGTACTGGATGGCCAGGTGACGCAGGACTTCCAGGCCGCCATCGCCCAGCACCGCCATTGGGAGCGACTCCATATTGACGCCATCCCGGCTTGAATTCGCCGCAAAAATGCTGCCGCTTGCGCAGGGCCAACACGTCTCAGCAGCAAGGGCCGCGTTCAGGGCCTGAGCGTAAGCAGATGCGTGAATTGCGCTGGATTCATCTGCAAAGGCCGGTATTCAATCGCCACCCAGTTGTCCTGCATATCGCGGTAGCGGCTGGAAAACACCAGCCCGCTCTGGCCGGTCTGGAAAATAAAACGGGAGTTTTCCAGATCGCCCAGGTCGTAAACAGCGCGCAGGGATGCCGCTTGCCGGTTGACAAAAGGCGCTTGATCGCCGTTGTCCCAGTACTGGCCCACATTGATCGTAAAGGTGTCGCCGCCGCTGGGAACGCGCACATCGAACCAGCGCGCCAGCCAGGGCACATTGGCAAACGGTTTGTGCGCCGACAGGGCGACATGCGCCCTGCCCCACGACCACTGGCTGAGGTCTGCCCCATAGGCGGCCTGCAGACGGGTGAGCGCCCGGTCAAGCGCCGCGGCGGATGGGGCAAGGCAGCCGGCCGCACCGCACCAGCCGGCATCGTTGCGTTCCATGATGCCTTCGATGGTGCTTCTGAAATGGCGTTTGCCGTACAGGGCCTTGAAAGTGGCGTCGCCCAGCTTGCCGCCGATGACGCCGCGAGTGAGTTCGTCCACCCAAGCCGCAAATATCAGCGGCGCTGCGAGGTCGGCCCGCATGGTGCCGTCAAAGCCGGCCATCGCACGCCGGGCGGCACAGGCCAGTGGATGGGTGGGCGATGACAGCAAGGCCTGATTCAGGAATGGCAGCAAACGCAGCGTTGCCGCCGACAGCTGGTCACCCTGGATTTTTTGCATGGAACCCATGTCGTGCTTGGGCGTGGCTGCGAGCAATTGCTCAATGCGGTCATGCCGATAGGGCACGGTCCAGTCCTGCCCCATGAAAATGGGGTAGTCCGGCGGCGTGATGCGCTGGTTGGCCGTGGCCAGCCAGCCTTTGCGCTCAATGGCGGCCGCATCGCTTTGCGGCGTTTGCGCATAAGGCACCCAGCCGGCCCAGTCGTAGCGGGCATCCCAGCCGGGTGAAGGGGCAACGCCCCGAATATCGTTGTCCGCCTGGCGCAGCGGGATTTTCCCGGCGGCCTTGAAAGCCGTATGGCCGGCCACGTCGGCCATCACCACGTTTTGCATGGGCGAATGGTAGGCTGCAAACGCGGCCACCAGGTCCTCGGCGGACTGTGCCTGATTCGCCCTGAGCCCGGCCAGCACGGTCTGGTTGTCGGCGTCCAGCGCACTCCAACGCAGCGCCACCACGTATTTGCGGAGATCCAGCAGGTCCGCATGCGACTTCTGGACATCGCTGAGCACCGGCCCGTGGCGGCTTTCCCGGAGCAGCACAGCCAGCGCAGGCTGGCCCTTCACCTTGATGACTTCCTGGCGGGTCTTGAAGTTTTCCCAGACCGGTTGGCTGCCGGCATCCGCGCCGGGAAGCCGATACTGCTGCGGATTGGCCGGGTTGAGTTGCTCCAGGTACAAGTCCTGCACATCCGGATTGGTATTGGTAAAACCCCAGGCCGCCTGGCGGGTACGCCCCAGCACCACGAACGGCAGGCCGGGCAAGGTGGCCCCCATGACGTCGAGCCCGGTGCTCGCACTGCCGGCGGGCGCCTGCAGGCGGGCAAAGTACCAGATCGCTGGCGCCGACAGTCCCAGATGGGGGTCGTTGGCAAGCAGCGGCTTGCCGCTGCGGCTGTGCGTGCCGGCCACGACCCAGTTGTTTGAACCCTTGCCATCGACCTGGCCCAGCCCGGCGGCCCAGTCATTGATGCCCGAGGCCAGGGCGCTTGCCAATTTTGCCGATGATTCTTTATCAAACAGGTCTCCAGCCCAAGAGGAATGGACGGAAGCTGCTATTGTTTTGGTAGCGGCTGGCAAGTCGCTCCGGTACACCCCCAGGCTGGCATAAAGCCTGGAGAAATCCACACGGGAAGCCGGCTGCTCGCCGGGGTAAGGCGGAAAGAGCTGCCAGAGCTGGCTGGTTCCCAAGACCCTGGCCGCCGACAGGCGCGCAAATTCGGTGCCCCAGTTGCCCCCCAGATCGAGGGCCATCATCAGCGACCAGCCCAGGCAGTCGATGGGCGACCAGGCATTGCCCGAACTGCCGCCGGGCTGAATGCCCAGAATGTGGAATTCGGGCGACAGCGCTTGCGACGCGCTGGCATAAAACGCATTCACGCCCTCGCTGTAGGCCTGCATGGCATTGCGCCCCTCGGCCGGCAGGCCCTGCCACTGGCGCTCGGCCGCACGCATGATGCCCAGCGCGCGCATCAGCTTGTCGGTTTCCAGCGTGGCCGGGCCCAGGGCCTCCGACAGCTCGCCATGCATCACGCGGCGATTGAACTCCAGCTGCCAGCCGCGTTCCTGCGCATGCACATAGCCCAAAGAAAACCAGGCATCGCGCGGCGATGCGGCCTTGATGTGGGTCACATCGGCCAGGTCGCGCGCCACTGTCACGGGGCCCTGGAGGCCGGGCGCCTGAAGTTCACCGTCCAGCGCCGGAAAAGCCCGGTAAACATAGATGCCCACGGCGGCCGCGATGATCAGCATGATCAGCAACAGCGCTGCGGCAATGCGTTTGAACCAGATCAAGCTTGTTTTTCCTGATGAATGAGACGCCAGCGGTCAGCGCTGCGCCAACAGCCTCCAAACCCGATGCTTACCGCAGCACTTCGCCCAAGGCGCGGGCGCCATGAACGGACTGGCCCGGCACGCCGGCGGTAAATTTGAAGCGGACAATGGGCGCATTAAGGTCGTCAAAGGACGCACCCAGCGCCATTTCACCTTCAAGCAGCAAGGCGCACTCCTGCCGCCGCAGCCCCACAACGGCCGGGTTGTCGGTAAATCGGACCCAGGTGCCGTAACTGCTGAGATCGTGCAGGTAAAACGTGCCCGCGCGCCATTCGATTTGGGCGTGCTGGCGCGAGACCCGCGGGTCTTGCACAAGAAATTGCGATTCGGAGTTGCGGCCCAGAACAATGGGCAGCTGGGTCGAGGCAAACGCCGCACGGGCATCCAGCCGGGACAGTTCGATAGCCGCCGGCCGGGCCAAAGAAGGCGCCGGCAAATGGGCGGGCATGGTGAAAAACTCCGACAGCACTTCGTTTTGCCACTCGATGCGGTGCACCAGGCAGGGCTCGCTGCGGCCACGTATATCCATGGCGCCCAAGGCACGGAACCGCACCGCACTATCCGGTTCGAGCTGAGCAATGACCACCTCGGTCGCGAAAATCTGGCCGGGGCCGGACAAATCACTCAGGCGGGACGCCAGATTGACCGCATCGCCAAAGCAGTCGCCGCCTTGCTCGACCACCTCGCCACGCGCCATGCCCACCTTGAGCCGCATTTTGAGCGGCTCCGGCCAGCTGCGGATGCGCTCCTGATGCACCCGCTGAAGTTCGGTCACGGCCTCAATGGCGCTGCTGTTCTGGGCGAACATGACGAGCACGCCGTCGCCCAGGTTTTTCACGACACGCCCGCCGCGGGCATCACAAACCTTGCCAATCCATTCGGTCAGCCGCGTGACGGCCCTGGTTGCCTTGGCGTTGCCCAGTGATTCAAAAACCCCGGTGCTACCTGTGAGATCGGCAAAAACGACGGTAACTTCTGCCATGGGAAAAGTTGCTGTTGCCTGTAGTTGTTTTGGCTGATTAAAACACAGGCCTCATAAACCATAAGCACTCACAACACAGGTTCAGCCCTATGCACCGGTCAGACGCCGCTGGCATCAGCTGGCGGCCGGCTTGAATTGCAGCGACTTGAATTCCAGGAACTCTTCGAAACCGTAAACGCCATTCTCGCGCCCATTGCCCGATTGCTTATACCCTCCAAACGGCGCCTGGCCGTTGAACGGGCCGCCATTGATGTCCACCTGCCCGGTGCGAATGCGGCGCGCCACTTTCACCGCATGCTCGTCCGTGCCGCTCCAGACCGCACCGCCCAGGCCGTAAATCGTGCTGTTGGCGATGGCCACGGCCTCTTCCTCATCCTGGTAGGAAATGATCACCAGCACCGGACCAAAAATTTCTTCCTGCGCCAGCGTATCGGTGGCCTTGATGCCCAAAATCGTGGGCTGCACGAAGTAGCCCTTTTCCATCGCGGGGGCTTGCGCGCCGCCGGCAATCACGTCGGCCCCCTCTTCGATGCCGGTGCGGATGAAATCGAGCACACGGTCACGCTGTGCGGCACTCACCAGGGGGCCCAGTTTGCTGGTCTCGTCCAGGCTGGGGCCGATGCTGAATTTGGCAATGGCGGCTTGCGCCAACGCCTTGGCCTCCTCGTAGCGGCTGGCCGGCACCAGCATGCGCGTATGGGCCGAGCAGGTCTGCCCGCTGTTGAGCATGCAGGCGGACACCGTGCCCCTGACGGCGGCTTCGAGATTGGCATCCTCCAGAATCACGCTGGCCGACTTGCCTCCCAATTCGAGCGCCACGCGTTTAACGGACTGGCTGGCCAGTTCGCTCACCCGCTTGCCCGCACGCGTCGAGCCGGTGAAGCTCAGCATGTCCACCTCGGGATGGGTGGCCAATACCTCGCCGACTACCGGGCCAAGCCCATTGACCAGGTTGAACACGCCGGGCGGCAGGCCGGCTTCATGAATGATTTCGGCCAAAATCATGGCGTTGACCGGCGCAATTTCGCTGGGCTTGAGCACCACGGTGCAACCGGCCACCATGGCCGGCGCAATCTTGAGCGTGATCTGGCTGAGCGGGAAATTCCACGGCGTGATGCAACCCACCACACCAATCGGCTCACGCACCACCAGGGAGTTGCCGACTTTCTTTTCCCATTCAAACTGGCGCGCCACCTTGGCAAAGTTGCCCCAGTGCCAGGCCGGGCCGCCGACCTGCACGGCACGCGCCATCTTCAGCGGCATGCCTACTTCACGCGCAATGGCCAGCGCCAGGTCTTCGGTACGGGCCTTGATGCCGGCGGCGACCTTGTCAAGAAAAGCCGCGCGGGTCTCAACCGGCAACGCAGCCCAGCCGTCAAATGCCGCACGTGCCGCACGCACGGCGGCTTGCGCTTCAGACACGGTCCCGGCGGGCACCGTGGCCATCAGGGCTTCCGTACTGGAGTCGTACACCGGCAGGATTTCAGACGATTGGGCCTTGACCCATTGGCCGTTGATGTAATGGGACGGGTAAGCAGTCATGGAAGTGGTCATGTCGGTCTCGGCGGCTGAAAAGAAAGTGAAATAAATGGAAGTTAAACTTTTGGTTAGGGGACTAACAAGCGATATAACGCAAAAGATTTAGGTTCAACCGGTATCTAGAATTCACCTGACATCTGGTTACTAACGTCTTGATTCAATTGTTGTTTTACGTTAACCATTTAGTCAAAACAACTTGCACTCGGGCCAAGTCGGTCTTAATCTAACAGAAGAAATCCTTCCGCGTGAACGAGCTGATCGCCCCCACGCCCATACCTGCAGATTTCCAGGAGAAAGTTTTGAGCCAATGCGCTGGTTGAGTACCAACTTAAAAAACAGTTTCATGGCCTTGCTGGGGCCGGTTGAAGTCACGCCCTCCATGCTGGAAGACCGCATCGACGACATCCGCCAGTTCATCCTGGACGAGCTCGGCGAGTTTGGTGAAAAAAACTACCCCAGGATTACGCGCCGGGTGCGTTATGCCCAGGATGCCCAAGGCCTGTGGTACATCCGTGGGGACGTGATGGCTGTGCTGGCGGCCATGCACGGCGAAACCCTTGCCCGCGAAAAAATCGAACGCATCAATGACAAGTTCAAGGGACTGTTGCCGCGCGGGCTGTGTTCACGGCCCAGTTCACTGACCACCTGAACACTGCCCTTCGCCCAGCCATCAACCAGCCTCGCGCTGGTTTATTTTTGTCTGCGCACAGGCCTTGGCCAGCCTAGTGCTGATGGCTCCACAGCAAAAATGCATCCCGGTCTTCCACAGCCAGCGTCACTTTTTGACCGATGGGCAGCAGCACCTTGGTGGGCACATGGCCAAACGGCAGCCCGGTCAGCACGCGCGCCTTGATCTGGCCCTGCAGCCACGCCACCACGGTGGGCAACTTGAAGCCCTTGTCGTGCGGCACCAGCTTGTAATTGCTGAACTGCCCGAAAATCACCGCCTTTTGCTGAGCCAACACACCGGCATGCAGCAACTGCGTCAGCATGCGTTCCAGGCGGAAAGGGTGCTCGCCCACATCCTCGATAAACAGGATGCCGCCCTTGATGGCGGGCAAATAGGGCGTGCCCACCAAGGAGGACAACATGGCCAAATTGCCGCCCCACAGCACCGCATCCTTGATGTTGAATTTGGCTGTGGCACCCGCAGTTGCTGCGCTACCAGCTACTGAATTCGTAGCACTCTTGGGCAACTGCCAGCCGCAGCCCTCGCCCTGCCCCGTGATCAGGTCGTCAAAACAGGCTTCCATGATGTCGTCTGGCGCCGCCTCGGTGCCGAAGTCCTCGCCCAGCGCAGGGCCGGCCCAGGACACGGCGCCGGTCTTCGCCAGCAAGGCCAGCTGAAATGCCGTGAAGTCACTCAAGCCGACAAACTCGGTGCCCTTGCCGATGGCTTTGGCCACGGCCTTGTAATTGATGCCCGGCAATATGCGCGAGAGGCCATAGCCGCCGCGCGAGATCAGGGCCACATCGGCACCGCTGGCTGCGGCGCGGTGGATGGCGGCCAGCCGGGTTTCGTCGTCGCCGGCAAAACGCTGGTGCGTGGCCAGCGCAGCTTCGTCAATTTCGACTTCATGGCCCAGTGCCTGCAGACGCTTGACGCCGCGCTTGAAGCTGGCTTTGTCGCGCACGGCGCTGGAGGGCGAGTAGATGTAGATATGTTTTTTCACGGGTACAAGTATCCCATTGCCGCTGGCCTGGTGTTGAAAGTGTTCGCTCTCGAGGTGCCACGGACCTTGGAAGCAGACATACAGGTGTTCGATGCCCGGACGCTCAACGATGGAAAAAGCGCAGCGCATGCCCGGCGACCTGCTCGCCATGCTCCGGCACAAAATGGCCGGCCTGCGCGAGCACCACGGGTTCGCCGCAAGCGCGAATGATGCGCTGCAAGTCCCGCATGACGGGCAGGCCCAGAACCGGGTCTTGCGCGCCAACGACCATCAGCGTCTGCCCGGTCCAGCGCTCACGCCAGAAGTCGCGCGCCTCGCGGGAGATCGCCGCACCGTCCGCGTCTTCAGATGCCGGCACCAGGGTGGGAAAGGCGCGCAGCGCGGCGCGGTGGCCCTTATCGGGGAATGGCGCGTTGTAGGCGGCGCATTCTTCAGCACTCATCTGCGGATTGCCACGGGCGAACAGGCGCGCCACGTCGAATTCCGGATGTTTGGCGCACATCTCGCGCCAGGCCAGAAAACCGGCGGACAGTGGCTGATCACCGGTACCAAGCAGGGTGTTCATGACCAGCAGACCTTTATAACGCTGGGGCGCGGCCATGGGCAAAGTCAGGCCCAGCAGGCCGCCCCAGTCCTGCACCACCAGCACGATATTCTGCAAATCCAGCCTTTCAACCAGTTCCAGCAGCACCTGGCGGTGGGCGCTGAAGCTGTGAAAACTGTCCTTCTTGGGTTTGTCGCTTTTGCCAAAACCGATCAAATCCGGCGCCACCACCCGGTGCCCGGCCTGCAGCAGGGCCGGGATCATCTTGCGGTACAGGTAGCTCCATGCCGGGTTGCCGTGCAGGCAGAGGTAGGTCAGTTTCTGGCGGTGCTCCTGCTCGCCCCCCTCGTCCAGGTAATGCATGCGCAAGCCCCCCAGCGCCGGCAAATCGCTGATATAGCGAGGCTGCCATGGGTATCCCGGCAAACGGCTGAAGGCGGCCTCCGGCGTGCGCAAGGCGTGATCGCGCAGCGGGTGGCTCAAGCGCGCATCCTCCCGCTTGTCGGCCCGCCGCTGGCGAAAAAAGTCCTGCAGCAGCGCCGCGCATTCTTCAGCCAGAACCCCGCCTTGCAGTTCCGTCTGGTGGTTTAGCTGCGCCTGTGCAAACAGGTTGATGACCGAACCTGCGGCACCCGTTTTCGGGTCCAGCGCGCCAAACACCACGCGCTTGAGCCGGGCGTGCAGCATGGCGCCGCTGCACATGGCGCAAGGCTCCAGCGTGACATACAGCTCGCAATCATCGAGCCGGTAATTGCCAAGCGCCCTGGCGGCGGCGCGCAGGGCCACGATTTCGGCGTGGGCGGTCGGATCCAGTCCGTCAATCGGCGCGTTGCGGCCGGTCGCAATGACCTGCCCCTGATGAACCACCACGGCCCCGACCGGAACCTCGCCCACGGCCGCAGCTTCACGGGCCTGCGCGAGCGCCATTTCCATAAAAGGGATTGAGGCTTTATCAGCCATACTTGCTACTGTTTCTATAGCTGGCTGCGCGGACAGTACGGCAGCTACAGTCTCTTTTTATCATTTATTTTCATCCTGCACCGGCCGCGCCTGCTGCATGGCGGCCTCGAGGGCCTGCTTGTATTGCTGCTGGACTTGCTGCGATTGTTCCTGGACTGCGGTGGCGGGCTTTGTGGCCCCGCCATCCGGGCTGGCAGACGCGGGCAAGGCCAGTGCCGGGAGGGCCTGCCGGGTAGCTGCCAGCTGTTTTTTGACCAGCAGCCCCACAATGCCCAGCGCGACCAGCAAACCGAGAACACCAAAAATCGCGCGCATATCAGAGCGCTCTGGAATCGAGTTTATCCATCCACTGCGCAAGAGCCCGTTCATTCTCATTGCCCGCAGCATAGGCCGCCTTCATCGCCGCATGCGCCTCGGGCCGGTGCTGGTTGAGTTTGAGCTTGCACTGCAGGTCAACGACCTCTAATTCGAACGCCACAATGCCGTTCATCATCTTGTGCTGGTAGTCCTCCGGCAGCGCGCGCCATTGCTCCGCGTAGGCCGGATCATGGTCGTGGATCAGGTGCTTGAGCAGGCGGTCTTTGCCGTCAAAATGCTCGATCAGCCGAGCCGTCACCGTGCAGTGCACCGTCAGATAGTTCCAGGTCGGCACACGCGCCAAGGCCGGGTAGACCCGGGGGGTCATGTAGGCGTGCGGCCCCATGAAAGTCACAAGGGCTTGAGGCCTTGCTTGAAGGTAGCGCCAGTGCGGGTTCGGTTTGGCACAGTGGCCCAGCAAGACCGCCCGGCCATCGGCATATTCGAGGTGCAGCGGCAACGGCGTGACAAAGGGCAGGCCTGCATCGTCATTGGAGATGAGCGATGCAAAAGGGTAGGCGCGGATCAGCGCCCAGGCATGCGCCTCGTCTTTCGCCTTGAATTGCGGTGGGAGGTACATCGTGCGGTCGTCTGTGGATTGGTGGTGCGCACATTTTGCCAGCACCATTAGACTTGCAGCTGCCATGCAAGATGCATTATTTCCCGACGATGAACTGCCCGAACGCTCCCAGGCCAAGCCAGTGCCGCCAGCGCTGAAGAAGCCCGCGGCAAGGGCGAAAACCGGCGGCCTCAAAGTAAATCCACAAACGCCCGCGCCGGCCCACCTTGAATTGGCGGAGGCGCTGCCCGAGCTGGCGCGACTGGGCACCTCATCGTGGACCTATCCCGGCTGGAACGGACTGGTCTGGGATGGCGACTATGCGGAAAACCAGCTCTCGAAACACGGGCTGGCCGCCTATGCCCAGCACCCCCTGTTTCGCACCGTGAGCCTGGACCGGGCTTTTTACCGACCGCTGACTGCCGCGCAGTACGCCGCCTATGCGGCCCAGGTAAGCGACGATTTTCGATTTGTCGTCAAGGCGCCGGCTGTGGTCACCGACGCTACCGTGCGCACCGAGACCGGCCGCGCCATGCAGGCCAACCCTGCATTCCTCAGCCCGGAACTGGCCGTGCAGGATTTCGTGTTGCCGGCCATGCAGGGCTTGAACAGGAAACTGGGCGCGCTGGTATTCCAGATCAGCCCTCTGCCTGCCGCCCTGCACGCACGCCTGCCGGAGTTGTTGCAGCGGCTGGCTGCCATGCTGCAAGCGCTGCCGCCGCTTGCCAGCGAAGCGCCCGATGCGGTGGTCGCCGTGGAGGTGCGCGACCCGCTATGGCTGAGGCCTGAATTTGCGGCGGTGCTGCGTGAGGCCGGCGCCACTTATTGCCTGGGCCTGCACGCCAAAATGCCACCGATTGAGGGCCAGTTGCCGCTGCTGCGTGCCCTGTGGCCGGGGCCCCTGGTTTGTCGCTGGAATTTGCACCGCATGCATGGTGCCTACGGCTATGAGGATGCTGCCAACCGCTATCTGCCTTATGACCGGCTGGTGGACGAGGACCTGGAAACCAGGGCTATGCTGGCCCGTGTCATCAATGCCACGACAAGGGCGGGTCATCACGCTTATGTGACGCTGAGCAACAAGGCGGAAGGTTGTGCGCCGCTGTCAGTGGCGGCGCTGGCAGCAGAGATTCAGGCGCAGCGGGCCGGATGACGCGCGATCCCGCACGCCAATGTCACTCCCACTCAATCGTCGCCGGCGGCTTGCTGCTCACGTCGTAGGTTACGCGGTTGATGCCGCGCACTTCATTGATGATGCGGCCCGACACCTTCTTGAGCAGCGCATAGGGCAGCTCGGCCCAGTCCGCCGTCATGAAGTCGCTGGTCTGCACCGCGCGCAGGGCCACGACATAGTCGTAGGTACGGCCGTCGCCCATCACACCCACGCTTTTCACGGGCAGAAACACCGTGAAGGCCTGGCTGGTCAGGTCGTACCAGGTCTTGCCGCTGGCTTCATCCCTGAAATTGCGCAACTCCTCGATGAAGATCGCATCGGCGCGGCGCAGCAGATCGGCGTATTCTTTTTTGATTTCGCCCAGAATCCGCACGCCCAGGCCGGGGCCGGGGAATGGATGGCGGTACACCATGTCGTGCGGCAAACCGAGGGCCACACCCAGTTCGCGGACTTCGTCCTTGAAGAGTTCGCGCAAAGGTTCAAGGAGTTTCAGCCCCAGTTGTTCAGGCAGGCCGCCGACGTTGTGGTGGCTCTTGATGGTGACGGCCTTCTTGCTTTTGGCACCGCCCGATTCGATCACATCAGGGTAAATCGTACCCTGAGCCAGCCACTTGGCCCCCTTGGACGAGGCGTTTGCGGCCTTCAATTTGGCGGCTTCGGCCTTGAAGACTTCGACGAACTCCCGGCCAATGATCTTGCGCTTGGCTTCGGGCTCGCTCACGCCAGCCAGTTGCCCCAGGAACTGGTCGCTGGCGTCCACCCGGATGACCTTGGCGTGCAGCTTGCCGACAAACATGTCCATCACCATGTCGCCTTCGTTCAACCTGAGCAGGCCATGGTCAACGAAAACGCAGGTCAGCTGGTCGCCGATGGCGCGGTGAATCAATGCGGCCGCCACCGACGAATCCACACCGCCGGACAGGCCCAGAATCACCTCTTCATCACCGACCTGGGCGCGGATTTTTTCAACCGCTTCGCTGATGTAGTCACCCATGACCCAGTCCTGGCGCGTGCCGCAGATGTCGAGCACAAAACGCTTGAGGATGGCATTGCCCTGCTTGGTGTGCGTGACTTCCGGGTGGAACTGCACCGCGTAAAAGCGGCGGTCTTCGTCGGCCATGCCGGCGATAGGGCAGGAGTCGGTCGACGCCATGAGCTTGAAGCCGGGCGGCATCTCGGTGACCTTGTCGCCATGGCTCATCCAGACGTCCAGCATGCCCTGGCCTTCGGGCGTGGTGTAGTCGGCAATATCCTTGAGCAGTGCCGTGTGGCCGCGGGCGCGGACATCGGCCGAGCCGAATTCGCGCTTGTGGCCGCCCTCGACCTTGCCGCCCAACTGGTGCGCCATGGTCTGCATGCCATAGCAGATGCCGAGCACCGGGATGCCGAGCTCGAACACTGCTTGCGGCGCCTTGTCAGTCGTATCTTCATAAACGCTGGCATGGCTGCCCGACAGGATGATGCCCTTGAGCGTGCCGTCCTTGGCATATTCGCGGACCCAGTCGTCGCTGACATCGCAGGGATGGACTTCACAAAACACATGGGCATCGCGCACGCGGCGGGCAATCAGTTGGGTGACCTGGGAGCCGAAATCGAGAATGAGGATTTTCTGGTGCTGCATGAGGGGCGGTTTCTTCAAGGCAAAAAAAGAAAAGGCGTCTGCTGCCAGACGCCCCATGGCCGGCTGAAAGCTCAATCGGCGCGGTAGTTCGGTGCTTCCTTGGTGATCTGCACGTCGTGGACATGGCTCTCGCGAATGCCTGCGGAGGTGATCTCCACGAACTCGGCTTTGCCCTGCATGTCTTCAATGGTGGCGCAGCCGCAGTAGCCCATGCTGGCACGCAAACCGCCGGCCATCTGGAAAATGATGGTGACCATGGAACCCTTGTAGGGCACGCGGCCTTCAATGCCTTCGGGGACCAGCTTGTCGGCATTCGGGTTGCCGGTGCTCGACTCCTGGAAGTAACGGTCGGCACTGCCTTGCTGCATGGCGCCGATGCTGCCCATGCCGCGGTAGCTCTTGTAGCTGCGTCCCTGGAACAGGATGACTTCGCCGGGCGCTTCCTCAGTGCCCGCAAACATGCCGCCCATCATCACCGTGCCCGCCCCGGCGGCGATGGCCTTGGCGATGTCGCCGCTGTAGCGGATGCCGCCGTCGGCAATCAGCGGAACGCCGCTGCCGCGCAAGGCGGTGGCCACGTTGTCGATGGCCATGATCTGCGGCACGCCCACGCCCGCCACAATGCGCGTGGTGCAAATGCTGCCGGGGCCTATGCCGACTTTCACGGCATCGGCACCGGCTTCGGCCAGCGCCAGTGCGGCCGCACCGGTGGCGATATTGCCGCCGATCACGTCAACATGCGGGTAGTTCTGCTTGACCCAGCGCACGCGGTCAATCACGCCTTTGCTGTGCCCGTGCGCGGTGTCCACCACGATGGCATCGACCCCGGCCCTGACCAGCGCTTCGACACGCTCTTCGGTGCCCTCGCCCACGCCCACTGCCGCGCCCACGCGCAGCTGGCCACGCGAGTCGCGCGCGGCGTTGGGGAAAGTGGTTTGTTTGGTGATGTCCTTGACGGTGATCAGGCCCTTGAGCTCGAAGTCGCCGTTGATCAGCAGCACGCGCTCAAGGCGGTGCTTGTTCAGGAGCGCCTTGGCATCGGCCAATTTCGCCGTCTCAGGCATGGTGATCAGGCGCTCGCGCGGCGTCATGATGGTGCTGACCGGCACATCCATGCGCGATTCAAAGCGCATGTCGCGCCCGGTCACGATACCGACCACCTTGCCGCCATCGATCACGGGAAAACCGGAAATGCCGAGCTGCTCGCTCAGGGCCATGACCTGCCGCACGGTGTGCGTGGGTGTGATCACAACCGGGTCACGCAGCACGCCGCTTTCGTAGCGCTTGACCTTGGCCACTTCGGCCGCCTGCTGCTGGGGTGTCAGGTTTTTATGCACGATGCCCATGCCGCCCTCTTGCGCGATGGCAATCGCCAGACGCGCTTCGGTCACCGTGTCCATGGCCGCCGACACGAGCGGCAGGTTCAGGCGGATGTTGCGGGAGAACTGGGTGGAAAGTGAGGTGTCCTTGGGCAGGACCTGGGAGAACGCTGGCACCAACAATACGTCGTCGAAGGTGAGCGCTTTGCCGAGTAGGCGCATAGGGATGGCTCCAAAAACACGATTGTACCCTTGCCGGCGGATTCCTTGGTACAAACCCTCGCAGGCCGCTGTCCACCGGGGGTTGTAAAAATGCAGCGCGGGCTGCACCCATGCAGAAAACTGCAGGGCACGGCGCTACACTGGCGCGATGGATTTCAAACCTGCTTCAAAAGCCCTTGTTCTGGCCCTCGCCTGCGGGTCATTTACCCTCACCGCGTTTGCCCAATGGCAATGGATTGACAAGGACGGTCGTAAAGTATTCAGCGACCGTTCGCCACCCGCCGAGATCCAGGAGAAAGATATTCTGAAGCGCCCCGGTGGCAGCTATCGCATGACAGCGATACCCGCCAGCGAAACCACGGCCGCGCCGCCTGCTACGGCGGCGTCTTCGGGCAAAACCGGCGCCCCCAAGCTGTCGGGCAAAGACAAAGAACTTGAAGCCAGGAAAAAACAGGCCGAAGGTGAGGAAGCCGCCAAGAAGAAAGCCGAAGAGGAAAAGCAAGCCGTGGCAAAGGCGGAAACCTGCGATCACGCCAAACGCTACCTGGCAACGCTGCAATCAGGCATCCGCATCAGTAATGCCAACGCCAAGGGTGAACGGGAATACATGGACGACACCAAGCGTGCGGAAGAAGTCAAGCGCACCCAGGGTGTTGCGGACAGCAGCTGCCAATAGGGTACTGGCTGACTTTGCGGAGCCGCGCAGCCGGCCAAGCGCCATTTTGCGGCCTCAGTAGCCGGCTTTCCCACCGTCGCGTCGTTTGGCAAACAGCCCGGCTCTTTTCACCCCCTGGCGGTTAAAGCGCTCGCGGCGCGCGACCTTGGGATCCACGCGCAGGCCACGGTAAATTTCGACCCTGTCCTTGTCGTGCAAGAGATGGCCTGGCGTCGTTTTACGGCCCCAGACCCCCACCGACAAGCGACCGATCTGCAGTTCCGGGAACTCCTCAAAAATCCTGCATTGCGCGAGCGTCTGCGCGATGCTGGTGCCCGCAGCCACCTCCAGCACCCATTCGCGCACCTGCCGCGGTGCGGGAGAATACACAAGAGATATCTTCAAGAGCACTCCGCCCTCAGGCTTCGCCATAGACATGGGAGGCCCGTTTGACAAACGCATCGACCAGGCTGCCGGCAATCTTGTCGAACACCGGGCCGACCAGCGCCGCCAGCGCTGCGTTGTCAAAGTCATAGCGCAAAGTGAGACCGACTTTGCAGGCACGCTGGGCACTGTCGCCCAGTGGATGGAAATCCCAGTGGCCGTCCAGCTTGGAAAAAGGCCCATCAATCAGCTTCAGACTGACCTTGCGATCCTTTTCATGGACATTGCGCGTGGTGAAGCTTTGCGAAAGACCCGCAAAGGAAATACCCACCTTGGCGGTCATGCCCTCTGCGGCCTCATCCAGCACGGCGGCCTGGTCACACCAGGGCAAAAACTCGGGATAGCGGGCGACGTCGGTGACCAGGGCAAACATTTCGGCTGCGCTGTACCAAATGAGAACGGACTTGTGAACGGTTTTCATACAATCATGGGCTGGGCGCAATTGTATTAGCCGACACCGCCCTCACATTTTTAGCCATGGCCACCAAAGAAGCATCCTCCTCCAAAAAACCAGCCGCGGCCTCCTCCGGAAAAACTTCCGCCAAGGCCGCAGCGGCCGCGGTACGCATTGCCGACAACAAAAAAGCCATTTTCAATTACCACATTGAAGAACGCTTCGAGGCCGGCATGGTGCTCGAAGGCTGGGAGGTCAAATCCCTGCGCGAGGGCAAGGTGCAGCTCACCGATGGCTATGTCGTGGTCCGCGGCGGCGAACTTTTCATCATCGGCTGCCAGATCAATCCGCTGGGCACGGCATCCACCCATGTCCGGCCGGACTCCGTGCGCACCAAGAAGCTGCTGATGCACAAGGACGAAATCCGGCGCCTGATGGGCAAGATCGAGCAAAAAGGCTTCACGCTGGTACCGCTGAACCTGCACTGGAAGGCCGGCAAGGTGAAATGCGAGATCGGCCTGGCCAAGGGCAAGGCCGAGCACGACAAGCGCGACACCATCAAGGACCGCGAAGGCAAGCGCGAGGTGGAGCGCGCCATGAAGTCGAGAAACCGGTAAGCCGGCCGGTGCCGGGTTCAAGATAATTTGCGCCTGGATGGAATAATCCGGGCGTCACCGGTGTTTATGGGGTGCAGACATCTTCTGCGCCAACCAGAACAAGGAGAATCTCATGAAACTTTTCACCATTGCCGCCCTGTCCGCAGGGCTGCTTGCGGGCTGTGCCTCCATGTCCTCCATGTCCTCCATGTATTCCCAGAGCCCAGCCAAAATGGCCGACGGCATGCTGGTGGGCCCGAACGGGATGACGCTCTACATCTTCGACAAAGACACCGCCGGCAGCGGCAAGTCGGTCTGCAACGGGCAGTGCGCCACCAACTGGCCGCCCCTGATGGCCAGCGACAGCGACAAGGCCTCGGGCGACTACATGGTCATCACCCGCGACGACGGCAAGAAACAGTGGGCCATGAAGGGCAAACCGCTGTACTACTGGATCAAGGACACCAAGCCGGGCGACAAGACCGGCGACGGTGTGCAGGGGGTCTGGCACATCGTCAAGCCCTGAGTCCGCCGGCGGCGTGACCCTGGCGAACCCGGCTGCAGCCCATGGACCGTTCTGAGCTCATTGCCCAGATTCCCGGACTGCGGCGCTACGCCCGCGTGCTCACCAGTGATGCCTGGGCAGCCGATGACCTGGTGCAGGACACGCTGGAGCGAGCCTGCAGCAAATGGTGCTTGTGGATCGCAGGCTCCAATCTTCGGGCCTGGCTGTTCACCCTGATGCATAACCAGTTTATCAATCAGGTGCGGCACTCGGCCCGGCAGTCCAGCACAGGAAGAATGGTCGATATGGAAACGGTGAACGATGAACTCATTGCCGCCGACCCTGGCCTGGACATGGCCCTCGACTTGCACCGCTGCCTGATGCGTTTGCCGCAAGACCAGCGCGCCGTGCTGCTGCTGGTCAGCCTGGAAGACATGTCGTATGAAGAAGTGGCCAAAGTCACCGGTGTGCCGGTGGGCACGGTGATGTCGCGCCTGTCACGGGCGCGTAGCCGCCTGCGCGAACTGATGGAAAGCAGCCCCGAAAGAGCGGCGGCTGCGCCAGGCATGAACAGCAAGCAAGTGCTGCATCGGCTCAAATGATTGCTCTGGATAGCCCCATGGATCCGAATCGCCCCCCTGACTCCGTGTCCGAAAGCGAGCTGCACGCCCTGCTCGACAGGCGGCTGTTGCCGCATGAACGCGCCGCGCTCGAAACGCGGCTGCTCAATGATGCGGTGGCCATGGCCACGCTCAAGGCCTGGCAGGCGCAGCGCGAAGCCCTGCGCGAGCTGCACAGGCCGCTGCTGGGCGAGCCGCTGCCCCCGGCTTTGCTGGCGGCGGCGCAACGCTTGACCAGCTCGCAGCAGCAATTTGACCAGTGGTGGCGCTGGGGCGGCATGGCCGCCAGCGTTGCGCTGGCTTTTGGTGTGGGCTGGCTGTCGCACGGGCAATGGACCTCATTGCGGCCGCAGACAAGCCAGGTCCTGGCCAAGGCGCGCGGCACGGGTCAGGAATTTGCGCGCCAGGCGGCCGTGGCGCATGTGGTGTATGCGCCTGAGGTGCGCCATCCGGTCGAGGTCACGGCCGCGCAGCAGGAACACCTGGTGCAATGGCTGTCCAAACGCCTGGGCAGGCCCCTGAAGGTGCCCAATTTGTCGGCGCAGGGCTACGAGCTGGTCGGCGGGCGTTTGCTGCCCGGCGAGACCGGCGCACGGGCGCAGTTCATGTTCCAGAACGAGAGTGGCGAGCGCGTCACGCTGTATCTGGGCGCCCTCAATGGCGACAGCAGCGCGGCGGCCAAGCGCGAGACGGTCTTCAGTTTTTCAACGGACGGCCCTATCCACGACTTTTACTGGGTGGATCAGGGTTTTGGTTATGCGCTGGCCGGCAGGCTGCCGCGTGAAGGCCTGATGCAACTCGCACAGGCGGTCTACCAGCAGTTGCAGCCCTAGGCACCGCCTAAAGGTCGCGCAGCGGATGGGCCTCGGCCGTCCAGGGGCTGGCAAAAAATGCATCGGCCATGCCCGGCTTGACATCTTCAATTCGCGCCGGGCTCCAGCGGGGCTTGTAATCCTTGTCGATGGCCAGCGCGCGTATGCCTTCCACCGTCTCGCTCTCTGCACCCGGACGCAGGTGGAAGCAGTGGTGCACCATGTCGCGTTCCATGCGCAGGTCAGCGGCCAGTGTCATGCCGCGGGCGCGGCGGATCTGCTCCAGCGTCACATGCAGCATCAGCGGCGAGCGCTTGCGCAAGGTGGCCGCCGTCTTGGCGGCCCAGGGATCGGGCGAGGCCTCCAGCGCATCGACGATGTGCTTCACCCGCAGCAATGAGAAATAACGATCAATCTGGCCTGTAGCGCTAATTGGATAAGCGCTTCCAGCTATCAATTCAGTAGCAACCCACTGATCGACCTGTGCGCTGGATTCAAATGGCTGGCTTGCCAGGGCCTCCCAGAGCGCCGGCAGCCGGGCGGCCGCCAGCTTGACGTCGGCCAGGCCGTAGCCCAGCGCCTCATCGGCGCCAATGACATCACCGGTCAAGGCCAGGTACTCGCCGACGTGGCCCGGGCAGCGGCTCAGGAAATAGCCGCCCCCCACGTCGGGAAACAGTCCGATATTCGTTTCGGGCATGGCCATCTTGGTGTGCTCGGTCACGATACGCACTTTGGCCCCCGGGCCACGTGCAGACGGGCTTGCCCGGCCTGCACCTTCATCACTCCCCAATGGGGCGTCCAGGGCAAAGCCCTGGCAAAGACCCATGCCACCGCCCATCACAATGCCGTCCATGAAAGCGATGTAGGGCTTGGGATAGGTCTGAATCAGGTGATTGAGGGTGTATTCCTCGGTGAAAAAATCATCCAGTGCGCTATCCCCGGCCAGTGCCGCCTGGTGAAAAAAGCGGATGTCGCCACCGGCGCAAAAACCGCCAAAAAGACTTTCGGGCGTGCCCGGTCGGCCGATCTTGTTGGTGCCACGAATCGCCACGGCCAATACCGCTGGATCATCGCGCCAGGCCCGCAAGGTGCTGAGCAGCGCCCGCACCATGGGCAGGGACAAGGCATTCAGCGCCTTGGGACGGTTCAGGGTAATCAGGCCAACGCCTCCCCGGCGCTCCACGATCACGTCGCTATTTTTCGCTGCTGGGGCGAGGGTCTCCGTACTCATGCTCTTTGTCTCCATCCAATCAATTCATTCACAACCAGCGCGCTGATGACCAGCGCGCCACCGGTCAACACGCTGGCGCCCGGTACCTCGTTGGCGCCCAACCAGGCCAGCAGGATGCCAAAAATCACTTCCAGCAAGGCCAGCAAGGCCACTTCCGGAGCCTTGAGAATCCCGGCGCACAGCACCGACAGCACGCAAGGAATGGCCAGCTGGACCAGGCCCAGCAGGGCCAGCAGCCCAATATCGTGAGGCGTGGCCGAAAACGGAAAGGACAGCGGCAAGGTGATCAAGGTGGAAATGCCCGCCCCGACCAGCACCGCCGGGACCAGGTCGATCTTCTGGCCTTGCGTGCGGCTGTGCTGCACCACCGTCCAGTTGCTGGCACCGGCCAAAGGCACCAGCATCGCGACCAGCGTGCCGCCCAGGTGGCTGGAGAAGTCCATCTGCCCGCCATACATCCACGCAATCCCGATGCTGGCCGCCGCAATCGCCCACCAGGTGCGGGTCGGAATGCGGTGACCGATGAAGACACGGGCCAGCAAGGCCGTGATGAACGGGCCGGCCGCCATGGTCACCAGCACATTGGCCACCGTGGTGAGCGTCAGCGCGACCATGAAGGCTGTGAACATCACGCTCCAGCAGATGCCCGACAGCCACAAGGCCTTGCCGCCCTTGCGAATGTTGGCAAACACCGCCCTGCCCTGGAAAAAAGGCAGGATCACCAGCAGCGAGACCACCGTGAAGAAGCTGCGCCAGAAGGTCACTTCAAAGCGCTGCGCCGACTCCAGATGCCGCGTCACCACGCCGGCAATCGACCACATCAGGGTCACCAGAACCATCAGGGCGACAGCCCGGGAATGCGTGATTTTCATGTGAGCACCTGGGCTTTGCAGACACCTTGGAACGACAAAAGGGCCACCGCATGGCAGTGGCCCTTCGGCAAGCTTTTCAGCCTGGTCAACTTAACGGCCGTAGCGTTTCAGGATTAACGGCCAGCGCGCTTGCGCTCGCTTTCCTTCAGATAGCGCTTGCGCAGGCGGACGGACTTGGGCGTGATTTCAACCAGCTCGTCGTCCTCGATGAACTCGACGCCATATTCCAGCGTCAACTCGATGGGCGGCGTGATCTTGATTGCGTCTTCCTTGCCGGAGACGCGGAAGTTGGTCAGCTGCTTGGTGCGCGTGGCGTTGACCACCAGGTCGTTGTCGCGGCTGTGAATGCCGACGATCATGCCCTCGTACACCGGATCGTTGGCCCTGACGAACATGCGGCCGCGGTCGTCCAGCTTGCCCAGCGCGTAGGTGAAGATTTCACCATCGTCCATGGAAATCAGTACGCCGTTCTTGCGGCCGCCGATGTCGCCCTTGTGCGGCTCGTAGCTGTCGAAGATGTTGGAGATCAGACCAGAGCCACGCGTCAGGTTCAGGAATTCGTTGGTGAAGCCGATCAGGCCACGCGCCGGGATGCGGTACTCGAGGCGCACGCGGCCACGGCCATCCGGCTCCATGTTGACCAGTTCGCCCTTGCGCTCGCCCAGGGCTTGCATCACGCCGCCCTGGTGGTTTTCCTCGATGTCGGCGGTCACCAGTTCGATGGGTTCGTGGCGCACGCCGTCGATGTCGCGGAACACCACGCGCGGCTTGGACACGGCCAGTTCGTAGCCTTCGCGGCGCATGTTTTCCAGCAGGATGGTCAGGTGCAGTTCGCCGCGCCCCATGACTTCGAAGATACCCTCTTCGTCGGTTTCCTTGACGCGCAGGGCCACGTTGTGTTGCAGTTCTTTTTGCAGGCGGTCCCAGATCTGGCGGCTGGTGACAAACTTGCCCTCACGGCCGGCCAGCGGGCTGGTGTTGACGCAGAAGTTCATGGTCAGGGTCGGTTCGTCGACCTTGAGCATGGGCAGCGGTGCCGGATTGACGGGGTCGGTGATGGTCACGCCAATGCCGATGTCCGCAATGCCGTTGATCAGCACGATTTCGCCGGGACCGGCTTCCGTGGCCTGCACGCGTTCCAGGCCCTGGAAAGTCAGCACCTGGTTGATCCGGCCCTTGATCGCCTTGCCGTCCGGACCCTCCATCACCACGACATCCATCATGGGCTTGATCGTGCCCTGGCTGATGCGGCCTACGCCAATCCGGCCGACAAAGGTCGAAAAGTCGAGCGCGGAAATTTGCAGCTGCAGCGGCGCTGCAGGATCGCCCTCCTGGTGGGGCACATGCTTGAGCACGGTGTTGAACAGGGCCGACATGTCGGGACCCCACTGCTCACCCGGAGCGCCCTCTTCCAGCGAGGACCAGCCGTTGATGCCCGAGGCGTACACCACGGGGAAATCCAGCTGTTCATCCGTGGCGCCCAGTTTGTCGAACAGGTCGAAGGCGGCATTGACCACCTTGTCGGGGTTGGCGCCCGGCTTGTCGACCTTGTTCACCACCAGGATGGGCTTCAAGCCCAGGGCCAGCGCCTTCTTGGTCACAAAGCGGGTCTGCGGCATGGGGCCTTCCTGCGCATCGATCAGCAGCACCACGCCGTCGACCATCGATAGCGCACGCTCCACTTCGCCGCCGAAGTCGGCGTGGCCGGGGGTGTCCACGATGTTGATGTGCGTGCCTTCCCAGGTCACGGCGCAGTTCTTGGCCAGAATCGTGATGCCACGCTCTTTTTCGATGGCGTTGTTGTCCATCACGGTATCGACCACTTTTTCGTGCTCGGCAAAGGTGCCGGACTGGCGCAGCAATTGGTCGACCATGGTGGTCTTGCCATGGTCGACGTGGGCGATGATGGCGATGTTGCGGATTTGTTTATGACTCATGGTTGGCTTTCTGGAGACTTGAAACGGGTAAAAATGAGAAGGATCAGAGGTGTAGGGACGGTGCCGTCAGGTCGGGGGGCTCTAATGCGAAACTTTCAAGGCGACGTTGCGTGGCTTGCAGGATGTCCTGTACTTCAATCGGGCTCAGCAAGCGCTGGGGTATCAGCTCATCGGCCGTGACATGGGCAGAGCCCAAAAACGCCGGCGGGTGGCTGCCATACACCTGCACCAGCGGGGCGTCGTCACCCCACTGGCCGGGCTCGCCGCGGCGGCGCAGGCCGCTCAAAAACCGTCCTGCATTGTCGGCGTCGAGTGTGACAGTCGGGTAGGCCGCCAGCAGCGACTGCGCCGGCAACAAACAGGCTTCGCGCTCGGGCTCGCTCATGGCCTCCAGCGCGGCCAGACTCACGCACTGCCCGGCCTCAAAACCGCCGGTTTCCAGCCGCCTGAGCGAGCCCAGGTGCGCACCGCAGCCTATGGCCTCGCCGATGTCTTCACCGAGCGTACGGATGTAAGTGCCCTTGCTGCAGCTCACTATGATTTTGATAGCTGCCTGCGCCCGTGAATCATGGACCAGAGCCATATCCAGCTTGTGAATCGTGATGTGGCGGGCTGCCCGCTCCACTTCTTCACCCTTGCGCGCATATTCGTAAAGCGCCTTGCCGTCTTTTTTTAGCGCCGAATACATGGGCGGAATTTGCGCCAGCGGGCCGGTAAAACGCCGGGTGACGGCTTCCAGCAACGCCGGTGTGATGTCCGGCACGGGCCGGGTTGCTATCACATCGCCCTCGGCATCGGCGGTACTGGTTTTTTGGCCCAGCAGCAAAACCGCCTCGTAGGTTTTGTCAGCCTCCAGCTGCAGCTGGCTGAACTTGGTGGCCGCGCCAAAACACAGGGGCAGCACGCCAGTGGCCAGCGGATCCAGCGTGCCGGTATGCCCGGCCTTGTCCGCCCGCAGCAGCCATTTGGCTTTTTGCAGCGCCTGATTGCTCGACAGGCCCAGCGGCTTGTCGAGCAGTAGCACGCCATGCACGGGACGTCGCTGGATTTTCTGGCGAGGAGAAGATGTTTGCGTCATAAAGCTTCGACAGGCTCAGCGCACGAGTCTTCCCGGGCGCTCCGTTGGCACCGTTGTCCCCGAACCTGTCAAGGGGAACGGCGCGAACTCAGTCGTCTTTCGCGCGAGAGGAAACCGCCTTGGCAATCAAGGCGTTCATGTCTGCCGCATGTTCAGTGGTGCGGTCAAACTGGAAATGCAGGGTGGGCACCGTGTGGATCATCAGGCGCTTGAACAGGCCGTTGCGCAAAAAGCCGGCAGCCTGGTTGAGCGCTTCTTCGCACTCTTTAGGATCGCCAACGAGCACACTGAAGAACACCTTGGCATGGGCGTAGTCAGGAGTGACTTCGACCGCCTGAATCGTCACCATGCCGACCCGTGGATCTTTCAACTCGCGCGCGATCAACTCCGTCAGATCCCGCTGGATCTGATCGGCGACGCGAAAGCCGCGGTTGGGGGTAGATGACTTTTTACGCATGAATAAAGGTTTGAAGTTGCAGTCTTGGAGTGAACCTGGCGGCCCGCCAGCCGGCAGCGGTTGGCGAGCCTTTGGGTTCTTTACAAGGTGCGAGCCACTTCCTTGATCTCGAAGAACTCCAGAACATCGCCTTCCTCGATATCGTTGTAGTTCTTGATGTTCAGGCCGCACTCGAAGCCTTCCTTGACTTCCTTCGCATCATCCTTGAAGCGCTTGAGCGAGTCGAGTTCGCCCGTGAAGACGACCACGTTCTGGCGCAGCAGGCGCAGCTTGGCGGCGCGGCGGACCACACCGGCGGTGACCATACAACCAGCGATCGAGCCGATCTTGCTGACCTTGAACACCTGGCGGATCTCGGCGGTACCGATGACTTCTTCCTTCTTGTCGGGCGTGAGCATGCCGGACATCGCGGCCTTCAGGTCGTCCACAGCGTCATAAATGATGTTGTAGTAACGAATGTCAACGCCGTTGTGCTCGGCCTGCTTGCGCGCCAGCGCATCGGCACGGGTGTTGAAACCAATCACCACGGCCTTGGACGCAATGCCCAGGTTCACATCGGACTCGGAAATGCCACCGACGCCGGAGTACACCAGCTGAACCTTGACCTCGTCGGTCGACAGCTTGAGCAGCGACTGCGCCAGCGCTTCCTGCGAACCCTGCACGTCGGCCTTGATGATGATGGGCAGCATCTTGACTTCGCCGGCCGTCATGTCGGAGAACATGTTCTCCAGCTTGGACGCCTGCTGCTTGGCCAGCTTGGTGTTGCGGAACTTGCCGGCGCGGTAGGTGGCGATTTCACGGGCGCGGCGCTCATCCGTCATGACCATGAAGTCATCACCGGCTTGCGGCACTTCGGTCAGGCCCTGGATTTCGACCGGAATCGAAGGTCCCGCGGTCTTGATGGGTTTGCCGTTTTCGTCCAGCATGGCACGCACGCGGCCATAGGTCGAACCCGCCAGCACCACATCGCCGGCCTTCAGCGTTCCGGACTGCACCAGCACGGTCGCAACCGGGCCGCGGCCCTTGTCGAGCTGAGCCTCGATGACCAGGCCCTTGGCCAGGGCATCCACCGGGGCCTTGAGCTCCAGCACTTCGGCCTGCAGCAGCACCTGCTCCAGCAGATTGTCAATGCCGGCACCGGTACGGGCAGACACCGGCACGAACGGCGAGTCACCGCCGAATTCTTCCGGCACCACCTCTTCGGTCACCAGCTCGCCCTTGACGCGCTCCAGGTTCGCATCCGGCTTGTCGATCTTGTTGATCGCCACCACGATGGGAACGCCGGCCGCCTTGGCGTGCTTGATGGCTTCCTTGGTCTGCGGCATGACGCCGTCATCGGCGGCCACCACCAGAATCACGATGTCAGTGGCCTGGGCGCCACGGGCCCGCATGGCGGTAAACGCCTCGTGGCCCGGGGTATCCAGGAAAGAGATGACGCCGCGCGGGGTTTCCACGTGGTAGGCGCCAATGTGCTGGGTGATGCCGCCGGCTTCGCCAGCGGCCACTTTGGCGCGGCGGATGTAGTCGAGCAGCGAGGTCTTGCCATGGTCCACGTGGCCCATGACGGTCACCACGGGAGCGCGCGGCAGCGATTCAGCCTGCTGGCCCTGCACGTCGTCATCGGTGAAGGCTTCCGGATCGTCCAGCGCGGCGGTCACCGCCTTGTGGCCCATTTCTTCGACCACGATCATGGCGGTGTCCTGGTCCAGCGGCTGGTTGATGGTCGCCATCTGGCCCAGCTTCATCAGGTGCTTGATCACCTCGGACGACTTGATGCTCATCTTGTGAGCGAGTTCACCCACGGTGATGGTTTCAGGCACATGGACTTCAATGACCTTGAATTCGGTGGGCGCCACGAAGGTGGATTCCGGGCGTGCGTCGCGGTCATTGCTGCGACGGCCGCGTGGGCCGCCACGGAAATTGCCGCGTCCAGGAATAGCGGCTGCACCCCGGCTCGGGATGCCTTTTTTCTTGGCCGCGTCGTCCTTCCAGGTCGAAGACAGGTTCTCCGACTTGACTTCCTTCTTGCCGGCGGCGCCGGGCGCTGCCGGGGCGCCTGGCGCTGCCGGCTTGGCCGCCGCGCCAGGGGCCACGGCTGGCTTGTGCAGCGTGCCCTTGATGGCAGCCTTGGGGTCCACGTGCGGCACCAGCACGCGCTTGGGTGCGGACAGCATGGCCCGGATGGCGGCGGCTTCGGCTTCGGCCTTGCGGCGGCGTTCCTGCAGATCCTGGGCACGAGCGGCGTCCGCCTGGAATTCGGCGGTGGCTTTGGCCTTGACAGCCGCTTGTGCCGCGGCCGCTTCGGCGACCTGGCTAGCCTGCTTCGCAGCCGCCGTCTCGGCGGCTTTGGAGGCTTCGGCCGTTACCGGCGGTGCAGCGACTTCCTTGATGATTTTGCCAATGGTCGGCTTGACCTTTTTGGCGGCTTCAGCCGCGGCAGCGGCCTCGGCGGCTGCCTGGGCCTCAGCCAGTTGCGCTGCGGCCTGGCGCTCCTGCTCGCGCGCGGCCTCCTTGGCTTCCTGCTCTTCGCGCAAGCGGCGTTTTTCCGTCAACTCTTCTTCCTGGCGGCGCAGCAGTTCCGCATGGCGGCTGGCTTCCTCTTCGCGGCGAACCAGTTCGGCGTCATCCACCACCGGCGCTGGCGGGGCAACGTGCACCTCGGGCTGAACTTCTTCGGCCGGCAGATCCGAGCCATCTTCGCGCTTGACGAAGGTGCGTTTCTTACGCACTTCCACCTGGATGGTGCGGGCCCGGCCGGTGGCATCGGCCTGCTTGATCTCGGTGGTGGATTTCTTCACCAGCGTGATTTTCTTGCGCTCGGCCGAGACGGTGCCATGGCTGGCCTGCAGATAGCTGAGCAGCTTCTGCTTGTCCGCTTCAGACAGGGGATCACCGGCCTGTGCCTTGGCAACCCCTGCGCTGGTCAATTGCTCGATCAGGATGGCGGGAGATTTATTCAATTCAGCTGCGAATTCAGCGACGGTAGTGGTACTGGACATATTTGGTTTTCCTGGCTGGCCTCCATGATCATTGCTCTTGGGCCGTTGCAGGTGCAGCGGTGTCGCCTGCGCCATCGGTAAACCAATGGGCGCGCGCAGTCATGATCAGGGCCTTGGCTTCGTCCGCAGACTGGCCGGTGATATCGGTAAGTTCATCCACAGCCAGGTCAGCCAGATCGTCACGGGTGTTGATACCCGCCTCGATGAGTTTGGCAGCCAGCTCGGGCGTGAGGCCTTCAACGTCGCGCAGATTCTGCGAAACACCTTCGGCATTTTCTTCCTTGGCGATTTCCATCGTCAAAAGTGCGTCTTTGGCGCGCGTACGCAGCTCATTGACGGTGTCTTCATCAAACGACTCAATCTCCAGCATTTCCTGCAGCGGCACATAGGCCACTTCTTCCAGGCTGGTAAAGCCTTCGGAGATCAGGATGTCGGCAATCTCCTCGTCCACGTCGAGTTTTTCCATGAAGAGCTTGCGGCTGCTGTCGGTTTCGACCGCCTGCTTCTGGGCCGACTCGTTGGCGTCCATGATGTTGATCTTCCAACCGGTCAGCTCGGAAGCGAGGCGCACGTTCTGGCCGCCGCGGCCAATGGCAATGGCGAGGTTTTCCTCATCCACCACCACGTCCATGGCATGACGCTCTTCGTCCACCACGATGGACGAGACGTTGGCAGGGGCCAGCGCGCCAATCACGAACTGGGCCGGATCTTCGCTCCACAGCACAATGTCCACGCGCTCGCCGGCAAGCTCGTTGGTCACGCCATTGACACGGGTGCCACGAACACCGACGCAGGTGCCTATCGGGTCCACGCGCTTGTCATGCGACAGCACGGCGATCTTGGCGCGCGAACCGGGGTCGCGGGCGCAGGACTTGATCTCCAGCAGGCCCTGCTCGATTTCGGGCACTTCCTGGCGGAACAGCTCGATCATGTACTCGGGCGCGGTGCGCGAGAGGATGATGGGCGCGCCGCGCAGCGTCGTGTCCACTTCCATGATCATGGCGCGGACACGGTCGCCCGAGCGCAGGTTTTCCTTGGGAATCATGTCGCCGCGGCGCAGGCGGCCTTCGACGCGACCGGATTCGACAATCAGGTCGCCCTTGTCCATGCGCTTGACGGTGCCGACAAAAATCTTGTCGCCGCGCGACATGAAGTCGTTGAGCAGCATCTCGCGCTCGGCGTCACGGATTTTCTGCAGGATGACCTGCTTGGCCGCTTGCGCGCCAATACGGCCTATCGGCAGGCTTTCCACCGGCTTTTCGATGTAATCGCCCTCTTCGATGTCGGTGATTTCATCGCGCGCGTCGCTGACCAGCTCTTCGGCTTCCGGGTTTTGCAGACCGGCTTCGTCGGGCACCACCAGCCAGCGACGGAAGGTTTCGTAATTGCCGCTGTCGCGGTCAATGGCGACACGGATGTCCACCTCACCCTCGTACTCCTTCTTGGTGGCAGAGGCGAGCGCAAGCTCGACGGCACCGAAGACGACGTCGCGTTCAACGTTTTTTTCACGCGAGATGGCATCAACCAACATCAACAGTTCGCGATTCATTTCACAAGCCTGCCTTTCTAAATTAATTCTCTGTAGGTTTATCTGCAGCCGGGGCGATTTTGGGCTTACGTCCCTTGAAATCAACCACGGGCGCCAAACGCGCCTGATGAATCTCATCGAGCGTGAAACCCAACGCCTGCAGCGCTGCGGGAATCTTTTTCTTGCTGACCTTCTGGCCGGGCTTGACGGCGGGCTCATCGCGCCACACCACCTGCCAGCCGGCCACGCCGTCTTTAGGCTCAGCACGCTCCAGCGTGCCGCGGAATTTCTTGCGACTGGCCGCTACCGTGGAACCGGCGCTGGCGGCCACGCCAATCGGCGCCTTGAGGGTGATGTCAATCAACTCACCGGCAAAACGCTCGAAATCCTTTTCATGGCGCAGGAGCCGGTCAATTCCGGGGGAACTGACTTCGAGCCGGGCATACTCGGCGCCTTCGACTTCCAGCACAAACTGCAACTGGCGCGTGACCTTTTCACAGTCTTCCGCATTGATGAACTGCTCGACCCCGGGGACATCCGGTGGATACGGCATGTCAATCGTGACACGCAGCAAACCACCGCCGGTCCGCTCGATCTCCACCAGCTCGTAACCGAGTCCCGTCACAGTTTGCTCAATCGTCTCTTGTAAGGCCATTCAGTATTTTAAAAACCAGTCTGTAAAAAACAAACGCCCAAAAAAAATGGGCGGTGAAAACCCGCCCATTTGGTCGTGAAGTGCGTATTGTAGCGCGCCCTGCCCCGCAATGCAAACAATATTCGTGCCTGGATTCACGGGGCGCGGCAAGGGCCGGCACGGAACAAAAAACAGGCCTTAATTAATACTTTTTACTGATAACTCACTTTTCGCCTGGTCAAGCTGTTTGCTCAAAATGACGCCTGGGCCACCAGTACTTGCGTATAGGGATGACGCGGTGCATCCAGCACGTCGAAGACGCTGCCGGACTCCACCACCTCGCCGTCTTTCATCACCAGCACCTCATGGGCCATGGCGCGAATCACGTCCACGTCATGGGTGATCAACAAATAGCTCAAGCCGTGTTCCCGCTGCAGGCGCTGCAACAGCGCCAGCACCTGCTTCTGGATGGTCACATCCAGCGCGCTGGTGGGTTCATCCAGCACCAGCAGGCTGGGGTTGATGATCAGCGCGCGGGCAATCGCCAGCCGCTGGCGCTGCCCGCCCGAAAACTCATGCGGGTAGCGCTGCAGCAGGCCGGGAAACTGCGCCTGGCTCATGCCCACATCCGCCAGGCATTGCGCCACACGCAGCCGCCTGGCGGCCTGGTCCAGCGAAGGCTCATGCACCAGCAGGCCCTCTTCCACGATCGCCTCGACCGGCATGCGGGGCGACAGCGAGGAAAACGGGTCCTGAAACACCACCTGAACCGCCCGGCGAATGGCCTTGTTGGCGGCCGCCTGCCGGCTCCAGGCCTGGCCGGCCGCCTGCAATTGGCCGGAAAACGGAAGCAAGCCCAGGCTGGCCAGGGCCAGGGTGGATTTGCCGGAGCCCGATTCACCGACCACGCCCAGCGTCTTGCCGGCTGGAATGTTGAACGAAGCGTCCTTGACGGCGACAAACTCGGAGCGTTTGAACCAGCCCCTGAAGCCAGGCGTGGCCACCGGATACGCCACCCGCAAATGGCTGGCCTGCAGCGTGGAGGAGGCCCCCGGCACGCGAGCGACCCCGGCAGCCACGTCGCGCGCCGGCTTGCTGTCAATCAATTTGCGGGTGTAAGGGTGCTGCGGATGGGCAAATACCTCGGCCACCCGCCCCTGCTCCACGATGTGCCCGTTTTCCATGATCGCGACACGGTCGGCAAAGCGGCGCACCAGGTTGAGGTCGTGCGTGATCATGAGCACGGCCATGCCGTTTCGCCGCTGCAAATCACCGAGCAAATCCAGGATCTGGCCGCGCAAGCTGACGTCCAGCGCCGTGGTCGGCTCGTCGGCCAGCAGCAGCCGGGGCTGGCAGGCCAGCGCCATGGCAATCATGGCGCGCTGCCGCTGCCCGCCCGACAGCTGGTGGGGAAAGGAACGGGCCCGCCTGGCGGCCTCGGGGATGCCGGTATCCGCTAGCAATTTAATAGCTACCCGCGCAGCCTCGGCGGGTGCCAAGCCCTGTTTTAGCTGCACGACTTCGGCGATCTGGTCGCCCACGCTGAAGAGCGGGTTCAGGGCCGTCATGGGCTCCTGGAAGATCATGGCGATGTCCCGGCCGCGAATGCCGCGCAGCTCGCCCTCGGGCAGGGACAGCAGGTCCACCGGCCCTTTTGGCGTGGCGCCTTGGGCGGCAAACCGGGCCTGCCCGCTGATGCTGGCGTTTTGAACCAGCCGCAGCAGGCTCAGGGCTGTCACCGTCTTGCCCGAGCCGGACTCTCCTACCAGGGCCAGTTTTTCTCCCGCCGCGATGGAAAAATCAATGCCGTGGACAACCTCCTTGCCGGAGAACGCCACCGACAGGCCCTGGACCGTCAACAAGGGATTCGTGCCGGCACTCATGATGCGTCCGCCTTTCGCGGGTCCAGGGCATCGCGCAAGGCGTCGCCCATGAAGGTCAGCAGCAGCAGCGTGACCACCAGCACCGCAAAGGTCGATATGGAAATCCACCAGGCGTCGATGTTGGCCTTGCCCTGATTGAGCAGCTCGCCGAGCGACGGTGTGCCCGGCGGCACGCCCAGGCCGAGGAAATCCAGCGAGGTCAGCGCCAGAATCGCCGCACTCATGCGAAACGGCAAAAAGGTCACCACCGGCGTCAGGCTGTTGGGCAGGATGTGGCGCCACATGATCTGCAGATTGCTCACCCCCAGGGCCCTGGCGGCGCGCACATAGTCCATCTGGCGGTTGCGCAGGAACTCGGCGCGCACATAGTCCGACAGCCCCATCCAGCCAAACAGGCTCAGCAAAAACAGCAGCAGCGCCACGCTGGGTGCAAACACGGCACTGAAAATAATCAGGAGATAAAGCTCGGGCATGGAACCCCAGATTTCCATGAGGCGCTGAAAGATCAAATCGGTTTTGCCGCCCGCGTAGCCCTGGATCGCCCCGGTGATCACGCCAATCACCACGCCGATCACGGTCAGCGCCAGCCCGAACAGCACGCTGAGCCGGAAGCCGTAGATCAGCTGCGCCAGCAGGTCGCGCCCGCGATCGTCGGTACCGAACAGGTTGTCGCGCGAGGGGGCCGAAGGATTGGGCTCCCTGGCGAAATAATTGATGGTGCGCGCACCATAAGGGTTGGGCGGGTAGACCGCCCAATTGCCGTCCTGGCTCAATTTGCCCTTGATGAAAGGGTCCAGGTAGTCCGTGGGCGTTTCGAAGTCGCCGTCAAAGGTCTTTTCCGAATAGTCCTTGAGCAGCGGGAAATAAAATTCGCCCTTGTAGTTGACGATCAGCGGCCTGTCGTTGGACAGGACCTCGGCAAACAGGCTGAAGACGACCAGCAGGCTGAAGATCACCAGGCTCCAGTAACCGAGCCGGTTGCGGCGAAAGCGCCGCCAGGCCCGGCGGCCGGGGCTCAAGCTGGCAACGGAAGGCGCGTTTTCGCCAGGGCCGCCGCGGATCGGGCTCCGCCCGTCCGCTGGAGGCATCCCCTTGGGGGAAAGGCGGCCAGAGGCCGCTTCACGGGGGTCAATCAAACTTGACACGCGGATCTACCCACACATAGCAAAGATCGCTGATCAGCTTGGTTACCAGGCCAATCAGGGTGAACAGGTAAAGCGTTCCCAACACGACCGGGTAGTCCCGCCGGATCACGCTTTCGTAGCTCAGCAGGCCCAGGCCGTCGAGCGAAAACAGGGTTTCAATCAAGAGGGAGCCGGTGAAAAACGCCCCGATAAAGGCGGCCGGGAAACCGGTGATGATGGGGATCAGCGCATTGCGGAACACATGCTTCCAGAGCACCTGCCGCTCGCTGAGGCCCTTGGCGCGGGCCGTCAGCACATACTGCTTGCGGATCTCCTCCAGGAAGGAGTTCTTGGTCAGCACCGTGGTCACGGCAAAGCTGCCCAGCACCATGGCCGTGACGGGCAGCGCAATGTGCCACAGGTAGTCGGTGATGCGCGCGCCCCAACCCAGCGTGTCCCAGTTGGCCGAAGTAAGGCCGCGCAGCGGAAACCACTGCAACTGCCCGCCGAACACCACCAACAGCGCCACACCGAGCACAAAACCCGGGATGGCATAGCCCGCCAGCACGATCAGCGTGGTGACAAAGTCAAACCGCGTACCCGCCCGCACCGCCTTGGCCACGCCCAGCGGCACGGCAGTCAGGTAGCTGATGAAAAAAGTCCAGAGGCCCAGGCTGACCGACACCGGCAGCTTTTCCTTGACCAGCTGCCAGACATCCTTGTGCTGGTAAAAGCTGTTGCCCAGATCAAAGCGCGCAAACTGGCCCAGCATCTGGAAAAAGCGCTGATGCACCGGCTTGTCAAAGCCGTAAAGCGTCTTGATTTCCGCGATGCGCTGGGCATCCACCCCTTGCCGGCCACGGTAGCCGGCGCCCGCGGCAGCGGCCCGCTCGCCGCCTGAATCCCGGCCCTGCAGCTGCGCCACCATTTGCTCCACCGGCCCACCCGGCACGAACTGCACCATGACAAAGGTCAGCAGCAGCACGCCGAACAGGGTCGGAATCATCAGCAGCAGGCGCTTGAGGATGTAGCTGGCCATGATTGCTTTTCGGCTTCTTTCTTATTTGTTGGCGGGCGAGGCCCACCAGGTGCTCATGGCCCAGGTGTCGGCCTGGTAATAGGGCGGAATCATCGCCGGCAGCACGAACCGGCCGGGTCGGTAGCCGATAAAGAACTCATCGCCGTAGTACTGCGGCACCGAGTAATAGCCATGGGTCAGCACGCGGTCCAGTGCGCGCATGGCGGCACTGAGCTCGGGCCGGGTTTTGGCGGTCACGACCTTTTGCAGCAGGGCATCCACCGCCGGATCGGCAATCCCCCAGATATTCGAGGAACCCGGCGTGGCGGCGGCCCTGGAGCCGAACAGCTCCAGTAACTCGCCGCCCGGCGCGGTGCTGCCGGGCAGGCGCAGCGTCGTGATCTCAAAGTCAAAAGCGTCCATTTTCTGCTTGGCCAGCGAGAAGTCCACCGCCCGGTAGCTCATGGTGATGCCCAGCTTTTCCAGCGCCTTCTGGAAAGGCCCGACGATTCGTATCAGCGAGGGCTGGTCGTTGAGAAACTCCATGGTGAAGGCCTCGCCCTGGGCGTTGCGAAGTGCGCCATCGCGGTAGGTCCAGCCGGCCTCGCGCAGCAGCGCCTGGGCCTGGCGCAGGTTCTCGCGCAGGCTGCCCGGCGGCGTGGTGCTGGGCGACACGGGCACCGGGCCGAACACCTTGGGCTTGAGCTGGGCGCGCAAGGGCTCCAGCAAGGCCAGCTCGTCGGACTTGGGCAGACCTTCGGCATGAAACTCGCTGTTGGGGAAGTAGCCGTTGACGCGCTTATAGAGGCCGTAGAAGAGCTGGCGGTTCATCCATTCGAAGTCCATGGCCAGGCCAATCGCCTGGCGCACCCGTGCATCCTGGAACTTGGGCTTGCGCAGGTTGAACACATAGCCCTGGAAGTCGCCGGGGTTGCGGTTTTCAAAGGCGCGCTTGACCAGCTCGCCCGAGCTGAACTGCTTGCCGGTGTACTGGCGCGCCCAGTTGCGCGAGATGAATTCACGCAAAAAGTCGAACTCGCCGGCCTTCAGGCCTTCAAAACGCGAGGTTTCGTCCAGGTAAATCTTGAAGGTCACGCGGTCAAAGTTGAACTGCCCCTTGCGCGTCGGCAGGTCCGCGCCCCAATAGGCCGGGTCGCGCACATAGGTGATGTCGCGCCCCATGGCCGGGTTGGCGATTTTGTAGGGCCCCGAGCCAATCGGCACCTCGGACACGATCTGGTCAAAAGGCTTGGCCGCGCCTTCCAGCTTGCCTCCTTCCCGGCCCCAGGCCCGGCTGAACACCGGCATACCGCCCACCACCAGCGGCAGTTCCGGGTTGGGCGTCAAAAAGTCAAAACGCACCACGCGCTCGGACAACACCGTGACACCTTTGACTTCCACATAAATCGTGCGGTACTGCGGCGCGGCCAGTTTGCCCGTGAGCTGGGTAAAGGAATGCAGCACATCGGCCGCCAGCACCGGCGCTCCATTGTGAAACCGCGCCTTGTCATTGAGGTGAAACGTCGCGGACAGCTTGTCGGGGGCGACCACCACGTCATCGGCCAGCAAACCATAGGCGGTGGTGGGCTCTTCGGCGTTGCCAGTCAGCAGGCTTTCAATCAGCAGGTTTCCGATGCCGTAAGGTGCAGTGCCGCGCAGGGTAAAGGGGTTGAACTTGTCGAAGTTCGTTGGCCGGGTGGGCGGCACCATGCGGATCTCGCCGCCCTTGGGCGCCGCGGGGTTCACATAATCAAAATGCGCGAAGCCGGGCGGGTATTTGATGTCGCCAAACTGGGCGTAGGCATGCGCGGCCCAGGCGGCCGGAGCAAGACATGCCATCAGGCCCATCGTCAGGGTCCGTAAAAAATAGAAATCCCGCATGCGACAATTCTGCCCTACTTACCTTGGCCAACTTCGGGCCTCATGCCGGCATGAGGCGCTGGGCCGACTCAACGAACACACTGGAGTACAAGCATGGGTTTTCTCGCTGGCAAAAAATTGTTGATCACGGGCGTGTTGTCCAACCGCTCCATCGCCTACGGCATTGCCAAGGCCTGCCACGCGCAGGGCGCCGAGCTGGCCTTCAGCTATGTCGGCGAGCGTTTCAAGGAGCGCATCACCGAGTTCGCCGCCGACTTCGACTCCAAGCTGATTTTTGACTGCGACGTGGGCGACGACGCGCAGATCGACAAACTGTTTGCCGACCTGTCCAAAACCTGGCCGACCTTTGACGGCTTTGTGCACAGCATCGGCTACGCGCCGCGCGAGGCGATTGCCGGCGATTTCCTGGACGGCCTGTCGCGCGAGGGCTTCAAGATTGCCCACGACATCAGCGCCTACAGCTTTCCGGCCATGGCCAAGGCGGCCCTGCCCTACCTCAACGACAAGTCGGCCCTGCTGACGCTGACCTATCTGGGTGCCATGCGCACCGTGCCCAACTACAACACCATGGGCCTGGCCAAGGCCAGCCTGGAAGCCTCGGTGCGCTACCTGGCCGAGTCGCTGGGCCGAACCAAGGATGGTCGTGGCATGCGCGTCAACGGTATCAGCGCCGGCCCTATCAAGACGCTGGCTGCCAGCGGCATCAAGGGCTTTGGCAAGATTTTGAGCGTGGTCGCCGAAGCCTCGCCAATCCGTCGCAACGTGACGATTGACGATGTCGGCAATGTCGCGGCCTTCCTGCTGAGCGACCTGGCCAGCGGCGTGAGCGCCGAGATCACCTACGTCGACGGCGGCTTCAGCCACGTGGTGGGCGGCATTGCCGAGCCGGCTGAAGCCGGCTGAAGCCGGCTGAAGCGGCATCAGCAGGCAAGGCGGCGCTGGGCCTGAACACCCGGCCCGCCAAGTTAGCTATCAAATTAATAGCGTCTTGCACCCATTCTTTCTGGGCTGGGGGCAAAACGGTCATCGCAAACTGGCCCGCGGCCTGTCCATGCGATCAAGCGCCTGAATATTCGGTAATATAAAACTGCCGCCAGCCCATGCGCCACAAGCGCAAGAAACTATCAAAAACATAGCATCCGAGGGTCTTGAAGCGCGGCTTGCGCTTGGGCGCCATCAGGCCCGTCGCCAGTACTCGTAACACCAGGCCGTTTCAAACCCGGCGCGCCGGTAAAGCGCCCGGGCCGGCGCGTTGCCTTCTTCCACCTGCAAGAAAATGCGCTCAAACCCTCTGTGCAGAGCGGCTTCCGCCAGCCCGGCCAGGACGCGTCCGGCCAGCCCGCGGCCCCTGCAGGATGAGTCGGTGCGCATGCCGTGCACGCTGGACCAGCCATGCCCAAAGGCCATGGCGCCGGCCGCCACGGTTTTTCCGTTCTCGCGCACACTGGCGTAAAGCGAATCACGCGCCCGGCCCAGGCTCTTCACGCGGCTGGCGCCATCAACCGGATCGAAGCCCTCGCCCACAAACAGGGCCGCCCAGGCCGCGTCGGGGGCGCTGGCGGTTTCGGCGGGCTCCTGCCTTGAGACTTCGCGCATGGCCTTGGCCGAGCCCACCTGGACCAGCACCGGACGCTCGGTCGGGTGATAGCCGCGCCGTATCAGCGCGTGCCGCAAGGGGTCGAAGCAGGGCTCGGTCGCCAGACGAAACACCGCCGGCATGCGGCGGGCCTGGTAACGCGCCTCGAGACGGTCCAGCACCGCCGCATCGATCGCCGCATGGCGCAGCGGCACCGCGCTATGGGCGCGGCCGACCGTTCCGGGATCGAAGGGCAGGAGCCAGCCGTCCAGCTCTTCAAGGGCTTCGGGCGACACGGCGGCAGTGGTGGCCCGTTCGATGGCGTCGATGTCGCGAGGGTTCAGGTGCAAGGTGGGCGAAGGATTCATCGGAATAGTCTGGGGATGTCTGCGGCCCGGTCACGGGAAAACGGGCAGCGCGTATGACATGGAAATTTCAATGCGAGCGGCCGTCGAAATGCTGCACCGGAATGGTCGAGAGATCCAGGCCTTCGAGGCAGCGAATATTGATCGCGGCCATGGCATTTCCGGCCGGGTCGCGGCCCTCACCATAAGGGTGAATGCCGCACACCGCACAAAAACGGTGCCGGATCACATGCTTGTTGAACAGGTAGGTGCTGGCATTTTCGTCGGGCGTCAGCAGGCGCAGCTTGTCGCGCGGCACGAACCAGAGCAGCGATCCCTTTCGCGAGCACATCGAACAATTGCATGCGAGGACGGAAGTAGGCTCTCCATCCACCTCGAACGCGACCCGCCCGCAGTGGCAGCTGCCTTTGAATGTCATGGCGTGCTCCTTGCTTGAAATAAGGCACCCCAGGTGTCCGGGTTTGAAGAATGACCGGGCGTGAGCGTCGGCATCCCAGCGCCCAGCTCCGCCAGATCGAAAGAGCAAACTTTACGTGCCTGCGGCTTGAAGTCAAGACGCGCCCACGGCATGTCGCATGCGCTTGCCTGTCCGGCCCGCTTTGGCAACAGTCGGTTAATCTTTCTTACTACTTTTTTGATAGCTACCAGCGCCCGTCCCGCCTTGGATAAAGGCATAATCTGGCACTCAAAATAAATTCCCGCATGCCAGTTTCACCAACGTCTCTTCTCCCCGTCTCGCCGCCCGGCCGCCGGCTGTTCCGCCAGCACACGCTGCATGTGCTGCTGGCCCTCGCCGGCTTGCTGGCGCCTGCCCTGCCCTCGCTGGCGGCCGATGGCGGCCCGCCGCTGATGCTGGCCAAGGTCTATAGCGGGGGAATTTCGCTGCCGGATTACTGGGTCAGCGAAAAACTCGACGGCGTGCGCGGCTACTGGGACGGCGAAAAGCTGCTGACCCGCGGCGGAGAGCGCATTGCCGCGCCGGCCTGGTTCACGGCGGGCTGGCCCAAGATGCCCATGGACGGCGAGCTGTGGGCCGGCCGCGGGCAATTTGCCAAGGCGGTATCCACCGTGCGCCAGCAAGCCCCTGACGATGACGCCTGGCGGGCCATGCGCTTCATGGTGTTCGATCTGCCGGCGCAGGGTGGCCCGTTCACCCAGCGCATTCCGCTCTTGAATGGAATGGTCAGCCGGATCGACCAGCCCTGGGTGCAGGCGGTGGCGCAGTTCAAGCTGGCCAACCACCAGGCGCTGCAAAGCCTGCTGGCCAAAACCGTCAAAAGCGGTGGCGAGGGCCTGATGCTGCACCGCGGCGACTCGCTTTACAAGGCCCAGCGCACGGATGACCTGCTCAAGGTCAAAACGCATGAAGATGCGGAAGCCCGGGTGATCGCGCACATTCCGGGCAAGGGCAAGCACGCCGGTTTGCTGGGCGCCCTGCTGCTGGAGATGCCGGGCGTGGATGGCAAGCCGGGGCTGCGCTTCAAGCTCGGCACCGGCTTCAGCGACGAACAGCGCCGGACACCGCCCCTGGTCGGCAGCACCGTCACCTACCGCTTTCGCGGCCTGAATGACAGCGGCATCCCGAGGTTTGCCAGCTTCCTGCGGATTCGCGAAGACCTGGCCTCCTGAAGCAGAAAGCCCGCGATGCGGGCTTTTTGACGAAGGGCCTGGCGCAAAGGCCGGCTTGTGGCCCGCGCCGATCGCGGCGCCTAGTCCTTCACGCAGTCGGCGTAATGGCGCACCACGCCGCTCTCGTCCACCTCGGAGACCAGTCCGTGGATGTCGGTGCCAAAGCCCGGGCACTGCTTGTTGAACTCGCGTGAAAACTTGAGGTAGTCGACGATCTTCTTGTTGAACACCTCGCCCGGAATCAGCAGCGGAATACCCGGCGGATAAGGCGTGACCAGCCCGACGGTGATGCGGCCCTCCAGGTGATCGATCTCCACGCGCTCGGTCTTGCGGTGCGCAATATGGGCATAGGCATCGCTGGGCTTCAAGGCCGGCTTCAGGTCGCTCAAATACATGTCGGTGGTCAGGCGTGCGATGTCGTGCTTGGCGTACAGCTCGTGCACATACTGGCACAGATCGGCCAGTCCCATGCGTTCGTACTTGGGGAATTGCTGGCAGAACTCGGGCAGGATGCGCCACATGGGCTGGTTCTTGGCGTAATCGTCCTTGAACTGCTGCAGCGCGGTCAGCAAGGTGTTCCAGCGGCCCTTGGTGATGCCTATGGTGAACATGATGAAAAAGCTGTAAAGCCCGGTTTTCTCCACGATCACGCCGTGCTCGGCCAGGAACTTGGTCACGATGCTGGCGGGAATGCCGGTCTTGGCGAACTTGCCGTTCAGGTCCAGGCCCGGCGTGACGATGGTGGACTTGATCGGGTCCAGCATGTTGAAGCCCGTCGCCATCTGGCCAAAACCGTGCCAGTTGTTGGCCCCGTTCCTGGCGGTCTTGGCGCTGCGCGACTCACCCTTGATGATCCAGTCCTGCGCCCGGCCAATGCCCTCTTCCACGAGCGTGTCCGGCCCCCAGACCTTGAACCACCAGTCACTGCCGTATTCCTCGGCGATTTTTCGCATGGCGCGGCGAAAGTCCAGCGCCTCGGCAATGCTCTCCTCCACCAGCGCGGTGCCGCCGGGTGGCTCCATCATGGCCGCGGCCACGTCGCAGCTGGCAATGATGCTGTACTGCGGCGAGGTCGAGGTATGCATCAGGTAGGACTCGTTGAAGAGGTGCCTGTCCAGCTTGGTGTTCTGCGAGTCCTGCACCAGCACATGGCTGGCCTGGCTGATACCGGCCAGCAGCTTGTGAATCGACTGCGTGGCATACACCACCGCATTTTTCGGCCGGATGCGGTTCTTGCCCATGGCATGGTAGCTGCCATAAAACGGGTGAAAGGCCGCATGCGGCAGCCAGGCCTCGTCGAAATGCAGGTTGTCCACGTAACCGTCGAGCATGCCCTTGATGGTTTCGGTGTTGTAAAGCACGCCGTCATAGGTGGATTGCGTCAGCGTCAGCACGCGCGGCTTGACTTTTTTGGAGTCCACACCCTTGAGCAGCGGGTTGGCCTTGATCTTGGCCCTGATGGCCTCGGGCTCGAATTCGCTTTTAGGGATGGGGCCGATGATGCCGAAATGGTTGCGCGTGGGCTTCAAGAACACCGGAATCGCACCCGTCATGATGATGGCATGCAGGATGGACTTGTGGCAGTTGCGGTCCACCACCACCACGTCGCCGGGCGCCACCGTGTGATGCCACACCATCTTGTTGCTGGTCGACGTGCCATTGGTCACAAAAAAGCAGTGATCGGCATTGAAGATGCGCGCGGCATTGCGCTCGGACGCCCCCACCGGGCCGGTGTGGTCCAGCAGCTGCCCCAGCTCTTCGACCGCATTGCAGACGTCGGCACGCAGCATGTTCTCACCATAAAACTGGTGATACATCTGCCCGACCGGGCTCTTCAGGAAGGCCACGCCACCGGAGTGCCCCGGGCAGTGCCAGGAATAGGAGCCATCTTCCGCGTAGTCCAGCAAGGCCTTGAAAAACGGCGGCTGCACGCCTTCCAGGTAGCTTTTGGCCTCACGGATGATGTGGCGCGCGACAAACTCGGGCGTGTCCTCAAACATGTGAATAAAGCCATGCAGCTCGCGCAGGATGTCATTGGGGATATGGCGCGAGGTTTTTGTCTCGCCGTACACATAAATCGGCACATCCAGATTCTTGCGCCGCACCTCTTCAATGAAATTGCGCAAGTCCAGAACCGCCGGATCCAGATCAGGCCCGGGCGTGAACTCCTCATCATCAATCGACAAAATAAAGGCGCTGGCGCGGCTTTGCTGCTGCGCAAACTGGGACAAATCCCCATAACTGGTGGCGCCCAACACCTCAAAACCCTCGGTTTCTATGGCCTGCGCCAGCGCGCGAATACCCAGTCCGGAGGTATTTTCGGAGCGGAAGTCTTCGTCAATGATGACAATCGGAAAGCGGAATTTCATGGCGTTAGCGGCAATTCATGGGTGCCCTGAACCTGTCGGAGGGCATGGGAACGCTCAATGGGCATAGACAGGTTGAGCCCGAACGGTTGGATTTAAGACTGCGAAGTGTACGGACATATTGTGGCCATACGCTTGCGCGCCAGTCTAAAGGCCCCAAAATGTAGCGCACCAAAGACAACAAAAGGAGTATGCATGAGTGAATCTGCCGTCTGGTGGCTGCTGGCGGGGGCCGCCGTTGCCGTTGAACTGATGACAGGGACTTTTTACCTGCTGATGATGACCGTGGGACTCGTCGCCGGCGCGGCGGCTGCCCACCTCGGACTGCCCCTGATCGGCCAAATAGTGGTCGCGGCGGTGGTTGGCGGGGGCGCTGTCGCCGCATGGTATGGCTATAGAAGTCGCAGCCCGGCGCCGCTGCCCGCCAATGCCAACCGGGATGTCAACCTGGACATTGGCGAGGCGGTACAGGTTGTGCAGTGGAATGCAGACGGCACCGCCACCGTCAAATTTCGCGGCGCCAACTGGACGGCGGTCGCTGCCGATCCCGCGGCGCCCGCGAGCCCGGGCAATTTCCGCATCAAGGAGATGCTGGGCAACCGTCTGGTCATAGAAAAGCTGTAGGCTTGGGGAAGTGCCCGGGCGCAACAGCAGCGCCCGGGTGGAATTGAGCTGTTCGTATAAAACAAAATTACTGGAGGAAGCATGGAAATCGCACTCGTCATCCTGATCGTGGCTGGCATTTTTATAGTACGCAGCATCAAGGTGGTGCCGCAACAAAACGCCTGGGTGATTGAGCGTTTGGGGAAATACCATGGCAGCCTGACGCCAGGCCTGAATTTTCTGGTGCCTTTTGTCGACCGGGTGGCCTACAAGCACAGCCTGAAGGAAATCCCGCTCGATGTGCCCAGCCAGGTCTGCATCACCCGCGACAACACCCAGCTGCAGGTCGACGGCATCCTGTATTTCCAGGTGACCGACCCGATGCGTGCCAGCTACGGCTCATCCAACTACATCGTGGCGGTCACGCAACTGGCCCAAACCTCGCTGCGCTCCGTGATCGGCAAACTGGAACTCGACAAGACCTTTGAAGAGCGCGACATCATCAATGCACAAGTGGTGGCCGCGATTGACGAAGCCGCGCTGAACTGGGGCGTGAAGGTGTTGCGCTATGAGATCAAGGACTTGACGCCGCCCAAGGAAATCCTGCACGCCATGCAGTCGCAAATCACCGCCGAACGCGAGAAGCGCGCACTGATTGCCGCCTCCGAAGGCCGCAAACAGGAGCAGATCAATATTGCCACGGGTGAGCGCGAAGCCTTTATCGCCCGCTCCGAAGGCGAAAAGCAGGCGGCCATCAATAATGCACAAGGGGAAGCCGCCGCCATTACCGCGGTGGCGGAGGCTAATGCGAAAGCGATTGAAGTCGTTGCAGCCGCGATTCGGCAACCAGGCGGCGAGCAGGCCGTGCAGCTGAAAGTGGCGGAAAAAGCCGTCGAGGCCTATTCAAGCGTGGCCAACGATGCCACCACCACCCTGATCGTGCCCAGCAACATGACCGAAGTGTCGGCCCTGATCACCTCGGCCATGAAAATGGTGCAATCCAACAAGGCCTAGTGCCTGGTTGATCACCCAGAAGAGGCAAGTCCATGAATGTCAAAAATGTGCTGGGTACTGAATTGCGGCCCTGCTCTTACGACCCGCTGACCGGCTACTTCCGGGATGGCTGCTGCAATACCGATGAATCCGATCTCGGCTCTCACCTCGTGTGCGTGCGGGTGACCCAGGCATTTCTGGCGTTTTCCAGTGCCTGCGGCAATGACCTGGTCACACCGCGCCCCGAACACCGCTTTGCCGGGCTCCAGCCCGGCGATCGCTGGTGCCTGTGCGCCAATCGCTGGCGGGAGGCGCTGGAGGCGGGCTTTGCGCCGCCGGTGATTCTGGAGTCCACCCACCGCAAGGTCCTGGAATTTGTCACCCTGGCCCAACTGGAAAAGCACCGGTTTCAAGGCGCAGTTCACTAACCGGAACATTTCGTGCGGTCATGGAGTCGAATCAAGCTCAGGCACTGCTACAATGTGAGGCTTCGCGGAAGGGTGGATGAGCGGTTTAAGTCACACGCCTGGAAAGCGTGCGTGGGGTAAAACCCACCGCGGGTTCGAATCCCGCCTCTTCCGCCAAAGATTAATCTAGATTGATCTAATACAGCCTCCAAACTGTCCTGAAAGCCCCGCCAGCCGGGGCTTTTTTGTGCCTATTCATCTAAGCCAGTCTTTTGACACCCAAGCAACTTGGGGGCGTAGTTGGGGGAACATATCAGCGAAATTCGCTGACCACCTTGGATATTCCCCCAAAATGCCTCTAATCGATACCGCTTGCAAGAACGCAAAATGCCCCGCTGACATCCATGCAGGACAGCGCCTACAAACACAGTAGCGCGCCCCTGACCTACACCCAAAAAGCATGGCCGCTTAATTGCGCAGCAGACGATGTTGTCTGAGCTTCCAAGGAACTTGATATGACACCCAATGAGCAGCAACGCCAACCTGGGCAGCAGGACCAGCAGAACCCAAAAGAGCAACAAAAGCAAAAGCAACAGCAAGGCCAGAGCGATCAGCAGCGGCAGCAGGGCGGCAACCCCGCCGTAGACAAGAGCAAAATCACTCCAAACAGGCCCAATGAAGGTGACCAGCAAAGGGCCTCCAGATTTGACCGTTGATAGAAGCAACCCTCATCAGCCCGCTTAATGCGGGCTTTTTTGCGCCTGGTCGGTCCGAGGGCCGCCCGAGCGTTACAGGACCGATATGCACCCCTCTTGTTTTTGAAGAGCACGTCATCAACTTGTTGTGGCAAAGTGCATCTGTCTTTAAAAGGTCTTTACAAGGAATATCCATGCAATACGCATCCGTCATTCAGCGCGCAGCCAGATGGCTTGTGGTCGCCGCATTTTTGAGTTTCGGTTTCGCGATGGCTCAGTCTGAGCCCAGCATGAACGAGATTTATGCAACGGCCCAGGCCGGCAAGCTGGACGAGGCTCAGAAAATGATTCTGCACGTCCTGGTGGCGCATCCGAACAGCGCGAAGGCCCATTTCGTACAGAGCGAGCTTTTCGCGCGCCAGGGCAATTTGGGCAAAGCGCGGGACGCGTTGACCGCGGCCGAAAAGCTGGCCCCGGGGCTGCCATTTGCCAAGCCCGAGGCAGTTCAGGCCTTGCGCTCGCAGCTCTCTGCGAGAAGCGCATCTGTCTCATCGAGTGATTCCACACCGCGTAACTTCGCACCGGCGACTTCTCCTTCATCGCCATCATGGATCCTGCCTCTTTTGCTGGCCGGCGGCGTGATCGCTGCGGGCTATTTCATCTTCCGTCGCAGAGCGCCGGTGCAGCCGGTCCAACAACCAGTCTATGCAAATCAGAGTGGCTTGAGTGGTCCTCAGACCTTTGGAAGTGCCGCAACAACAATGCAGCCACCTGTTGGCCAGCCTCCTGGAAGCGGCCTGGGTGGCCAAATCATGGGTGGCGTGGCCACGGGCCTGGCTGTGGGCGCCGGAGTGATGGCGGCAGAGGCCATTGGCAGAAAGTTGATGGGGAACCATGGCCAGTCGGGCCTTCCGCTGGAAAACCGTTCAAATAACGACTATCAGCCCAGTACAACCAACACCGATATGGGTGGTCAGAACTTTGGCGTAACCGACACCGGCTCTTGGGATGATGGCGGCTCTGTTGATGTAGGTGGCGGTAACGACTGGGACACCTGAGCGAGGCTGTCATCGTAGTTGAAGGCCTTGGTATGGGGCGCTATTGATTGACCGCTTTCCCGCATTTTCAGTTGTATGCCTGCGACGTTTCAAACTTCGTTTCGGTCAATCGACGAACCCCCTCGCCTTCTACCAGGTAAAAAGACGGTGGCTTTTGGGAATGGGGGAATCGTTGGAGGAATACGGGTTCCTGAAGAATACTTAAACTTGGCATTTATGCGGTCTGCAGCTCGATAGGCCGACGACGCCTCCTCAATATTGGTTGGGCAATCTCCAAAGCCTGACAGGGTCGCAAGAGCCATAAAAAAAGCCACCTTGCGGTGGCTTTTTTTTCTGCTGA
>NZ_BCYO01000024.1 GCF_001598235.1 Polaromonas jejuensis NBRC 106434 | reverse complement strand
CTTCGCCAAAAGAAAGTAACCAAAGAAAAGGCGAGCCGAAGTCAGGGCCCTTCGGGTTCCTTGCGCTGCTCGCGTCAGGTGGGGTCAGGCACAAACTCGCCTTCGGCTCAAACAAGTGCCTGCCCTGGTCCACCTGCCGCTGCGCTGCTCAGCCCTGCCACACGGCGCAATCGGGTGCGGGATCGGGGATGCGCGGTTTTATGCCTCTGGCCCTTGCATGCTGGCCGCAAACAGCTATTAAATTCATAGCAAAACAACTGACCGTGCGACTCGCCTGGGAAGCCCTTGAGCGCCTTACAGACAAGGGCAGAGGGGGCTTCGCTTTCGTTTGGCTCACCAGCGGAGTACGCTTCCAAGCCCCAGGTCGGCCCATGGGTTCGGGATGCCGCGAGGCCGAGGTGCAAACCGCGGCAAGCCTTGTCAACGATTTCTGGAGATTGTCATGAAGTACATCCTCAGCTGGACCTTGCCGCAGGGTAGCTACAGCGCCGCCGTGGCGCGTTTTCTGGAGACCGGGGGCGCGCCGCCCAAGGGTGTGGAGATGTTGGGACGCTGGCACGGCATGAGCGGCCAGGGTTTCGCGGTCATCGAGTCTGGCGACGCCAAGGCCCTGTACCTCTTTCAGGCGCAATGGGCCGACCTGCTCCCGATCGCGGTCACGCCCTGCGTGGAGGACGCCGACGCCGCCGCAGTGCTGTCGACGCTGGGCAAGCGCTGAGCGCCGGCCCGCGTATCGCTACCGTCGCCGCGCCAGGCACGGCCAAACCATGCTTGGCGAGACCCATTCCCATGGTGATAATGGCCAGGATGTCCCTGGCCGGGTGAAAGGGTGAGCTGCTGAAAACGAAGTTTCAGTGCAGACTAACTTGTACTCAAGTTACGTCGGAGCTAAAAGTTCGCACTTCCCGCAATCCCCGTACTTCCGATGGGGGCACTGGCTGGCCATTGGCCGCCAGTCTCACGCCCTGCATGGGCGTCATAACCGAGGGGGTAGCTATGGTGGTTCGTGTTGTCAGGCTGGGGAGCGCGCGACTCGAGGATGAAGGCACCCGCATTGGCACGGTCCGCCGTCCGCCGCGCGGCGTTCCCAAGGAAGCGTTTGCCGCGCAGAACTGGTACGACGTCTGGTTCCCCAACCTGGCGCCCAGCGTCGACACCATGAAGTTCGCCCAGCAGGCCACAACGCCTAAGGAGTGGCTTGCCTTCACCAGGAAGTACCGCGCCGAAATGGCCCAGCCCGACAACAGCCGGACCCTCGATCTGCTGGCCGCGCTGTCGCAGCACGCCAACTTCTCCGTCGGGTGCTATTGTGAAGACGAATCGCATTGCCATCGCTCCGTACTGCGTGCGCTGCTTGCCGAACACGGGGCCAAGCTGCAATAGCCTGCGCTTAGTGCCGCATGACGCCCAGCCCCTCCATCGACTGGCCCGCCTGCATCGTCACGGCCTTCGACCTCGTGGGAACGAAGAGCGTCGCGGCAAGCGGACGCGCATCCTTCGCGATGATCGAGATGCACCGGTTCGCGGTCGCGAAGATCAACACCGGCCTGCCCAGGCACAGTCACGGCTATGTCTGGAATGACTCGGTACTGCTGCTCTCGTACCACACGACGCCGGCGCACACCAGGCTGGCGGTGCTGCATGAGCTGAGCGAATTCAAGCGCGCGCTGGAGCGGCAGTCCGGCATCCGTACCTATGCCATGGCTGTCAGGGGGCGGGCCTTCCCGGATGACACGCTGGCGTCCCCGGTGTTCCAGGGCCCGCCCGCCGGGCAGCCACGGGCCATCGTGCTCAAGACGTCCAGCTGGGCCATGGCCAACTGCTTTCTCATCGAAAAAGCCCTCAAGCGGCACAGGGCCGACTGGTATATCGACAGCCGGATCACCAGGGGAACGGGGCTACCTGAGCCCTTCGCCACGGAGTCGGTTTCTTTGCTTCCAAAGAACGAAGAGAGAAACATCAATATGTACAAGGGGTTTTTTGATGCTGAGGGGTGACCCTTTGTATTTGCGAATTTATTGACGTTTGTGCTTCAGGTTCAATAAGTACGGGTGAACTGATTGAGGGTCGTCAGGTTGGCCGGGATGCCTTGCTTGCCGAAATGCCCGCAAAATACGCCCATGAACCCTGCAATGCCCGCCCCAGCTACCCCAGCCGCTTCCAGCCGCTTCTGGGCCGACCTGAAAAGCCCCGACTTTGCGCGGCTCGACATGGCCCGTGCCATCGCGGTGCTGCCGGTGGCGGCGATCGAGCAGCACGGCCCGCATCTGCCGCTCAATGTGGATGCAACGCTGGTGGAGGGCGTGATCGCCGCCGCCTTGCCGCACTTGCCGGCGGACCTGCCGGTGCTGTTTCTGCCCACGCAATCGACAGGCTTCAGCCCAGAGCACACGCGCTTTGCCGGCACGCTCACCCTGAAAGCCGAAACCATCATCCGGCTCTGGACCGAGCTGGCCGAGGCTGTGGCCGCCACGGGCGTGAAAAAGCTGGTGCTGCTCAATTCGCATGGCGGCCAGGTGGGGCTGCTGGATGTGGTGGCGCGCGACCTGCGGGCGCGGCTTGGCATGCTGGTGTACAGCGTGAACTCGTTCAATCTGCCCCTGGTCGGCGAAGACGGTGCATCGGTGTCTGCCCAATTCAGCGCGCACGAGCACCGCTTCGGCATTCATGCCGGCGAGATCGAGACCTCGATGATGCTGGCGCTCAAGCCGGAGCAGGTGGATATGGCCCAGGCGCAGGATTTTCATTCCACCTCGCAGGAGCGTGCTGAAAAATTCAGCATCCTCGGCGATGGCCGCAGCGCCAAGCTGGCCTGGCAGATGCAGGACTACAACCCGCAGGGCGCGGTGGGCAATGCCGCGGCCGCCACGGCCGAAAAAGGCCGGGCGCTCCTGGGCGCCATGGGGCGCAGCCTGGCGCAGCTGTTGGTGCAGGTCGATCAGCTGCCCCCCGGCACGCTGAGCAACCATACGGCGTTCTGAATTCCGGGCGCGTCGCCCAATCCCCAAAATCAAAGCCCCCAGCGGGCGGTAACCTGCTGGGGGATTTGTCCTGTCAGCCGTGCCGGTAAGCCCGCTGCCATGACTCAAAGTATCCACCAGATCGTCTGGAAGGATCTGCCGGATTTGCTGCCTGATTTTAAAATTGAAGATAAAAAATCTTCCAAATAGAAAAAATCAGATAAATTATCTGTATGGATATATTTGACCGGAAAATCCTTCAGGTGTTGCAGTCCGATGCGCGCGCCAGCCTGCAGGAGATCGGGCAGGCCGTCGGCCTGAGTCCCTCGCCCTGCTGGGGCCGCATCAAGAAAATGGAAGAGGCCGGCGTGATCGAGGGCTATACCGTGCGGCTCAATGCGCAAGCGTTGGGCCTTGGCGACACGGTGATGGTGCAGGTCACGCTGGACAGCCATTCCGACAACACGCTGGAAAAATTCGGCGAAACCCTGGCCGCCATTCCCGAAGTGATCGAGGCCTGGCTGGTGTCGGGCGAATACGACTACCTGCTGCGCATCGCCGTGCACGACACCAAGGACTATGAGCGCCTGCTGCGCGAGCGGCTCTACAAGATCAAGGGCATACGCCACAGCAAGTCCAGCTTTGTGTTGCGCACGCTTAAAAAGGCCGACCTGCCTTTGCTGCCGTCCTGAACTCGTCGAAGGGCTTGGACAAACTCAGCCCGAACGGTGTGGTGCAACGAAACAGGGAAACATCAATAGCGGGTATTCAGCGTACTCAGGCGTAAGTCACCCAGCTGGCGTGTTCAGGCGCGTCCAGATGCGGCAGGGTGTTGTAGGTCAGCAGCATGTGGCGCTTGGGCGTGAAGCTGAATTCGGTGACCGAGCTGTTGCGGATACGCAGGTTGAGCTCTATGGTGGTCTCGGGCGTGGTGCCCAGCACCTGGCCGACCGCGGTGGAAATCGGCCCGCCGCTGGAGACGATCAGCACATTGCCGCTGTGCCGGCTGCGCACATGGTCGAGCGCGCTGCTCACGCCCTTGACGAAGTCCTGGTAGCTGGGCATGCCCCTGGGGCTGACGACACCGGCCATCCATTGGGTCAGGCCGTCGCGCAGCAGCCGGAAATGCTGGCGGTACATCTCGGGTGAATCGGGTTTTTCCAGTTGGTGCGGATGGATGGCGGCGATCACCGCCTCGCTGTCGTACTCGTTGAGACCGGGCCAGGCCAGGGGCTCGGTCTGAAGTCCCAGGCCTTCGGCAATGCCTTCAAAGGTTTGCACATGGCGGCGCAGCGTGCCGGTCAGCACGGCCTCGAAGCTCAGGCCCTTGTGGCGGAAATACTCGCCCAGCCGCACGCTTTGCTGGCGGCCGAGCGCGCTGAGCTGGTCATAGTCGTCGGCGCCGAACGAGGCCTGGCCGTGGCGTACAAGGTAGAGGGTTCCCATGGCCACCATTGTGAGCGAACTGGCCATCGGTCCTTGTCGCCCGGGCGACGTAAGCTATGATTTTTATAGCAGATCGCCGGACGGCAGCGAGCCTGGCAAGGGCGCCGCGGCCCGCCGGCCCGCGCCGCGTGCGCGCTCCAGAACGAAATCGATGAAGGTGGACGCGGCGCGGGTGTGGTAGCGGTTCGGCATGTACAGCATGAACAGCTGCGAGCCGAAGATGCTCAGGCGCCAGGCATCCAGCGTGGTCAGCACCTCGCCGCCCAGCACGTCGTCCTGCACCACGTAGTCGGGCACCAGGCCGACGCCCAGCCCGGCCAGGATGGCCTGGCGCAGGAAGGGGAAATGCTCGGAAATGAGGGTCGGCTCCAGCGTCACTTCCTGCCGTTCGTCGCCCAGGTAGGCCGACAGGCGCAGCTGGCGGCCTATCACGGCCGAGGTGATCAGCGGCGCGGTGCGAAGCTGCTCCAGCTGGGTTGGCAGGCCGTGCGTCTGGGCATAGGCGCGCGAGGCGCAGGCCACGTAGCGCACCGCTCCCATTTCGCGCGCGACCAGGGTCTGCGGCGGCTCGGGCATGACGCGGATCGCGATGTCCACTTCGTCGCGCAGCAGGTCGTCGACGCGGTTTTCGAACCGTACGTCCAGCACGATGCCGGGGTACAGCTGCTTGAACTCGATCAGCCAGTCCGTCATGACCATCTGGCCGTAGCCGCTGGGCACGGAGAGGCGCACGCGGCCCTGCAGGGCCTGTCCCAGCGTCGAGACCGATTCCTTTGCGGCCAGCAGCTCGTTCTGGATGCTGCGGCCATGCTGGTACAGGCGCAGGCCGACCTCGGTGGGCTCCACCCGCCGTGTCGTGCGCCGCACCAGCTGCAGCCCGACCGATCGCTCGAGCTGGTTCAGGTGGTAGCTGACATTGGCGCGGGTCATTTTCAGCTTGCGCGCGGCCTGGCTGAGGTTGCCGGCATCGAGGATGTCGACCAGCAGGGTCAGAGAGGTGAGGTCCATGGAGGTCCAGTGTCAAATATTACTTGACAGTCTGTCAACGATCTAGGTGATTGTCAAGAACGATATTCCCTAGAACAATCGTTGGCTCACACCCAGAGCCCGATCGCGGTTCTCAACCCGGAGACAAATACCATGGCCTCAGGCCTCAATTCCCAAGTCGTCAAGTCCGAGCTTCGCGCCAGCGTGCTGGTGGTGACCATAGCCAACCCGCCCGTCAACGCCCTGGGCATGGATGTGCGCCGCGGCCTGATCGAAGCGATAGCCGCGGCAGAAACCGACGCCGCCGTGGCCGCGGTGCTGATCGTCGGCGCGGGCCGCAACTTCATTGCCGGCGCCGACATCCGCGAATTCGGCAAGACCCCGCAGCCACCATCGCTGCCCGAAGTCTGCCTTGCCATCGAGAACTGCCGCAAGCCCGTGGTGGCCGCCATCCAGGGCGCCGCGCTCGGCGGTGGCCTCGAGGTCGCGCTGTCGGCGCACTACCGCCTGGCCGTGGCTTCGGCCAGGCTCGGCCTGCCCGAAGTCGCATTGGGCCTGCTGCCGGGCTCGGGTGGCACGCAGCGCGCGCCGCGCCTGATCGGTGCCAAGGCCGCGCTCGACCTGATGCTCAGCGGCCGCCACGCAGGCGCCAGGGAAGCGCTGGCGCTCGGTCTGATAGACCGCCTGGGCGAAGGGGCCGACGCCTTGCCCGAGGGCCTGGCCTATGCACAGGAACTGGTCGCCGCCAAGGCACCGGTGCGCCGCACGCGCGATGCGCAAGCGCTCGCCGACGCCGAAACCAGCCGCGCCGCGCTCGAAGCCGCGCGCGCCGACACCGCCAGGAAGAGCCGGGGCCTGTTCTCGCCGATGAAGATCATCGAAGCCGTCGAAGGCGCACTCACGCTGCCCTTTGACGAGGGCATGGCGCTGGAGCGCAAGCTGTTCCTGCAATGCATAGCCAGCCCGCAGCGCGCCGGCCTGATCCACGCCTTCTTCGCCGAGCGCGAAGTGCTGAAGGCGCCCGAGACAAAAGCCGCCAAGCCGCGCGCGCTGGAGTCGGCCGGCATCGTCGGCGGCGGCACCATGGGCGCGGGCATCGCGGTGGCGATGCTCGACGCGGGCCTGCCCGTGACCATGATCGAGCGCGACGAGCCCAGCCTTGCGCGCGGCCGCTCGCATGTCGAGAAGGTCTACGACGGCCTGATCAAGAAGGGCCGCATGACGCCAGAGGCCAAGGCGGCGGTGATGGCGCGCTTCTCGGGCTCCACGTCTTACGACGCACTCGCGCAGGTCGACATCGTGGTCGAGGCCGTGTTCGAGGAGATGTCCGTCAAGAAGGCCGTGTTCGCCGAACTCGACCGCGTCTGCAAGCCGGGCGCAGTGCTCGCCACCAACACCTCCTACCTCGACATCGACGAGATCGCGGCCAGCGTCTCGCGCCCCGGCGACGTGGTGGGCCTGCACTTCTTCTCGCCGGCCAACATCATGAAGCTGCTGGAAATTGTGGTGCCGGCCAAGGTCAGCGCCGACGTGGTGGCCACCGGCTTCGAGCTCGCGAAGAAGCTCAAGAAAACACCGGTGCGCGCCGGCGTGTGCGACGGCTTCATCGGCAACCGCATCCTCGCGGTGTACCGCCAGGCTGCCGACCACATGATGGAAGACGGCGCCTCGCCCTACCAGATCGACGAAGCCGTGCGCAACTTCGGCTACCCCATGGGCCCGTTCCAGGTGTCCGACCTGGCCGGCGGCGACATCGGCTGGGCCACGCGCAAGCGCAAGGCCGCAGCACGCAAACCGGGCGACCCGAAGGTCCGCTACGTGCAGGTGGCCGACCGCATCTGCGAGCGCGGCTGGTTCGGCCAGAAGACGCAGCGCGGCTACTACCTCTACCCCGAAGGCGCACGCACCGGGCAACCCGACCCCGAAGTGCTGGCCATCATAGACGCCGAGCGCCAGCGCGCCGGCATCAAGCCGCGCAGCTTCACCGAGGAAGAAATCATGCGCCGCTACATGGCCGCGATGATCAACGAAGGCGCCAACGTCGTTCACCAGCGCATCGCGCTGCGCCCGCTGGACGTGGACGTGACCTTCCTCTACGGCTATGGCTTCCCGCGCCACCGCGGCGGCCCGATGCAATACGCCGACAGCGTGGGCCTGCCCAAGGTGCTGGCCGACATCCGCGAGTTCGCCAAGGAAGACCCGCTGTTCTGGCAGCCCTCGCCGCTGCTGGTCGAGCTGGTCGAGCGCGGTGCCGATTTCGCCAGTCTCAATCAATCCGAATAACTGCAGCCCAGGAGCAAAACCATGCGTGAAGCCGTCATCGTTTCCACCGCCCGTACACCGCTGACCAAGTCGCACCGCGGTGAATTCAACATCACCCCCGGCGCGACGCTGGCCGCCTTCGCGGTACGCGCCGCCGTCGAGCGCTCGGGCCTGGACCCGGCGCTGATCGAGGACGCCATCCTCGGCTGCGGCTACCCCGAAGGCACCACCGGCCGCAACGTGGCGCGCCAGAGCATCATCCGCGCCGGCCTGCCGATCACGATTGCCGGCACCACGGTCAACCGCTTCTGCGCCTCAGGTCTGCAGGCCATCGCCATGGCCGCCGGCCGCATCGTCGTCGAGGGCGCGCCGGCCATGATCGCCGGCGGCGTGGAAAGCATCTCGGCCATTCGCACCCGCGAGGACGGCGATACCGGCATGGACCCGTGGATCGTGGAACACAAGCCAGCGCTGTACCTGTCGATGATAGAAACCGCCGACATCGTGGCTCAGCGCTACGGCATCAGCCGCGAGGCGCAAGACCGCTTCTCGGCCGAGAGCCAGCGCAAGACCGAAGAGGCGCAGCTCGCCGGCCGCTACCAGGAAGAGATCGTCGCCTGCACCACCACCATGGCCGTGACCGACAAGGAAACCAAGGCGGTGACCCGCCGCGAAGTCACGGTGGACGCCGACAACTGCAACCGGCGCGGCACCACCTACGAGGCGCTGGCCAAGCTGGCGCCAGTCAATGGCCCGGACAAGTTCGTCACCGCCGGCAACGCCTCTCAGCTCTCCGATGGCGCCTCGGCCTGCGTGATGATGGAAGCCAAGGAAGCCGAGCGTCTCAATCTCAAGCCGCTGGGCGCCTTCCGTGGCCTGGCCGTGGCCGGCTGCGAGCCCGACGAGATGGGCATAGGCCCGGTGTTCGCGGTGCCGAAACTGCTGGCGCGCCATGGCCTGAAGGTTCAGGATATCGACCTGTGGGAGCTCAACGAAGCCTTTGCCTCGCAGTCCATTTACTGCCAGCAAAAGCTCGGCATTCCATCGGAGCGGCTCAACGTCAACGGTGGCGCCATCTCCATCGGCCACCCGTTCGGCATGACCGGCGCCCGCCTCACGGGCCACGTGCTGCTCGAGGGCAAGCGACGCGGCGCGAAGTACGCCGTCGTGACCATGTGCATCGCCGGTGGCATGGGTGCGGCCGGCCTGTTCGAGATTTATTGAAACCTTGCGGGACAGACCAAGAAATTGCGCGGCAATTTTGCTCTGTCCTCAACTGACTAAAGACACGACATGGACCTGAACTTCACCCCCGAAGAAGAAGCCTTCCGCAGCGAAGTGCGCGCCTTCCTGGCCGCCAAGCTGCCCGCGCGCCTGTCCGACAAGGTCGCGAGCGGCAAGCATTTGAGCAAAGCCGACATGCAGGAATGGCACGCCATCCTCAACGCGCGCGGCTGGCTCGCCAACCACTGGCCCGAACAGTGGGGCGGCCCCGGCTGGACCGCGATCGAGAAGTTCATCTTCGAGAACGAATGCGCGCTGGCCCATGCACCGCGCATCGTGCCCTTCGGCGTGAACATGCTGGGCCCGGTGCTGATCAAGTACGGCAACGAGGCGCAGAAGCGCCACTGGCTGCCGCGCATCCTCGACGGCTCGGACTGGTGGTGCCAGGGCTACTCGGAACCCGGCGCCGGCTCCGACCTGGCAGCGGTCAAGACCTCGGCCGTGCGCGGCACCGATGCCCAGGGTGATCACTACATCGTCAACGGCCAGAAGACCTGGACCACGCTGGGCCAGCACGCCAACATGATCTTCTGCCTGGTGCGCACCAACCGCGAGGCCAAGAAGCAGGAGGGCATCAGCTTCCTCTTGATCGATATGACGACGCCCGGCGTCGAGGTGCGGCCCATCATCACGCTCGACGGCGAACACGAAGTCAACGAGGTGTTCTTTTCCGACGTGCGCGTGCCGGCCGAGAACCTGGTGGGCGAAGAGGACAAGGGCTGGACCTGCGCCAAGTACCTGCTGACCTACGAGCGCACCAACATCGCCGGCGTGGGCTTCTCGGTGGCGGCGCTGGAGCAGCTCAAGGGCATTGCGGCGAAGCAGACGAAGAACGGCAAGCCGCTGAACGAAGACCCGGCCTTCGCGGCGCGCCTGGCGCGTGTCGAGATCGACCTCGAGAACATGTTGACGACGAACCTGCGCGTGATCGCGGCCGTGGCCGGCGGCGGCGTGCCGGGCGCGGAGAGCTCGATGCTCAAGATTCGCGGCACCGAGATCCGCCAGGAAATCTCCTCGCTGGCCCGGCGCGCGATGGGCGTCTATGGACGGCCTTTCGTCGCAGAGGCCCTGCAGGATGGCTACGAAGGCGAGACCTTCGGTCCGGCCTACGCATCGGCCGCCGCGGCGCGCTACTTCAACAACCGCAAGCTGTCGATCTTCGGCGGCTCCAACGAAATCCAGAAGAACATCATCTCCAAGATGATCCTCGGGCTGTAAAGGAGACATGCCATGAACTTCGAACACACCGAAGATCGGCGCATGCTCGCCGACAGCTTGAATCGCTTCATAGCCGAGCAGTACGCCTTCGATAAGCGCGACCGCATCGCCAGGTCGGCCCAGGGCTTCAGCACCGAGATCTGGCAGCAGTTCGCCGAACTGGGCGTGATCGGCGCGCTGTTCAGCGAAGCCGACGGCGGCTTCGGCGGCGCAGGCTTCGACGTCGCCGTGGTTTTCGAGTCGCTGGGCCGCGGCCTGGTGGTCGAGCCGCTGCTGGGCGCCGTCATGGCCGGCGAAGCGATCTCGGCTGCTGGCGACGACGCGCAGAAGGCCCAGCTGGCCGACATCATAGGCGGCACGACCATCGCGGCCTTCGCACATGACGAGCCCGATGCCCACTACGAGCTGGCGCGCGTGCAGACCCGCGCCGAGCGCAGCGGCAACGGCTGGGTGCTGCAAGGCGCCAAGGCCGTGGTGCCGCAGGGCGAGCAGGCCGACCTGTTCGTGGTCTCGGCCCGCAGCTCGGGCGCAGCAGACAGCGAGGCCGGCATCTCGCTGTTCCTGGTTCCCGCAAAGACGCCAGGACTCAGCGTGCGCGGCTGTCCCGCCATCGACGGCGGCCGCGTGGCCGAACTCACGCTCGACGGCGTGACGCTCGGCGCCGATGCGCTGCTGGGCGCCGAAGGCCAGGGCCACACCACGCTGGAACGCGCCATAGGCCGCGGCGTGCTGGCGCTGTGCGCGGAAAGCCTGGGCGCGATGGAAGCCGCCAAGACCGCGACACTCGACTACCTGCGCACGCGCAAGCAGTTCGGCACACTGATCGGCAGCTTCCAGGCACTGCAGCACCGCATGGCGGACCTGCTGCTCGAGATCGAGCAGGCCCGCTCGGCCGTGATCAATGCCGCCGCCGCGATCGATGCCGACCGGTTGACGCGCGAGCGCGCGCTGTCGGCCGCCAAGTTCAGCATAGGCCGCATCGGCACGCTGGTGGCGGAAGAGAGCATCCAGATGCACGGCGGCATCGGTATGACCTGGGAACTGCCGCTGGCCCACTACGCCAAGCGGTTGGTGATGATCGACCACCAGCTGGGCGACGAAGACCATCACCTGCAGCGCTACATCGCGCTCGGCAAGCAGGTGGCGGCATGAGCGAAACGGTTCAGCAACCAAAGATTCAGCAAAGAACTGAACGCACACCTCAGGGGGCCTCAATGCAATCTCATCTCGTCGATCCTTCACGCCGCCAATGGCTGGCGCGCACCGCCTTCGCCGGCGCCTCTCTCGGTTTCGGGCCGCTCGTGCGCGCCCAGGCCGCCTGGCCCGGCAGGCCGGTGCGCCTCATTGTGCCTTTCAATGCCGGCGGCGCCACCGACATCGTGGCTCGCGTGGTGGGCGAGAAGCTCTCGTCGCGCCTGGGCCAGCCGATGCTGGTCGACAACCGAAGCGGCGCCGGCGGCATCCTGGGCACCGAGGCGGTGGCGAAGGCGCCGGCCGACGGCTACACCTTCGCGGTGTCGCTGAGCACATCGCTGCTGATCAACCAGTTCCTCTACCAGAAGCTGCCCTACGACCCGCGACGCGACCTGTCGCTGGTTTCGCTGATCGCTTCCGCGCCGGTGACGCTGGCCGTCCATCCGAGCCTGCCGGTCCGCAACGGTCCGGAACTGCTGGCCTACATCAAGCAAAACAAGGGCAAGTTGTCGTATGGCTCGTGGGGCATCGGTTCCTACGCCCATCTTGGCGGCGCTTTCATGAGCCGGAGCCAGGACGCGGACATGGCGCACGCGGCCTACCGCGGCGAGGCGCCGATGCTGCAGGACCTGATCGGCGGGCAGATCAAGATCGCCTTCGCCAGCGCGCTGGGCACCAAGGCGCACGCGGCAGCGGGCAAGCTCCGGCTCATCGGCGTCACGGGTGAACAGCGCATGGGCATTCTTCCCGACGTGCCGACGCTGCAGGAGCAGGGCCTGAAGGACGATGCCTACCGCGTCGTCGGTTTCGTGGGCATGGCGGCGCCCGCCAGGACACCGGCCGAGATCGTGCAGCGCATGGCCAGGGAAGTGGGCGCCATCTGCGCACTGCCAGACGTGCGCGAACGCATCGAGGGCATGGGATTCCGGTCGGTGGGGAGCACGCCCGAAGCTTTCGCCGCCGCCTACCGCAAGGACTGGCCGGTATGGGAGGCCCTCGTGAAGCAATCCGGCGCGCAACTCGATTGAGGTACGGCGCAGCATGAGCAGCCAGAACCCCACCGCGGCGCTGCCGCCGTTTCGCAGCCTGTCGGACCTGGTGCGAGAGCATGCCCATCAGCGCCCGCATGCTCTCGCCCTGTGCGACGCCGAGCAAACCCTGGACTACGCCGCGCTCGACGTGTTGATGGATCGCGTCGCCGCGGCACTGCAGCTTGACGGGTTGAAGCCGGGCGATGTCATCGCCCTGTGCGCAACGCCCTCGGTGCGCTATGCGGCCGTTTTCCTGGGTGCGCTTCGAGCGGGTGTTGTGCCCGCGCCGCTGGCGCCTTCGGTCACCGCCGCGAGCCTGGCCGCGATGCTGCACGATGCAAACGCGCGCGGTCTGTTCGCCGATGCCGCAGCGGCGGCGCTGCTGCCTCCGTCGCCAGGCGACGGTGATGCGCCCACGCGCATTGCCCTCGACGGCGTGACCGCCGGCCGCCGCTTCGAGGATTGGCTCGCGCCCGAGGGCTCGCGGCCCCAACCCGTCGAGGTCTCGCCGCAAGACCCTTTCAACATCATCTATTCCTCAGGCACCACCGGCACGCCCAAAGGCATCGTGCAATCGCATGGCATGCGCTGGGCGCACATCCAGCGCGGACTGGCCTACGGTTATGGCCGCGACAGCGTGACGCTGCTGGCCACGCCGCTGTACTCCAACACCACGCTCGTCTCGTTTTTCCCCACGCTGGGATGGGGCGGCTGCGTGCGGTTGATGCCGAAGTTCGACGCACTGGGTTACCTGGCGCTCGCCCAGCGCATCCGCGCGACGCATTCGATGCTGGTGCCGGTTCAATACCAGCGCATCATGGCCCACCCGCGCTTCGGCGACTTCGACCTGTCGTCCTTCCGCTTCAAGTTCTGCACCAGCGCGCCGTTCCATGCCTCGCTGAAAGCCGACGTGCTGGCCCGCTGGCCCGGCGGCCTGGTCGAGTTCTACGGCATGACCGAGGGCGGTGGCAGTTGCATCCTCTCCGCGCACGAGCATCCGGACAAGCTCCACACCGTGGGCCAGCCCGCCCAAGGCAGCGACATCAGGCTCATCGACGAAGAGGAACGCGAACTGCCGCCGGGTTCGACCGGCGAGGTCGTGGGGCATTCGGCCGGCATGATGACCGGCTACCACAACCAGCCCGAAAAGACGCGGGAGGCCGAATGGTTCGATCGAACCGGCAAGCGCTTCATCCGCACGGGTGACGTCGGCCGCTTCGACGCCGACGGCTTCCTCACGCTGGTGGATCGCCGCAAGGACATGATCATCAGCGGCGGCTTCAACATCTATCCGAGCGACATCGAGGCCGGGCTGCGCGCCCATCCGGGGGTGCAGGACGTGGCCGTCATCGGCGTGCCGTCGGAGCAATGGGGCGAGACACCGGTGGCCTTCGTTGTGCGGCACGCGGACGCCGCCGAAACGCCGGCACAACTCATGGCCTGGTACAACGCGCGCGCCGGCAAGACGCAGCGCCTGGCCGACCTGCGCCACCTCGACGAACTGCCGCGCAGCGCCATCGGCAAGGTGCTCAAGCGTGAGCTGCGCGATGTGTATCTGAGCGATCCCGAAAGTGCAACGCAATGAGAGAACCGTCATGAACTGCGAACACATCAAAGACCATCATCTTCAGCGCTCCAGGACGCTGGAAAAGGAAGCCGCCGCATGAGCAATTCAGTGCTGATCCGCCAGGAGGGCGCCGTCCGCATCCTGGTCAACAACAACCCGGCCGCGCGCAACGCCATCACGGCCGGCCTGTACACCGAGCTGCCGGCCGCACTGGCCGCCGCAGCGGCCGACCCCGAGGTCGGCGCCATCGTGCTGACCGGCGTCGGCGATTTCTTCTGCTCGGGCGGCGACCTGAACCAGCTGGCGACCCGCCGCCAACTGGCGCCCGCGCAGCGGCGCGAGAAGCTCGAAGGCCTGCACGGCATGATTCGCGCCATCCGCGATTGCGGCAAGCCGGTGATTGCCGCCGTCGAAGGCGGTGCGGCCGGTGCGGGCGTGTCGATCGCGCTCGCCTGCGACATGCTGGTGGTGGCGCGCAACGCCTTCTTCTCTGTCGCCTACGTCAAGGTCGGCCTGACGCCGGATGGCGGCGCCACCGCCTTTCTGGCGGAGTTCGTCTCGCGCCAGGTGCTGACCGAGCTGTGCCTGACCGGCGACCGCGTGCCGGCCGAACGCCTGCATGCGCTGGGCGCCGTCAACCGGCTCAGCGAACAGGGTGCGGCACTGGCCGAGGCGGTCGCCCTGGCGGCCCGCATCGCCAGTGGCCCGACGCGGGCCAACGCCCGCATCAAGGCCCTGTGCCACCATGCCTATGGTGCCGATCTGGAAGCCCAAATGGCGCTGGAGGCGCAGCTGATGGTCGAATCGCAGGCCGACGACGAGGCGGCCGAAGGCATAGGCGCCTTCCTTGCCAAACGCACGCCGGATTTCGCCCTGCTGCGTGGCAAGCCGAACGCGCCTTGATGCCAATCATGTCCTTTCATTGCGCAGCCATGCAATGGATTCCTGAACCCCTGGAGTTGCCATGTCAACGATGAATTCCTCGCTACCGCTGGCCGGCGTACGCGTTCTCGATCTGTCCCGTATCCTTGCCGGCCCCTGGTGCGGCATGGTGCTGGCCGACCTCGGCGCCGAGGTGATCAAGGTCGAACACCCCGGGCGCGGCGACGACACGCGCGACTGGGGCCTGCGCGTCGGCTCCACCGAGACGGCCTACTTCAACAGCGTCAACCGCAACAAGCGCTCGGTCACGCTCGACCTGCAGACCGCCGAAGGCCAGGAGATCGCGCGTGAACTCGCACGGAAAAGCGACGTCGTGATCCAGAACTTCAAGTACGGCGGCATCGACAAGCTGGGCCTCGGCTACGAGCGCCTGCGCGAAGAGCAGCCCGGGCTGATCTACTGCTCGATCTCCGGCTACGACCGCACCGGGCCGGAGGCCGCACGCCCCGGCTACGACCTGGTCGTGCAGGGCGAGGCCGGACTGATGGCGCTCAACGGCGAAGCCCACCAGCCGCCGCTGAAATTCGGCGTGGCCGCGGTCGACCTGTTCACCGGCATGTACTCGGCCCAGGCCATTCTGGCCGCGCTGTTCGAGCGCCACAAAACCGGCAAGGGCCGTCACATCGAGATGGCGCTGTTCGATTGCGGGCTGATGATCACCGCCTACTACGGCCTCGAGGCGCTGCTGATGGGCGAAGACCCGCCGCGCTACGGCAACGCGCACCCGTCCATCGTGCCCTACGGCGTCTTCGATGCGCAAGACGGGCCGCTGGTGATCACGGTCGGCAACAACAGCCAGTTCGCACGCTTTTGCACCGAGGTGATAGAGCGGCCCGACCTGGCGGCCGATGAACGCTTCAAGACCAACATCCTGCGCTCGGCGAACCGGGCGGCGCTGATGCCAGAGATCAACCGCGAGCTCGGGCGCCGCAAGCGCAAGCAGCTGCTCGAACAGCTGACCCGCTCCGGCATTCCCTGCGGCGAGGTGCTAGGCCTGCACGAGGCGCTGACCTCGAAACGCGCAACCGATGCCGGCCTCGTGACGACGCAGCCGCATCCCGAGGCTGGCAGCGTCAACGTGCTGGCGCCGCCCTACCGCTTCGACGGTGAGCGCCTGCCGGTGCGCAGCGCGCCGCCGCAGCTGGGCGAAGGGACGCGCGAGGTGCTTCAGTCACTGCTCGGCCTGTCCGAAGAAAAGCTTTCGCAGTTGAAGGCGAATGGCGTCGTTTGACGTTTGAATCGCCCCCTTTTATCCATGGAGAAGACAATGCAATCCCTGTTATCCATTTTCGGCTTGACACGCCGTTCCCTGCTCGCCCTGGCGCTGCCGCTGCTCACCGGCGCGGCGTTCGCCCAGGCCTATCCGAACAAGGTCATCAAGCTGGTCGTGCCGTTTCCTGCGGGAGGACCGACCGACACGGCGTCGCGCATTGTGGGCCAGAAATTGGGCGAGCGCCTGAAGCAGCCCGTGGTGGTCGAGAACCGCGCGGGCGCCTCCGGGTCGATCGCTGCGGCCTTCGTCGCCAAGAGTGCGCCGGACGGCTACACGCTCATGATGCTGGCGACGCCCACGCTGCTGGCGCCCCATCTGTACAAGAAGGCCGGCTACGACATCCTGAAGGACTTCGCGCCGGTCGCCACGGTCTACGACCTGCCCATCGTGATGGTGGTCAATCCGGCGCTTATGCCCAGCGTGACGGATTTGCAAAAGCTGATCACCCATGCCAAGGCGCAGCCGGGCAAGCTCAACTACACCAGCTCGGGCGCGGGAAGCTTCGGTCACCTGAGCATGGAGTTGCTCAAGACGCAGGGCCAGTTTGACATGCAGCATGTGGCCTACCGGGGCGGCGTGCCGGCCATCACCGATCTTCTCGGCGGCCAGGTTCCCATGATGTATGCCGATCTCGTCGCGGCGCTGCCGCACATCCAGGCAGGCAAGCTGCGCGCCATCGCCGTCGGTTCGCCGCGCCGCGTGAGCCTGATTCCGAATGTCAAGACGGTCGCGGAACAAGGCATCTCGGGCTTCGATGCCGTGTCATGGGGCGGCCTGCTGGCGCCGGCGGGCACACCCAGGGACATCGTCGCGCGCCTGAGCGCAGAAGTAAAACAGATATTGGCGGAGAAAGACGTGCAGGAGAGGCTGGAGCACGTCGGCACCTTCGCGGCCTACCAGTCGCCGGACCAGATGGCCGCGCGCATGCGTCAAGACTATGATAAATGGGGTAAGGTGATTCGTGACAAGGGCATCTCTGCGGAGTAATGACAGCCCTGACTGGAGACATCGCGTGAACCCCATCCATCCCCCCTTTGCCCCCTCGTTTCCGATCCGCAGCATCGACGATGTTCGCCGCCTTGAGCAGACACCGATAGCGACGGCCCTGCCGGTGCGCAGCACCTACGAGATATTCAGCAACGCGGCCCACGCCTTTGGCAACAAGACCGCGCTGACTTTTCTGCGCAGTGGCGATCCCGATGACACGCCGATCCGCTGGTCCTATGCCCAGCTGCTGGCCGGCATCCACCAGACCGCCAACCTGCTGCATGCACTCGGCGTCGGGTCCGGGGACGCGGTGGCCGTGTTGCTGCCGGCCTGCCTCGAATACCACCTGGCGCTGTGGGGCGGCGAGGCGGCCGGCATTGTGCAGCCGCTCAACCCGCTGCTGACCGACGAAAAGCTGGTGTCGCTGATGAGCGCGGCCGGCGCCAAGGTGCTGATCGCCTGGGGCTCGGACGACGAATCCGGCATGTGGTCCAAGGCCATGCGCCTGCGCGACCAGGTGCCCACGCTCCGGGCGGTGCTGCGCGTGGCGCCGCACGATGAGCCGCCAGGCAGTGCACCTGCGCTGCCCGAAGGCGTGGCCGACTTCAACGCGCTGCGCGCAGGTGAGCCGGCCGACCGCCTCGTGAGCGGCCGCGACATCGCGCCGACCGACATCGCCGCTTACTTCCACACCGGCGGCACCACCGGCGCACCCAAGCTGGCGCGCCACAGCCATGGCGCCCAGGTCTTCACTGCCTGGGCCAGCGTGAAGCTGCAGGGGCTTCAGCACACCGACATCACCATCAACGGCTATCCGCTGTTCCATGTGGCCGGGGTCCTGCCGGCCTCGCTGGCCTCGCTGTCGGCGGGCGTCGAGGTCATCATTCCGACCACCGCCCTGATGCGCAACAAGGCGGTGATCAGCAATTACTGGCGGCTTGTCGAGAAGTACCGCCCGACCTCGCTGTCGGCCGTGCCCACGGTGCTGGCGGCGCTGGCCAATGTGCCGCTGGACGGCGCCGATATCTCGTCGATACGCTACTGCCGCACCGGCGCTGCCGTGCTGGCGCCGGAACTCGCCGCGCGCTTCGAGCGCCTGTTCGGCCTGCATGTGCATGAGAGCCTGGGCATGACCGAGATGGCCGGCATCTCGACCATCACGCCCCCCGGGGTCGTGGGGCCGGCGGGCTGCGTCGGCTTTCCCTTGCCCTATGTGCGGCTGCGCATCGTGGCGCTGGACGAGCATGGCAATGCCTCCGACCGCGACCTGGCCGCAGGCGAGCAGGGCATGGTGCTGTTCAAGTCGCCCAACCTGTTCTCGGGTTTTCTCGATCCGGCCGACAACGCCAAGGCCTTCACCGCCGATGGCTGGCTCGCCACCGGCGACCTGGGCTGGCTTGATGACCAGGGCCGGCTCAACCTCACGGGCCGCTCCAAGGATCTGATCATCCGCAGCGGCCACAACATCGACCCCAAGGTGATAGAGGACGCCCTGGGCGCCCATCCGGCGGTGCAGCTGTGTGCGGCCGTGGGTGCGCCCGATGCCTATGCCGGCGAGTTGCCGGTGGTCTTCGCGACCCTGGTGCCCGGGGCCTCGGCCAGCGAGGAGGAGTTGCTCGCGTTCACCGCCGCGCGCGTTGACGAAGCGCCTGCCAGGCCCAAGTCGGTGGTCATCATCGAACATATGCCCATGACCAACGTCGGCAAGATCTACAAGCCCGAGCTGCGCGCGCTGGCCGCACGCAAGGTGGCCGATGCGCTGGTGGACGAAGCCTGCGCCGCGCTGGGCCTGCCTGCCGCGGCACGCCCGCAGGTGCAGGCCGACGGCGAGAGCGCGCTCAAGGTCGTCATCGACGCGGCCGCTGCCGGGACGCTGGCAGCGCAGTTGCAGGCGCAACTGCAGCAGGTGCTAGGGCGCCTGCCGTTCAAGGCGCAGGTGATCCTGCAGTAGCCCCATCCCCCTCATATTTTGAAAACCCGAACAGGAGACACACCATGAACTCCAGATTCCTGGACCGCCGCGCGTGGCTTTGCGCCGCAGCCTCAGTCGTCGCGTTGTGCGCCGGGACCGCCACCCAGGCCCAGACCTACCCGAGCAAGCCTATCAAGATGGTGGTGCCCTTCGCCGCCGGCGGTGCAACCGACGTGCTGGCGCGCGTGATCGGCCAGAAGATGGCGGCCAGCATGGGGCAGCCCGTCATCATCGACAACAAGCCGGGCGCGGCCGGCATCATTGGCACCGACGCGGTCGCCAAGGCGGCCCCGGACGGCCACACCATGGTGCTGTCGCTGAGCAACTCGCTGCTCACCAACCAGTTCCTGTATGAGAAGCTGCCCTACGATCCGCAGCGCGACCTGACGCTGGTCTACCAGATCGCCACGGCGCCGCTGGTGCTGGTGGTGCACCCGAGCGTGCCGGTCAAGACCGCTCCCGAACTGCTGAAGTACGTGAGCGCCAACAAGGGCAAGCTGGCCTATGGCTCCTACGGCATTGGCGCTTATCCGCACTTGGCCGGCGCGCACATGAGCCTGACGCAGCAGGCCGACATGAGCCATGTCGCCTACAAGGGCGAGGCGCCGATGATGCAGGACCTGATAGGCGGCCAGATCCAGATGGCCTATGCCAGTGCGCTACAGGCCAAGCCGCACATCGAGGCCGGCAAGGTCAAGGCCATCGGCGTGACCGGCGAACGCCGCATGAACACCTTGCCCAACGTACCGACGCTGGTCGAGCAGGGGCTGAAGGACGAGGCCTACCGCGTGACCGGCTGGCTGGCCATTGCGGTCCCCGCCAAGACACCCAAGCCCATCGTGGACCGCATCGCCGAGGAAGTGCGCAAGGCCACGCAGCAGGCCGATGTGCAGCAGAAAATCGCAGCGATGGGTTTCGAGATCAAGGACAGCTCGCCCGAGGCCTTTGCCGCGGCCTACAAGCTGGAGCGCCCGGTGTGGGAGCGCCTGATCAAGCAGTCGGGCGCCAAGCTCGAGTGAGCTGGGGCCGCTCAACAACCTCTGGAAACAAAGCATGAAAACCCGTATCACAGAATTGCTCGGCATCCGCTACCCCATCATCCAGGGCGGCATGCAATGGGTCGGTCTGGCCGAACTGGCCGCGGCGGTCTCCAACGCCGGCGGCCTGGGGCTGCTGACGGCGCTGACGCAGCAGACGCCCGACGATTTGCGGCGCGAGATCGAGCGCACGCGCGCCATGACCGACCGCCCCTTCGGCGTGAACCTGACCATCCTGCCGGCCGTGAAACCGCCGCCGTATGCCGAGTACGTGCATGCCATCATCGACAGCGGCATCAAGATCGTCGAGACCGCGGGCAACAGCCCCAGGGACTTCATCGACCAGTTCAAGACCCATGGCGTGAAGATCGTGCACAAGTGCACCACGGTGCGGCATGCACTGTCGGCCGAGCGCAATGGCGTCGATGCGGTCTCTATCGACGGCTTCGAATGCGCGGGCCATCCCGGTGAAGACGATGTGCCGGGGCTGGTGCTGCTGCCGATCGCGGCACGTGCGCTCACGATTCCCATCATCGCCTCGGGCGGCATCGCCGACGGCCGCGGCATGGCGGCCGCGCTGGCGCTAGGCGCCGAGGGCATCAACATGGGCACGCGCTTTTGCGTGACGCAGGAGGCGCCCATCCACTACAACATCAAGCAGGCGCTGGTCGCGGCCTCCGAGCGCGACACCAAGCTGATGTTCCGCACCATGAAGAACACGGCGCGCGTGTTCAGGAACGCCATTTCGGAAGAGGTGGTGGCGATGGAAAACCGCCCGGGCGGCTGCCAGTTCGAGGACATCCGACCGCTGGTGGCGGGGGTGCGCGGGCGCGCCGCGCTGCAGGCCGGCGAGGTCAACGGAGGCGTCGTTTCAGCCGGCCTGTGCATAGGCCTGATCGACGATGTGCCGACCTGCGCCGAACTGATCGCGCGCATGGTTCGCGAATGCCGCGAACACCTGGACCGGGCTCGCGCCTGGTGTGATTGAGCAATATTGAAAGGTTTGTCATGAAAATCCTCGTCCCCGTCAAACGTGTAGTCGATTTCAACGTCAAGGTCCGCGTCAAGTCCGACGGCACTGGCGTCGACATCGCCAACGTCAAGATGAGCATGAACCCCTTCGACGAGATCGCCGTCGAAGAGGCCACCCGCCTGAAGGAAAAGGGTGTGGCCACCGAGGTCATCGCGGTCAGCTGCGGCGTCGCCCAGTGCCAGGAAACCCTGCGCACCGCCATGGCCATAGGCGCCGACCGCGCCCTCCTGGTCGAGACCGCCGAAGAACTGCAGCCCCTGGCCGTGGCCAAGCTGCTCAAGGCCCTGGTCGACAAGGAAGCCCCCCAGCTGGTGATCCTGGGCAAGCAGGCCATCGACGACGACTGCAACCAGACCGGCCAGATGCTGGCCGCCCTGCTGGGCTGGCCCCAGGCCACCTTCGCCTCCAGGGTCGAAGTCGAGGGCGGCCAGGCCCGGGTCACCCGCGAGGTCGACGGCGGCCTGGAAACCCTGGCGCTCACGCTGCCGGCCATCATCACCACCGACCTGCGCCTCAACGAGCCGCGCTATGTGACGCTGCCCAACATCATGAAGGCCAAGAAAAAGCAGCTCGACCGCTTCTTGCCCGAGGACCTGGGCGTGGACGTCAAGCCCCGCCTCAAGACCCTCAAGGTCAGCGAGCCGCCCAAGCGCAGCGCCGGCGTCAAGGTCGCCGATGTGGCCGCCCTGGTGGACAAACTCAAAAACGAAGCGAAGGTGATCTAAATGACCGCACTTGTAATTGCCGAACACGACAACCATTCCATCAAGCCCGCCACCCTCAACACCGTGACCGCCGCCGCCCAATGTGGCGGCGAGGTCCATGTGCTGGTGGCCGGCCAGGGCGCCGAAGCCGCGGCCCAGGCCGCCAGCCAGATCACCGGCGTGGCCAAGGTCATCCATGTCGAGGGCGAGCATTTCGCCCATGGCCTGGCCGAAAACATGGCCGCCCAGGTGCTGGCCATGGCGCAAAACTACAGCCACATCCTGTTCCCCGCCACCGCCTCGGGCAAGAACATCGCCCCCCGCGTGGCTGCCCTGCTGGATGTGGCGCAGATCTCCGACATCACCAAGGTCGATGCGGTGGACACCTTCGAGCGCCCGATTTACGCCGGCAACGCCATTGCCATCGTGCAAAGCCTGGACGACAAGAAAGTCATCACCGTGCGCACCACCGGCTTTGATGCGGCGGCGGCCAGCGGTGGCGCCGCCACCGTGGAGACCCTGGCCGGTGTGGCCGACAGCGGCAGGTCCAGCTTTGTCGGCAGCGAGATCGCCAAGAGCGACCGCCCGGAGCTGACCGCCGCCAAGATCATCGTCTCCGGCGGCCGCGCCCTGGGCTCGGCCGAGAAGTTCAACGAAATCATGACGCCGCTGGCCGACAAGCTGGGCGCCGCGCTGGGCGCCAGCCGGGCCGCCGTCGATGCCGGCTACGCGCCCAACGACTGGCAGGTGGGCCAGACCGGCAAGATCGTCGCGCCCCAGCTCTACATTGCCTGCGGCATCTCGGGCGCCATCCAGCACCTGGCCGGCATGAAGGACTCCAAGGTCATCGTGGCGATCAACAAGGACCCCGAGGCACCGATCTTCAGCGTGGCCGACTATGGCCTGGAGGCGGACCTGTTTACCGCCGTGCCGGAACTGGTGGCGGCGCTGTAAGCCACTGGCGGGTTGAGCGTTCAGCGAAAAATGCCAACGCTCAATTAGGGCCTGTTCGCACTTGCAAAAATAGTGTGAACGGGCCCTAGGCTGCGCTGAGCACGTCGGCGAGCACGGCCGCATCCACATTGCCGCCGCTGAGCGTCAGGCCGACCTTCAGTCCCGCCAGCCGGGCACGTTCCTGCATGGCGGCGGCGAAACTGGCGGCGCCAGCGCCTTCGGCCACGTTGTGGGTGTCGGCATAGAGGTCGCGCATGGCCTGGGCAATTTCGTTGTCAGTGACTTTCACGATGCGCTCCAGATGCGGCAGCAGGATGTTCAGGGCGCTCTGGTCCGCGATGCGGCAGGCCATGCCGTCGGCCAGCCGGGTGGTCACGGGGGCCTCCACCACAAGGCCGGTGGCCAGCGAATCGGCGTAGGTGGTGGCATGTGCACTGACCACGCCGACGACGCGCAGGCTGCGCTTCAAGGCCAGCTTGGCGGCAATCGCCGCGCAGGCGCCCGAGCCCTGGCCAATCGGCACGTACACCACATCGAGCTCGGGCACGGCCCGCATGAACTCCCACCAGTAGGTGGCCACGCCGCGCAGCAGATCGGTGTGAAAGCTAGGCACCATGTGCGCGCCGCGCTCGGCGGCCAGGCGGATGGCGAACTCGCGGCTTTCCTGGAAGTCGTTGCCGTGCTCGATCAGCGTCACACCCAGGGCGCGCATGGCGGCATTTTTTTCCAGCGAATTGCCCTGCGGAACCACGATGGTGCAGGCCACGCCATGGGCGCGTGCCGCCCAGCCTATGCTCTGGCCATGGTTGCCGCGCGTGGCGCTGATGACTTCCTGGGGCAGCTGGCCGGCTTGCTGGAGCGCCTCAAAGTAGGTCAGCCCGCCGCGTATCTTGAAGGCGCCGACCGGCGTGTGGTTCTCGTGCTTGATCCAGCAGTCGGTGCCCAGGCGCTGGCTGGACAGGCCCCAGCGGTATTGCGGCGTGGCCTGGAATTCGCGGTAGACGACGCGGGCGGCGGCCTCAATGTCTTCCAGGCCTGGCAAACCAGCGCCAGGTTCACTGCGCAAAACAGCGTTCATTGGCCCCCACGCTTGTCGCTTCGCGTAATGCGCTGCCCCCCGAGGGGGCTGAACTTGCTCGGGGCGGCCCTTCGCGGCGTTCATGCCGCCGCCCGCTTCTCGGTCAGCAGGCGCAGCGCCAGCAGGCCCAGCACCGTCCCCATCACATAGCGCTGCACGCGCATCCAGCTGATGTTGCGGTTCAGGAAACCGGCAATGGCCGCTGCAAAGCAGATCAGGATGGTGTTCACGCCGGTGCTCACGCCAATCTGCACGGCGCCCAAAGTCAGGCTTTGCAGCAGCAACTCGCCGCGCTCCGGATGCAGGAACTGCGGGAAAAAAGACAGGTAAAACATCGCCACCTTGGGATTGAGCAGATTGGTCATCAAGCCCATGAGGAACAGCGTGCGTGGCGGGTCGTGCGGCAGCTCCCTCGTCTCAAATGGGGCTAGTCCGCCCGGCTTGACGGCCTGCCAGGCCAGCCACAGCAGGTAAGCCGCGCCTGCCATCTTGATGGTGTCAAACGCCAGCGGCACGGCCAGCAGCAGCGCGGTCAGGCCGAACGAGGCCGCCAGCAAATGCACCACAAAGCCCAGCACCACGCCGCCCAGTGACACCAGCCCGGCGCCGCGGCCCTGGCACAGGGTGCGCGAGATGCAGTAAATCATGTTGGGGCCGGGCGTGAGCACCAGCACCAGGGCGGCGAGTGCAAAGAAGGCGAGTTCCTGAAACGTCAACATCTAGATTCCCCTTGATTCAAGCGTGAGCAGGCCGCGCGGCGTTTGCAGCGTGGCGATGAGATTGGGCGGGCCCTGCATGACTTCCACATCCGTCAGCCCGATCGCCGCGTAAGCGGCGCGCAGCACCTCGGGCCGCGGGTGCTGTGCCTGCAGCGCCTGCAGGGTGATGCCCGAAGGTGCCATGCCGGGCGTCGGGTGCACCGCGCCCCACTGGATCAGCGTGGGCAGCGTGCCGTAAAAAAGCCGCTGGCCATCATGGCGCACGGTGATCTGCCATTCCAGCAGGCCTTGCGGCGTCATGCGAGAGGCTGGCAGCACCTCACCCCGCTCCAGCCCGAGGCGGGCCAGGGCACGCACGCCGGCCTGCGCCTGCGTGGTGCTGGCGACAAAGTGCGCCAGTTGCGGTCCGTTCTTGTCCAGCCGCAGCTGCAATTCCCGGTCATCCATGTCAAACCAGCGCTTTGCGCCCTCGGCACGGGCGCAGGGTGCTCCTGAATGAATAGCAATTATTTCAAGATAGGTCCGCGGGAACAAGGCTGACGTCACCGGGACGAGACGGTTGTGCGTGCCCATCAGCCCATGTTCGCCGCCCGGCCCGGGCGTGATGCCCAGCAGGTCTTCGCACCACTGCACGCCCTCGGCCAGGCTGGCCGCGACCACCACCAGGTGATCGACCTGCGAAGCCAGGGGCCCTGAGGCGGATGCGGCGGTTTTCATGGGCATTCCCGCTTAAAGCGTGACCTGGCCGGTGATGCAGGTCACCGATTCACCGCCCACCCATACCTGGCCCGACGCGTCGCGCTCCAGGTACACCTGCCCCGCGCGGCCCAGGCAAACGCCTTGTGACGCGGTATAGCGCTCGGGCATGTGGCCTTCGGCCATCAGCCATTGGGCCAGGCTGGCATTGAGGCTGCCGGTCACCGGGTCTTCGTTGACGCCTATCGGTGCCGCAAATCCGCGCACTTCCAGGTCAGGCGCAGCGCTTGCTGTAGTGGCAAGCGCGGGGGCTAATTCCGTCGAAGGGCCGCCCCGAGGCGGAATAGCCCCCTCGGGGGGCAGCGCAGCGCGCGTAGCGGCAGGCGTGGGGGCCATAAATGTGCGTGCTTCGCGATTGGCCCGGGCGATCAGGGCTGGCGTTTCCTGGGCTTCATAGACGGCCGCAACGCCGACCTTGGCATCCAGCTTGACGAGTTCCGCATGGTTGGGCGCCAGCTGCAGCACGGTCTCGGGGCTGTCCAGCAGCAGGCCCAGCCAGAGCGGTCCGTTGTCCAGCAGTTGCGCCGCCACGATTTGCGTGGCTTTCAGTCCGAGGGCGGCCGCAACCTGGGCCAGCCGCACGGGGCTGGGCGCCGAGCGCTTGAGCGGCGGGGCGGCAAATGCCAGGCGCTGGGTGCCGGGTTCGCGGCGAATTTTGACCAGGCCCACCTGGCATTCCTGCACGATGAAGTCCTTGCCCTGCGGCTGGCCGCCCGCCTGCAGCCAGCTGTGGCAACTGCCCAGCGTCGGGTGGCCGGCAAAAGGCAGTTCGCCGCCGGGCGTGAAGATGCGCACGCGGTAGTCGGCGGACGGATCTGTGGGCGGCAGCAAAAAAGTGGTTTCCGACAGATTGGTCCAGCTGGCAAAGCGCCGCATGGCGGCATCGTCCAGCGCGCTGCCGTCCAGCACAACGGCCAGCGGGTTGCCGAAATAAGGGGTTGCGGTGAACACGTCAACTTGCTTGAAAGGGCGTTGTTTCATCGGTCTTCTCTCTGTTGTCTGGTGTTTTTGTGTGTGCTCGGGCTCAGGATAGCGGCAGGTCCAGCACGCCGCGCGTGGCCGGGCGCGCCAGAATCGCCTGGTACCAGCGGTCCAGGTGCGGACGTGCAGGCCGTGGCTGGGGCAGGCCAAACCAGCGATGCATTTCGCATGCCAGCGGAATGTCGGCCATGCCGAATTGCTCGCCTCCCACAAAAGGGTAGCGCGCCAGGTGCGCATCCAGCATGGCCAGCAACGGTTCGGTGGCGGCGTTGGACTGCGCGATGAGTTCGGGCCTGCGCTGCTCGGCCGGTGTGCGGATCCACTGAATGAAGGCGTTTCGTCCCGCAGGGTTGAAGGTGGTCTGCTGCCAGTCCATCCATTGTTCGGCGGTAAAGCGCTCCGGCAGCGTGAGCGGATACAGGTGGCCCGGGGAATGCCTGGCGCACAAGTAGCGCACGATCACGTTGGATTCCCACAAAACCAGTTCACCGTCTTCAATCATGGGCACCAGGGCGTTCGGGTTCTTGCGCAGGTAGTCGGGCTCCTTCACGATGCCGAACTGGCGCCCGGCATCCGTGCGCTGCACCTCAAGATCCAGCTCCTTGGCGGCCCAGACGACCTTGCGAACATTGATGGAGCTGATGCGCCCCCAGATATGCAGCATGTTTCAGATTCCTTTGGCGGGCCGGTCGAGAAAAAGAAGCCGCAGCGCCAGTCCTATCATGACAAAGGCCAGCAGCCCGTGCTGGAATTTTTCAGCGCCTGGCCGTGCCTGCAGGCGGCGGCCGATCTCGCCGCTGAAGGCGCCGAGCAGGGTGTTGAATACCAGTGCCATGGCGGCCAGCGTGACACCGAGCGCCAGCAGCTGCAGCGTGACATGGCCGTGTGACGGATTGACGAACTGCGGCAGGAACACCATGAAAAAAAGCAACGCCTTTGGGTTCACCAGGTTGTTCAGCAGCGCCATGCGCACAATGCGCGGGAATGCCATGGGCCGGGCCTGCCCGTTGCTGCGCGTTGGGGCCGGACGCATGGCCTGCCAGGCCAGCCACAGCAGGTAGATGGCGCCCGCATAGCGCAGCACATCGAAGGACGGCGGCCAGGCCGCGACCAGCGCGGTGACCCCGGTGGCGGCACACAGCGTATGGACCAGGTCCGCCGCAGAGATGCCTAGCGCCGCCGCGAACCCGCCGCGCACCCCGTGCGCCACGCCATGGGAGAGCACGAAGGCCATGTTGGGCCCGGGCGACAGGAACAGCGCCAGCACCGCCAGCAAAAACAGCGAGAAGGTAGCCGGGTCAATCATGGTGCGCTCCGTGCTGTCAGGCCGCCGGCAGTGCAACCGGGTCGCGCTCGGCCTGCACGTGCGCGGTGCCGGGCAACTGTTCGCGTATCGCTGCCGCCAGTGCGGCAATGCCGATATTGATCTGCTCCACGCTGGAGGTCACGAATGACAGCCGCAAGGTGCGTGCGTCGGCCTTATCGGCGTAAAACGCCCAGCCGGGCACAAAGGCCACATTGCGCTCCACCGCCTTGGGCAGCAGGTCGATGGCGTTCATGCCCTCGGGCAGGCGCGCCCACAAAAACATGCCGCCGGCCGGGGTGTTCCAGGTCACGCCCTCGGGCATCTCGCGTTGCATGGCGGCCAGCATGGCGTCGCGCTGCGACTTGTAGAGCGCGCGTATGGTCGGCACATGGCGGCCCAGGAAGCCGTCCTTCATCACCTCGGCCACCATGCGCTGGTTAAAACCGGGGCTGTGCAGATCGGCCGCCTGCTTGGCCTGCAGCAGCTTGGGGTAGAGCGACTTGGGCGCCACCATGAAGCCCAGCCGCAAACCGGGCGCCAGCACCTTGGAAAACGATCCCAGGTAGACGCAGCCTTCCGGGTTGCGCGCGGTGAGGGGCCGCGGCGGCGCTTCGTCAAACCACAGATCACCATAGGGGTTGTCTTCGACGATGGGCAGGCCCAGCCGTGCGGCTTCGGCGCTCAGCGCGGCGCGGCGCTGCTCGGTCATGGTGCGGCCGGTGGGGTTCTGGAAATTGGGCAGCACGTAAAAGAAGCGCGCGCCCGCCGCCTTGCTTTGAAGATCGGCAATGTCCACGCCTTCGCCGTCGCTGGCCACGCTCACGATGTCGGGTTCCATGGGCGTGAAGGCCTGCAGCGCGCCCAGGTAGGTCGGCGTTTCCACCAGCACGCGGCTGCCGGCGTCGATCAGGATCTTGGCGATCAAATCCAGGCCCTGCTGCGAACCGGTGGTGATCAGCACCTGGGCCGGATCGACCTTCCACGGCAGCATGGCGGCCACCATTTCGCGCAGCGGCGCATAGCCTTCGCTGGCCGCGTACTGCAGCGCGGCATGGCCGTCTTCGTGCAGCACCTTGTCACAGGCCTCGCGAAAGGCGCTGACCGGAAAGGTCTTGGGCGAGGGCAGGCCGCCGGCAAAGCTGATGATGCCGGGCTTCTCGGTGACCTTGAGGATCTCGCGGATCACCGAGGGGTTCATTTTTTTGGCGCGCTGCGCCTGGGTCCATTCCATTTCACTCTCCTCATTGCGGGCCGTAAAAAACGACCCAGGTCACAAAATATTCCGTCAAGTTTTCAAAGTGGTGCGCCGCCCTTCGGCCACAAAGAAAAAAGTCTCGCCCGCTCCGGCTTCAAGGCGCTGGCCATTGATGATCTCACCTTGCCGGGCAGGCACAAAATACCGCTCGTCCTGCGTGTGCGGCTGCTGCCCGCCATCGTCCAGCTTGGTGCGCGCAATCGCCGAACAGCCGGACGTGCCAAACGGGATGTTGCGCAGGCTCACAAGGCCTCCCGCAACCTGGGGACATTGACCGGCATTTTCTTGCCGATGAACACGGTGGCGATCACCGCCAGGCCAAAACCCACGGTCACGGCATCCAGGCGCTCGCCCAGCAGCGGCACGGCAAACAGCATGGACAAAAACGGCTGCACCAGCTGCACCTGGCTGACGCGTACCGTGCCGCCCAGCGCCAGGCCGTGGTACCAGGCAAAAAAGCCCAGCCACATAGAGAACACCGCCACATAGGCAAAGCCCCACCAGGCCGTGGCCTTGAGCGCAGCGGCGGGCCAGGTGAAGAGGGCGAGCGGCAAGGTCAGCGGCAGCGAGATCACCAGCGCCCAGCAAATCACATGCTCGGCGCGCATGCGCTGCGAAAGCCGCGCGCCGTAGCCGTAACCTACGGCCGCACACAGGCAGGCAGCCAGCAGCAACAGGTCGGCAAAATTGATAGCCAAGCCGCTGCCCGAGTGCAGCATGGCAAACGCCACCACCAGCGCACTGCCCAGTGCGGCGCACCCCCAGAAGCCGGCGGACGGGCGCTGGCGGTGCAGCAGTGCACCCACGGCGGCGGTGGCCAGCGGCAGCACGCCCACGATCACGCTGGCGTGCACGGCCTCCACATAGCGCATGGCGATGGACGTGAACAGCGGAAAGCCGAACACCACACCGCCGGCAGTGATGGCCAGCGGCCGCCAGTCCTGGCGCCGCGGCAAGGGCGCGCGCGTGGCGAGCAGAAATACGGCCGACAGGCCCGCGGCCACGACGGCCCGGCCCAGCGCAATGAAGACGCCCGACATTTGCGGCGCCTCGGGCGTGCCCACCGCCAGCCGCGTCATTGGCAGCGTGACCGAGAAGATTACGATGCCCAGCAGGCCCAGCCACATTCCCCTGTCGCTCTTGTTGATTTGATGCTGTGCGTTGTTCATATAAAGAGCATCCAGGCGGCCGTGACCACCAGCACCAGCGCCATGGCGCGGTTGAACCAGACCAGCCGCCTTCCCGTGCCCGCGGGGCCGGCGAGCCACTCGCGCAGCAATGAGCCCGCCAGCGCATAGCAGAGGTTGCTGACAAAGGCAAAAGCCAGCATGACGGGCAGCACCACGGCAAGGCGCGAGCCCGGCTCGCTGCGCCCGGCAATCCAGCCGCTCACGATCGCCAGCGCCAGCATCCAGGCCTTGATGTTGACAAACTGCAGCGCCGCGCCCTGCCAGAAGCTCACGTTCAGGCGCGCCGCATCGGCTTCGCTGAGCTGGCGTGACTGGGAAATTTTCCAGGCCAGCCACAGCAGGTAGGCCACGCCGATGACCTTGACGGCCCAGCTCAGCAGCGGCACGGCCAGCACCAGCGCGCCCAGGCCCAGCGCGCACACCAAAAGCAACACGCTCCAGCCCACCGGCACGGCACAGACAAAGGGCAGCGCGCGCCTGAAGCCGTGGTTGGCCGCCAGCGCCGTGGACAGGGTGGTGTTGGGCCCGGGCGTGAAGCTCATGGCCGTGGCCAGGATCAGCAAAGTCGTAAATTCTTGCCAGTTCATGGCAATCGACTTTATAGTTGAAGCCAGCACACTGCCAATACAGTTAAGGGTACAAATTCCCAAACTGTATTGCTCGCCTTGTCAGCACACACCGCCTCGCCAGGGGCACGAAGGTCACGCCATGTTGATGAAAACCGCCTCGCAATCCCTGACCGAGCAACTCTGCGCGCGCTTTGCCGAGCGCATTCGCAGCCGCCTCCTGGGCCCGGGCGCGCGCCTGCCCTCGGTGCGGCTGTGCGCCGAGCAGCAGGGCGTGAGTGTGTCCACGGTGGTCGCCGCCTACGACCAGTTGCAGGCGCAGGGCCTGGTGGTGGCACGCAAGAATCGCGGTTTTTTTGTCCGCGATGCAGCGCTGAATATGGCTCTTGCACCCGCCAATAAAGCGCTTCAAGCTACTAAAAACATAGCTAGTGCGGCGCTGGACGCAGGCCCTGACGGCCTTGCACCCTGGATGTCAACGCGGCAGGCGCCGGTGGGGGCCACCACCCTGATTCGCGGCATGTTCCACAAGGTCAGCAACAAGCCGCAGCCCGGCATGGGCGTGTTTCCGCCGGACTGGCTGGAAACCAGCTTCATGCCCGCGGCGGTGCGCAAGGTCACCAGCGTCAGCGCGCTCAGGGAGTTTTCGCTGCAGTACGGCGAGCCCATGGGCGACAGCGGCCTGCGCCGCGCCCTGTCGCAAAAGCTGAGCGCGCTCAATGTGCACGCGGTGCCCGAGCAGATCATCACCACCGTAGGCGCCACCCATGCGCTGGACATCATCAGCCGCACCCTGCTGCGGCCCGGCGACTGCGTGATGGTGGAAGAGCCTGGCTGGGCGGTGGAGTTTGCCCGGCTCGATGCCCTGGGTATGCGCATCCTGCCGGTGCCGCGCCGCGCCGATGGGCCCGACCTGGAGGTGATGGCGCAGTACTGCGAGATTCATAGCCCCAAGCTGTTTGTCAGCGTCAGCGTTTTCCACAACCCGACCGGCTACTGCCTCACGCCCGGCAGCGCCCACCGCGTGCTGCAGCTGGCCAACCAGCACAACTTCCACATTGCCGAGGACGACACCTACAGCCACCTGGCGCCCGAGCACGCCACGCGCCTGTGCGCGCTCGACGGCCTGCAGCGCACCATCTACGTGAGCGGCTTTGCCAAGATCCTGGCGCCCGGCTGGCGCATCGGCTTCATGGCCGCGCCGCCCGACCTGGTCGAACGCCTGCTCGACACCAAGCTGCTGGCCACCCTGACCACGCCCGCCCTGCTGGAAAAAGCGCTGGCCTGGTGCATAGACCAGGGCCAGCTGCGTCGCCACGCCGAACGCATACGCACCCGCCTCGACGCCGCGCGCGCGCGCAGCGTCAGGCTGGCGCTGGCGCATGGCTGCACGTTTGCGGCGGAGCCGGCGGGCCTGTTTGGCTGGGTGGAGACCGGCGTGGACACCGACACCCTGGCGCAGCGCATGCTGGACGAGGGCTACCTGATCGCCCCCGGCGCGCTGTTTCACGCGGTGCGCAAGCCCAGCACCCTGATGCGCATCAACTTCGCGACCACGCAGGAGGCGGCGTTCTGGAAGGTGTTTGCGCGGCTGCGCGATGGGGTGAAGTAGCCCGGGCTTGTTTGGCCCGAATATGTGAGTGTTTTGGTCGCTATCCAAATGAATGCGGTAATTTCTTGCTATCGAATTGGTAGCGAATTAGGGCTCGGCAAGAGCGGCCCCCACTTATAGTGCAGGTAAGCAGTCGTTCCAGCGGACCGCTTAAGTTAAGCCAGGTCAAACATCAGGCGGTGGATGGTTGGGCCGTGTGGCCGCCCGCTCAGAGCCGGTTCTTGTTCACAGGAGACGTCAAAATGAAGTGGCCCCTTGTCTTCAAACTCTCACTCTTCGGCCTGGCCATGGGGCTCTTGACCGTATTCGTCATTCCGTCAAACGCAGAGCCCTTCTTTTGGCTGGCAATCTTTGTTCTCTGCGCCTACATCATCGCCAGGCGCTGCTCAAGCAGGCACTTCATTCACGGTTTGTCTGTCAGCCTCTTGAACAGCGTCTGGATCACAGCGGCACACGTGATCTTCTTCGCGCCATACATGTCCAGCCACGCCAAAGAAGCAGCAATGCTGGCGTCAATGCCGCTGCCCGACTCACCTCGCTTGATGATGGTGATGATGGGTCCCCTCATCGGCCTTGCTTCTGGCATTGTGCTTGGACTCTTCGCACTCATCGCCAGCAAGTTCGTCAAGCCAGGCGCGGCGGCCCCAGGCAAGCCGTGATCAAACGCCGTCATCAAAAACGGCTTGACAAAAGAGTCCTCATAGAAGCGGTCATTCATGATCTAGTCAATACATCAGCATGCGATTGGTGGAGTCGCATAGCGCTCGCCCGCTGACTCGATCAGAAGCGCTGAGCCGCTTGCCGCGCCGGCGCCTATGCGCGGAACCGTTTGCGGTAGCCGCCGGGGCTGGTGCCGAGCCGGCTGCGGAAATGGCCGCGCAGCGTGGCGGCGTCGCCAAACCCGACCTGAACGGCGATGTCGTCCATGCTGGCATCGGTCTCTTCGAGCAGTGTTTTGGCCGCGGCCACGCGCTGCGTCAGCAGCCACTCGCCCGGCGGCATGCCCATTGCGCTGACGAAGTGGCGCTGAAAGGTGCGGGCGCTGGTGGCGGTCTGCTGGGCCATTTTGGCGATGGGCCAGTCCTTGCCTAGATTGGCGCGCACGGCATCCAGCAGCGGCGCCAGCGAGGCGCTGGCGCGCCGGGAGACGGGCTCTTCGATGTACTGCGCCTGTCCGCCCTCGCGGTGCGGGGGCATCACCAGGCGCCGTGCCACCTGGTTCGTCACGCGCGGGCCCAGGTCGCGGCGGATCAGGTGCAGGCACAGGTCGATGCCGGCCGCGCTGCCGGCCGACGTGAGGATGGAGCCCGCATCGACATACAGCACGTCGGCCTGCACCTGCACCTTCGGGTAGCGGGCCGCCAGCGCCGGGGCATGGCGCCAGTGCGTGGTGGCGCGCCTGCCGTCGAGCAGGCCTGCCGACGCCAGCACGAACGCACCCGTGCAGATGGACAGGATGCGTGCGCCGCGTGCATGGGCCTGGCGCAAGGCTTCGCACAGTGGCTCGGGGACGGGCGCTTCGATGCCGCGCCATCCGGGGACGATGATGGTGCGAGCCCGGGCGAGCAGTTCCAGGCCCTCGGCGGGCTGGATCTGGATGCCGCCTGGGCCGCGCAGCACGCCGGGTTCGGCCGCGCAGGCGGCAAAGCGGTACCAGCGATCGCCCAGTTCGGGCCGCGGCAGGCCGAAGACTTCGACGGCGCAGCCATATTCGAACAGGCTCAGGCCGTCATAGACGATGACGGCCACCAGTCCAGGGTCGGTGCGGGTGGATTCCATATTGGCATGATTATTACGTAAGTTGTCATTCGTGCCACTCGTCCGCCCCGCACGTACTTCCTACCATCTCAACCACGATGCACCCGCCCCAGGTGGTCGCATCGCCCCATCCGTTGAACCTCCTACCCAAGGAAAGCACCCATGCGAAAAGACCAACTGTTCATGCTCAAGCCCGGATTTTTCAAGGAGTCCGAAGGCCCGTTCTACTGCGGCGACTCGGTGGCCGTGGAGGGGCTGCTGAGCTTCTGCCCGCAGCTGCGCAACGAGGTCGATGTGCACTACATCGACGCGCCGCGCCCGCGCGCGGCCATCGTCGCGCTCATCGGCGAGGACAACCAGTCCGCGCCCGTGCTGGTGCTGGGCAGTGAACGGGTCCCGGTCGACGCCGGCGTGGCGATCCGCACGCACAAGCAGGCCCGCTTCATCGACGCGCCCGACCAGATCCGGCGCTACCTGTCCTCGCAATACGGCGTGGCGCACGCGAGCTGATCGCCCTCCCATCGTTGTGAACAGGCCCTCCGGGGCACGGCCTCGGCCGTGCCGTGTCCATGCTTGCCACGGAGGGCCCCGCATTGATGAACGTACCCCGCAACCCCACTCACCAGAGCCAATGCCCATGTCGCAACACGCCGTTCATACCGAGACCCTGCTCGCCCACAGTGGCCGGGCACAAAAAAAGGCCGGAGGCACGGTCAATACCCCGGTCTATCGCGCCTCCACGCTGTTGTTTCCCACGGTGGATGCCTTGCGCTCCGCCTATGGGACGCACCATACCTATGGCCGGCATGGCAACCCGACCACGCGTGCGCTGGAATCGGCGCTGTGTGAACTGGAGGGTGCACACGGGGCCATGCTCACGCCCAGCGGCCTGTCCGCGCTGACATGCGCCCTGCTGGCCACACTCCAGCCGGGCGATCACCTGTTGATGACCGATTCGGTCTACGACCCGACCCGGGCCTTTTGCGACGGTGCGCTCAAGCGCCTGGGTGTAGCGACCACTTATTACGATCCGACGATAGGCGATGGCATTCGCGCCCTCATGCGGCCCAATACCAAGCTCGTCTTCGTCGAATCGCCCGGCTCCCTCACCTTCGAGATGCAGGACATTCCGGCCATCAGCCAGGTCGCCCACGAACATGGCGCATGGGTGATGCTCGACAACACCTGGGGCACACCGATCCATTTCGCTTCGTTCAGGCATGGGGTCGATGTGTCGGTGCATGCTGCCACCAAATACATCGTCGGGCACTCGGATGTGCTGATGGGGGTCATCCTCACCACCGAGGCGCTGTATCCCCGCATCCGCGGTTTTTACAAACAGTTGGGCCTGACCGTGAGCCCCGACGATGCGTATCTCGCGCTACGTGGCCTGCGCACGCTGTCGGTGCGGCTGGAGCGCCATCAACACAATGCCCGGCAGGTGGCGCAGTGGCTCGCCGCCCAGCCCGAAGTGGAGCAGGTGCTGTACCCGGCCCTGCCCGATGCGCCCGGCCATGCCCTCTGGAAGCGCGATTTCACCGGGGCCTGTGGCCTGTTCGCGGTGCAGCTTCGGTCGATGGCAGAGCAGGCCGTGACCGCCATGCTCGACGACATGCGCCTGTTCGGCATGGGCTTCAGCTGGGGCGGCTTCGAGAGCCTGATTCTGCTTACCCATCCCGGCAACGACCGCACCGCCAAGCCGTGGCAGGGACGTGGCCCGCTGTTGCGGCTGCATGTCGGCCTGGAGAACCCCGAGGACCTGATCGCCGACCTCAAGGCCGGATTCGACCGGATGCGCAGCGAGCCTTCTTCAGTCGGCACCACTTAGGGCGTGCCGTGCGGGGTGAGTGAAGGCGCCGCAAGCCCACCGCCCTTTTCTTTTTCGATAACTACTAGGAGACAAAGCATGAAAAAGCATCCAACCCTTAAGCGCGCTTGTGCACTGGCACTGGCCGCCCTGCTGGCGGCGGCAAGCTTGCCGGCTGCGGCCGACCAGATGGCCGACATCAAGAGCAAGGGCGAACTCGTGTGCGGCGTGCTCGGCACCGACGAGCCCTTCAGCTTCATCAAGGACCCGGCGAACCGCGAGATCGTCGGCTACGACGTGGACATCTGCCATGCCGTGGCCAAGAGCCTGGGCGTCAAGCCCGTGCTGCGCCAGTTGGCCGGTGCGGCGCGCATACCCGAATTGCAGCAGGGTCGCGTCGACCTGCTGGCGGCATCCCTCACCCATAACCGCGAACGCGAGGCGCAGATCGATTTCTCGCTGTCCGTCTTCGTCACCGGCCAGAAGGTGATGGTCAAGAAGTCCAGCGGCGTCACGCAGCTTGGACAGCTGGCCGACAAGAAGGTGATGACCATGAAGGGCTCCACCATGGAGCTGAATACCAAGAAGGCATTGCCGACGGCGCAGATCGTGTCCTTCGACAGCTCGCCACAGGCCTTCCTGGCGCTGCAGCAGGGCAAGGGGGTGGGCTATGTCAACGATGAAACCTCGCTGGTCAACAATTTTTCCAAGCTGGGCAGCGCCGCCAAGGACTATGTGATCCTGCCGGAAAGCATTTCGGTCGAGCATCTGGCCCTTGGCATCAAGAAGGGCGAGCCAGCCTGGCGCGAGCAGGTCAACAAGGTGCTGCGCGAGCTGGAGGCATCCGGGGATGCCGAGAAGCTGTTCATGAAGTGGTTCGGCCCGACCACCAACATGGGCTTTACCGCCCGGACCTTCAGGATCGAGAGCGACAAGATCGATTGATATCACCGCAACGCCCGGCTCGCGCCGGGCGAGGTGACAGGCCATGAATGCATTCAATCTTCCCCTGCTTTTGTCGGGCCAGTACCAAGAATGGCTCCTCAACGGTTTGCTGCTGTCGATCCAGCTCGCCTTGGTGGCACTGGCCTTCGCGCTGCCGCTGGCCATGCTCATCGCCGTGCTGCGGATTTCGCCGGTCGCGCCGCTGCGCGGCGCCGCCGTGGCGTATGTCGAAGCTGTGCGCAATGTGCCCCTGCTGGCGCACATGCTGTTCTGGTACTTTGGCGCGCCGGAGCTGCTGCCGGAGTCGGCCAAGGCCTGGCTCTACGAAGGCAACGTGGAGGCGACCAGCGCCGTGATCGCGCTGGTGCTCTACACGGCTGCCTATATGTCGGAAGACCTCCGCAGCGGCCTGCGCTCGATTCCGAAGGAGCAGATGGAGGCCAGCCGTGCGCTGGGTTTCGGCTTTCTCGCATCGATGCGGCTGGTCATCCTGCCGCAATCGCTGCGCATCACGGTGCCGCCGCTGATCGGCCAGACGCTGAACCTGTGGAAGAACACCAGCATCGCCATGGTGATCGGCGTCGGCGAGCTGATGTACCAGGCCCAACAGGTGGAAAGCGCCACGTTCCGCTGGCACGAGGCCTTCACCTTCGCCACGGCGGGCTATCTGGGCATCTCGCTGCTCATCACGCTGCTGTCGAGCTGGTACCAGCATGCCTACCCGGTAAGGAGCACCTGAATGTTTGAGATCCTGCAAACCTACGGGGTGTTCTACCTGATCGGTCAGTATCCCAAGGGCCCGCTCGGTGGGCTGGTGCTGACGCTGCTGCTGGCGGCCCTGGCGCTGGTGCTCGCCCTGCCGGTGGGCCTGCTGCTGGCGCTGTGCCGCATCAGCCCGTTTCGCGTGCTGCGCTGGCCGGCCACGGCGCTGGTCTATGTGGTGCGCGGAACGCCGCTGCTGATGGTGATTTTCTGGGCCTACTTCCTGCTGCCTTCGTTGACGGGCCACAAGACCGATCAGTTCAACACCATGCTGACGGCGCTGGTCATCTTCGATGGTGCCTATCTGGCCGAGATCATCCGCTCTGGAGTCCAGAGCCTGCCACGCGGGCAGATGGAGAGTGCGCGCTCGCTGGGGTTTTCCTACCTGCACGCGATGGGGCTGGTGGTCCTGCCGCAGGCGCTACGCAACATGCTGCCGTCCCTGGTGAATCAATTTGTCTCGACCATCAAGGAGACCTCGCTGGGCTACATCGTCAGCCTGTCGGAGGTCTCGTTCGTGGCCGGGCAGATCAGCACCCGCTTGATGACCAAACCGATCGAGGTGTATTTGCTGCTGGGCCTGACCTATTTCGTGATGTGCTTTTCCCTGTCGCGTTGCGCCTTCTGGCTCGAACGCCGGCTGGGCTCCCGTACTGTGAAGGTGTAAGACCATGATCACCCTGGAAAATGTGAACAAGTGGTACGGGGACTACCAAGCCCTCGATGACGTCAGCGCAACCGTGGCCAAGGGCGAGGTGGTGGTCGTGTGCGGGCCATCCGGCTCGGGCAAATCGACCATGATCCGCACGCTCAACCGGCTCGAGCCCATCCAAAGCGGGCGCATCCTGATCGACGGCCAGGACATCCATGCCCGCGGCGCCTGCGTGGACACGCTCAGGAGCCGCATCGGCTTCGTGTTCCAGCAGTTCAACCTGTTCCCGCACCTGAGCGTGCTGCAGAACTGCACGCTCGCTCCGACGCGTCTGCTCAAGCAAAGCAAGGCGCTGGCGCGCGAGCGCGCGCTGGCGCTGCTCGACCGTGTCGGCCTGGCGCACAAGGCCGAGGCGTATCCCGCGCAGCTCTCCGGGGGGCAGCAGCAGCGCGTGGCGATCGCGCGCGCCCTGGCCATGAACCCGCCGGTGATGCTGTTCGATGAGCCGACCTCGGCGCTCGATCCCGAGATGGTGGGCGAGGTGCTGCAGGCCATGAAGGGGCTGGCGCGCGACGGCATGACGATGGTGTGCGTGACCCACGAGATGGGGTTTGCGCGCGAGGTCGCGGACTGGGTCGTTTTCATGGACCAGGGCAAGGTGCTCGAACGCGCCAAGCCGGAGAGCTTCTTCAGCCGGCCCGAGCATCCGCGCGCGCAGCGTTTCCTGGCGGATATCCGCGCGCCCTGGGCGGTTTTGGCATGAAGGCGGGGGCACGGCATGGTGATCGAGCACAAGCCGCGTGTCCGCCTGGGCTAGCATGGGGCCGCCAGCGCTATCCCAAAGCCAAGCAGTTGGTGATCACCGCCGACGGTGGCGGCAGCAATGGGCATCGCGTGCGCCTCTGGAAGCTGGAACTGAGTCGGCTCGCCCAAGAGACGGGCTTGGACATTCGGGTCTGTCACTTCCCGCCTGGCACCAGCAAGTGGAACAAGATCGAGCACCGCTTGTTCTCGTTCATCACCATGAACTGGCGTGGGCGAGCACTGGTCAGTCATGAGTGGCGGCCGCAACGCCTGCCAATGCGGTCAAACCGAGCATCGTTCTCGTGCACGGAGGGTTCGTGGACGGGTCGGGTTGGGAAGGCGTCCACAAGATCCTGAAAAAGGATGGCTACGAAGTGACCATCGTCCAGAATCCAACGATTTCGCTTGCCGACGACGTGGCTGTCACCAAGCGCGCGATTGCGGCACAGCCCGGCCCCGTTGTCCTGGTCGGGCATTCCTACGGCGGTGTCGTGATCACGGAGGCGGGGAATCACGACAAGGTCGCGGGCCTGGTCTACATCGCCGCGTTCGCTCCCGACAAAGGCGAGTCCGTCAGCACGCTGACCAAGGATCCGCAACCTGGTGCTACGGTGCCTCCAATCTTGCCTCCGCAAGACGGCTTCCTGCTGCTCGACAAGTCGAAGTTTGCCGCCTCGTTCGCCGCAGATGTGAATCGTGACACCGCTGCGTTCATGGCCAACTCGCAAGTGCCTTGGGGCGTCGATGCACTCGGCGGAGCGGTCTCTGATCCGGCGTGGAAGTCAAAGCCGAGTTGGTACCTGGTAGCTACCGACGACAAGATGGTTCCGCCGCCAGCGCAACGCCTCATGTTCAAGCGTGCCGGTGCTGCCGTCGTGGAAACCGGAGGTAGCCACGCGGTCTATGTGTCAAAACCGAAAGCCGTAGCCGAGTTAATCAAACAGGCCGCCTCGAACGTGAAGGTCGCAGCCAAATAGGCTACTGCGTGAGCGGTGTGAGCGCTGCCCGCCGAGCTATCGGGCGGGCAGCGTTTGCATCGACGGCAAAAACTGCATGCTTCTTACACTGTATGAATGGAGTCCCGCTAAGCTGTTGAATTGCGCTGAAGCCTGACCCATAACTGGATCAGATTTCGACGGAATTCAACAGGAAGAATTGAGGGAGATCAAATGCCTGGACGGGTGGAGCGTCGTCGGTCCAACATGCGATCTCTACCAGGGCCGACAGGGCGCTAGGGGCTTGCGTCAGGCGCGAAGTGCCGAGGTCGGCGGTCAGTACGTTAGGGTTGCCATGCCGTTCCAACCCCAGGTCGCCAGGGTCGAACCATGCACCGGTGGACATGACCACTACGCCGAGACTGACATTTTCGTCGAGCATTGCGCCCGCCAAGCAACTTCCGCGGTCGTTGAATACCCGCACAATTGCGCCATCGTGGATGCCGCGTCGCGCTGCTTCTGTTGGGTGCAAGCGCACAGGCTGGCGGCCATGGATCTTTGCCGTACGTGAGACGATTCCAGCATCCATTTGAGAATGCAGTTTGTCCGCCGGCTGCGAGGTTACCAGGTGTAACGGCCAGCGCTGTGCATGAGTTGCACCCAGCCACTCGGTAGGTGGCACCCAGGCCGGATGCGGGGGGCATTCATCGTAGCCAAAGCTGGCAATGCGCTCCGAATACAACTCGATCTTTCCGCTGGGCGTTTTCAACGCATGGGCGACAGGGTCTTCTCGGAAATCGGCCATCAATACAAAGGACTTTTGCGGCGCGGGCAAGCGAACGTAGCCCTTTTCCCAGAAAACGTCGAACTCTGGTGAGTCAAAGCCAGCGGCGCGCCAGTGCGTGGCCATACTGTCGTAGATGTGGCGGATCCACGTTGTTTCGTCTCGGTTTTCGGTGAAGGCAGCCTCGCAGCCTGCACGTGCGGCGAGATCGCGGTAAATATCAAAGTCGTTGCGGCTTTGGCCCTGCGGCGCCAGCGCCTGGTGCATCGCCAGCACGAACCGGTCACGCGAAGAACCACCGATGTCGTTTCGCTCTAGGGTAGTGGTGGCCGGCAGCACGATGTCGGCACGTCGAGCGGTGGGAGTCCACCAGCTTTCGTGCACAACGATGGTTTCGGGCTTTTCCCATGCCCGTATCAGGCGATTCAAGTCCTGGTGGTGGTGAAACGGATTGCCGCCTGCCCAGTACACCATGCGGATGTCGGGATACACATCCTGCTTGCCATTAAAAGCATAAGGCTCGCCCGGCTGCAACAGCATGTCAGCGAAGCGTGCCACCGGAATGATGCTGCGAGCAGGGTTGGGACCGGCACTCATCTCTGGCGCTGGTACGTCGGGGCGCGGCGTACCAGCCCCGTTGATCGAGCCGTGGCCAAAGGCGAACCCACCGCCCGGTAGGCCAATTTGGCCCAGCATGGCAGCCAGAGCGATGCTGGTCCAGTAAGGCTGCTCGCCGTGCTGTGCACGTTGCAGCGACCAAGTGCAGTTCAGCAGCGTTCGGTGTCCCGCCGCCTTCAGCGCCAAGCTGCGGATAACATCGGCATCGACGCCGCAGATGGTGGCGGCCCAGTCAGCGGTTTTAGGCTGGCCGTCCTGCTTGCCTTTCAGGTAGTCAGCAAAAGGGGCGAAGCCTTCACAGTAACGATCGAGAAAATTGGTGTCGTGAAGATTGCGCAGAAGCAGTGTGTGCGCCATGCCCAGCATCATGGCTGTGTCGGTGTTGGGACGGATGGGAATCCATTCCGCCTGCAGGCCTTCGGGAACGTCGCCCCGTGTGGGACTGATGACGACGAACCGGATGGCACTCTCTCGCGCGCGCGCTAGCCATTCGTGGGTGCTGTGCGCGCCAGCGCCACCGGAGGTAATCTGCGCATTGCGTAGCGGTATGCCGCCGAAGGCGATGAACAACTCGGTATGGCCAAGCAAGCTTTCCCAGTCCGTGACGCGGCCAGTCACCGGCGCATAGGTCCCGATGACGTACGGCAACAGGAACTGCGCCGCCCCCCAGCTATAGTTGCCGGCCTGTGTCGTACAACCGCCGCTGGCGTGCAGGAAACGATGGGTCAGAGTTCGTGCATGGTGCAGCCGACCGGCCGATGACCAGCCGTACGAGCCGCCGAATAATGCGGCCGGACCATGGTCGCCGCGCACTCGCGCGAGTTCACCGGCTACCAGATCCAGCGCTACATCCCAGTCGACCTCGACAAAGGCTTCGCTTCCACGCGCACTGCGGTCGCTCCCCTGACGCTGCGCGAGCCAGCCCTGTCGCACCGCCGGGCGGCGGATACGCAAATCTGAATGCACCATGCCCGGCATGGATTGCAGAATGGGCGAAGGGGCGCTGTCGTGCGCAAAAGGTTCACAACTGACTAGTCGGCCGTCGGTGACCACTGCGGTAAAAGCCCCCCAGTGGGACAGTGATGGAAAACGGGCGGTGGATGAGGTCATGCGGTGTGTGTGTAGTCGAGCGGCAGAGCTGTGGTGTATTTGATTTCTTCCATGGCGAAGCTTGAGCTTACGTCGAATAGCTCGGCGATCTGGATCAACTTCTTGTACACACGGTCGAAGCCAGCGATGTCAGGCGCAACGATCTTCAAGAGGTAGTCGGTGTCGCCGCTCATGCGGTAGAACTCCAGCACCTCCGGCAGGTCACGCACGCCCAAGGCAAACTTCCGCAGCCACTGCAAGTCGTGGTGGCTAGTCTTGATAGACATGAACACTGTTACGCCTAGACCCAGCATCTTGCTGTTAAGTAGCCACACCTGTTGACGCAGGTAACCTCCTTCATTGAGGCACTGAATGCGCTTCCAGCAGGCGGTGGTAGATAGATTGACCCGCTCAGCGATGTCGCTTATTGAAAGCTTCGCATCGGTTTGGAGCAGGGCGAGAATGCTGCGGTCTTTTTTATCCATGGTGATAACCTCATTGTTAAAGCACTCATGGTAAATATTTTTCTCTTGCGCATTCTTGCGGAGTCAGAATATGGAAAATATTTCATCACGCCCGGTCCTAGACTTACGCCATCAACAAGTGCAAAGCGCATCGATTGGCAAGTCGCCGCAGTCTGCGCATTACCGGAGTAAATTGATCATGAAAAGTAATACGCAGCTGGTGTCCGCAGGACGCCACCCAGAACGTTTTGCTGGCGTTGTGAACACGCCGATCTTCCGGGCATCCACTATCCTGGCTGACTCTATGGCAGAGTGGGATGCAATGAAGCGTGCCCGGGCTGCCGACCAAGTCGGAGCCAGTACCTATGGGCGCTTCGGAACACCCACTACCCACGCGCTCGAGGAAGCGGTTGCCGCAATCGAAGGCGGCTACCGTTCCCTGGTCTACCCGTCTGGTCTGGCCGCAATTGCCACTGTGCTCACGGCGCTGTTGGCTGCGGGCGACCATGTATTGGTCCCCGATAGCGCGTATTCACCGACGCGCACGTTTCTTATGCAGGTGCTAGCACGTTACGACGTCGAGGTTACCTGCTACGACCCGCTCGTAGCCTGTGGCATCGACACTTTGATGCGTCCCAACACCCGTGTGGTTTATGTGGAGTCGCCAGGCTCAGAAACCTTCGAAATCCAGGATGTCCCTGCCATTGCTGCCGTAGCCCACGCGCAGGGCGCGGTGGTCGTGATGGATAACACCTGGGGCACTCCTCTTTTCTTCAAGCCCTTCGAGCATGGCGTTGACGTATCCATTCAGGCGGCCACCAAATACATCGTCGGACATTCGGACGCCATGCTCGGCATCGCTACGTGCACTCGCGAAACGTGGCTAAAGGTGAAACAGGCCACCTACGACATGGGCCAGACTGCCGGGCCGGACGAGATTTACCTAGCATTGCGTGGCCTGCGCACGATGGGTGTACGCTTACAGCAACACGGCGCTTCTGGCCTGCGCATCGCGCAGTGGCTGGAAGATCAGCCCGATGTTGAGGTCGTATTGCACCCAGGATTGCCGTCCCACCCGGGCCACGTACTTTGGAAGCGCGACTTTACCGGTGCCTGCGGATTGTTTGCGATTGTGCTTCGGACCAGGTCGCAGAAAGCTCTGACGGCATTCGTGGACGCCCTGCAGCACTTCGGTCTGGGTGTGTCATGGGGTGGCTATGAGAGCCTGGCGATTCCCTTCACACCAGGCAAGTCCCATGTTGGTGCGCGCTGGCCTTACCAAGGGCTGGCACTACGCTTGCATGTGGGACTAGAGGACACTGAAGACCTGATCGATGACTTGCGTCATGGATTCGAGGCCCTGCAGCGCGTCCAGAGTGTTGCCGAGGAAAGCTATGCCTAATTTACACGTAATATAAGTTCGCAGCGGCAAAGTCGAATTTCACGCGCTGACACCTCTAAGTTAACGGCACTTTTTTAACACCTTACCAGAGTTAAACACCATGAGTAAAATGAAAATAGAAGGTTCCTTCGTAGCGTTAATCACGCCTTTCAACCAGGACGGGAGCACTGACTTCGGTGCGTTCCGCGAACTGCTGAAATTCCAAGAAGACAACGGTACCAGCGCCGTGCTCATTATGGGCTCCACAGGCGAGGTCTCGATGCTGTCGCAACAAGAACGTCACGCGATCATCGCCGAAACGGCAAAGATGAAGACCGGCAAGATGAAGTTTTTCTACGGCTGCACTGGCAACAATACCGAGGCCACCATCGACTACCTGCGTTTCGCCAATGCCAATGGTGCCGACGGCGCCATTCTTGCCGCGCCAGCCTATATATGCGGCCCCGAGTCAGACATTGAGAGCTACTTCCTCGAGGTAGCGGACGCCACCGACCTTCCGCTGGGTCTATATAACAATCCGCCGCGTGTAAAGACAGATTTGCATTGGGATCATCTTCTGCGCATCTTCAAGCACCCCAACTACGTGGTGCACAAGGAGTCCACCACGCGTGTGGGCCAGGTTGCGCAGGTGCTTCGTGCCCGTCCCGACGTAGCCGTAATGTGCTGCGACTCGCCGAACCTCGGCTTGGTTGTGCCTACCATGAGCTTGGGCGGTCACGGCACGGCCAACATGACTGGCAACATTGCACCGGCCGAACTCACGACAATCTCGAAGCCTTGGACATCACCCGAGATGTCGATCAGCTTTCGCGAAACGTACCTCCGCAATTTGCAGTTGCTGCACTACTCCTACTCCGCCGTTAACCCGGTAGCCATCAAGTCCCTGATGAAGGCCGTGGGACTGCCCTCTGGCGACCTGCGCAAACCGCTCAAGGGTTTGGAAGGAGAAGCTCTAGCCAAGGGTCTGCGCATCGTCAAGGAACTAGAACTCGACAAGCGGTACGGCTGGAGTTCGCCGGCCCTTAAAGCTGCATAAGCGGAGGTTACGACATGGATCTCGGAATTGCCGGTAAATCGGCCCTCGTATTTGGCGGCAGCAAGGGCATGGGGCGCGCCTGCGCGCAACGCCTGGCCCAGGAAGGCGTTCAGGTCGTCATCGCCGCCCGCACCGAGGCCACGTTAGTCCAGGCCGCCGCCGAGTTGTCTCAGTTGTCGGGGCAGAAGGTGCGCTATGTGGTGGCCAACATCACCACGGACGCCGGACGCGATGCGGCGCTGGCAGCCTGCCCAGCGCCAGATATCCTGGTTAACAACGCTGACGGTGCGGCTCCTGGCGATTTCCGGACATGGACACCGGCCGACTGGCATGCGGCCATCGATGCCATGATGCTCGGCCCTATCGAAATGATGCGTCGCACGGTAGACGGCATGATGGAGCGGCGGTTCGGTCGCGTGGTCAACATCGTTTCGCGCAGTGTAAAGACGCCGCAACTGGAGTTAGGCTTGTCTAACGGTGCGCGTTCGGGCCTAGTGGGATTCACTGCCGGGCTGGCTCGGCAGACAGTGCGGCACAACGTGACCATCAACAACCTCCTGCCTGGTGTGTTTGCCACAGATGCTCAGCGTCACCACATCGAAGGAATGCTGGAGAGCACCGGCAAGAGTTTCGATCAACTCTGGCGTGAGCGTGGTAGCAACAACCCCGCGGGCCGCTATGGAGAGGCAGATGAACTCGGTGCCCTTTGCGGCTTCATCTGCTCTGTTCATGCTGGGTACATCTGCGGCCAAAACATCCTGATCGACGGGGCGGCCTACCCGGGCACATTCTGACGTAAGAATAACAACAGGGCCAGGAGACAGTCCGCTAATTTCTATTGCTGATTTGTTAAGGACACGTATGAAACGTTTTGCTCATCGTTCTTTCGTTGCCACCGGCTTAGCCGCTCTGGCTGCCGCCGTGGTCCCCATGTGCACGGCGCTGGCCCAGACGGACTATCCCGCCCGCGTTATCACCATCGTCGTGCCCTACGCGCCTGGTGGCTCAGTGGACGGTGTGGCTCGCACCTATGCCGAGATGCTGCGCAAGGAACTCAAGCAGTCAGTCGTGGTCGACAACCGTCCAGGCGCTTCCGGCCTGGTTGGCGCCGGCACGGTGGCGCGCGCCGTGCCCGATGGCTACACTTTGTACATCAACGCCTCCATTCATAACATCAACCCGCTGCTGTACAAAAAAACCATCAAGTACGACGCAGTCAAGGACTTCACTGCTATCAGCATGCTGGCGCAGGGCGCGTTGATCTTTAGCGTCAACCCGCAGGTCCCGGCCAAGACCGTGTCTGAGCTGATCAGGGTGGTGAAGGCAAATCCTGAAAGATATAGTTTCGTCACTAGCGGCTTCGGCTCTGCTGGCCACCTGGGCATCGCCCAGTTCATGTATGAGACCGGCATTGAGCCCCTGAACTTACCGATCGCGCTCTACAAGGGCGCCGGGCCCGCGCTGACCGACCTGATTGGTGGCCAGGTCCAGGGCATGATGGACCCTATGCTGTCTTCGTTGTCCAACGTCAAAGCGGGCAAGCTGCGAGCCCTGGCCGTCACGGGCCGTGAACGCAGTCCACTGTTGCCCGATGTTCCCACCATGCGCGAGTCGGGTGTGAAAGATTTCGAGTTTTATTCCTGGTACGGCCTCTGGGCGCCGGCTAACCTGCCCACGCCAATATTGAAAAGACTAGAGGCGGCCTCGGCCAAGATCATGGAGTCGCCTGAGATGACAGCCAAGCTGGCGGATTTTGGCTTCAATGTTGCCTACAAGAACTCGACGGACTTCAACAAGTTCATCGGCGTCGAGATCAAGCGTTACCAGACCATCATCGACAGTGCTCACATTAAGGTCGAATGAGCGGCATGCGTGTGATAGTTCTTGGCGCCGGTGTCGTCGGCGTCGCGACAGCCTATTACTTGTGGCGCGATGGCCATAGGGTGACGGTGGTGGAGCGCCAGCCTGGTCCTGGGCTGGAAACCAGTTACGGCAACGCTGGGGGGTTGTGTCCCAGTTTTGCTGGCCCATGGGCTGCGCCCGGTATGGTCGGCAAGGTGTTGAAAATGGCTCTGCAACCGAACTCACCGGTCCGTTTTTCACTGTGGCCTGATCTCGAGCGTTTGCGCTGGGTTCGGCAATGGGCTGGCAACTGCAATGTAGATAGCTTCGGCGTCAACAAGGCCCGCATGCAGCGGGTCGCGCATTACAGCCTGGCTTGCCTGCGCAAGCTGGCAGAAGAAGCCGATTTGGATGGTTTCGACTATCACTGCAATGGCGTACTGCAAATTTTTCGTACGCCGCAGGAACTGGAGCTAGGCCGCATAGCCGCTCGTACTCTGCAGGAACTGGGCATTCCGTGGAAAATGCTGGATCCAGCCGATGCAAGCGCCGTGGAACCGGCTCTGGCAGCCTCGTCCGAACCCTGGATCGGCGCTCTGCACCTGCCGTCCGATGCATCAGGTGATAGCCATAAATTTTGCACCTCGCTGTCGGCGTATTTGCAGGCCCGGGGAGTGGTGTTCCGCTACGACACGTCGGTGCGCGCGCTGCAGCACTGCGGAGGTGACATCACCGGCGTCGATATTGGCGTCGGTGAGCGGCTGGAGGCCGACGCTTATGTGGTAGCCCTGGGCAGTCAGGCGCCCTCGTTGCTGAGGCCGCTCGGCCTGCGCCTGCCGGTCTACCCACTCAAAGGCTATTCGATCACCGTGCCCATCGTCGACGACGCGTTGGCGCCACATGTCGCCATCATGGACGAGCACCACAAGATCATGGTGTCGCGCCTGGGCGATCGCATCCGGGTGGCCGGCATGGCCGAGTTGGTGGGTCATGATCTTCAACTGCAAGACGATCGGCGCGCACTGCTAATGCGGCTGACGCGGGAGTTGCTTCCAAATGGTCTCGATTTTGCTCGCACCGAATTCTGGGCAGGGCTTCGGCCTATGACTCCCGACGGGCCTCCGGTGTTAGGGCCGACCCGCATAGGCCGGCTGTTCCTCAACGGCGGCCACGGCTCCAATGGATGGACCCAGGCCTGCGGCACCAGCCGAATCGTGGCCGACATGGTCTCGGGACGTCAGCCCGAGATCGACACGGAGGGGCTTACGGCGGGACGATTCGGGATGGGGTACCCGTGAGCAATGCCATTGCTTCAGGCCTGCATGTAGAGACTTTCTTCGACCCGGCGACGTCGACGTTCAGCTACTTGCTGTTGGACCCGCTCAGCCGAGCCTGCGCTCTGATCGACCCTGTGTGGGACTTCGACATTGCCTCTGGGCGTTGCAGCACGGCCAGTGCCGACCTCTTGTTGCAGCGCGTAAAGGAACTCAATGCACAAGTGGAATGGATACTGGAAACCCATGTGCACGCGGACCATCTATCGGCTTCCGATTACCTTCGTCGCCACACCGGTGGCAGGGTTGCCATAGGCAAGCAAGTAACCGTCGTGCAGGCCGTGTTCAGCAAGCGACTGGGCCAGAGCTTGGGCGATGACGAGCAACGGTTCGACCATCTATTCACAGACGATGAGGCTTTCTGTATCGGCACAGTGGAGGCAAGGGCGTGGCACACACCGGGCCATACGCCGGCCTGTGTTACCTATGTGGTGGGCGATGCCGTATTTGTAGGCGACACACTTTTTATGCCCGATTGCGGCACCGCGCGCTGTGACTTCCCGGGTGGTGACGCCCGGGCTCTGTACGCATCGATACAGCGCATCCTCGGCCTGCCGCCGCATATGCGCTTGTACGTGTGTCATGACTATCCGCCCGACGGCCGTGTGGCAATTGCCTGCACCACCGTCGCTGCACAACGAGCCGGGAATATCCACGTAGGCCATGGAATTGGCGAGGACGTTTTCATCCAGATGCGCCGGGCTCGGGATGCCACACTTGCTACGCCAAAGCTGTTTTGGCCGGCCCTGCAGGTCAATATCCGTGGTGGCCGGTTGCCACCGACTGAGGTCAACGGTGTCCGCTATCTGCGTCTGCCGGTGTCTCTGGGGGGCTAGTCTTACTGTGTCATAAACGTAATCTTGGACTTATGGCAATGCTGATTAAGGTCCACGGCTACCGCACATGAAGCGTTACCTGACGATGAAACAACAGACCCTGGCCATGGCTGCCGATCAAGGATCGGGATTCGAACAACACCGCAAGCCCACGAGGCGAGACGAGTTCTTGAAGACCATGGAGGCCATCGTGCCGTGGACGGCGCTGTGCGAAGTCATCGAGCCGCATTACCCCAAAGCCGGCAATGGCCGTCCACCCATCGGCTTGGAGCGCATGCTGCGCATCCATTTCATTCAACACTGGTTCGACCTGGCAGATCTGGCCTGCGAGGAGGCGCTGTACGACAGCGCCAGCCTGCGCCGTTTCGTGGGCATCGATCTGGGCCGCGAGCCGGTGCCCGACGCCACTACCCTGCTCAAGTTCCGCCGCCTGCTCAATGACAACAAGCTCGGTGAGGCCCTGTTCGCTCGGGTGAGGCAGGAACTGCAAGACAGAGGCTTCAAGGTCAACACCGGCACCATCGTGGACGCCACCATCATCGGCGCGCCCAGCTCGACCAAGAACGCGGACAAGACACGCGACCCCGAAATGCGCCAGACCCGCAAGGGCAAGCAATGGTATTTCGGCATGAAGCTGCACATTGGCGCGGACAGCCAAAGCGGTCTGGCGCACAGCGCCGTGGTCACAGCGGCCAACGTGCATGACAAACACCCGCTGCCTGATTTATTGCACGGCAACGAGACGCGGGTCTACGGTGACTCGGCGTATGCCAGCCAAAAGGCTCTGATCGAGGGCAAGGCGCCCAATGCCAAAGACTTCACGAACCAGCGCACCCGGCGAGGCGGCATCGTTGATGAAGCAGTCCGAGCCAAGAACCGCAACAAGTCACGCATCCGCTCGCGGGTGGAGCACGTGTTCGGCGTGGTCAAGCGGCTGTGGGGCTTTGGCAAGGTGCGCTACCGGGGCCTTGCCAAGAACGCGACCCGGGCGTTCACGGCCTTGGCACTGGCCAACCTCTACCTCGGCCGGCAACGGCTGATGGCGCAGGTGCGCCCATGAGGGCGGCAGGCGGGCCGGTAGGCCTGCAAAACAGGTCGGATGGGCCACAAGAGAGGTCGCTTGGCGACCTGTTTGCTCGTAATCGAACCATCATCATCCCGAGCGGGCGTTTTGACGGTACTTGTTCAGCATTACCCTAAATTCCTTTGAGATAGGTCTCAGGCCCCATCCGCGCAACAATCAGCTCATGCAGCGCCAACGCAGCCGCAGACAAGCTTCCCTGCTGCCTGCGCACCAGGTAAATCTTGCGTGTCAGGCCCGCGATGGCCAAGGGGCGGGTCACCAGGCTTTGGCGCTCAAAGTGGAACAGCGTGAGCGCCGGCACCACGCTGATGCCCAGGCCGGCCTCGACCATGCCCGCCACCGTGGCCAGCTGCTCGACCTCAAGCACCGTGTTGGTCTGCAAGGGATGCAGCGCCGCATCGAGTGCCTGGCGCACGCTGCTGTTGCGTGACATGTGGATAAAGGGGTGGGGCGCCAGCTTTTTCAGGGTCAGCACTTTTTCGCTTGCCAGCGGGTGGTCCTTGCGGCACACCAGGTAAAACCTGTCCGTGCACAGCAGTTGGGCACTCAGGCCGGCGTGGCTGGCGCCTGTGGAGGCGAGGGCAAAGTCGGCCTTGCCGCTGCGCACCAGCTCTATGCACGGGTCCGACAAGGTGTCGCTGAGGTTGAGGTCAATGCCGGGCCAGGCTTTTTTGAACTCGGCAAATATCGCCGGCAGCCAGCCCGCCGCCAGCGAGGGCAGGGCCGCCACATGCACGCGGCCTTTGCGGCGTTCAACGTGATCGCTCAGGTCGTTGACGGCCACGCCGAAATCCCCGAGCAACTGGCGCGCAGAAGGCTCGAACAGACGGCCTTCCGGCGTGAGCTGCACGCTGCGCGTGTCGCGGTCAAACAGCCGGGTGTTGAGCGCCTGTTCGAGCGTGCGGATCAGCGCGCTGAATGCCGGCTGCGACAAATGACATGCCGCCGCCGCTTTCGTGAAGCTGCGCTGGTCGGCGAGCACCAGAAAGGCACGCAGTTGCCGGGTGGAGAGGTCGGGCATCGCCAATTGAGTTGACTTTCAAATGAATTGATATGCATTTTCGATTTTACAAATGAGCTGCGCAAGCCTAAAGTTCGGTCAATCCCTCACCGCACCATGACATCTACTTCCACTTTCCCTCTGCTGATCGGCTGCGCCGCCGGTTTTTCGGGCGACCGCGTCGATGCCGCCGGGCCGGTGGTGGACACCCTGATTGCGCGTTGCGCCCATCATCCGGGGCAGCGGGCGTTCCTGATTTTCGAGACGCTGGCCGAGCGAACCCTGGCGTTGGCCCAGTTGCGCCGCCGTGCCGACCCCGAGTCCGGCTTTGAGCCCTTGCTGGACGACCTGCTGCGGCCCGTGCTGGCGCGCTGCCTGCAGCACCAGATTCGCATCGTCAGCAACTTTGGCGCGGCCAATCCGCTGGCGGCGGCGCGGCATATCCGCAAGATGGCCCAGGCGCTGGGCTTGCCCGCGCCGCGCATTGCCGTGGTCGGCGGTGATGATGTGTCGGGTGCGCCGCATCGTCAACTGCTGCGCGAACAGCTGGGCGCGGCGATTGACGGCATCCAGATGGTCAGCGCCAACGCCTACATCGGCGCCGAGGCGATTGCCGCCGCGCTGGACGCCGGTGCGCAGATCGTGGTGGCGGGTCGCGTGGCCGACCCGTCGCTGACGGTGGGGCCGGCCATGTCGCATTTCGGCTGGCGCACCGATGACTGGGATCGTCTTGCCCGCGCCACCATGGCCGGGCATCTGCTTGAATGTGGCGCCCAGGTCTGCGGCGGCTACTTTGCCGACCCCGGCTACAAGGAGGTGCCAGAGCTGCACGCCGTGGGCTACCCGATCGCCGAAATCAGCAGCGATGGCCACAGCGTCATCGGCAAGGCGGCGCATACCGGCGGGCTGGTCAGCCTGGCCAGCGTCAAGGAGCAGCTGCTGTACGAGGTGCACGACCCGGCCGCCTACCTGACGCCCGACGTGGTGGCCGACATCAGCGCCGCGCAGATCGAACTGCTGGCGCCGGACCGCGTGGCGCTGACCGGTGTGCGAGGCCATGCCCGGCCCGCCACGCTGAAGGTCAACGTGTGCCACGAAGGCGGCTGGCTGGCCGAAGGCGAAATTTCCTATGCCGGGCCCCGCGCCGAGGCTCGGGCCAGGCTGGCGGCCGATGTGCTGCGCCGGCGCCTGCCGGACCTGGCGCTGCGTGTGGACCTGATCGGCGCCTTGAGCATCTTCGGCGACGACGCAGGCCGTTTGCTGCAGGCGACACCCGCCGGTGACGCGCGCGACGTGCGCCTGCGTGTGGCCGCCGCGCACAGCGAACGCGCGCAGGCCGAGCGCCTGGCGCGGGAAGTCATGGCGTTGTACTGCTGCGGCCCGGCCGGCGGCGGCGGCGTGCGCACCGCCTTGACGCCGCGGCTCAACACGCTGTCTTGCCTGCTGCCGCGGGAAGCCGTGCCCACGCATTACGAGATGCTGGCCGCGGAGGCCGCGGCATGAGCGAGTTTTTGACCGTTCCGCTGTACCGTGCCGCCCACGGCCGCACCGGCGACAAGGGCAACCGCTCCAACATCAGCGTGATTGCCTGGCATTCCAATTTGTACCCGGTGCTGGTCGAGCAGCTCACGCCGCAGCTCGTGGCCCAGCATTTTGCGCACCGCCGGCCCGCTGCGGTGCAACGCTACCTGCTGCCCCAGCTGCACGCCATGAATTTCGTGCTGGACGAGGTGCTTGACGGCGGCGTGAACGATGCGCTGAACCTGGACACGCACGGCAAGGCGCTCTCGTTCTGGCTGCTGGACTTGCCGCTGCGCATTCCCGTGTCGCTGGCGCCGCTGCTGGCGGGTGACCCGTTTCAATTTGACGATTTAAAAAAGGAGACCTCATGAAACCCATTTCCACCCTTCGCATCCGCCCCGTCATGCTCGGCGTGGCCGTGCTTTGCGCGCTGGCGCCGGCGCTTGGCCTGGCGCAGGGCTTTCCCGACAAGCCGATCACTTTTGTCGTGCCTTTTGCCGCCGGCAGCGCCACCGACCAGCTGGCCCGTGCCATTGGGCAGGCCGTGAGCGCCAGCACCAAGGCCAGCGTGGTGGTGGACAACAAGCCAGGCGCCAACAGCTTCATAGGCGCGCAGATGGCGGCCAAGGCGAAACCGGATGGCTACACGGTGTTCATCACCACCAACACCACGCAAGCGGCCAACGAGCATTTGTTCAAGAAGCTGCCCTATGACCCGGTCAAGGACTTCGTGCCAGTGACGACTCTGGGCCGCGGCGGCCAGATCATGGTCGTCAATCCGAACCTGCCGGTGAAAGACGTGAAGGAGTTCATTGCGCTGGCCAAGTCCAAACCCGGCAAGCTGTCTTTTGGCAGCGGCAGTTCGTCCAGCCGGGTGGCGGGTGAAATGTTCAAGCAGCTGACCAATACCTACATCCTCAATATTCCCTACAAGAGCAACCCGCCGGCGGTCGCGGACCTGATGGGCGGGCAGATCGACATGATGATTACCGACATGGCCACAGGCTTACCGCAAGTGAAGGCTGGCAAGCTCAAGGCGCTCGGTGTCTCCACCAAACAGCGCTCGCCGCTCGCTCCCGATGTGCCCACTTTGGAAGAGGCCGGTGTCAAGGGTTACGAGATGACCTACTGGTTCGCGGCCTATGCGCCGGCGGGCACGCCGGCGGAGGTGGTGGGCAAACTCAACGAGATACTGGTGAAGGCGGCGCACAGCAGCGGTGCGGCAGGTTTCTACCAGTCCACCGGAACCGAAATCTTCACCGGCACCCAGGCAGAGCTGGGCAAGTTTCAGGCGGCGGAGTCGCTGAAGTGGGGCCGCATCATCACGGCGGCGGGCATCGTGCCGGAGTAAGGCGCTTAAAGCATCTCGTCCGGCGCAAACGGTGCGATCAGCCTGAGCATCAGTTTGAGCCCCAGGCTGGCGTCCGGCTCTTTCCTGGAATCCTCCCGCCCGGAGTCCTGCGGCGCGCGCCACACCAGCTGGCCGTCCACCAATTCCACATGCCAGGCGCCGCTGGCCAGCGCCGGCTCTATCATGCGGGTGGCTTCGGCGGCCAGGGCGCGCTTGCGGATGACGATGGCCGTCTCGCTGTTTTTCAGTTGGGAGCGCAAGTCCAGGTTCATGGAGCCCACCACCAGCCAGTGGCTGTCCACCACGACCACCTTGGCGTGCAGGCTGGCGCGCGAGCCGCCGCTTGAGCCGCCCGTCGAGCCGGCGGCCAGGCCGAAATTGCTGATGGAGCCCTTTTGTTCGGCGCGCATTTCGTACATGTCGACACCCATGGCCAGCAGGGCTTCGCGGTAGCGGGCGTAACCCACGTGCGCCGCGGGCACGTCGTTGGAGGCCAGTGAATTGGTCAGCACCCGTATGCGCACGCCGCGTTGCCGCAGGTCGGCAAACTGCTGCATCATGCGTTTGCCGGGCACGAAGTAGGGCGAGACGATGAGCAGCTCGGTTTGCGCCTGCGACATGAGCTGCAGCAGGCCATCGACCGTGGTGTCCTGCGATTCGTCCGCCGTGTCGGCGTCGGCGGCAATCTTGGACGGCTTGTCGGTCAGCATGACGGAGGACGCCCAGGTCCAGCTCAGCAGGCGCAGATTGGTCGAGTCGGGCAAGGCCGACACGGCGGTGGTGCTTGTGTTGGCCGGGCTCGTCGCCGGCTGCGTGGCGCTGGCCAGCACGGCGGGGTCTTCCAGGCTGCTGGAGTTGGCGGTGGCCGCAGGGGGTTGGGACTTGAGGGCTTCAATATCCCTGGCCGTCATCAGCGACTGCACCGGGTAGGCCAGCGGGTTGTTCCAGTACTGGTCAAAGCTGCGCGACAGGTCGCGCGCGATGCGGCCGGCGGCCAGCACGTCGATGTCGACAAAGTTGATGCCTTCGCTCTGGCCGAAATAGGGCTCCCCCAGGTTGCGGCCGCCGGTGATGGCGACCGCGTTGTCGGCTACAAAAATCTTGTTGTGCATGCGCCGCTGCATGCGCCCCACGTCCTTGAGGTTGCCCAGGACGCGAAAAAACATCGAGCCGCGTCCGCCAGGCAGGGGGTTGAACAGGCGCAGCTCGAAGTTCTTTTCAAAGGCGAGCTTGAGCACCTGGGCGTTTTTTCCCGAGGTGTTGAAGTCATCCAGCAGGATGCGGATGCGCACCCCGCGGTTGGCGGCTTCGCGCAGGGCCTCGAACAGGCGCTCGGTGGTGTCGTCGGCAAAAATCGCGTAGTACTGGAGGTCCAGCGTTTTCTGTGCGGCCTTGATCAGCGTCATGCGGCTGGTAAAAGCCAGCTCGGCGTTGCCGACCAGCGCAAAACCCGAGTCATTGCCGGTCTTGGCCTGGGCGGCGCGGGCTTCCACGCGCTGGCCGAGGTAGGTTTCCGAGGGGTTCTCCAGTGCCCTGGAAAGGGGGCGCTCCACCTCACTCGGCAAGGAGGCGCAGCCGCCCAGCCAGCATCCCAGCAGCAGCACGCCCAGCCAGCGAAGGCCGGTTGAGTGCTGCCGGCTCAGCGAAACCGGGCGTGACGGGGCAGTCGGCGAGGCGGGCGGCGAGTTGGATGGCGAGTTGGACGAGACAGCGGCGGTGGGCATGGTGCAAACCCACTGTAGCCTAAGCCGCCCGTTTGGGTTGCCCGGCTGGGTGGCAATTCCCGCGGGTCTTGAGGTAGGCGCCCGGCTTGACCGCCGGGCGTCAAGCCTGCCGGCGTGAACGACGGGGCTTCAGGACGACAGCGCTTCCCAGCGCTGCAGCGCCGCCATCAACTCTTCCTCTATCTTGGTGTTGCGCGCATTGAGCTCGGCTGCCCGTTTGGCGTTGTTGGCGTAGAGCGTGCCGTCATACAGCTCCTGCTCAATGGCCTTTTGCTGCGATTCGAGCTGCGCAATCAGCGCCGGCAGGCCGTCGAGCTCGCGCTGTTCCTTGTAGCTAAGCTTCTTTTTTGATAGCTGCTGAGACCCGTCCTTGCTGGGCTGAGGGCTTGTTTTGCTTGCAATTTTGGCGGCAGGGGCGGATGTGGTGGCTTTTCCGCTGCCGGTGATCTGCGCGGCCCGCTTGGACTGGGTGATCCAGTCCGTCACGCCGCCCTCGTACTCGCGCCAGAAGCCCGGGTTCTCGGGCGTGCCCTCATAGGCGATGGTGCTGGTGACCACGTTGTCGAGGAAGCGCCGGTCGTGGCTGACCAAAAATACCGTGCCTTCGTAGTTTTGCAACAGGTCTTCCAGCAGCTCCAGCGTGTCGATGTCCAGGTCGTTGGTCGGCTCGTCCAGCACCAGTACGTTGGCCGGGCGCGCAAACAGGCGCGCCAGCAGCAGGCGGTTGCGTTCGCCGCCCGACAGCGTGCGCACCGGCGAGTTGGCGCGCGCCGGGGAGAACAAAAAGTCGGTCAAATAGCTCTTGACATGCTTTTTCTGGCCGTTGATTTCCACCCACTCGCTGCCCGGGCTGATGAAGTCTTCCAGCGTCGCGTCCAGGTTCAGGCTGTCGCGCATCTGGTCGAAGTAGGCCACCTGCAGGTTGGCGCCCTGGCGCACCTTGCCGGGCGGATGGGTCGCGTCGGGTTGCAGTTCGCCCAGGATGAGCTTGAGCAGCGTGCTTTTGCCGGCGCCGTTGGGGCCCAGCAGGCCGACCTTGTCGCCGCGCAGCAAGGTGGCGCTGAAGCGGTTGACGATGAGTTTTTCGGAACCCGGGTGGCCAAAGCTTTTCGACACCTCGGTGAGCTCGGCCACGATCTTGCCGCTTTTCTCGCCGCTGGAGACGTCCAGGTTGACCCGGCCGACCGCATCGCGCCGCGATGCACGGGTTTCGCGCAGGGCTTCGAGGCGGCCTATGCGCGCCACGCTGCGGGTGCGGCGGGCCTCCACGCCCTTGCGGATCCAGATTTCTTCCTGCGCCAGCAGCTTGTCGGCCTTGGCGTTGATGACGGCTTCCTGCGCCATCTGCTCTTCCTTCTGGATCAGGTACTGGGCAAAGTTGCCGGGGTAGCTGGTCAGCTTGCCGCGGTCCAGCTCGACGATGGCGGTGGCCACGTTATCCAGGAAGGCCCGGTCGTGGGTGATGGTGATGATGCTGCCGTTGAAATTGACCAGCAGCTCTTCCAGCCAGGCGATCGAATCCAGGTCCAGGTGGTTGGTCGGCTCATCGAGCAGCAGCACGTCGGGCCTGGCGACCAGCGCCTGGGCCAGGGCCACGCGCTTTTTGGTGCCGCCCGAGAGCGAGCCGACGATGGCGTCCTTGTCCAGGTGCAGGCGGTGCAGGGTTTCCTCGACGCGCTGCTCCCAGTTCCAGCCGTCGAGGGCTTCGATTTCCGATTGCAGGGCGTCCAGGTCGGTGTGCTCATCGGCCGCCAGATATTGCTCCACCACGTGCTTTGTTCTTGCCAGTCCTGCGCTGGCAGCTATGAAAACCGTAGCGTGCGGGTCCAGGCTGGGCTCCTGCGGCACATAGGCAATGCGCAGGTTTTGCTGCAGCTGCAAGGTGCCGTCGTCGGGTTTTTCCAGGCCGGCCAGGATTTTGAGCAGGGAGGACTTGCCCGTGCCGTTGCGGCCGATTAGGCCTATGCGCTGGTTGGTTTCGAGGGCGAAATCTGCGTGGTCCAGCAGTGCGACATGCCCAAAAGCGAGTTGGGCGTCCAGAAGGGTAATTAATGCCATATAGGGGAGTGATTATCCGGCTGGCGGCTTAAGGCGGCGCTTTGTCAGGGTTTACCGGGGACCGGCGGTCTGGGAATTCGGCCCCTATCGTGGCTATAGTGGCCAGTCCGGTTCATGGGCTTTCAAGGAGCGCCGCATGGAGTCACCGATCAAGCTGGATCTCAATGGCCGTCGCCTGCAGGTGGATGCCGATCCCGGCATGCCGCTGCTGTGGCTGCTGCGCGATGTGCTGAACCTGACCGGCACCAAGTACGGCTGCGGCGTGGCCGCCTGCGGCGCCTGCACCGTGCGGGTGGACGGCCAGGCGGTGCGCTCCTGCATCACGCCGGTGTCCAGCGTCGTGGGCAAGCGTCTGCAAACCATTGAGGCGCTGGGCACGCCCGGCAAACCCCATGCCCTGCAGCTGGCGTGGATTGCCGAACAGGTGCCCCAATGTGGCTACTGCCAGTCGGGCATGCTGATGGCCGCTGCCGCCCTGCTGGGCAAAACGCCCCAACCCACCGACGCCGACATCGATGCCGCCATGACGAATATTTGCCGCTGCGGCACCTATCAGCGGATACGGCTGGCGATCAGGCGGGCGGCCGGCATGGCGCCCAACGGCGTGGCGAGGAAGGCCAAAAAGTGAAAAGACGGGCCTGGCTCTTGAGCGCGGCAGGGGCGGCGGGCGCGCTGGTCGTTGGCTGGGGCTTTTTGCCCGCCCGCTCTCGGCTGGGCAGTGCGGCCAGGCCCTGGCCCTCCGGCGCGGAAGGGGGCGCGGGCTTGCCGGCGCTCAGCGGCGTGGTGTTCAACGGCTGGATCAAGATCCGCGCCGACGGCTCGGTGGTGCTGGCCATGCCGCGCAGCGAAATGGGGCAGGGCGTGCACACGGCGCTGGCCATGCTGGTGGCCGAGGAGCTGGAGCTGCCCCTGGCGCGGGTGAGCCTGGCGCAGGCGGGCAGCGACAGCCTCTACGGCAATGTCGCCATGCTGGTGGGCAGCTTGCCGTTTCATCCCCTGGAGGTGGATGACTCCTCGCCGGAGGGCGCGCCCCGCGTCCGGCCCACCAAGATCAGGCTCGGCGAATGGATGGTGGGCAAGATCGCCCGTGAGCTGGGCATCAATGCCACGGGTGGTTCCTCCAGTGTGGCCGATGCCTGGGAGGTGCTGCGAACGGCCGCCGCCACGGCGCGAGGGTCCCTGCTGGGGGCGGCTTCGCTGGACTGGAGGTTGCCGGTCGATGAGCTGGTTGTCAAAGATGGCGTTATTTCCCACCCTTCGGGTCCCGCGGCGCATTACGGCATGCTGGCGAAGTTCGCCGCGGCCACCCCACCGGGCGAAGTGACGCTCAAGAGCCCCAGGGACTGGAAGCTGATAGGCCGGAGCGCCCCGCGCCTGGATGTGCCGGCCAAAGTCAATGGCACGGCGGTGTTTGGCGTGGATGTGCGCTTGCCGGGCATGTTGTATGCGGCCATCCGCCTGTGTCCCATGCTGGGCGGGTCGCCGGCCGCCATTCACCCCGAGGCGGTGCTGGCCCGGCCCGGCGTGGAGCGCCTGGTGCGCCTGCCGGCCTATGCGGGCTCGACCGCCGGCCTGGCCGTGGTGGGCACAACCTGGTGGCATGCCCAGCGGGCGGCCCAGGCCCTGCGGATGGACTGGCAGCAGCGCCCCGCCGGTGCGCTGGACAGCCGGCAGATTGAAAAGGCGCTCGAAGCCGCGCTGGGGCGCGAAGACGGGCATACCTTTTATGAGCGGGGCGCCGTGGAGGCCGCGGAGGCGGCCGCCACACGAACGGTCGAGGCAATGTACCGCGCCCCCTATCTGGCCCATGCCACGCTGGAGCCCATGAACTGCACGGCCCAGGTCAAGGACGGCAAGGTGCGCCTCTGGGTGCCCACGCAGGTGCCGCAAATGGCGGCGGCCATCGCGGCGCGGGTGGCCGGGGTGGCGTTGGCAGATGTGAGTCTGACCGTGACCTTGCTGGGCGGCGGCTTTGGCCGGCGGCTGGAAGTCGACTTTGTGGCCCAGGCCGTGCGCGTGGCCATGGAGTGCGGCGGCCGTCCGGTGCAACTGATCTGGTCGCGTGAAGAAGACACCACGCATGACTTTTACCGGCCCATGCAGGTCGCCCTGCTGCGCGCGGCGATGGATGCCGAGGGACGGGTGAGCAGCCTGCGCATCCGGTCCGCGGGCGATGCCATCACCCCGCGCTGGCTGGAGCGGGGCCTTCCCGCATTGAGCGGGCCGGTTGAGATCCCCGACAAAAGCGCCGCCGAGGGCCTGTTTGACCTGCCTTACGGCTTTGCCAGCCAGAAGATGTCGCATGTGGCGACCCGCATGGGCGTGCCAGTCGGCTTTTGGCGTTCGGTCGGGCATTCGCACAATGCCTTCTTCTCGGAAAGCTTCATGGACGAGCTGGCGTGGGACGCCAGGCAGGATCCCCTGGCCTTCCGGCGCGCCTTGTTAAAGGAGGCGCCCAGGCATCTGGCGGTGCTGGACCTGGCCGCCGGCAAGGCGGGCTGGGGCGGGCCGCTCCCTGCGGGCCGGGCGCGAGGCGTGGCCTTGCATGAGTCCTTTGGCTCCATCGTGGCGCAGGTCGTGGAAGTGTCTTTGTCGAACGGAGCACCCCGGGTGCACCATGTGGTGTGCGCGATCGATTGCGGCACCGTGGTGAATCCCGGCATCGTGGCGCAGCAAATGGAAAGCGCCGTGGTGTTTGCCCTGACGGCAGCGCTGCACGGCCAGGTCGATATCCATGAGGGCGTGGTCCAGCAGAAAAACTTCCCCAATTACCCCATGCTGCCACTGGCGCAGGCGCCATGGGTGCAAACACATGTGCTTCCCAGTACCCGGCCGCCGGGTGGTGTGGGGGAGCCGGGCGTACCGCCGCTGGCGCCGGCGGTGGCCAATGCGCTGTTTGCGCTGACAGGCAAGCGCTTGCGCAAGCTTCCCCTGGCGCTGAATGAGGTTCAGGTCTAAAATTTCCCTCTAGGCCCTACAAGGCGGAAACAGCCGTGCTATAGTCGCTGGCTCTGCTGAACACAGTGCACAAAGCCAATGCGAAGTGCGCAAGCCGCGAAAGCGGTGTGAGGGTAGAAAAAAGATCTTGAAAAATTGACCGGGACTTAAAAATCGGTATAGAATTCAAGGCTCTGCTGGAAACGAAAGTGCTGATTGCCAAGCGGTCAGGCGGCAGAAAAAGTCAAAAAATAATTTGACCGGGTTGC
>NZ_BCYO01000023.1 GCF_001598235.1 Polaromonas jejuensis NBRC 106434 | reverse complement strand
GGGCTGCCGGCAGGCTGGCGGGTGCGGGCACGGCCACGCCAGGCACTTGGGCGGCCGCCGCCGCTGGCGTTGCGGCCGGGGCTACGGATGGCACGCCTGCCAGCTTGTTGAGGTCACTGATGTTTTTGGACAGCTCCGCGACGCGGGCTGAACTGTCTTTGGCCTGCCGGTCCTTGGCGATCTGGTCTTCGGTCGGCGTGCCCGCCTTGCCCTGGACCGCACCCTTGGACAGCGTCAACCTGTCAGGTGTGGCATTGGCCGGCGCGTGGTCTTCCACACTGGCTTGCACCTTGCCGGCGGCCTGACGATTGGCGCTGGTGACTTGCGTGGTTGGTGCTCCCTCGGCCAGCCGGCGGCGGAAGGCGTTGAAATCCTTGCTTTGGGCCACGATGGTTTGCGTGGCTTCGCTGGCAGAAATGGCGCTGGCCGCTTCGGCGCTGGGAACATCCAGCACCGCGCCGGACTTGATCCGGTTGACGTTGCCGCCAATGAAGGCGTCGGGGTTGCTTCGGAGCAGGGCCAGCAACATCTGGTCCAGCGACACGCTGGCCGGTTTGTTCCGCGCGGCAATTTTTCCAGCGGTGTCGCCGCCTTTGACCGTCACCTGATGCTCGGCAGCCGGGTTTTTTTCAACCGGGCTGGCTGGCGCCACAAGGGCTTTGGTCACCGTGGCCGGGCTGGGGGCCGATGGCTGGCTGATCCGGGCCGGCGCAGTGGTGGGGGCTGCCGGCCGCGACAGAGCCGGGGCCGTGGGCGCCACCGCCGCGCTGGCGCTGTTGGCGCGCAGGCTGGGCGGGTCAAACAGCATGGTGTAGTCGCGAGTGACGCGTCCGGACGCCCAATTCGCCTGGAGGATGAGGTCCACGAAAGGCTCGGTCACGGGGCGGTTGCTGGTCAGGCGCAGATAAGACCGGCCGTCTGGCCGGCGCTGCAAATTGACTTCAAGGCCCGCCACGACAGCGCTGTATTCAAACCCGGCCGCCTTGAAGGCTTCGGGTGAGGCCACGCCAGCCTTCAGGCTGGCGGCTTCGTTGGCGTTGATGTCTGCAATGTCGATTTCCGCACGAAGGGGCTCACCCAGCGCCGATTGAACAGTGATGCGACCCAGCGCCAGCGCATGAGCTTCAAAAGCAGCCAGACTGCCCAGCAAGGCAATGGCGGTTGCCAGGGCGCCAATACGCCAACGACCTTGGTTATTCATGGGGTTTGGAGCCTCCAGCGCTCGGTCTGCTTGTAACTTTGTTCTGCTGATGCGCACAAAAACCTCAATGCGAATTTTCGAAAAACAACCTTAACATCAAGGCATTAGGCTGACAAGCTAAGACTCCACTTAAGTATTGGCGTCGTGAATTGGCATCAATTTGCCAGTTTCGATTGTTGCCTGACCACAACGTCCGGTGACAAGCAGTTACGAGTGACGCGCTCATGGGAGCGGTCACCCGTAGTTACAAAGTTCAGGCCTGAAGCAGGATGCGCAGCATGCGGCGCAGTGGCTCGGCCGCACCCCACAACAGCTGGTCGCCGACGGTGAACGCGCCCAGGTATTCCGGTCCCATGGCCAGCTTGCGCAGGCGGCCGACCGGAATTTGCATGGTGCCGGTCACAGCCACCGGCGTCAGGTCCTTGATGGAGGCTTCGCGCGTATTCGGCACGACCTTGACCCAGTCGTTGTCGGTCGCGATCATGGCTTCGATGTCGGCCAGCGGAACGTCTTTCTTGAGCTTGAAGGTCAGTGCCTGGCTGTGGCAGCGCATGGCGCCTATGCGCACGCAGAAGCCGTCGACCGGCGTTTCGGCCGTGCCAAAGGCTGCGCCCTGGCCCAGGATCTTGTTGGTCTCGGCGCCGCCTTTCCATTCTTCCTTGCTCATGCCGTCGCCCAGGTCCTTGTCGATCCAGGGGATCAGCGAGCCGCCCAGTGGCACGCCAAAGTTGGCGGTTTCGCTGGCTGACAGCGACTGCTGCCTGGCCAGGATGCGGCGGTCGATTTCCAGAATCGCCGATTTCGGGTCGTCCAGCAGGGCCTTGACCTCGCTGTTGAGCGTGCCGAACTGGGTCAGCAACTCGCGCATGTGCTGAGCGCCGCCGCCCGATGCCGCCTGGTAGGTCATGCTGGTCATCCACTCGACCAGGCCGGCCTTGTACAGCGCACCCACGCCCATCAGCATGCAGCTGACCGTGCAGTTGCCGCCCACCCAGTTGTTGCCGCCCTTGGCCATGGCATTTTTGATGACGGGCAGGTTGACCGGGTCCAGGATGATGACGGCGTCGTCATTCATGCGCAGGGTGGAGGCGGCGTCAATCCAGTGGCCTTTCCAGCCGGCAGCGCGCAGCTTGGGGAAGATTTCCGAGGTGTAGTCGCCGCCTTGCGCCGTGATGATGATGTCGCACTTCTTGAGCGCCTCGATGTCGTAGGCGTCCTTGAGGGTGGTTTCGTTCTTCGCCTGGGCCGGGGCCTTGCCGCCGGCATTGGAGGTTGAGAAGAAAACCGGCTCGATCAGCTCGAAGTCGCCTTCGGCCTGCATGCGGTCGATCAACACCGAGCCGACCATGCCGCGCCAGCCGACGAGTCCTGTGAGATTGCCTGAGAGTTTCATGGGATTGCCCTTCAAAAAGTACGAAATACGGCTTTTTGGTCCGGCTCATCGAGCCAGCGGGCACGACGAACCGGGCTTGTCAGCCTTTAATGGTGGTCGTTTTGGTGATCTGGGCAAAAACCGGCGCTCGGCTTCCCGCACGCGGGGCGGCGGGGAAGCAGGAGAAAGCGGAGCTTTTACACATAAGCGATATTGTAGCCAAGCTTGTCTTTGCGCTGGCTTGAAGGCCTTTGCAAACCACCGGCTGGTGGTGGTTTGCAGCGAAAAAACGTCAGCCCAGGGCCTTCACCACGGCGTCGCCCATCTCAACGGTGCCCACTTTGGTCGTGCCTTCGCTGTAGATGTCGGGTGTACGCAGGCCCTGGCTCAGCACCGTGTCCACGGCTTTTTCGATGCGTGCGGCGGCTTCCGGCTGATTCAGGCTGAAACGCAACATCATGGCGGCGCTCAAAATGGTGGCCAGCGGATTGGCCACGCCCTTGCCGGCAATATCGGGCGCGCTGCCGTGGCTGGGCTCGTAGAGGCCCTGGTTTTTGTCGTTGAGGCTGGCCGAGGGCAGCATGCCGATGCTGCCGGTCAGCATGGCGGCGGCGTCGGACAGGATGTCGCCGAACATATTGCCGGTGACCACGACGTCGAATTTTTTCGGCGCCTTGACCAGCTGCATCGCTGCGTTGTCCACATACATGTGGTCCAGCGCCACGTCGGGGTATTGCAGTCCGACTTCGGTGACTACGTCTTTCCAGAGCTGGAAGGTTTCCAGCACATTGGCCTTGTCGACGCTGGTGACGCGCTTGCCGCGTTTGCGCGCCGCCTGGAAGGCGACATGGGCGATGCGCTCGATTTCCGGGCGCGAGTAGCGCATGGTGTCGAAAGCCTCTTCCGAACCCGGGAAGTGGCCGTCGGTGGCGACGCGGCGGCCGCGTGGCTGGCCGAAGTAGATGTCGCCGGTCAGCTCGCGGATGATGAGGATGTCCAGGCCGGCCACCAGCTCGGGCTTGAGGCTGGAGGCGTGTGTGAGCTGCTCATAGCAGATGGCCGGGCGGAAATTGGCGAACAGGCCCAGGTTTTTGCGCAGGCCCAGAATCGCCTGCTCGGGGCGCAGCGGGCGGTCCAGCTTGTCGTATTTCCAGTCGCCGACTGCGCCAAACAGGATGGCGTCGGCTTGCTTGGCGAGCTTGAGCGTGCTCTCGGGCAGCGGGTGACCATGGGCCTCGTAGGCGGCGCCGCCGACCAGCGCGCTCTCGGTTTCGAACTTCAGGTCCAGAACCTTCAAGACCTTGACGGCCTCGGCGACGATTTCGGTGCCTATGCCATCACCGGGAAGAATTGCGATTTTCATTGAATACTCTTGTTTTGATAGCTATATGCGCAGGCCAGCCAAGGGCTGGAGCACGATTTGATCGGTAAATGGAGGCGAGATGCTCAGCCCACCAGCGTGTGGGCCAGCCAGGGTTTTTTCGCCAGGCGCTCGGCTTCAAAGGCCTTGATCTTGTCGCTCTGGCGCAGGGTCAGGCCGATGTCGTCAAAACCATTGAGCAGGCAGTATTTGCGAAAGGCCTGCACCTCAAAGGGCAGTTCTTCGCCTTGGGGTTTGACGATGACCTGGCGCTCCAGATCAATCGTGAGCTGATAGCCGGGAAAGGCCAGCGTTTCGTCAAACAGCTGGGCCACCTGCGCCTCGGGCAGGACGATGGGCAGCAGGCCGTTCTTGAAGCTGTTGTTGAAAAAGATGTCGGCGTAGCTGGGCGCGATGATGGCGCGAAAACCGAACTGGTCCAGCGCCCAGGGTGCGTGCTCGCGCGAAGAGCCGCAGCCGAAATTCTTGCGCGCCAGCAGGATGGAGGCGCCGGCGTAGCGCGGCTGGTTCAGCACGAAGTCGGGGTTGGGCTTGCGGCCGGCCGGGTCCTGGCCGGGAAAGCCGGCGTCCAGGTAGCGCCATTCGTCAAACAGGTTCACGCCAAAGCCGGTTTTTTTGATCGACTTGAGGAACTGCTTGGGAATGATGGCGTCGGTGTCGACGTTCTCGCGGTCCATGGGGGCCACGAGGCCTTTGTGTACGGTGAAGTTTTTCATGGGTCTGGTGCTTATTTCTTGGCCGCGTTTTCAACGGCGGTGCCGGCACGCTGCACGTCCTGGCCGAAGCCCTTCATGGTGTTGCAGCCGCCCAGCAGCAGGGCGGGCAACACGGTGAGGGCAATCATGAGCAGTGAGCTGATCTTTTTCATCGGGTTCTCCTACAGTTTCCTCAGACAAATTTGCGGATATCGACAAAGTGGCCGTGCACGGCGGCCGCCGCGGCCATGGCCGGGCTGACGAGGTGGGTACGGCCACCGGCGCCTTGCCGGCCTTCAAAGTTGCGGTTGCTGGTGGAGGCGCAACGCTCGCCCGGCTCCAGCCGGTCGGCATTCATGGCCAGGCACATGGAGCAGCCGGGTTCGCGCCACTCAAAGCCGGCGGCCGTGAAAATTTTGTCTAGGCCTTCACGCTCGGCCTGTTCCTTGACCAGGCCCGAGCCCGGCACCACCATGGCCAGTTTGACGTTTTTGGCCACTTTCTGGCCCAGCTTCTTGACGACCGCCGCGGCCTCGCGCATGTCTTCAATGCGGCTGTTGGTGCAGGAGCCTATGAACACCTTGTCGATGTAGAGGTCGTTCAGCGCCTTGCCGGGCTGAAGACCCATGTAGGTGAGCGCGCGTTCGATGGCGCCGCGCTTGTTGGCGTCTTTTTCCTTGCCGGGATCGGGCACCCGGTCTTCAATCGAGAGCACCATCTCGGGCGAGGTGCCCCAGGTGACCTGCGGCAGGATCTGGCTGGCGTCGAGCTCGACCACAGTGTCGAATTTCGCATCGGCGTCGGAATGCAGCGTGGCCCAGTACTGCACGGCCATGTCCCATTCCGCGCCGGTGGGGGCCAGCAGGCGGCCTTTCACATAGTCAATGGTTTTCTGGTCCACGGCCACCAGGCCGGCGCGTGCACCGCCTTCAATGGCCATGTTGCAGACCGTCATGCGGCCTTCCATGCTGAGCGCGCGTATGGCCGAGCCGGCGAATTCAATCGTGTAGCCGGTGCCGCCGGCGGTGCCGATCTTGCCGATGATGGCCAGCACGATGTCCTTGGCGGTGCAGCCCCTGGCCAGGGTGCCTTCGACCTTCACGAGCATGTTTTTGGCTTTTTTGGCCAGCAGGGTTTGCGTGGCCATGACATGCTCGACCTCGCTGGTGCCTATGCCGTGGGCCAGCGCGCCGAAAGCGCCGTGGGTGGAGGTGTGCGAGTCGCCGCAGACCACGGTCATACCGGGCAGGGTGGCGCCGTTTTCGGGGCCTATCACATGCACGATGCCCTGGCGTTTGGAGAGGAAGGGGAAGAAGGCCGCCGCGCCGAATTCCTTGATGTTGGCGTCCAGCGTGGTGATCTGCTCTTTGCTGATCGGGTCGGCGATGCCGTCGTAGCCCCGCTCCCAGCCGGTGGTGGGCGTGTTGTGGTCGGCGGTGGCGACGATGGAGCTGATGCGCCAGACCTTGCGGCCGGCTTCGCGCAGGCCTTCAAAGGCTTGTGGGCTGGTGACTTCGTGCACCAGGTGGCGGTCGATGTAGAGAATGGTCGTGCCGTCTTCTTCGGTGTGAACGACGTGCTCGTCCCAGATCTTGTCGTAAAGGGTGCGTCCCATGTGTTTTCCTTCGTGGTCTCTTCGTGGTTTGCTGATGATTTTAGGCGGGTGAGGGGGCCAGTTCCACCGTGGCGGCGGCGGGCCGGAGCCGGGGTGGCGGATGCTGCGTCAGGTGGTCGACCAGCAGCCGGGCGGTCAGGGGCAGGGTGGAGAAATCGCGCGCCACCAGCTGGATCTGGCGCGTCGCCCAGTCATCCAGCAATGCGACGGATTCCAGTTCGCCCACGCCGTGCATGAGCTCAAAGGCGCGCTGCGGCATCACGCCCACGCCCAGGCCGTTGTGGATCATGCGGCACATGGCGTCCAGGCCGGTGACGTGGATGCGCAGCCTGATGGTTCGGCCGACGGCGGCGGCGGCCTGCCGCATGGCCAGGTAAATCGAGCTGTTGGAATGCAGGCCGACCTGGTCGTAATCCAGCGCCGCTGCAAAATTAATAGCACCTTGCCCGCACAACTCGTGCCCTCTGGGCACAATCAGCACCAATTTATCGCTGCGGTAGGGCTGTGTCTGCAGCTCGCCCGTGCCGTGCGCCGTGTTGCAGATGCCGAGGTCGGCGGCGCCCTCCTGCACGGCGCGGACCACCTCGGTGCTGAGGTGCTCTTCCAGGTCGATCTTGATTTCGGCGTGCCGGCGGATAAAGGCGCCGAGGTCTTCAGGCAGGAACTGCACGATGGCCGAGATGCTGGCGTGCACGCGCACATGGCCGCGCACGCCGTCGGCGTATTCGCTGAGCTCGCCCTGCATTTTTTCCAGGCTGAACAGCACCGAGCGCGCATGGTGCAGCAGGCTTTCGCCGGCCGGGGTCAGGTCAACGCCCCGCGTGTGGCGATACAGCAGCGGCGTGTCCAGCGTGGCTTCCAGGTCGGAGAGGCGTTTGCTCACGGCTGAGGCGGCGATGAACTCGCGCTCCGCCGCCTTGCCTATGCTGCCGAGCTCGCACACGGCCACAAAGAGCTGAAGCGAGGTCAGGTCGATGCGGCGGGCGAAATTGCGTTCTGAGCTTTTGGTGGGCATGGGCGTAACGTCATCGCATTTGGCGATGGATTGCTATTTTGAGCCTTTATTCCCGATTTTGTCATCGCAAAGCGAGATGGCTGACTTGCCGGAATGGCTGTCTGCTGCCGAGCCCGGAAAGGGTTTTCGGAATATTCTGGATGTTTTATGGGTTCGGCCTAAGCCAGATGGGTGCAGTCAGCTATTGAAACCATAGCGCTCAGACGTTTAAAAGCCCGCCGATGTGACCATCTGGCGGGCTTGGGTCAAGCGCTAACTACCGGGACGGCTTAACGCTGGGCCATGGGCTTCACGTCACGCGGCGTCGAGCCGGTGAACAGCTGGCGCGGACGGCCGATCTTGTACTCGGGGTCGCCAATCATTTCGTTGAGCTGGGCGATCCAGCCCACCGTGCGGGCCAGCGCGAAGATCGCGGTGAACAGCGGCACGGGAATGCCGATGGCGCGCTGCACAATGCCGGAGTAGAAGTCGACGTTGGGGTAGAGCTTGCGGGAGACAAAATAATCGTCTTCCAATGCAATCTTTTCCAGGGCCATGGCCAGCTTGAACAGCGGGTCGTTTTCGAGGCCCATCTCCTGCAGCACTTCCTTGCAGGTTTCCTGCATCAGCTTGGCGCGCGGGTCGTAGTTCTTGTACACACGGTGGCCAAAGCCCATCAGCTTGACGCCGGAGTTCTTGTCTTTCACCTGCTTGATGAAGTCGCCGATTTTCTCGACACCGCCGTTTTTCTGGATGTCGCCCAGCATGTTGAGCGCCGCTTCGTTGGCGCCGCCGTGCGCCGGGCCCCAGAGGCAGGCCACGCCGGCCGCGATGGCGGCAAACGGGTTGGTGCCCGACGAGCCGCACAGGCGCACCGTCGAGGTCGACGCGTTCTGCTCGTGGTCGGCGTGCAGGATGAAGATGCGGTCCAGTGCGCGCTCGAGCACCGGGTTGACCTTGTACTCCTCGCAGGGCGTGGCAAACATCATGTGCAGGAAGTTGCCGGCGTAGCTCAGGTTGTTCTTGGGGTACATGTAGGGCTGGCCCACGGTGTACTTGTAGGCCATGGCGACCAGCGTAGGCATCTTGGCAATCAGGCGGATGGCCGCAATTTCGCGGTGCTCCGGATTGTTGATGTCGGTGCTGTCATGGTAGAAGGCCGACAGGGCGCCGACCAGGCCGGTCATGATGGCCATGGGGTGCGCATCACGGCGGAAACCGCGCAGGAAGAATTGCATCTGCTCGTTGACCATGGTGTGGTTGGTCACGCGGTGGACGAAATCTTTTTTCTGGTCGGTATTGGGCAGCTCTCCGTACAGCAGGAGGTGACAGGTTTCGAGGTAGTCGCAGTTGGTGGCGAGTTGCTCGATGGGGTAGCCGCGGTACAGCAGTTCGCCCTTGTCGCCGTCGATGTAGGTGATGGCGGACTGGCAGGCCGCCGTCGACAGGAAACCGGGGTCATAGGTGAACATGCCGGTCTGGGCATACAGCTTGCGAATGTCCACGACATCCGGGCCCACACTGCCGTGATACACCGGCAAATCGACGCTGGGGCTGCCATTGCTGAAGGACAGGGTGGCTTTGTTGTCAGCTAGCTTCATTTCTCGCTTCTTTCTTTCATATCAAATTGGCACAAGCACGGACTCAGCGGGCCGGTGCTGCGGGGCGCAACAAGTCTAAAACTTCAAGCGCCTCCGACGTAGAGGCACAGGTCTGTGCTTCTGCATCAGAGAGTTGGCCGGGTTCCTTCCTTTTTAACAGAAGGTCCAGCAAATCATTGTCAGACAAGTCCATCAGATCATTGAGGCCTTTGGCCTGCCTGACGCTGAGTGTGGCCTCGTGACGAAGAAAGAACCTTTCGATCAGCAGGTCGTTTTCCAGCAGGCCGCGGCGGCAACGCCACTTCAGCTTGCTTAAACCCCGCTCGTCGAGCAGCTCGTCGGTGGTGTTCATGAGAGCGTGTGAGAAAGCGCGATCAGACCGTCCGCAGGACCATCATCTCCTTGATTTTGCCGATTGCCTTGGTCGGGTTCAAGCCCTTGGGGCAAACATCGACGCAATTCATGATGGTATGGCAGCGGAACAGGCGGTACGGATCTTCCAGGTTGTCCAGGCGCTCCTCGGTGGCTTCGTCGCGGCTGTCCGCCAGGAAGCGGTAGGCCTGCAGCAGGCCGGCCGGGCCCACGAACTTGTCGGGATTCCACCAGAAGCTGGGGCAGGAGGTGGAGCAGCTGGCGCACAGGATGCACTCGTAAAGACCATTGAGCTCTTCGCGCTCTTCGGGGCTTTGCAGGCGCTCTTTTTCGGGCGGCAGGTTGTCGTTGATCAGGTAGGGCTTGATCGAGTTGTACTGCTTGAAGAACTGCGTCATGTCGACGATCAGGTCGCGCACCACCGGCAGGCCGGGCAGCGGCTTGAGCACGATGGTGCCCTTGAGCGTGCGCATGTTGGTCAGGCAGGCCAGACCGTTCTTGCCGTTGATGTTCATGGCGTCCGAGCCGCAAACACCTTCGCGGCAGGAGCGGCGGAAGCTGATGGTGGGGTCTTGCGCCTTGAGTTTCATCAGGGCGTCCAGCAGCATGCGCTCATGACCGTCGAGTTCAACCTCGATGGTTTGCATGTACGGCTTCGCGTCGGTATCTGGATCGTAGCGGTAGATCTGGAATGTGCGTTTGGTCATGTGGGTTCTCGCTTCTTTTCGTCGCAGGGCCGTGTTTAGAACGTACGCGTTTTCAGCGGCACGGACTCGACGGTCAGCGGCTTCATCTGCACGGGTTTGTAAGCCAGGCGGTTGCCTTCGCTGTACCACAGGGTGTGCTTGTGCCAGTCGGTGTCGTTGCGGCCGTTGGGATGTTCGGGCGTATCGCCGTAGTCATCGACCGAGTGCGCGCCACGGCTTTCCTTGCGGGCGGCGGCCGACACGATGGTCGCTTGCGCGGCTTCGATCAGGTTTTCGACTTCCAGGGCCTCGGTGCGTGCCGTGTTGAAGATCTTCGACTTGTCCTTCAGGCCGATGTTCTTGACGCGCTCGCGCAGTTCGGCGATTTTCGCCACGCCCTCGTCCATGATGGCCTGGGTGCGGAACACGCCAGCGTGCTGCTGCATGGCGGCGCGGATGTCGTTGGCCACGTCCTGGGCGTATTCGCCGCCGGTGGCGTTGTCCAGGCGGGCGATGCGGGCCAGGGTCTGGTCAGCCGCATCGGCTGGCAGGGCCTTGTGCGTGGCGTTGGTCTTGTTGAATTCAACAATATGGTTGCCGGCCGCGCGGCCAAACACCAGCAGGTCGAGTAGGGAGTTGGTGCCCAGCCGGTTGGCGCCGTGCACTGACACGCAGGAGCATTCGCCCACGGCGTAGAGGCCGTTGACGACAACGCTTTCGTTGTTGGCGTTTTGCGTGACCACCTGGCCGTGGATGTTGGTCGGAATGCCGCCCATCTGGTAGTGGATGGTGGGCACCACGGGAATGGCTTCCTTGGTGATGTCGACGTTGGCAAAGTTGTGGCCGATTTCCAGCACCGACGGCAGGCGCTTGGCGATCGCGTCCACGCCCAGGTGGGTCATGTCCAGCAGGATGTAATCCTTGTTGGGGCCGCAGCCACGGCCTTCCTTGATTTCCTGGTCCATGGAGCGCGACACGAAGTCGCGTGGCGCCAGGTCTTTCAGGGTGGGCGCATAACGCTCCATGAAGCGTTCGCCATTGCTGTTGCGCAAAATGGCGCCTTCGCCGCGGCAGCCTTCGGTCAGCAGCACGCCGGCACCGGCCACGCCGGTGGGGTGGAACTGCCAGAATTCCATGTCTTCCAGGGGGATGCCGGCGCGTGCCGCCATGCCCAGGCCGTCGCCGGTGTTGATGAAGGCGTTGGTCGACGCGGCAAAAATACGGCCCGCACCGCCGGTGGCCAGCAGGGTGGTCTTGGCTTCGAAAATATGCACGTCGCCGGTTTCCATTTCAATGGCGGTGACACCGACCACGTCGCCATCGGCGTCGCGAATCAGGTCCATGGCCATCCACTCCACGAAGAAGCTGGTCTTTTCCTTGACGTTTTGCTGGTACAGCGTGTGCAGCATGGCGTGACCGGTGCGGTCAGCCGCGGCGCAGGCGCGCTGGACGGGCTTTTCGCCGTAGTTGGCGGTGTGGCCGCCGAAGGGGCGCTGGTAAATCGTGCCGTCCGGGTTGCGGTCAAAAGGCATGCCCATGTGCTCCAGGTCGTACACGACCTTGGGCGCTTCACGGCACATGTATTCGATCGCGTCCTGGTCGCCAAGCCAGTCGGAGCCCTTGACGGTGTCGTAGAAGTGGTAGTGCCAGTTGTCTTCGGACATGTTGCCCAGGGAGGCGCCAATGCCGCCCTGCGCGGCGACGGTGTGCGAGCGTGTCGGGAACACTTTGGAGAGCACGGCCACGTTCAGGCCGGCGCGGGCCAGTTGCAGCGAAGCGCGCATGCCGGAGCCACCGGCACCGACGATGACGACGTCAAATTTGCGCTTGGGAAGTTTGGAAGTAGCGGTCATGATGTTTGGGAGTCTCGATAGTGGGATGCGGCCAGAGGGGGCTTAGAGGCGCCACAGGACCTGAATGCCCCAGCCAGCGCAAGCGACCAGCCAGACGAGGGTAAAGACCTGAAGGAGCAACCGCAGCCACACAGGCTTGATGTAGTCCATCCAGATGTCGCGCATGCCGACCCACACGTGGTAGAGCAGGGCAAGGATGACGGTGAAGGTCAGCACCTTCATCCACTGGGCCGAGAAAATGCCGGCCCACTGGTCGTAGCCGATGGGGCCTTTGCTGAAAATCACCTGGGCCAGAACGAGCAGGGTGAAGAGGGCCATCAGGGCCGCGGTGACGCGCTGGGCCAGCCAGTCGCGCAAACCGTAGTGAGCGCCGACAACGATGCGTTTGGATCCGTAGTTAACAGACATGGTGTGCTTCTTCTAATTAGTAAAGGCCAAACAGTTTCGCGCCCAGGATGAGCGTGAGGGCCACACTGACGACCAGTGTGAAGGCGGCCGACGATTTGCCGAACTCCTTGCTGACGGCCGCGTGGCTGGTATCCATCCACAGGTGGCGCAGGCCGGCGATGAAGTGGTGCAGATACGCCCAGATCAAGGCCAGCGCGACCAGCTTCCACAGAAAGCCGGGCAGGCCCAGCATGCCGATGTTGAAAGCCGACTTGAATTTGGCAAACGAGATTTCAGAAGAAATCGAGGTGTCGAACATCCAGATGATGAAGGGCATCAGGAGAAACATGATGGCCCCGCTGATGCGGTGGAGGATGGAGACAATGCCTGCAAGAGGGAGGCGGTAACCGGGAAGGTCGGTGAAGGCGTTGATGTTGCGGAATTCAGGCCGCTTGGGACGCTGTTTGGATGCCAGCTCTGTCATTTTTGGACTTTCGTGGGTGTAACTGGGTGGTAACCGGGAATTGCAATTACAGCTAAAACCTTCAAATTCTATTGCAATGCAGCAAGCGGCTGAGGAACCGATTGTGCATCTTGAGAATTCCCGTCAACTAAGCTCATTTTTGTAATGATGGGTATCGGTGCGGTACAACCCGCGGCGCAGTTCCATGGGCAGGTCGTTGTAGGTGTAGGCGATGCGTTCCACGCTCAAAAGCGGCTCACCCACCGGCACCTTCAGCAGTTCGGCGGAAGCTGCGTCAGCGGCCACCGCGCGGATTTTTTCTCCGGCGCGCACCATGCGCACGCCAAATTCGGTTTCAAACAAGGCATACATGGGGCCGCGGTAAGTGGCCAGTCGCTCGGCCGTCATGCCCTTGAAGGGGCCGCCGGGCAGCCAGACGTCTTCCAGAATGGTGGGCGTGCCCTGAAAGGCCAGCACGCGGCGCAATTGCAGCACGGCATCGCCGGTGCGCAGGGCCAGCGGCCGGGCGATGTCTGCCGGCGCGCGTAGGCGTTTGCAGTCGATGATCTGGCGTTCGGCCGGCCCTTCGCTGTTGGCGTCTCCGCTGTCGGGCATCAGGCGCAGGAAGCGGTATTGCACATGGTGCTCGGCGTGGGTGGCGACGAAGGTGCCCTTGCCCTGGCGGCGCACCACCAGGTTTTCGGCAGCGAGTTCATCGATCGCCTTGCGCACCGTGCCCTGGCTGACGCGAAAACGCGCAGCCAGGTCCATCTCACTGGGAATCAATTCGCCGGGTTTCCACTCGCCCGCCTGCAGGCTTTGCAAAATCAGGACCTTGATCTGCTGGTACAGCGGGCTGAAGGCCGGCGTCACGCCCGCAACCGTACCGGTCTCGCCGGCGGTTGCGAGGGTGTCGGTCAGTGGGAAGGGGGTGGTTGCCATGCGTAAAGCGGGTTAAAAATGGTGCTTTGGCGCGCCAGTGGCGCAGCGGAAGAGCCTGTTCCTATCATATCTTATATAAGACATAAGACAAATTGACGCGCCGCGTTTTTCGAGCGTAAAATCTTCGGCTGAGCCCACGGCGCAGCCGGTTCGCTTCGGGGTGTTTATGCAGGTGAATAACCTGCCGGTATCTGTCCCGAAAAGTCCCTGGCCAATGCCCACTGCCTCACCACACTGATTCAACCGATTTTTAACCTTCCTGGAGTTTCGTCATGAGCAAAAAACCCGTCCGTGTTGCCGTCACCGGTGCCGCAGGCCAAATCGGTTACGCATTGCTGTTCCGCATTGCCTCTGGCGAAATGCTGGGCAAGGACCAGCCCGTCATCCTGCAATTGCTCGAAGTGCCTGTTGAAGGCCCGCAAAAAGCGCTCAAGGGCGTGATGATGGAGCTCGACGATTGCGCCTTCCCGCTGCTGGTCGGCATGGAAGCCCACAGCGACCCGATGACCGCCTTCAAGGATGCGGACTACGCGCTGCTGGTCGGTTCGCGTCCCCGCGGCCCCGGCATGGAGCGTGCCGAGCTGCTGGCCGTCAACGGCGCCATTTTCACGGCGCAGGGCAAGGCACTCAACGCCGTCGCCAGCCGCAATGTCAAGGTGCTGGTGGTCGGCAACCCGGCCAACACCAACGCCTACATCGCGATGAAGAGCGCGCCCGACCTGCCACGCAAGAACTTCACCGCCATGCTGCGCCTGGACCACAACCGCGCCCTGAGCCAGATCGCCGCCAAGACCGGCAAGGCCGTGGCCGACATCGAGAAACTCACCGTCTGGGGCAACCACTCGCCCACGATGTACGCCGACTACCGCTTCGCCACCATCAAGGGCGAGAGCGTGGCCAAGATGATCAACGACCAGGAATGGAACGCCAACGTGTTCCTGCCGACCGTCGGCAAACGCGGTGCCGCGATCATCGAGGCGCGTGGCCTGTCGTCGGCTGCCTCGGCGGCCAACGCCGCCATTGACCACATGCGCGACTGGGCGCTGGGCACCAATGGCAAGTGGGTCACCATGGGCATCCCTTCGGACGGCCAGTACGGCATTCCCAAGGACACCATGTTCGGCTTCCCGGTCACCTGCGAGAACGGCGAATACAAGCTGGTCGAAGGTCTCGAGATCGACGCCTTCAGCCAGGAGCGCATCAACAAGACCCTGGCCGAGTTGCAGGGCGAGCAAGACGGCGTCAAGCATCTGCTGTAATCCCGGCGGCGCCAGTTTGGGCGGGCATGCTTTGCGAGGCGCCTTGCCGTGTCTTGCCAGGGATGCCCTCCTGGGCTGGCGCTGAAAGTTACTGAGTTATTGGCCTCGATTTGAATGATGGCGTTTATTTAATGAAACATCCGCGTGAAGTCCTTCTTGGCGCTCAGGCCGCAACGGTTTTTTTGCCTGTTTGTGACCATTACAGCGGTGTGGAGGCGCGGATGCGCAAGAGCCTGCAATTGCAGGCCGAAATGATGCAAGAGTTTGGCGCCTGCGTTTTTGACGTGACGCTGGACTGCGAGGACGGTGCGCCTGTCGGTGGCGAAGCCGAGCATGCGGCCATGGTGGTGGCGCTGGCGGCGCTGGCCAGCGAAAAGGCCCGCGTGGCCGTGCGCGTGCACGCCGTGGACCACCCCGCCTTCGAATCCGATATGGCCGTCATTGCCGGAAAGCTGGCGCGCCACCTTTCGCACATCATGGTTCCCAAGGTGGAATCGGTGGATGACGTGATCAGGGCCGAGCAGGCGCTGCTTGCCGCATCGGCCGGCAACCTGCCGCTGCATGTGCTGATCGAGTCGCCGCTTGCGGTGCGCAACGCCTTCGAGATCGCCGCGCACCCCCGGGTGCAGTCGCTGAGCTTTGGCCTGATGGATTTCGTGTCCGCCCATGGTGGCGCGATTCCGGCCGACGGCATGAGCAGCCAGGGCCAGTTCACCCATCCGCTGGTGCTGCGCGCCAAGCTGGAGATTGCTTCGGCCTGCCATGCCCACGGCAAGGTGCCTTCACATTGCGTGGTCACCGAGTTCAATGACGCCGCGGCCATGACCGGCGCCGCACGCCGTGCCGCCCGCGAACTGGGCTACACCCGCATGTGGAGCATTCACCCGAACCAGATCCGTCCCATTCTGGAGGCGTTTGCGCCCAGCGAGGCTGAGATCGAAGATGCTACAAAAATAATAGCTGCCGCCGCCCGTTCCGATTGGGCTCCCATTAGTTTTGATGGTAAGTTGCACGACCGCGCGAGTTACCGCTATTTCTGGCAGGTGCTGGAGCGCGCGCACCAGACGGGCCGTCAGCTTCCTGCCGAGGCCCAGATGTATTTTCAGGCCGCTCTTCAATGAGCTTCAACCAACCCCCCGAGAGCCGTATGAAATCCACCCTTACCGCAACCCTGGCCGCCACCATCCTGGTGGCCGCTTCCAGCCTGGCCATGGCGCAAACCACGACCGACACCGCCAAACCGGCTGCTGCCGGCACCAAGGCCACCAAGCCGGTTGCCAAAAAGCAACCCGCCGTTAACGCAAACCGCACCAACCTCAAGAGCGCCGCCAAGAACGTGGCCGCAGGCATTGAGGCCGCCGAGGCGGCACTGACCCCCGCCGAGTTGGCGATCGCCGAGCGCGTGCAGGTCGGCCATATGCCTTGCGAACTCGGCGCCTCGATCACGCTGACCGCCGATCCCAAGAACCCCGGCTACTTCGACATGCAGGGGAAGAATTTCCGCTACCGCATGTTCCCGGTGGCGACTTCCACGGGTGCCATCCGCCTGGAAGACCAGAAGGCGGGCGCGGTGTGGCTGCAACTGGCCAACAAATCCATGCTGATGAACCAGAAGCAGGGCATACGCCTGGCCGATGAGTGCATGAGCCCCGCGCAAGCCACCGTGGCCGAAGCCCTGAAGCTCAATCCGGCGCCCAGCATTCTGGATGCGCCCAAGCCCGCCGCTGCCGCCAAGTAAGTCTTATTTTTCACCCCCACGATTCCCCATAATTTCCAATAATTTTGAACACTGGAGTAGCCCGCATGTCGTCTGAATTCTTGCCAACCTACCGCAACCACGTCGCCGAACGCGCGCTGTTGGGCATTCCGCCGCTGCCGCTGACGGCCCAGCAAACCGGTGAAGTCATCGAGCTGCTGAAGAATCCGCCCCAGGGCGAAGAAGCGTTTCTGGTGGAACTGATCACTTACCGTGTGCCGGCCGGCGTGGATGACGCGGCCAAGGTCAAGGCCAGCTACCTCGCCGCCGTGGCGCACGGCACTGAAAAGTGCGCGCTGATCTCGCGCGAAAAGGCCACGCAGCTGCTGGGCACCATGCTGGGCGGCTACAACATCAGCCCGATGATCGAGTTGCTCGACGACGCCGAAGACAGCGTCGCCATGCAGGCGGCCAGCGGCCTGAAAAACACCCTGCTGATGTTCGACCAGTTCCACGACGTCAAGGAAAAAGCCGACAAGGGCAACAAGCACGCCAAGGCCGTGCTGCAAAGCTGGGCCGATGCCGAATGGTTCACCAGCCGCCCTGAAGTGCCTGCAGCTATCAAGCTGACCGTGTTCAAGGTCGCTGGCGAAATCAATACCGACGACTTGTCGCCTGCGCCTGACGCCTGGAGCCGCCCCGACATTCCGCTGCACGCCCTGGCGATGCACAAGAACGCCCGCCCCGGTGTGACGCCCGAAGAAGACGGCAAGCGCGGCCCGGTCAAGTTCATTGAAGAGCTCAAGGCCAAGGGCAACCTCGTGGCCTATGTGGGCGACGTGGTCGGCACCGGCTCTTCGCGCAAGTCCGCCACCAACTCCGTGTTGTGGTTCACCGGCGAAGACATTCCTTTCGTGCCCAACAAGCGCTTTGGCGGCGTTTGCCTGGGCGGCAAAATTGCCCCGATCTTCTACAACACCATGGAAGACTCCGGCGCCTTGCCGATCGAGCTGGACGTGAGCCAGATGGCCATGGGCGACGAAATCGAGCTGCGTCCCTACGAAGGCAAGGCCTTGAAGAACGGCCAGGTCATCGCCGAGTTCAAGCTCAAAAGTGACGTGCTGTTTGACGAAGTGCGCGCCGGTGGCCGTATTCCCCTGATCGTCGGCCGTGGCTTGACCGCCAAGGCACGCGCGGCGCTGGGCCTGCCGGTTTCCACGCAGTTCCGGCTGCCCCAGGACCCGGCCAGCAACGGCCGTGGTTTCACCCTGGCGCAAAAAATGGTGGGCCGCGCGGTCGGCTTGCCGGAAGGCCAGGGCGTGCGTCCCGGCACCTACTGCGAACCCAAGATGACCTCTGTGGGCTCGCAGGACACCACCGGCCCGATGACGCGCGACGAGCTGAAGGACCTGGCCTGCCTGGGCTTCTCCGCAGACCTGGTGATGCAGTCCTTCTGCCACACCGCGGCTTATCCCAAGCCCGTCGATGTGAAGATGCACCACGAGTTGCCGGAGTTCATGAGCGACCGTGGCGGCATTCCATTGCGCCCCGGTGACGGCATCATCCACAGCTGGCTCAACCGCATGCTGCTGCCCGACACCGTCGGCACCGGCGGCGACAGCCACACGCGTTTCCCCATCGGCATCAGCTTCCCGGCCGGTTCCGGCCTGGTGGCCTTCGGTGCAGCGACCGGCGTCATGCCGCTGGACATGCCTGAGTCCGTGCTGGTGCGCTTCAAGGGCGAAATGCAGCCCGGCATTACCTTGCGTGATCTGGTCAATGCGATTCCGCTCTACGCTATCAAGGCCGGTCTTTTGACAGTGGCCAAGCAGGGCAAGAAGAACATTTTCTCGGGCCGTATTCTCGAAATCGAAGGCTTGCCGGACCTGAAGGTCGAACAGGCCTTTGAGCTGAGCGACGCTTCCGCAGAACGCTCGGCCGGTGGTTGCACGGTGCACCTGAACAAGGAACCCATCATCGAGTACATCAACAGCAACATCACGATGCTCAAGTGGATGATCGCCACGGGTTACTCGGACGTGCGCACCATCAAGCGCCGCATCGCCGCCATGGAAGCCTGGCTGGCCGACCCGCAACTGCTCAAGGCCGATGCGGATGCCGAATACGCGGCCGTGATCGAAATCGACCTGGCCGACATCCACGAACCCATCGTGGCCTGCCCGAACGACCCGGACGATGTGAAGACCCTGGGCGACGTGGCCGGAGCGAAGATCGACGAAGTGTTCATCGGCTCGTGCATGACCAATATCGGCCACTTCCGCGCCGCTTCCAAGCTGCTCGAAAACAAGCGCGACATTCCCGTCAAGCTCTGGATGGCACCGCCGACCAAGATGGATGCCAAGCAGCTGACCGAAGAAGGCCACTACGGCGTGCTGGGTTCCGCCGGCGCGCGCATGGAAATGCCCGGCTGCAGCCTGTGCATGGGCAACCAGGCGCAGGTGAAGGAGGGCGCGACCGTGTTCTCGACGTCCACCCGCAACTTCCCCAACCGCCTCGGTAAAAACTCCAATGTGTACCTGGGTTCCGCCGAACTGGCGGCCATCTGCTCCAAGCTGGGCCGCATACCGACGCGTGAAGAGTACTTGACCGACATGGGCGTGCTGACCGCTGCCAGCGACACCATCTATCAGTACCTGAACTTTGACCAGGTCAAGGATTACACCGATATGGCGGATACGGTCAAGGACGGCGCGCTGGCTTGAAGCCCGGTTGACGCACAGGAGGTGACTCCGTGAAGAAATCCGTTTTCACCTTCCTGTGCGCGGCGATTGGCGCGCTGCCCCTGAGTGCTCAGGAGCAGCGCACCAATGCATTCAACGATCCCTTTCTTCAGGTCACCTCGGCCATCGCCCAGTGCCCGGTGCCCGAGGGGCCGCTGTACACCGAGCAAGAGGTGCGCGAAGCGGGCCATGTGCGGACGCAGCACGGTGGCAGCTGCTATCGCGTCGGGCGCTGCCGGCTTGCCAACTCCTACCTGTACGACCAGGAAATCATCCCCAGGGTGGCCCAATACATACGCCTGGATGGCCGCTTCGACGACACCAGCGTCTGGGTGCAGGGCGAACGTCGTCTGGTGCTGCTCAAGGGCTGCGTCCAGTCGCGCGAGCAGGCGCAGGCGCTGGAGCAGGCGGTCTGGCTGGTGGACGATGTCATGGGCGTCGTCAACTATTTGCGTGTGGGCGACGAGCCTTTGAGGTATGTGCCGGCACAGCCCCGCGAAAAGTAGCCTGCCTGTTGTTTCGCCTGACTCCGACTGTCAGTGCGGGCCAATGGTCGCCGCGGCATGAATCCATGCTTACATCTGGGCGCCGGAGCGGTTAAGATACAGATGCAAGTAATTCGTATTTGTATTACGCATTAATGGCGGTGCTCCAGCCTTTCCCGGATGTTGCCGGGGCCTGTCAGTCGAATTGCCCAATGCGTCCGATCCATCCTGGTTAACAACAAAGGTATTTCATGAAATTTTCCTTTACATCTCTTGCGAGTGCCGTGACACTGGGCACGGCCTTGATGGGGGCGCCGCTGGCGTCCTCGGCCCAAACCGCGCCGGCCGCGACGCCCAGCGCCGAAGGCATCGTGGTTTACAACGCGCAGCACGCCAGCCTGACCAAGGCCTGGGCCGAGGCCTTCACCAAGGAGACCGGCATCAAGGTGACCCTGCGCAATGGCGGCGACACCGAGCTGGGCAACCAGATCGTGCAGGAAGGCAAGGCCACGCCGGCCGACGTTTTCCTCACCGAAAACTCGCCCGCGATGGCGCTCGTCGATGCGGCCGGCCTGTTTGCGCCGCTGAACCCCGCCACGCTGAACGAGGTGCCTGCCAACTACCGTCCCTCGCATGGCCGCTGGACGGGCATTGCCGCGCGCAGCACCGTGTTCGTCTACAACAAGGCCAAGCTCACGCCGGCCCAGCTGCCCAAATCAATGATGGACCTGGCCGGCCCGAGCTGGAAAGGCCGCTGGGCGGCATCGCCTGCCGGCGCCGACTTCCAGGCCATCGTCAGCGCGCTGCTTGAGCTCAAGGGCGAGGCGCAGACCGCCGCCTGGCTCAAGGCCATGAAGGACAATGCGACGCTTTACAAGGGCAACGGTGTCGTGCTCAAAGCCGTCAACGCGGGCCAGATCGAGGGCGGGGTGATCTACCACTACTACCGTGTCGGCGACCAGGCCAAGACCGGCGAGAACAGCAACAACACCGAAGTGCATTACTTCCGCAACCAGGATCCGGGCGCTTTCGTGAGCCTCTCCGGCGCCGGCGTGCTGGCTTCCAGCAAGCACCAGCCCGAAGCCCAGGCCTTTGTGCAATGGGTGGCCGGCAAGGGCGGCCAGGAGATCCTGAAAACCGGCGACTCCTATGAGTACGCCGTCGGTGTCGGTGCACAGTCCCATCCCAAGCTGTTGCCGCTGGCTGATTTGCAGGCCCCCAAGGTCGAACCGTCCAAGCTCAACAGCAAGAAGGTCACCGATCTGATGACCCAGGCCGGCCTGCTCTGAAGCTGAACGCCACCCCCTGCGCTGCGCCGACATTCGTGGTCGGCGCAGCGCAGGCTTAAAAAACATCTCCTACCCGTCCTGACTGTCTTTTTTGTGAGTGCCATTCCCCTCCCTGCCAGTGCCGATGCCGCCGTCCGGGGGCCGGGCGCAGTATTCAGCCAAACCCTGCCGCTGGTTCGCAGCACGCCGCGTCGCGGCTGGCCCCTGTCGTGGGTGGCCAGCACGGCGCTGCTCGTGTCCCTGCTGGCCTTGGTGCCGCTGGGCTTTGTGGTCTGGGTGGCTTTCCAGACCGGGTGGGAGACCGTCTCTGCCCTGATTTTCCGGCCCCGCGTGGGCGAGTTGCTGGTCAACACGGGGCTGCTGGTGGCCCTGACCGTGCCGCTATGCGTCTTGCTCGCGGTGGCGCTGGCCTGGCTGACCGAGCGCAGCGATTTGCCCGGCGCGCGCACCTGGGCCTGGCTGGCCGTGGCGCCGCTGGCCGTGCCGGCCTTTGTGCACAGCTATGCCTGGGTCACCGTGGTGCCCGGCCTGCATGGCTTGTGGGGCGGCGTGCTGGTGTCGGTGATCGCCTATTTCCCCTTTCTTTATCTGCCGGTAGCGGCGGCGCTGCGCCGGCTGGACCCGGGCATGGAAGACACGGCGGCCTCGCTGGGTCTGGGGCCCTGGGGCGTGTTCTCTCGTGTCGTGCTGCCGCAGCTGCGGCTGGCCGTTTGCGGCGGCTCACTGCTGATCGGCCTGCACCTGCTGGCCGAATACGGCCTGTACGTGATGATCCGCTTCGACACCTTTACCACCGCCATCGTCGACCAGTTCCAGTCCACCTACAACGGTGTGGCGGCCAACATGCTGTCGGGCGTGCTGGTGCTCTGCTGTTTTGCGCTGCTGGGGCTGGAGTCGGCGGCCCGCGGCAACGAACGCTACGCCCGCATCGGCACCGGCGCTGCCCGGCTGCCGCAGCGGCGGCGCCTGGGCGGCGCCACGTGGCTTTGCCTCTTGCTGCCGGCCCTCACCACGGCGCTGGCGCTGGGTGTGCCGCTGGTCACGCTGGTGCGCTGGCTGGCGGCCGGCGGGGCCGGGGTCTGGCGGCTGGGCGAGATGGTCCCCGCCGTGGGCCAGACGCTGGCGCTGGCGCTGGCCGGCGCGCTGCTGACCACGCTGGCCGCCGTGCCCATGGCCTGGCTCTCGATTCGCTCACCCGGGCGGCTGCAGCGCGTGCTGGAGGCCTGCAACTACCTGGTGGGCTCGCTGCCCGGCGTGGTGGTGGCGCTGGCCCTGGTGACGGTCACGGTGCGCGTGGCCATGCCGATCTACCAGACGGCGGTCACGGTGCTGCTGGCCTATGCGCTGATGTTTTTGCCGCGCGCGCTGATCAGCCTGCGCACCGGCATTGCCCAGGCACCGGTGGAACTGGAGCATGCCGCCCGCAGCCTGGGGCATACGCCGGCCCGGGCGCTGTGGGCCGTCACCCTGCGCCTGGCCGCGCCGGCCGCCGCGGCCGGCGCGGCACTGGTCGGCCTGGGCATCACCAACGAACTCACCGCCACCCTGATGCTGGCGCCCAACGGCACGCGCACCCTGGCCACCTCGTTCTGGGCCTACAGCAGCGAGATCGACTACGCCGCTGCCGCGCCCTATGCCCTGATCATGATCCTGCTTTCCCTGCCCATGACCTGGCTGCTCTACACCCAATCAAAACGGACCGCCGGACGATGACCTCCCTTGAACTTCACGCGGTACACAAACACTACGGCCCGGTGGCCGTGCTGGGCGGTATCGACCTCAGCGTGGCCGCCGGCAGCCGCACCGCCATCGTCGGGCCTTCGGGCTCGGGCAAGACCACCTTGCTGCGCATCATTGCCGGCTTTGAGGCGCCCGACGCCGGCCGCGTCAGCCTGGGCGGCCAGCTGCTGGCCGATGGGCCCGGCATGGTGCCGGCGCACCGGCGCGGCATTGGTTTTGTGCCGCAGGATGGCGCCCTGTTTCCGCATCTGACGGTCGCCGACAACGTCGGCTTTGGTTTGCCCCGCAACACGCCGCAGCGCGCCGAACGGATTGCCGAGCTGATGGACATGGTGGCCCTGGACATCGCCATGCTGGCACGCCGGCCGCACGAGCTTTCCGGCGGCCAGCAGCAGCGCGTGGCCCTGGCGCGGGCGCTGGCGCAGCGGCCCCGGCTGATGCTGCTGGACGAGCCTTTTTCGGCGCTGGACACCGGCCTGCGCGCCAGCACCCGCAAGGCCGTGGCGCAGCTGCTGGGCAACGCGGGCATCACCACCATTTTGGTGACCCACGACCAGTCCGAAGCCCTGTCGTTTGCCGACCAGGTGGCCGTCATGCGCGAGGGGCAGCTGGTGCAGGCCGGCTGTCCGCTTGAGCTGTATCTGCGGCCCAGGGATGCGGCGATTGCCAGCTTTCTGGGCGAAACCATTGTGCTGCCGGCGCAGCTGGCGGGCGGCTGGGCCGACTGCGCGCTGGGGCGCATTGCGGTCAATGACGGCCAGCGCAGCGGTGCGGCGCAAATCATGCTGCGGCCCGAGCAATTGCAGGTCGTCCAGGTCCCGGCGGAGGTGGCGGTGCACGGAACGGACACGGGGGCGTGCTACGGCGCAGTGATCGATGCCGATTTTGGCGGGTCAGTCTGTGTGCTGTCGGTGCGGCTCTTGCGCGGCCCTGGCGCGGTCCCGCTGGCCTCCCGGGATGGCGAGGCGTGGGACGCGCCGCTGCTGGTGCACAGCCCTGGCCTGCACGCGCCGGCGACCGGCGACATGGTACGCATCAGCGTGGCGGGGCAGGCGCACGTTTTCAGCGGCTGAGCGCCAGGGCCCGGCGGCCCTGCGCCACGGAAATTCAGCGGAAATACGCATCAACAATGGCTCTGGCCCAATAGCCATGGGCGTAATCAGCTATTAAATAGGTAGCGCTTGAGGGCCTCTCGCGCGCTGCCGATGCGCAGGCTTGGGGACTGTGGGGCGCCGCGCCGCCGCGGGCGCGGGCCGCATGGCTTGCCGGCGTTCATGTGGACGCTGTCCATCTCCTTTGCTAGTATCTTGTGCGCGCCGTACACAAGATCCGCGGAGCTTCTCCGCTTCCCGTGCTCAGGCGATCTTTGGACCTCTAACCACCCACGCGAGGAGACTTCCCATGAGCCGCTACGTTGATGGATTTGTGGTGCCTGTTCCTGCCAGGAGCGTTGACGCCTACCGGAAGATGGCGCGCAAGGCCGGCAAGATATGGCGCGAACACGGCGCACTCGAATACACCGAATGCATCGCCGATGACGTCAAGCCCGGCAAGCACACCTCCTTTCCGCAGAGCGTCAAGCTCAAGCCGGAGGAAGTGGTGGTGTTTTCGTGGATCACCTACAAGTCGCGCAAGCACCGTGACAGCGTCAATGCCAAGGTGATGAGCGACCCGCGCCTGGCCAGCATGATGGACCCCAAGGCCCTGCCGTTTGACGGCAAACGCATGTTCTGGGGCGGCTTCAAGACCCTGATCGAACTCTGACAGCCATCCGGCACGAGGGCGAAAAACAGGCTGCTTGAAGGCAAGGTGGCCGTGATTTACGGCGGAAGCGGCGCAGCTTGATGCGCTCGACGAAGACGCGGTACGCAGGCATGCCGATGCGGTGGCGGCCAAGGCGGACGGCATAGACATCACCCTGAAACCCCGCCAAGGTCTACCGCTGCATGAATTTCGACCAGATCGAGGCGTACGCGCAGACGGCCAAGGAAGTGACGGTCTGAGCGGGCCTTTCGTGCTTGGCTGACAAGGCGGCCTTCGGTCCGCTTTTTTGTGGATGTCGTTCAGAGATGAAAACGGTTATTGCGGAAGCCGCGACCATGTGGGGGGCCGGTAGAGCGAATGGCTGAATCCGCAAACCCAATGCTGTCTGTCGGGAATTCACCTCGGATCACTGCACAGCGTCGTTTGCGGGCGCTGTAACTCGGCCATGCGCGATAGTCGGCTGACAGCGACTCGTTCTGGGAAATAATGATCCTATGTCGATCAGCCACTCTATCTGGACTCCCCTGCGCCAGCCCGCCTTTCGCGGGCTTTGGCTTTGCGGCGGCGTCTTTTTTCTTGGTAACGGCATGCAGTCCATGGCGGCTGCCTGGCTCATGGTCGAGCTGACCGGTTCGTCCTTCATCGCAGCGCTCGTGCAGACCGCGGTTTTCCTGCCCATGTTCCTGCTGGCGCTGCCCGCGGGCGTGCTGGCCGACACCAGCGATCGCCGGCGCCTGATCGCCAGCGCGCTGCTGGCGCAGGTGGCCGCATGCGCGCTGCTGGCCTTGCTGGTGCTGGGGGGCTGGGGTGGGCCGGCATCGGTACTTTTTCTGGTGTTTGTGTGTGGCTGCTGCACGGCGGTGCTGACGCCGGCCTGGAACTCGTCCGTGGTGGAGCCGGTTCCTCGGGACGAATGGCCGCAGGCCATCACCGTCGTCAGCATTGCCTACAACGTGGCGCGCGCTATCGGCCCCACGCTCGCCGGTTTGCTGTTTGCACGCCTGGGTGCGGGCTGGGTGTTCGCGGTCACGGTATTGACGACGCTGGTCATGTGGGAATCGATCCGCCGATGGCCGCCACGCGCTCACCCGCCGTCGCGCCTGCCGGCCGAGCGCCTGTGGAGCGGTACGCTCAGCGGGCTGCGTTTTGCCTGGCACTCGCGCATGATCCTGGCGCAGCTGGTGCGGGCCATGGCCTACAGTGCGGCCGGCTCGGCACTGTGGGCGCTGCTGCCTGTGATTGCACAGCGTCAGCTGGGCACCGGCGCGCAAGGCTTCGGCCTGTTAATGGGTTGCATGGGCACGGGCGCGGTGGCCACCGGACTGGTCATCGGTCGCATGCGCGCGCGTTTCGGACTCGACGCCGTCGTTGGCGCCAGCTGCGTGGCGTTTTCTGCCGTCATGCTGCTCGCCGCGTGGGTCCGTGTGCCGCTGCTGGTCTATGGCGCCATGGCGGTGGGCGGCGCCGCGTGGATGGCGGCCATGTCGACCTTCAACACCGCCACGCAGTCCAGCGCGCCGCCGTGGGTGCGCTCGCGCGCGGTGGCGCTGCATATCGTGGCCTCGCTGGGCGCCTTCGCCTTCGGCTCGGCGTTCTGGGGCGCGTTGTCCGACATAGCCGGTCTGACAGCCGCTCTGGTCGCGGCCGGCCTGCTGATGGCCGCCGGCCTACTGCTGGCGCGCCCGTTTCCGTTGCGCGTGGGAGCCGCCCACGAAGTGACGCAGGGCACGCCCTGGGAAGAGTTGTTCGTGGAGGCCGAACCCAGCCCCGAGGCCGGCCCGGTGGCGGTGGAGGTGGCCTACCGCATCCGCCCCGGGGAGGACCACGCCTTTCTCGACACCATTGGTCAGATGAAGGCGCCGCGCCGGCGCGATGGCGCCACCTTCTGGCGCGTCTACAAGGACCTGGGCGAACCGTCCCGCTACGTGGAGCGTTTCCTGGTGACCTCATGGGCCGACTACCTGCACCAGCGCGCTCGCGCTACCGTGGCCGATCACACGCTGGAAGCCGAGGTGCGCGCCTTCCTGGCGCACGGCGAAAGCGTGCGCATGTCGCACTATATTGCCGAGCGTTGAGGCGACGGCTGCCGGACCGGCGACGGAGGAGCAGTCAGCAATGACTGGACCTGGCCATTATGTGTGCCCCCCATGCAACGGTCGCCTCTCCAATGATTTGCTATTAATTTTATAGCTTATTGCGCAGTAAATACAAGGGCTTGAGCCAGATTCTTCTCAAGAAATCTTGCAAATTCGGCCTCAGACAGCCGCCAGCTGCACCGGCACGCCGCTCAGCACGGCATTGCCCGACAGCGGGTCGCGCCAGTCTTCGTCGAGCAGCGCGTTGAGGTTCACGCCGGGGCGCTCGGCGGCCAGCGAGAGGCGGGCGCCGGGCAGGCCGTGGCCCCAGCCGTGGGGCAGGCTCACCACGCCGGGCATCATCTCGTCGCTGAGCTGCACCTGGGCCTCGATGCTGCGGCCGTTGCCGCTGATGCGCGCGACTGAGCCGTCGGCCAGGCCCAGGCGTTGCGCGTCGGCGGGGTTCACCAGTGCGGTGCAGCGAAACGGCCCCTTGGCCAGCACCGGCAGGTTGTGCATCCAGCTGTTGTTGGAGCGCACGTCGCGCCGGCCGACGATCACCATGTCGGGCACCGGCTGCGCGAGGTCGCCGGCGGCGCGCTGCAGGTCCTGCAGCAGCGCGGGCGGCGCCAGCTCGACCTTGCCCGTTGGGGTGCGCAGCATCTCGGGAATGCGCGAGGTGAGTTCGCCGAGGTCGATGCCATCGGGCGCGGCTTTCACCTTGGCCAGCGTCAGGCCTTCGGCTTTGCGGCCGAACTGGTCGCCATAGGGGCCGGTGCGCAGCGCGAGTTCGAGCAGGCGGTCCGGGCCGCTGAGGCCCCGCGTGGCGTCGATCACGGCTTGTGCGTGCTCGCCAAACAGCTTCTTCGCGTCCTCGGCGAAGTTCTCGTCGTCGATCCGCTTCGCATCGGCCGCCGCGCCTTTGCCCTGCACAATGGCCGCCAGCTTGAGCAGGGTTTCCCACTCCGAGGGCTGGCCTGCGGGGGCTTCGAACACCGGCGCGCTGTAGCGTGCATGGTTGCGCCACGAGAACTGCGGAAAGGCCACGTCGTAGTGCATGTCTTCCAGCGGCGACAGGCCGGGCAGGATCACGTCGGCATGGCGCGTGGTTTCGTTGAGGTAGACGTCCATGCTGACCATGAAGTCCAGGCTGTCGAGCGCCCGGGCCAGCCGCGCGCCGTTGGGGGAGGACAGCACCGGGTTGCTGGCCACCGTGATCAGCGCGCGCACCTGGCCTTCGCCCGGCGTTTCGATTTCCTCGGCCAGGCAGGTCATGGGTAGCTCGCCGAACACTTCGGGCGCGCCGCTGACCCGGCTGTTGTGGCGCCCGGTCGTGATGCCGCGGCCGTTGCCGGGCTGGCCGGCCGTGTTGCTGGCAAAGGCGGCAGCCTTGGGGAGCATCGCGCCGCCGGGCTCGTCGAGGTGGCCGGTCAGCGCATTGAGCACATCGATCAGCCAGCTCGCCAGCGTGCCGTAGGCCTGCGTGCAGGTGCCGATGCGGCCGTAGACCGCGGCCCGCGGCGTGTTGGCCAGCTGGCGCGCGAGGCTGCGGATGGTGGTGGCATCAATGCCGCAACGCGTTGCCACGACTTCGGCGCTGAAACCCTGCACTGCGGCTTCAAGCGATTCAATGCCGTTCACGAACTCCGCCAGGCGCCCGAGCTTCACGAGCTGCTCGTCAAACAGCGTGTGCACCAGGCCCAGCAGCAGGAACACATCGCCGCCGGGGCGGATGAAGTGGTGGGCGTCGGCCATGGCGGCGGTTTCGGTGCGGCGCGGGTCGACCACCACGAGTTGGCCGCCGCGCGCCTGCATGGCCTTGGCCTTGCCCTTGAAGTCGGGCACGGTCCAGAGGCTGCCGTTGCTGGCCAGCGGGTTGGCGCCCAGCATCAGCAGGAAGTCGCAGCGCGCGATGTCGGGCACGGCCACGCTGAGCCAGTGGCCGAACAGCAGGCCGCTGGACAGCTGCTTGGGCATCTGGTCCAGCGTCGAAGCCGAGAACACATTGCGCGAGCCCAGGGCCTTGGCCAGGCGCGAGAAATACAGCAGCAGGCCGATCTTGTGCGCCGACGGGTTGCCCACGCTGAGGGCGGCCGCCTGGCGGCCATGCTGCGCGAGAAGGGGCGGCAGGCGCCGCTCGATCTCGGCAAAGGCCTCATCCCAGCTCGCCTCGACAAACTCGCCGTTGCGCTTGATCAGCGGCGTGCGCAGCCGGTCCGGGTCTTCGTGCAGGTCTTTCAGCGCCACGCCCTTGGGGCAGATGTAGCCGGCGCTGAAGACGTCGCTGTCGTTCCCCCGGATGCTGATGACCCGGCCCTCGCGCACCTTGAGCTCGAGGCCGCAGCAGGCTTCGCACAGGGGACAGATCCGGTGGTGGATGGTTTCGGTCATGCGTGTCTCCATGTGTCTCCAGGGTCTTTATCCTGCGCGAAGCGGTGCGGCAACGCGATCACGCAGGCGACAGCACCTGGCGCAGCACCTCGCCGGTGAAGGCGTCGGCCGGGAAGAAGGTCTCCAGCATCAGCTCCTGCAAGGTCACATCCACCGGCGTGCCAAAGATCGTGGTGGTGCTGATGAAGCTCAGCACGCCGTGCCCGGTGCGGAACTTGAGCGGCATGGCCACGCCCAGGTGTTCGCCGTCCAGGTGCGTGTCTGCGGCGCCCTCGGACACGGGGTAGGCGCGCAGCTCTTCCAGCAAATCGGCCAGCACCGGGTCGGCCGTGGCGGCAATCTGCTGGCGCAGGCGCTCGAACAGGTGGGTGCGCCACTGGACCAGGTTCACGATCTTTCCGGCCAGGCCCCCGGGGTGCAGGCTCAGGCGCAGCACGTTGACCGGCGGTTTGAGCAGCTCGGGGTCGGCGCCGGCCAGCAGCTGGGGCAGGGCGGCGTTGGCCGCCACCAGGTTCCAGTGCCGGTCCAGCGCCAAGGCCGGAAAGGGCTCGTGGCTTTTGAGGATCAGCTCCACCGCCTGGCGGGCCGAGGCCAATGCCGGGTCGCTCAGCGGCCGCTCGCGGTACATGGGGGCGTAGCCGGCCGCCACCAGCAGGGCGTTGCGCTCGCGCAGCGGAATGTCCAGCCGCTCGGTCAGGCGCAGCACCATCTCGCGGCTGGGCACGGAGCGGCCGGTTTCCATGAAGCTCAGGTGGCGCGTCGAGATGTCGGCCTCGTCGGCCAGGTCCAGCTGGCTCAGGCGCCGGTGCTGGCGCCAGTGGCGCAGGTGCTCGCCGAAGGGCAGGGGCGCGTTTCGCGGCACCGGGCGGCTGGGGTGGTGGGTGCTGGCAGTCATGACGCCATCCTAAGGCCGGACGGGTCTGCGCTCCATGACCTCCCAGGTCATCGACTGGCCGCTGGGCCGGCGCAATGATTCATTCCCTGCCGCACTGACTGACAGCCCGGTGCGCTGGCTGACTTGACTCACTTGGCCGGCTGTCGCAACCCAGGAATTTGCAATGTCTTCCACTTCGTTCATCTCGTCCCCGAATTTCCTGCGCAATGTGCTGCGCGTCGATGCGCTCTCGTGCGTGGCCTGCGGTCTGCTTCAGGTCGCTTTGACCGGTACCATGGCCCGCCTGCTGGGTTTGCCGGAAACACTGCTGGCCTACACCGGCGAGTTCTTGCTGATGTATGCGGCGGCGGTGGCCTTCATTTCCACGCGCAAGCCCGTGCCGCGGTCGCTGGTCTGGGCCCTGGTGGCCGGCAACCTGGCCTGGGCCGCCGGCTGCGTGCTGCTGCTGGTCAGCGGCCGCGTGTCACCGTCCATGCTGGGCCTGGCCTATGTCGTGGTTCAGGCCCTGACCGTGGCCGTGCTGGCCGAGCTGCAGTTTTTCGGCCTGCGCCGCTCGGCGCCCCGGCCGGCCTGGTGAAGGGGTGCCAGGCCCGGCGCCGCGGGGCTGCCGGGCTTGCGCCCCGGGCGAAGGCCAAAAGCTCGGGCCATCCCGCAGGGTTTGTTGCCAAAGGCTCCCGTACTCGCCCAGCGCCTGCCAGAATGGAGGCTGTCGGTTTAAATAAAAGGAGTCTGCCATGGCCAAGTCGTCTGCCCCTGTCCACGCTTTCGCATCCACCCGCAAAACCTTCAAGACCGCGTCAGGAAAAACAGGGAAGTTCTACTCCCTGCCGGCGCTGGCCAAGCAGTTTCCCAAGGTGGCGCGCCTGCCGGTGTCCATCCGCATCGTGCTGGAGTCGGTGCTGCGCAATTGCGACGGCAAGAAGGTCACGGCGGAGCATGTGGAGCAGCTGGCCAATTGGGCGCCCAAGGCCAAGCGCAGCGAAGAAATCCCGTTTGTCGTCTCGCGCGTGGTGCTGCAGGACTTCACCGGCGTGCCGCTGCTGGCCGATCTGGCCGCCATGCGCAGCGTGGCCCTGAAGCTGGGCAAGAATCCGAAATCGATCGAGCCACTGGTGCCGGTGGACCTGGTGGTGGACCACTCCATCATGGTCGACTACTACGGCCAGAAGGATTCGCTGGACCTGAACATGAAGCTCGAATTCCAGCGCAACCGCGAGCGCTACGAATTCATGAAATGGGGCATGCAGGCCTTTGATACCTTTGGCGTGGTGCCTCCGGGCTTTGGCATCGTGCACCAGGTCAACCTGGAATACCTGGCGCGCGGTGTGCACAAGGGCCAGGACGATGTGTATTACCCCGACTCGCTGGTCGGCACCGACAGCCACACCACCATGATCAACGGCATCGGCGTGGTGGCCTGGGGCGTGGGCGGCATCGAGGCCGAGGCCGCCATGCTGGGCCAGCCGGTGTATTTCCTCACGCCCGACGTGGTGGGCTTTGAGCTGACCGGCCAGCTGCGCGAAGGCGTGACCGCCACCGACCTGGTGCTGCGCGTGACCGAGCAGCTGCGCCGCGAAAAAGTTGTCGGCAAGTTTGTCGAGTTTTTCGGTGAAGGCACGCGCACCCTGGCCTTGCCCGACCGCGCCACCATTGGCAACATGGCGCCCGAGTACGGCGCCACCATGGGCTTCTTCCCGGTCGATGAGAAAACCATAGACTATTTCAAGGGCACGGGACGCACCAAGGAAGAGATCGAAGCCTTTGAGGCCTACTTCAAGGCGCAGGGCCTGTTTGGCGTGGCCAGGGCCGGCGAGATTGACTATTCGCAGGTGGTCAAGCTGGATCTGGGCGATGTCACGCCCAGCCTGGCCGGCCCCAAGCGGCCGCAGGACCGCATCGAGCTGGGCGATGTGGCGCGCCAGTTTGCGTCCCTGTACAGCAAGCCGATTGCCGACAACGGCTTCAACCAGCCGGCCGAACGTCTGTCGCAGCGCTATCGGGTTGGCGTCGGCGAAGGCGGTCCGGCTGATGACGCACCGCCGCCGCAGCTGGGCGCCGCGCGCGATGTGGTGGAAATGGTCAGCAACCGCCCCACGCTGGCCACCGCGCAAGTCGCAGGGCGCGATCCAGTCGCGGTGTGCGAACTGCCGAACGACAAGGCCAAAGCCTTGACCGTGGGCAACGGCGACGTGCTGATTGCCGCCATCACCAGCTGCACCAACACTTCCAACCCCAGCGTGCTGCTGGCCGCCGGCCTGCTGGCCAAGAAGGCGGTGAAGGCGGGGCTGCGGGTAGCACCGCACATCAAGACCTCGCTGGCGCCCGGCTCGCGCATCGTGACCGAGTACCTGACGGAAACCGGCCTGCTGCCCTACCTGGAAAAGCTGGGCTTTGCGCTGGCCGGCTATGGCTGCACCACCTGCATAGGCAACGCCGGCGACCTGACGCCCGAGCTGAACGAAGCCATCACCAAGAGCGACCTGGTGTGCGCCGCTGTGCTGTCGGGCAACCGCAACTTCGAGGCCCGCATCCACCCCAACCTCAAGGCCAACTTCCTGGCCAGCCCGCCGCTGGTGGTGGCCTATGCGATTGCCGGCACGGTGACGCGCGACCTCATGACCGAGCCGGTCGGCCAGGGCAAGGGTGGCAAGGATGTCTACCTCGGCGACATCTGGCCGACCAGCGACGAGATTTACAAGCTCATGAAGTACGCCATGAACGGCAAGGCTTTCCGCGCCAACTACGCCAAGGTCAAGACCAAACCGGGCAAGCTCTGGGAAAAAATCAAGGGCGTCACGGGCACGTCCTACACTTGGCCGGTCAGCACCTACATTGCCGAGCCGCCGTTCTTCAAGGACTTTGCTATGGAAATAGAAGCGCCTTCCGCAAATGGAGCGGGCGCTGCAGGCCAAAAAGATGGAAATTCCGTGAAGGGCGCGCGCATCATGGCGCTGTTTGGCGACTCCATCACCACCGACCATATCTCGCCGGCAGGCTCCATCAAGGCCAGCTCGCCGGCCGGCCTGTGGCTGCAGGAGCACGGCGTGCAGAAGGCCGATTTCAACAGCTACGGCGCGCGCCGCGGCAACCACGACGTGATGATGCGCGGCACCTTCGCCAACGTGCGCATCAAGAACCTGATGATCCCGGCCGGCAAGGACGGTTCGCGCGAGGAGGGCGGTGTGACCTTGTACCACCCGCACCACCGCACGCCCGAAAGCGTGATCCAGAAAATGCCGATTTACGACGCCGCCATGAAGTACATGGAAGAAGGCACGCCCACGGTGATTTTTGCGGGCGAGGAATACGGCACCGGCTCGTCACGCGACTGGGCCGCCAAGGGCACGCAGCTGCTGGGCATCAAGGCCGTGGTGGCGCGCAGCTTTGAGCGCATTCACCGCAGCAACCTGGTCGGCATGGGCGTGCTGCCGCTGCAGTTCAAGCCGGGCGATTCCTGGCAGACCCTGAAGCTCACGGGTTCCGAGTTGATTGACGTGATTCCGCACCCCGAACTCAAGCCGCAAAGCGAGGCCAAGCTGGTCATCAGGCGCGCCGATGGTTCGCAGCAGGAAGTCACGGTGATCCTGCGCGTGGACACGCCGATTGAAGTGGATTACTACCGCAACGGCGGCATCCTGCCCTACGTGCTCAGGCAACTGCTCGCTGCATGATCCGGCAGGCCCTGATTGCCGGTGGCGGCATAGGTGGCCTGGCGGCGGCACTGTCCGCGTCGCGCGCCGGCTGGGATGCGCGCCTGTTTGAACGCGCACCGGCCTTCAGCGAGGTTGGCGCCGGCATTCAGCTGGGCCCGAATGTCGTCAGGGTGCTGCACGGCTGGGGGCTGGCACAGGCGCTGCAGGAGGTGGCGGCCTTTCCCGATCGCCTGCAGGTGCGCAGCGCCGTGTCGGGCCAGACACTGGGCGAGTTGCCGCTGGGCGGCCGGGCCGGGGCGATGGTCGAGCGCTACGGCGCGCCCTATGTCACCGTGCATCGCGCCGACCTGCAGGGCCTGCTGCTGGCGGCGGTTCAGCAGCAGACCGATGCGAAGCTGCACCTGGAGCGTCCGCTGATTTCCTTCAGCCAGAATGAACAGGCCGTGACGGTCAAGGCCATCAGCGGTCCCGAAGTCGAAGGCGATGCGCTGATAGGCGCCGATGGCTTGTGGAGCACGGTGCGCCAGCAACTGCTGGGCGATGGCCTGCCACGGCGCACCGGCCATCTGGCCTACCGCGCGCTGATGCCGCAGGCCCAGCTGCCCAAACGGCTCCGCAGCCAGCATGTCACGGCCTGGCTGGGTCCGCGCATGCATGTGGTGCACTACCCCGTGCGCCGTGGCGAGTGGCTCAATGTGGTGGCCATCGTGGAGGGGGAAACCACCGGTGAGCCGAATCTTTGGGACCACAGCGCCCATGCCTGCGACCTGGCCCGCCTGCTGGCCGGCAGTTGCACGGCGCTGCAGGAGCGGGTAGCGGCCATGGACCGCTGGCGCCTGTGGGCCTTGCACGACCGCGCCCCCATGCAGGGCAGGCACCAGCAGGCCGTGGGCCGGGTGGCCCTGCTGGGCGATGCCGCCCACCCCATGCTGCCCTACCTGGCGCAAGGCGCCGGCATGGCGATTGAGGACGCGGCCGAGCTGGGCCATGCGCTGGCCCAGGCGCTGGATCCGGTTTTTGACGTGTCGACCATGCTGCAGCGCTATGCCCTCAACCGCTGGCAGCGCAACGCCAGGGTGCAGGCGCGGGCCTTGCGCAACGGGCAGATATTTCACGCCCAGGGCTTGCTGCGCTGGGGCCGCGATGCCTCGCTCAAGCTGCTGGGCGGGAAGCTGCTGGATATGCCGTGGCTGTATGGCGCGGTGCCCAGGGGGTTGTGAATTTGCTATTGAAAAGATAGCTGATGGCACCCTATTTAATTGGGTTGGAGCCGTATTTGTTTTGGATTGGTTGCTAGAAGCCGTCTTTGATGCTTGGCTCTGTGGGCTTTCATGACGAGGCCGGGACCGCCCCGGCGGGCGACTTCGCGCGGGCGGCGCCGTTCGCTCTGGTGCTGAGCCTGCTTTTCGCCGGCAAGGTTCACGCGAATGCGGCCGGTGTCGCTGATCGCCGCATTGGGCGGCGTGCTGTTCCTGTCGGAAGCGATGACACCGCGCCTGGCGGCTGCCTCCGCGGCCATCCTGGGTGGCATTGCGTTGGCACTGATCAGCGGTCGCCAGACTCAGCGCTGAGGCTTCAGGGATCGTTGATGGTTTCGTGTTCAGCGGGAATGAGGATCTCGAGGAGCTCGCAGTCATCCGACCAGCCGACGACCGTGTGGCGGATGCCGGGTGGCTGGACCCAGCACGACCCTGCGACCAGCCGCTGTGGTCCGATGCCCTCGAAGTCTGTCTGGAACCAGCCCTTCAGACAGTAGACCAGCTGGAACTGCACATTGTGGTGATGCCGCAGGCTGAGTTCGGTGCGGAACGGCGCGATCATGCGGATCACATGCGCTTTGGCCAACCCATGGGTCGCAGCCGCGACGCCCAGGTCGCGGTAAGCCGAGTAGTCCCGCAGGCCACCGGTCTTGAAGTCGGCCTCGTTGTGGTGGCTGATGACAAAGCGCTGCGGCGCCACGCGAGAAGAGCGTTCCATCTGAGTCTCCGAAAAGATCGTCGGACCGCAATTTAACTTCCGAATTCAGAGTGACGCAAGATTTGAAAGTCCCGGCTTTGCCGGGAGATGATTGCTTACGGAAGGCTCAATCGTGCATGCAATGGAAGTGTGGCAACGGCATCACGGATGCCAGCGGCTCGGCGGCAAGGCGGCCGGTACCGCCGAAGCTTTGCCCGCCAGCGCATAGGAGAGCTGGCGGGCGGTGGCCATCGCCAGCGGCGCCAGCGATTCCAGCGCGGAAGGCGGCAGGCGTGACGCCGGCCCCGAGATGCACACCGAGCCCAGCAGCCGCCAGTGCATGCCGAACACGGGCGCCGACACCGTGGCCACGCCCTGTTCGCGCTCGCCGATCGACCAGTGGTAGCCCTGCTTGCGGATCTGTTCATAGACCTCGCCGGGCTCGCCCGAAAAGGCCAGGATCACGCGGCCCGGCGAGCCCTTGTCCAGCGGCAGGCCCTCGCCCATGCGCGCATGGTGGCGCAGCGCCTGCGGGCCTTCCACGCGCACGAGGCAGGTGCGCACATTGCCCTCGCGCACGTAGAAGGCCGCGCTCTCGCCGCTGGCCTGCGTGAGTTCGCGCAGCGCGGGCTCCAGCACGTTCTGCACGTCGAAGCCCGCCTGGTAGCGCGCGCCCAGCCAGCCCGCAGCCGGGCCCAGGCGCCACTCGCCGTCGTCGCGCTGCACCATGTAGCCCGACAGCGCGAGCGTGCGCGCCAGGCGCAGCACCGTGGTCTTGTGCAGGCCGCAGCGGCGGCTCAGCTCGGCCAGCGACAGGTGCGACTCGCCGAGCGCGAAAGCCTCGAGCAGTTGCAGCGCGCGCGTCACGGCGATGACGCCGCCATCGCGTGCACCGGCTTCGGCCGGCGGTGCGGGTGGCATGGGCTCTGGCGTGGCGGCGCGCGCGCGGTGGGGCCGGGTGGCGGGTGCCGGAACTGCCAGGGGAGGGCGTTGGTTGCTCATGGTGCAATTGGTTGCATTGTGTGAAACGTCATTGTATGGATTGAAACATTTTCTTAAAGTCGCATCCCAATGCCGAGATGCAAGCCCAGGCAGCCGCTTCCCCATAAGTTCACAAGGAGACAACCGATGCCTTTCCCCACGCTCCCGCGTTCCCTGCCCGCGCGCCTGTGCGCCGCCGTGCTCGGCCTCGCGGCCGCCGCCGTGCCCGCCGCGAACGCCATGGCGCAAGCCGCCTTCCCGTCCAAGCCGATCCGGCTGATCGTGCCGTTCCCGCCCGGCGGCGGCACCGACATGATCGCGCGCACCGTGGCCCAGAAGCTGACCGACCAGCACAAGTGGAACGTGATCGTGGACAACCGCCCAGGCGCCGGGGGCAACCTGGGCGTGGACGCCGCGGCCAAGTCCGCCCCCGATGGCTACACGCTGGTGATGGGCCAGACCAGCAACCTGGCCATCAACCCCTCGCTCTACGCCAAGCTGCCCTACGACCCGCTCAAGGACCTGGTGCCCGTGGCGCTGGTGTCGTCCTCGCCCATCGTGATGGCCGCGCCCGTGAACTCGCCCTACAAGACCTTTGCGGACGTGATCGCGGCCTCCAAGGGCAAACCCGACGCGCTCACCCTGGGCTACTCGGGCAACGGCACCGTGGCCCACCTGGCCGGTGAACTGGCCGAGAACGCCGCCGGCATCAAGCTGCGCCACATCCCCTACAAGGGCGCGGCCCAGGCCATGACGGACCTGGTGGGCGGGCAGATCGACCTGTACATGTCCTCCGTGCCCACGCTGCTGGGGCAGGTGCGCAACGGCAAGCTCAAGGTCATCGCCATCACATCGGCCAAGCGCTCGTCCCAGCTGCCCAACGTGCCCACCCTGGCGGAATCGGGCTACAAGGGGTTCGAGGCCGTGACCTGGTTCGGCATCCTGGCGCCGGCCGGCACGCCCGCAGCCATCGTGCAGCAGCTCAACAAGGCCATCAACCAGGCCCTGGTGCAGCCCGACGTGGCCGACAAGCTGCGCTCCGAGGGCGGCGACGTGCTGGGTGGCACGCCCGAGCAGTTCAGCACGCTGCTGCGCGCCGAAGTGCCCCGCTGGGGCAAGATCGTCAAGGACTCGGGCGCGAGCCTGGATTGACGCGCGACCCGCAGCATCGCTTCCCCACGCCCACAGAGCCCTCGCCATGTACCGCGACAGCCTTGCCACGCCCGTGCGTTTCTCGGCCGGCACCGCCGCGCCGCGCACCGCGCTGCCGGCCGGCGCCTGTGACTGCCATGTGCATGTCTACGACAGCCGCTTTCCGGCCGCGCCGGGCGCCCGGCTGCTACCGCCGGACGCCTCGGCGCAGGACTACCTCGCGCTGCAGCGGCGCATCGGCACCGCACGCACCGTGCTGGTCACGCCCTCCACCTACGGCACCGACAACCGCTGCATGCTGGAAGGGCTTGCCGCGCTGGGCCCGCAGGCGCGCGGCGTGGCGGTGATCGACGGCAGCGAGAGCGACGCCGCACTGCTGCGCCTGCACGACACTGGCGTGCGCGGCGTGCGGCTGAACCTGTCGCTGGGCGTGTCGGGCACGGCGGACGCGCTCATGCCGTTGGCCCGCCGCATCGCGCCGCTGGGCTGGCACCTGCAACTGCTGATGGCGCCGGACCTGCTGGTGGCACAAGGCGATGTGCTGCGGCAGCTGCCCGTGCCGCTGGTGTTCGACCACTTCGGCCGCATTCCGCCCGCGCAGGTTGGGCGGCACGCCGCGCATGCGCTGCTGCTCGACCTGCTGCAGCGCGGTCAGGCGTGGATCAAGCTGTCCGGCGGCTACATCGTGAGCGAACGCCACTCGGTGGAAGACCCGGCGCTCGACGCGTTGGCCGCGAGCTACCTGCGCTGCGCGCCCGGGCGCGTGCTCTGGGGCAGCGACTGGCCTCACGCCACCGCTTCCGCCGGCGTGCAGCCCATGCCGGACGACGCCCGCCAGGTCGACCGCCTCGCCGACTGGACGGCAGAGGCCGGCGGCACCGCCACGCTGCAGCGCGTGCTGGTGGACAACCCGCAGGCGCTGTACGGCTTCACACCGATTTCCCCGACCCATTAACGACACAGCGAGACAAGTCCCATGACTGCATCGACGACCACCCCTTCATCCTCCGGCCTTGCGCGCCGCAGCCTTTTCGCCGTGGCGGGCGCCGCGCTGCTCGGCCCGCTGCTGGCCGCTCCCGCATTGGCGCAGGGCGACTGGCCCGCCGGCCGGGTCATCACCTGGGTGGTGCCGTACCCGCCGGGCGGCAGCACCGACGTGCTGGGCCGCAACATTGCATCGCGGCTGGGCGCGGCGCTCGCCACCAACGTGATCGTGGACAACAGGGCGGGCGCTACCGGCACCATAGGCGCGGCCTTCGTCGCCAAGGCGGCGCCGGATGGCTATACGCTGCTGGGCACGTCCATCGGCCCGCAGGCGATTGCGCCGCACCTCATGGGCAAGCTGCCGTACGACCACATCGCCGCATTCGAGCCGGTGGTCACCCTCGGCACCATTCCCCACATCCTGGTGGTGGGCGCGAACCAGCCGTTCAAGACGGTGGCCGACCTGCTCGCCGCCGCCAAGGCGCAGCCCGGCAAGCTGGCGTTCGCGTCGGGCGGCAACGGCACCATCCTGCAGATGCAGGGCGAGCTGCTGCAGCAGCAGACGGGCGCGCGCTTCATCCACGTGCCCTACAAGGGCGACACCCCGGCGCTGCAGGACACGCTGGCCGAACAGGTGCAGTTCATGTTTGCGCCCGCCGCCGCCGCGCTGCCGCATGTGCAGTCCGGCAAGCTGCGCGCGCTGGCCGTCACCTCCGCCCAGCGCCTCAAAGCCCTGCCTGCGGTGCCCACCATGGGCGAGGTCGGCATGAAGGACTTTGTCGTCGAGCAGTGGCAGGCCGCGTTCGCGCCCGCCAGGACGCCCGCCGCCGTCGTGCAGCGCCTGAACCAGGAAATCAACAAGGCGCTCAAGGACCCGGCCGTGGTGGCGCTGGCCGACAAGCTGGGCGTGACGCTCGTCGGCGGCACGCCCCGGCAGCTGGGCGACCTGCAGAAGGCCGACTCCGCCAAGTGGGCCAAGGTCATCAAGGACGGAAACATCAAGGCCGAGTGAGGCCGCATCCGCTCCCATTCCATCCCTTTCTTTTTCTCAACCGGACAGAACCACCATGAGCCAACTACCCGAAATCATCCGTGACGTCGAGCGCGTGAGCGCCGAGGTCGTGAGCAAAGCCGCGACCTTCCAGGCCGCCATCCTGGCCGACGTGGCCGGCCGCCGTGGCACCATGCACGGCCGCGTGGCGCCCGTGCACCAGGACATGAAGGTGGCAGGGCCCGCCTTCACCGTCGAAGTGCGCCCCGGCGACAACCTGATGATCCACGCCGCCATCGCCCTGGCCCAGCCGGGCGACGTGCTGGTGATCGACGGCAAGGGCGACCAGACCGCCGCGCTGATGGGCACGCTGATGCTCAGTGCCTGCAAGAAGCGCGGCCTGGCTGGCGTGATCGTGGACGCCGCCATCCGCGACAAGCTGGAACTGCTGGAGCTGGGCTTTCCCGTGTTCAGCGCCGGCTTCAACCCCGCAGGCCCGACCAAGTACGTGCCCGGCCGCATCAACCACCCCATCTCCGCCGGCGGCGCCGTGGTGAACCCGGGCGACCTGGTGGTGGGCGATGCCGACGGCGTGGTCGTCATCGAACGCGCCAAGGCGCCGGCCATGATGGCCCTGGCCGACAGGAAGGTGGCCGACGAGGCCGCGCGCATCGAGGCCATCGCGCGCGGCGACACGGCATCGAAGTGGCTGCCCGCCGCGCTGCGCGCCGCCGGTGTGCTGAAGGAAGGAGAGACGCTGTGAGCGCCTCCATCATCGTCACGGGCGCCGACCTGGCGCAGCAGGCGCTGGACCTGCTCAAGGATTTCGAGATCGTCTACGCCGGCAAGACGCCCACCGAGGACGACTTGGTGGCCCTCTGCCAGCAGCACGACCCCGTGGCCATCATCGTGCGCTACGGCAAGGTGGGCGCGGCGGTGATGGACGCCGCCCCGTCGCTCAAGGTGATCTCCAAGCACGGCAGCGGCACGGACACCATCGACAAGGTGGCCGCCCAGGCGCGCGGCATCGAGGTCGTGGCCGCCGTGGGTGCCAATGCGGCGGCGGTGGCCGAGCAGGCGCTGGCGCTGCTGCTGGCCTGCGCCAAGTCGGTGGTGGCGCTCGATGCGCGCATGCACGCCGGCCACTGGGACAAGGCCACGCACAAGAGCCTGGAACTGGGCGGCCGCACCGTGGGCGTCGTGGGCCTGGGCGCCATCGGCCTGCGCTTCGCCCGGATGGCCGATGCGCTGGGCCTGCGCGTGATCGGCTTCGATCCGTTCGCCAGGAACCTGCCGGCCTATGTGCAAAGCGTGGACTTGGCGACGATCTGGCGCGAGTCCGATGCTGTTTCTTTGCACTGCCCGCTGACCGAAGAGAACCGCGGCATGCTGAACGCCGCCACGCTGGCCCAGTGCAAGCGCGGCGTGATCGTGGTGAACACCGCGCGCGGCGGACTCATCGACGAAGCGGCGCTGCTGGCCGCCGTGCGATCCGGCCAGGTGATGGCGGCGGGGCTGGACAGCTTTGCCGTGGAGCCCATGACGGCCGGCCACCCGTTCCAGGGCGAGAAGCACTTCATCCTGAGCCCGCACATCGGCGGCGTGACCAGCGACGCCTACGTGAACATGGGCGTGGGCGCGGCCAGGAACCTGCTGGAGGTGCTGGCCCGCGTTCCAGCGGCTGCTGCTGCATAACGGAAGGGCAGGGCACGCCAGCGTTGCGTGCCCTCCGCACCGGTGCCTGGGTGCAGAACCAGGGTGCCGGCCATGACGAGGCCGCAGTCCGTGCGGCCCACGACAGGAGACAGACAATGCACAAAGATTTGAAGAAAAAATCGGCTGTAGCGCTTATCAGTAAAGCGCTGGCAGCTATCAGTTTGGTAGTGACAGGTGCGGCGGGCGTGCTGCCCGCCCAGGCGCAGGGCACTTGGCCCGACAAGCCCATCAAGCTCGTCGTGCCGTACCCGGCCGGCGGCAATGCCGACAACACGGCCCGCCTGCTGGCTACGCAGCTGTCCAGCCGCCTGGGCCAGCAGGTGGTGGTGGACAACCGGCCCGGCGGCAGCGGCACCATAGGCGCGGCGGCCGTGGCCAAGGCGCCGGCCGATGGCTACACGCTGCTGCTCGATGCGACGGCCTTCACCGTCAACCCCAGCCTGTTCGCCAAGCTGCCGTTCAATGCCGCCAAGGACTTCGCGCCCATCTCGCTCGTGATGCAGGTGCCGCTGCTGCTGGTGGTGCCCGCGGCGTCGCCTTTTCAGTCGGTGGCCGACCTGGCGAAGGCCGCGCGCGCCAGGCCCGGGCACCTGACCTATGCCTCGGCCGGCAACGGCGGCGCGCAGCATCTGGCGGGCGAGCTGTTCAAGCAGGGGCAAAAGATCTCGCTCACACACATCCCCTACCGTGGCGGCGCGCCGGCGCTCACCGACCTGATCGGCGGGCAGGTGGACATCATGTTCAGCGCCACTACGGCCAGCGGTCCCTTCGTCAAGGGCGGAAAGCTGCGCGCGCTGGCCATCACCTCGGCGAAACGCACCGAGGGCTGGGAACAGGTGCCCACCGTGGCCGAAGCGGGCGTGCCGGGCTTTCAGGTCAATGAGTGGAACGGCCTGTTCGCCCCCGCCGGCACGCCGCGCCCGGTGCTGGAGCGGCTGGAGTCCGAGACCCGCGCCATCGTCGCCAGCCCCGAGATGAAGAAACGCTTTGCCGAACTGGGCGTGCAGGGCGTGGGCTCCAGCGCGCAGGAGTTCGAGGCCTTCGTCAAGGCCGAAACCGCCAAGTGGGCGGGCGTGATCCGCACCAGCGGCATCCGCCTGGATTGAAGGAGACACAGCATATGTTCAAGCAAAAATGGCCTGTAGCCCTTGTCCATCAAGCGCTGGCAGCTACGCTATTCATAGCATCCACCAGGGACCTGGACCTGCGGGCCGACTGACCGGCGCCGCCGCCCACCCCGCATTCGTTTTTCATCGATTGAACCCAGGAGATTTCATGTTCCGCTTCCTCCAACCCCTGATCGCCGCGTGCGCCCTGGCTGCCGGCGTGGCGCACGCCGCGTTCCCCGAGCGGCCCATCACCATCGTCGTGCCCTATGCGCCGGGCGGTGCCGCCGACGCGGTGGCGCGCGTGCTGGCCACGCGCCTGGGCGCCAGGCTGGGCACCAGCGTGATCGTGGACAACAAGGCGGGCGCCAGCGGCACCATCGGCGCGAGCTACGTGGCCAAGGCCCCGGCCGACGGCTACACCATGCTGTACGACGCCACGCCGTATTCCATCAACCCGCACCTGTTCCCCAAGATGCCGTATGCCAGCACAGCGCTGCAGCCGCTGTCGCTGGTGCTGCTGGCACCCAACGTGCTCATCGTGAAGGCCGATTCACCTCTCAAGAATGTGAACGACCTGATCGCCAGGGCCAAGGCGGCGCCGGGCAAGCTCAACTTCGCCTCGGGCGGCAGCGGCACGGTGCAGCGCCTGGCGGCCGAGCTGTTCCGGCAACAGCTCCACCTGGACATGGTGCACGTGCCCTACAAGAGCGGCGGCCCGGCCATCACCGACGTGATGGCAGGGCAGGTGGACTTCATGTTCGGCACCGTGGCCGCCACCTATCCCCATGTGTCGGGCGGCAAGCTGCGCGCGCTGGCCGTGTCGGCGCCCGAGCGCTCCAGGCGCCTGCCCGATGTGCCCACGGTGGCCGAGACGGTGATCCCCGGCTACGAGGCCTACGAGTGGAACGGCGTCTTCCTGCCCGCCGGTACGCCCGAGCCCATCGCGGCCCAACTGCGCCAGGCGGTGCAGGACGTGATGAAGGAGGACGAGGTGAAGCAGCGCCTGGCCGACATGGGCGCCCAGCCCGTGGGTTCCACGCCGGCCGAGTTCGCCACGTTCCTCAAGAAGGAAGACGCCAAGTGGGGCGAGGTGGTGCGCAAGGGCCACATCAAGCTGGACTGAGTACCCATGGCCTTGCCTCCGCTTTCCGCACCCGTGCCGCATTCCGTGGGCGTGAACCGGCCATCGCGCGTTTTGCCTGCACTGGCGTGCGACAGCCACATGCACATCTTCGATCCGCGCTTCGCGCCGTCGCCGCACTGGCAGCGCACGCCGCCCGATGCGCCCGTGGCCGCCTACCGGCAGCTGCAGCAGCGCCTGGGCACCGCGCGCACGGTGGTGGTGACGCCGTCCACCTACGGCACCGACAACGCCTGCACGCTGGATGCGCTCAACCAGTTCGGCGACAGCGCGCGCGGCGTGGCCGTCGTGGCGCAGGATGTGGCCGATGCCGAGCTGGACCGCCTGGCCGCGCACCGTGTGCGGGGGCTGCGGGTGAACTTCGTCTCGCCGCAGTCCTGGGGCGAGACCACGCCGGAGATGCTGACCACGCTGGTGCGCAAGGTCGCTCGCCATCGTGCATGTGGGGGCTGGCACATCCAGGTCTTCGCCCACCCCGGGCAGATCGTCGCGCTGGCGCCCGTGCTGCAGGCCCTGCCCGTGCCGCTGGTGATCGACCACCTGGGCCGCATCGACCCGGCCGAAGGGCCATCCGCCGCCGCGTATGGCGTGCTGCGCCGGCTGCTCGACGGCGGCAACACCTGGGTCAAACTGTCGGGCGCGTACATGCGTTCGGCGATGCACGGCCCCACCTATGCCGACATGCTGCCCCTGGGCCGCGCACTGGTGCGGGCCGCGCCCGAGCGGCTGGTGTGGGGCAGCGACTGGCCTCACACCACCGAGGCGCCGGGCACGGTGAACGATGCCGATCTGGTGGACCTGCTGCGGGCCTGGGCCGGCGCGGATGCGGCGATGGACCGCATCCTGGTGGACAACCCCGCGGACCTGTACGACTTTTGAGAAAGGAGCTCCCCATGATGTTTTTGCTGCAAGCCCCCCAGGTCCGCGAACTGGAGCCGTTCACGTCCATGCCCGAGTCCTTCCGCCGCCGTGCGCGCAGCGACTGGGCCGATGCCAACCGGGGCGGGGCGGTCACCGATTCGTTCCTCGAAGGCCCGGTGTTCGACGACGCCGGCAACCTCTATGTGACCGACATTCCCTGGGGCCGCATCTTCCGCATCGACCCGCAGGGCGCGTGGACGCTGGTGGCCGAATACGACGGCGAGCCCAACGGCATGAAGTTCCAGGATGCCGGTACGCTGCTCATCACCGACTACAAGAACGGCCTGGTGCGCCTCGACGTGGCCACGGGCCGTGTCACCCCGTACCTGGAGCGCCGCAACAGCGAGCGCTTCAAGGGCGTGAACGACCTCGTGTTCGACCGCGCGGGCAACCTCTATTTCACCGACCAGGGGCAGAGCGGCCTGCACGACCCGAGCGGGCGCCTGTACCGCCTGCGACCCAACGGCCAGCTCGACCTGCTGCTGGCCAACGTGCCCAGCCCCAACGGCGTGGCGCTGTCGCCCGACGAGCGCGTGCTGTACCTGGCCGTCACGCGCGGCAACTGCGTGTGGCGCGTGCCGCTGCTGCCCGATGGCAGCGTGGCCAAGGTGGGGCAGTTCTTCACGTCCTACGGCCCGAGCGGCCCCGACGGCCTGGCCGTGGATGCCGAGGGCCGTGTGCTGGTCGCCAACCCGGGCCTGGGCTGTGTCTGGGTGCTCAACGGCCGCGCCGAGCCCGTGGAGGTCCTGCGCGGCGCGCCCGGCAGCTCCACCACCAACCTGGCCTTCGGCGGCGCGGATGGCCGCACGCTGTACGTGACCGACTCCACGCACGGGCGCATCCTGCGCGCCACGCTGGGCGTGCCGGGGCTGGCTCTGCATGGGAAGCCATAGCCAGAGGCTCATTCTCCTTATAAATCCGTGCGCAGCTTCCAGATTTCCGGGAACAGAACCACGTCGAGCATCTTGCGCAGATAGCTCACGCCGCTCGTGCCGCCGGTGCCGGGCTTGAAGCCGATGATGCGCTCGACCGTGGTGACATGGCGAAAGCGCCAGAGGCGAAAGGCGTCTTCGAGGTCGGTGAGTTCTTCGCCGAGTTGGTAGAGGTCCCAGTGCTGTTTCGGGTCCCGGTAGACGACCAGCCAGGCCTGTTCGACTGCTGCGTTTTCGGCGTAGGGCTGGGTCCAGTCGCGTTCGGTGTGGCTGGCCGGCACGGCCAGGCCGCGGCGCGCCAGCAGGCGCAGGGCTTCGTCGTAGAGCGAAGGGGCTTCATAGGCGGCCTGCACCTGCGCCAGCAAGTCGGGCCGGTGCGCGTGCGGCTGGAGCATGGCGGCGTTCTTGTTGCCCAGGGCGAATTCGATACAGCGGTACTGGTAGCTCTGGAAGCCGCTCGACGCCCCGAGGTAGGGGCGCATCGCGCTGTACTCGGGCGGCGTCATGGTGGCCAGCACGTCCCAGGCGTGGACCAGCTGCTCCATGATGCGGCTCACGCGTGCCAGCATCTTGAACGCGCTGCCCAGTTCGTCGGCCGCGACGCAGCGGATCGCCGCGCGCAGCTCGTGCAGCATGAGCTTCATCCAGAGTTCGCTGGTCTGGTGCTGGACGATGAACAGCATCTCGTCGTGCGCGGGCGAGAGTGGTTTTTGCGCGTTCAGAATCGCGTCGAGCTGCAGGTAGTCGCCATAGCTCATGGACTGGCTGAAGTCCAACTGGGCTTTTTCGTCGTGGACGATGCCTTCAGGCGTGGCTCGGGGGCTGGGGGATTTGGGGGCGTGGGGGCACATGATCAGGTCACCGCCTGTTTCTGGTTGAATTCGGCTCTTTGCCACTCACCGGTGTCAAGCACTTGCTTCAGATGCTCGACGGCGTTCCATACGTCTTCAAAGCCGATGTAGAGCGGTGTGAAACCGAAGCGCAGGATGTCGAGGTGCTTCCCGTTGTCGCCGGCGCGGAAGTCGCCAATCACGCCGCGCGCGATCAGCGCCTGCACGATGGCGTAGGCGCCGGAGTCACCGCCGCCGGGCCGCCCCAAGGCGGTGACAGCCCCCTCGGGGGGCAGCGACCCGCGCAGCGGCGGAGCGTGGGGGCCATATTCGCGTGTCAAGCAGACCTGCGAACCGCGCTGCGCATGCGCGCGCGGCGTCGCCAGGCCCAGGCCATGGCCCGCGCAGCGTTCTTCCACGAGCCGGATGAACAGGTCCGTGAGCGCGAGCGACTTGGTGCGCAGCGCCTGCATGCCGCCCAGCGGTGTGGCCGCGTCGAACACGGCGAGCCCGCACTGCAGCGCGGAAAGGCTGATGATGGGCTGCGTGCCGCACAGGTAGCGGCGTATGCCGGGGGCGGGGCGGTACTCGGGCGTGAATTCGAAGGGGGCGGCATGGCCGAACCAGCCGGCCAGCGGCTGCCAGAAACGGTCGGTGTGGCGCGGGTGCACCCAGACGAAGGCCGGGGCGCCGGGGCCGCCGTTGAGGTACTTGTAGCCGCAGCCGATCGAGAAATCTGCATTGGCGGCGTTCAAGTGGACAGGCACGGCGCCCGCGCTGTGGCACAGGTCCCAGATGGTCAAAATGCCGCGCGCATGGGCTGCGGCGGTGATCGCGGCCATGTCGTGCATGGCGCCGGTTCGGTAGTTGACATGGGTGAGCATGAGCACGGCCACGTCATCCTGCAGCGCGGCGGCGATTTCCTCAGGTTCCAGCAGCACCAGTTCCAGACCCCGCTCCCGGCACAGCGCCTCAGCGATGTACAGGTCGGTGGGGAAGTTGCTGCGCTCGCTGAGCACGCGCTTGCGCTGCGGGGCATCTTCGCGCGCGATGTTGAGCGCGGCGCTGAGCACCTTGTAGAGGTTGATCGAGGTGGTGTCGGTGCACACCACTTCATCGGGGCCGGCGCCTATCCAGGGCGCGAGCTGGTTGCCCAGGCGCTGCGGCAGGTCCACCCAGCCGGCCGAGTTCCAGGCGCGGATCAGGTCTTGCGACCATTCGCGCTGCACCACGTCGGCGACGCGCGCGGCCACAGCCTTGGGCGCCACGCCGAGCGAGTTGCCGTCGAGGTAAATCACGCCTTCGGGCAGGGTGAAATGATCGCGCAGGGGGCGCAGCGGGTCTTGCGCGTCGAGCGCGCGGCAGTCTTGCAAAGTGGTCATGGTGGTGGGCAGAGGAAAAAAGCTATAGATCGCGCAGCACGGCCCGCACGGGCGATGCATCGGCGGCGGTGAGTTTCAGGGGCAGGGCGATCAGTTCGTAGTCGCCTTCGGGCACGTCGTCGAGCACCAGGTTTTCGAGCACGCGCAGGTCCAGGCGGCGAATGACCTGGTGGCTGTCCAGCGTTTTGCTGTCGGCCGGGTCTATGCTAGCGGTGTCTATGCCCACCAGCCGCACGCCCAGCGCGGCCAGGCGTTCGATGGTGCCGGGTGCGTAGGCACTCAGCGCGCCGTCCCACTGGTCAACGGGCGCTTGTGCATAGGTGCGCACCAGCACGCGCGGAGGCAGGTGGGCCGTCGCATGGGCGATATGGCGCCATTCAATGAGCGGGCCGCAGCCAATCGCATGGATCACGCGGCAGGGGCCTATAAAGGGCTCCAGCGCCACCGCGCCTATGGCTGCGCCTTGCGCGTCGTAGTGCAGCGGCGCGTCGGCATGGGCGCCCACATGCGGCGACAGGGTGATGCTGCTCACGTTCACCGGACAGCCCGGCGCGATGGTGGCGCACCACTGCTGCTGGTAGGGTGTGTCGCCGGGGAAGACCGGCGTGCCGGGATGGACGGCAGGCGAAATGTCCCGGATTTTCCGGGGCGTCTCGGCCATGTGGCGAGGAACGCTGGTAGTCATGCTGCAAAGGTAGCACCGCTGAAAATGCCGTGGTGTCGGTTATTTCCAACAAATCTGAAAATAGTTGAAACCTAAAGTACTTGCGGGCAAGCCTGGCGCAGAGGCTGGGAGCAAGCGATGCCTGTGCTGCTCGGGCAGAATCTACAGGGTGGGCAGTGATAGTCTGCTTCACATACTCATCTACCTACCTACAGAGACAAAGGCATCAAACATGAATTCGAACGACAAGGTTGCACTGGTTACCGGCGCGGGCACCGGCATTGGCAGAGCCACCGCGCTGGCGCTGTTGCAGGCCGGTTATCGCGTCGTGCTGGTCGGGCGCCGCATCGAGCCGCTCAATGACGTGGCGCAGGAGTCCGGCACCGGCCGCGCGCTGCCGGTGGCCACCGATGTGAGCAGCCCTGAATCCGTCAACGCCCTGTTTGCCAGGGTCAAGGCCGAGTTCGGGCGCCTGGATGTGCTGTTCAACAACGCCGGCGTGAGCGGACTGGGTGTCCCTTTCGAAGAGGTCGCGTTTGAGCAATGGCAAAACGTGGTCAACATCAACCTGACGGGCTCCTTCCTCTGCGCACAAGGCGCTTTCAGGCTGATGAAAGAGCAGGTGCCGCAGGGCGGCCGCATCATCAACAACGGATCGATCTCTGCCCACGCGCCGCGCCCCAATTCGGCGGCCTACACGTCCACCAAGCACGCCATCACGGGGCTGACCAAATCCATCTCGCTGGACGGCCGCAAGTACAACATCGCCTGCGGTCAAATTGACGTTGGCAACGCCCTGACGGAGCTGTCGGCACGCATGACCAAGGGCGTGCCCCAGGCCAACGGCGAGATCGCTGTCGAGCCCATGATGGACGCGAAGGAAGTGGCCGATGCGGTGGTGCACATGGCGGCCTTGCCGCTGTCCACCAACGTGCAGTTCATGACCATCATGGCGACGAAGATGCCGTTCGTAGGGCGCGGCTGAGGGGGCGGGCCGGCACCCGTGCGGTTCTTCGTTTCATCCCACGCGATCGGGCTTGGCTGGCGCGGGGAGAACGCCCCGGCGGCGACGCCGGGTTCTAGGCCTTGGCCGGCACCGCACCGGCCGTCCGTGGCATGACCGTGGCCAGCACGTAGTAAGCAAGCCCCGCAATCGCCACCCCAAAGAACCAGCCATAAATGCCCCACCACGCCGGCAGCAGGCTGGTGAAGTTGGGCAGGATGCTGGAAAACAGCGCGCCAATGACGGTGGCGATGAGGGCGTTGGTGTTCCAGCCGCCCTGGTAGCGGTATTCGCCGTCCTCGTGGTAGAGCGCTTCGACGTTGACCTGGCCTTTGGCGATCAGGTAGTAGTCCACCAGTATGATGCCCAGGAGCGGCCCCATGGTCGCGCCGATGGCGCCGACAAAGCTTGCCGCGTTGCCTTCCCAGGGCGCAAAGGGGTAGAGCACCAGCGCAATGCCGGCGGCGATATAGCCACCGGTCTTGAAGCTGATCTTGTGCGGGAACACGTTGGCAAAGTCAAAGGCGGGCGAGACGAAGTTGGCCACCACATTGATGCCCAGCGTCGCCACCGCAAAGGTCAGCGCGGCCAGCAGCGCCAGGAACCAGCTGTCGAACTTGGCGGAGATCTGCTCAGGGTGCAGCAGCACTTCGCCGTATACCTTGAAGGCGGCAATGGTGGTGACGCCTGCCACCAGCGAGAACAGGAGCAGGTTGATCGGCAGGCCCCAGAGGTTACCTTTTTTGACGGTGGCCTTGTCTTTGGCGTAGCGCGAAAAGTCGCAAAAATTCAGGTACAGCGCCGCGAAGTAGGTGATCCACGTTGCGCCTGCGGCCATGAGGGCCCAGAACGTGCCGGGCTCGCCCGGCACGCCGGCATCCTTGGTCTTGGCCAGCAGCACATCCTGCGGAATGCCGTGGTCAAACGAAAATCCGCCGGCCTTCACGCACAGGCCCACGGCGAGCACCAGCATGGCCACCCACACGGCCGGGCCGGCCCAATCCTGGAACTTGCGCACGGTTTCCATGCCGTTCTGGATGATGAGCAACTGCAGGATCCAGACGACCACGAAGCAGATCACGTCAAGGCCGGAATGGCCCAGCAGGTGCGCCGATTTGTGAAACGCCATGATGGCGTCGGAGCGCGTAAGCAGCGCCACGATGGCGCCCGAGGCTGCGGCCGTCTGTGCGCCGTACCAGAAGCAGGCCACCACGGCCCGCACCAGCGCGGGCAGGTTGGCGCCCCAGACGCCGAAGGATGCGCGCGCCAGCACGGGGTAGGGCACGCCGGTTTTCACGCCCGCATAGCCGACCAGGTTCATCAGGAAAAAAATCACCAGCGAGCTCAGCCCGATGGCGAGGAGGAAATTGGTGAAACTGCCGCACAGCAGGAACAGGCTGGCCGCCAGGTAATAGCCCCAGAGGCTGTGCACGTCTGAGGTCCAGACATTGAAGATGCTGAAGGTGCCCCAGTTCCGCTTTTTCGCCGGCGCGAGGTCTTCGTTGTACAGACCGATCGATGGGTCACGAATGTCCATGGTGATCTCCAATGCGTAGGGTGGGTGCCCGGGGCCAAGGCTCAAATCAGGATTGACCAAGAGCGCCGGTCAATTTTGTATACAGAACTGTACTCGGTAGGAGCAACTTCGATTCGCGGGTTTACCCGCGATGGTTTTGCGCGCAGTTGCGGCATGTTCCGTGCCATTTGCCCAAGGCGTGCATGTCCCTGCCGCCTGGCGGGGGGAACGGCCTTGGCGTGTTGGAGCGTGCGTCCGGATTAACGCGGAGGGGCTGTCGCGGTGTGCGGTTCTTGGCCGAGCCGGCCAGGCAACCGGTATTCCATGAGTGCCTTCTGCGCATGCATCCTGTTTTAGCTGCGGCCGCTGCGCATAACTTTGCTGCGCAAAGTTAGCCTGCGCTGAAACAGAGTCTCGGCCGCGCAGCCCATGCTGGATGCTGCAGAAGCGGGCCGCTTCGCCGGTTTAATAGGCCGCGCTGGGGCCTGCAGGCGGCACGGCGCTGGACGACTTGAAGTCCGACGCCATGCGCCGGACGGCGTTGGCATAGACCAGAACGTCCACCCCTGTGGCCACAAAGGTGCAGCCCAGGGCCAGGTAGCGCCGCGCCAGCGCCGGGTCCGAGGTGAGTGTGCCTGCGGCCTTGCCGGAGGCGATGATGGTTTTCATGGCCTGCTCGATCGCGGCCTGCACCTCCGGATGGCCGGGCTTGCCACGGTATCCCATGGAAGCGGCCAGGTCAGCCGGGCCGATGAAAACACCGTCCACGCCGTCCACGGCGCAGATGGCTTCCAGGTTGTTCAATGCGGTCACGGTTTCGGCCTGCACCAGCAGGCAGACCTCGCCGTCGGCCTTGTCCAGGTAGTCTGCACGTGCGCTCCAGCGCGATGCGCGGCCCACGGCGCTGCCGACGCCGCGAATGCCCAGGGGCGGGTAGCGTGTGGCGCTGACAAGGGCACGGGCTTGCTCGGCGGTGTCGACCATGGGCACCAGCAGGTTCTGTGCGCCAATGTCGAGCAGTTGCTTGATCAGCGGCACGTCGCCGGCCACAGCCCGCACCACGGGTTGCGAGGGGTAGGGGGCGACGGCCTGAAGCGCAGCGAGCGTGCTGCGCAAATCGTTGGGCGCATGCTCGCCGTCGATCAGCAGCCAGTCGAAGCCGGCGGTGGCGCTGACCTCGGCCAGATACGGATCGGCCATGGACAGCCACAGGCCGATTTGGGGCTGGTGGCCGGTGAGGGCGGTTTTGAATGGATTATTGGCAGGCATGGCGGAAGTGTTGGGTCCAGGGAAAATGGCGTGGCGGGCCGGCTCAGCCCGTCACGAGATGATGGGCGGGCAAGGTGCCGGTGGCCAGGTAGTCCACGATGTTGCGGGCAGTGATGTTCGCCACTTGCAGTGCCGCGTTGCGGGTGACGCCTGCGACATGCGGCGTGAGCAGCACATTGGGCAGTGCCAGCAGCGGGTGGCCAGCGGGCAGGGGCTCGGTGTCGAACGTGTCCAGCCCGGCGCCCTCCAGATGGCCGGATCGCAAGGCCTGCAACAGCGCCGCTTCGTCCACGACGGGGCCGCGCGCCGTATTGATGAGCAGGCTGCCGCGCCGCATGAGTGACAGTTCGCGCTGGCCGATCAGGCCGTGTGTGCGTTCGGTCAGCGGGCAGTGCAGGCTCAGGATGTCGATCTGCGCCAGAAAGCGGTCCAGGTCGGGTTCCGTGGCATGGTTGTCAGCCTGCCCATGGGGGCGCAGTACCAGCACCCGGGCGCCCAGCGCGGCGGCGAGCCGCGCCGTACTGCGGCCTATGCTGCCGTAGCCCACGATGCCGACCACGGCGCCGCGGAAATCACGCCCTTGCCAGGTGCTGTCGGCCCAGCGGCCGCCGCGCACCATGCCATCGAGCAAGGGCAACTGCCGTGTGAGTGCGAGCATGAGCGCCAGCGCGTGCTCGGCCACGGCATCGGCATTGGCGGCGGGCGCCACGGCGACGGCGACGCCGCGCTGGCGAGCGGCAGCCAGGTCCACGCTGTCCACGCCCGCCCCATTCTTGGCGATGATCTTCAACGCTGGGGCGGCGGCCAGAACGCGCGCCGAAATGGGTTTGGAGCCCCGCAGCACCACGGCCTGCGCGCCTGTGGCTGCCAACTGCGCTGCCAGCACGTCTTCGGTAACGGGATCGGGCAGGAAGGTGATCTGCCCACCCGCGCCGCGCACGATGTCCTGCGCAGAGGGGGCCCAGTGGGGCGCGGTGACGAGAACCTGGAAGGTGGCGTTCATGCGGTCAGTCGATGCGGATGCCGCTGGCGAGAATGACCTTGCCATAGCGGTTCCATTCGTCTTGGGTAAAGCGGGCCAGATCTTGCGGTGAGCCGGGCTGGGTCCGGACGCCCAGGTTGCTGAACTTCTCCAGAACGTCGGGCTGCTTGAGCACGCTCACCAGCGATGTGCTGAGGCGGGCAATCACCTCTTTGCTGGTCTTGGCAGGCGCGTACAGCGCATACCAGGCATTGACTTCAAACCCGGGGTAGCCTGCCTCCGAAAAGGTGGGGACGCCCGGCAGCTCGGGCAGGCGGGAGGATGCTGCGACGGCCAGGGCGCGGACCTTGCCGCCCTTGATCAGTGGCGCGGCGCTGCTCAAGGTATCCAGGATCATGTCGAGCCGGCCGCCCATCAGGTCCATCGTGTGGGCACTGCCGCCCTTGTAGGGCACGTGGCTGATCTGGATATGCGCGTTTTGCTTGAACAGCTCGGCCGCCAGGTGCAGCGGGGAGCCGTTGCCTGCGGAACCATAGTTCAGCGCGTTCGGCTGACGTCGTGCGGCTTCGACCAGCGAGCGCAGGTCGGTGTACGGCGAGTCCTTGGCGACGATCAGCACCATGGGCACCATGCCGATGATTCCCACGGGGGTGAAGTCGGCGATGGCGTCATAGCCTGGCTTGGCATAGAGGTGAGGACTGACCGCGTGGCTCGCCAGTGAGCCCAGCACCAGCGTGTAGCCGTCGGGCGCAGCCTTGGCCGCCGCCGCGGTACCGATGGTGGTGCCGGCACCGGGGCGGTTGTCGATGATGACCGGCTGCTTGAGGTTCTCGCCCATCTTCAGCCCCACCAGACGTGCCACGGCGTCGTTGGCGCCTCCGGCAGGGTAGGGCACCAGCATGGTGATGGGCTTGTGGGGGTAGTCGCTTTGGGCATGTGCCGCGGGACTCAGCCCGCAGCTTGCCACAACGGCAAGCAGCAGCATGCGGCGGGCGGCCCGCATGGTAGGAAGGAAGGTTGGCATGGTCGTTGTCTCCTGTATTTGCTTTGTTTAAGGGCACTTCAGGCCGATCGCCTGGGCCAGCCCTCCGGCCCACTTGCCTGCGGCCGCTCAGTCGAGCAGCCCCTGGCAGAGATACTTGGTGTGCAGGTAATCGTCCAGGCCGTGCGTGGAGCCTTCGCGGCCGTAGCCGGACTCCTTCACGCCGCCGAAGGGCGCGGCCTCGGCGGCCAGCGCGCCTTCATTGATGCCGACGATGCCGGTCTCCAGCGCCTCGGCCACGCGCCAGATGCGGCGCACGTCGTTGCTGTAGAAGTAGGCGGCCAGGCCGAACGGGGTGTCGTTGGCGGCCGCGATGACTTCGGCTTCGTCCGTGAAGCGCGTGAGCGGCGCCACGGGGCCGAAGGTTTCCTCGCCGGCACAGGCCATGGTGGCGTCGGCGTTCAAGAGCACGGTGGGGGCGTAGTAGGTCGGGCCCAGGTCGGGGAGGCGCCGGCCGCCCGTGAGCACGGTGGCACCCTTGGCCAGCGCGTCCTGCACGTGGCGCTCGATTTTTTCCACGGCGCGCGCGTTGATCATGGGGCCGATCTGCGAGGCCGGGTCGCTGGCCGGCCCTACCTTCAGCGCCGCCACGCGCGCGGCGAGCTTTTCCGTGAACGCGTCATGCACCTGGCTGTGCACGAACACGCGGTTGGGGCACACGCAGGTCTGGCCGCCGTTTCGGAACTTGGCGGCCATGAGGCCGTCCACGGCAGCGTCCACGTCAGCGTCCTCGAACACGATGAAGGGCGCATTGCCGCCCAGTTCGAGCGAGAGCTTTTTCAGCGTGCCGGCGCTGCGGCGCGCCAGGTGCTTGCCCACGGGCGTGGAGCCCGTGAAGGTGATCTTGCGCACACGCGCGTCGTCCAGCCACACATCAACCACCTCGGGCGTCTTCTCGCGCGAGGCGGTGACGATGTTGAGCACGCCCGGCGGCACGCCGGCCTCGTGCGCCAGCAGCACCAGGGCCAGCGAGGTGAGAGGCGTGTCTTCGGCCGGCTTGCAGACCACGGTGCAGCCGGCGGCCAGCGCCGGAGCGATCTTGCGCGCGATCATCGCGGCGGGAAAGTTCCAGGGTGTGATGGCAGCGACCACGCCCACGGGCTCCTTGAGCGCGAACATGCGCCGGCCCGGCACGGGCGCGGGAATGAGCTCGCCGTTCATGCGCGTGGCCTCTTCGGCGAACCATTCGATGTAGCTCGCGGCATAGGTCACCTCGCCCTTGCCCTCGGCCAGGGGCTTGCCCTGTTCGCGCGAGATCAGCTTGCCCAGGTCGTCCTGGTGGGCCAGCACCAGGTCGTTCCAGCGCTTGAGGATGGCCGCGCGCTGCTTGGCCGGCACCTTGCGCCAAGCGGGGAAGGCGGCGTGCGCGGCATCCAGTGCGGCCAGCGCCTCGGCTGCGCCCGAATCCGGCACCTGGGTGATCGCATCGCCGGTGGCCGGGTCGGTCACGGCCAGCATGGCGCCGTCGGCAGGCTGCCACTGGCCGGCGATGAAGTTGGCGCTGCGCTGCAGTTCGGGGCGGGTGAGGGTCAGGGGCATGGAATTTGAATGAAATTGGGCTCTAGCCCATATTTAATGAGCGTTAGCAGCTATTATTTTGATAGCTAATCTTAGCTGACGATGCCCAGGTGCCAGGGCACGAATTCATGGTCGCCCAGGCCCAGCGCTTCGCTCTTGGTGGGGTCGCCTGAAGCATGGCGCAGGATCTGTTCGAAAATCCGCTGGCCCATCTGCGGCACGTCCAGCTCGCCATCGAGGATGGCGCCGCAGTTGATGTCCATGTCTTCCTCAAGGCGTTTGAACATCGGCGTATTGCTGGCCAGCTTGATGGTCGGCGCGGGTTTGGAGCCAAACATCGAGCCACGGCCTGTGGTGAAGCAGATCAGGTTGGCGCCGCTGGCGATCTGGCCGGTAGAGGCCACGGGGTCGTAACCCGGCGAATCCATGAACACGAAGCCGTTGCGGTCAATCGGCTCGGCGTATTCGTACACCGCCTGCAGCGGCGTGGTGCCGCCCTTCATGGCGGAGCCCAGCGATTTTTCGAAGATGTTGGCCAAGCCTCCGGCCTGGTTGCCGTGCCCGACCACGCCGTTGAACTGGGCGTTCTGGCCTGCCGTGTATTTTTCCCACCAGGCCAGCCGGTCCAGCAGTTTCTGGCCCACTTCGGGGGTGACAGCCCGGCGCGTCAGCATGTATTCCACGCCGTGGATCTCGGGCGTCTCCGACAGGATGGCCGTGCCGCCGTGGCGCACCAGAATGTCCATGGCCGCGCCGAGTGCCGGATTGGCCGTGATGCCCGAAAAGCCGTCCGAGCCGCCGCACTCCAGGCCAATCTTCAAGTGGCTGGCCGGCACAGGCTGGCGCCGGGCCATGTTCGCTTCGGGCAGCATGTCGTAGATGGCGGCGATACCGGCTTCAATCGTGGCACGGGTGCCACCGACCTCCTGCATCACCATGGTGCGCATGAGCTTGCTGGTCTCCAGACCTTGCGACTCCACCAGCGATGACACCTGGTTGCGCTCGCAGCCCAGGCCGACGATCAGCACGCCTGCCAGGTTGGGGTGGCGCGCGTAGCCGGCCAGCGTGCGGCGCAGCACATCAAAGTGCTCGCTGGGCGACGACATGCCGCAGCCGCTGGTTTGCGCGAAGGCGGCCACGCCGTCCACATGGGGGAAGGCGGCCAGCCGCTCGGGCGTGAAGTGGGCCGCAATGTTCTTGATGACGGTGGCCGAGCAGTTGACCGACGACAGGATGCCGATGAAGTTGCGGGTGCCCACGCGGCCATCGGGGCGCAAATAGCCCATGAAGGTGGCGCGTTCGGCTTCCCGCACATAGTCCACCGGCCGCACGTCCTGGCCGAAAGCCGGGTCACGCTCAAAATCCACCAGCTTCATGTTGTGCGCGTGCACGTAGTCGCCCGGCTCGATGGCGCGCGCGGCCATGCCAATCACCGTGTCGTACTTCAGGATGCGCTCACCCTCGGCAATGGCGCGTGCCGCGATCTTGTGGCCGGCCGGCACCTGTGCGCGGGCGCGGGCGCCGATCTCGGGCAGCTCCTGGCCCAGCGACAGCGCGGTTTTGGCCACCAGCACGTTGTCGTTGGCGTGCAGGCGTATGAGTGGACTGAGGGTGCTAGGGGTCATGGTGTGGGCCGGGCAGATCGCGCGCGATCAGCTTTTCATCAGTTCCTTGAGCTTGAGCTTGTCGATCAGGACGGTCTCTTTCTGGTAGATGCCGGCGACATATTTCTCATAGTCGGGGCCATCGAGGTAGAGCACCGGCGCATCGATCTTGTCGGCCACCTGCTTGAACTCGGGGCTGGCCACGGCCGTGCGGAAGGCATCGCGCAGCTTTTTGGCGATGGCCGGGTCCAAGCCTTTCGGGGCGCCAATGCCGTTGGGCGCATCGACCACGACGCTGTAGCCCAGCTCCTTGAGCGTGGGCGCATCCTTGAACCGGGCCGCACGGCGTTCGCCCCATGTCGCCAGCAGCTTGAGCTTGCCGGCTTCGACGTGCGGTGCCCATGAGCTGGAATCGGCCAGCAGGTCCACATGGCCGCCCAGCACGGCTTGCAGCGCCTCGGCGCCGCCCTTGTAGGGGACGTTGTTGAACCGGATGCCTGCGGCCAACGCGAACTCTTCCATGCCCACGTGCGTGGCGCCGCCTATGCCCGCATGGGCGTAGGTCAGCTTGCCGGGGTTGGCCTTGGCAAAGGCCACGACTTCCTGCAGCGACTTGAAACGCGACTCGGCCGGGGCGGCAATGCCGAAGGTCTGGCCCGAAGTGCGCGCCAGGTAGGTCAAGTCCTTCAGGGGGTCCAGCTGCAGGGTGCCGAGTTGCGAAAAGCGCGTGACGGAGATGGGGATCTGGCCAATGGTGTAGCCATCGGGTTTGGCAGAGGCCATGGCCTTGGTGCCAATCATGCCGGAGGCGCCGACCTTGTTTTCAACCACGATCGACTGGCCCAACGTGCGCGCGGCCACCTGGCACAGGGCGCGCATCGACTGGTCGGCAGTGCCGCCGGCAGGCCAGGGGCAGATGAAGGTGATGGGCCGCTCGGGATAGCCCTGGGCAAAGGCGCGCAGGGGGCTCGTCAGGGCGGCCGCGGCGGCACCGGCGGTGGCGATGAGCAGGCTGCGGCGCTTGCCGCTGGCTGGAAAACTGGACGTGGGCATTTTGTCTCCGCTGGATGAATGGCGTGTCTGGATGGCTTGTGCGCCGATTGTTGCCAGCTTCTTCATAACAATCCATTCGAATAATGGAATCGCTTCATAGCTTTTCAGTTAAGTTTGGTTAACATGGCCCATGGCTCAGATTGACCGCGTCTTGCGCTCCAACATCAAATTACGTCACCTGCAACTGATGGTTGCGCTGGACCAGTTCCGGCATCTGGGCCGAACGGCCGAGTTCCTGTCTGTCAGCCAGCCCGCCGTGTCAAAAATGCTGACCGAGGTCGAAAACATGTTCGACCTGGTCCTGTTCGACCGCTCTACCCGCGGCACCGAGCCCACGACCAGTGGCCAAGCCATTGTCCGCTTTGCCCGTTCGGTGCTGGCCGAGTATGAGCGCACACGCGACGAGATTGCGGCAGTGGCCAGCGGTGCGGCGGGGCGTACGCGCGTGGGTTCCATGGTGGTGGCCATGCCGGTGCTGCTGGCGGGCGCGGTCAAATTGCTCAAGCAGCGTTCGGCGCAGGCGACGGTGCTGGTCGAGGAGGGGGATCTCACGCATCTGCTGCCCAAACTGCGCCTGGGTGAGCTGGATCTGTTTGTTGGCCGGCTGGAGCCCGGCTATGCCGCCCCCGACCTGGTGACCGAAGCATTGTTCAACGAACCCATGGTGGCCGTGGTCAAGCGCGGCCATGCACTCACGCGCAAGAAAAAGCCCGGCTGGAGCGATCTGGCCAGCATGCCCTGCGTGTTGCCCCCGCCCTGGGCTTCGCTGCGCGTGAAGATCGAGCAGACTTTCTATCGCCATGGCCTGAATCCGCCGGCCGACATCGTCGAAACCTCGTCCTTCCTGGCGCTCACTACGTTTGTCAAAGAGCGCGACGCCGCCGGCTTTCTGGCGCGCTCGGTCGGCCTGCATTTTCAGAAAGAGGGCTTGCTGGCGGTTTTACCGATCGAGGTGCCCATCGAACTGCCGCCCATCGGGCTCATCACCCTGCGGGGGCGGCGACTGACACCTAGCAGCGAGCAACTGATGGACTGTTTGCGCCTGAGCGCCCAATCGAGTCAGCGGCTTGGCAAGATCATGGCTTGAGCTTCATTCAAGCCGACCCAGCAAAAGGAACTCCATGAGTGCCTTTTGCAGATAAATGCGGTTTTAGCTGCGGCCGCTGCGCTTAACTTTGCTGCGCAAAGTTAGCCTGCGCTGAAACAGAATGCCTGTCAGTCTTGGCTTTCAGCCAAGCCTGCCCAACAAAAGGTACTCCATGAGTGCCTTTTGCACATGCATTCTGTTTTCCGCTTCGTCCCAGACCACGGATTGCGGGCCGTCGATCACCTCGGCTTCGACTTCCTCGCCGCGGTGCGCCGGCAGGCAGTGCATGAAGAGGGCGTCGGGCTTGGCGGCGCGCATCATTTCGGCGTCGACACACCAGTCGGCAAAGGCTTTTTTGCGCGCCTCGTTTTCGGCTTCGTAGCCCATGCTGGTCCACACATCGGTGGTGACCAGGTCGGCGCCGGCGCAGGCCTGCATGGGGTCCTTGAACACCGCATAGCTGTCGGCGGAGCGAATGCCGGCGATGGACTGGTCCACCTCGTAGCCGCCCGGTGTGCTGACATGCACCTTGAAGCCGAGGATTTCGCTGGCCTGCAGCCAGGTGTTGGCCATGTTGTTGCCGTCGCCCACCCAGGCCACCGTCTTGCCCTTGATGGAGCCGCGGTGCTCGATGTAGGTGAAGATATCCGCCAGGATCTGGCAGGGATGGAATTCGTTGGTCAGGCCGTTGATGACCGGCACGCGCGAGTGCTCGGCAAAGCGGGCTATCTTGGTCTGCTCGAAGGTGCGGATCATCACCAGATCGACCATGCGGCTGATGACCTTGGCGCTGTCTTCGATCGGCTCGGCGCGGCCCAACTGGCTGTCGCCCGTGGTGAGGTGCACCACGCTGCCGCCGAGCTGGTACATGCCGGCCTCGAAACTCACGCGGGTACGGGTCGAGGCTTTCTCGAAAATCATGGCCAGCGTGCGGTCGGTCAGCGGCTGGTGCTTTTCGTAGGCCTTGAATTTTTTCTTGATGATGGCGGCGCGTTCGAACAGATAGGCGTAGTCGTCCGCATTCAGGTCGCTGAACTGCAGGTAATGCCTGATGGGTTTCGGTGGGGTGCTCATGCCTTTTCTCCTTCCTGCAGGAACTGCCTGATCAGCGGGCACAAAATGGCCACGGCTTCATCGGCTTCTGCCGTGGTCATGATGAGCGAAGGCACCATGCGGATCACGCTGTCGGCCGTGACGCTCAGCAGCAGGCCGTTGTCGGCGGCGCGTTTGACCAGTTCGCCGCAGGGCCGGGTCAATTCGATCCCCAGCATGAGGCCGCGGCCGCGAACCTCCTTGAAGCCCGCCACGCTGCTCAGTTCGCGCACCAGTGCGGCCCGCAGATGGTCGCCCACCTTGACGGCATTGGCCAGCAGGCCTTCTTCTTCCATGATGCGAATGGTTTCCACGCCAGCCCGCATGGCCAGCGGATTGCCGCCAAAGGTCGAGCCGTGGTTGCCGGGGCCAAAGATGCGGGCGGCCTTGGGGCCGGCCACCACCGCGCCAATCGGCACGCCCGAACCCAGGCCTTTGGCCAGGGGCATGACGTCTGGCTTGATGCCGGCCCACTGGTGGGCAAACCATTTGCCGGTGCGGCCCATGCCGCATTGCACCTCGTCGATCATGAGCAGCCAGTCGCGCTCGTCGCAGAGCTGGCGTACCTGTTGCAGGTACTCGTCCTTCATGTTGTGGATGCCGCCTTCGCCCTGAACGGCTTCCAAAAACACGGCAACGACATTCGGGTTGGCGGCAGTGGCGGCCTTCAGGGCGTCCAGGTTGTTGATGGGCACGCGGATAAAGCCCTCGACCAGCGGGCCGAAGCCGGCCTGCACCTTGGGATTGCCGGTGGCGCTGAGCGTGGCAATGCTGCGGCCGTGAAAGGCTTTTTCGTAGACCACGATCTCGGGTTTTTCGATGCCTTTGTCGTGGCCGAACTTGCGCGCCAGTTTGAGGGCCGCCTCGTTGGCTTCCAGCCCGGTCGAGCAGAAAAACACGTTTTCCAGGCCGGACAGTTCCACCAGCTTGGCCGCCAGCGTTTCCTGCAGTGGCACATGGTAGTAGTTGGAGGTGTGGATGAGCTTGCCTATCTGCTCCTGCAGGGCCGGCACCAGCTTGGGGTGGTTGTGGCCCACGGTGTTGACGGCAATGCCGCCCAGGGCATCCAGATAGGATTTGCCGTTGACGTCCCAGACGCGGCAACCCTGACCGTGCGACAGCGCTATCGGCAGACGGCCGTAGGTGTTCATCACGTGAGGGGAGGCGGCTTCGATGTGGCTGGGAAGGGCAGCGGTCATGGTGAAAACTCCAGGGCAGTAGCGAAAAAAACAAAAAGACCGTGGTAAACAGCGGGCCTGAAGTGATTTTAGGCGCAGACTACGCGGCCTTTGGTGACGTTCCTGCATCACAGCAATGACTGGCCTTGGCCCTTGAAAGCCAGGGGAAAGGTTGGTTCTGAGTCTTATATAAGATAGAATACTTGTGCGCTGCAGCACGGAGCCTTATCCTGGCCCCTGGCAGCCAAAAATCCTCCCCCCGATGGTCTCCAATTCCGCCAAAGAAGTCTTTATTCAGGGCATCACCCGCGATGGCAAAACCTTCCGGCCCAGCGACTGGGCCGACAGGTTGTGCGGGGTGATGAGCCAGTTTCGTCCCGGTGGGCCGCAACCCGGCAGCCACCTGACCTACTCGCCCTGGTGTGTCCCCACGGTCATCAATGGGGTCAAGTGCGTGGTCGTCAATGCGCACTTGCGCGATGCCGAGCCCATGGCCTGGGATTTCGCGATCAACTTCGCCAGGGACAACGACCTGCAGATGGCCGAGGCTTGTCTGCTGCCGGATAATCCATAAAGCTAAGGGCTTTTTTGAGTATCCGGCATCCGGGGCGGTTTTGTTCTGCGGCGTAGGGTGTGAATGCCCAGCAGTCCGGCGCCCCGTTCATGGGAAGCATCACTCAATCGCCTTGCCCATGTCCTCGACGACCTTCTTGGCGTCGCCAAAGACCATCATGGTCTTGTCCATGTAGAACAGCTCGTTGTCCAGCCCGGCATAGCCGGCCGCCATGGAGCGCTTGTTGACGATGATGGTCTTGGCCTTGTAGGCCTCCAGGATAGGCATGCCGTAAATCGGGCTGCCCTTGGTGAGCGCGGCCGGGTTGACCACGTCGTTGGCCCCCAGGATGATGGCGACATCGGCCTGGCCGAACTCGGCATTGATGTCTTCCATCTCGAACACCTGGTCGTAGGGCACCTCGGCCTCGGCCAGCAGCACGTTCATATGGCCCGGCATGCGGCCGGCCACCGGGTGAATCGCGTACTTGACGTTGACGCCCTTGTGGAGGAGTTTTTCGGCCAGTTCATTGACCGCATGCTGGGCGCGCGCCACCGCCAGGCCATAGCCCGGCACGATGATCACGGTCTCGGCATTGCCCAGGATGTAGGCCGCATCATCGGCCGAGCCCGACTTGACCGGGCGCTGCTCTTTAGCGCCGACCGCCGCCGTTGCGGCCTCGCCGCCGAAGCCGCCCAGGATCACGTTGAAGAAGGAGCGGTTCATCGCCTTGCACATGATGTAGGACAGGATGGCACCCGAGGAGCCCACCAGCGAGCCGGCGATGATCAGCATGCTGTTGTTCAGGCTGAAACCGATGCCTGCGGCCGCCCAGCCGGAGTAGCTGTTGAGCATGGACACCACCACCGGCATGTCGGCGCCACCGATCGGGATGATGATGAGCACGCCCATCACGAAGGCCAGCGCCAGCATCGCGAAGAACGCGGGCCAGTTGCCGGTGAACATGAAGACCCCGCCCAGGGCGATGGTCAGCAGGCCCAGGACCAGGTTCAGCTTGTGCTGGCCGGCAAACTGCACCGGCGCGCCCTGGAACAGGCGGAACTTGTAGGTGCCCGACAGCTTGCCGAAGGCGATCACCGAGCCGCTGAAGGTGATGGCGCCAATGGCCGCGCCCAGGAACAGCTCGAGCCGGTTGCCGGTGGGGATGGGGCTGCCCTTGGCCGCAATGCCAAAGGCGTAGGGTTCGGCGACGGCCGCCACGGCGATGAACACCGCGGCCAGGCCTATCATGCTGTGGAAGAAGGCGACCAGCTCGGGCATCTTGGTCATTTCGACCGTCTTGGCGCGCCAGGCGCCGTAGCCCCCGCCGACCACCAGGCCCAGCAGCACCCAGCCCAGCCCCAAGGCCTTGCCGCCTGCGATTTCGACGATCAGTGCC
>NZ_BCYO01000022.1 GCF_001598235.1 Polaromonas jejuensis NBRC 106434 | reverse complement strand
CCTGTGCCACGGCCGCCGACGCCGTGGCGGCCGCCCAGGCGCTGGGCTTTCCGGTGGTGATGAAGATCCTCTCGCCCGACATCCTGCACAAGTCCGAGATTGGCGGCGTGCTGCTGAACGTGGCCAGCGCCGGCGCGGTGGGCGATGGCTTCGCCACGCTGATGGAGCGCGCGAAGCAGGCCGCGCCCGAGGCGCGCATCGAGGGCGTGCTGGTCGCCAGGCAGCTCTTCGGCGGTGTCGAGTGCATCCTGGGCATCCAGCGCGACCCGGTGTTCGGCCCGGTGGCCATGTTCGGCCTGGGCGGCATCTTCGTCGAGGTGATGAAGGACGTGGTGCTGCGCCGCTGCCCCTTCGGCGAGGACGTGGCCGAGCAGATGATCCGCGCTATCCAGGGCGCGCCGCTGCTGCTGGGCGCGCGCGGCAAGCCGCCGGCGGACGTGAAGGCGCTGGCCGCCATGCTGTCGCGCCTGTCGGTGTTCGCGCACCAGGCCGGGCCCAGCCTGCAGTCCATCGACCTGAACCCGGTGTTCGCGCTGCCCGAGGGGCAGGGTGCCTACGCGGCCGATGCCGTGATCGAGGTGGCGCCATGATCCGCGACGCCGACACGCTGGAAGCACTGCTCGATGGCATTCGTCGCTTCGTGCGCGAGGTGCTGGTGCCCGCGGAGCGAGAGGTGGACGAGACCGACGAGATCCCGTCGCACATTGTGCAGGGTATGAAGGATTTGGGCCTGTGCGGCATGACGATTCCAGAGTCCTACGGCGGCCTGGGCCTGACCACGGAGGAAGAAGTGCTGGCGGCGATCGCGCTGTGCCAGACCTCGCCGGCGTTCCGCTCGCTGATCGGCACCACCATCGGCATCGGCTCGCAGGGCATCCTGATGGACGGCACCGAGGCGCAGAAGCGCGAGTTCCTGCCCCCGCTGGCCAGCGGCGAGATCCTCGCCTCGTTCGCGCTGACCGAGCCCGAGTCGGGCTCCGACGCCGCCTCGCTGCGCACCACCGCGCGCCGGGATGGTGACCACTACGTCATCGACGGCACCAAGCGCTACATCACGAATGCGCCCTATGCCGGCATCTTCACTGTGATGGCGCGCACCGATGCCAGCGTCAAAGGCGCGGGCGGCATCAGCGCCTTCATCGTCGATGCGGGCACGCCCGGCATCAGCTTCGGCAAACGCGACCGCAAGATGGGCCAGAGGGGCTCGCACACCTGCGACGTGATCTTCGACGGCGTGCGCGTGCCCGCCAGCCGCATCATCGGCGGTGAAGGCAACACCGGCAACGGCTTTCGCACGGCGATGAAGGTGCTGGACAAGGGCCGCATCCACATCGCCGCGGTCTGCGTGGGCGTGGCCGAGCGCATCCTGCGCGACAGCCTGCGCTACGCCATGGAGCGCCAGCAGTTCGGCCAGGCTATCGCCGAGTTCCAGCTGGTGCAGGCCATGCTGGCCGACAGCAGGACGGAGCTGTACGCCGCGCGCAGCATGCTGCTGGACACCGCACGCAAGCGCGACGCCGGCGAGAACATCGCCACCGAAGCCGCCTGCTGCAAGCTGTTCGCGTCCGAGATGTGCGGCCGCGTGGCCGACCGCTCGGTGCAGATCTTCGGCGGCGCGGGCTACGTGGCCGACAGCGGCATCGAGCGCTTCTATCGCGACGTGCGCCTGTTCCGTATCTTCGAAGGCACGACGCAGATTCAGCAGGTGGTCATCGCGCGCAACATGCTGCGCGAGGCGGCCTGAGCTGCTGGGCTTGAATGAAAAAGTGGCTATGGCGCATATATATCCTGCGCAAGAAGCTATCAAATAAATAGCATATGGCGATCGATCCCCGCTGCCTGCTGGACCGCCGCTTCACCCCGGTGGCGCAGGACTACACCGCACGCGACAGCATGCTGTATGCCCTGGGCTGCGGCCTGGGCGCCGACCCGCTGGACGCGGGCCAACTGCGCTACGTCTACGAGCGCGCCGAGAGCGGCCTGCTGGCGCTGCCCACGCTGGCCAACGTGCTGGGCTATCCCGGCTTTTGGGCCGACCAGCCCGATACCGGCATTGCCTGGCAAAAGCTGGTGCATGCCGAACAGGCGTTCGCGCTGCACCGGCCGCTGCCGACCGAAGGCCGCGTGTTGGGAGACAACCGCGTGGTGGCGCTGCACGACAAGGGTACTGCCAAGGGCGCGATCATGGTGCAGCAGCGCACGGTGCGTGACGCCGCCAGCGGCGGGCTGCTGGCCACCGTCACGCAGACCGTGATGCTGCGCGGCGATGGCGGCTTTGCCGAGCGTGCTGGCACGGCCGCTTTCGGCGCACCACTTCCCGCGCCGCATGCGGTGCCGCAGCGCGTACCGGACGCCGTGTGCGACCTGCCCACGCTGCCGCAAGCGGCGCTCATCTACCGCCTGAGCGGCGACGCCAATCCGCTGCACGCAGACCCGGCCGTGGCGCAGGCTGCCGGTTTCTCGCGCCCCATCCTGCACGGCATGTGCACCATGGGCGTGGCGATGCACGCGGTGCTGCGCACCCTGCTGGGCTACGAGGCCGCCCGGGTGGCCGGCATGCGCGTGCGCTTCACAGCGCCCGTGCTGCCGGGCGAGACGCTGCGTACCGAGTTGTGGCGCGACGCCAAGGTCGTCTCGCTGCGCACCACGGCGCTGGAGCGCGGCGGGGTCGTGCTCGACGCGGGCCGCGTGGACCTCAACGATTGAGCAGCCAACACACCAACACTAAGGAGCATCCATGGATCTGGGCATCAAGGACAAGGTCGCCATCGTCACCGGCTCGGCGCGCGGTCTGGGCGCGGCTACCGCGCGGCGTCTCGCCGAAGAGGGCGTGAAGGTCGTCGTTACCGATATCCTGCACGAACAGGCCGAAGCCACGGTCGCAGCGCTGCGCGCGGATGGCCTGCAGGCGCACTGCATCGTCGCCGACATCACCAAGGGCGCCGAGGTGCAGCGCCTGGTGGCCGAAACCATCGCCCACTTCGGTGGCGTGCACATCCTGGTCAACAACGCCGGCTTCCCGCGCGACAAGTACCTCGTGAAGATGAGCGAGGAAGACTGGGACCTGGTGATGGAAGTCATGCTCAAGGGCGCCTTCCTCGCCACCAAGGCCGTGATGCCGAAATTCATCGAACAGGGTTGGGGCCGGGTCATCAACATCAGCTCGCGCGCACATTTCGGCAACCCGACGCAGGCCAACTACTCCGCCGCCAAGGCCGGCCTGATCGGCATGGCCAAGGCGCTGGCGATCGAGGAGGGACGCTACGGCATCACCGTAAACTGTGTCGCGCCCGGCTTCATGGAGACCGAGATGGTGCAGGCCCTGCCGACCTACGAGACCATCAAGGAGCGCGCAGTGCAGATGCAGCCGATCAAGCGCGTAGGCATGCCGACGGACATTGCCAACGCCGTGGCCTTCCTGGCCTCGGAGCGCGCGAGCTTCATCACCGGCGAAGTGCTGCACGTGACTGGTGGCCGTTATGGTTGAAATCACGCAAGGCCCGGTGCGCTGCAGCGTGCAGGACGACGGCGTGGCCGTGCTCACGCTGGACAACCCGCCGCTCAATGTCGTGTTCCGCGGCCTGACCGAGGCGCTGGGCCGCGCGCTCAACGCACTGGAAGTCGACGCCGCAGTGCGCGCCGTGGTGCTCACCGGCGCCGGCACGCGCGCCTTCTGCGCGGGTTCGGACATCGCCGAGTTCCAGCCGCTGATGGCGCCAGGGCGCATCGTTCCCGAGAAGCTCGCGCTGCAGCACGAAGTGTTCGGGCGTCTCGACGATTTTCCCAAGCCCACCGTGGCCGCCGTCAACGGCCTGGCCTTTGGCGGCGGACTGGAGATCGCCGTCTGCTGCGACCTCATCGTGGCCGACGAGACGGCGCGCTTCGCGCTGCCAGAAATCAAGCTTGGCGTCTTTCCCGGCAGCGGCGGCCCGGTGCGCGTGACGCGCCGCGTGGGCGAAGGCCGCGCCAAGGAAATGATGTTCCTGGGCGACCCGATCGACGCGGCTACGGCCCAGGCCTGGGGCCTCGTCAACCGCGTGGTGCCGAAGGGCACGGCGCTGGAGGCCGCTCTGGCCATCGCCGTCACGCTGGCGCAGCGCCCTCCGCTGGCGCTGGCGCTGTGCAAGCAGGCCATTGACTTGACGTTCGACATGGCGGAAGACGCGGCCATTGCCGCCGCGCTGCCGCTGTCCGAACGCGTCTTCACCTCCGCCGAATCGCAGGAAGGCGTGCGCGCCTTTTTGGCCAAAGAGACGCCGCGTTTTCCCAACGCTTTGCACAACACGAAAGAGTGAACCCATGAAACGAGCCGCCATCGTCTCCCCCCTGCGCACGCCCATAGCCGCCTTCGGCGGCAGCCTGCGCAGCGTGCCCGTCGAAGAACTGGGCGCCATCGTCGCCCGCGCCGTCGTGGCACAAACCGGGCTGGACCCGGCCCGCATCGAGGACGTGGTCTTCGCGCATTCCTATGCCAACGGCGAGGTGCCCTGTACCGGCCGCTGGGTCGCGCTGCAGGCGGGCTTCCCGATCGAGGTCGCGGGCATGCAGCTGGACCGCCGCTGCGGCAGCGGCCTGCAGGCCATCGCCACCGCCGCGATGATGGTGCAGACCGGCGCGGCCGACGTGGTGATGGCCGGCGGCGTCGAGAGCATGAGCAATGTCGAGTACTACACCACCGACATGCGCTGGGGCAAGCGCGCCGGCACTGTCAAGTTCCACGACCGGCTGGAGCGCGGCCGCGAGCGCTCGCAGCCCGAATCGCGCTTCGGCCGCATCTCAGGGATGATCGAGACTGCCGAGAACCTGGCGCGCGACTACGGCATCAGCCGCGAGGAGGCCGATGCCTTCGCGCTGCGCAGCCACCAGCGCGCCGCAGCGGCATGGGCCTCGGGCAAGTTCGTCGGGGAAGTCGTGCCGGTCAGCGTGCCGCAGCGCAAGGGCGATGCGGTGGTCGTGGACCGCGACGAGGGCATCCGCGCCGACCTGACGCTCGAACAGCTTGCGAAGCTCAAGCCCATCATGAAGGACGGCACCGTCACCGCCGGCAATGCCTGCCAGCAGAACGACGCGGCGGCCGCCTGCCTGATCGTGGCCGAGGACAAGCTCGAAGCACTCGGCCTCACGCCCATCGGCTACCTGCACAGCTGGGCCGCGGCGGGCTGCGAGCCCTCGCACATGGGCATCGGCCCGGTGCCGGCGGTCAAGAAGCTGTTCGCCCGCAACGGCCTGGGCTTCGACGACATGGGGCTGGTCGAACTCAACGAAGCCTTTGCCTGCCAGGCCCTCGCCTGCGCCAAGGGTTGGGGCTGGAACGACCCCGAGCGCTTCAACGTCAACGGCTCGGGCATCTCGCTGGGGCATCCGGTGGGGGCCACCGGTGTGCGCATCATGACCTCGCTGCTGCGCGAGATGCAGCGGCGCGGCGCGCGCTACGGGCTGGAGACCATGTGCATCGGCGGCGGGCAGGGCATCGCAGCCGTGTTCGAGCGCGCCTGAAGCCGGAGCGCCGCGCATGACCTACCCTTTCCTCAACCGCCTGCGCGTCGTCGAGAGCTCGGCCTTCATCGCCGCGCCGCTCGCGGGCCTGACGCTGGCGCAGTTCGGCGCCGACGTGATCCGCGTGGACATGATAGGCGGCGGCATCGACTACGCGCGCATGCCGCGGATGCCGCACCCCGATGGCAGGGGCCGCAGCCTCTACTGGACCGCGCTCAACAAGGGCAAGCGCTCCATCGCCATCGACCTGCGCCGGCCCGAGGGCCGCGAGCTGATCCAGGCGCTGGCTGCCGCACCCGGCCCCGAGGCCGGCGTGCTGCTCACCAACATCGGCACGCCCTGGCTCGCGCACGAGGTGCTGGCCGCGCGCCGCGCCGACGTCATCAGCTGCACCATCCAGGGCAACGGCGACGGCAGCACGGCGGTGGACTACACCGTCAACTGCGCCACCGGCTACCCGCTGGTGACGGGCGGCGGCTCGGCCGAGCGGCCGGTGAACCACGTGCTGCCGGCCTGGGACATCGCCTGCGCCTACCAGGCCGCGTTCGCCGTCGTCGCCGCGGTGGACCGGCGCCGCCGCACCGGCGAGGGCGCCGAACTCAAGCTCGCGCTCTCCGATACGGCATTCAGCACGCTATCGCACCTGGGCGTGCTGGCCGAGGCCGAACTGCTGCAGCAAGAGCGGCCCTCGATCGGCAACCACCTCTACGGCGCCTTCGGCCGCGACTTCGGCACCGCCGACGGGCAGCGCCTCATGGTCGCGGCCATCTCGGCCGGGCAGTGGAAGGGACTGGTCAGCGCCTGCGGCATTGCCGAGGGCGTGAAAGCGCTGGAGCAGCGCACCGGTCTCGACCTGTCGGACGAGGCGGTGCGCTTTGAGGCGCGCGACGCCATCGCCGAGCTGGTCGAGCCCTGGTTCGCCGCGCGCACGCGTGAGCAGGCCGAGCGCGAGCTGGACGTGCACAAGGCCACCTGGGGCCGCTACAGCACCGTGGGCGACCTGCTGGCCGGCGATCCGCGAGTGAATGCCGCGACCAACCCAGTGTTCGAGCGGATCGACACGCCCGGCATCGGCAACCACATCGCCGCCGGCGCGGCCGTGCGGGTACCTGCATTGGAGCGCGAGCCCACCGCGCCGGCCGCGCTGCTGGGCACGCACACCGACGAGGTGCTGCACGAGGTGCTGGGCCTGGATGGCGCGGCCATCGGCCGCCTGCATGACGCGGGCCTGGTGGCCGGGCCCGGGCGCGACCCGACCGTGGGAGGGTGAGATGGAGAAGATCCATGGCGACTGGGCCGGCTGGATCGGCCGTGAGGAAACGCCGCGAGCGCCTGGCGCTGGTGCGGACAGTACCCGTTCATTGGTCAAGCTCGCCCGCATGAGCTTGGCCACTGAAGTTTGAATCAACTTAAAGATATCAGGAGATAAGCCAATGAAAGTCCGATACACACGCCGCCTCGTGCTGGGCGCACTCGCCGCTCTGTCCGCCGGCATGACCCTGGCGCAGCCGGCGGCGCCTTATCCATCCAAGACCGTGCGCTTTGTCGTGCCCTACGCAGCCGGCGGGCCCGTGGACGGCCTGGTGCGCGCCCTCGGCCGCGCGCTGCAGGACGAGTGGAAGCAGCCCGTGATCGTCGACAACAAGCCTGGAGCCAACGAGATTATCGCGGCCGACTTCGTGGCCAAGGCGCCCGGCGATGGCTACACGCTGCTGGCCGCCACCGAATCTGCGCTGACCATGAACCAGCATCTCTACGCCAACCTGCCGTATTCGCCCACGCGCGACCTCGTACCCGTGACGCGCCTGGTCGAGGTACCGCTCGCCATCGCCGTGCCCAAGTCGCTGCCGGTCAGCAACATCAAGGAATTCATCGATCTCGCGCGCAAGTCGAGCAACCAGCCGCTGGCCTATGGATCGGGCGGCGCTGGCGGCATCTCGCACCTGCCGATGGCCATGCTGGCCAAGAACGAAGGCATCACGCTGAACCACGTGCCCTACAAGGGCGCGGCGCCAACGATTCCCGACCTCATCGCCAACATCGTGCAGGCCTCCGCGCTGGCCGTGCCGGTGGTGGAGCCGTACGTCAAGGCCGGCACCATGAAGGCGTTGGTGGTCTCCGCACCGCACCGCCTGGCCGCGCTGCCCAATGTGCCGACCTTCGAGGAGTCGGGCGTGAAGGACATCCAGGCGCGCTTCAACATCGGCATCGCCGCGTCCAAGGGCACGCCTGACGCCGTGGTCGCCAAGATCGCCGCCGATGCCCGCCGCATCCTGAACACGCCGGACTTCCGCGCCAAGTACGTGGACCCATTCTCGTACGTGCTGCACGGCTCCACGCCGGCTGAATACGCCGCGTTCCTGGAACAGGACCGCGTGCGCCAGGCCGAGCGCGTGAAGGTGTCCGGCGCGGTGCTGAACTGATGTCCGCTCCCGCCGAAAACCCGCGCTGGCGGCGCCGTCCCGAAGGCGCCAACTGGGGCGAGTTCGGCGCCGACGACCAGATCGGCCGCATGAACCTCGTCACGCCCGGGAAAGTGCTCGAAGGCGTGCGCGAGGTGCGCACGGGCCGCACCTTCAGCCTGAGCCTGCCGCTGGACATCCCCGGCGGGACCGCGCTCAACGCCAACCGCCTGCCGCCGGTGTTGCGGCCCACGCTGCGCCAGGGCCGGGTCAACTTCAACTGCCTGCTCAACGACGGCCGGCCCGATGTGCTGTCGGACGACCTGGCGATCCTCCACCTGCAGTACTCGACGCAGTGGGACAGCCTGGCGCATGCCGGCACCCGCTTCGACGCCGACGGCGACGGCCTGCCCGAGACGCGCTACTACAACGGCTACTCGGCCGCCGACATGCGTGCACCGGCCGGCGTGGAGGGCTGCGGCATCGGCCCCGAGGCCGCGCCCTTCGCCAGCACCAGCGGCGCGCAGGCGCTGGGCATTGAGCGGCTTGCGCGCACCGGTGTACAGGGCGTGGCGGTGATGATCGACCTGCAGGCGCATTTCGGTCCCGGCCGCACGCTCGTCGGTTACGACGGGCTGCGCCGCATGCTGGACGCCGACGGCATCGAGATGCGCCCCGGCGACATGCTGTGCCTCCACACCGGCTACGCCGAGGCTTTGCTGGACATGCGCGGCCAGCCCGACGCGGCCGTGCTCGCGCGCACCGGCGCCGCGCTGGACGGGCACGACGAGCGCCTGCTGCAATGGATCACCGACAGTGGCCTGGCCGCCATCGCGGCCGACAACCTAGCGGTGGAAGAGTTTCCGGCGCGCAGGGATGACCCTTGCTGCAGCGTGTTGCCGCTGCACCAGCATTGCCTGGTCAAGCTCGGCATTCACCTGGGCGAACTCTGGCGCCTCACGCCGCTGGCGAAATGGTTGCGCGTGAACGGCCGTCACCGCTTTCTGCTCACAGCGCCGCCGCTGGACCTGCCGGGGGCCGTGGGCTCACCGGTGACGCCGGTGGCCACAGTCTGACGCTGGCGCGCCAGGCTTGAGCACCGCGAAGCGATGCGCTTTCTGCGCTGATCAGGCCGGTTCCGGGCCGGAACCCCGTGCAAGAAGGCGCCGGATGATCAGGTTTCGGCGTTGCAAACCCGAAGCACCTCGGCGCCGTAAGCCTGCAGCTTCTTCACGCCCATGCCGCTGATGCCTTCCAGGTCTTGCAGGGTGAGCGGGGCCCGCTCGGCAATGGCGCGCAGCGTCGCATCGTGAAAAATCACAAAGGCCGGCAGGTTGTGTTCGCGCGCCACCTCGGCGCGCCAGGCCTTGAGGCGGGCCAGCCGTTCCAGCGCACCGGCGTTGAGGGTGGCCTCGGCCAGGCCCTTGACGGAGGTTTTGGTTTCGCGCTTGCGGCGGTCGGGTTTGCTGCCCAGGGCCTGGGCGCGCAGCACCACGCTGACCTCGCCCTTGAGCACCTGGCGCGCGTCGGGCAGCAGCTGCAGCGTGCTGTAGGCTTCGGTATCCACGCGCACCGTGTTCTTGGCAATCAGCTGCCGCAGCACGCTGCGCCACTGCGCCTCGCCCAGCTCGGCGCCAATGCCGAAGGTGCTGAGCTTGTCATGGCCGTACTGCACGACTTTTTCGGTGGCCTTGCCGCGCAGGATGTCCATGATGTGGCCGGCGCCAAAGCTGATGCCGCTGGCCTGCTGCACGCGGTAGATGCAGCTGAGCATCTTGCGGGCTGCTTCTGTCGCTTCCCAGACGGCCGGCGGGCTTAAGCAGTTGTCGCAGTTTCCGCAGGGCTGACTGTCTTCGCCGAAATAGTGCAGCAGGCTGACGCGGCGGCAGCGTGTGTCTTCGGCCAGGCTCAAGAGGGCATCGAGCTTGCCGCGCATCACCTGCTTGAACTCTTCGCTCGCGGTCTCGCTGGTGTCTATCATGCGGCGCTGGTTCACCACGTCCTGCAGGCCGTACACCATCCAGGCGTTGGCGCTCTGGCCATCGCGGCCTGCCCGGCCGGTTTCCTGGTAATAGCCCTCTATGTTTTTCGGCATGTCCAGGTGCGCGACAAAGCGCACGTCGGGCTTGTCTATGCCCATGCCGAAGGCAATCGTGGCCACCATCACCAGATCTTCCTCGCGCAGGAAACGGTCCTGGCGCTGCTGGCGCAGGGCCGCGTCGAGACCGGCGTGGTAGGCCAGCGCCTTGATGCCGGCGTCCTGCAGGGTGCCTGCGATTTCCTCCACGCGCTTTCTGGACTGGCAATACACGATGCCGGCCTCGCCCTGGTGCTCGGTTTCTATGAAGCGCAAGAGCTGGCGTGTGGCATCGGTCTTCTCGACGATGGTGTAGCGGATGTTGGGGCGGTCAAAGCTGCTGACAAACTGGTGCGCGTCTTCCAGCTTGAGCCGCTCGATCATGTCCTGCCGCGTCAGCGCATCGGCCGTGGCCGTCAGCGCGATGCGCGGCACGTCCGGAAAGGTTTCGTGCAGCAGGCTCAAACTGCGGTACTCGGGCCGGAAGTCATGGCCCCACTGGCTCACGCAGTGCGCTTCGTCGATCGCAAACAGGCTGAGCCGGCCGCGCTCGTTCAGCGAGGCCAGCAGGCCGCGCATGCGCGGCGTGTTGATGCGCTCGGGGGCGGCGTAGAGCAGGGTCAGCTCGTTGCGCAGCAGTTGCTGCTCAATGTCGCTGCTCTCTTCAAAGCTTTGCGTCGAATTCAGGAACGCCGCCGCCACGCCGGCTTCGTGCAGCGCACCCACCTGGTCGTGCATCAGCGCGATCAGCGGCGAGATCACCACCGTCACGCCGTGGCCGGCGTTTTGCCGCACGATGGCCGGGATCTGGTAGCACAGCGACTTGCCGCCGCCCGTGGGCATCAGCACCAGCGCGTCGCCGCCCTGCACCACATGCTCGACGATGGCCGCCTGCGGGCCGCGAAAGTGGCTGTAGCCAAAGACCTGGCCCAGCACGTCCAGCGGCGTCGGAGGGGATGAAGAAAGGGGCATTGAAGACAAGGGCGGGCCGGAAAGTCGGGTTCAGCGGGAATGGGTGGTTGCTACAAAATAAATAGCTGTTTGCGCACGTTCAATGCGGGCTGCAGCCTGATTTGATGAGGAATTTACATCTGCTCCCAGGGCAGGCCTTCAAAGCGCCAGCCCGAGAGCGTGGAGCGGCGGAACTGCGCGTCCAGCTCGCCTTCAAAGCCGTGCACCACATGCTGCACATTGGAAAAGCCGGCGGCCTCCAGGGCCACGCCCGCATCGTGGGAGCGCTTGCCGGAGCGGCAAATCAGCAGCAGCGGCTGCGCCTTGCCGTCCGCCTCGCGGGCCACGGCCTCGGCAAATTTGCCGGCGTCGGGCTGCAGGTCGGGGTATTCGTACCACGGCACATTCACCACGCCGGGCGGGCGGCCCACATACAGGGACTCGATTTCCATGCGCACATCGATAAACAGGGTGTCGGGATGCGCCTGCAGCCAGTTCCAGGCTTCTTGGGGTTGGAGGTTCTTCATGAATGGGTCGGGAGGCGAATGCCCCTATTGTCGGGGAAAGTCCGGACCCGTATTCCAGCGCAAGACGGCGCATGGGAATTGGCCCCAGGCCCGCGCCGGCGCCGCGGGGCACCTAAAATATGCCCATGAAGCCCATCACCTACACCCGCGGCCAGCAACTCCCGGCCATCCTGGCCCAGCGCATCGCCATCCTGGACGGCGCCATGGGCACCATGATCCAGCGCTTCAAGCTGAACGAAGCCCAGTACCGCGGCGAGCGCTTCAAGGACTTTCATAAAGACGTCAAGGGCAACAACGAGTTGCTGAGCCTGACGCGCCCCGACGTGATTCGCGACATTCACGAGGGCTACCTGGCCGCCGGCGCCGACATGATAGAGACCAACACCTTTGGCGCGACCACCGTGGCCCAGGCCGACTACGACATGGCCGATCTGGCCATCGAGATGAATTACGAGGCGGCGCGCATCGCCCGCGCCGCCTGCGACAAATTCTCCACGCCCGACAAGCCGCGCTTTGTCGTCGGCGCGCTCGGCCCCACGCCCAAGACCGCCAGCATCAGCCCCGACGTGAACGACCCGGGCGCGCGCAACACCAGCTTTGAAGAGCTGCGCAAGGCCTATTACGAGCAGACCGAGGCCCTCGTCAAGGGTGGCAGCGACGTGCTGCTGGTGGAAACCATTTTCGACACGCTCAATGCCAAGGCGGCGCTGTTTGCCATCGACGAGTACTTCGACAATTCCGGCGAGCGCCTGCCCCTCATCATCAGCGGTACGGTGACCGACGCCTCGGGCCGCATTCTGAGCGGGCAGACCGTGACCGCCTTCTGGCACAGCGTGCGCCACGCCGCGCCGCTGGCCATTGGCCTCAATTGCGCACTGGGCGCGACCCTGATGCGCCCCTACATCCAGGAGCTGGCCCGTGTGGCGGGCGACACCTATATCAGCTGCTACCCCAATGCCGGCCTGCCCAATCCCATGAGCGACACCGGCTTTGACGAAACGCCCGACGTGACTTCGCGCCTGCTGCGCGAATTTGCCGACGAAGGCCTGGTCAACATCGTGGGCGGCTGCTGCGGCACCACGCCCGAGCATATCCAGGCGATTGCCCATGCCGTGGCACCGGCGCCGTCCCGTGCCGTGGCTTCCCGGTACTTTTACAGCGAGGCGGCCTGAGATTGCGCCATGGGCGCCAAGGCGCCAGTGCATCAGGCGCTCCTGGAGCAGGCGCCTTTGGCCAGGCTTATTTGCGTGGCGTTTTTTTCTCGTAGGCCAGTTCGAGCCGGTAGGCGAGGCCGAGAAACAGTGACTGCGCCAGACACAGCGTGCTGGTCAGCGAGCGAAAACCGAAGGTCGCACCGTCTTGCACCAGCAGCGTGGTCGTGGCCTGTGCCGCCAGTGGGCTGAGCTGGCTGTCGGTGATGGCGAGCAGCCGCGCACCGCGTTGTAGCGCGGCCTGCGCCACGTCCAGCGTCTCTTGCGCATAGGGCTCGAACGAGACCGCAATCAGCACATCCCCTTTGGCCAGCGCCCGCAATTGGCCATGCTCCATGTGACCCAGGCCTTGCAGCCAATGCACGGGCTTGTTGGTGTGCTGCAGCGCATAGACCAGGTAAGCGCCCACCGGGAAGGCCCGCCGCGCGGCCATCACCCAGAGGGACGGCGCGTCCAGCATGAGGGCGACGGCCTCGTCGAACCGGTCGTCGGGCAGCGAGCGTTGCAGTGCCTGAAGGCTGTCGATGCTGCCGCCGATCATTTCATGCGCGATGTGCGCCGCCGAGAGTGCATGCGCGCCGGTGCCGACGAGATCGCGGATGCGGTCCTGGTAGTCCCGGTTCGGATCCAGTTGTCGTTCCGCACCGGCACGAAACAGCGCCTGCATCTCCGAAAACCCGGAAAACCCGAAATGCTTGGCAAAGCGCACCACGGCTGAGGGCTGCACTTCGCAGTGCCGTGCCGTTTCCTGGATGCCGTCCAGTGCCAGCCGGTCACGGTTTTTCTCGACGTAGCGCGCAATCGTCTTGAGCTGGCGACTCAGCTGGTCATAGCCTGCATGCACCGTGGCCAGAAAGACATCGGCGCTCGCATACCGGCGCTGCTGCGCACCGGCCGTCAGGCTTGAATTTGGATAGGAAATTCTATTTTTCATTAAAGTAGAAATATATTTCTAATTTGCGTTACCATTACCACTGCAAACCATTATCTGGCGCGCTTTATCCGGGGCGGTGCCACGAGCAACCAGACAACGCGAGGAAGTGATGAACACTCTTTTCTTTCCGGCCGACCGGGCATTTGACGTCGCCTGCCTGGGCCGCCTGGCCGTAGATCTCTACGCACAGCAGATAGGCTGCAACCTTGAGTCGGCCAGCAGTTTTGCCAAGTATCTGGGGGGATCGTCCGCCAACATTGCCTTTGGTACCGCGCGGCTGGGGCTGCGATCGGCCATGATATCCCGCGTTGGCAACGAACAGAATGGAAGATTCCTGCTCGACACGCTGCAGCGCGAGGGCTGCGATACCAGCCAGGTGCAGACCGATGACCAGCGCCTGACCGCCATGGTGCTGCTCGGCATCAAGAACCAGGACACCTTTCCCCTGCTGTTCGCGCGTGAAAATTGCGCCGACATGGCGCTGGATGCCGACGCCATCAGCGAGAGTTTTCTGGCCCAGTGCCGCAGCCTGGTGATCACCGGTACGCACCTGAGCACCCCCACCGTGCTGGCCGCCAGCCGCCGCGCGCTTGACATCGCCGGCCGCCATGGCGTGGTGCGGGTGCTTGATATCGACTACCGCCCGGTCCTCTGGGGGCTTGCCGCCAAAGGCGACGGCGAGACGCGCTACGTCGGCAGTCAGGACGTGAGTCGCCACCTGCAGGCGCAACTCGCTTCCTTCGAACTGATCATTGGCACCGAAGAAGAATGGATGATTGCCGGTGGCGTGGATGGCGACCTCATGGCCTGCCTGCGCCGCGTGCGTGAATGCACGCAGGCCGTGCTGGTGGTCAAGCGCGGGCCCTTGGGTTGCAGCATCGTGCGGGGCGACATTCCCGCCAGGCTGGACGATGCGCTGACCGTGCTGGGTGAACGCATCGAGGTGCTCAACGTGCTTGGCGCCGGCGATGCTTTTGCTTCCGGCCTGCTCGCCGGGCTGTTGCGCGGCAAGGATTTCACGGAATCAGCGAAGATCGCCAACGCCTGTGGTGCCATCGTGGTGTCGCGCCACGGCTGCGCCCCGGCCATGCCGACACCGGATGAACTGAGCCACTGGTTTTCGGGCCAGCGCAACCCCCGTCCCGACCAGGACCCGCTACTGGCCCATCTTCACCGCGTTTCCGTCAGGCGCCCGCAGTGGCCGGCCCTGTATGTGCTGGCGTATGACCACCGCGCGCAGCTGGAAGACATGGCGAAGCAGGCGGGCGTCGAGGTTCAGCAGGTTTCCCGTTTGAAGAAGCTCCTCAACCAGGTGGTGGCCGACATTGAGAACGACGCAGGTTGCAAGGGCAAGCTGGGCGTGCTGATCGATGGCCGCATGGGTGAGGCCGCCCTGCACAATGCCACGGGCCGGGGCTGGTGGCTGGGCCGGCCTATTGAGCGGCCGGGCTCCCGCCCGTTGCGCTTTGACGGCACGCATTCACTGGGCTCGCAACTCGTGCACTGGCCGCGCGAACAGGTTGTGAAGTGCCTGGTTTTCTACCATCCGGACGATGCGGTTGCCCTGCGCGCAGAGCAGGACGAGTGGCTACAGCAGGTGTGGGAAGCCACCCGCGCGAGCGGGCATGAGCTGCTGCTGGAAGTGATTCCCCCCAAGGACATGCTCGTACCCGGCGACACGGGTGAAGCGGTGGTGCGCGCCATCCGACACTTTTACGACATCGGGCTCAAGCCCGAGTGGTGGAAGGTGGGTACCATGGCCGCCCGAAACTGGGAGGCGCTTGATGCGCTGGTGCGTGAGCGCGACCCGTATTGCCGCGGCGCGGTGATCCTGGGCCTCTCGCAGCCGGTCGATCAGCTGATCGCGGGCTTTGCCGAGGCGCGCGCCCCCATCGTCAAGGGGTTCATGATCGGCCGCACCGTCTGGGCCGGACCCAGTCAGGCGTGGCTGAAGCGGGAAATTGATGACGCCGAGTTCCAGTCACAGGTGGCGGCCAACTTCCGGCGGCTGATTGCAGGCTGGCGCGCCAGCCGTAGCGTTGAACAGCGCGCAGCCGAACAGGTGACCGCATGAGTCTGCTGGTCAAGGCCCAAAAGAACGGCCGCGTCATTGCTGACATCACACCGGCCTCGGCCGGGTGGACCCATGTGGGCTTCAAGGCGCTGCGATTGGCCGGGGGGGACGTCGAGGCGTTTGAGACGGGCGCGCGCGAACTCTGCATCACGGTGCTCGCAGGCCAGGTCGACGTGCAGGTGGGCGAGCATCTCTACTCAGCCCTGGGCAGTCGCGCGTCGGTGTTCGAGGACCTTGCGCCGACGGCCGTCTATGTGCCGCCTGGCCGTCAGGTGCGCATCACGGCACGCGGCGAGGCCGAGGTGGCGTTGAGCACGGCACCCGCCAAGGGTGGCCTGCCCGAGCGTGTGATCGAGCCCCGACAGATGCAGCGCAGCGTGCGCGGGCAGGGCGCCAACACCCGCTATGTCTGCGACATTCTTCCCGAATCGGCGCCGGCCGAAGGCCTGCTGGTGGTGGAGGTCATCACGCCACCGGGCCATTCGTCGAGCTATCCGCCGCACAAGCACGATACCGCGGGCGAGACTGAAACAGTGCTGGAGGAAACCTATTACCACCAGCTCAGCCCGCAACAGGGTTTTGCCTTTCAGCGCGTCTACACCGACGACCGAAGCATTGACGAGTCCATGGCGGTCGAACACCGCGACACGGTGCTGGTGCCGCGCGGCTACCACCCCTGTGTCGCGCCGCATGGCTATGCGCTGTATTACCTGAACACCATGGCCGGGCCTGCACGCCGCTGGGCGTTCCGCAATGACCCGGCGCACGAATGGATGGTGACGCCACCCCCGGGGTGAGTCACCTTGAGCGACATGCGCCGGAAAGAGCGTACCTGGAGCCCCGAAAGCCCCCTATCGAAGAATTTCTGAAGAATTTCAACCCCCTGGAGACAAAACCATGAAACGCAAAACCTTTCGCATCCTTGCGGCCGCACTTGTTGCGTGCACTTTCAGCGCGCAGGCGCAGAACAGTTTTCCGGCCCAGCCGGTCAAATGGGTCGTGCCTTATGCCCCTGGTGGCACCACGGACGTGATCGCGCGCCACCTGGCCGTGCGCATGGGGCAGGACTTGGGCCAGCCCGTCATCATTGACAACAAACCAGGTGCCGCCAGCATCATTGGCGCCACCTTCATCGCCCGCTCGGCGCCAGACGGCTACACCGTGGGAACAGCCGACTCCGGTACGCTGGCATTCAACCCCGCCATGTATTCGAGCCTGACCTATAACGCTGAAAAGGACTTCAGCTACATCGGAGGTCTGGGACGCATGCCGCTGGTGTTGGCCGTGCATCCGTCTTTCCCCGCCAAAAACCTGCAGGAATACCTGGCTCAGGTGCGCAAGGCGCCGGGCAGCATCTCTTCGGCCTCGTCGGGCCCAGGCTCGCCGCTGCACGTGGCACTGGAGCTTTTCAAGCAGCGCACCCATACCGACATCCTGCACGTCGCTTACAAAGGTTCAGCGCCCGCGCTACAGGACTTGATGGCGGGGCAGGTGCAGTCCATGTTTGTCGATCTGCCGCCCAGCCTCTCGATGATCAAGGCTGGCAAGATTCGCGTTCTGGCCGTGGCAACACCCCAGCGCCTGTCCATCCTGCCCGATGTGCCGACCATGGCCGAAGCCGGCGTGCCCGGCTTTGAAGCCTACGCCTGGCAGGGCTTCGTCGGCCCGGCAAAACTGCCGGCTTCGGTGGTGGAGCGGCTCAACAAAGACCTGGTGACGGCCCTCAAGGATCCCGGCATCCGCGCCAAGCTCGAAGAGCTGGGCATCCAGCCCATGTCCATGACACCGCAGCAGTTTGCCGAGTTCACCCGCAGCGAACAAAAGCTTTGGGCTGGTGTCATCAAGGCTGCCAACATTCGCCTCGACTGACACGGACCTCGAAGATCACCATCATGATGCATTCCCCTTTGCGCCGCCGCGCGCTTTGTGAAACCCTCGCGGCCCTGGTCGCCGGCGCCGTGTTGCCGGCAGCGGCGCAGTCTGGCGCTTACCCGAACCGGCCCATCGAACTCATCGTGCCCTTCGCCGCGGGCGGTGGCACCGATGTGCTGGCACGCGCTTTGGCCGAGGCGGCGCGCAAGCACCTGCCGCAGAACCTGATTGTGGTGAACAAGGCCGGTGCCAGCGGCGGTGTGGGCTGGGCCGAGTTGGTGAATGCCAAGCCCGACGGTTACAAGCTGGCCATCATCACGGTGGAGCTGACCATGATCCCCCACATGGGGCTGACGAAGATAACGGCCGATGACCTGACGCCGATTGCGCGGCTGAATGCCGATCCGGCCGCGCTGGCTGTGCGTGCGGACGCACCCTATCAAACCATTGAGGACTTTCTTGCCGCCGCCCGCAAGACGGCCGGCAGCCTGCGGGTTGGCAATGCGGGCCCGGGCTCGCTCGGGCATCTGGCTGCGGCGGCGCTTGAAGACAAGACCGGCGTGCGCTTGAACCATGTGCCCTACCGTGGCGCCAATCCTGCGGTGCTGGATTTGCTGGGCGGTCACATCGAGGCCGTGGCCGTCACGCCTGTGGAGGTCGCCACCTATGTCGCCGCAGGCAAGATACGGCCCCTGGCGGTGATCGCGGACCAGCGCATCCAGGCGGGCTGGGAGAACGTGCCCACGCTCAAGGAGCGAAAAATTGACCTGTCCATCGGTGGCTGGCGCGGTCTGGCGGCCCCGAAGAATACGCCGCCCGAGGTGCTGGCGATGCTGCGCACGGCGATCGCGAAGACGCTGCAGGACCCCGCGCTGCGCGAAACCATGGCGAAGCAGAACATGGGTGAAGGCTACCTGGACGAGCCCGCCTTCAAGGCCCTGATCGCGCGCAACAACGCAACCTTCAAACAGTTGATCACCCGCCTGGACATCAAGGGCTGACCACGAGGCGCGTATCCCGTCCGCTGACGGGGCGCGCTTTGTGGCGCAACTGGACAACGCCGCGCCATCTGAAGGCCGGTGTTTTCTACAAGGAAGCGGCCTGAATGGCTGCGGTCTCGCCGCTGTCCAGCAGCCGCTGGTAGTTGTTCTTCAGGATGATGTCGGCGTAGTAGACGTGCTCGCGCATCAACTGCTCGGCACGCGCGCTGTCGCGCTCGATTACGGCTTCCACGATGCGCCGGTGGTCGCCATGCGAGCGCAGGATGATCTTGTGCTCGACGTCCCACAGCACGACGCGGTCTGACGCATAGGGAATGTGCTGGGCCTGTTCGACAAAGCGGCCCAGCCAGGGGTTGCCCGCCACCGGCGAGCGTACCAACATCACCGGCTCCAAGGCCTTCGCCCGGACGATTCTGAATGGCGAATACGAAAAGGCGCTGGTCGTGGCACGCCAGCCAGGGACTCCTCCATGGGCCACAAGATGGCGATGCGGGATTTCCCTAGCCCTGTCTGCCCTCAGCGGACACTTCCAACAGACTTCCGTTTTTGACAGCCTTTTGACAGATGACGCCGATTACATTGCGTCAACATAAAAATTGCTGGAGACAAAGATGGAATCGAAAAGATCTATCCAGGGCATTCCTGCCCGCCACCCCATTCTTCCTGGCCGCGACCATGCACGGCGGCTTCGCACCCATCCCTAGCAAGTGATGGCCGCCCAACGGGCATGGAACGACATGCTTGTAAAAACCGGCAATCACTTGCCGGTCAAGCACTTCCGTCATGGTCGTCAAAAGAACTCCTTTTGCGAGCCTGAAGAGGCCATTGCCTGACCATCAATTGATTTGCCATGAGTGGCAAAGGAGGGCCTTACGCGAGCACCAGGCTGAAGAAATCATGACATCAAGTCATTCAATTCAATCAATGAACGAAAACTAGAGGAGAAGAAATGGAAAAGAAAATTTTGGCGGCCTTGATGGTCACGGCTTGCTCCGGTGGGGCGTTTGCGCAATCGAACGTTACCCTGTCCGGCCTGATGGATCTGCGCTACGTGCATACCACCAACAGCGTTATCAGCACTGACGCCATAGACCCCGGCGACAACAACCGCTTCAAACTCAAGGGAACCGAGGATCTTGGCGGCGGGTTAAGTGCCATCTTCACGCTTGAAAACCGTTTTGACGGCAGCACCGGCGCGCTTGAAGGAAAGAAGGCCGGTCGCGTTTTCTGGCAAGGGGAGTCCACGGTCGGACTGTCGTCGACGCAGTTTGGCACGCTGCGCCTCGGGCGGGCCAATACCCCGATTGCCCAGCGTTCGGGGCTCGAACCGTTTGAAGGCAACACCGTCGGCGATTTGAGCGACTACCAGAAAGCCGGCTATTCGTCTGAAGTCGACGCAAACAACAAGGCCGTCAACGACGGCGGCGGCTCGACGCGTGTCTCCAACAGCGTGTATTACAACAGCCCCAACCTGGGCGGCTTTATCGGCAGCGCCGTACTGGGCGCCGAAAAACAAGGCCTGGACCCAGTGAACCCGGCGAACCCGGCCGTTCCGGGCCACCGTGGCTACAGCCTGGGCGCGCGCTACGCAAGCGGCCCCTTCATGGGCTTGATTGCCTATGAGCGCAACGGCGCCCTCTCAAAGTACGTGCTGGCAGGCGCAACCTATCAGATCGACGCCCTCAAGCTGCTCGTCAGTTATGGCGGCCATACACCGAATGGCGCCTCGCGCATCAACGTCGGCACGGTAGGCGCCACCTACAACCTGACTCAGGCCGGCCAACTGCGCGTCGGTTACGGTACCAACCGCACCACAAAAGATGACAAGGTCGGCCTGGGCTATTACTACTCGCTGTCCAAACGGACCATGTTGTATACCGACGTCGCCCGTGAGCGTATCAAGGCCACTGGCATCAATACGACGGGATTCGACATGGGTATTCAGCATAGTTTCTGACGTCAATAAAGCAAGCATTGCTTGATCGAATCAATGCCGAACGCGACTCTTTTTAGCGCCTGTCAACGGCATGAAAGAGTCGCGCGAAACTTGTCTCTCCAAGGATGAACATGATGCGCAAAAAAACCTTGCTGGCCGCTATGGCCGTCGCTGCAACCGTGCTTGTCGCCCCTTCCGTCCAGGCGGGCGACAAGATTTCGCTGATGGTGGGCGGCTATGAAAAGCATATCTACCTGCCCGCCAAACTTGCCGAGAGTCTTGGCTATTTCAAGGCGGAGGGGCTGGACGTGGAGCTGCTGAACGAGCCGGCCGGCGTTGACGCGGAAAATGAAATGCTGGCGGGCGCGGTGCAGGGCGTCGTCGGTTTTTATGACCATTGCGTGGATTTGCAAACCAAGGGCAAATACGTTGAATCCGTGGTGCAGTTTGCCCATGCGCCGGGTGAGGTCGAGCTGGTTTCCAGCAAGTATCCCAATGTCAAATCCATGGCCGATCTCAAGGGCAAGAACCTGGGTGTGACCGGACTCGGCTCCTCGACCAACTTCCTGACGCAGTACCTGATGGTAAAGGCCGGCGTGCCCATCGATGCCTTTACATCGATTCCTGTGGGGGCCGGCACGACGCTTATCGCGGCCATGACGCAAGACAAAGTTCAAGCGGCCATGACGACCGAGCCGACGATTTCGCGTCTGCTCAAGACGGGCGAGGCGCGCGTGCTGGTCGACATGCGCACGATCGAAAAAACCAGGCAGGCGCTGGGCGGCACTTATCCGGCAGCTTCGCTGTACATGCCCACGGAATGGGTTGAAAAGAACAAACCTACCGTACAAAAACTTGCCAATGCCTTTGTAAAGACCTTGAAGTACATCAGCACGCACAGCGCGGCCGAGATCACTGAAAAAATGCCCAAGGATTTCTATGTGGGTGACAAGCAGAGCTACATCAAGGCGCTGGCGGACGGCAAGGGCATGTTCACCTCGGATGGCGTGATGCCGGCCGGTGGCCCCGAGACGGTATTGGCGGTACTTTCCGGGTTCTCAAAGAATGTCAAGGGCAAGACCGTGGACCTTTCCAAGACCTACACGACTGAATTCGTCAAAAACGTCAAGTAGGTCATCGCATGAGACAAGGGCGGTGTCCCATGGGCATCGCCCTTTTACCTGAAAATACCCATCGGTGATCGCCTGGCACGGTGGCGGCCTGCGCCATTGCAGGGAATACGCTGATGGTGTGCGGGCCAATTTTTTGTAAATTCGCAGCATAATTCAACATGTTCTGCCTTATCCGCGGCAGACCCTGGAAAGATGAAACGGGAGCTGAGGCGAGAGAAAATTTGTGAGTTGGTGACTACCCGCAAACGGTCTTGAGTCAAGAACTTTGCCTCCAGCCATGAAGAACATACAACGTGTATGAGCCGATGCTTTTCATGGCGCAATTTCTGAATGTCCTGGTGCGCAGTCGAACCGCCGATGCAAGGATTTTTAATTCCAACATTCATTGCCCAACTCCATTCAAGGTGACACCAGCTGTATGCGCATACTCCTTGTAGAAGACGGAGAAGAATTGGCCACCTGGCTGATCAAGGCGCTGGAGCAAAGCAATTTCTCTGTCGAATGGAGCAACGACGGCTTGGTGGCCGAAAGGATTCTGGCCACCGAGGAGTTTGATGCCGTCATCCTTGACCTGGGCCTGCCGGGGAAAGGCGGACACGACGTACTGACAGGCCTGCGTGCATCTGATAACCGGGTGCCGATATTGATCCTGACCGCCAGGGACTCATTGACCGAACGGGTTTCCAGCCTGAATGAGGGCGCTGACGATTTTTTGCCAAAACCATTTGTACTGGCCGAGCTGGAGGCGCGATTGCTGGCATTGATCCGCCGTAGCCGTGGCCGCGAGCATCCTCGCTTCAGCTGCGGCAGCTTGACGCTTGACGTCGGTGCCAAGCAATTTCATGTCGGTGAGACGCCCCTGACCCTGACGCCGCGTGAATATGCCATGCTGCATGCGCTGATACAGCGCTCCGGCGAGCCTGTGTCCAAGCAGTTTTTGCTTGATCGGGTATTTCCGCGTGGAGATGATGTCAACCTGGAGGCGATAGAAGTGCTGATCTATCGGCTGAGAAAAAAATTGGCCAGCGGGGCGATACGGATTACCACCATGCGCGGATTCGGCTACTGCCTGGAAAGTGACGCAGAAGGCCGTGAGCACCCTTAAGCGCAAACTGCTCGCCCTGCTGCTGCCCTCGCTCACGCTTTTATTGTGTGGCGAGCTCTGGCTGAACTACCAGGCATTGCAGATCGCCGCGAATTCGGCCTATGACCGTTCGTTGCTGGGGGCCATCAAAGCCATCGATGCCAATATATCGACCAAGACCGGCGGTCTGGGCATGGAGCTGCCCTATACCATGCTGGAGTTCTTTCAGTTGACGGCAAGCGGTTCGGTGTTCTATCGGGTTTCCACGGAAGACGGCCTGGTCACGCTGGGCAATGCAGACCTGCCCACCCCCTCGATTTACCTCCAGTCGGGCGTGCCGCATTTTTACGATGCGCTGTATTTTGGTGAGCCCGTACGCATTGGCATCTATTCCCGTCTGCTGAGCAAGCCCCTGTATGGCGCCGACCCGCAGCGCGTGGTCATACAAGTGGCGGAAAGCATTAATTCACGCACCACTTTTGCGCGGAGCCTGCTACTGCAGGCGGCGCTGCTGGACGCACTGCTTGTTGTCTTGATCGCCTTGCTGCTGGCCGTTGGCGTGGTATTGGTTCTCCGGCCGTTGCAGAAGCTGCGCCGCGAAGTGGCGGAGCGGGCGCAAGACGATATGACGCCTATCAATCCGGCGCAGGTTCCATCCGAAGTACGGCCCTTGGTGGATGCAGTCAACAAGCACGTGGAACGGTATCGGCAGTTGGCTCTAAGCCAAAGTCAGTTCCTGGACGACGCTTCCCATCAGCTTCGCACCCCGCTCGCCGTCTTGCGTACCCAGATCGAATATGCGATGCGCGAACCGGACCTGCCTCGCGTATCTGAAGCTCTTGGGGCCATGCAGCGCTGTATCGACCATGCAACGCGCTCTACCAACCAGTTGCTTTCATTGGCACGCGCCAACAATGCGGGCATGGTTGCAGAATCCATGGCAAGCATTGACCTCAATGTCCTGGCGGAAGATGTGGGGCGCATCTTCTTGCCGGAAGCACGCCGGAAAAAGCATGATTTTGGTTTTGTTGCCGCAAAGCAGAAAATAATGGTCGTGGCGATCGAACCCCTGTTGCGCGAAGCGATTGCCAACCTTGTGGACAACGCCATCGGCCACCTCGCCGAAAATGGGCTCATCACGCTGGCCGTCAGTGGCGATGCCGTCACCGCGAAGGTCACGGTGACGGACAATGGGCCGGGAATCCCGGAAGAGGAGCGCTCCCATATCGGCGAGCGCTTTCGGCGCGGAAAGGCAGCGCAAGCGGGTGGCACGGGGCTCGGCCTGGCGATTGTCAAGACCATCGCTGAATTGCACGGTGGCAAACTCACCGTGAGTGATGGCCCGGACCATATCGGCACGACGATGGCGCTGACTCTTCCTGCCGCCGGAAGCGACCATTAACTTCGTCAGGGTACAAATGATGCACGGGCTTATCACCAGGTTTCGAACTCTGCTTGTCATCACTTTTCTGGCGTCTTTGGTGTGCCCGTCTTTTGCATCCGGCACGCCCGAGTGCATTGCCCCGGCCATGCCCGGCGGTGGCTTCGACGTCACCTGCGAACTGGTACGCGCCGGTTTGCAGGCGGTCCAACCGTCCCTCGAACCCGTGCGCACCACCTATATGCCGGGCGGCGTGGGCGCGGTCACCTTCAACGCTGTCATCGCCCACCGGAATGCCGAGCCCAATACTTTTGTGGCCTTCTCCGGCGGTTCGTTGTTCAACATCGCCCAGGGCCGATTTGGCAAATACACCGAACGGGACGTGAAATGGCTGGCGGCGCTCGGTGTTGACCATGGCGTGCTGATCGTCAAGGACGATTCCCCGTACGCGACACTCGACGATCTGGTGGCGGCGTTAAAGAGGAAGCCGGACGGCGTGGTATTTGGCGGGAGCGGTACTGTCGGCAGCCAGGATTGGATGAAGGCATCGCTGGTCGCCCGGGCCGCCGGCGTCAACTTCAAAAAGATGCGCTTCGTCGGCTTTGAAGGGGGGGGCGAAGCCAATGCCGCCTTGCTCGGCAAGCATGTCGACGTGGTGTCCGGCGATGCGTCGGAAGCGCTTGGCCTGATCAAGAACGGCGCCAAACTACGCATCCTCGTCGTCTTTGCAAACCATCGGTTGCCGGGAAGACTCAAAGATGTTCCGACCTCGAAGGAAGGGGGCTACGACATTGAATGGACCAATATACGTGGCGTGTACATGGGGCCGAAGGTCGCGGAAGCAGACTATCTGCGATGGGCTGGAGTTTTCAACAAAATGCTGGCACAACCTGCATTCGATGCCTTGCGTGAGGAGCGTGGCCTCCAGCCCCTGACCAAAACCGGTGCAGACCTGGAGGTCCTGGTTCGCGAGACTGTCAATAAATACAGAGAACTTGCGTTTCAGTCGGGTTTGCGCATCAAGTCTCCCTGAGTACCTGAGGGATTTCCCTGGCTCTGTCTGCCCTCAGCGGAAACCTCAAAGAGACTTTTGTTTTTGACAGCCTTTTGACAGATGATGCAGATTACATTGCCTCAGCCTAACTATTACTGGAGACAAACATGGAATCGAAACAATCTATCCTGCGCCTTCATAAAACGCGCTCTGCCTTAGCCGCTGCTGCTTTGGCCTTGGTGGGTGCTGCCAGCGTTACGACGCCGGCGGCTGCCTTTGACGGCTGGCACCTGGAAAACGCAACCGCCATTCCAGGCAAGGGCGCCGGGTGGGATTACGTCGCGCTGGATGCCGCTCATAACCACCTGTTTATCGGGCATCGTGGACAAGGCCTGCAGGTGGTCGATATGTCGACCCGCAAGTTGATCAAGGTCATCGGGACGACGGCGAGTGACAGCTCGAACGGTGCGACCCTGATGCCAGAACTCGATCTCGGGATCTCCTATAACGAAAACGGCACGATCACCCCGTTCAAGTTGTCGACGCTGGAGGCGCAGCCTTCCATCAAGCTCGGCGACGAACTGGATGCGACCCACTACGATCCGGCGACCAAACGCATTGTCGTCAACATGGCCGCAGGCAAGGATGGCACGGAGCTGATCGTGCTGGATGCGCCGTCGCTCAAGGTCGCTGGCACCATCAAGGTCACGACCAAAAAGCCGGAACATGCCGAAGCCGACGGCAAAGGCAATTTCTACATGGCGTCCCGGGATGAGGGTTCGGTCTATCGCATCAACACCAAGGACATGAAGGTGACCGCCCAGTGGCCGACGCCGGGCTGCGCCCAGACCAATGGCCTGGCGCTGGATGCCGCCAACAACCGGATTTTCCTGGGTTGCCGCGGCAGCGCCACGGTCAAGCCGTCGTTTGCGGTCATGAACGCCGAAACGGGGGCCATCATCTATACCCATGAAATCGGCGGCGGCAATGACGACGTGATTTACGACGCCGAGCTGAAACGTGTCTTTCTGGCCAACGGCGTCAACGCTGTCATGAATGTCTTTGAACAGGTGAACGCCGATACCTACAAGCCGTCGGAAGCGGTGGGAACCCAGGCCGGCGTGCGCACGATGGCGATCGACCCGAAAACCAAGAAAATCTACGCGGTCACGGCCGAAGGCAGTGCGGACTATTCCAAGAAGATCACGACCAGCGTTTCACCCTATTACGCCAACACGTTCTTCACGGACAAGTTTTACGTGCTGACCTACAGCAAATAAACGCCGATGCGCCTATGGCCCATCGGGCCTTTGGCGGCAGTATTCGCGGCCGGATTTGGCAGTTCTGTAAAATTCCCTGAATCCAAGGAGCGTTGCAGCGTCGCTGAAATTCGGCCGCGTCAGGCTTGGATGTTCCAACGGCGCTCACCTGACTTCTGTTTTTACAGGTGAGACCATGTCCGAAATTCAAGTCCCCCCCATGAAGCTGTCCGGCCTGGAGCCGGTCAGCATTGGCGCCGCCTATTCAGCTGAGGACGGAGCTGAAGGTCTGTCCCCAAGCGCCACGTTTGTCAACATCGGCGAGCGCACCAACGTCACCGGTTCCAAGGCCTTCGCCCGCATGATTCTCAATGGCGAATACGAGAAGGCGCTGGTGGTGGCGCGCCAGCAGGTGGAAAACGGCGCGCAGATCATCGACATCAACATGGACGAGGCCATGCTGGACAGCCAGGCCGCCATGGTGCGTTTCCTGAACCTGATCGCCAGCGAGCCCGACATCGCCCGCGTGCCCATCATGATCGACAGCTCCAAGTGGAGCGTGATCGAGGCCGGCCTGCGCTGCATCCAGGGCAAGGGCATCGTCAATTCCATCTCGATGAAGGAAGGGCTTGAGCCCTTCAAGCAGCAGGCCAAGCTGCTCAAGCGCTACGGCGCGGCCGCCGTGGTCATGGCCTTTGACGAAAAAGGCCAGGCCGACACCTACCAGCGCAAGATCGAAATCTGCGAGCGCGCCTACCGCGTGCTGGTCGACGAGGTCGGTTTTCCGCCGGAAGACATCATTTTTGACCCCAACATCTTCGCCATTGCCACGGGCATCGAGGAGCACAACAACTACGCGGTGGATTTCATCGAGGCCACGCGCTGGATCAAGGCCAACCTGCCGGGGGCCAAGGTCTCGGGCGGCGTGTCCAATGTGTCCTTCAGTTTCCGCGGCAACGACCCGGTGCGCGAGGCGATTCACACGGTGTTCCTCTATCACGCGATCCAGGCCGGCATGGACATGGGCATTGTCAACGCCGGCATGGTCGGCGTCTATGACGACCTGGAGCCGACCTTGCGCGAGCGCGTCGAAGACGTGGTGCTCAATCGCGCACCTAGCTACCAGCCGGGCGAGGCCGAGCTGACGCCCAGCGAACGCCTGATTGAAGTGGCCGAAAGCGCCAAGAGCGGCGCCAAGGACGACAGCAAGAAGAACGAATGGCGTGCGTTGCCGGTGCGCGAGCGCCTGTCGCACGCGCTGGTGCTCGGCATGAACGAGTTCATCACCGAAGACACCGAAGAGATGTGGCAGGCCATCAAGGCCGAGGGCGGCCGGCCGCTGCATGTGATTGAAGGCCCGCTGATGGACGGCATGAACGTCGTCGGCGACCTGTTTGGCCAGGGCAAGATGTTCTTGCCGCAGGTGGTGAAAAGCGCCCGCGTGATGAAGCAGGCGGTGGCGCACCTGCTGCCCTACATCGAGGCCGAAAAGCTGCAGCTGGAAGCCGCCGGCGGCGACGTGAAAACCAAGGGCAAGATCATCATTGCCACGGTGAAGGGCGATGTGCACGACATCGGCAAGAACATCGTCACGGTGGTCTTGCAGTGCAACAACTTCGAAGTCGTCAACATGGGCGTGATGGTGCCCTGCCACGAGATCCTGGCGCGCGCCAAGGTCGAGGGCGCCGACATCGTGGGCCTGTCCGGCCTGATCACGCCCAGCCTGGAAGAGATGCAATACGTGGCCGCCGAAATGCAGAAGGACGACCATTTCCGCATCAAGAAAATCCCCCTGCTGATTGGCGGCGCCACCACCAGCCGGGTGCATACCGCGGTCAAGATCTCGCCGCACTATGAGGGCCCGGTGGTGTATGTGCCCGACGCCTCGCGCAGCGTGAGCGTGGCGCAAAGCCTGCTGTCCGACCAGGCCGCGAAATACATCGCCGAGGTCAATAGCGATTACGACAAGGTGCGCACCCAGCACGCCAACAAAAAGCAGGTGCCGATGTGGCCGCTGGCCAAGGCCCGCGCCAATGCCACCCCCATCGACTGGGCCGGCTACACGCCACCCGTGCCCAAATTCATCGGCCGGCGCGTGTTCAAGAACTTCGACCTGGCCGAGCTGGCGCAGTACATCGACTGGGGACCTTTCTTCCAGACCTGGGACCTGGCCGGCCCGTTTCCGGCCATCCTGAAAGACGAGGTGGTGGGCGCCGAGGCGGTGCGGGTCTACGCGGACGCGCAGCGCATGCTCAAGCGCCTGATCGAGGGCCGCTGGCTCACGGCCAGTGGTGTGATTGGCCTGTACCCGGCCAACAGCGTGGGCGATGACATCGAGATCTATGCCGACGAGTCGCGCAGCGAGGTGGCGATGACCTGGTACGGCCTGCGCCAGCAAACCGAAAAAACCGCGGTCGACGGCGTGATGCGCCCCAGCCGCTGCCTGGCCGACTTCGTGGCGCCCAAGCTGCTTGCTCCTGAAGTAATAGCTGCTCGCGCCCGTAAAACGGGGGCTGCAGACCAAAATGATTCAAGAATTGCCGATTACATCGGGCTTTTTGCCGTGACCGCGGGCCTGGGCGCGGAGAAGAAGGAAAAGTACTTTCTGGACGACCATGACGACTACTCGTCCATCATGCTCAAGGCGTTGGCCGACCGCCTGGCCGAGGCGTTTGCCGAAGCCATGCATCAGCGCGTGCGCCAGGACCTCTGGGGTTATGTGCCCGCCGAAACGCTGGACAAGGACGCGCTGATCGCCGAAAAATACCAGGGCATTCGTCCGGCGCCCGGTTACCCGGCCTGCCCGGACCACAGCGTGAAAAAAGACATGTTCGAACTGCTGCGCGCCGATGAGGTGGGCATGGCGCTGACGACAAGCCTGGCCATGACGCCGGCCGCCAGCGTCAGCGGTTTTTACCTGAGTCATCCCGAGAGCACCTATTTCAATGTGGGCAAGATAGGCGACGACCAGTTGCAGGACCTGGCGCAGCGCCGTGGTGCCAAGGCCGAGGATTTGCAGCGCCTGCTGGCACCGAATTTGTAATCTTGGGCGGGTATTGGCGGGGGCGTCTTTTGCCGGGTGCTTTACGGCGCTTTTACCGATCCGCTGGCTGCGTTTACAAATAGACACGCGCGGCTGACCGGGCCTGTGTACCTTTGGGCGATGTCGCACGTTCAAAAGGGTAAGCACTGTCAGGTGCTGCTCTGGGCGTCGCCTTTTGAGCGCCGATGGATGCAATAAATGTTCACCAAGGAAGGTCCCCTCCATGACAAGCTCCGCTGATAACCTCCAACCCGGCCAGCAGCCCGCTTCGGCCGGCAACAAACCCCTGTGGGCTGCCGTGGCCATTCTGGGCGCGGCCGTGCTCGCCATGGGCGGCACCATGATTTACAACCAGCGTGCGCAGGCGCCGGCAACCCCTGTGGCGGCCATTACCCCGGCGCCGCAAACCGTGACCGCACCGCCGCTGGCGGCGCCTGCGGCTTCAGTCGGTGCCACCGACGACCTGGTTGAAAAACCGGCAGCGGCACCGGCCAAGCCGGCAGCGGCGCCGGCACCTGCCAAAAAAGTGGTGAAACCGGTGCCCAGGCCGGCTCCTGCCCCCAGCTATTCCGGCGTTTCGCCGGCACCCGCTCCCGCGCCTTATCCCGCCCCGGCGCATGTCGCGGCGGCGCCGGTGTGTGCGGTGTGCGGCTCGGTGGAGTCGGTCACGCCGGTTGAGCGTTCCGCCAAACCGGCCGGCCCTGGCGTAGGCGCCGTGGCCGGCGGCGTGCTGGGCGCCGTGTTGGGCAACCAGATCGGCCAGGGCGGTGGTCGTACGGCAGCCACCATTCTGGGCGCGGTCGGCGGCGGTTTTGCCGGCAATGCGATTGAAGGGAAGATGCGCAAGGAAATCGTATACCAGGTGGGCGTGCGCATGGAAGATGGTTCGCACCGCATGGTGGAAGTCGCGCAGGCGCCCGGTGTCGGCAGCCGCGTGACCGTGGAAGGCGGCACCCTGCGCAGCAGCGATGGCGTGACGTACGCGCCCAAGCCGGCGCCAGCGCCGGTTGCCGCCCAGCCCTCTTCACCCTCCGACGGGCATTGATGCGCCTTTGAAGGCCCTGGTCACCCGGATGATGGTGAATCCCGCCATCCGGTGGCCCTTGCAGGCATCCCGCCCATGCGGCGCTCAGTGCACCGCCTTGAGTGCGCGGCGGTACTGCACGGCTTCAGCCACATGCGTGACCTGAACCGTGGCCGCTCCCGCCAGATCGGCAATGGTTCTGGCCACCTTCAGGCAGCGGTGAATGCTGCGGCCTGACCAGCCCAGGCGCGCCGCGGCCGTGTTGAGGAATTTTGCAGAGGCCTCATCCAGCTGGCACTGCGCATCAATCGCCTGCCCTTCCAGCGCCTGGTTGGTACTGCCCTGCCGGGTGATGGCGCGCGCTCGCGCCTGAACCACCCGGCTCCTGATGGCCGCGGTGGCTTCACCGGGCGGCGTGTTGACCAGTTCGTCGGCCGCCAGGGCACCGACCTCCACGTGCAAATCGATCCGGTCCAGCAGCGGGCCGCTGAGCTTGCCCTGGTAGCGCGAGACCTGGTCGGGCGAACAGCGGCAGGCACGCAAGTGGGAGCCCAGGAAGCCGCAAGGGCAGGGGTTCATGGCCGCCACCAGCTGAAAGCGCGCCGGAAACTCGGCGCGCTGCGCCGCCCGCGAGATGGTGATGCTGCCGGACTCTAGCGGTTCACGCAGGGCTTCCAGCGCCGCCCTTGGAAACTCGGGCAACTCGTCCAGAAACAGCACGCCCCGGTGCGCCAGCGAAATCTCGCCGGGGCGCGGAGGTGAGCCCCCACCTACAAGGGCGACCGCGCTGGCCGTATGATGCGGGGCGCAGGTTGGCCGGACCGCCCAGTTCTCCAGCGAAAAGCGCCCACCCAGCGAAGCGACGGCCGCGCTTTCAAGGGCCTCCTCCGTGGTCATGGTCGGCAACAGGCCGGCAAAGCGTTGCGCCAGCATGGATTTTCCCGAGCCTGGCGCCCCCATCATCAGGACGCTGTGCCCGCCGGCGGCGGCAATCTCCAGCGCCCGCCGGGCTGCGGCCTGGCCTTTGACGTCGGCGAGGTCTGGGTAGACGGGCTGCTGCTGCGTGGAGGTCGGCGCTATCCGTGTCCAGCCATCCAGGGCTTCCGGTGCGGCATCACCCGGCAGAAACTGCCTGACCACATCCAGCAAATGGTGGGCGCGGTAAATTTCGGCATCGGGCACCAGCGCGGCTTCCTGGGCGCTGCCTTCGGGCAGCACCAGCTTGGGTAGCGTCTTGGCACCCCTGTTGCCAGGCTGGGCGACAGCCAGGCTCATGGCCAGCGCGCCCCTTACCGGCCGCAAATCGCCGCCCAGGGACAACTCGCCGGCAAATTCATAGCCTTCGAGCTTGCGCGCATCCACCTGGCCACTGGCGGCCAGAATGCCCAGGGCAATCGGCAGGTCAAACCTTCTGGAACGTTGCTAACAGTTAGGAGGGCGTATTTTCAATCAAATCAACATGTTAGAAGAGCTAACTTTTTTCGCAGCGTTTTGACTCTAAATTTACAACCTTGGAATCGGCCGACACTGCCTTCAAGATTCGATTTTCTTCCAGCATCACTTCGTTGATGCTCGCCAGCTTCGCCATCTGGTGCCTAATCTCGTCCAGTTGTTGCCTCAGAGCCCTGTTCTTCTCACGCTCCAGCTTGAGTTCATCATGTTTCGCATCACGCTGTTGGCGGACGGATGCGCCCTGCTTGACGCGGATTTCCTCGGCAATTGCCGGGTAGTGGTTGTGAATCAGAGCCGGCGTCACGCCCGCCTCCCGCGCCACGGCGGCGACGCTGAGCTTCGCGGCCTTGGCACGTGAGCGCCCCTTCTCGATCCGGAAGATGGCCAGCCTGAGCTCCTTCTCGCGTGTCTCGGCATTTTTCCGCTGGCTGGTCATTCAATGGCTCCCACAGGGTCGTGGCCGAGGGACCTGAGCACGCTTCGGCACCGGTCGAGGTCGCGCCGTACCCGCTCCCGACCACCTTCGCCAATGTCTTCGCAGTTTTCGAGTTCTTTCAACTGGTCGTATAGCCCTTGATAGGTGGCAGCGTGACGGCGTCCGATTACGGCATTGTTGCAGCCATCTCCACACCGTGTTCGATCCAGGTCATTGCCCACACACGCATTGTCATCAGCGGTGCACCAAGCGTGGCCATTGCTGCGAATTGCCGTGCTTTGGGCGATCGAGCGAATCATATGATCTCGGCTCTTGAACAGGGTGATGTTTTCCTCCCTGCTGCGCCAGTTCACAATATTATTCCCGTACCCGCCGGCGAGAGGCTCTGCGTCGTTGAGCCACTGCGCAACAACGCTTTCCTTGATCTCGTCTAGTTCCTCCTCAATGTCAAGGTACAGGCTCATTTCCTGAGACTCATTCATCGCATACCCCAGGGTCATGTCTTGGGACCAGTGCTTAAAGTGCTCCCTCAGGTAGCGAAGATCACCGAACTGGCTACGCGCCGCATAGTTCGCGAACTTTCGCCTGAACTGATGAGATGACAGGTCCCAGTCAAGCCCGCATGCCCGCGCGAAGGCCTTGAGGGAGTTGTTCCATGGATGAACTGAAAAGGTCCGCACAAGCTTGCGCTTTTTCAAGTCCACGCCCACGAACACCGCTCCCACGTGTTCTTGAGCTTCGGCGATACGAAGATCGCTTGGGTCAACGGCCCGGTATTTTTCAATTTCCTCGTGCAGCATGGCTTGGTATGGAGCAGCCCAGCGGTCAATCACTTTGAGCGCAGCTACTGCAGCCTCAGGGATTAGCCACTCCGTATCTCCCTCGCCGGTCTTAGTCGACTTAGAACGCATCCACCAGTAGCGCTCGCCGTCGTCGTCTTCTGAACTGTAGTACGCGTTAGACCGCAGGAAGGCGAGTTCGTGGTTGCGGCAGCCGCTCAAGCTTGCGACCACGATGTAGCAGGCGGTTCGAATTTCATTGAGATCGATCTTGAGCTTCCGAAGCCCCCCGGTCCACCCGAGCTTTTCGAGAACCAGATTCTTCCGCTGTGGCACGTATTGCTTATGGAATCCCTTGCACTCTTCCCCGACCTTGTCCATCTCATCTCGGAGTTCGAGCAGCCGCCCTGCGTCCTGCACGATCGACCAAGCCCGGAGAAAGAGAGCGGTGAATACTTCGTTTGGCATCAGCGGGGTTTTGTTTCTGTTGCCCTGTCTGGCCTTTCCAGCGCCGGACAAGTGATCCGCCGACGAATCCGGCCACGGATGCTGCGGCATCGGGTCGTTGGTGTGTTGGCTCAACTCATGAATTGCCTCGACGGCACCCAGTCGTCTATAGAGTGTTCCGGCAGTCAGCGCCGCCCCTCCGCCGCGCCTTTTCTCAGGCCCTAGGCCGGTTCTGAGCTCCTTGCAGGCTTGCACGTAACTTGTGCACACCAGAGTGGTGACTCCGGAGAGGCTCGTGATACCTAGGCCGCGCACATGTTCCAGGAAGAACTTTGCGTTGATCAACGTCTTGTGGAGTTGACTCAAGCCGGGTCGAGTATGACCGTCTCTACCTCGGCGCATGAACCGGTAGATCATTTCCTTGGTCACGCCCTTGAAAGGCTCAGGAACAGCGGTGAAGTCTAGTTTCGTGTTCGACTTCGATGTATTCGTGGTCGCTCCCAAGATCCACCACACATCGTCACGGTACCGGCTGGCGATGACCCAGACTCCATCGACCCTTCGCATCGAGATGATCAAGGCATCGCGTTCGTCTGCGCACAGTCCGCGAACGCTCGAGGGCTGTCCGAACATCGTCGGATGCAGTCCTGGATCCACGGGAACTCCACCAGGTGCACTCATGCCGCCCCTCCAGCCAAGTCAGACAGGATCATGTCGCTGCGCCAGAACGGGTGAGGATCGTGTTTGGCACGTTCTCGCTCCCTGTCCACCACAGCTTGCTTGAACACGCCCTTAGCCAGACCGGCCTCGACGACGTCCCGATCGATCAGCCGCACGATGTGTGCGAGTTGGCGTCGCCAACGGATAGGGTCCATTCGGGCGCGCTCCCTCAGAATGCGCCAGTAAAAGCTGAATAAACGGTGCAGATCGTCGCCGGTCACCACGTAGTTGCGGCAGCGCAGACAGTTGAGAAAACTCATGCAGGGCGCCCCATTCCGTTTGGGAGCGTAGTCCCCGTTTTTGCTGTCAGAGCAGCGTCCCACGGGAGTGCGCTCCGTGGCACCGATGGTCTTGGTCAGCAGTTCCTGAACCAGGGCAGTACCCATGAACCGCCAGTTCTTCTGAGCATCCTCGCCGGGTCGAAGGTAGTTCACGGCCGTCACGTCTACGGTGTTGCCCGCCGCTACTGCCGTGGAAACGACGTCACCGTCCAGGATCTCGTAGATACGATTGACGAAAGTTTTTCGTAAGCGGCTGACGTTGATGCGCAATGGTTTCCCATCGGTGTCGACCAGTTTGAACCGCTTCACCAGCAATCCGATCGCTACCGCAAGCGTCGCCATGGTTAACGCATTGATCGCACCCACCTCGCCGACGCCTCGTCCTGGGACCCGCATTCGATATAGCCACACCCGGTCGCGCAGATGCTCAGGGGCATCCTCGCGAAGACGCTTCGAGAGTTCAATAACACGGTTGACCAAGCGTACTACCGATGGTCTGACCGTAGGCATCGACTCAATCCCCAGGTCGCTCTTTACATCCGCCCGTATTGCGACCTTACTCGTTGAATGTCCTCGGCGCTTGTAGAGCACGAGGAAACGTGTGTCGTCCTTGGGATGCGAGCGAAGGCAATCCGGCGACATCTCCAAGAGCGGCGTCGTATTCCTGCCCGTGTGCAGAGCGATTACCAGCAGCGCATAGGCAAGTAGCTCCGACGTCGGCGTGACGTCGTGCGCAAAGATCGGCATCACCGCGGTCTTGACGGCTAACGAGAACGCTTGGCGCTGAGACTTCGGTAACGGTTGCTCGCCCTTGGACTTGTGTTGCACACCGGGGAACGGGTTGCGGGGGAAGGTCGCATCGTCGCCGCCCAGACTTTCTCGAATCAGACCGCGGTCGCACAGGGCCTTTAAGATTGCCTTGGCGCTGGCGTATTTGTTCTTCTGCGTGACTGTCGAAGCACGCCCATCCCTAAGGAACATGAGGTACCCGTCCATCGCTTCTCGATTGATGTCACTCAGCGTCAGTTCGCGGCGCAGAGCCACGCAGGCCATGGAAAGGTATTGGAGAAAAGACTTCAGCCCTAGCTGGCAGTAGGTGTTAACGGTCGCCGGCTCTTTCTCCCCGTCCTGTTTGTCCAAGAAGCGTTCGATCTGACGCTGGCAGGCATAAGTTACCGAGTCAATCCCCACCCCGTACCAAGGGCTTAAATTGAAGCTCCAATTTGCGGTGCCACGACCCGCGTGAAGCGCCACTGTTTGGACCTTCGGTGGAATGACCTCCAGTGGAATGACGACCGCTCCGGAGGAATCGTGGACATGCTCGACTTCGGGCGTCGTCAGGTCGGTTTTGATGAATACCTTGCGCTTTCCCATTAGAGTTGGCCGTCCGTCCAGTTATTTAGTTCATCGTCGTAGGCGAGCACGGCGTCATCGGCCAACTCGTTGATGAGATGCAGGTAGATCATGGTGGTTGTTATCGATGCATGCCCAAGTTGCTTTTGCACGAAGACCAAGGGCTCAATACGCGTATCTCCGCGATGCCGCTGTAGGGCCACAAGGGTGTGGGTTGCGTACGTGTGCCGAAGCATGTGCGGGTGCGTTTTGATGCTTGCCTTCGCGCCAACTTTTCTCACCATTGCCTCGATGCCCTTTCCGTCTTCAGCCCAGGGCTGTCCAGCCTGGTTCAAAAATAGCGGCTTCTGTGGTTCGGTGCTTAACGACGCTCGCTCTCCACGCCAATGGACGATGTAGTGGTGCAGGTCTCGCATGAGCCTACGGCTGATATAGATGACCCGACTCCTGCTTCCCTTGGTCCTCATTCCCGTGCCATCTTGGGGGTCGAGAGTCACGCGCACATTTCGCTCCTTGATGCCGGCAGCGTCGGGATCGAACACATAGGCCAAGGGAAAGCTGGCCAGTTCCTCGCGTCGCAGGCCGGTTTGGAGGGCCATCCGGATGATCATCTTGTGATGAGTGTTTTCCGCTACGCCCAGCAGATTATTGACCTGCTCTTTATTCAGAAATTTCGGCAGATCCTTTTGCGTGCGCGGCATGACTGAGCGCACGCTAACTTTGCCGCCTGAGGCATCTGTGTGCGCCAGGAGAGCCCCAGTGTGGATGACGCGACGATCCTCGTATTCGTAGGGCAGGCTTCGAATCCAACCCTTCCGTTTAGAAAACTCGTAGAACTCACAAACGTAGAGCACGCGCTGTCTCACCGTGTTGCGTGAGAGCTTGGCGATCTCAAAGCAGTAGTCTCTATATGCGGCGACAAGGGTCTTGTCCTCGCCCCGATCGACGTCATCCCACGACAGTTCGTGCGCCTCAAGAAATCCGAAGTAGTCGTACATCGCCCTTCCTACGGATCCCCACGACTTTTTCGATTCGATGGCGCCTCTCGCAAGGTAGTAGCGAAGGAACGTGTTGGCCTCTGAGCAGCTACGCATGTCCTCCCACAGAACGATCGGGAAGCCAGGCTTGGGCCGCCCGGCAATCTTGAAGTCTTCGGTGGCTTCAATCAGGTGCATTCAGAGCCCCTTGGTGCGCAAGTGCGTGACGGCGTGTTTGAACTCGAGGCCAAGGACGCGCATTGCAAGACGGACTGCTCCGCGGCCGCCAATGCCGCCCTGGTGTCCAGGAACTTGGCTCAGGTGCATACCGTCCTCGTCGTTCGTCTTCAGCGAGACCAACGACGTAGCGACCGTCGACCTCGCACGCCGTAAACTTCATCTGAGCGCCTGGCACCGCAACGAGAAACGGATCGTGAGGAATGTCTTCCGGCACTGAGACTTCTTGCTCTTCGTCAGGAGCATCTTCCCCGGTCATATCGGAGGGTTTCATAAATACCGCCTTGAAATTGCTGTTGAACACAAAGACCACGGACCTCCAGAATAGGAATGCCAAATCTGGCGTCAATAGCAACTATTAGCGGTGCAACACGAAATCAGGGAAAACCATGAAAAAAGCCGCCAAGGTTGCGCATGCGGGAAGCAGAGGCGTGGCGGCTATGTTGTTTTGGATTGTCCGCGTTCCCTATTGCAGGGTACATTCGGCTGCAACATCAGATTCAGAACTTCGTGCGCTTTTGAGAGACGGTTCTGAAGGCCGGTACGGTGATGAAGATCAGTCTGATCTCTGGCTACTACGACAAGACCCAGTTGGCCGACATCGCCGAAAAGCTCGATGAACTCAAGCAGAGTCTGCTGGAGCTGGATGTCGAGCTGGAGGTGAAACTCAACCCCAACATCCATGACTGCGAGATCCGCCTCGACAATGGTTGGATCATCAAGATCGGTCGTGGGCTGGATTTTTACCAGAAGCCTGGGGGGGCGAGGTTAGGGCGAACGATCTCAGCTTGCGGAAGTGCTTGGAAACCAAGGTGGGTATTTTCCGTTCGTGAGGCAGGCTGTCAGAGGAGAAGTGTAGTTTCGGCCTCCCTCCGTGTCACCAGTCTTGGCAGGACTTTTCCGCCCCCATAAACTCATCGGCGCAGCTCGACTGAGGCGGCGCGCCAGTCTCGCCGGTTGAGCTTCGTGATCGGGGCCAAGTCGCCGCCAAACTGGTTTGCCCCAAAACGAGGGAGTATGCAAGGGCCGAGGAGTTTTATGAGGCGGAATGTTGCAACGCTGCTAACTCCTGGGCTACCTTCGTCAGCAACTCGTGCTCGGCCCCTGCATTTTGTCGGCTTGCATAGGCCAACGTAAGGAGGGTCAATGGGTGCAGTGACAAGACGGCAGCCAACTCGTCAATCTTGCTGAGCGTGGGTGACTTGAGTCCTCGCTCCAGAGTGCTTACATACGTTCTACTGGAAACGAGGCCAAAATCCTCTTGGCTGAGTAGGCGCAACTTGCGTGCGTGCTTGAGCGCTTTTGCGAACTGGTTACGGGGAATCTTGACACTGTTCATGTGCCTCGATTAATTAGCAATGAGCCCTATAGAGCTACAATCTATAGTGTTCATTTTGAGTGCCTATGTTCATCACCAACGAAGCTTTTCATTCCCCCGTTTCCGCAATGTTTGGTGGTGCCAGCGAGAAGTACTGGACGATGACGGAACTCGCGCTGCACCAGATTTGGTTCATTGCCAGTTGTGTCCAGGAAGTCGGAACGGGGGAGGATGCCTACGAGATTGGGCGCACGCTTTTCTTGAGCGGTAAGCTGCAGCTCGAAGAGCTGCTGGAGTCAGGTGCACGGCTTGAAGCAGCGTATATTGTGACCCCCGCGCACATTAATGGCGGTAATGGGTGGCATATGGAGCCACTAGCCCGAATCTGGAATGCCGCGGAACCCGATACGGAATGTCAAAGGGCCCACGTCTTTGAGACAGTATCTGGGCAGCGCTATACCGACTCGATGCTGGGCACGCCATGGGAGGCTTTGCTGCTGGAAGACGCGTGTCTTGTACTAGCTTCACGGGCAACACCCACGACAGCAGATGTGCACTGCAGACTATCTCAAGTAGCCCCCTGACACTGCAGGTAGGCGTCGACGTCTCCGTCTCTAGTCGATGGAGGGTGCAACCGTCATCGAAGTCATCGCCACATTGCCGACTAACAATCTGCATCTCTCAGTGACCGGTCTGGAGCAAGCAGATCGAAAAATTGTATGACGGTAGTCAGTCTTCAGCGGTACTCAGCATGAGCTAGATAATCCAGATTGTTGACAGGCTTGTTTTTGGCAGCGAGTGAACGACTATCCGATGAATCAGTGGCGTGGGGACTTTAGCCATCATTCCGCAAACTCAGCTAGATTGACATGAGTGGAACTGACCGACTTCATGTCGGCCCCTCGGTTGGGACTACCGTTCGGCTCTCGCAAAATAAGCGCTTTGTGAATACTCCGACAAACGCCAAGCATGTAGGGCAGGTACCACACATTGAACGTGTTTGGCAGGCCAACCTGCGGGTCCACGGTGCCGATAAGGTCTGGATGCAAATGAACCGTGAAGGCATCGCCGTGGCACGTTGCACCGTGGAGCGCCTCATGCGTCGTCTCGGCTTGCGTGGTGTGATACGGGGCAAGGTGGTGCGCACCACCGTCAGCGACCGCAAGGCACCTTGCCCGCTGGACCGGGTCAACCGGCAGTTCAGAGCGGAACGCCCCAATCAGCTCTGGGGCTCGGATTTCACCTACGTCTCGACCTGGCAGGGCTGGCTGTACGTAGCCTTTGTCATCGATGTCTATGCGCGGCGCATCGTGGGCTGGCGGGTGAGTAGTTCGATGCGCACGGACTTCGTGCTGGACGCGCTGGAGCAGGCGTTGTTCCGCTCACATCTACAGCTCCAGTCACTCGAATCTCCTTGAATCCACCACTTGGACTACAAACCAGAGGCCCTGTCCGGCGCTAAAGTAACGCCATGTGCAACCTCTACGTGCCACCAGGCTATGAGCGCCTGGGCAAGGTCAATCTCAAGGGCCTTTACGGCGGCTACGTCGCGCCGCTGAAGCCGGGGCCATACTTCAAGCCGGGCGATGCCCTGGTGGGCCAGTGGGCAATGATCCCGCCGGACAGTCCGACCCGCATTCCAAGTACGAAGGACGGCAAGAAGCGGCTCAGCACCAACAACGCCAGGCGCGAGGGCCTGGCCAGGTCCTGGACGTTCGGAGGGCCATGGCGGCGCGGCCAACGCTGCCTGATCCCGGCCGAGACCTTTGACGAGCCGTATTACCCGAACCACGACCCAAAGGCTAAAAGCATTGCCTGGCGCTTTGCGCGTGCCGACGGCGAGCCGTGGATGCTGGCCGGGCTGTATGCCGAGTGGACGGAGCCTGGTACCGGCGAGATCGTGCCCAGCTACACGATGATCTTAAGGGTACTGGACGTTACTTAGCCGTAGCGTCTGATAGATTCTCCGGATTCCCGATTTGCCTCTTTGAGGCGAGTAGCGGGAGGGGGTCCGGGGGAGGGACTATGCGTGTGGATAACCAGATACTCGACCGCTGGCAAAAGCTGGATGCGAGCAACGTACTTCTTGCTGTCGCAGACTACGCAAAGGAGGACGTTTCCTTTGTGCCAGCGAAAAAAGCGGCGACCACGCGATGGCACGCCCGGGTTCGACAGACCGAGTTCGAGCTGCTGTTGACTGGGCCGAAGTTCTGGGATGTCCGAGCCAACCGGGGCGGCGGCGGCGCGGTGGATCTGGTTATGCACCTGCATGGCTGCAACTTCAAGCCCGCCGCGGCTCTCCTGAAGGAGAGCGGGCTGTGAGGTTGTTCCTTTCGGACGAAAACCTGGTCGTGCAAGGTCGCGCTTTCAAGGGCTTCCCTTTGCTCGTTCATAAAGACGGCACGGCGGTCGAGCCCGCACAAAGCTTCCTGTGGGACGTGCTTACGGCCAATGGCAGGGCGCAAAGCCCACTGACCTGGGCCAAGTATGGCCGCGACATTTACGACTACTTCGCGTTCCTTGACGCCAACGGACTCGATTGGCAGGCCACCCCTGATAGGGGAATGCCGAGCATCGTGGATTGGTATCGCGACTGGTCCAAGGGCGAGATCGGTCTTGATTCTGTCACGATCAACGCAAGGCTGCGCCTGGTTGCTCGGTTCTACCGATGGGCGCAGCAGATGGATTTGATCAGGCAGTTGCCATTCCGCTACCAGGTCGTCCGCGTTTCTCGTACGCCAGGCTTCTTAGCGCACCTGGACGCGTCATCGAATATGGTCGCTTTGCCCCGTGCGATGCTGTCGCAGAAGTCAGCACTGATCAAATTTCTCACGATGGACCAGGTGCTGGTTTGCCTTGGCGTCTTGAGCAACATCACGCACCGCTTGATGTTCGAACTCATGGTCCGCTGCGGATTGCGCCAGATCGAGTGCAGGACCTTCCCGGTTAGGTATCTGTGCGACCCAACCAAACGCCGAGACTTGGTGCCCGGTCAAATGATTCGCTTGCCATTGAGTGAAAGGGATATGAAGCTCAAATACGACAAACCGCGCGCCATTGATGTGCCCTATGACCTGATGGAGGACCTCTGGTGGTACGCAGCGCGTCACCGTAAATCACGGCAACAGGCGGCCGGTGCCGGCGCAACCAGCAGCTGCCTGTTCCTTACTCAGAACGGCACCCCGTACGGCGACACAGCTCTCACTGACATCTTTGCGGACTTGGAGAGGCGTGTGGGTTTCAGAGTGCGGCCGCATATGCTCCGGCACACGTACGGCACGTACACGCTGTGGAAGCTTAGGAAAGTCGGCTTCGAAGGTGAGCCACTGCTCTATGTGCGCGACCGCATGGGCCACAGCAGTGTCAGCACTACGTCGATTTACTTGCACCTCATCAACCAGTTGGGTGCGCAGTTGGTACTGCAGTGGGAAGACGAAATCGATGCCCTGTTCGGGCGTGAGACGTAGCATGGCCAGACAACGGAAACTCTTCAAAGCGGCCGATCCGGTTGGCATAGTCGGGCACCCGGACGCGACTCAGTCGGTATCCGCAGAGGTCGCGCTTCCAAGGAACCCGACGGGCACCCTCAAGATCGATTTGAGCAAGTGGCTCGGAAATGGAATTGACGAATGGGTGGTGGGTTGCTCCCAGCAGTTGCGTGCCTTCGTAGAAGCAAAAACTGTAGCGCCGTCTTCAGTGGTCTCGTACGCCAAGGCGCTGAACTACTTCTTCGAATACCTTGTGAACGATGGCGCCCCGGACAACCCCGCAGGGCTGGAGCGCACGCACTTGGACCAATACGTGTCATGGCTGAAGGTTGGCCAGCGTCCTGGTGGCGAGGTCTCTCAGAAGAACGTCTACAGCCACACCAAGTCAGTTCTGCAAGGCTTGATCGATCGGCGTGTGATCGAAGAGCACGATGGCCTCTTCCCGGCCAACCCGTTCCCCTCAAGCAAAGCCAATAAAAAGGGGAAAGCCTCGCTCTCGCAGGCCGAACGAGTCATGTTGGCAGATGCATTGCGGTCTGACGTCGTCGCGTTGCACAATGGAACATTCGGTGCTTCCAATGGAGAAGCCCTGACGGTGTATGCACTGGCGATTGCGATGAGAACCGGTTTGAACACCACTCCATTGCTGGAACTGAAGCGGGACTGCCTGAAGCCACATCCGTTCATGCCGCGCATGCGCCTGATCGAGGCGTTCAAAGGGCGAGGGAATGCTACCCAGGTCAAGGCGCTTCGATATACCCGCAGTATTGGGATGCCAACGTCAATTCCCATGGATGGAGTCGCTCTGTTCGAGCACCTGCTCAAGCGCACCGAGCCACTAGTGGCCATTGCCCCGCCGGAGCTCAAGGACAATGTTTGGCTCTACCAGGCGCAAGCCAGGTCGAACCTAGGCAAGCTGACCAGACTGGAAGGAACTGTACTCGGCTACAACATCGCCGGCTTCGTGCGTCGGCACGGCCTGCTGGGCGATGATGGTAGGCCGCTCGCGCTGAATACATCACGCCTGCGCAAGACGATGGAAAACAGGCTGTGGCGTTTGAGCAATGGCGACCTCTTCACGGTTGCTGCCATCATGGGCCACGACCCGAAGGTAGCTGACCAAAGTTACCTATCGGTCACCGACGAGATGAGATCGAACGCTGTCATCGTGGGTGAGGCTCTTCCCGACACATACCGCACGGCAAAAGGAGCTACCCAACCGCCTCTGGAACGTACGCCAACGGGGCGCTGCAAGGACAGTCTTCAGGGCGACCGGGCGCCCAAAGACGGTACGCATTGCACGGATTTCCTGAGCTGCTTCAGCTGCCGTAGCTACGCAGTGATTGGCACCAGCGAAGACCTGCACCGCCTCTTCAGCTTCTATTGGTTCCTGGAAGCCGAGAGCAAAAACACGAGATCCCGCGAATGGGCGGAGTATTTCACGCTCATTCGAACGCAGATTGATCAATTCACCCTGGACAAGTTCGACGAGGACTTGGTGATCCAGGCCAGGGAGGTGGCCCGCAGGGCGCCACTGAAATTCTGGAGTCAATACCGCCATGCCATCTCAAGGAGCGCGCGTGCCTAACCATGCATTCCTGTCGTTGCGGCCTCTAGCAACAAGCGCTACTGCTTCGCACTCAGATCTGATCATCAGCTCTGCAATGGACCCTGCCGGCGACACGCAAATTCTGAGCCGCTACGACGACGACCTCTGGGAGCTGTGGCCCTATTTCGACCAGTCGAATGTGGCGCCCGGCAACAAGCGCATTGACTGGGCGCGCGTTCCTGAGCAATTCAGGGAGGGGTGTAAGGCAGTGGTCTACCGCTATTGGAAGGAAGGTTTGCCAGGGGCCACCCCTCCTATCGCGCGGTCAATCGTGGCCATCACGATGCATCTCACTGTGCTGTTCAACTTTCTCGCGGCCCTCGGTGTTCGTGGGTTGAGCCAGGTGCATCCGATTCATATATCCGGGTTCATCCATCACCGGCGTACCACCGACCGCGTCAAGCCAGGCACGCTCGTTCGTAACCTGCTGGGCATCGAACTACTGTACAGATTTCGGTCGGAAGATGTCGATTCCCTCGGATTTCATCCGTGGCCCGGTTCATCGGCTGCCGATCAAGCTGGTCACACCGGTCCGGCGCGTTCAATAGGCGTTACAGCATTGATCCCGCCTCCAGTGCTCCAGCAACTTTACGTCACCGCTGAGGGCCTGCTGGCACGGGCAGACATCATGCTCGACGAGCGGGACCTGGGCTTGCGCATCACCGGGGCCGACCGCGAGCTCAATTTGCTCAGAGATGCGTGCTTCTTCCTTCTCGGCGTGCTCACCGGTATGAGGTGCGAAGAAATTGCAGGTGTTGAAGTTGGTGCAGGCCGCAAAGAGCGCAAGGACGGTCTGATTTACAACTGGGTGCAGAGCATTGAACACAAGACCAAAAAGGGACGAGTTGAATACCTGATGCCTGCCCTCGGCCACCGAGTGCTAAAAGTCATGGAGCGGTGGTCCTTACCCTTGCGGCAGGAGCTCCACAACCTGGTAGTTCAGTTGCAGGCCGACCAGTCACCTGCCGGCGTGCCCGAACGAATGCGCGTGCTCGCAGGAGCACGGGCGGATCGCAACCGGCTGTTCCTGGGTCGAGAAGGCCGGACGCAGATGATTCGCACAGTCTCGGGCTTATCTTGGGCCGCCCGGATGAAGGGTTACGCCGCGCACGCTGGCGTCGATTGGCGTCTGTCACCGCACCAGCTCCGGCGCGTTTACGCCTGGACGTTCGTACGGCATCGCCTGGGCAATCTTCTGTTCCTTAAGGAGCAGTTCAAGCACTCCAGCATCGAGATGACACAGCTCTATGCCGCAAACCCAATGCAGGATGACACGCTGTTTGAAGACTTGTTTACTGAGATCAGCACTCAGAAGGTTGAGCTGGTCGAAGGCTGGCTGAACGCCGATACGCCACTGGCGGGGCGCGCTGGACAGCGGATTGCGATTATGCGGGCCCACGACTTCCCCAGCCGCAAAGCCCTCATTGAAGAGACAGCCGATTGGATCAACATCCGCAGCACCGGCCATTCGTGGTGCCTGGCACAGGATGACGGCTGCGGCGGAGCCGGTCTGTATGAGCCGGGACGGTGCGGCACCTGCAACGACTCGGTGATCGACGGCTCCCAACGAATCGCGTGGGAAGCAATACACGCGCATCAGCTGGAGCTTCAAGAGGAGGCCAGCGAGCTGGGGCCCGCAGCAGTCCAACGGGTTCAACGGGATCTCCGACGGGCCGAGGACGTGTTGAAACAGCTGGGCGCTGAGATCGGACGGCAATGAAAAGCAGAGTAGAACGGCTCCAGCCGCCTGAAGTAATTCGCGGCCGCAGTCGCGATACAACCACCGCGGATCTGCGGGAAGCCCTGGCGCGATTGCAGCGTACCGAGGTCGCTCCCACTATTGCAGCCTTAGCGCGTGAGGTCGGCGTAACTTCAGCATTGATTCACAACAGGTATGCCGACATAGCAAACGAGGTCCGCCGCTTGAGCGGCCGAGAGGCAGGAGCAAGCGAAGACAGCCTGAAACTGGCGCTGAAACGCGAACGGGAGACTGCCAAGTGCCTGCGTGCAGAGAACCTAGACCTGCGCCAGCAGCTACAGGCCATGGCCTCGGTGAATGAATCTTTGCGTCAAGAGCTAAGAATTCTGCACGCCACCGGGGATGCGAAGGTCGTGAGTCTGGCGTCCAGAGCACTGAACCGCCCCGGATTTCGTGGAGGCCGGTTGGTTTAAGTCAGACCGATATGGTGGCCTGACTGGCAATTTGCCGATAGTAAATTTCCTCAGCTTCGGCAGGTGGAATGTAGCCGATGGGCTCTAGCAGTCGGTGATGATTGAACCAGGACACCCATTCCAGCGTGGCCAGTTCCAACGACTCCTTGGTTTTCCAAGGCGCGCGGCGGTGGATCAATTCGGCTTTGTACAAGCCGTTGATCGTTTCAGCCAGAGCGTTGTCGTAACTATCGCCCCTGCTGCCCACAGAAGGTTCAATACCGGCCTCGGCTAGACGCTCGCTGTAGCGGATGGAGATGTACTGGGCCCCTCTATCGGAATGATGGACCAACGCATCCGCACGCTGTGGCTGGCGGGCATACAGGGCCTGCTCCAGGGCATCGAGCACAAAGTCCGTGCGCATGGATCTGCTCACCCGCCAGCCCACAATGCGCCGGGCGAACACGTCGATGACGAAGGCCACGTACAACCAGCCTTGCCAGGTCGACACATACGTGAAGTCCGACACCCACAGCTGGTTGGGGCGTTCTGCCCTGAACTGCCGGTTCACCCGGTCCAGTGGACAGGCTGCACTGGCATCACCGATCGTGGTGCGCACAACTTTGCCACGCCGTACACCTTGCAACCCCAGGCGCCGCATAAGGCGTTCCACGGTACAGCGAGCAACCACAACGCCCTCGCGGTTCAACTGATGCCAAACCTTGTCAGCGCCGTAGACCTGCATATTGACCTGCCAGACACGCTGGACCTGCGGCATCAAGGTGTCATCACGATGCGCACGCGCACAGCGAAGCGCCGGGTTGCGCTGCTGTGCAGCATGACGCCTGTACCCCGACGGGGCAACCTGCAGCACTTTGCAGATCGGCTCGACCCCGTAGGCATCGCGATGTTTGTCGATGAAATCTCTCAGGACTTGAATCGGCGGTCGAGCTCCGCCTGGGCGAAAAACGCACTCGCCAGCTTCAGGATCTCGTTGGCCCGGCGCAGTTCCTTGACCTCGCGCTCCAAGGCCTTGACGCGTTCACGTTCGTCGCTGGTCACACCATCTCGCATGCCATGATCGATCTCATGCTTGCGTACCCAGTCATGCAAGGTTTGGGGCACGCAGCCGATCTTGGGTGCAATCGATTCAATGGCGGCCCACAGGGAGGGGTGTTCGCCACGGTGCTCCAGCACCATGCGCACTGCGCGTTCGCGCACTTCGGGGGAAAACTTGTTTGACTTTCTCATGGCTCCATCTTCTCAAAGGTTGGAGCCTCCTCAAAACCCGGGGCGATTCACACCCAAACCCTAGTCAAATTCTAGACCTGCTGAGTCGGGTTCAGACTGACTGCCGACATAGGGCTATCCAAACTGTTCGCTCCATACCCGACATTGACATCAGCAGCCTGACCGTCAGCAATGTGGCGTCGATTTCGATCGATCGCGGACCCGCACCCGGCCAAGAAGCTGACATCTGCCAAATCGCGCTAAAAGCCGACCTTCGGCCCGTCTTGCCGCACCAACCCTACCCGCAAACGCTGCGCCGAGTTGTCGCCATTTCAGGCCGCGCTCAAGTACGAAGGAAAGCGTTTCGCTCAAGCGGCGATTGAAAGGAAAGTCTAGACCTTGACGTTGCTTAATTTGCAGATAATAATGAGAACGACTCGCATGTTTATTAGCATAACTATGAAAAAACCTGACCAGACTTATCCTCGCTTGAGGTTGGCTCCATCAGCAGTGTGATCTACACACATCAGAGATCGACACTGTTATGAACCTATTTGAAGCCAGGCGCTTTGTGAAAAGCGCAGAAGAACACAATGCCCGCTCACGGCGAAGCTTTTTTATTGCTGTCGCCCCCGCTTCAGGACCCCAAACAAAGTTGCGCACCGTTTTGGCGATGGGTTGCCTTGCAGCGCTGTTCCTGGGCAGCCCGGTGTTGGCCCAAAACGCGGCTGGGGATGTCAATCCAGCGGACCAGCCTGAGGCCGACCTGGCCATCCAATCCCAGCCCACAGGCCTGTGGACAGGCTTGTGGACGCGGCCCAACCTTCTGGGCGACATGGGCGGCCTGCGTCCGGTGCTGGGTCGCCACGGCGTGACCCTGGGCCTGACCGAAACCAGTGAGTGGCTGCGAAATGCCAGTGGCGGCATCAAAACCGGGCGGGTTTATCACGGACTGACCACCCTGACCCTGGGGCTGGATACGCAGCAGGCCGGTGGCTGGGAGGGGGGCAACTTCAATCTCAGCGCCTTACAGATTCACGGTCGCCAGCTGTCTCCGGACTACATTGGTAGCTTGCAAACCGCCAGCGGCATTGAGGCGCTGAACGGTCCGCGACTATGGGAGTTGTGGTACCAGCAAAAGCTCAATGACCGGCTGGACGTGAAAGTCGGCCAGCAAAGCCTCGACCAGGAGTTCATGGTCAGCCAGTACGCCGGTACCTTCATCGGCACCGCGTTCGGCTGGCCGGCCGTGCCCTCTCTCGATTTGCCGGCCGGAGGACCCGCCTATCCGCTGTCCAGCCTTGGCGTGCGGCTGCGCTCACGTCTGAGCAACTCGACCACCTTGCTGGTCGGGGCGTTTGCCGGCGATCCGGCCAATACCACCACCCAGGATCCGCAAAAGGCGAATAACAGAGGCACAACCTTCAGCCTGCATGGCGGCACGCTCTATATTGCTGAGCTGCAGTACGGGCACAATCAGCCGGCGCTGGGTGAAATGGACACCGGCGCAAAACGCGGCCTGCCCGGCACCTACAAAATTGGCGCGTGGTACCACAACCAGCAATTTGCCGACACCCGATTTGACAACAATGGGCAGTCGCTCGCCGATCCCCTGAGTAGCGGCAGCGCGCTGCAACATTCGGGCAATTACAGCGTGTACGGGGTGGCCGACCAGACGGTGTGGCGCGAGAGCGAAGACGGGGCGCGTGCCGTCAATCTTTTCGCCCGGGTGATGGCGGCGCCGGCTGACCGCAACCTGGTCAGCTTCAGCGCCAACCTGGGGGTGACGATGAACGCACCTTTCGCGGGGCGCGACAACGATGTGGTCGGCCTCGGTGTGGGCTACGTCAAGGTCGGCAGCGGCGCGCGTGCGCTGGACGCCGACAACAACGCCTTCAATGCCACCCAGGTGCCGGTGCGCAATACCGAGACGTTCATTGAGGCGACCTATCAATACCAGGTGACGCCATGGTGGCAATTGCAGGGTGTTCTTCAGTACACACGCAACCCAGGGGGCGGCGCCGTCCACCCCAACGACCCGGAGCAAACCAGAAAAATTCCCAACTCAACGGTGGTTGGACTGCGTACCAATATCACCTTTTGATTAGCGCGGCGGAGCACATGAGGTCTTTCCATACAGTCAGTTATTCCCTTTACAGACGGGAAGCAGGAGAAGTTTGATGAAGCGTTTGAGTACCCTCCGGTTGCATCCGGGGAAGAATGGCTTGTTAATGCTTGCAGCCGGGTTATTGGCCTTGGCCGCCCAGACGGCTCGCGCGGAGCAGCCAAAGGGTTTCCTGGAAACCATACGCAAGCACACCTTGCTGACGACCACTGTTCCGGACAATGGCGACCAAAACCCCTACGCGATCGCAGTGGCGCCGGTGTCCGCCGGCAAGTTCCAGCAAGGCGACGTGCTGGTCGACAACTTCAACAACGCTGCGAACCTCCAGGGATTAGGTACCACGATCGTTCTCTACAGCCCGGCCAGCAAGAAGTTGTCTCTGTTCGCGCAATTGCCGCGCGACTTGCCCAAATGCCCAGGCGGCGTGGGCCTGAGCACTGCGATGACAGTTTTGAAGAGCGGTTGGGTCATTGTCGGCAGCACGCCCAGCAACGATGGCACCACCGATACCAAGGGTGCGGGTTGCCTGATCGTGCTCGACTCGCAAGGCCAGGTGGCCGATGTCTGGTCCAGCCCAAATATCAACAACCCTTGGGGCAATATGGCCGTGATCGACCATGGCAGCACAGCGACGCTGTTCGTCAGCAATGCCGGCTTCGGCGTGGGCAGCGCCAAGGGCCAGCCGCCGGTTGTCAATCAGTCCACTGTGCTGCGTCTCGAATTGGCCATCCCCGAGGGCAAGCCTCCTACCATCAGCGGCCAGACCGTGGTAGCCAGCGGCTTTGGCGCGCAGGCCGACAAAAGCGTGTTCCTGATCGGCCCTACCGGTCTCGCACTCGGCAAGGATGACAAACTCTACGTCTCTGACGCACTGGGCAACCGGATCAGCGAGATCTGGGGGGCCACCACGCGCACCACCAGCGCCGGAGTTGGCCGTACGTTGACTCGCGACGGCTTGCTCCTGCGTCCGCTGGCGATGGTCACCGCGCCCAATGGCCATCTTCTGGTGGTCAACGGCTCCAATGGCAAGGTGGTGGAGATCGACCCGGAGAGCGGGACACAGATTTACGCACAATGGATCGACAACAACAAGGCCCAGACTCCGCCCGGCAACGGTGACTTGTTCGGGATCGCCATGACCCCTGAAGGCGACGGTTTCTACTATGTGGAAGATGAAGTGAATATGCTGGTGCTGGCCAAATGAGCGACTCCGAGCAAAATCCGCAGGTGTCACGGCGCGGCCTCCTTGGCGGCAGCCTGGCGGTGGCCGCCAGCACGCTCGGCGTTGGAGGAACCGCCACGGCGGCGGCTGCAACGGCCCATGCCCAGACTTCGCAGCTCAACCAGAAATCGGTGCCGTTCTGGGGCAAGCATCAGGGCGGTATCCTCACCCCGCAACAGACCCACACTTACTTTGCAGCATTCGATCTCGACACCGCCAAGCGTGCTGAACTGATTGAACTGCTCAAACGCTGGACCGCCGCGGCCAGCCGCATGACCCGTGGAGATACCGCCCAACCGCTGAGCACCGATTCCGAGGTGGCGCCAGCCGACTCAGGCGAGGCGGTCGGCCTTTCTCCGGCCCGTCTGACGGTCACCTTTGGCTTCGGCCCGGGGATGTTCATGCGTGATGGTGTCGACCGCTATGGACTTGCCTCCCGGCGTCCGGAGGCGTTGGTCGATCTGCCCAAATTCAACGGTGATCAATTGGTGCTGGAGAGGTCCGGAGGAGATATCTCGGTCCAGGCATGTTCAGATGATCCGCAGGTGGCGTTCCACGCGGTGCGCCAGTTGGCGGCCATGGCGAATGGCATCGCCACCCTCAAGTGGGCACAGACTGGATTTGTCAGCGGCACGACGCGCAATCTCATGGGTTTCAAGGATGGCACCAATAACCCTTCAACCAAGAATCCGACACTGATGGACGAGCGTGTCTGGGTTGGCAAGGAAGGAGGCTGGATGCAAGGAGGCTCCTATCTGGTGGTGCGCCGCATCCGCATCTCGCTTGAGCACTGGGACCGCACCAATCTCGGTTTCCAGGAGCAGGTGGTTGGCCGCCACAAAGCCAGCGGCGCCCCCCTGGGCAAGAAGCACGAGTTCGAACCATTGGATCTGAAGGCTACCGACGCGGACGGCAACCTCGTCATCCCGGACACGGCCCATTCGCGAGTTGCTTCGTCAGCCCACAACGATGGAGCCCTGATTCTTCGCCGTGGCTATTCGTATAACGACGGCGCGAACTTCTACGCTGAGCGGTGGCCGCCCTGGCACCAGGGAATCATGTATGACGCCGGGCTTTTCTTCGTCGCCTACCAGCGCGATCCGCGAAGTGGTTTCATTGCCATCAATAAGACCCTATCGACACAGGACATGATGAACCAGTACATCACCCACGTTGGCAGCGGGATCTTCGCTTGTCCGCCTGGAACGCTTGAGAGCGGATTCGTTGGCGCATCGCTGTTCGAGGGGTTGAAAAGCTAAAAGTCCTTCGGGTTCGTTTTGAGCTCCATCCCGTTTGGCTGAAGGGACGGTTCAAAACGCTGTATGTGAAGCCCATTCGCCGTTTTGGCAAGTGGCCGATTGTTTGGGTTAGCTGTACGGCCTACAGCCGACCTCGCTAGAAAACCATCACCTGGAAGTCATCGAAATGAACAGCAAACTCTTCAAAACCGTCGCGCTCACCTTTGCGCTTACCCTCGCGAGCGGATTGGCACAGGCCGCGTCGTTGATCTTGTACAGCGCGCAGCATCCGCAGACCGTCAAGCTGCTGGCTGCAGACTTTGAGAAAGAGACCGGCATCAGCGTGAAGTTGCGTTCCGGCGAAGGCCCGGCACTTGCTGCGCAACTGCTGGCTGAAGGCAAGTCCTCGCCGGCCGATGTTTACTTCACCTCCAACTCGCCGGAGCTGATGCTTTTGGAAGGCAAAGGCCTGCTGAGCAAGGTCCAGCCCGCCGCCCTGTCGGTAATCCCCGCGCAGTTCAGCTCGCCGCACGGGGAGTGGGTTGGCGTGATGGCCCGTGAAAATGTACTGGTTTACAACACTCTCATGATCCAGGCCAATAACATGCCGGCCTCGTTGATGGACTTGGCCAATCCAGTGTGGAAAGGCAAGCTGGCTATTGCGCCGTCGGACGGCGACTTCCTGCCGTTGGTTAGCGCGGTGCTGGCACTGAAGGGCGAGCAGGCTACCCTGGCCTGGTTAAAGGGTCTGCATGCCAACGCACAAACCTTTGACGACAATGAAGGCGTGGTGGCAGCAGTCAACCGGGGCGCGGTGGCAGTCGGCATCATCAACAACTATTACTGGGCGCGTTTGAAGACAGAACTGGGTGATAAGGGGATCCGTAGCGCGCTGCACCACTTCGGCAACGCCGACATCGGTGCCTTGATCAACGTGTCCGGCGCGGGCATTCTCAAGACGGCAAAAAACGTCGATGCCGCCCAAAAATTTCTTGCCTACCTGGTGAGCGAGCGCGCTCAGTTGCTCTTCGCCAATAGCAACGTCACCTTCGAGTACCCCCTGAACCCGAAGGTAGCTCCTTCCAAGGTGTTGAAGCCTTTCAACCAGCTGAGCCCGCCGGCGATTGATATGCAGAAGCTGGGCGATGACAGCCAGTCTCCTCGTTTGCTTCGGGCAGCCGGGCTCCTGTAATTGAGCTTCATGACATGAGCGGCACCGCCGAGTCGCAGGTGTCCGATCGCTTGGCTCCTTCGAGGTGGCCCCCGACCGGGTTGATGGTCTCCGCGGTCTTCGTTGCGCTTTTGGTTCTATTGCCGCTGGCGTTCACACTCTGGCACGCTTTGAGCTTTAGCCTCGGCAATGCGTTGGATTTGCTGCTGCGGCCTATCGTGGCCGACCTCGCGCTCAACACCTTGTTGATTACGGTTTCGGCGACCCTGTCCTGTGGCGTGATTGGCACTGCCTCCGCCTGGTTTGTCGAGCGAACCGCGCTGCCCGGGCGCCGGCTTTGGGCGGTACTGGCCGTCGTGCCGCTGGCGATTCCCCCTTTCATCACCAGCTACGCTTGGGTTTCGATCAGCCACGCTTTACAGGATTTTTATGGCGCACTATTGGTGATCACCACGGCGTACTATCCCCTGGTCTACTTGCCGGTGGCCGCCTCGCTGCGCGGAATGGATCCTGCACTGGAAGAGACCGCACGCGCACTTGGTTTAGGGCCATTGGCTTGTTTTTGCCGCGTGGTGCTGCCGCAGCTGCGTCCGGCCTTGCTGGGCGGCATGCTTCTGGTGGCACTTGGGTCCTTGTCGGAGTTCGGCGCCTTCGCGCTGCTGCGATTTCACACGTTTACCACCGAGATCTACGCGGAATACCGCGTTGGCTTCGACGGCGCCGGCGCCGCCATGCTGGCCAGCGTGCTGATGCTGCTGTGCCTGGTCTGCCTGGTAGCGGAATTTCGGATACGCGGCAAGGCGCGCTACGACCGGTTGGATCGCGGCGCACGGCGTGCCCCCAACCGGCACTCGCTCGGGTGGTGCGCGGTGCCGGTAGTGGCGGGGTTTGTTTGCCTGGCGGTGATCACGCTAGTGGTCCCACTGGGCACCATCGCCTATTGGACGCTGCAGCACGGCGAAGCCGCCGTGACGCCGGCCGAAGTGTCCCCGGCGCTGCTGTTTGACGCGACCTTGTCCTCGGTCGAGCTCGGACTGGCAGGCGCTGCGCTGACCACGCTCCTGGCGCTGCCTTTCGGATACTTGCTGGCACGTTATCCCGGACACATTTCCACAGTTTTGGAGCGCACCGTGTATTTGGCGCAAGGCGTGCCTGGCATCGTTATCTCTCTGGCCCTGGTGTCGCTGGCGATCCACCTGATCACACCGCTATATCAAACGGCTGCCATGTTGGTGCTAGCCTACGCCATCTTGTTCTTGCCCCTGGCATTGGTCAGCGTCCGCGCTGCTTTGCTGCAGGCTGAAGCACGTCTGGAGGATATGGCACGTTCGCTGGGTCTCAACCGCTGGCTGGTCTTGTGGCGCGTGGTGTTGCCGCTGGCCGCTCCGGGTTTGGGCGCTGCAGCCAGCATGGTGTTCATTGCCGTCGTGACCGAACTCACTGCCACGTTGCTGCTTTCGCCTATAGGAACGGAGACACTGGCCACCCAGATTTGGGCGGATACGTCGGCACTGGCTTTTGCAGCCGCGGCCCCCTATGCGGCAATTCTGGTGGTGATCTCGCTGTGCGCCACCTGGCTTTTGATGTCCCTATTTGGCAAGACGGCCGTCCTGGGTGACGCAGCGCGCCTTTTTTGAAGTATTTACGTTTTTCGCGCCCCAAAGAGGGGTCGACATCGCGACAGATGCGGTTTATCGACAATATGACATTTAGGCAATTTCATGGCTGAGCTGCGCATTGAAGGTTTGAGAAAAAATTTTGGCACGCATCCCGTGCTGAGCGATCTTGACCTGATCGTCCCGGCCGGAGAGTTTGTAGCCATCCTCGGGCCGTCCGGCAGCGGCAAGACCACGTTGCTGCGGTTGGTGTGTGGGTTCGAGCGCGCCGATGGCGGCACCATTCTTCTCAACCAGCAAACGGTCAGTGGCCCGGGCGTTCACTTGCCGCCGGACCGGCGCCGGATCGGCTACGTGCCCCAGGAGGGAGCGTTGTTTCCCCATCTATCCGTGGTTGAAAATATCGTGTTCGGGCTACCGCGCGATCAGCGACGCGCCCGCTATCGGGTGGACGAACTGCTGGAAATCGTCGGCCTGCCGGCCAGCTTTGCCAACCGCGCACCTCAGCAATTGTCGGGTGGGCAGCAACAGCGGGTGGCTTTAGCTCGCGCTTTGGCGCCGCAGCCGGCTTTGGTGTTGCTGGACGAGCCGTTTTCTGCTCTCGACGCCGCACTCCGGGTGGAAACCCGCAAGGCTGTGGCTGATGCGCTTAGTGCCGCGGGCGCAACCGCGTTGTTAGTGACCCACGACCAGTCTGAGGCGTTGTCGATGGGGCACCAGGTTGCGGTACTCTGGGAAGGCCGACTTCTGCAGATAGCCGGACCGGAAACGCTCTATCGACGGCCAGTGACCGCCGAGCTGGCGCGTTTTGTTGGCGACGCAGTTCTGCTGCCTGGGATAGCCGCTGGCGGTCAAGTAAGCTGCACGCTCGGCACTCTGCCCATGATGACCGATATGCCGCAGGGCAAGGTTAGCGTACTGCTGCGTCCAGAGCAGATCCGCTTGGGCCCTTCTCCCCGCTCGCATACAGGGACTGCCGATAGTTCGATTCGCGCGCAAGTGTTCGATATAGCGTTCTATGGGCACGATGCCTGTGTTCGCCTGCACCTGGCGACTGACGGTTCGCTGCTGACGGCGCGCGTGCCGGGGCACCGTTGTCCAGCGCAAGGGCAGGACGTTGGATTAACCGTTGAGGGTGAAGTTGCCACCTTTGCAAGACTTAGTTAGTGTCTTAACAATCTAACTTGAGTTGAACACTAACTGATCTTGGTTAAATATAAGCGCGCTTATGGGTTTTCATCCCAATAGCAGGAACATAGAACACTCTCAATTCGAAGCATTCATGTCTGATTTGACCTGCCCCCTGCTATCGCGGTGGCGAAGGCGATGGAACAGCTGCGAATACGAAATTGTTTCACGACAGCGGCGAACAATGCAGTAGCGCATTTTTTGCGGGTCACAAGCACCAGAGAGCGCCGGTTTGTGGCCGATACCTAACCATGCGCTGATTTGACGTAAGCATGGACTTTACTCAGTGAGTCAATTCGCCATTTCATGGTGTTTTTTGATCGAAAGTTTTCCTGCGACAGTTTTCAGAGAAAATTGATGAAGTCTCTCTGAGTCGCCATGCCAATCCTTTTCCGTTCCAGCTTCACCTGCGCCACGCTAGGGTTGTCCATTGCGCTCATAGCCTTGCCTGTATCTGGAGCCATATTCGCGAGCTATGGTCAGGCCGATCAAACAATCGATGCCTGCCAACTCAATTTGGCCCGAGACAACGTGCGCATGTTCTGGCGGGCGGCGGACGGTTCTGTATTCGCTAATTTCAGCCGTTTGGGTGCGTGGCTTCTGGGCCGCAACGAACAACTGATCTGTGCTACCAATGCCGGTATTTATGGTACGGACTTGCGGCCTATTGGTCTATACATCGAAGCTGGGAAGGTATTGCACAAACTCAATACTCGCAAGGAGGCCTATGGCAATTTCTACTTGCAACCCAACGGCGTCTTGCTGCTATCGGATCGCGAGGCCACGATTCTGAGTACCGACGAGATGGCCGTCGAACTTGAGACGCGACTGCCATCCATTCGTTATGCAACGCAGTCTGGACCCATCCTGTTGCGCAATGGCCAAATCAATCCGTTGTTCACACCGGGCTCGGAAAACCGAGTTGTACGAAATGCGGCTTGCGTTGTAACGGCAACCGATTTTGTCTTGGTCAAAAGCCGATCACCCATTAACTTTTATGACTTCGCCCGACAGCTGCGTGACAAGCTGGGATGCCGTGATGCCCTCTATCTGGATGGTTCTGTCTCCCAGCTCTTTCCTTTTAGAAATGGCAATCTTGGCCCAAGCTTTGCCGCCATGATTGGCGTCACAGTGACCTTGCCCCCGAAAAGTGGAGTTCTTGAGCCTTGTTCAAAATGTGTTCAAGGAGTCAGGAAATGTCGACAAAGCAAGTGCGTGCCCAGTACACGCAGGAATACAAACTGGAGGCAGTTCGGCAGGTGAAGGCCGGGCAATCCATCGCGGTCGTGGCCAAGGTGCTGGGTATTCCCAAGGCCAGCCTGGGTAACTGGGTTCGCCAGGACGCCAAGGGCGCGCTCAGCGGTGCAGGCGACACGCCTGCGTCGGTGACGGCCGAGCAAATGGAGCTGGCCCGCCTGCGAGCGGAGAACGCACGGCTGAGGATGGAGCGCGACATCGCAAAAAAGGCGGCGGCGTACTTCGCGCAGGACACGCTGCGAGGTACGCCTGGATTCACAAAATGAGAAGGCAGTACCCGGTCAGTGTGGCCTGCGAGGTTCTGCAGGTCAGTGCCAGTGGGTATTTCAGCTGGCGGCGCCGGCGCCAATCAGACCGCCCCGGCCCGGCTGGAAGTTACAGCGATGAGGCCCTGCTCGCGCACATGCGCGCCATCCACGCCGAGGTCAAGGGCGAGTACGGCTGGCCGCGCATGCACAAGGAACTCCTCGCCCGCGGGATCCGGATCGGCAAGGAACGCGTGCGCCGCCTGATGCAGCAGCACGGTCTGCGCGCCAGAACCAAGCGCAAGTTCGTGGTGACCACCGACAGCCGGCACAGCCTGCCGGTGGCCCCCGACCTGGTGCAGCGCCGATTCATCCCCGAGGCGCCCAACCAGCTGTGGAGTGGCGACATCACTTACATCGCCACCGACGAGGGCTGGGTGTACTTGGCGGCCGTCATCGACCTGTTCAGCCGACAGGTGGTGGGCTGGAGTATGCAGCCGCACATGCACGCCAGTCTCGTCAAGGAGGCGCTGGCCATGGCATGGTGGCGCCGTCGTCCCGCTGCCGGCCTGATCTTCCACAGCGACCGTGGCAGCCAGTATTGCAGCCACGAGTTCCAGGATGCTTTGAAGAGCTGGGGTATGCGCTCATCGATGAGCAGGAAGGGCAACTGCTGGGATAACGCGCCGACCGAGAGCTTCTGGGGGCGGCTGAAGACCGCGAGCCTGTATGGCAGGAAATTCGCCACCCGACGTGAGGCCATGGACGCCGTCTTGGACTGGATGGCCTTCTACAATCACCGACGCCTGCATTCATCGCTGGGTTACCTCAGCCCGATGCAGTATGAACAACGCTGGCACGCGGCACAGCGCAAAAAGGCCGCGTAATCGATGGGCTAAGAACTACACCGTTCAGGGGCAAGGTCACAGTGCCGACTAAGCCCTAAGGCAATGCTGATTAAGGTCCACGCTCAGCGAGGTTGGGGTGATCTCGGTTTCGGTGCAAACCGCTATGATTTGCACCGAAACCGAGATCACCCCTACTGCCAGCGTGGCGAGGCGGAGAACCGCATCAAGGAGGCCCAGGTCGGGTTGTTCGCCACCCGCACGAGTTGCCACATCATGCGCTCCAACCAGTTGCGCGTGCTGTTGGCAGCCCTCGGCTATGTGCTCATCGAGCGGCTGCGTGCGCTGGCCCTGCAAGGCACGGCCTTGGCCGTAGCCCAGGTCGATACCTTGCGCGTGAAACTGCTCAAGGTGGCCGCCGTGGTCACGCGCAACACCCGGCGCATCCGCCTGTACCTGGCCTCCAACTGGCCCAGCGCGCAGCTCTTCGCGCACGCCACGCCATGGGCCAACTGCGAACTCCCTGAACGACACACAGCGCCTGGCCGGCGTGATGACACAAGATCGGCCCGCAACCCAAGCCGGGGTGGGGGCCATTGCGCCCGCGCGCAGCGCCATCGCTGCGCAAACCCTTCGCCAGGCGCTGTTGAACACCGCTTGGCGCTTCTACAGGTTCCGATACGGCTCATCGGACGGGGCTTGAGGAATTGCGTGAAATATCCGGACTAAGTGGGGGGCGAGAGCCGCCGGGGCATTCCGGATGGCTGCCGGCCCCGGGTGTCCGTCCCATCGAGGTTGATGCAGTGCGCGCCTTCGAGCTTGTTGTGCGCGGAGAGCGTGCGCGCCTTCATTCACGAGGGCCGTCGCTATGTCACGCTGGCACCGATGGTTTTGGCCGCAGTGACACGCGCGCTGCCCTGCGCCAGTTTTTTGGCGTCGATGCGGCGTGCATCGTGCGTGCGGCGCTGCATGCCCTCACGAGGCCGGTGTAACGGCGCCCGACTTGCCGCTGCCCGCTGGCAGCGTCATGAGGGCAGCACAAGCTTATTGATTCGTGGCCGCTTGCGCCTCTTGCGTTTAATGGCCGCCGTGGCCGCCGTGGCCGCCACCGCCACCGCCGCCAGCAGCGCCACCACCGCCGCCAGCAGCGCCGCCGTGGCCGCCACCGCCACCGCCGCCAGCAGCGCCACCACCGCCGCCACCGCCACGCGCCATGACAGGCGTTACGACCAAACCGACAGCGACTACCGTGGCCACAGCCATTGCAATTTTCTTGAGGTTAAACATGGCACATTTCCCTTAACAAACTTGAAAACACACGTGGAACATAGAGAAATCAATCCTTGCGGACTTGGGTCAATCCCGTATGGGAAACCTGATCTGCACTTGCCGTCTTCTCGCTTGCTCCTCCTATGCGTGTGAGTATTTCGCACGCACGCCCTCACCGTAGGCGCGAGAAAACTTCGCGTCAAGCGGCCTCCCTTAACGTAGGGCGCCTCCCTCCGCAAGTTGGGGGCTGACATATTCTGTCTACTGTCCGATGATTGCTGTCCCAATTGATGGAGACAAAAATGATGGCTTACATCACGGGCTACAAGGGTTTCGGCATTTGTGCGACCGTTCACGGGATCGGTTCTCGTTATGCCGGCTCGGTGAAGATCTGTCGCGAAGGAACGGATGAGGTCCGCTTCATACCCGAATGGACGGATAGCCCCGAAAGCGCAGCGGAGGCTAGTGAGCGTCTTGAACGGTACGCCAAAGCCATCATTGACGGGCGCGTGACCGGCCAGTCCGTGGAGGGGCTGTAGATTCACGCTGCCTCCCTGAGCGCCTGTGAGTGTGCTCACGCTCTTTGATGGCCCGATGTTCAACTATGGCGATGGTCGGGTGACGAACGTTGAGGGGGCCGGCGATGAATGCGGCCCTCATCGCTTCTGGGTGCGACAGGCGGATTCCCACGCACCTCGGCCTGGGCGACCCAAAAAAGCAAAACCCTACGGGGGGTATAAGGTCTCCGTGGAGGACCCTCCGACCCCCACTCAGCACGAAGGCGGTTTCTGATTTACGTGCAAATCGTAGCGGTTTTTCAAAATATTTCTATATAAATCAAGCACTTACAAGATGCTTAATTTTTAGGCGTTACTGATTCACGTGCAAATCGTAGCGGTCTGACTTTTACCGGCGGTTCCGTGAAACGCGCGTGCAGAACCCCTTGATTGCCAGCCGCTGACCAAGAAAAAGTGAAGCGGGGAGCCAGGCAGCCTGTGAAGCCAAGATTTCATGCAGGTCTGACGACGCGCGTGCGGCGCTCTGCAGAGCTTCGGTGCAACAAGGCGTCCTCGTATTTTTCGATCTTGAACGCCATCGTGCCGCGGAAGTTGATGTGCCCAAAATGAACTGGACCCATGCGCCGCAGCCAAGAATCCTCGATCGGTTGCTTCTCCTTGCGCCACCGATCGACGATGCCCTGCATCTTCATGGTGTTCCATGCGATGACGATGTTCGTGAGTAGCGCGTGCGATCCCGAGATGGCCCTCATCTCATCACCGCGGCGCCCGCGCTCGGCGGCAACCCGGCCGTGGTAGATCGCACGCTGAAGCTGGTGCACCGCCTCGCCCCGGTTCAGCAGAATATGGATCTCGCGGCGAAACTCTTCATTGGTGAAGTAGTCGCACAGGAAAATTGTGCGCAGCATTTTGCCCAATTCCTCAGCGGCCTTGTGCAAGGGAGCGCCAGCCGCAGCACTTCCGAGCTTCTCCAAGGCCTCTTTGGCTGTGAGGTAGCCGCCGCGGATCGACGCGATCAGGCGCAGGAGCTCATCCCAGCCGGTGATGATTGCCTTTTCGGACACGCCGCCGGTAGATAGGCGTTCCAGGTTCTCCGGCAGCTCGAATGAGCGCGGCATGTACAGCATGCGCTCGGCAAGGTTTTGCAAGCGCACGAAAAGATCGAATCCGAGGAGCTTGGCGACTGCCATGCCAACGTTCGTGTAGCCATGCGTGTCCACCGCAAGCAACGACAACCGGATGCCCTCGGTGCCTTGCGCATTGAACTGCATGACCACTCCCGAATACGCCCCTGGAAGCTGTCGTTGAGTTCAAGTGAGGTTGAACGACAGCTGACCGGCAAGCCAGAATTAGAGATTGGATCTCCAGAAAGCCGTCGTTGGCCAATACCCGCAAACGCTGCAAAGCAGGCTTCTGAAACGAAAAAGTACCCAATTGCAATCGGGCTATCTTGCCGCATTGCAAAAAAAGTCCGACGAACTTTTTTAGCCCGACGGACTTTATTCTTAGCAATCATTGGTTGGCTTTTGCTGGCATCGCAGGCTCGTCGTCGGCCGATGAGGCCATCAGCCCTCCGCCCGCGCACTTCTCGGTTGAGTCAGGCTGCATGACCAGCAGATGTGAGCAACTCTACTTGCAAGTATCTGTTACAACTAACGAGAAACGATGATCACGCAGAACTGCGATGGCCACCCGCTGCTTGCCCTGATGCACAAGCCCGAGGTGGACAAAGAAACCAAGGAGGTGCTGCCGGCCGACAAGCAGGACAAGCGCTCCGTGGTGCCGATTGAACGGGACCGCTGGGACGAGTGGCTGAATGGCAGCATCGAGCAGGCCGAAGCCCTGATCCAGGTGCCGCCGCTGGAGATTTTCAGGCATGGCGCCGTCGACGCGGCAAAGAACATCCCTCTGCCTGGCACAGCGCAACAAACCCAAAATTCGACTTCATCGGACGGTCTGTTCTAGCGCAATCTCATGTCTGTCTTTGCAGTGATTTGTGTCGTTTAGAGCTCGGAACTGCCGACGCTGACACTGTGGCCGCTTGCGATGACATGGCTATGACATTACGCCGGGAATATACTGTATGAATGTCCAGTTTTTTAGAGGCTCTGCGCCCAGTTCCCCTGACTGCCTGCAGCCTGGTGCTGCCGATGGCCGGGGACACCGTGCGCGCGGGCTTCCCCTCACCCGCCGAGGATTTCGTCGTTAGGCGGATAGACCTGACCGAGATCCTGGTCACCCACCCCCAGGCCACCTTTTTGCTGAAGGTCAGCGGCTTTTCGATGATTGAGGAAGGCATTGACGACGGCGACACCCTGGTGGTCGACAAGGCCATCAAGCCGCGGCATGGCCACATCGTGGTGGCCGTGGTGGACGGCGAATTTACGGTCAAAAAGCTGTACCAGCGCGGCGGCCGCATCAAGCTGCAGGCTGGCAATCCGACCTTCCCGGACATCATCCCCAACGACGGCCAGACCATCGAGATCTGGGGCGTGGTGACCAGCTGCATCAAGCAGTTTCAGATTTGACCCATCATGTACGCGCTGGTCGACGGGAACAATTTTTACGTTTCCTGCGAACGGGTCTTTCGGCCCAGCTTGCAGGGGCGGCCCGTGATCGTGCTCTCCAACAACGACGGCTGCGCCATTGCCCGCAGCAACGAGGCCAAGGCCCTGGGCGTCAAGATGGCCGCGCCGTGGTTCGAGATCCGGCATCTCGCCGATAGCCATGGCCTGGTGGCCCTGTCGGCCAATTTCACCCTCTACGGCGACATGAGCGACCGAATGATGAGCCTGGCCGCCGGCCTCGGGCCCACGCAAGAGATTTACAGCATTGACGAGAGCTTCATCGGGCTCGATGGCGTGCGCGGCGACCTGACGAAACGGGCTTTTGCCGTGCGGGCGCGCATCAACCAGTGGGTAGGCATCCCGTGCGGTGTCGGCATCGGCGCAACAAAGACGCTGGCCAAGCTGGCCAACTACATCGCCAAGACGGCCGAGCGCAAACACGGCAGCTACCCCGACGACCTGGCCCAGGTGTGCAACCTGTGCGCGCTACCCGCCAGCGACATGGACGCGGTACTAGCCGCCACAGAGGTCAGTGAAGTCTGGGGCGTAGGCCGGCGCATTGCCAAGCAGCTGCAGGACGGCGGCATCAACACCGTGCTGGACCTGGTGCGCATGGACCCGGCCACCGTGCGCAGCCGCTGGAGCGTGGTGCTGGAGCGCACGGTGCGTGAGCTGCAGGGCCTGCCGTGCATCGAGCTGGAGGACGCGCCCTTGCCGAAAAAGGAAATTGCCTGTACCCGCAGCTTTGGGCGCCCAGTGACGGATCTGCGGCCGCTGATTGAGGCCGTGAGCGAATTCGCCGGACGGGCGGCCGAGAAGCTGCGCCGCCAGGGCAGCGTGGCGAGGGAGATCCTGGTGTTTGCGCACACGTCGCCCTTTCGGCCAGGGCCAAGGTTCTCGCGCAGTACTGTAGTGCCATTGCGGCGCCCGACCGCAGATACCGCCCTACTGGTGAACGCAGCCACCGCCGGCATGCGGCAGATCTACGAGCCGGGCTACCAGCTGATCAAGGCGGGCGTGATGCTGCTGGACCTAGTGCCGGGAACCGTGCGCCAGGGTGAACTGGATCTGGAAGGTGACGATGAAGACGCGAACCGGTCACGGCTGATGACCGCGATGGATGCGCTCAACGGCAGATTCGGCAAGGGCACGTTGCATGTGGCCAGCACGGGGATTGATGATCACAGCCGGGTCTGGGGGATGCGCCAGGAGAGACGGACGCCGCATTACACGACGAGCTGGGAGGAAATGCCGGTGGCGAGGGCGTGAAGGCAAATGAACTGAGCTCAAGTTGGTGCCGCCGACTAAAAAGTCCGCACTGTATTAAACGGTTTTCACGCGACCAGTGCAATCGTCACGTGATTTTCCTGCGCCAAGCTGTTGAGCAACGCGCATTGCGGATTCCGGACGCATTGACCATCCGCGCCGGAAATCCTTGACCACTCTACCTTCACACGCTGGCGCCAACTGACCAGGTCGGTATATTCTGTTTGAAACTGACTGTCGTCATACAGCGTTTCGATCTGCTTGCTCCAGACCGGTCACTCAGGGCTGCTAGTTATTGATCGGCAATGTGGCAACTATTTCAATACTCTGAGCACCCGCCATCGGCCAACTGCAGCCAGTCATCGTTTCCGCTGACCAGCCATTTGAGAGGCCGCTTCGGTCGGAGATCTGTCAGGCAGACTACGCGAGCGGGTCGGCCTTGGCGGTTGTTCGCACTGGTATCCTTGAGAACAACAAGAGGCGAGGGTAGCCAATACACAGCGACAGCCCCGTGTGTAGTTGGGCGGTCTCAAAGGCAGGCAAGAGAAAAAAATTACAGGGATGAGAAATGGACATCGAGACTTCCAGCGCAATTAAACTGTTTTTCCCCAATCCGTCTTTGGCTTTGGTTTACTACGAGGCCCTCGCCAACGCGCTGGATGCGGGAGCAACTGAGATCGATATCGAAATTTCGATCCAGACTTTTACTGCTTCCGAAACCCTGAACGTCAAGATTACCGACAACGGCTTAGGCTTCACTGACGAGAGTTTTAATCGTTTCAAAACCCTCATGAAACCCAAGGATGGTTTTCACAAAGGGATCGGTCGCCTCGTTTTCCTCAACTACTTTGACAGCATCGAAATCACCAGCGAGTGGGACGACAATCGACGCAAGTTCTTATTCAAAGAGAACTTCGACGGACAAGCACCCGTCGAGAAGCTGCCTGAGGTAAGCACCAGCAATCAAACGGTGCTCTATTTCGCAAATTTCTCCAAGGAAAAGGTCAAGTCCTACGACGATCTTAAGCCTGGTAGCCTCAAGGAAAGGATAATCTCCCACTTCCTGCCAACGCTGAATGATCTTCGTGATCGCAAGGTTGAGTTCAAGATATCCATCAGTCTTGAGACCCAGGAAAGCAATGCACAGAAAGAGTTTTTCTCCAGCGATGCAGTCATCACCCCAGATGACTTGCCAGAAATGAAGCTCAAAGAAATTCGAGACGATGCAAAATTGATGCCCACTCAGGCATCAACATGCATTACTACATCAAGGAGACGACTGGCCCTGCCAATCTGTTAACCGCCGTAAGCATCGATGGGCGCACAATCCCCATCAACCTCATTCAACAATCGTCCATCCCTCATGGAAATTCGGTCGTTTTCATTTTCTCTTCAGACCTCTTTGGCGCGAATGCTGACAGCTCTCGCCAAAAATTGCTGCTGCCTGAGGGACTATCAGAATCTGCACTCTACGCCGTGTTGCGCCGAGAAATAGGCAACGTGCTGAATGAGAATATCCCGAAAATCTCTGAAACCAACGCAAAGACGAAGAAGAAATTCGAGGACCAGTTTCCTCACCTTCTGGGGTATTTTGACAGCTCAACTGTTGGCCTTATAGATCGGGAAGAGGCCCTTAATGGAGCCCAGCAGAAATTTTTCCGCATCCAGAAGGAGATCTTGCAGTGCGAGAACCTGAGTGACGCGATTTACGAGAAATCACTGGAGGCCTCGTCCAGGGCTTTGACTGAGTACATCCTTTACCGGGAAAAGATCATCGCCAAGATGAAGGCAATGACTCCGGGCAATTCGGAAGAGGAAATCCACAACCTCATCGTTCCGAGAAGATTGGCTTTCGATCAAGACGATATCGTCAGCGATGTCTACCAAAACAACGCATGGCTACTGGACGACAAGTTCATGACCTTTCGCACGATACTGAGCGAAGCTCGCATGGATAAAGTCATCAATGCTATCCAGCTGAGTGAAGAGGTTTCAGGAGAGTCTGGCAGGCCGGACATCGCGATGATTTTCTCTGCTGACCCCGAGGACTCCACCCCTGTTGATGTGGTAGTCATCGAGATTAAGAAAAAAACAGACGACGAAAAAGAAAATCAGTACGCAATCAATCAACTTTTGGAACGAGCGGAAAAGCTCGCTCAGTATTGCACCAATATTCAGCGAATTTGGTATTACGCCGTACTGCAGATAAATGACTCCTTCGTAAGTCGCTTGCGACAGCAAAAATGGGCGCCACTGTTCTCTAAAGGTCGGGTCTTCTACCAAGAGTTTCCCACCTATAGGAATGATCAAACTGTCGTCCCCACCCCGATCTTTGCGATGTCATTTGATGCCATCGTTTCGGATGCAGAGGCGCGCAACCATACCTTCTTGGAAATTTTGCGCACGGTGATGAAGAAGCATTCCGGGATGCTTTCAGAGGTGAAGAGTTAAGACTAAGCGACTTGGTCTCTATTGCTGGTATCGCAACGCTTGGAGACACGGTGATCGTATAAATAAAAGCTGTCAAAAACTCCATAGGGATGACAATTTTTCGAAATCCTGTCATTTTCTGAAGAAGATTGATTCCCGAGTTCTTCTAAAAACAAGAGTTGTCACCAATGGTCAGTTGCGTATGCTGAATAATACTGAGCACTGTTCCGGCCTGTATTGACCTGGTTCGTGGTAATGAGTTCTGAA
>NZ_BCYO01000021.1 GCF_001598235.1 Polaromonas jejuensis NBRC 106434 | reverse complement strand
CCGAGAAAGTCGTACAACGCCTCATGAAGCAGGAATGCCTGGTCGTTGCCGCTAACAGAAAGCGTCGGTACGGCTCCTACCTTTGCGAAATCAGCCCGGCGCCAGAGAACCTCATCAACCGGGACTTCCAGGCTGCAACTCCGAATGAGAAATGGCTGACCGACATCACGGAGTTCCAGATACCTGCTGGCAAGGTATATCTCTCGCCCATGATCGACTGCTTCGATGGTCTGGTGGTCAGCTGGACCATCGGTACGCGTCCAGATGCCGACCTGGTGAACACCATGTTGGATGCTGCCATCGAGAGAGTAGCCAACAGCAATGATCGGCCCGTCGTTCACTCTGATCGCGGTGGGCACTATCGCTGGCCTGGCTGGCTCTCCAGGATGCACAACGCCAAGCTGATCCGCTCGATGTCGCGCAAGGGATGCTCGCCCGACAATGCGGCTTGCGAGGGATTCTTTGGGCGGCTGAAAACGGAACTGTTCTACCCTCGCAACTGGCAGGCTTCAACTATTGAGCAATTCATCGAGGTAGTTGACTCCTACATCCGCTGGTATAACGAAAAGCGCATCAAGATATCCCTTGGCTCACTCAGTCCCATCGAATACCGGGCGAGTCTCGGACTTACGGCATAAACCAGTCCAAGATTTACGCCGCACCCCCACCTGGGTCAATTCTTGGGTGGCCGCAACAAGTGGAAGGCACTATCGCGCAATGGATGTACCGATCGCTGTACAAGAGGCGCAACATCGCCCTGCACGGCTTCGCCAAAACCATCCTGGATAGCCTTGCTCGGTACATTGATCGGTATACAGGCCCATCCGTCAAGCTGCACTAAGCATCTATTCGATGCTGTCAATCTTCGGGTTTTTTGGGGCAAGACCCGGGGTAATCGTATCTTTCTTGCAATGGATACCGTTTCCCCTGTAATAAGTTGAAGAATCAGCGACTTACAGAAGGGGAATGGTCGATGGTTCGTGCCGGTAGTTCTACGTGCACTTCCAGAAAGCTGACGGTGGTGACCGGCAGCAAACGCTGCATTGCAGGCGCTCAAGCGGGACCCCGTTGACGGGCTCGTTTGGGCCCAAAGCGGACAGACGCATAAGCGAAAAGCAGACTTTCAGCCATCGTTATGCATTGGGCAGGTGCATACCTGCCGAACACTTCCCCCACCCCGGCTGCGCATAGGTTTGCTCGGAACGCGGGTTATAGTGCTCGCACGGAATGCACTCAGGTATGCGTCAAAAATTCTCTTCTCTCTTTCTCGTCGCCTTTGCGTCGTTCTTCATTCTTGCACAGCCCTCAACCGTCTCCTCAACAACCGTCGAAGATGAGTCAATGACGGAGGCAGAGTCGTGGAACAACGTTCTTGAATCACCACAATGTAAGGAGGCAGCCTCAAAGGCATGTTGCAATGAGGCTTCTAAGGCGTGTGAGGCGCTAATTGTCAGGCACTCATGCAAGTACGACGGGTCCTCGGACAACGCAAATAGATGTGCGGCGGGCAAGAGAGCGGCAACGGAAGAGGAACTTAACAAGCGGTATGGGCATTTACTTCGGTCGCTCCGCAAGGCTGCTTCAAGAGAGCCGAGTTGGGCAAATGCTCCCAAGGCGTTGGTCAATGCACAACGCGCGTGGAACACGTTCAGAGAACGCGAGTGTGGTCTGGTTGCGGAAAGCTACCATGGAGGAGCACTCCAGCCAGCGATGTACGAGGAATGCATGCTTGATGAAGCCAAGCGCAGAATGGAAGCATTCGACCGCCATATAGAGACATTCTCCCTTGAAAGATGACGCATAACCTTGCCTCGTATCGAATGATGAGGATGTAGAAAAAACTCACTTTCCGAGAATAGCTTTGTATTAAAAAAAAAGAATGAGGAACGGCAATTGAACCGCTCAATGGAAGGTCCGCTCTTGGCCGATAGCGGGTGCTCAGAGTATTGAAATCGTCGCCACATTGCCGACCAATAACCAGCAGCCCTGAGTGACCGGTCTGGAGCAAGCAGATCGAAAAGCTGTATGACGGCAGTCAGTCTGAAGGCAGCATTGATACTTGCTTTTGGCGCCTGCTGCGTCACCTCGTTTTGAGGTAAGAGTACCGGGTACGTCGTCTTGTACGTGCTAATCCCCCAAAAGATCACCCCGCGATACCGCAGGGCTAACGCGGGGCGCGTCACCCAAGAGTCGCATCAAGGTAGCAGCATTGCGCTGGCCTTGGTCTTGATAGTTGTTGTTGAAGATGACCTGAACCAGCTCGGCTCGACGCTCAAGTTCCCGGATGCTCGGAATCAATTGTTCCAGCTCGTGCTCGGGGTAGTCATAGTTAAACCGGTCCGAAGCCACCGTAGCCCCTTTGATATTCCATGTCGCCGCGTTGCGGCCGTGCAGCCTCACGACGGCCAGCTTGGGACTCGAAACGGCCCAAATCGACGGCACACAGTTGCTGAACCCCTGCGGCCCATCCACCACTACATGGGCGACCCCGAGTTTCCTTTCAAACTCCAGCGTCGCCGCCTGGTGCGCCTCGTCAAACCAGCTCAGGTTGCGGAACTCGACGGCCAATTGGGTTCCTGCCATCCTGTCGGCACACTCACGCACATGCGCATGGCCGTCGCGGTTGCTGATGATCCAGGGTGCAAACTGAAAGTGCACAGCGGTTAACTTGCTGGCTGCTCTCAGCGGCTCCAGCGCTTCCTTGTAGCGCCGCCAGAGCTCGTCCAGGATATCCGGCGGCAGGTCCCGGTAATAGAGCATCTTGTTCGCGCTCGCCGGCAATGCCTCACGGATGTCCTGGTGAAGGACGGTCGGCGAAGTCTGGTGGCCCGTGAATAGCCGGAATGCCTTGATGTTGAAAACAAACCCCGGCGGCGTGCGCTCAACCCACAGCTGGGACGTCGAAGGCTGCGGGATGGCGTAGTAGCTCGAATCGACCTCGACCATGGGAAACCGGCTCGCGTAAAAGCGCAAGCGCGCTTCCGCAGACTTGGCCTCAGGGGGATAAAACAGCCCCGATTCGACCAAGGTCTTGTCCGTCCAGGAAGCCGTACCCACCAGGATTGCCATCGTTTTATTGTGCCCGCCTGCCCTCCGGCAGGGTCGTCGGACGGTGGCGCAACAGCGCCATCCCGCGGCATCGCTTTTTACTTTTTCCATTGACGTGTAGCGCTGGTTTGGCGATACTGTATGTTTATCCAGTAAACTCAACTTGGAGCCTTATCATGGACAAACCGTATTCCGTCTCCCTTCAAGGCGGCGAAGGACTTCCTGCTGCTGAAAAGGTCGCGGCAGAAGTTCGTTTTGTCAAGGAGCTTGAGCGCAGGTTGGGCGGCGCAGAAGCCGTCGTGGCGGTCTACCGCGCCTGGCGCGAAGCCAGCGAATGCGAGGCCAGCGAAGTGAGCAGCGAGACCTATTCTTTGGCCACCAAATGGCCAAAAGCATTCGAAACCGCGCAGCGGGCTGGCCTCAAGAACATTGGCGAAGGTGATGCCCACTTTGCGTTGCACCTGGAACGCCAGCCTGTTGAGGTCCATTAATGCAGCAGCTATTTCTCCTTCGTGACTCCCTTGTGTCACCTTCTTTAGATGCCCAGCTCAAGCAACAAGTTGGCAAGCGGTACTCGCGTAGCACTCGTGGATGAGCTGTTAAATTTTGCGGCTGCCATCACTTTCTATCTGTTTCCGCCGCCAATCGCGCAGCACCGTCTCCATGTGGAGCACCACACTATCCGGGCAAGGCTTCCAAGATGGCGTATTTGGTTGCGCCATATATGCTTTCCATTGGACTGGTGTCAATGGTTCGGCTTGACCTTTATTCCATATATTCAAGGCCTCGTCCTGACCAACTTTCATTTCGTCGACTAACTTCCGAAGCGTTTCTGCGTTTTTACTCATCTATGAAAATCCCCGGTAAAGCTAATCGAGTTTCTCAGGGACGACTAGCTAACAGAATGAGAGCGCTAGAACGAAGCGGCCCGAATCCTTGGGGAGATCGGCGGGTGCCAGGTTGACGGTGATTCGTTTATTCGCCGGAAATTCCAGTCCGGTGTTCTGAATGGCCGAGCGCACCCGTTCGCGCGCCTCCTTCACTTCAGTCTCTGCCAGCCCGACCAGCGTAAAGCTGGGCAGGCCGTTGGCCAGATGCACTTCGACGCATACCGGCCGGGCTTCCAGACCCAGCAAGGCCCGGCTATGCACTAAAGACAAGCTCATTCAGAGGCTCCCTGCAAAATGCATCAAAATTGTGCATCACAAACGCACCAAAAAAGTGCATCATGTATTTGTGTTTCTTGAACTCTAACGCGACTGGGCAAGAAACGGTAGACCGGCTTCGCATGGCCAGGAAAAGCCTGGCACGGTACATGCTATGGAGCTTTGGCCCCAACTAACAACCCCGGAGCCTCCCATGAAAGTTATTCACGTCCAGGTCGCTTTCGCATCATCGCCGTCGGCCCTGACAAAAATTCTTTAATGCGGCAAGGGCGGCACATCACGCCGCTTCACTATTCACCTGGAGGAAACCTGAAATGAAACTCGTAACGGCCATCATCAAACCGTTCAAGCTGGATGAAGTGCGTGAAGCGCTCTCCGGTATTGGCGTCCAAGGCATCACCGTCACCGAAGTCAAGGGCTTCGGTCGTCAAAAAGGACATACCGAGCTGTACCGCGGCGCCGAGTATGTGGTCGATTTCCTGCCCAAGGTCAAGATTGAAGCGGCAGTCTCCGACGAACTGGTGGACCGCGTGATCGAGGCGGTTGAAAGTGCCGCGCGTACCGGCAAGATCGGCGACGGCAAGGTCTTTGTCTACAACCTCGAGCAGGTCGTGCGCATCCGCACCGGTGAAACCGGCAAGGAAGCGCTGTAAGGCTCAACCCTAAAAAGAGTACATCAACATGAAAAAACTACTTGCCTCCCTTGCTTTGGGATTGAGTTTGCTGACCACGGGTGCAGCCGTACTGGCGCAGGCCCCGGCCGCCAGCCCCGCCGCATCCGCCGCCGCTGAAGCCAAACCCGCCGAGGCGGCTGCTTCGGTAGCTGCGCCTGCGCCCGCGGCGATGGCAGCCCCTGCTGTGGCAGCGGCTTCGGCGGCAGCGCCTGCCGCAGCGCCGGCACCTGTTCCCAACAAGGGCGATACCGCCTGGATGCTGGTCTCCACGCTTTTGGTCCTGATGATGGCTGTGCCTGGTCTGGCCTTGTTCTATGGCGGCCTGGTCCGCAGCAAGAACATGCTGTCGGTCTTGATGCAGGTCATGGTGACGTTCTCCATGATCCTCGTGCTGTGGTTTATCTACGGCTACAGCCTGGCCTTTACCGAAGGCAATGCGTTCTTCGGCGGCTTTGACCGGCTGTTCATGAAAGGCATTTGGGACAATGCGGCCGGCACCTTTGCCAACGCTGCCACCTTCAGCAAGGGTGTTTACATCCCTGAAATTGTGTACGCCGCATTCCAGGCCACCTTTGCCGCCATTACCTGCACGCTGATCGTGGGTGCTTTCGCTGAACGCGTCAAGTTCTCCGCAGTGCTGTTGTTCATGGCCATCTGGTTCACTTTCAGCTACGCACCGATTGCGCACATGGTGTGGTTCTGGATGGGTCCTGATGCCTATACGGGCAAGGAAGTTGTCGATGCGGTGAACGGCAAGGGCGGCTACCTCTGGCAGATGGGCGCGCTTGACTTCGCAGGCGGTACCGTTGTGCACATCAATGCGGCCGTGGCCGGTCTGGTCGGCGCCTTCGTGGTCGGCAAGCGTATCGGCTATGGCAAGGAGTCGATGGCGCCTCACAGCCTGACGCTGACCATGGTGGGTGCCGCCTTGTTGTGGGTGGGCTGGTTCGGCTTTAACGCAGGTTCTGCGCTCGAAGCGAACGGCTTTGCCGCCCTGGCATTCATCAACACGCTGTGCGCAACTGCTGCGGCTGTGCTGGCATGGTGTGTGGGCGAAGCGCTGATGAAGGGCAAGGCCTCCATGCTCGGCGCGGCTTCCGGTTGCGTTGCAGGTCTGGTTGCCATCACGCCTGCTGCAGGCAACGTCGGCATCGGCGGCGGTATTGTCATCGGCTTCGCCGCCGGCTTTGCCTGCCTCTGGGGCGTGAATGGCCTGAAGAAGCTGCTGGGTGCAGACGATTCGCTGGACGTATTCGGCGTGCACGGCATCGGCGGTATTCTGGGTGCATTGCTGACCGGTGTATTCAACTCCCCGGCGCTGGGTGGCCCCAGCTTTGTGGGGGACTGGGTGACGGCAACCAGCGTGACCGCAGCAGACTACTCCATCGTTTCGCAGGTGTGGATTCAGGCCAAAGCCGTGCTGCTGACCGTTGTGTGGTCGGGCGTCGTGTCCTTTATCGCCTACAAGGTGGTTGACCTGACGATCGGCCTGCGTGTCAGCGAAGAAGACGAGCGCGAAGGCCTGGACATCACCTCACACGGTGAAACCGCCTACAACCGCTGACTGGCCAAGGGGACTGCCTTGAAGAGGCAGTCTCCTGACCGACAAGAATCTCCCTTGGATGTTCAGCCCGCTGGCGCAAGCCGGTGGGCGTTTTTTTGCCTGTACAGTGCGCATTGGCATTGATCACCGCGAGACAGAAGCGTTCATATGAAGGAGACACCCGACATGACCTGGCAAACCGTCGTTGCACCGCCCAGCGAGCTGGGTGAATCTCCTTTCTGGCACCCCGACGAGCAGAGGCTTTACTGGGTGGACATTCCCGGCCGGCGGATTCACCGCTGCAATGTCCTCACGGGCACGGTGGAAAGCTGGGCCATGCCGTCGGAGCCCGGCAGCATCGCACCCGCGCAGACGCAGGGCGAAGCCAGCGGCCTGGTCATCGCGCTGCGCGACGGCATTTACCGCGCGCGGCAATGGGGCGGCCCCTTGCAGCGGCTCATGCTGGCCGACCATGACACGGCCACCACCCGCTTTAATGACGGCAAGGCCGACCCCATGGGCCGTTTCTGGGCCGGCACCATGTACGAGCCGCGCGATGCCGACAAGGCCCAGCTTTTTTCCCTGGATTGCCGGGACGGCCAGGCACCCGTGGTGGAAATCAAGGCCGGCAATGCCATCATTGCCAACGGGCTGGCCTGGTCACCAGACACCTCCACGGTGTACTGGACCGATACGCCGCGCCACACCATTCGCGCCTGGGACTGGGATGGCAACAGCAACGCCATGACCAACGCCCGGGTATTCGCTCAATGGCCTGGCAAGCCCGAGGGCTGGCAGCCCGGCATGCCGGGCTACGGTGGCCGGCCTGACGGGGCGGCGGTGGATGCCCTGGGCAACTACTACGTCGCCATGTTCGAAGGAGGGCGGCTGCTCAAGCTTTCGCCCGCAGGCCAATTGCTGGCCGATATTCCGGTGCCGGCGCGCTGCCCGACCATGCCTTGCTTCGGCGGGGACGACCTGCAAACGCTTTACCTCACGACGGCGCGCTACAACCGCCCCCAGCAGGAGTTGCAAGCCTGGCCGGACTCGGGCTGCGTGTTTTCCATGCGGGTAGAGGTGCCCGGTTTGCCGGTGAATTTCTTCAAGGACTGAGGATTCACCGGATGCCTGGCGCAATTCATCCGGCCCGGCTGCAAAAAACCGAACAGGCCGCGTTCAAAAAAATCAATAGCTTGGGCGCCGCCGCGGCTTACCATTCTTGCCATGGTTCCAGATACTGATGTGACGGCTGCTATGGCCGAGCGGGTGCGCGCCGCCGCCGCTGCGGGAACGCCCTTGCGCATACGCGGGGGTGGCAGCAAGGACTTCTATGGGCAAGCCCTGCGAGGGGAAGTCCTGGACATGACGGCGTTCGCCGGAGTGACCAGCTACGAGCCCAGCGAACTGGTGGTCACCGTGCGGGCCGGCACACCGCTGGCCGAGCTGGAGGCCCTGCTGGCCGCCCAGGGCCAGTGCCTGCCGTTCGAACCACCGCATTTCGGCGACTCCGGTGCGCGGGCGACCGTCGGCGGCATGGTGGCCAGCGGCCTGAATGGCCCCGCGCGCAGCAGTGCCGGTGCGGTGCGCGACTACATGCTGGGCGTGGTCCTGCTCAACGGCAAGGGCGAGCAGCTCACCTTTGGCGGCCAGGTCATGAAGAATGTGGCCGGCTACGATGTCTCGCGCCTGATGGCCGGCTCGCTCGGCACGCTGGGTGTGTTGCTGGAGGTGTCCCTGAAAGTGCTGCCGGTCGCGCCTCTGGAGGCCACGCTGGCGTTCGACATGGATGAAGCCACGGCCTTGCGCCAGCTCAACCGCTGGGGTGGGCTGCCCCTGTCTCTCAACGCCTCCTGCTGGCAGGCGGGCCGCTTGTGGGTGCGCCTCAGGGGCGCCAAGGCCGCCGTCGCTGCAGCGCAAAAGACCCTGGGCGGCGAAGCCGTGGGGGAGGGCGAAGCCCGGGCCCTGTGGGTGGCCCTGCGAGAGCAGGCCCTGCCTTTTTTCCGGCTGCAGGGCGATGAATCCTTGTGGCGGGTCAGCCTGCCCGACACGGCCGCAGTGCTGGATTTCGGCGCCACGCTGGTGGAGTGGGGCGGTGCGCAGCGTTGGCTCAAGCGGCCAGCGGGCGATGCCCCGGCCATTCGTCGCGCCGCCGCAGAGGCTCATGGCCACGCCACCCTGTTTCGCTCCGCCGACAAAACCGTGCCGGTGTTCAGTCCGCTCAAGACGCCGCTGGACCGCATACACCGCGAGCTGAAGAAACAATTCGACCCGGCCGGCATCTTTAACCGTGGCCGGATGTACCCGGACTGGTAAAGCCGCCATGCGACGTCTGCGCCACCTCACCGGTCAACACCGCACGCAAGCCACCAACCGCCTGCTGGGGCGCGCGCTGGCCTTTATGGCCGGAGCCATCAATGCGGGCGGTTTCATGGTGGTGAGCATGTACACCTCGCACATGACGGGTTTTGTCTCGATGGTGGCCGACAACCTGGTGCTGGGCCATATCACGCTGGTGCTGGGTGCCATCGGCGCCCTGCTGGCGTTCACGGCCGGCGCGGCCGCCACGGCCATGCTGGTGAACTGGGCGCGCCAGAACCACTTGCGCAGTGAATACGCCTTGCCCTTGCTGCTGGAAGCGGTGCTGCTGTTGGTGTTTGGCCTGCTTGGCGCCACCCTGAACCGGCAAACCCCCTTTGCCGTGCCGCTGACGGTGCTGGTGTTGGCCTTCACCATGGGGCTGCAAAACGCACTGGTGACAAAAATCTCTTCTGCCGAGATCCGCACGACGCACATGACCGGCGTGATCACTGACCTGGGGATCGAGCTGGGCAAGATGCTCTACTGGAATCGCACGGGTAGCCCGCCCGAGTCCCGGGTTCGGGCCAACCACAGCAAGCTGCTGTTGCTGGGCTCCCTGCTGGGCATGTTCATCGTGGGCGGGCTGGTGGGCGCCACGGGCTTCAAATACATCGGCTTTGTATGGGTGGCGCCGCTGGCCATGCTGTTGCTGCTCTTGTCCCTGCCACCCCTGCTGTCTGATGCCCGCCGCGGCTTTCGCCGGCAAGCCCGCGCCCGCAGCCAGTCCCTCTGAAAACCATGCAAACCAACCTGGCTCCCGAATTCAAAAACACGGTCGACGGCCGCGAGGCCGAAGCGATTTTGCGCAAGTGCGTGCACTGCGGCTTTTGCACGGCCACCTGCCCGACCTACCAGCTGCTCGGTGATGAGCTCGATGGTCCGCGCGGCCGCATCTACCTGATCAAGCAGGTGCTGGAAGGCGAGACGCCGACCCGCAAGACCCAGCTGCATCTGGACCGCTGCCTGACCTGCCGCAACTGTGAAACTACCTGCCCCAGCGGCGTGCAGTACGGCCATCTGGTCGACATTGGCCGCAAGCTGGTCGACGAGCGCGTGCCGCGCCCGGCCGGTGAAAACGCCGTGCGCTGGGCGCTCAAGGAGGGCCTGCCGTCACCGCTCTTCGCGCCGGCCATGAAACTGGGCCAGGCCGTGCGCGGCCTGCTGCCCGCCGCGCTTCAGGCCAAGGTGCCCGCCCGGCAGCCGGCCGGCGTGTGGCCGGCACGCAGCCATGCGCGCAAGATGCTCATGCTCGAAGGTTGCGTGCAGCCCGCCATGATGCCCAACATCAATGCGGCCACGGCGCGCGTGCTGGATGCGGCCGGGATAGAGACCGTGGTGGCGGCGAAGGCCGGCTGCTGCGGTGCCGTCAAGTTTCACCTCAACGACCAGGCGGGTGGCAAGGCCGAGATGCGCCGCAACATCGACGCCTGGTGGCCCTATGTGGAGGCCGGTGCGAATTCAGGTGTGGAGGCCATCGTGATGAATGCCTCGGGTTGCGGTGTCACGGTCAAGGAGTACGGCTACCTCCTCAAGGGCGACCCGGCCTACGCGTCGAAGGCCGCGCGCATCAGCGAGCTCACCCGCGACCTGAGCGAGCTGCTGCCCGAGTTGACGGAGTCGTTGCGCGCAAAGGTGACGGCCGCCACCCGCCCCATGGTCTTTCATCCACCGTGCACCCTGCAGCACGGCCAGCAGTTGCGGGGCGGCGTGGAAAAGTACCTGGGCGAGCTGGGCTTTGACATCCAGGTGGCCGCCAATGAAGCGCATTTGTGCTGCGGCTCGGCAGGCACCTACTCGGTGCTCAACCCCACCATCGCCTATGAACTGCGCGACCGCAAGCTGGGGAATTTGCAGGCCACGCAGCCCGAGGTGATTGTCTCGGCCAACATCGGCTGCATCACGCACCTGCAAAGCGGCACGGCCACGCCCGTTCGGCACTGGGTGGAAGTGCTTGACCAGGCCTTGGGAAACCCGGGCTCCTGACACCACGCTGTCAGCAGGGCCGGCGCACCATGGCGTCCTCTTCAATCGTTGTCTTGAAAGGACCTCTCCATGCACTCCCACGCGATCAACTGGTTTGAAATTCCCTGCACACAGCTCAGCCGCGCGCAGGCGTTTTACGAGCAGCTGCTGGGCGCCCCCCTGCGGCGCGAAAATTACGGCGGCCCCGGCATGGAGATGGCGGTGTTTGCCGGCGAAGGCGAGGAGGCCGTGCGCGGCGCCTTGATGGCCGGGCCGGAAGTCGCCGCTCCCGGTGCGCAAGGCACGCTGGTTTACCTGAACGCAGGCGCTTCGCTCGACGCCGTGCTGTCCCGGGTAGGGCCCGCGGGCGGGCGCATCAGCACGCCCCGCACCGCCTTGCCGCCGGGGATGGGGTTTTTCGCGCATATCGTCGACTGCGAAGGCAACCGGGTCGGCCTGCACGCGCTGGCCTGAGCGTGGACTGCGCTATGAAAAACTGGATTGCGGTGGCCAGCGCGGAGCATGCGCAACGGGGCCGCGACCATCCTGGCGGCGGCTTCATGCAGGTCTGCCACGGCAAAAGCGGGCCGATCCGCCGCGTGCAGCCGGATGACCGGGTCGCCTACTACGCACCCGCCATGACGATGGGCGGCAAAGACAGGTGCCAGTGTTTTGTCTCCATCGGCATCGTCGGGCCCGGCGAGCCTTTTACGGTCGACATGGGCCAGGGCTTTGTGCCCTGGCGGCGCGACGTGCACTATGTGAGCGCGCAGGAGGCTTCGATTTTGCCGCTGCTGGACAGCTTCGACTTCGTGGAAGACCGCAGCCGCTGGGGTTACAAATTCCGCTTCGGCCTGTTTGACGTGAGCGACCACGACATGCGGCTGATTGCCCGCGCGATGATGGCAGATCTCTCGTTGCTATATTTTCGATAGCTGCTTGCGCATATTCGACACGGGCTACAGGCCTAAAATGTCGTGCATGCGCCGTGCCGACCGACTGTTCCACATTGTCCAGCTGATACGGGGGCGCCGTCTCACCACGGCGGCGTTTCTGGCACAGCGCCTGGAGGTGTCCGAGCGCACCGTGTACCGCGATGTGGCCGACCTGCAGCACCAGGGCGTGCCGATAGAGGGTGAGGCCGGCGTCGGCTACCGGCTCGGGGCCGGCTTTGAGTTGCCGCCCCTGATGTTCAGTGAAGGGGAGGCCAGGGCGCTGGTCGCCGGGGCGCGCCTGGCACAGACCTGGCTGGATCCGGCGCTGGCGCGTGAGGCCGAACAGGCGCTGGGGAAAATCCTGTCCGTGTTGTCCGGCCCGACCCGTGCGGCGGCCGAGAGCCTGGCCCTGTACGCACCCGCCTTCGCGCTGGAGCCCGCCACGCAGCAGCGCCTGCAGACCCTGCGCGAAGCGGTGCAGGCGCGCCGCCGCCTCAGCATCCGTTACCGTGACGCGGCCGACCAGAGCAGCCAGCGCAGCATCCGGCCGCTGGGCTGTTTTTTCTGGGGCAAGGTGTGGACATTGGCGGCCTGGTGCGAAACCCGGCAGGCTTTCCGGAGATTCCGCGTGGACCGCATCGACGACGTGCAGGCCCAGGAGGGCGTTTTTCGCGATGAGGCGGGAAAAACACTGGCTGACTTCCTGCGGCAGGTCGGCGCCACCCGTTGACGGTTTGGCCAAAAATGCTGCGGTGCTATTGAATGGATAGCAAGCTATTCAAGCAATCCGCGAGGAAGCGCGGCTTTCATGCAATTCCTCAGGCCGCCAGTGCCGCTTCGATGTCTTTCGTCAGATCAGCGGGTTTGTCCAGCGGCGCGTAGCGCTTGATGACTTGCCCGTCTTTGCCGACCAGAAACTTGGTGAAGTTCCACTTGATGCCCTTGCTGCCCAGCAGGCCGGGTGCCTCGGCGGTCAGCCATTTGTACAGCGGGTGTGCGGTCGGGCCGTTGACCTCGATCTTGGACATCATCGGAAAGCTGACGCCGTAGTTGACTTGGCAGAACGCAGAGATCTCGTCGTCATTGCCCGGGTCCTGCGAGCCGAACTGGTTGCAGGGAAAGCCCAGTACCGCCAGGCCCTTGTCGGCATAGGTTTTGTGCAGCGTTTCAAGGCCGCCGAACTGCGGGGTGAAGCCGCATTGGCTGGCTGTGTTCACGATCAGCATCACCTTGCCTTTGAACTCGGACAGCGGGATGTCTTTGCCATTGATCTGACGGGCTTCAAAGTCATATACCGTACTCATGAAGGTCTCCTGGAGTGAATCACCATCGTAACGCGACCGTGATTTTCCGTGGGTCGCGGCCCGCATGGCCACGTGCACGAAACGAAGGAGGAGGCGTGAGGGCGCCGGGCCGGCTCAGTGCGGTTTTGCGCCGCCTGACGCCTCGGGTGAGGGCGCCAGCGCTGCCAGCGCCGCCGCCAGCACAATCAGGCTGCCGCCCAGCAGGACGCGCGGGCTGAACTGGGCCGCGCCCAGCGCCGCGGAGGAGAGGCTGGCAAACAGGATTTCCGTCAGCATCACGATGGCCGTGGTGCCGGCGGCCAGCCGTGCTGCGCCATATTGCAGGGCCGCATTGCTGGCCATGAGCGCCAGGCCCAGCCCCAGTACCACCGGAATGCCGGCGGCCTGCAGCGCGGGCGCCGGCACCAGTTGCTGCGACATGCCCAGCAGCGCCGCCACGACGGCCATCAGCCCGCTGCCGCCGAACATGGCCAGCATGCGTGAGGCGCTGGGGGTGTGGCCGCATTTGCGCAGCAGGGCGTTGGTGACGGCAAAGCTGAAGCCGCCCATGATCGCCAGCCAGTCGGTGACGTCCTGCGGCACGGGCCACGGCGAGTCAGGGGTCTTGAGCACCACGAGCACGCCGGACATGGCCAGCAGCAGGCGCAGCAGCGACGAGGCGGAAGGCTTTTCGCCCAGAACCACCCAGGCCACCAGGACCGACCAGGCCGGCATCAGGTAAAACAGCAGCACCACACGCACCACGTCGCCCACGGTCACGGCCCAGTTGAAGCCCATATTGGTCAGGCCCGCCGCCAGGGCCAGGCACCACAGTTGCGGATGCGCCGCAAAACCGCGCCAGGCCTTGAAGCGCACGGTCAGCAGTCCGCTGACCACCACCAGGTACACCAGCGCAGTGGCCCACAGGGGGTGCAGGCCGTGGCCCTGCAGCTCCCGCAAGGGCCACCAGGAAACGCCCCAGACAAAGGCGTTCAGCACCAGCGCGAAGATGGCCCCCACGCTTGCCACTTCGGGTGCCTCCGGCGTTGCGCTGCCCCTTTCACAAGAAGAAGGGGCTAATTTTCCTGGGGGCGGCCCGGCAGACAAATTCCCGGCATTTCGATGGCTCGCATCGGTGTGCATCAGTGCAATTTATCGCTGCGGGCGATGTTAAGCAGGTGGTCAAGCTGCTCTTTGTGCTTGATGCAGTTGTTTTTGTGCCAGCGCTGGATCAGCCACATGAAACCGGCCACCACCAGGCCAAAGCCGGTAATCGCACCAAATGCCGACAAGCCCATGCCGGTGGACAGGCTGTAGCCCGCGCCCAGCGCCAGGATGCAGGCCTGCTCGTTGAAGTTTTGCACGGCAATCGAGCGGCCCGCGCCCATCAGGTTGTGGCCCCGGTGCTGCAGCAGCGCATTCATGGGCACCACCAGGAAGCCGCCCAGGCCACCCAGCAGGATCAGGAAGGGCGCCGCCACCCAGACGTTGTTGATGAAGTTCATCAACATGACCAGCACGCCCATGGCAATGCCCAGCGGCATCACGCGGGCGGCCTGGTCCAGGCGCATGCGCATCGAGGCCAGCACCGCCCCGATCGCCGTGCCAATCGCCACCACGCCGACCAGCGAGGACGCCTGCGTGGTGCTGTAGCCCAGGGCGGCGGCGCTCCAGGCCAGCACGATGTAGCGCAGGTTGCCCGACACGCCCCAGAACAGCGTGGTCGTGGCCAGCGAGATCTGGCCCAGCTTGTCGCGCCACAGGGCGGCGTTGCAGTTCCAGAAATCGGGCAGCAGCTCCAGCTTGTTGCGCGGCATGGGCCGCATTTCGACGCCCGTGTCCGGGATGCGCAGGTTGAACCAGGCGGCAGCGATGTACAGCGATATCAGCACCGCAATCGCAGCTTCGGCGGGGGTGTTAACGCCGGTGTCAATAAACGGAAAGTCAAACGACAGCAGCAGGTGGGACACGGTGTGGCCCACCAGCTGGCCGCCCAGCAAGACCCCCAGAATGATCGACGAAATCGTCAGGCCCTCGATCCAGCCATTGGCCTTGACCAGCTGCGAGGCCGGCAGCAATTCGGTCAGGATGCCGTACTTGGCGGGCGAGTAGGCGGCAGCGCCCAGCCCGACAATGGCATAGGCCAGCAAGGGGTGCGAGCCAAACAGCATCATCAGGCAGCCAACGATCTTGATGGCGTTGCTCATGAACATGACGTTGCCCTTGGGCCGGGCATCGGCATAAGCGCCTACGAAAGGCGCCAGCACCACGTAAAACAAGGCAAACATGGGCACCAGCGCCGCCGGCTGCCACTTGGGGGCGCCATTGGTTTTGAGCAGTTCCACGGCGGCTACAAACAGCGCGTTATCAGCCAGCGAGCTGAAAAACTGGGCCGCCATGATGGTGTAAAAACCGCGCTTCATTAAACTCTTGTAATCATTGCATCAGATGCATCAGCAGGTCTGATGCTGCAATATAGGGGGTGAGTGTCTCCGGACGATCCCTGTTTATAGCATGGGGACTGGTGTCAGAATCCATAAAGACTTTTCACCAGCTTGCGCCAATGCCGGTTTGCGCCTCACACATCAACACGACCTTCAGCCATGCCACGTCCCATACACGCCACCGTTCACACCAGCGCCCTGAGTCATAACCTTGCCCGCACCCGGGCCGCTGCGCCGGATGCGCGGGTCTGGGCGGTTGTCAAGGCCAATGCCTACGGCCACGGCATCGAGCGGGTTTTTGACGCCCTGCGCAGCGCCGATGGTTTTGCCTTGCTGGATCTGGCGGAGGCGCAGCGCCTGCGCGCGCTCGACTGGCGCGGTCCCATCCTGCTGCTGGAAGGCTGTTTTGAGGCGCGCGACCTCGAGCTGTGCTCCCGCCTGGGCCTGTGGCACGCCATTCACTGCAACGAGCAGATCGACATGCTGGCCGCCCACAAGACCCAGCTGCCGCACCGCGTGTTTCTGAAAATGAACACCGGCATGAACCGCCTGGGCTTCACGCCCGAGCGCTTTCGCGCCGCCTGGACGCGCCTCAATGCCCTGCCGCAGGTCGACGAGATTTCGCTGATGCAGCATTTCCCCGATGCCGACGGCCCCAGGGGCATTTCTGCCCAGCTCAAGGCCTTTGAGGCCGTGACCCACGACCTGCCCGGCGAGCGCAGCCTCAGCAACAGCGCCGCCACCATGCGCTACGGGGCCATTCTGGCCGGTCGCTCCGACTGGATACGCCCCGGCATCGTGCTGTACGGCAGCTCTCCGGACTTCCCCGAACACAGCGCCGCCGACTGGGACTTGCAGCCCACGATGACGCTGGCATCAAAAATCATCGGGCTGCAGCATTTGGTGGCCGGCGACACGGTGGGCTATGGCTCCAGCTTCAGCGCCGACGGGCCGCTGCGCCTCGGTGTGGTCGCCTGCGGCTATGCCGACGGTTACCCGCGCCACTGCGGCACCGGAACGCCGGTGCTGGTCAACGGCGTGCGCACCCGCCTGGTGGGGCGCGTCAGCATGGACATGCTCACGGTGGACCTGACGCCGGTGCCGGAGGCCGGCTTTGGCAGCGAAGTGACCTTGTGGGGGCAGTCATCGGGCGGCGCCGTGCTGTCCATTGACGAGGTGGCGCAGGCGGCCGGCACCGTGGGCTATGAACTGATGTGCGCGGTGGCACCGCGTGTGCCCATGACCGTCGAATAAGGAACTTGCCCGCCTGGCGCGCCGGGGCCGGGTGTCACGGGGGCGGCATCGAGCTGATCAAGGCGCAACGGCGATGGCGCCGATAGCACCGCCAGCGGCAAGCCTCACTGCGGTGCAATCCTCGCGCCCGTGAGTTTTTCCTGCGCCGTCACCAGCGAGGTGACAAACTTCTTGCCCTGGCCCAGCGCGCTGGCGGTGGCCAGGCTCTGGTGCACGGCCTCGCCGACCAGGGAAGGCACGTTCACCATTTCGGCCAGGTGGGTGTAGTAGCGCAAGTCCTTGCGGGCGTTGTCCAGCTCGAACTGGAGGCCGGAGAAGTCACCGTGCAGGGTCTTGGCCATGGCCTGGAACAGGCCCGAGTTCACCGCCCCCGCCGAGACCACCTCCACCAGCTTTTGCGGCTCCACGCCGGCCAGCGCGCCCACGGCAAACGCCTCCGCCGTCGCCGTGCAAATGGCCTGCCCGATGAAGTTGTTGAGCAGCTTGACCACGTGGCCGGCGCCGGGGCCGCCGACGTGGAAGATGTTTTCGCAGTAGGCCGCCAGCACCGGGCGAATTTTGTCGAGCACGGCCGGCTCGGCGCCCACCATGGTGTTGAGCCGGCCCAGTTCGGCCTCCACCGGCGTGCGCGCCAGCGGCGCATCCACCAGCGTGACGCCGCGCTCGGCGCACTGGGCTGCCAGGCGGCGTGTGGACTCGGGTTCGCTGGTCGATGTGTCGATCACGATCAGCCCGGCGCGGGCTCTGGATAGCACCCCTTGCGGGCCGGCCAGTGTTTGCTCGACCTGGGGCGAGCCCGTGACGCAGATGAGCACCGCGTCGCAGGCGCCCAGTTCGGCGGGGCTGGTGACTAGCCTGGCGCCGGCGGCCAGCAGGTCGGCCATGCGCTCGGTGTTGCGATGCGCCGTCAGGCTGAGGTCAAAGCCCCTGGCCTGCAGGTTGCGGGCAATCCCGTGACCCATCAAGCCCGAGGCGCCTATGAATCCAATGTGTTTCATGGTTGTCCCCTGATGAAAGTTGCTGTGGGTTCGAATTTGATATTAATACAACTCTTTAACCCGAGGCGCAACTCGTGCAAGCCGCCCTTCGTGCATCCATCCGCATGAGGAACCAATGCATCTCCCGTTTTAGTGTGAACAGGCCCTAGCCGAACCCGAACAGTCGCAGGGGCGTGCGCCAAAGAATGTCGTGTCGCATCGAGGCATCGGGAACGGTCTGGGCAAACAGCTGCAGCAGCGCGCCGTAGTCCAGGCGCCTGGGCGCACGCAGGAACGGCCAGTCCGAAGCCCACAGGCAGTGCGCCGCGCCAAAGGCGTCCAGCAAGGCGCGGGTGTAGGCCGGGGTGTCGGAAAACGGGTAATCCTGCATGGAGTACTTGGCAAAGCCCGACAGCTTGACCGCGGTGTTGCCCTTGTCGGCCAGACCCAGCAAGGCTGCAAAGCCTTCGCCCGTAACGCCTTCCGCGACGGTGGGCCGGCCGCAATGGTCCACCAGTACCCGGGCGCCGCAGTCGCCCAGCAGGGGGGCGAGGGCTTTGAGCTGGGCCTGGACCACTTGCACTTGCACAAACATGTCCAGCGCCGCCAGGCGGTCCAGCAGCGGTGCGATGTTGGCGTAATAGTCCAGGCCGTGCAGCGCAAAATTAAAGGCGATGCCCACGATACCCTGGGCCTTGAGGTCCTGCAGCTGTGACGCTGGCGCGTCGTTGGGCACGACTGCAATGCCCTTGAACCGCCCCTGGCCGCGCGCAATCGCGTCGAGCAGGCAGCGATTGTCGGTGCCGTAGCCCGAATTGGGTCCTACCAGCAAGGCATGCTGAACGCCATAAGCCTCCAGCACGTGACCAAAGTAGGCGGCCGAGCCGGTTTCCTGTCCGGCTGGCCGCCAGCCGACGTCGGGCGCGTAGGCAAATTGCGCCGGGTCCAGCACATGGCAGTGGCAATCCACCTTGGGCTGCGCATAAATCGAGAAATCCGTCGGCATTTAAAGCGTGGCCACGATGGCGCGTCGCAGTTCGGGGGTGATTTCGGGCATCACGCCAAACCAGGCGTGGAAGGCCGGGCGGGCCTGGTTGAGCAGCATGCCCAGACCATTGACGGTCGGGTTGCCACGCAGGCGTGCCGCCGCCAGCAGCGGGGTTTCCTGGGGCACATAAATCACATCGGACACCAGCGCCTGCACGGGCAGTTTGCGCAGGTCCAGGTCCAGTGCCGGGTTGCCGTGCATGCCCTGGTTGGTGGTGTTGACCAGCAGGGCTGCTCCTTCAAGCGCGTCGTGCCGGTCCTCCCACGGCAACGCCCGGACGGGGCCGCCAAACTCGTCCGCCAGCGCCTGCGCCTTGTCCAGGGTGCGGTTGAGCAGACGAATCGCTTTGGCCCCCCGCTCGGCCAGGCTCAGCACGACAGCGCGCGCCGCGCCGCCGGCGCCCAGCACCGTGACAGGTCCCGCGTCCGCGCGCCAGTCGGGCTTGGCATCGAGCAGGCTCTGGATGTAGCCAAAGCCATCGTTGTTAAATCCCTTGAGCGAGCCATCTGGCTGCACGACGATGGTGTTGATGGCGCCCATGCGACGTGCCACCGGGTCCAGCTCGTGCACCAGCTTCAGCGCATCCACCTTGTGCGGGATGGTGATGTTGCATCCCCTGAAGCCCAGCGCCGCAAGGCCGGGCAGGGCCACCTCCAGTTGGCCCGGTGCGACGGGCAACTGCACATAGGCGCCCAGCAAGCCGTACTTTTTGATCCAGTAGTTGTGCAGTGTGGGTGAGCGCGAATGCGCCACGGGCCAGCCCATGATGCCCGCCAGTCCGAATTTTGGGTCACTCATTTTTTAACTTCCTTGGTTGATGCTGTTGGCGGGATTATTTGCGGCCAACGGGGGGCAAGATGGCGCTGACGACCTGTTTGCCGTTTTCCACTCTGGTCATGTAGCTTTCACGGTCGAGGTCGCCATTCTGGTCGAAGCTCACGTCCATCAAAATGCCGGGGTGGTCCTTGACGGACAGCGTCACCCCCTTCATGGCGGCGGCAAAAGCCTTGGGGTCGAACTTGCCAATCTTTTCCGTGACAGCCTTGACAAGGTACATGCCGCTGTAGCCCTTGAGACCATTGTGGTCGGACTTGATCTTGTATTCGGCAAAAAAGGCGTCGCTGAATTTCTTGATCAGCGGCTGTGGTGCGTCGGCCGTCAGGCCGACGTGGGCCACGGCCCCGTTGGCGGCATCGCCGGCCAGCTCGATCACTTTCTGGCTGGTCAGGACGGTTTCGCCGATCATGGGCTTGGTGTAGCCCTGCTTGCGCAGTTCACGCAGGGCGCGGGCCGACTCCTCCTCATTGCTGTACACAAACACGGCGTCGCTGCCCGACTGCCTGGCCTTGAGCACCGGGGCACTGAAGTCCAGCTGGCCCGGATCGGTGGAAATGCTGTTGGGCACCTTGATGCCGCGTGCCTCCAGCTCTTTCTTGATGAGATCCAGGCCGCCCTTGCCGAAGTCGTTGTTCACATAAATCACGTCCACCGTCCTGGCCTTGACCGTGTCGTGAATGTAGGCGGCCACCTTGGGCATGGCGGTGGACTGCGTGAACGAGGTGCGGAAGATGTAGGGATTGCCCTGTTGGGTGATGGATGCCGCCTCGCCACCCGTGAAATTGGGAATCTCGGCGCGCCGCGTCTCGGCCATGCTGACCATGATGGACCCGGAAAACACAGGCCCCATCACCACATAAGCGCCTTGGTCCACGGCTTTTTGGGCCAGTGCTTTCGCGACTCCGGGGTTGGATTGGGTATCCATCGACACATAACTGACCTTGCGTCCGAGAATGCCGCCTGCCGCATTGATTTCCTTGACCGCCAGCTTGATGCCATTGTCAAAGTTGCTGCCAGAGGTGGCGCCGGTTCCGCTGAGCTCGACCAGTCCAAAAACCGGAACGGTCTGGGCCGTCGCCAGGGCCGCGGCGGACAGGGCCAGCGTGCCAATCAGGGTCTTGAAGGAAGTTTGCATGATGTCTCCTGGTTGTGGTTGAAATGCAAAAGCGATACGGGGTGCACAAGGGCCACTTTCTCTCGTCTTTTCCGGCGACCTGAGCGCAGCCCATGAAGTGGGCTATCAAGCGGTCGCTGGCAATAGCGCACAGTTCCTTATCCTTTGAAGCGGGCAGGGACCTGCCCGGCAACGGAGTAGAGCGCTCCAGGGGCATTGCGCGTTTGCTGGAACTCGGCCAGCGGCTGGCCGCGCATGGCGGCATAGATGTGGAGGTTGCTGACCCCCAGCACCGCACCCCATTTCTCCAGTACAAAGAAAATCACCCCGTAGTGGATAAGGCCGCGCCAATCGCGCTGGCGCAGCAGATCGCGCTCCTCATCATTCAGGCGGGCCGTGTCGTAGGCGGCTTCTTCGTCGAGCAGGAAGGCGGCCCTGTGGGATGGCAGCGTCATGCCGTGTAAAAAGCGGTTGATACGCAGGGCCTTCACGCTGCGCGCCAGCGTGTAGGGGTAGGTGCCGCTCAATCGCTCGGCACCCTGCAATTGCAATTGCGCCTGCTGGCGGTGCCGCTCAAGCTCACCGGCCACCGGAGGGTGGCTGCGGTTCTCGTAAATGGCCGTGGCAATGCCCGTCATCGAGGGCAGATAGTAGGCTTGGTGGGTTTTGTTGACCGAGGCCGACAGGGCGCCCCGCATGACCAGCCACATGATGACCTCGGCGCCCTCCAGTCCGCCCAGTTCGGCGAGCTCGGCCTGGGTCAGGTCGGCCAGGCGCTCGGGGTCGTGCTCGATGAGCGCCAGAAAAGTCTGGTCCCAGTCGATGTTGTTGAACCCGGCGCGCTCGCCGTGCACCTGGTGCGAGAGGCCTCCGGTGGCCACGATCGCCACGCGCAGCGGCTCAGGGTAGCTTTCAATGGCACGCCGCAGCGCCTTTCCAAGATCGAAGCAGCGCCTTGCGCTGGGGCTTGGAAACTGCAACACGCCCACCTGCAGCGGGATGATGGGCACGGGCCACTTCTTGTCATGCGGGAGCAACAGTGACAGCGGCGAAAAACAGCCATGGTCCAGCGCCCGATCCTGGAAAAATGACAGGTCAAACGCGTCAGCCATGACCGACTGGCCGATGTGCGCGGCCAACTCCGGATGTCCGGCGATGGGGGGCAGCTCACGCGGACCGCCGCCCTCGTCGGCTGCCCGGTATTCCTCGCCGATCCCCAACGAAAATGCCGAGTAGTGATCCAGGAAAAATGAACTGATGTGGTCGTTGTAAATCACCACCAGCGCATCAGGCTTTTGCTCCGCCAGCCAGCGGCGCGGCGTCTCAAAGGCTTCGAAAATGGGAGCCCACACCGGATCGGCCTGCTTGCCGCTGTCCAGCGCAAAGCCGATGGTGGGTGTGTGTGACGCGGCGACCGCGCCAATGATTGTTGCCATGCTAGGGGTGCTCCGGTTCGGCCCTTGGTGTTCCCTTGTTTCCTGGTGACCCCGGTGCGCGGGAGCAGCGCCGTCACGGCGGCCATCAAGGCCTGTGAGCCAGGCCTGGGCGCGCCGCGGTCAGCCAGCGTTAGGGCGATCTTAGGGGGGCGCCGCGCGCTCGCCAAGGCATAGCAGCTATAACAAACCAGGGGTATGCCGGAGGCACCGTCTACAGGTATTCCTGAATGGCTTTTTTGACCACGGCGGCGACCAGGCCTTGCACCTCCTTGTGGGTTTCGGTGCTGGGCCGACGTGCCGAGGTGACCAGCATCAGCTCGCTCATGAGCTGGGGGTTGTACAGCTTGTGCGTCGTGAGGGTATGCGGTTTCGGAAAATTGCTCAGGGCATAGGGCGGCAGCACGGCAAACCCCAGACCCTCGCGCACCAGGTCAAGAATGGCGTTGAGCCCATCCACCTCCAGCGCAATCCGGGGCCGGCAGTTGATGCGCATCAGCTCGGTTTCAATCAGAATCCGGAAGATATTCGGGCGGCTCGGGACAATCAGGGGCAACTCGGCCAGGGCGGCCAGTGGCATGCGTGACTTCAGGGCGGGCACCTTGTTGAGTCGCACACTGGCCTCGGAGGAAATCAGGACGAGGGCCTCCCGGTGCAGCACGCGCATTTCAATGTCCGGCGAATGCGGTGTGTTGTACAGCAAGGCCATGTCGAGCCGGCCGGAGCGCAGGCCTTCGTGCATCACCACCGAAAAACCCTCCGTCAGCGTCAGGTGCGCATCGGGCAGGCTGCGCCTGAATTCGCGGGTCAGCGGCACGGTGATCAATTTGCTCAGGCTGGGCGGCAGGCCGATCGAGACCCGTCCGGCCAGTGCTCCCCGCACCGAGCCCAACTCTTCCCTGGCCAGGGCGACCTGATGAAGAATGCCGCGGCCATGCTCCAGCAACACGAGGCCGGCTTCGGTCAAGGTCACGCCCCGGCCGTTGCGCAACAGAAAGGTTTGACGCAATTCCACTTCGAGCTGGCGCACATGCCGGCTCAACAGGGGCTGCGGCATGCCGAGCGCCATCGCCGCTCGCGTGAAACTGCCCATTTCCGCGACGCGGACGAAGGATTCGATTTGTTTGAGGTCCATATGCGATTTCGCTATCAGCGCCCAAGATATAACGGTTATATATAACAGCTAGTGGCCGGGAATGCACCTGAAACGAGGGTAAGTTTCTAGAATTTCCCTCATGCAAACTGCCATCACATGCCTGTTCATGCGGGGCGGCACCTCCAAGGGGCCGTTTTTCAACGAGGCCGATCTGCCGGCCGACATCCCTGCCCGCGACAGGGTGCTGTTGTCCGTCATGGGCTCGCCCGACAGGCGGCAGATCGACGGCCTGGGCGGCGCGCATCCGCTCACCAGCAAGGTCGGCATCGTACGACACAGCACCACGCCAGACGTGGACCTCGACTTCCTGTTTGCCCAGCTGCAGCCCGACAAGGACACGGTGGACACCACGCCCAACTGCGGCAACATGCTGGCGGCCGTGGTGCCGTTTGCGCTGGAGACCGGCATGGTGCGGGCGCAGGGGGATGCGAGCACCTTCCGCGTGCTGACCCGCAACACCGGCATGCAATGCAACATCACGGTGCTGACGCCGCAGGGCCCCGACGGACTGCGCCATGTGGAATACGCGGGCGATACCCGCATCGACGGCGCACCCGGCACCTCGGCGCCCATCACCATCAATTTTCTCGACACGGCCGGTTCGGTGGCACCGGGCCTGCTGCCCACCGGCAGAGTCAAGGAGGTGATCGACGGCGTTGAAGTCACCTGCATCGACAACGGCATGCCGCTGGTGATGTTCAAGGCCAGCGACGTGGGCCGCACTGGCTACGAGACCGCGGCCGAGCTCAATGCCGACACCGGGCTCAAGGCGCGCATCGAGCGTTTGCGCATTGCGGCGGGTCACGCCATGCAGTTGGGCGACGTGACCAGCAAGAACTACCCCAAGATGACCTTGATCGCAGCGCCGAAAAATGGGGGTGCGATCAGCACCCGCAGTTTCATCCCGCATGTCTGCCACGACGCCATCGGCGTGCTGGCCGCCGTGACCGTGGGCACCGCCTGCGTGCTCAAGGGCTCGGTCTGCGATGGCGCGGCTGTCATGCCCGAAGGCAACCCTAAAACCATTTCAGTGGAACACCCGACCGGTGAGTTCAGCGTGGAGCTGGGCCTGGATCCGGCCAATTCGCAAAACGTCACCCGCGCGGCCCTGCTGCGCACGGCACGGCTGATCATGCGCGGCGAGGTGATGGTGCCGAAATTTGTATGGACTCGAGGAGACAAGCAATGACCCCCTATGTTTACATTCGTTCACTGCCTCCCGAGGGGGCGCGTGCCCGCCTTGAGGCGGCTCGTCGGGAGGCCCAATGAGCTTGATCATCGACTGCCATGGCCACTACACCACGGCGCCCAAGGCCCTGGAAGCGTGGCGCAACCAGCAGATTGCCGGCATCAAGGACCCGTCCATGATGCCCAGGGCGTCTGACCTGAAAATCAGCGACGACGAGCTGCGCGAGAGCATCGAAAGCAACCAGCTGCGCCTGATGAAGGAGCGCGGCAGCGACATCACGCTGTTCTCGCCGCGCGCGAGCTTCATGGCCCACCACATCGGCGACTTCAACGTCTCGTCCACCTGGGCCGCGATCTGCAACGAGCTGTGCTTTCGCGTCAGTCAGCTGTTCCCCGAGCACTTCGTGCCGGTGGCCATGCTGCCGCAGTCACCCGGCGTCGATCCCAAGACCTGCATCCCCGAGCTGGAAAAGTGCGTCCGGGAATACGGCAACGTCGGCATCAACCTGAATCCCGACCCCTCGGGCGGCCACTGGAACAGTCCGCCGCTTTCCGACAGGTACTGGTACCCGATCTACGAAAAAATGGTGGAGCATGACATCCCCGCGATGATCCACGTCAGCACCAGCTGCAACGCCTGCTTCCACACCACGGGTGCGCACTACCTGAACGCCGACACCACGGCCTTCATGCAGTGCCTGACGTCCGACCTGTTCAAGGACTTCCCGACGCTGCGCTTCCTGATCCCGCATGGCGGCGGCGCCGTGCCCTACCACTGGGGGCGTTTTCGCGGCCTGGCGCAGGAGCTCAAGAAGCCGCTGCTGACCGAGCACCTGCTCAACAATATCTTTTTCGACACCTGTGTCTACCACCAGCCCGGCATCGACCTGCTCAACACCGTGATCCCGGTCAGGAACGTGCTGTTTGCGTCCGAAATGATCGGCGCCGTGCGCGGCATCGATCCTGAAACCGGCCACTATTACGACGACACCAAGCGCTACATCGAGGCCAGCAAGATCCTCAGCGCCGACGACCGTCACCAGATCTACGAAGCCAACTCGCGCCGAGTGTTCCCGCGGCTGGACAAGCTGCTTTCCTCGAAAGGACTCTGACATGTTTGAACTGGGCGTTGTGTACCGCAACATCAAGCGGGCCGACCGGGCCGCGGCCGACGGCCTCGGCCAATACGGCTCGGCCACCGTGCACGAGGCCATGGGCCGCGTCGGGCTCATGAAGCCCTACATGCGGCCGGTCTGGCCCGGCGCGCAGATCTCCGGCACGGCCGTCACGGTGCTGCTGCAGCCCGGCGACAACTGGATGATGCATGTCGCGGCTGAGCAGATCCGGCCCGGCGACATCGTGGTGGCGGCCGTCACGGCCGAATGCACCGACGGCTATTTCGGCGACCTGCTGGCCACATCGTTCACGGCGCGCGGCGCCAAGGCGCTGATCATCGACGCCGGCGTGCGCGATGTGAAGACGCTCACCCAAATGGGTTTCCCGGTGTGGAGCAAGGCCATCAGCGCCAAGGGCACGATCAAGGCAACGCTCGGCTCCGTCAACATCCCCGTGGTTTGCGCGGGCGCACTGGTCAACCCCGGCGACGTGATCGTGGCCGACGATGACGGCGTGGTCGTTGTGCCTGCCGACTGGGCGCGCAAGACAGCCGACGCCGCCGAGGCTCGCGAGGCCAACGAAGGCGAGAAGCGCGCCAAGCTTGCCTCGGGCGTGCTGGGCCTGGACATGTACAAGATGCGCGAGCCGCTCGAGAAGGCCGGCCTCAAGTACATCGACTGAAGGCGCCTCGTGTCCGAACCGACGGCCGGTGATTTCACCAAGACGCCCGGCTGGCTCGACTGGTACGCCAAGCCGAGCAAGCCCCGCTTCAAGCTGCCGCCCGGCGCCGTCGACGCGCACTGCCATGTGTTCGGCCCCGGCGACCAGTTTCCGTTCGCGCCCGAGCGCAAGTACACGCCGTGCGACGCCAGCAAGGCCCAGCTGTTCGCCCTGCGCGACCACCTGGGCTTCGACAAGAACGTGATCGTGCAGGCCACCTGCCACGGCGCCGACAACCGCGCGCTGGTGGATGCGCTGCGCCACGCCAACGGCAAGGCGCGCGGCGTGGCCACGGTGCGCCCCAGCGTGACCGATGCCGAGCTGCAGGACATGCACGCCGCCGGTGTGCGCGGCGTGCGCTTCAACTTCGTCAAGCGCTTGGTGGACTTCACGCCCAGGGACGAGCTGATGGAGATCGCCGCGCGCATTGCGCCGCTGGGCTGGCATGTGGTGATCTACTTCGAGGCCGCGGACCTGCCCGAGCTCTGGGACTTCTTCACCGCGCTGCCGACCACGGTGGTGGTGGACCACATGGGCCGTCCCGATGTGAGCAAGCCGGTGGACGGCCCCGAGTTCGAGTTGTTCGTGACGTTCATGCATGAACACAAAAATGTGTGGAGCAAGGTGAGCTGCCCCGAGCGCCTGTCCGTCACCGGCTCCAAGGCGCTGGACGGCGAGCGCAACGCCTACCAGGACGTGGTTCCGTTTGCCCGCCGCATCGTAGAGACCTTCCCCGATCGCGTACTCTGGGGCACCGACTGGCCGCATCCCAACCTCAAGGACCACATGCCCGACGACGGCCTGCTGGTGGATTTCATCCCCCGCATTGCCACCACTCCCGGGTTGCAGAGGAAGTTGCTGGTCAATAACCCGATGCGCCTCTACTGGCCCGCAACGCATCTTGTAAAAATAGTATGAACAGGCCCTAATACAGTCCTCTGACCCGCGCCTGCAAGCGCGCCAGCCCCAGAAGCGCATCGGTGTACGGCGTTGCCACGTTGGTGAGCTGGCCCAGCTCGCGCACGGCGGCCACCAGCGCGTCCAGCTCCATGGCCTTGCCGGCTTCCACATCCTGCAGCATGGAGGTCTTGAAGGCGCCCAGCTTGAGGGTGACGGCGTGGCGGTCTTCGGGTTGCTGGTCGAGGGGGATGCCAATGCGCGCGCCTATTTCCTTGGCTTCCAGCATGATGCTCGAAATAAAGCTGCGCACCAGATCGTCGCTCAGGATGAGGTCGGTGGTGGCGCCGGTCAGGGCGCTGATGGGATTCACGGTCATGTTGCCCCAGAGCTTGTACCAGATGTCTTTCTGGATCTGTTCCGATATGGGGGCTTCAAAGCCGGCCTTTTCCAGCAGGGCGGCCAGTTGCCGAACCCGGGCGGTTTTCTCGCCGGAGGGCTCGCCCAGAATCAGCTTGTTGCCGAAGTGGTGATGCACCAGCCCGGGTTCATCGAGCGAGCAGTTGGCATGCACGACGCAGCCCATGATGTGCCGCGCGGGAATGGCCTCGGCCAACGCCCCGTCCGGGTCCACCGCGGCCAGGCGCGTGCCGGCGAGCGGGCCGCCAAAGCCCTGCAAAAACCACCAGGGCACGCCGTTCATGGCGGTCAGGACTATGGTGTCCGGGCCCAGCAGCGGGCCGATGTGGCGAACGACTTCCGGCAGCGCGGGCGCCTTGACGGTCAGCACCACCAGGTCCTGCACGCCCAGGTCGGCCGGCGCCGCGCTGGAGGCGACCGCCTGTGAGGTCACGCGGCCTCCCTGGTTCAGGCGCAGGCCGTGCATCTGCAAGGCCTCCAGCGTGGCGCCACGGGCCACCACGCTGACGCTGCAGCCCGCATGGGCCAGCCCGCTGCCTATCCACCCGCCTATGGCGCCTGCGCCGTAAATGCAAACTTTCATGCTGTTACCCGCCAAATCTTTAAGAGAAATTAACCACCTGCCCAATAGATACGAGCGCCATTAGCTCTTTATTTGATAGCAAAAACAACTTTCCGCCGGGCCACCCCAAGCAAGTTCACCCCCCTCGGGGGGCAGCGCAGTACGCGAAGCGACAAGCGTGGGGGCCATCGAACGCAGCGCAGGGCCGCCCCAAGCAAGTTCAGCCCCCTCGGGGGGCAGCGAAGCACACGCAGTGGCGAGCGTGGGGGCCATATTCCTAGCCTTCCGGCGTGAAGCCCACGGCTTTTACCAGCGGGCCCCAGAGTTCGGTGTCGGCCTTGAGCATGGCGGCCAGCTGGGCGGGCGACGTGGGCATGACTTCCAGGAAGGACATCGCCAGGCCGTCGATTACGTCCTGCGACGCCAGCGCCGTGCGGATAGCGGCATTGAGGCGCTGCACCACATCCTGCGGCGCCTTGGCGGGCAGGAAGAAGCCAAACCATTCGGTAAACGCCATGTCTTTGAAGCCCTGCTCCCGCAGCGTGGGCGTGTTGGGCGTGAACTTGCTGCGCTTGGGGCCGCTGGTGGAGAGCAGGCGGCATTTGCCGGCTGCCACCTGCTGGGTGAACTCGCCGGTCGGGCCGGAGACGGCGGCGATCTGTCCGCCAACCATGTCCAGCACCGCGGGCTGCGTGCCGCGGAAGGCAACGTGGCGCAGGTCCACGTTGCCGGCGCGGCCCAGCAGCGCGCCGATGAAGTGCGGCGACGAGCCGGCGGCGGGCGAGCCGAAGTTGGCCAGGCTCGGGTTGGCCTTGCACCAGGCCAGGAACTCCGGCACGGTCTTCACGCTGGCAGGCACCATGGGGCCGACCGCAAAGCCGTAGTCGAACACGGCGGCGGCCGAGACGGGTGTGAGGTCGGCCACCGGGTCGTAGGGCAGTTTTTTGTAGGTGTGCGGGTAAATGCCCAGCATGGACATGGGCGTCAGCAGCACGGTGGCACCGTCGGGCGCCGCCGTCTTGACGAACTGCACGGCGATCTGGCCGCCCGCGCCGGTCTTGTTTTCCACCACAGCGCTTTTGGCATAGCCGGGGTGCAGTTTGTCGGCCACACGGCGCGACACGATATCGGCCGTGCCGCCGGGCGCAAAGCCGGCAATGACCTTGGTACTTTCAATGGCTTGGGCCCAGGCCTGGCGGCCGATGCTGGCCAGCAGCGCGGCGGCGCCGCTGGTCTGGATAAGGTGACGGCGTGAAATGGTCATGAAGTGTTTCCTGTTGTCCCGGTTATATCAATAAAGCAGAAATTTGGGGGCGGAGCCGGGGGGCAAATCCACCTTTCATTGTCCCAGCAAGCCGGCATTTTGTGCAGGCCTGCGGGCCACCAGCTTTCAGGCGGTCGCTGCTTTTGCCAGATGCTCCGCCAGGTTGTTACGTTTGCCTTCATACACGGGTGCGCCTTCGTCAATCTGCAGGGTCAGGCCAATGGCGTGCCGGGCAAAGACGGGCGCCAGGTGCGCGCTGGCGCTGGCCAGCACCGCGTCGCCGGCGCGTTTTTTCAGGGCATCGCTGCGCCCCGGCGTGATGCGCAGGTTCAGGTAGATGAATGCCCGGTCGGGCTGGCCGTCGGCCACCGCAAAGTGCGGCGCGGGCCAGGCCATGACACGCGTGCCGGCCACCGGGAACAGCGGGTCGTTGTCGTCATTGCGCAGCGCCACCAGCGTGGCGGCCAGGCCGCGGCACAGGGCGCTCATGTCGGTGAGCGCGTCCAGGTTGGCGGTGTATTGAATGTTCAGATGCGGCATGGGACTCCGGATGAGAAGCGGGTTTTCAGTAGGTCGTGCTCGCCGGCGTGGCCGGCACGGCGTTTTTGAAACGGGTCACCAGCGCGCTGGTGGCTTTGACCAGCAGCTGGGTGTCCAGCCCCACGGCCACAAAGGTGGCGCCGAGTTCGAGGTAGCGCTGCGCCAGGGCCTCGTCGGGCGTCAGGATGCCGGCGGCCTTGCCGGCCTTCACGATGCGCGCAATCGCGTCCGCGATGGCCGCCTGCACTTCCGGATGGCCCGGGTTGCCCACATGGCCCAGGGAGGCCGAGAGGTCGGCTGGGCCGATGAAAATCCCGTCCACGCCCTCGGTCGCGGCGATGGCGTCCAGGTTGTCCAGGGCGGTCCGGGTTTCGGCCTGCACCAGCAGGCAGACCTGGGCGTTGGCCTCATGCGCGTAGGCCGGGTAGCGGCCCCAGCGCGAGGCCCGCGCGCCGCCCATGCCGCGAATGCCACCCTTGCCGTCGTTTTGCGGGTAGCGCATGGCGCGCACCAGCGTCGCGGCCTGCTCGGCCGTGTCCACCATGGGCACCAGCAGGGTTTGCACACCGAGGTCCAGGTACTGCTTGATCAGCGCCTCGCCGACATGGCCGTGGCCCATGGGCACGCGCGCAATCGGGTGCGAGGCATAGGGCGCAATGGCCTGCAGCTGGCCCAGGATGCTGCGCAGGTCGTTAGGCGAATGCTCGCCGTCGATCAGCAGCCAGTCGAAGCCGGCGCCGGCACAGAGCTCGGCGCTGTAGGGGTCGGCCAGGCCAAGCCACAGGCCGATCTGGGCGCGGCGCTCGGCCAGCGCCTTTTTGAACGGGTTGAGAGGAAGTTTCATGGGGAATCCTGTCGCGAGTTGGTGATCCTGGGTGCATGCTACAGCTTCCCGGCATTTTCCTCCGGCCTGGTGGCTGCGCGCTCAATACACTAGCCGCATGGCCAAAGAAAAAACAATCTACACCTGCACCGAATGCGGCGGCACCAGCCCCAAGTGGCTGGGCAAATGCCCGCATTGCAATGCATGGAATACGCTGATCGAGTCGGTCGCCGAGAACAACTCGCCGGCCAAGAACCGCTACAGCAGCCAGTTCCAGTCGCTGGCCAAGGCCTCGGAGGTCACCACGCTGGCCGACATAGACGCCACCGACATGTCGCGCACGCCCACCGGGCATGAAGAGCTGGACCGCGTGCTGGGCGGCGGCATTGTCGAAGGCGGCGTGGTGCTGATAGGCGGCGACCCCGGCATCGGCAAGTCCACCTTGCTGCTGCAGGCGCTGGATTCGCTGCAGCGCGTCGGCCTGAGCACGCTGTATGTCACCGGTGAGGAAAGCGGCGCGCAGGTGGCGCTGCGTTCAAGGCGGCTGGGGCTGGACGGCTCGCAGGTCAAGGTGCTGGCCGAAATCCAGCTGGAGAAGATACTCGCCACGCTGGAGGCGACCCAGCCGGGTATTGCGGTCATCGACTCCATCCAGACGGTGTATTCCGACCAGCTCAGCTCGGCGCCCGGTTCGGTGGCGCAGGTGCGCGAATGCGCGGCGCACCTGACGCGCGCCGCCAAGTCCAGCGGTGTCTGCATCGTGCTGGTGGGCCATGTCACCAAGGAGGGCGCGCTGGCCGGCCCGCGCGTGCTGGAGCACATGGTCGACACCGTGCTGTACTTTGAAGGCGACACGCATTCGAGCTTTCGCCTGGTACGCGCCATCAAGAACCGCTTTGGCGCGGTCAACGAGATTGGCGTGTTTGCCATGACGGAGAAGGGCCTGAAGGGCGTGACCAACCCGAGCGCCATCTTTTTGAGCCAGCACAGCGAGCCGGTGCCCGGCAGCTGCGTGCTGGTGACGCTGGAGGGCACGCGGCCCATGCTGGTGGAGATCCAGGCGCTGGTCGACAACGGCGGGCCGAGTCCGCGCCGCCTGTCGGTGGGCCTGGACCGGGATCGCCTGGCCATGCTGCTGGCCGTGCTGCATCGCCATGCCGGCGTGGCCTGCATGGACCAGGACGTGTTTGTGAATGCCGTGGGCGGCGTGCGCATCAGCGAACCGGCGGCCGACCTGTCCGTGATGCTGGCGATCACCTCCAGCCTGCGCGGCAAGCCGCTGCCCAAGGGCTTTATCGCCTTTGGCGAGGTCGGCCTGGCCGGCGAGGTGCGGCCCGCGCCGCGCGGCCAGGAGCGGCTGAGGGAGGCCGCCAAGCTGGGCTTTAGCGTGGCCGTGGTGCCCAAGGCCAATGCGCCCAGGAAACCCATAGACGGCCTGACCATCCATGCGGTGGAGCGGGTGGAGCAGGCCATGGACGTGGTGCGCGGTTTGGCGTAAAAAGAAGGATGGCAAGGACTCAAGCGTTATGAAACTGGCGGTGATCTCGGACATCCACGGCAACCTGCTGGCGCTGCAGGCGGTGCTGGCCGACATTGCGCGCCAGGGCGTTGACGCCACGGTCAACCTGGGCGATATCCTGAGCGGCCCGATGCAGCCGGCTGAAACGGCCGACCTGCTGATGGCGCAGGATTTCCCCACCATCAAGGGCAACCACGAGCGCCAGCTGCTGGCTCTGCTGGGCCAGCCCGAGGGCGACATCGATGCGGCCACCCCCGACGGCTACGCCGCCACGCAGGTGTCCGAGGCCCATGCGGCGTGGATCAGCGCGCTGCCCGCTGTCCTTGAACTGAATGCCGACGTCTGGCTGTGCCACGGCACGCCCGGCAGCGACCTGCAGTACTGGATGGAAACCGTGGTGCCCGGTTTCGGGCAGAGTGGCAGCCCCGGCGTGCGTGCCGCCACCGCTGAAGAGGTTGCCGACCGGCTGGGCAGCGCCTCGCACCCGGTGGTGCTGTGCGGCCACACGCATGTGCCGCGCATGGTGCAGTCGGGCGGCGTGCTGGTCGTCAACCCCGGCAGCGTCGGCTTGCCTGCCTTCGACGACGACCATCCTTACCCGCATGTCGTTGAAAACGGCGCACCGCACGCGCGCTATGCGGTGCTGGAAAAAAACCGCCAGGGCTGGCGGGTGGAGCTGCGTGCCGTGCCCTACGACCATCTGGCGCAGGCCCGGGTCGCGGCCCGCAACCAGTTCCCCGACTGGGCGCATGCGCTGGCGACGGGTTTTGCCCTGCGCCCGGCCTGATGTATTTTGCTATAAAAACAATAGCCGTTTGCGCCCGTGTCCACTGGGCTGATGGCCTGAATTCCTTGCAATAGTGGCGGGCAGGCGGTTTCCGGGCCGCTACGCACTCCCCACAGCAGCGGCGCCCGGCGCAGCTGCGAAAATGGCGCCATGAACTTCCAAAAAATTCTCGTTCCCGCCGCCGGCATCGCGATCGCTGTGCTGGCTTACCGGTCTTACGGCTGGGCCGGCGTGGCGGCGGCCGTCACCGGCGTGGTGATGTGGATGCTGCTGCATTTCACCCGCATGATGAAGGTTCTCAAGCGCGCGGCCGAACGGCCGGTCGGCTATGTCGACAGCGCCGTCATGCTCAATGCCAAGCTCAAGCCCGGCATGACGCTGCTGCATGTGGTGGCCATGACGCGGGCGCTGGGCCGGCTGCAGTCCGAAAAAGACCAGCAGCCCGAGCTGTTTCGCTGGACCGACGGCAGCGAGTCGCATGTCACCTGCACCTTTGTGGCGGGCAAACTGACGGACCATGTGCTTTTCAGGCCCCAGCCGTCGGATTCCGCCGCCGCGCAAGACGGTTTGCCGCCCGCGCCGTAAAATCGCCCATTCGGGTTTTGACGCCGCCCCCGGCTCCTGGGGCAGGAGCGCCCCGATTTCAACCCTCATTCCACGACAACCTTCATTCACACAGGATCAGCATCATGTCCCCAGTAGTACCCTCCATGGCAGACCGCGACGGCAAAATCTGGATGGACGGCCAGATGGTCGACTGGCGCGACGCCAAGATTCACGTGCTGACCCACACCCTGCATTACGGCTGCGGCGCGTTTGAAGGCGTGCGCGCCTACAACACGGTCAACGGCACGGCAATCTTCCGGCTTGAAGACCACACCGAGCGCCTGCTCAACAGCTCCAAAATCCTGCGCATGAAGGTTCCCTTCAGCAAGGAAGAACTCAACGAAGCCCAAAAGGCCGTGGTGCGCGGCAACAAGCTGGAAAGCTGCTACCTGCGCCCGCTGACCTGGATCGGCGACAAGAAGCTGGGCGTCTCGCCCAAGGGCAATGACATCCATGTGATGGTCGCGGCCTGGGCCTGGGGCGCCTACCTGGGCGAAGAGGGCATGACGCGCGGCATCCGCGTCAAGACCTCCAGCTACGCACGCCACCATGTCAACATCACCATGACGCAGGCCAAGGCGGTGAGCAACTACACCAACTCCATACTGGCCAACACCGAAGCCACCGATGACGGCTACGACGAAGCCCTGCTGCTCGATACCTCCGGCTTTGTGTCCGAAGGTTCGGGCGAGAACGTGTTCATCGTCAAGGACGGCGTGGTCTACACCCCCGACCTGTCGGCCGGCGCGCTCAAGGGCATCACGCGTGACACCGTCCTGCACATCTGCCAGGACCTGGGCCTGGAGCTGGTGCAAAAGCGCATCACCCGCGACGAGGTCTACATCGCCGACGAAGCCTTCTTCTCCGGCACGGCTGCTGAAATCACGCCCATCCGCGAGCTCGACCGCATCGAGATCGGCAGCGGTTCGCGCGGCCCGATCACCGAAAAAATCCAGACCGCGTTCTTTGACATCGTCAACGGCCGCAACCCCAAGTACGCTCACTGGCTGAGCAAGGTCTGAAGGACGTCCGGACATGAGCAAATCATTCATTGTTGAGCTGCTGGCCTCCGACCTCAATGCTCAGGGCGGTGTTTACTGCCCCAACCCCAAGGCCGACATGAAGCTGTGGAACGGCCACCCCAAGGTTTACCTGGATGTGGCGCGCACCGGTGAAGCCAAGTGCCCCTACTGCGGTACGGTGTACAAGCTGAAAGACGGCGAACATTTCGGTGGAAGCCATTAGCAGGCCCCCACGCTCGGCACTGCGTGTCCTTCGCTTCCCCCTGAGGGGGCTGAACTTGGCTTGGGCGGCCCTTCGCTGCGTTCGCTGATGAGCACCAGCGAAACAGGAAACTCCCTCATCATCGCGCCGCAATGGATAGGCGACGCGGTGATGACGGAACCCCTGCTGCGCCGCCTGCACGCGCGCGGCGAGCGCCTCACCGTGGGCGCCTTGCCCTGGGTGGCGCCGGTGTACCGCGCCATGCCGCAGGTCGCCGAAGTGATCGACTTTCCTTTTGCCCACGGCGGCCTGCAGTTCAAGGCGCGCCGCGCGATTGCCAAGCGCATAGCAGGCCAGTTCGACAAGGCCTATGTGCTGCCCAATTCGCTGAAAAGCGCCTTGCTGCCGTTTCTGGCCAGCATTCCGGTCCGCATTGGCTACCTCGGTGAGGCGCGCGTCGGGCTGCTCACGCACCGGCTCAAAAACCCCAGCAACAAGCCGCCCATGGTGGCGTTTTATTCCGCGCTGAGCGGTGAGGACGGCCTGGACGCCGACCGGCCGCAACTGCACATGAGCGCAGCGGATGTCGAACACACCCTGCAGGGCTTGGGCCTGCAGCGCGGCGGCTACCACGTGTTTGCGCCGGGCGCCGAGTATGGTCCGGCCAAGCGCTGGCCCGCACGGTATTTTTCAGAGCTGGCTGCGAAGCTGGGGCTGCCGGTGCTGCTGCTCGGCTCCGGCAAGGAAGCGGCGCTGTGCGATGAAATCGCGGCGCCGGTGAATGCGGCGCAGGCCGGCAAGTGCATCAACTTTGCCGGCAAGACTTCGCTGCTCCAGGCGCTGTGCCTGATAGCGGCCAGCAAAAGCACCGTCAGCAACGACTCCGGCCTGATGCATGTCGCGGCGGCCTTCGGGGTGCCGCAGGTGGCGATATTTGGCTCGTCCAGCCCGCTGCACACGCCACCCCTGAGCGACCGCGCCAAGGTGCTCTGGCTGAAAACCGACCCGTCCTACCAGCCGCCGCTGGATTGCGCGCCCTGCTTTGCGCGCGAATGCCCGCTCGGCCACACGCGCTGCCTGAATGACCTCACGGTGGCCAGGGTGCTGGAAAACTTATAGCTGCTTGCGCCCATCCGGCGCGGGCTAGAAGCTGTTTTTGCTCAAGATTTCGGCGGCATCGGCATTCATGTGGGCGATCACCTCGGCGGCCGGCGCCAGGTTGCCAATCAGGCCGACGGCTTCACCCACGGTGGCATGGGCCCGGGAAAAATCTCCGGCCCTGACGCCTTCGTCGTAGTCGGCGCGGGCGGCGGCCGGGTCTGCCAGCAGCGCGTCCAGGCGCGCCTCCCAGCGGCGGTGCAGGTCGTTGCGGATGGCGCGGAAGTCGTAGGGCTCGGGCCAGTTCTTGCGCCGCAGGATGTCGAACACGCTGCTGCGTGCCGTGCCATCCCCGTTGGCGGCCAGCGCCTGGTCTTTCGCGCCCTGGGCGGCCAGGCTTTCATGCGTGGCCCACAGCCGCGAGCCCACCAGCGCGCCGTCGGCGCCCAGCACCAGCGCGGCGGCCAGCGTGCGCCCGTCGGCAATGCCGCCGGCGGCTAGCAGCAGCACGTCCGGGGCGTGGACGGTCAGCCAGTCGGCCAGTTCGGGCACAAAGGTGATGGTGGCGCGGCCGTTGAGGGCGTTCATGCCGTGGCCGCCGGCTTCGCCGCCCTGCGCCACGATGATCCGGGCGCCGGCTTCGATGGCCTGCGGTACCTGTTCCATGCGCTGCACCTGGCAAATCAGGGCCGCCCCGACGGCGGCGATGCGGGCCGCATAGGGCCGCGGGTCGCCAAACGACAGCATGATGGCGTGCGGCTTCTCGGTGGCCGGATGCGCCAGCACCCAGTCCAGCGCGCTGGCATCTTCGTCGAGTTTCCAGGTGATGAAGCCGCAGCCGAGGCGTGCGCGGCTACCGTCAGTGCTGGTGCCTTGCAGCGCGAGGTTGTATTGCGCCTGCGTCCAGGCCAGGTCGCCATAACCGCCGCCGACCAGTCCCAGCGTGCCGGCCTGGGCGCAGGCGGCGGCCAGCGCGCCGCCCGAAGCCAGCGCCATCGGCGCCAGCACCAGCGGCGTCTGCAGGCCAAACTGGCGGGTCAGACGGGTTTGCAGGCGGGGGTATGCGGGGATGCGGGTGTCGGCCATGGGCCCATTATGCTGACAATGCCGCCCAAAAAAAAGCCACCTTGCGGTGGCCTTTTGAACGTCCTCCTGGCGAAGAGGGCGTCGCTGGGAGATCAAATAAGTGCTTTACCCCTTGCCGACGCACTGGCTTTTCAATTCCCTTTTTGTTCTCGTATCCCTCTGGCGCCCCTGGTTGTGACAGCAACTGCTCGACTGTGGGGCAATCCTCGAGGGGTGTCCATCCCCCAAACAGGGGAGGCGGCGCAAAGTTTTTGCCACCACCGGATTCCCGTATTCGGCTCAGGCCCTTGGATCGGCCAGCGGCAGCTCGACAATGAAGGAGGCGCCGCCACCCGGGCGGGCTTCGCAGCGAACCGTGCCGGCGTGGCGCTGGGCGATGGATTTGACCAGCGCCAGCCCCAGGCCCACGCCGCCCTCCCGCTCGCTGGCGCCGGGCAGGCGGTAAAACGGCTCGAAAATACGCTCACGCTGGCCGGCCGGCACGCCCGGGCCGCGGTCATGCACCTTGATCACGGCCAGCTGCCGCAGGCCCAGCCGCATTTGCGCCAGCTCCAGGCTGATGTCGCCGTTGCTGTAGCGCCTGGCGTTTTCCAGCAGGTTGCGGATGAGGCGGCGCAACAGCCGCGGTGAGCCCTGCACCGTCAGGCTGTGGCCGTTGCTGGCAATCCCCAGGCCGGTTTCCAGTTCGGCCTGCAGTTCGGCATTGACGCGCGAGCACTCCTCGGCCGCCAGCCCGGTCAGGTCCAGCACCTCAAAGGGTTCGGCGTCGGCCTGCTTGGCATCGAGCCGGCTGGCCAGCAGGATTTCATCGATCAACTGGTCGAGCTCGTTGATGCTGCGCGCGATTTCCAGGCGCTGGGGCGATGCCGGGTCCACCCCCATCAGCTCCAGCCCCATGCGGATGCGCGCCAGCGGCGAGCGCAATTCGTGCGAGGCATTGGCCAGCAGCGACTTGTGGGAGTCCATCAGGGTCTCAATGCGCTCGGCCGCGTGGTTGAAGCGCCCGGCCAGAAAAGCCACCTCGTCGCTGCCATCCGCGTTGACGCGCGCCGACAGGTCGCCGGCACCCCAGCGCTCCACGCCGCGCTGCAGTGCCTCCAGCCGCAAGGTCAGGCGCCGCATGACGGGGTAGGCGCCCAGCGCCACTGCGAGCCCGACCAGGACCAGCATCCAGCCAAAACCAAAGCCGAAAGGCAGGCGCGTCCAGGGGTTGCCGGGCGGGCGTTGGGGCCGTGGCAGCAAGAGGTTCAGGGTCTGGCCGTCCCTGGTGACGACCCTGAATACCAGGTCCTCGCCCAGTTTGCGGTCCGGCCGGGTTTGTGCCGTGCCAATGACTTCGCCGGCGCTGTTGTGAACCAGCACCTCACGTATCGGCAGTTGCGGGGGATCCCGGTTGAGGTGCCAGGCCGCGCCCACCAGAAACGTCAGCACCGCCACCGTCGCCACCACGGCGAGCCAGATGCGCACATAAAGGTGCGAGGTAAAGCGTGCCCACATGGTCTGCATCAGTCTTGCTGCTTGGCAAAAACGTAACCGACGCCGCGGACCGTGAGAATGCGTTTGGGGTCCTTGGCATCGGCCTCGATGGCGCTGCGGATACGTCCCATGTGCACGTCAATGGAACGGTCAAAGGCCTCCAGTTCGCGGCCGCGCACGGCTTCCATGATCTGGTCGCGGCTGAGCACGCGGCCGGCGCGCTCGGCCAGCGCCACCAGCAGGTCGAACTGGTAGGAGGTCAGCTCGCAGAGGGTCCCGGACACCGAGACGGTACGCGCATCGCGGTCGATTTCCAGCGAGCCAAAGCGCATCACCTTGTGGCTGCCGCCGGCCGCCGCCGCGCCGGCTTCGGCGCCGCGGCGCAATACCGCGCGAATGCGGGCCAGCAGCTCGCGCGGCTCAAAAGGCTTGGGCAGGTAATCGTCGGCGCCAATTTCCAGGCCCACGATGCGGTCCATGGGGTCGCCCTTGGCGGTCAGCATCAGCACCGCCGTGCGGGCCGAATCGCTGCCCTGGCCCTTGATGCGGCGGCACACTTCCAGGCCGTCCATGTCGGGCAGCATCAGGTCCAGGATCACCAGATCGGGCGGGCTGGCTTCCAGCGCGGCCAGGCCGCTGGCGCCGTCGGCGGCATGGCTAAAGCCGTAACCGGACTGGCGCAGATATTCACCCACCATGGCGGCCAGTCGGGCGTCGTCTTCAATCATCAAAAGCTGTTGGGTCATGGCCGGGTCCTCGGTTGCAGGGGAATGTCCCCCGAGGGGATCACAATGCCGTTCATGGTGCGCCCGGCGCAACAATCCCGCTTGAAGCCTCCGTAAAGATACGGTAAACGGCAGTGATTTCGCTGCCGTCCGCGCCGCTAGATGCTATTTAATTAATAGCTTCTTGTGCCCGCCGTTATTGGGCTGGAGGCTATTTTAGTCTTGAAACGAGGGCCGCCAGCACGAGCACCGGCAAGCCCGGCAAGGCCGTCGCGGTGGAAAAATGGCTGTCACCGAAGGCATCCAATCAGCGCGGCCACGCGAAGAGAAGATTGCTCAGCGCCCGGGCCGCTGCATGCGCCAAAGCAGCAGCAGCAGCAGCATGGGCGGGATGGCGGTCAGGCCGGTGGCCACGAACGCCGTGGCGTAGGCGCCGAGGAGTCCGTGGGTGGGCGTGAGCGTTTCGACCGCAATCCCGGAGAATCCCTTCAGGAACTTGCCGAGCAAAGCGTAGGTCGAGGACAGCATGGCGTACTGGGTGGCGGTGTAGCCGAGGCTTGTCAGGCTCGACATGTAGGTCACCAGGGCGACGCCGGCGAAGGCCTGGGCAAACGCGTCGAGTGTCATCACCGCGGCGAAAACCGACGGCTCAGGATAGACGCTGAGCAAGGCGAATGCCGCCGTACCAAACCCTTCGAGCACCAGCCCTGCGACCAGCGTCGGCAGCAAGCCCAGCCGCACGGCGCTGATCCCGGCCGCGGCGATGCCGAGGAAGGTGGCGACCAGGCCGAAGGAGCCGCGCACCCAGGCGACCGTGTCCTTGGAGAGTCCGAGGTCGTGGTAGAAGGGGTTGTACATCGGCCCCATCACGAAGTCGGGCAGGCGATAGAGCGCCACCATCAGCAGCATGACGAGCCCGGCGACCTTGTGCTTGGCGAAGAAGTCGACGAAGGGGCCGACGATCGCATCGGCGAGGCCGCGCAAGGTCCAGAGCGGGGGCTTCTGGTGCAGGACCACATCGGCGCGGGTCGGCTCGGAGGCGAACAAGGTGGCCATCGTGCAGAGCGCCATCAGCACCGCCATGCCAACGTACGACATCGACCAGCCGACGCGTGCCGCCGCGGCGATGATCAAGGCGTCGGTGACGAGCAGGGCGATGCGGTAGCCGACCTGCGCCGCCGAGGTCATCAGCCCCACTTCGTCGGCGTCGGACGCCGCCTCGATGCGCCAGGCGTCGATCGCGATGTCCTGCGTGGCCGAGGCGAAGGCCGTCAACAAGGCGAAGGCGCCGATGGCTGCGAGCCCGCCCGCCGTCCCGACCGCGGCCATGCCCAGCAGCCCGATGGTGACAAGAATCTGGCACAGCAGCATCCAGCCGCGACGCCGGCCGAGGCGGCCCAGCAGCGGCACGTCGATGCGGTCCACCAGCGGCGACCAGTACACCTTGAAGGCGTACGCGAAGCCGACCCAGGAGATGAACCCGATGGCAACCAGGCTCGTGCCGTCGTCCCTCAGCCAGTAGCCGAAGGTGTTGGCGGTGAGCAGGAAGGGCAGGCCCGAGGCGAAGCCCAGCGCCAGCATGACCGCGACCTTCGGCTGCCGGAGCTCGGCCAGCACCTCGAGCGCAGAGCGTTTGCGGCGCGTGGTGGCGTTGGCCTCGGTCATCGATGGCCTCTTGGCATCGAGGGCATCGGGACAAGGCAGGTCGGAAGAGGGGTTTTTGGCTGACATGGGCATTTCAATTTGTGACTATTATTCACTCATGTGCTTTTTATGCGAGGCCAAACACTCCGCCTGGTCAGGCCGCCGGGCATTTTTGCTGGCTGCGGCCGGGGCGGCGGCAACTGCCGCCACCACGCCGCTGCGCGCCCAGGTCGAGGTGGGGCCGTCATCGGGGCTGCGCAATCTGGTGCCGGCCGACGAGATCGAAGGCGCGGCCACGCAGGAGTACACCAAGCTGTTGGCAGAGGCCCGGGCCAAGGGTGCGCTGGCGCCGCAAGGCAACCCGCAGCTGCAGCGGCTGCGCGGCATTGCCGCGCGCCTGGTGCCTCAAACCGCTCAATGGAACGACCGGTCCAGGCAATGGCGCTGGGAAATCAACCTGATCGGCAGCAAGCAGATCAATGCCTTCTGCATGCCAGGCGGCAAGATTGCTTTTTACACCGCCATTCTCGAGCAGCTCCAGCTGACCGACGACGAAGCCGCCATGATCATGGGCCACGAAATGGCGCACGCCCTGCGCGAGCATGCACGCGCGCGCATCGCCAAGAGCCAAGGCACCGGGACGATACTCTCGCTGGGCGCGCAGTTGCTGGGGCTGGGGCAACTGGGCGATCTGGCAGCCAGTGTCGGCACGCAATTGCTCACGCTGCGCTTCAGCCGCGAAGACGAAACCGACGCCGACCTGGTGGGGCTGGAACTGGCCGCACGCGGTGGCTACAACCCCCAGGCCGCGGTCAGCCTGTGGGAAAAAATGGCCCAGGCCGGCGGGGGTGGCAACGGCCCCGCTTTTCTGTCCACGCACCCCTCGGGGCCGGAGCGCATCCAGCAGCTTCAGGCCAACGTTCCCAAGGTTCAGGGCTTGTACCTGCGTGCCCGAAGCTGAGGCGGTGCCTTCTGCGCGGCCGCCTCGGCTCCTCATTCCGGCGTAGCGGACAATCAGGGTGCCGCCTGGTTGGCGGCCTGTGCCGTTTTTCACCACCCCCAGGCTTATGAGCATTCCCGCAGGTCCTGACGCCCTCAACACTGAACGCGGCCGCCTGCCGTCCCTGTTCAGCCGCGCCTGGTGGCGTGCTTTCCGGCCCGCCCGGACCCGCATCAACACCCGCGAGCGCCTGCGCCTGGTGATGGGCGCGCTGCTGGGTATTTTCCTGACCGGATGGCTGTGCCACCTGGCGGGCGGCACGCTGGCTTCAGGCCTGCCCTGGCTGATAGCGCCGCTGGGCGCCAGCGCGGTGCTGGTGTTTGCAGTGCCGGCCAGTCCCATGGCGCAGCCCTGGCCCGTGGTGGGCGGCAACACGCTGTCGGCACTGGTGGGCATTGCCGGCGTGCATGGCGTGTACCTGCTGGGCTCGCCCGAATTGGCCGCCGCGCTCGCGGTGGCCACCGCCATTGCCCTGATGCTGGCGCTGCGCTGCCTGCACCCGCCGGGCGGCGCCACGGCGCTGATGATGGTGCTGGGCGGCATGGCCGACCCGGCTTTTGCGTTTTACCCGGTGCTGCTCAATTCGGTGCTGCTGGTGCTCGCCGGCATCGCCTACAACAATGCCACGCGCCGGCCCTACCCGCACATGCAGCTCGCGCCGCTCACCGGGGCGGTTTCCCGCGAGGCGCGGCAGCTCGATGCCGACCTGGACGCCGTGCTGGCGCGCTACAACCAGGTGCTGGACGTCAGCCGGGATGACCTCAAGGCCCTGCTGGCCGATACGCAACTGCGGGCCTATGACCGCAAGCTGGCCGAGGTGCGCTGCGCCGACATCATGTCGCGTGACCTGGTGACGGTGCAGTTCGGCACGCCCTTGCAGGAAGCCTGGGCGCTGCTGCGCGAGCGGCGCATCAAGGCCCTGCCCGTGGTGGACCGCAGCTTTCGCATTGCCGGCATCATCACGCTGGCCGATTTCATGCGGGCCGCCGAGCTCGACCTGTACGAGGGCTTCGATGAGAAGTTGCGAACGCTGATCCGCAGCACGAAGAGCAGCTATTCGAACAAACCCGAGGTCGTGGGCCAGATCATGACGCGCCATGTGCGCGTGGCCGGCATGCAGCGCCACCTCGTGGACCTGGTGCCGCTGTTTGGCAGCACCGGCCACCATCACATTCCCATCATCGGAGAGGGGGAGCGCCTGGTCGGCATGATCACGCAGTCCGACCTGGTCGCCGCACTGGGGCGGGCGGCCGATCCGGCGGCGTGAGCCGGGGCTGCCGCTGCTGGCGTCTGCCCAGGCGCTGAGGCTGCCAGGATTGAATCGTTGAATTAAACGGTTGAAAGTGCTGTTTGCCCAATTCGGATGGGTATAGGTTGCTACTGTTTTGATAGCGTTTCCGGTTGGACCTGTGGCCGCCAGATTACGGGCACTGCTTGCCGGGCTGGCTCGCCTGCTTCAAATAGGCCACCAGGTCTGCCCGTTCCTGGGCATCCGTCACCCCGGCGTAGCCCATGGAGGTGCCCGGCACGGCCTTGGCGGGGTTGGCGAGGAACAGATTCAGCGTCTTTTCGTTCCACACGATGCCGGATTTTTTCATGGCCGAAGAATATTCAAAGCCTGCCACCGTGCCCGCCTTTCGGCCAAACAGGCCGCAGTGCCTGGGCCCGGCGCGGTCACGCTCCAGCGCATGGCAGGCAAAGCAGCGCGTGTAGATCTGCTCGCCACGCACAACATCGCCGCGCACAGGCGCGGCGCCCAGCGCCCCGCTGACGACGGCGCCAAAAAACAGGCAGATAAAAGCACGCACGGCAAAACCTCTTTCTTTTCATGCCTTGCGGGCAAGGCGACCATGAACGGGGCCGCGGGCTGCCCGGACAAGCGGCCCGGGCAGGCGGCGGCAGCGCGGGCGCTCAGGACATGAAGGCCATGGGCACCGGGTTGTCACCCAGGGCGTTGCTCAGAATGGCCCAGTGCATGGCCTCGTCGCCCAGGATGCTGGCGGCCGCCTTGGCGAGTTCGCGATCGCCAAACACCGGCACCGCACCCAGGTAGGCACTGACGGCGCCTTTTTCCAGCATGGCCGCAAAGCGCAACACGTCGGCCTGGCTCTTGAGCTTGTCAACCGGAAAGTCGTACTTGGCCTTGGCCACCACGGGTTTGCCGCCCAGCTTGCTGACCACCGACGCCAGCAGCGTGGCGTGCTCCTTGTGGTGCCCCTGGAACTGGACGGCCAGATCGAGCACCGGTTTTTGCAGCAGGCCGCTTTCGGCGCCGACCTGGTAGGCCGCAATGGCTTCCAGCTCCGCCCCCAGCGCGGTGTTCAGAATGCCCACATCCTTGTGGGGCGATTTGGTCTTGTTGCTGGCGGCCAGGCTTTCGCGTCCGGCCAGCATGGCGATGGCGGTGCCCGACAAGGTCAGGCCGGTCGCCTGGAGCATGCCCCGGCGGCTGCTCAGGAGTTCTTCGCCGTGGCGAATAAAGCTGAATGACATGATGATTCCCTCGAAGTAGATTAGATAAAGCGCAGGCGAAGCCATCCCCAAGTCATGTGCGCTGACCATGACTTGATGGGGTCGGTGAAGGGGCGAGGAAGGCTAGGGCGGTGGCGTGCTGCCGGCGCCTGCGCCATGGCGAATGGCCTGCAGCACGGTGTGAACAATCCGGTCGCAGCGCCCGCCTTCAAAGGCAAACGAGTCCTGCAAGCCGGCTTTCACGTCACGCAGCAGGGACAGCTTGAGCATCTGGCGGGCCCGGAACAGCCGGGTCTTGACGAGCGCCGGTGAAATCTCCAGGCACTGCGAGGTTTCCTCGACGCTCAGCTCTTCCAGGGTCCGCAGCACAAACACCGTGCGGTAGTCGTCGGGCAGGCGGTCAATCTTGGCTTCCAGCAGGCTGCGTAACTGTTCGCGCATGGCCAGGTCCTCCGGGGTTTCCGAGAGCATGAGTTCGATGGCGTTGAGGGCCTGGTTGTCGTGCATGGCGAAGGCCGTGTCGCCCTGCAGACGCTGGCCGGCGGCTTGCTGCTGGCGTTTTTTGCCCAGCGCCTCGTTGATCACGATGCGTGTCAGCCAGGTGGACAGCTGTGCCGTGCCCCGGTAGGTTTTCAGCGCGATGAAGGCGCGCAGGTAGGCCTCCTGCAGGGCGTCTTCGGCGTCGCCATCGGCGTGCAGGATGCTGCGCGCCACGCGGAACAGGCGCCGGTTGTGGCTGCGCATCAGCTGCTCGAATGCTTTCAGGTTGCCTGCGGCAATCTGTGCAATCAGCACTTGCGGGTCGGTCAGTGCCGGGGACGCGGGCGACAAGGTTTCCATGCATTCACCTCGGTTGGGTCGGTATTACTGCATTAGATGGTTCACGCGGCCGCCAGGTTACAGCTGTCTTTGGCGGCGGAAGCGCCCGGCCTTGCTCATGGCCCCGGTTTCTTTTCCTTCGGCCGGCCCGCAGCCCGTTCGGGATACGGCGCATCCAGCTCGGGCAGGGCAAATTCATCCTGCAGGCCGGCGAGCTCGGCCCGATGCAGATCAGCCAGCGGCTCCAGGCAGCGCTCGCCTTTTTTTGTCAGCGTGACTTCAACGCGCCGCTTGTCGTCGCTGCTGGTCCGGCGTTTGACCAGGCCGGCGGCCTCGCACCTTGAAATCAGCGAAACCACGCCATGCGGCTGGGCCTGCAGGCGTTCGGCGAGTTCGCCGACCGTGGCCCAATCGCGGCCCGGAAAGCCCCTGATCTGCAGCATCAGCAGGTACTGCAGGGAGGTGATGCCGTGGTCGCGGCAGGCCTCTTCGCTGAAACGCAGAAAACGCCGCAGCTGGTAACGGAAATCGGCCAGCCGTTCGAAGTCGGCCTTGGACATTTTTGGGACGGCAGAGGCGGGCATGGTGATAAATTTCCAGACCCACCCTATATATCACGGCATGATGTAATATGGCAATTCGGCCCTGCCGGCCATTGCCACCTGCTTTTTTGGAGCGGTGTCCATGAAGCTCAACATCCTGTCTGATCTGCACCTGAGCTGCGGCGTCCTGGAGATTCCCCGCAATGACGCCGATGTGGTCATCCTGGCCGGGGACATTGCGCACCCGCCGGAGGCCGTGTCCTGGGCCCTGGGATTCGGCAAGCCGGTGCTCTATGTGCCCGGCAACCACGAGTTCTACGGCAGCCGCATGGTGGACACCCTGGCGGAACTCGGGCGGCTGTGCGCCGGCACCCGCATCCATGTGCTGGACTGCGGGCAAATCATGCTTGGCGGCGTGCGCTTTCTGGGCGCCACGCTGTGGACCGATTTCCGGCTCATGGGTGAGGGCGAGCCGCGGACGCTGGCGATGCAGGCGGCGCAACATTTCATGCGTGACTTCAGCAAAATCCATGTGGACGAGGTTCCGGACCGGCTGTTCACGCCCGACGACGCGGCGGCGCTGTGCCATGGCCAGGCGCGCTGGCTGGCAAGCCGGCTGGCCGAGCCGTATGCGGGACCGACCGTGGTGATCACCCACCATGCGCCCTCGCGCCGCAGCATCCATCCGCGCTTTGCCGGCTCGCCGCTCAATGCCTGCTTTGTGTCCGATCTGGATTCCCTGATCGACGGGCGCCGCGCCCGGCTATGGGTGCACGGCCATACCCATGACAGCTTCGACTACCCACTCAACGGCACCAGGGTGGTCTGCAACCCGCGCGGGTATGCGAAGGACGGGGTGAATGAGAACCCCCTGTTTGATCCCCATTTCCGGGTGGACATCGCATGAGCGCCGCGCCGGGCCGTCCCCAAGCAAGCTCGCACCGCAGTGCGCAGCACGGAGGTTACCCAATGAGTACCTGGTTTTCAAAATCGCTGGGCGATGGGGTCTGGTCCTTCAGCATGACGGACCAGGTCAAGGATGCATTCCTGCCCCTGTTTGTGCTCGCGGGCCGCCCGTTGGAGATGGCGGTCTTCACGCGGCATGAGTCGGAGGGGCGGCTGCACTGTGAGGTCGTGGCCTATTTCTCCCCGGCGGCCTCGGTGGTTGCCCATGTCCTGAACGCCGCGCCGTGCGGGAAGCCGGCACGCGGAGAGCTGGACCTGCTGGCCGGCGAGCCGGGCTGCTGGCCCGTGCTGTTTCCGGATGAAGAATGAAAAGAGCTTGCAGCCCGCTCCGGATCAGCGCAGGGTGCTTCTATTTTGGTAGCAATTAAAACGAAGGCGCCGGGTGCCCCCAGCGCTTGAGGTTGTAGACCAGGCTCATGCGGGGCCGGGTGGTGGTCAATCCGACAAACGACGAGCGCTCATAATGCAAGCAAAAACGCCAGCAACGCTCATGGACATCACTCCCATCACCGAAGCCATCCAGCGTGACGCCTTGTGGGTCGTGTTTGTGAATGTGCTGCTGCAGCAATTGGGGCTGCCGATCCCGGCTGTGCCGACCCTGCTGGTTGCCGGCAGCCTCGCCGCCTCCTCGGGCCGGGCCGGACAAATGCTCGCGGCAGCGGTGCTGGCGTCGGTGCTGGCAGACTGGATCTGGTATCTGGCCGGGCGCGCGTTTGGCTATCGCGTCCTGTCCGCCCTGTGCAGGCTGTCCATCAATCCGGGTTCCTGTGTTTCGGAAACGGAGGGACGTTTTATCCAGTGGGGCGCGTGGTCGCTGGTTGTCGCCAAGTTCGTTCCAGGTTTTTCCATCGTGGCGCCACCGATCGCCGGCTCGCTGCGCATGCCGCTGCCCAGTTTCGTTGCCGCAGCCGGTCTTGGCGCGGCGCTCTGGGCAGGTGCGGCCATTTTCGCCGGCTGGTGGTTGCGTGCCGAGCTGCAAACCGCGCTGGAAATCATGAACAGGCATGGCGGCACAGCCGTCGTCGCCGTTGCGATGGCCCTCGGCGTCTGGCTCGTATGGAAGCTGTGGCAGAAATATCGTTTTGAACAACTGGCGGCCATTCCCCACATCACGCCCGTGGAGCTGGCGGAGGCCCTGAAGTCCAAAAAACCGCCTTTGCTGCTGGATTTTCGTGGCGACGCCATGATCGCCCAGGAGGGACCCATAGCACGCGCCACGCCGGCCCGCCTGGACGACTTGCCCCAAGCCGTCGGCCCCTGGCCTAAGGACCATCGCATTGTGACCCTGTGTGCCTGCCCTCAGGACGCCACGGCCGTGAGGGCGGCACGCGTGCTGATGAAATTGGGCTACACGTCTGTTCGCCCGCTCAAGGGCGGGTACGACGCATGGATGAAACAGCTGGGCGAACCTGGGCACGGGTCACGGTGAGCATGCGGTTTTCACTTTCTATGTGATGGCCGTGCCGTCGCCCTTCAAAGCGCCCAGTCGTACTCGACAGTGAGCGGCGCGTGGTCACTGAAGCGCTGGGCCTTGTAGATGTCGCTTGATCGTGCATGGGCGGCAAGGCTTGGCGTGGCCAAATGGTAGAAAGTTGCACAAAAAAACTACATTTGAGTTGTGGTTGTCATGACCAATGAAAAATGGTCTCACCCACTCTTAAACCATGTCTGGCAGCCCCCGTGGGGCGTACGGTACTATCAAGGGCTTACTTTTACCTAGAAGGTTTCTGCCAAAGGCTGCTGTGGCGCTTGGAAAGTCAAATGGAACGGATCGAATCGATCAATCGTCAACGAATCCAATGGTGCTGCGCCGAAAGGGGCGTAACGCCAGAGGATCTTGCACGTGAGGTCGGCATCTCGCCCATCACCTTTGCAAAGTTCCTAGTCGGGGAAGTTGGGCTAACGTTCTTGCAACTGAGGAAAATCGCCGAGTATTTTGGACGAGGTGTTCTGTTCTTCCTCGATGAAGGACCCGCTGAAACAGAGCGGGTGCACACGGTGCAGTATCGAACACTAGCCGGCATAAAACCTGGTATGTCCTACCAAGTGAAGAAGTTGATCGAGCGTGTAGAGAGGCAACGTGAGCTTTATCTTGCCCTTCGTGATGACTTGAACCCCGATGACTATCCAACCTTCGTCCCTCCTACGGTTTTTGCAACCGATCTACCGCGCACAGCGGTAGACATACGGCGTTGGCTGGGGCTAGGTCAGCAAAACACATTCGAGGCATATCGAGCAGCTGTTCAGGCGAAAGGCATTCTTGTCTTCCGAACCAACGGATATGCGGGGCAATGGCAGATTCCTAAGGAGAGTCCAATCTTAGGATTCGCACTTTACGACGCACGATGCCCTGTCATCGTGGTTAGGAAGTCGCAGTGGGAAACTCAGCAAACGTTCACGCTGATGCACGAGCTCGGACATTTGTTACTCCATCATGAGAGTTCCATTGACGATGAAGCAGATATGCAGTCCCGACTGGGGCATGAGCGGCAAGCGAACTCATTTGCGGGCAGATTACTTGTGCCCGACGAAGTTCTGAACAGTCTTCGTGATGACGAGCGCCCTGCGAATGTCATGAACTACGACGAGTGGCTGAAGCCTTTGCGTAGGATGCTCGGAGTAAGTACCGAGGTGATTTTGCGTCGATTGTTGGAGGCTGGACGCGTTGAACAAGACGAGTATGCCGCCTATCGTGCTCACGTTGCGTCGCTACCGGTCCGAGAAGAAGAGGGCGGCAGCCGTATGTACCGCTTCCGAGAACCAAGGCATATTTTTGGCGAGACTTACGTACGTACTGTTCTTGATGCACTCAGCGCCCGCCGAATCACGACAACCAAAGCGAGCAGCTACTTAGACGGCATCAAATTGTCAGACATACATCAGTTGGAGAGGCACATTGCAGGTAATTGACGCCTCTTCAATCGTGTATGCGTGGGACAACTATCCGATAGCTCAATTTCCTCGACTATGGGATTGGCTGCGCGACGAGATCAACGCAGTCCGCCTACATATTCCGTTTGTCGCACTCGAAGAGGTGCGCAACGTGGCACCTGATTGCGCGGCTTGGTTGACGGCGGCTGGAATCGTTGTGCTTCCTGTCGGAAATCAAGTCACGACTGACGCAAACAGGATCAAAGGGCTTCTTGGAATAGTGGGTGACCGCTACCAAGCAGGCGTTGGTGAAAACGACTTGTTGATCGTCGCGACCGCACGGCATCATGGTTTTGAGTTAATCAGCAATGAGAGCGAGCAGCCCACTCTTCCACGTGCAATGGCGAATTACAAGATTCCTGCCGTATGCGCTATGAATGCCGTTGGTGTGAGTTGTTGCTCGTTTCTCACCTACTTCAAGAGGTCGGGTCGAGTGTTCGGCTGACACACCAAGTCGCGGCTAATTTAGCGGCTTTGGCGATACCAGGAGTCGTGATTTGATAGTCAGTGCGACGAAAAACCTACGGATGTTGGCCGAAATGCGAAACGAATGCCTAGAACGAGATCGCCTGAAATTTGGCGCTTGGAGAATGTTGCCAAGGCATCCTGTATGCACCGTCGCTGACGCGGTCGGAATAATCGACGATTTGAGGCCACCATCTCACGAAACGTTCTGTTTCCATCCAGAAGCCGTGCTTTGACCACTGGCTATCAAGAACGAACACTGTGTGGCCTGCTCTGCGGATCGCTTCGCGCTCGGCGCCATGCTGCTTTTTGAACCGGTCGATGGAAACGATGTACCAGGGACCATCCTGGGATAGCTCGCCAATCCACTTGAGATCAGGGGCATTTTTCTCGAAGCGATCAGCGAGATGAATGACCTCTTCCTCCCCCGCCGTGAGTGCCGACAACTCTCTGATGCCGTGGGCTAAATGCCGTGACAGGTTGTTGTCGAAGAAAAACTTCAAGCGGCAAGTCTTTCTTCAAACTCGACCGCTGCAGTCACCATACCTGTCGTGATGTCAAAGAACTCTTGCAACCATCGCGCGGCCTCGTCCTTCAGCCAGGAACGAGGCGTGGATTGTGTCGGTTGGGATCCCCGCCTCAGCCAGAACCGGAGTGCCAAATTGCAAGGCAGGATCCAGGACGATTGTTTTTCGCCTGTTGACGGGGAACCATCTTTGAGCATCATCGTGTCCATATTCAATGCCGGCATAAAGCGACGGCTTGATGATGTCCGAAAAGACATATTGCTTGCGCAGCACGTCAATCAGTCGAGGTTCTCCTGTTGCCTGTTCAATGGCTTGAAGGAAGAGCCGCTTGCCATCAGTCAGGAAGTTGCGGTTTGTCAGTGGATAGTCCGCACCGAAGTTACGAGCTGCAGCGTCAACAGTTGCTCGAATGACTTTGAGGTCGACGTGACGTCTGTGGCAATGAAGCTCAGAGCTTGAAGTCGTAGTCCACGCTGATGGGCGCATGGTCGGAAAAGCGCTGCTCCTTGTAGATATGCTCGTGGCGGGCCAGCGCGGCAAAAGCCGGTGTCGCCAAATGGTAGTCCAGCCGCCAGCCCACGTTCTTGGCATAGGCCTGGCCGCGGTTGCTCCACCAGGTGTAGGCGGCGTCGGTGGCCGTGGGCTGCAGCTTGCGGTAGACGTCGACCATGCCGCCTCCTTGGGGCGGTATTTTTCCGCCGGGCCGCCCCAAGGAAAAAGCGGCCCCCTCGGGGGGCGGCGCAGTACGCGAAGCGACAAGCGTGGGGGCGATCAACTCATCGGCCGCCTCGTTGGCCAGTTCGGCATCGCGCAGCAGCTCGGTCATCCAGGCGCGTTCTTCGGGCAGGAAGCCGCTGTTATTTTTATTGCCCTTGAAGTTTTTCAAATCGATTTCCTGGTGCGCGATGTTGATGTCGCCGCACAGCACGAAGTCGCGCGTGGTCTTCAGGGCCAGCAGGTGCGGGTAGAACTCGGCCAGGAAGCGGAACTTGGCGGCTTGCCGCTCCTCGCCCGATGAGCCGCTGGGAAAGTAGGCGCTGATGATGGACAGCTTGCGCTTGGGTGTGTCGAAGCGCAGCTCCACATAGCGGCCTTCGGCGTCGAATTCGGTCGAGCCATAGCCCACGATCACGTCGCTGGGCTCATGGCGGGTGTACACCGCCACGCCCGAATAGCCTTTTTTCTCGGCGAAATGAAAATGCCCTTTGAGTCCGGCAATTTCCTCAAATTTGCCGCTCACGTCGGCGGCTTGCGCCTTGAGTTCCTGCACGCAAATACAATCCGGCATGGACTGGGCAAGCCATTCCTGCACGCCTTTGCTGGCGGCGGACCGGATGCCGTTGAGGTTGAGGCTGGTTAATTTAAACATGGGATTTCCAATGAGCAATGCAGGGCAAACAGACAACAGGGGCGCAGCGACTTCCGCGGACAGCGCGCTGGCGCTGGAATTCGTGCAGTTTGCCGTCGAATCGGGCGTGCTGCGTTTTGGCGAATTCAAGACCAAGGCCGGCCGCATCAGCCCCTATTTCTTCAATGCCGGCCTGTTTGACGACGGCGCCAAGCTGGGCCGGCTGGCGCAATTCTATGCGCGGCTGCTGGTCGCCGAAGAGCAGCGCAGCGGCCTGCAGTTTGACATGATTTTCGGCCCCGCCTACAAAGGCATTCCGCTGGCCGCCGCCGTCGCCATCGAGCTGGCGCGGCTGGGCCGCAACCTGCCGTTTGCCTACAACCGCAAGGAAGCCAAGGACCATGGCGAAGGCGGCACGCTGGTCGGTGCCCCGGTGCAGGGCCGGGTGCTGATTGTCGATGACGTGATGTCCGCCGGCACCGCGGCACGCGAGTCGATTGCCATCATCCAGGCCGCCGGCGCCACCCCCCATGCGGTGGTGATCGCGCTGGACCGGCAGGAAAAAGCCACCGAAAACGGGGTCGATGTGGACCACAGCGCCGTGCAATATGTCACCCGGCAGCTGGGTTTGCAGGTTTGCGCGATTGCGCGCCTGACGGACTTGCTGCAGTATCTGTCCGTGCAAAGCAGCGCGCCGTCGGCGGATGAGGCCGGCGCCCTGGCATTCAAGACGCACTACCAGGCTGTGCTGGCTTACCGGGAACGCTACGGCGTGGATTAAGGAATCAAATCTTGCGAACTGCATTTACCGTGGGTCTGGCGCTGGCCGCGTGCCTGGACGGCCAGGTTTCAGCGCAAAACATCTACAGCTGTGTCGATGGCAAGGGCCGCACGATCACGGCGGACCGCCCCATCATTGAGTGCATAGACCGCACGCAGCGCGAGTTGACGCATACCGGCACCATCAGGCGCGAGCTGGGGCCCTCGCTCACCGCCCAGGAGCGCGCCGCCCAGGACGAAAAAGACAAGCTCGCCGCCGAGGCGCGGGCCCGCGAGGCCGAAGACAAGCGCCGCGACCGGGCCCTGCTGCTGCGCTATCCCAACCGCGCGGTGCACGACCAGGAGCGCAGCACGGCGCTGAGCCAGGTGGATGAGGTCATCAAGGCCTCCAGCAAACGAACCGTCGAGCTGGCCGAGCAGCGAAAGGCCATCAATGCCGAGCTGGAGTTTTACGTCAAGGACCCGAGCAAGGCCCCCCCGGCCCTGAAGCGCCGGATCGAGGAAAACGACAACAGCGCGGCCGTGCAAAAGAGATTCATTGCCGACCAGAATCTGGAAAAACAGCGCATCAACCAGCGCTTTGATGAAGAACTGGTCAAGCTCAGACAGCTGTGGGCACTGGCGGGCAGGGCGCCTGCCGATGCGCCGGGCGCCTCCAAGACGGCTTCCAAGAACTGATTCCTTGAGAGAGATCGGCCTCTGGCCCAATCAATACGGGCGCAAGCAGCTATATTTTTCATAGCGATTTTGCGCCGTAAGGGCATACCGGGCCAGCGCCCGCCGTCATCAAGCCAGTTTTTTCTTCAGCAACTCGTTGACCTGCGCCGGATTGGCCTTGCCCTTGGTGGCCTTCATGGCCTGGCCGACCAGGGCGTTGAAGGCCTTGGCATTGCCGGCCTTCACCTCTTCGACGTTCTTGGCGTTGGCCGCCAGCACCGCGTCGATGATTCTTTCCAGCTCGCCGGTGTCGCTCATCTGCTTGAGGCCCTTGGCCTCGATCAGCGCATCCACGTCCTGGCCTGCGCCGGTCCACAAGGCCTCGAACACCTGGCGGGCGGCGTTGTTGGAGATGGTGCCGTCGGCAATCCGGCCTATCAGTTGCGCCAGCTGCGCCGTGCTGACCGCCGAGGCCTCAATCGACTTTTCTTCGGCATTCAGGCGGCGTGACAGCTCGCCCATCACCCAGTTGCTGGCCAGCTTGGGGCTTTTGCTCGCCGACGCCACGGCCTCGAAGTAGGCGGCGGTGGCCTTGCTCTGCGTCAGCTGGCCGGCGTCGTACTCGGGCAGGCCGTAATCCTTGACAAAGCGCGCCGCCATCACGCGCGGCAGCTCGGACATCTCGGCGCGTGTGCGCTCCACCCAGTCGCGGCCAATCACCAACGGCGGCAGATCCGGGTCGGGGAAATAGCGGTAGTCGGCGGCGTCTTCCTTGGTGCGCATGGCGCGCGTCTCGCCGGTGTCCGGGTCAAACAGCACGGTGGCCTGCTGGATGGCGTGGCCGTCCTCGATCTGCTCGATCTGCCAGCGCACCTCAAAGTCGATGGCCTGCTGCATGAACTTGAAGCTGTTCAGGTTCTTGATCTCGCGGCGCGTGCCCAGCGGCGCGCCGGGCTTGCGCACCGACACGTTGGCGTCGCAGCGGAAGCTGCCTTCCTGCATGTTGCCGTCGCAAATGCCTATCCAGGTGACGATCTTGTGCAGCTCCTTGGCGTAGGCCACGGCCTCGGCGGAGGAGCGCATGTCGGGCTCGGTGACGATTTCCAGCAGCGGCGTGCCGGCGCGGTTCAGGTCTATGCCGCTCATGCCTATGAAGTCCTCGTGCAGCGACTTGCCGGCATCTTCCTCGAGGTGGGCGCGCACCAGGCGCACCGATTTTTTCTCGTCGCCCAGGTAAAACTCGACCACGCCGCCCTGCACCACCGGAATCTCGAACTGGCTGATCTGGTAGCCCTTGGGCAGGTCGGGGTAGAAGTAGTTCTTGCGCGCGAACACGCTGCTTTCTGCAATGTGAGCATTCACTGCCAGGCCGAACTCGATGGCGCGCTGCACCGCGCCCTTGTTCATGACCGGCAGGGCGCCGGGCAGGGCAAAGTCCACTGCGGAGGCCTGGGTGTTGGGTTCGGCGCCAAAGGCGGTCGAGGCGCGGCTGAAAATTTTCGACTGGGTGGTCAGCTGGGTGTGGGTTTCGAAGCCGATCACGACTTCGTAGCCCTGTACCAACAGGGAGTTTGTGTCTTTGCTCATGGTCGTCATGCCGAAACTTCCGGCGCCTTTTGATGCCAGTCGGTGGCCAGCTGGAACTGGTGCGCGGCGCCCAGCAGCTGGCCTTCCTTGAAGTAGTTGCCAATCAGCTGCAGGCCCACCGGCAGGCCGCCTGCGCCAAAGCCCGCAGGCACGCTCATGCCGGGCAGGCCGGCCAGGCTGGACGACAGGGTGTAGATGTCGGCCAGGTAGTTGGCCACCGGGTCGTCGGATTTTTCGCCGATCTTCCAGGCCACTGTAGGCGACACCGGGCCGGCAATGATGTCGCACTGGCTGAAGGCCTTCTGGAAGTCCTGGGCGATCAGGCGGCGGATTTTCTGCGCCTTCAGGTAGTAGGCGTCGTAGTAGCCGTGCGACAGCACATAGGTGCCTATCATGATGCGGCGCGTGGCTTCGTCGCCAAAGCCTTCCGAGCGCGACTTCTTGTACATGTCGGTGAGGTCGCTGTAGTTGGCCGCCCTGTGCCCATATCTCACGCCGTCGAAACGGCTCAGGTTGCTGCTGGCTTCGGCGGGCGCGATCACGTAATACACCGGAATCGACAGCTCGGTCAGCGGCAGGCTGACGTCCACCAGGGTGGCGCCCAGCTTTTCAAACTCGCTCAAGGCGCCGCGCACGGCGGCCAGCACGTCGGGCGCGCAGCCGGCACCGAAAAACTGGCTGGGCAGGCCAATTCTCAAGCCTTTCAGGGGAGCGGCACCCGTCCTGCCTGCGGTGGCTGCTATTAAATCTGCAGCGTAATCGGTCGCCGGCAGGTCCAGCGAGGTCGAGTCGCGGTCCGGGTCGGGGCCGGCCATGGCCGACAGCAGCAGGGCGCAGTCCAGGGCGCTGCGCGCCATCGGGCCGGCCTGGTCCAGGCTGGAGGCAAAGGCCACCATGCCGTAGCGCGAGCAGCGGCCGTAGGTCGGCTTGATGCCGGTGATGCCGGTCAGGGACGCCGGCTGGCGGATCGAGCCGCCGGTGTCGGTGCCGGTGGCGGCCGGCACCAGGCGCGCCGCCACGGCCGCCGCCGAGCCGCCGGAGGAACCACCGGGCACGCGGCTCAGGTCCCAGGGGTTTTGCACCGGCTTGTAGGCGCTGTTGTCGTTGCCCGAACCCATGGCGAACTCGTCGCAGTTGAGCTTGCCCAGGGTCACCATGCCGGCGCCGCCTTGGGTACCGGGTTGTCCCACGCCAAGCCGGCTGACCACGGTGGCGTCAAAGGGGCTGCGGTAGTTTTCCAGCATCTTCGAGCCGGCCGTGGTCGGGAAGTCGCGGGTGACAAACACGTCCTTGTGGGCCAGCGGAACACCCAGCAGGGGGCTGCGCTCGCCGGCGGCCAGCCGCGCGTCGGCGGCCCGGGCCTGCGCCAGCGACACGTCGGCGTTGGTGGCCAGGAAGGCGCCCAGCTGCTCGGCCTGCACGCGGGCGAGGAAATGCTGGGTGACTTCGACGCTGGAAACGTCGCGGGCGGCCAGCCTGGCGGCCAGTTCGGCCACGCCGAGTTCGTGGAGGTCTTGCTGGCTCATTCGATCACCTTGGGCACGAGAAACAGGCCGCGTTCGACGGCCGGAGCGCTGGCCTGGCTGGCCTCGCGCTGGTTGGGTTCGCTGGCGATGTCCTCGCGCAGGCGCAGGGCCACCTCGCCGATCACCGCCGCCGGATGGGCCAGCGGCTCCACGCCGTCGGTATTGACGGCCTCCATCTGTTCCACCAGTGCGAAAAAGCCGTTGAGCTGGTGCAGGGTGTGCTCGGTTTCGTCGGGACGCAACTCCAGCCGCGCCAGGTTGGCAACGCGTGCGATGTCTTGGGGTGTCAGTGCCATGGGGTCAGGGTGTGAAGGAAATGCGGAAAAAAAGATCGGGGCAACAGGGCGAAAATACAGTGGAAAACGGGAGCTGAAACGAGGTGTAAAGCTGAAAAAACGGTCCTGGCGGGACCATGGAAACACGGGGGATGCGGTATTATCCCGCCTTTGGTGTGAAATCAGTGCCGGATGCACTCTTTAGGCGCCTTTTAGGTGCTGGAAACCAGGTTTCGGAAGGCTTGGGCCTGACTTTCCTCAAAATTGGCTAATCATAAAAGGCGATGGCGCAACGAAGTTTGCCCATGCCGCAACCGGACTCCTGCATATGTTTGAATCATTCCGTCGGTACTTTTCCACCGACCTGGCGATCGACCTTGGCACCGCCAACACCCTGATTTTTGTACGTGACCACGGTATTGTGCTGGATGAGCCGTCCGTGGTGGCGATTCGCCATGAAGGCGGCCCGCAGGGCAAAAAAACCATCCAGGCCGTCGGCTCCGAAGCCAAGGCCATGCTGGGCAAGGTGCCCGGCAACATCGAAGCCATCCGGCCCATGAAAGACGGCGTGATCGCCGACTTCACCGTGACCGAGCAGATGCTCAAGCAGTTCATCAAGATGGTGCATCCGCGCAGCCTGTTCAAGCCCAGCCCGCGCATCATCATCTGCGTGCCCTGCGGCTCCACCCAGGTCGAGCGCCGCGCCATCCGTGAAAGCGCCCTGGGCGCCGGTGCCAGCGACGTCTACCTGATCGAGGAACCCATGGCCGCCGCGATTGGCGCCGGCCTGCCGGTGTCGGAAGCCAGCGGTTCCATGGTCGTCGACATTGGCGGCGGCACCACCGAGGTCGGCGTGATCTCGCTGGGCGGCATGGTCTACAAGGGCAGCGTGCGCGTCGGCGGCGACCGTTTTGACGAGGCCATCATCAACTACATCCGCCGCAACTACGGCATGCTGATCGGCGAGCCGACCGCCGAGGCCATCAAGAAAAGCATTGGTTCGGCCTTTCCGGGCTCTGAAGTCAAGGAAATCGAAGTCAAGGGCCGCAACCTGTCCGAGGGCGTGCCGCGCAGCTTCACGATTTCGAGCAACGAAATCCTCGAAGCCCTGACCGACCCGCTCAACAACATCGTGTCGGCCGTCAAGACCGCGCTGGAGCATACGCCGCCCGAACTGGGCGCCGACATTGCCGAGCGCGGCATGATGCTGACCGGCGGCGGCGCCTTGCTGCGCGATCTGGACCGCCTGCTGGCCGAAGAAACTGGCCTGGCGGTGCTGGTGGCCGAAGACCCGCTGACCTGCGTGGTGCGCGGCTGCGGCATCGCGCTGGAGCGCATGGACCGCCTGGGTTCCATCTTCACCTCGGAATAGCCCCCCACGCCCCGCTTCGTGTGGCATCCCCGCCGCACCAGGCGGGGCCAGCCTGACAGCGCACCATGCCCTTAGGAACCCTTGACAGATCCCCGCCGCCCTTTTTCAAGCAGGGGCCGTCGGCGCTGTCCAAGCTGATGTTCTTCAGCACGCTGTCGCTGTTTTTGATGGTGGCTGACGCCCGGTTTCACGTCACCGAGCCGGTGCGTGCCGTGCTGGCCACCGCGCTGTACCCGGTGCAGTGGCTGGCCCTGCAGCCGGTGCACGCGGTCAGGAATGTCAGCGAGTATTTCACCGGCCTGAGCCAGGCCCAGGCCAACAGCCGGGAAGCCAGCAAAAAGCTGGCGCTGCAGTCGCTGCGTGCCAGCCAGGTCGAGCAGCTGACGCAGGAAAACAGCCGGCTGCGCAAGCTCCTGGACCTGCGCGAACACCTGGCCACCTCGGTCATGGCCGCCGAGGTGCTCTACGACGCGGCGGACCCCTACACCCGCAAGGTCATCATCGACAAGGGTCTGGCCCAGGGCGTTGAGGTGGGCTCCCCGATTCTCGACGAGTCCGGCGTGCTGGGGCAGGTCACGCTGGTGCATCCGCTGGTCAGTGAAGTCACGCTGCTGGTGGACCGTGAACTGTCCATTCCCGTGCTCAACATGCGCACCGGCGCGCGCAGCGTGGCCTATGGCGACCCGGCGGCCGCCGGCAGCGGGCTGGAGCTGCGCTTCATGGGCAGCAATTCGGACGTGCAGGAGGGCGACCTGCTGACCACCAGCGGCATCGATGGCGTCTACCCCCCTGGCCTGCCGGTCGCCAAAATCAGCCGCATAGAGCGGCGCGCCGAATCGGCTTTTGCCAAGATTTACTGCACGCCGCAAGCGCTCGTCACAGGCGCGCGGCATGTCATGGTGGTCAAGCCCGTCGGCAACCAGATACCGCCGCGGCCGGTCAGCAATGCGCCGGCCGCTCCGCCAAAGAGGGGGGCCGCCAAATGATCATGCGCTCCGGCCAGCAGCTGCTGCTGCCCGCCAACCCGGTGTTCATCTGGTGCAGCCTGATCGCGGCACTGCTGCTGGACATGCTGCCGTTGGGGCGCGTGCCCTGGATGCCCGATTTTCTGGCCCTGGTGCTGGTCTTCTGGAATGTGCACCAGCCGCTGCGCGTGGGGATTGGCCTGGCCTTCATGTTTGGGCTGGGCATGGATGTGCACCAGTCTTCGCTGCTGGGCCAGCATGCCCTGTCCTACACGGCGCTGAGTTTTTTTGCCGCCCTGATTCACCGCCGACTGCTCTGGTTCACGGTGCCGTCGCAGGCCGTGCAGGTGTTGCCGCTGTTTGCCGTGGCGCACGCCATGGAACTCCTCATCCGCATGATGGGCGGGGGCATTTTCCCGGGCTGGATCATGCTGGTGGCGCCATTGGCCGAGGCCCTGCTCTGGCCGGTGGTCAGCGTGCTGCTGCTCGTGCCGCAGCGCCGCGCGCCCAACCCGGACGAGAATCGCCCGCTATAAATGGCCCCCACGCTTTTCACTTCACCTTCGGCTGCGTGTAATGCGCTGCCCCCCGCGGGGGGCAGGGAGCTACACGCAGTGAGCGGCCGTGGGGGCACTTCCAGTCATGACTGAATTGCGCAACGTCGAAGCCGACCTGTACCGCTTTCGCACGCGCGTGCTGGTGGCGGGCCTGGTGGTGCTGTGCGCCTTTGCCCTGCTGGCGATGCGGCTTGTTTACCTGCAGGTATACCGCCACGAGGACCTGAGCGACCAGGCAGAGAACAACCGCACGGCCATCGTGCCCATCGTGCCCAACCGGGGCCTGATTCTGGACCGCAACGGCGTGGTGCTGGCGAGCAACTACTCGGCTTACACGCTGGAGATCACGCCCTCCAAGGTCGGCAACCTGGAGGAAACCATCACCGCGCTGGAGAAGCTCGTGGACATCCAGCCGCGCGACAAGCGGCGCTTCAAGCGCCTGCGCGAAGAGGCGAAAAACTTTGAATCCCTGCCCATACGCACGCGCCTGAGCGACGCGGAAGTGGCCCGGTTTACTGCGCAGCGCTTTCGCTTTCCCGGCGTCGACATCAAGGCACGGCTGTTCCGCAGCTATCCCTACGGCGAACTGGCCAGCCATGTGGTGGGCTACATAGGCCGCATCAACCAGGCGGAAAAGGAAAAAATCGACGACAGCGACGATGAGGGCAATTACCGCGGCACCGACTACATCGGCAAGCTGGGGGTGGAGCAGAGTTTCGAGCAGCAGCTGCACGGCACCACCGGCGTCGAGCAGATGGAAACCTCGGCGGGCGGGCGCGCCGTGCGCAGGCTGGCCAGCAATCCCGCCACGCCCGGCAACACCGTGATGCTGTCTTTGGACATCGGCCTGCAAAAACTGGTGGAGGACATGTTCGGCTCGCGGCGCGGCGCGCTGGTGGCGCTGGACCCGAAAACCGGCGAGGTGCTGGCGTTTGTCAGCAAGCCGACCTTTGATCCCAACCTGTTTGTGGACGGCATCGACCAGGAGAGCTGGCAGGCCTTGAATGAATCGCTCGACAAGCCGCTGCTGAACCGGGCGCTGCGCGGCACCTACCCGCCGGGCTCGACCTACAAGCCCTTCATGGCCATGGCCGCCTTGCAGACCGGCAAGCGCTCACCCACGGCCTTGGTCAACGACCCGGGCTTTTACATGTTTGGCGGCCACCGCTTCGGCAGCCCCGAGAACGAGCGCGGCGGCATCATGGACATGAACCGCGCCATTGTCGAGTCCAGCAATGTGTATTTCTACTCGCTGGCCAACGAACTGGGCGTGGAAGCCATTCACGACTTCATGGCGCCGCTGGGCTTTGGGCAGATCACCGGTATAGACATCAACGGCGAAGTGCGCGGGGTGCTGCCCAACCAGGCCTGGAAGCGCGGCTATTTCAAACGCGCCGCGCAGCAGAAGTGGTTCGCCGGGGAGACCATCTCGCTGGGCATTGGCCAGGGCTACAACAGCTTCACCATGCTGCAGCTGGCGCAGGCCACCGCCGCGCTGGCCAACAACGGCATCAAGCACAAGCCACGCCTGGTGATGGCGACGCAGGACACCGTGACCGGCGCGCTGCATCCGCTGCCGGCCGATCCACCGGTTGATCTGGGCTTCAAGCCCGAGAACGTGGCGGTCGTGCGCAAGGCCCTGGTGGGCGTGACGCAGGGGGGGACCTCCACCCGGGTGTTTGCCGGTGCGGCTTACCTCTCAGGCGGCAAGACCGGCACGGCGCAGGCGGTGACCATAGGCCAGAAAGAAAAATACAACAAGGCCAGGCTGGAAGAGCACCAGCGCGACCACGCGCTGTACATGGCGTTTGCACCGGCCGACAACCCCAAGATCGCGCTGGCGGTGATCGTGGAAAACGCCGGCTGGGGGGCCGGCGTGGCGGCACCGATCGCGCGGCGGGTGTTTGATTACGTGCTGATGGGCCAGTACCCCAGCGAGGAAGACATGGTGGCGGTGCAAAAGGGGCTGGCCGCTGCTCCCATAGGCAAGCCGCGCCGCGCGGCCGACATGGTCGGCCTGCTGGCCGCCGACGGTGCCGGCGCTGCGCCGCAGGCCGCCACGGAAAAAGGGCTTGAGGTGGCCAAAACCGCCAAGGCGGCCCTGGCCGAAGCCACCGGCAAACCGGCGCAGCCGGCGCCACCAGCGCCTCTGCCAGGCGCCAAGCCGGATTAGGGCGCGAACAAGGGCCCGAACGGCCGCTGCTGCCGGGCCCGGCTATTTCAGGAAGGCGTCAAACCCGGTTTTCAGGATTAGCGCGCTGACCACCAGGATAAACACCACGCGCACAAATGCGGCACCATGCCTGAGCGCCATGCGCGTGCCCATCAGGCTGTCCGGCAAGACGCAGGCGTGGCGTGGTGACCGGCCTCAAGCCGTGGCGCGTTCGACGATGGTAAAGCCGATATCAACGATGGGCTGGGCGATGGCATGGCCCTCGGCGCGGTCAATGATGTAGTGCGCCGCCGTCTGGCCAATGCGGGTGCCGTCAATGCGCACCGTGGTCAGCGCCGGCTGCAGGCTGGCGGCAAATTCCAGATCCCCCAGCCCCACGATGGCCAACTGCTGGGGCACGGCCAAGCCGCGTGCCTGAGCCTCGATGAGCACGCCCAGCGCCAGCATGTCGGAACTGCAGAACACCGCATCGATGCCGCTGGCGCGGGCCAACAGATCCGACAGCCCGGCCCGGCCAGAGGCGAGGGTGGCGGGGGCGGGTGCGAGATAAACCGGCAGTTCGGCCTCCCAACCCAGGGTGCGGGCCATGCGCTGGAAGCCAGCGGCCCGCCGCTGTGCCCGCTCGTCGCCGCCACAGATCAGTGCCGGCCGGCGGTAACCCCGCTGCTGCAGGTAGGCGCATGCCGAGGCGCCGATTTCCTCGTTCGAGAAGCCGACCAGCATGTCGATCGGTGTGGGCGTCAAGTCCCAGGTTTCCACCACCGGGATGCCCGAGGCGAGCAACTGGCGGCGGCCGGCGGCAGAGTGCATGATGCCGGTGAGCACGATGCCGTCAGGTCGGCGGCGGATGATGGCGTCGAGCAGTGCATCTTCGCGTGATTCGTTGTAGCCGCTTTGTCCAATCATCAGTTGGTAGCCATGAGCGTCCAGCGTCTGGTTGAGCGACTGGATGGTCTCCTGGAACACCGGTCCCACCAGCGTGGGCAGCACCGCCGCGACCAGGCGCGCACGCGATGAACGCAGGCCGCCAGCCATGCCGTTGGGCACAAAACCCGTGCGGCGCACCACTTCCAGCACCTGGGCCAGCAGTGCGGGTGATACCCGCTCCGGATGGTTGAGGGCGCGCGAAACCGTCATGGCGGACACTCCGGCGAGCCGGGCGATATCGTGAACAGTGAAGGCTTGCGACATGGAGAGATTGTGTACCAGAAAGCCGGACCATTCAGTCATGATTGTTATCAATAACAATGTTGGTAAACAAGCCGGTACACCGCCATTTTCTTGCGAAACAAGCCTAAATATAGGGGTAAACCCTCTGTTTTCTAGTGAGGCATGGGCGCTAGTATTACCCGGTATGTTAACGATAACAGAAGAAAATCTCGCACCATCCAGTTCCAGGTCGCACCATGCCATGGTCCGCTAAACCCTACACAGCAAGAAAGAGGCAAGACATATGAAGCTCCATTCCAATACTTTGCGCCCATCCATCGTGCCGCGTCCTGTCAAAGCCGCCTTCGGCGTGGGCGTGCTGGGCCTGGCCGCTGCCGTGCTGCCTGCCGCCGCGTTCGCTGACATCCGCGTCATGTGCTACCAGGATGGCAATGAATGCGACGTCACGGCCGAGCTCATCAAGCGTTATGAAGCCCAGCATGCCGGCGCCAAGGTGATCCTGGACGTGGTGCCCTACAAGACGGTCGTCGAGCAGTTGCCGATCCAGCTCGCTGCGGGGCAGGGGCCCGACATCGCGCGCGTGGCCGAAATCGGCGGCCTGTCGAAGAACTACCTCGACATAGGCCCCTACGTGAAAGACCGCAAGTACTGGGAAGCCAACTTCGGCAGCACCCTGCCCTGGATGCGCAACAAGGCGGGCGACAAGGGCATCTACGGCTTCCTGTCGCAGCTGACCATGACCGGCCCGTTCGTCAACAAGACGCTGTTTGAACAAGCCAAGGTGCCAATGCCCGGCCCGAAAGCCACTTGGGAAGAGTGGGTGGACGCCAGCCGCAAAGTGGCCAAGGCAACCCAGACGCCGGCGGCCATGGCCTGGGACCGTTCCGGCCACCGCTTCGCCGGACCGGCCATCAGCTACGGCGCCAAGATTTTCGACGCCAAGGGCAACCTGGCATTGGACCCGGGCTACAAGACCGCGGTGGGCAAGTTCGTCGGCTGGCACAAGGACGGCACCATGCTCAAGGACGTGTGGGGCGGCTCGGGTGGCTCCAGCTATGCCGACACCGTGGGCGAGTTCAAGAACGGCCGGCTGGTGATGATCCTGTCGGGCTCCTGGCAGATCAACCGCATGCAAAAAGAAATCGGCAATGCGTTCGACTGGGTGGCCGCGCCCAATCCGTGCGGCCCGGCCGCCTGCTCCGGCATGCCCGGCGGCGCCGCCTGGGTGGCCTTGAAGACCACCAAGTCGCCCAAGGAGGTGGGCCAGTTCCTCGACTTCATGGCGCAGGAAGCCAACGTCGCCGAATTCGTCTCCCGGACCAACAACATCCCGGCCCACGCGGGTGTCGCCAAGAAGGGCGTGAGCTACCCCTCCGCAGGTCCTGCGGCGCAAGCGGCGCTCGGCGTATTCACCAGCGGCACCGCAACGCTGGCGCCGGCGGCCTATGCCCTGCAGGGCTACAAGTACAACCGCGCCCTGATGCTGCCCACCGTGACCCGCGTCACCCAGGCCATCGTGGGTGAAATCAGCGTGGACGAAGCCGTCACCAAGATCAGCGCGGACATGACCGAAGCGGTCAAGCAGGCCGAGAAATGAACGGGAGCAAAAGCCCGATGCATGGCGGGCCCGGTCGGGGTGATGGATAGGAGTCGGTATGTCGGTGTTTTCCAGCCTGCTGGGCTTTTGCTTCAACCTGTTCGAGCCGGTCTTCCGGCTGGGCCAGAAATGGCTCGGTGCCTCGCGCATCGGCTGGCTCTTCGTCGGGCCCAACCTGGTGGTGATCAGCATCTTCACCTTCCTGCCGATCGTGGTGAACCTCGTGTACGTGGTCACTGGCGGCGTGAATCTGCTGCCCACGCAGCGCCCATTCACCGGACTGGAGAATTTCTCCATCCTGCTCGAATGCCGCGACTACGCCGACCTGCAGACCTGCCGCACCGACATTTTCTGGCGCTCTATCTTCAACACCGTCCAGTTCAGCCTGATGCAAGTGATGTTGATGGTGTTCTTCTCGCTGGTGACGGCCCTGGTGCTGAACCGCAAGATCATCGGCCGCGGCTTCTGGCGCGGCGTGTTCTTCTATCCCGTACTGCTGTCGCCCGTGGTGGTGGCGCTGATCTGGAAATGGCTGCTGCAAAGCCAGGGTGTGTTCAACGCCGGCCTGGTGGCCATGGGGAGCACGCCGATGGACTGGCTGCTGGACCGCCAGTGGGCCTTCTTCTGGGTGGTGGTGGTGTCGATCTGGGCCCACATGGGTTTCTACACCCTGATCCTGCTGGCCGGCCTGCAGGCCATCCCGAAGGACGTGTACGAGGCCGCCGAGATGGATGCCGCCCCGCCGTGGCGCGTGTTGACGCGCATCACCCTGCCGCTGCTGATGCCCAACCTGATCGTGGTGCTGGTGCTGGTGATGATCCGCGCGGTGCAAACCTTTGACGAAGCCTTCGTGCTCACCGGCGGCGGCCCGGGCTCGGCCACCACCTTCATCGTGCAGTACATCTACCAGACGGGTTTTGCCGAGCAGATCCACCTCTACGGCCTGGCGGCTGCGGCCTCGCTGATCCTGGCCGTCGGCCTGATGGGCCTGACCTTGGCGCAGCTGCGGCTGTCCAAGGCCGGCGACGCCGGCAAAGTGAAGAAATAAGCGAGAAACAAGGATCGAGCGATGGCGAATTTCCTCACCCGTACCCGCGGCCGCAACCGTTTGCACTGGACGGACTGGCTGTCCTACGCCTACCTGCTGATGGGCCTGATCGTGATGTTCGGCCCGGTGCTGTGGCTGGTCATGTCGTCTTTCAAGACCGAAAGCGCGCTGACCCAGTTCCCTCCGAGTTTCCTGCCCTACAGCCAGAAAGAGGTGGTGGTGGCCGGCCACGAGAAACCCCTGCCGCTGTTCCTGGCCAAGGACGAGCAAGGCCAGACGCGTGAACTGGCCCAGGTGCGCCGCATCGGCATCATGGCCACCATGGTCGACCCGCAGCAGCCGCAGACCGAAATCCGCGTCAACATCAATGACCGCCAGCCGGTCAATGCGCTCAAGTTCGCGGGCGGCAACTACACCGAGCTGTTCGGCAAGTTCGCCTTCGGCACCTACCTGTGGAACAGCGTGTTCATCACCGTGGTCGCCACCCTCATCACGCTGCTGTTCAACTCGATGGCGGCCTTCGCGCTGTCCAAATACCAGTTCACCGGCCAGAAGACGGTGTTCGTGCTGATCATCGCCACCCTGATGATCCCGCCCACCATCATCCTGGTGCCGGCCTTCCTGGTGATCTCGGGCATGGGCCTGCTGAACAACCTGTGGGGCGTGATCCTGCCTGCCGTGGCCACGCCCACCGGCGTGTTCCTGCTGCGCCAGTACATGTTGACCATTCCCGACGAACTGCTGGAGGCCGCGCGCATGGACAACGCCAGCGAATGGCGCATCTACTGGAAGATCATCCTGCCGCTGGCCGCGCCGGCCATGGCGGTGCTGGCCATCTTCTCCTTCATGTGGCGCTGGAACGACTTCCTCTGGCCGTTGATCGTGCTGTCCAAGTCGGAACATTTCACCCTGCAGCTCGCGCTCAACGCCTTCCAGGGCGAACTCAACACGCAGTGGCATTACCTGCTGGCCATGACCGTCATCACCTTGATCCCGATCAGCCTGGTCTTCACCTTTTTGCAGAAGTACATCGCCACCGGCATCGCCAGCGCCGGTGTGAAGTAACTCCATTCCTGAATCAACCGTGCACTTTGTCGCCTTCGCCTGCCGTACGTCTGTACTGTCTGCGCTTCGGCTTCGCGTTCACGATTGATTGAGAAACGGAACAACCCCCATAGGACTTTCTCGTGGCTACTCTTGAACTCGCCAGCGTCGTCAAAACCTTCGACAAGACCACCATCATCCATGGTGTGGACCTGACCGTTTCCGACGGTGAATTCGTGGTCTTCGTCGGCCCCTCGGGCTGCGGAAAATCCACGCTGCTGCGCATCATCTCGGGGCTGGAGCCGGCCAGCAGCGGCGACATCCGCATCGACGGCCAGCGTGTCAACGAGGTCTCGGCCGCGCACCGCGGCTGCTCCATGGTGTTCCAGTCCTATGCGCTGTACCCGCACATGAGCGTCTACGACAACATGGCCTTCGGCCTGGAGAACCTGGGCGTGGCCAAGTCGGTCATCGAAAGCAAGGTCAACGCCGCCGCCACCATGCTGCAACTCGCGCCGCTGCTGCAGCGCAAGCCGACCCAGCTCTCGGGCGGCCAGCGCCAGCGCGTGGCCATCGGCCGCTCCATTGTGCGTGAGCCGAAACTGTTCCTGTTCGACGAACCCCTGTCCAACCTGGACGCCGAGCTGCGCGTGTCCATGCGCGCGGAGATCCGCGACCTGCACGCCCGCCTGGGCGCCACCATGGTCTACGTCACCCACGACCAGGTCGAGGCCATGACCATGGCCGACAAGATCGTGGTCCTGCGCGCCGGCCGCATCGAGCAGGTCGGCTCGCCGCTGGAGCTGTACAACCGGCCCTGCAACCAGTTCGTGGCCGGCTTCATCGGCAGCCCGCGCATGAACTTCGTGCCGGTGGCGCAGATGCCCGGCGCCAAGCCCGGCACACACACCGTGGGCATCCGCCCGGAACACGCGCAGCTGGTCCAGGACGGTCCTCTGCAGATGACGGTGTCGCAGGTCGAGCAACTGGGCAGCACCAGCATCCTGCACGGCCACGTGGTGGCCGACGGGCCTTTCGAACTCATCCTGAACGGCCAGACCTCCATCCAGCGCGGCGACACCGTCAAGGTGAGCGCGCCCGCGGAACACCTGCATTATTTCGACCAGAACGGCCTGCGTCTTTGAGCGTCACGCCTCCACCAAATCCTGAGAAGCCGACCATGCGCCTCGACCAAGCTCCCGTATTCGCCCTGCAATCGCGCAGCGGCAACCACCTCGTCCTGAACAGCGCCGGCGGCGCCGTGGCCCACATCTGGGTGCTTGAAGAAGACATCGTGCGCGTACTGGTGCTGCCGCAAGGCCAGTTGCAGATGCCGCGCACCTGGACGGTCGCGCCGGGCCTGGAAAATCTGCCCGTCGAAGGCCGCGACCGCTTCGATGTGAGTGGCTTTTCCCTGCCGACCTTCGAACTGACACAAGACGCCGCGCAGCTGCGCATCACCACCAAGTCGGTCCGCTTGACCATCGCGCTCGAAGGCTTCTTCTGCCGCTGGGAAAGCCAGCACCACGGCCAGTGGCAAGCCACCGCCGCCGACCGTCCCACCCAGAGCTACAACTTCGGCTGGTGGGACGAGCGCGTCTACCACTACCTGCAGCGCGATCGCGGCGAGGCCTATTTCGGCCTGGGGGAACGCGCCGGCGACGCCAACCGCGCCGGCCAGCGCTACCGCATGTGCAACCTCGACCCCATGGGTTACAGCGCGCGCAGCACCGACCCGTTGTACAAGCACATCCCGTTCTACATCACCCGCAAGGGCGTCGAGCAGGACGCGGGCCTGTCGAGCCTGTGTTATGGCCTGTTCTACGACACCCTGTCCGACTGCAGCTTCGACATGGGCCGCGAGATGGACAACTACCACGGCCACTACCGCTACTTCGTGGCCGACCACGGCGACCTCGACCTCTACTACATCGCCGGTGCCGACCCGGCCGCGATCACCCGCCGCTACACCTGGCTCACCGGCCGGCCGATCTTTCCGCCGCGCTACGCGCTCGGCTACTCCGGCTCGACCATGAGTTATACCGACGCGCCGAACGCGCAGGAGCGCATGGGGGAGTTCCTCGAGCGCTGCGCGGAGCACGACATCCCCTGTGATTCGTTTCACCTCTCCTCGGGCTACACCTCCATCGGCCCCGGCCGCTACGTGTTCCACTGGAACCGCGAGAAATTCCCCGATCCGGCGCGCTTCGTGCAGAGCTACCTCGACCGCGGCGTGCGCCTGGTGCCCAACATCAAGCCCGCGCTGCTGCGCGACCACCCGCGCTTCGAAGAGGCCAGGCAGGCCGGCCTGCTGGTGCAGGACCCGGACGGGCAGCCCACCGCCGTGCAGTTCTGGGACGGCACCGGCGCCTACCTCGACTTCACCAACCCCGCGACCATCGCCTGGTGGAAGCGGCAGGTCACCGAGCAGCTGCTCCAGTTCGGCATTCCCGCCACCTGGAACGACAACAACGAATTCGAGATCTGGAGCGACCAGGCGCGAGTCCACGGCTTCGGCACGCCGCGCGCGGCGCGCGAAGCCCGGCCACTGCAGACCCTGCTGATGATGCAGGCCTCGCACGCCGCACAAACCGAATTCGCACCGCAAGACCGGCCCTACCTCGTGTCGCGCTCGGGCGCGGCCGGCATGCAGCGTTATGTGCAGACCTGGTCGGGCGACAACTACACCGCCTGGGAAACCCTGCGCTACAACATCCGCATGGGCCTGGGCCTGGCCATGTCGGGCGTGTCCAACACCGGGCACGACATCGGCGGCTTCTCAGGCCCCGCGCCCGGCCCCGAGCTGCTGGTACGCTGGGTGCAGTACGGCATCTTCCTGCCGCGCTTCAGCATTCATTCATGGAACGACGATAAGACCGTGAACGAACCCTGGATGTACCCCGAGGTCACGCCCCAGGTCCGCGAGTTGATCCACCTGCGCTGCCGGCTCATGCCCTACCTGTACGACCTGGTGTGGCGCTACCACAGCGCCTACGAGCCCATCATCCGGCCGACCTACCACGACTTCCCCGAAGACGCGCGCTGCTTCGATGAAAACGACGACATGCTGCTCGGCCCCAACCTGCTGGTGGCGGCCGTGGTGGAGCCCGGCCAGCACGAGCGCCGGGTGTGGCTGCCCGGCACCGGGGGCTGGTACGACTGGCACAGCGCCCGCTACCTGGCCGCTGGCCAGTGGGTGAGCCTGGACGCACCGCTGGACGGCCCGCCGCCGCTGCTGGCGCGCGAAGGCTGCGCCGTGCCGCTCAACTTGGGCGAAATCCATTTCGGGCAGATCGAGGACCTGCGCGGCTTCCAGGTGTTTCCGTACCAGGGCGAGGGTCAGTTCGAGGCCACGTGTTTTGAAGACGACGGCCTCACGCAGGCCTGGCGCGGCGGGGCTTATGGGCAGTGGCGCCTGCAGGTGACGTGCACGCCTCAGCGCCTGCACATTGCCGTCGCCCGGGAAGGCGCACGGCCACCCGTGCAAGACAGTCTGGTGCTGCGACTGCCCGCAGCCGGGGCGCGCATGCTCAGCTTTGCAGGGGCCACGCTGGTGCAGGACGCCACCGAGGGCCCGTGGCGGCAACTGACCCTGAAGCTGTAGGCAACCCAGGCTCAGCGCAGGAACGCGTCGTAGCCGGTCTTCAAAATCAGTGCGCTGACCACCAGGATAAACACCAAGCGTACAAAACTCGCGCCATGCCTGAGCGCCAGCCGCGTGCCCAGCAGGCTGCCCGCCACATTGGCCACGGCCATGGTCAGGGCGAAATGCCACCAGACATGGCCCTTGTACGCAAACAGCGCCAGCGCCGCCAGGTTGGTGGCCGTGTTGAGCAGCTTGGCCGAGGCCGAGGCGTTCAGGAAGTCATAGCCCAGCCAGCGCACGAACAAAAAAACGAAAAAGCTGCCGGTGCCGGGGCCGAAAAAGCCGTCGTAAAAGCCCAGCAGCAGGCCAATGCAGCAGGCCGCAGCCGTTTCGGCGCGGCCGGTGAAGCGCGGCGTGTGGTGGCGGCCCAGCTCCTTTTTCACCAGCGTGTAGGCCAGCACCGCCAGCAAGACAAAGGGCAGGGCCTTGCGTAAAAAGCCCGGCGAGATGACGGTCACCAGCCAGGCACCGGCCAGCGAGCCGCAAAATCCCGCCGCGGCGGCCGGCAGCAGCGCAGCCCAGCGCATGTTGACACGCCGGGCATATTGGACCGTGGCCACGCCGGTGCCCCAAATGGAGGCCCCCTTGTTCACGCCAAACAGGGTGGCGGGGTGCGTGGTGGGAAAGACGGCAAACAGGGTGGGCACCAGAATCAGGCCGCCGCCGCCCACGATGGCATCCACAAAACCGGCCAGCAGGGAGGCGAACGAGACAAAGAATAATTCCATGCCGGGGATTGTCTCACTCCCTCCAGGGGGCTATTTGCTGCACTATTGATAGCTGGTGACGCCCGTAAATAAAGGGCTGCTGGCCTTTTTAGGTGAAACAGGCGGTGCCATGGCTGAATCCTGGCGGGCATAAAAAAAGCGCTGGGGTTACCAGCGCTTTTGTCAAAAAAACACCTCGTGGAATGTTTGTTTGCTTGTGTAATTGCTTTTAATGTCTCCTCGGCTCCTCGCGTTGCGAGCAGCAGGGCTCGTCAGCAAGACCTCCAATGTAGCGCCACGCACTGGCTTAG
>NZ_BCYO01000020.1 GCF_001598235.1 Polaromonas jejuensis NBRC 106434 | reverse complement strand
CTTCGCCAAGAGAAAGTAAGCAAAGAGAAGGCGACCCGCAGTCTGGGTCCCTACGCTTCGCTACGGGCACCCTGCGCTGCTCGATTCCGGCGGGGGTCCGCAGAACTCGCCTTCGGCTCAAACAACTGCGGCCCTGATCCCGCCTCCATCTGCGCTGCTCGGCCCAGCCAGGACGGGTTTGGAACAAAGAAATCGGGATCGGGGAGCAGAACGCGCATGGCGCGTTCTGCGGAATTTGGCTGTTGGTATTGGTTTTTCTCTGCCCTCTACCCTTTCTGTATGCGCTGAGGAGCGCAGGGCCAGACGGATCAGGGCTCGTGCTTGTTTGAGCCGCAGGCGAGTTTGCACGAGACCCCGGCTGGACTGAGCACCGCAGGGTGCCCGTAGCGCAGCGAAGGGTCGCAGACAGTAGGGTCGCCTTTTCTTTGCTTACTTTCTTTTGGCGAAGCAAAAGAAAGTGAGTAGCCGCCGGGCTACCCCCGGCCAGCCACCTTCAGCAAAGCCAACTCGCTATCAATTCAATAGCTGTTTACGCATATTTCACTTGGGCAGAACGCCAATTTCATCAACAGCCACGCCCAACCAGCACCAAACTACCCACCCCGCGGCAAAGGCAACGCAGTTTTATACCGCACCTGCTTAAGCGCAAAACTCGACCGGATTTTCTCAATGCCGGGAATCGGCGAGAGCTGCTCCAGGATGAATTTCTCCAGCGCGCCTATATCGGCCACCGCCACGCGGATCAGGTAGTCGCTGTCGCCGCTCATCAAATAGCACTCCATCACCTCGTCATGCTCGGCGATGCGCCGCTCGAACTCGGCCAGCGATTCCTTGCTCTGCGAGCGCAGGCTGATGGAAATGAATACGTTCAGGCCCAAGCCCAGCGCCGCCGCGCTGGCAATCGCCACATAGCGGTCTATCACCTTGGCGGCTTGCAAAGCCTTGACACGCGCCAGGCAGGGCGAAGGGCTCAAATGGACGCGCCGGGCCAGCTCGACGTTGGACAGCGAGCCGTCGCGCTGAAGCTCATCAAGAATCTTTAAATCCAAATTATCAAGCTGCATTGTTCGTAAAATTTGATTTCCGCAGAATTTTATGCCGCCATGAATAGCTTCATCCCCATATTAAAGCAACATCTCCCGCCTCAAAATGCGTAAAGTGGTTAGCGCCATGAACCACGCCACACCCCAGCACCTTCTGATGCAAGCCGACGCCTCCTTCAACGCGACGCCCGATCCCGACCCGCAGGAAACTGCGGAGTGGCGCGAGGCATTTGAAGCCCTGGCCGCCACCCAGGGCCCGGCCCGCGCGCGCCAGATGCTGGACGAATTAAGCCGGCTTGCCCGCGCCCGGCGCATAGGCTGGCAGCCCGAGCTGTCCACGCCCTACATCAACACCATAGGCGTGAACGAGCAGCCGGTGTTTCCGGGCGATCTGGCGCTGGAAGAACGGCTGGCCTCGCTGATGCGCTGGAACGCGCTGGCCATGGTGGTGCGCGCCAACCAGGCCGAGACAGGCGGCTCGGCCGAGCTCGGTGGCCACATTGCCAGCTACGCCAGCGCCGCCGACCTGTTTGAAACCGGCTTCAACCATTTCTTTCACGCGCGCGAAGGCGTGGGTGAAGGCCAGCACCGCGGCGACCTGGTCTTCTTCCAGCCGCACAGCGCACCAGGCGTGTATGCGCGTGCCTACCTCGAAGGACGCCTGAGCGAAAAAGACTTGGGGCACTACCGCCAGGAACTCACCGCGCCCGGCCAGGATGCGCAGGGCCTGTGCAGCTACCCTCACCCCTACCTGATGCCGGATTTCTGGCAGTTCCCGACCGGCTCCATGGGCATAGGCCCGATCAGCTCGATCTACCATGCGCGTTTCATGCGCTACCTCACGCACCGGCGCCTGCTCGATTGCGCGGGCCGCAAGGTCTGGGGCGTGTTCGGCGACGGCGAGATGGACGAGCCGGAGTCCATGAGCGCGCTGACGCTGGCCGCACGCGAGGGGCTGGACAACCTGGTCTGGGTGGTCAACTGCAACCTGCAGCGGCTCGACGGCCCGGTGCGCGGCAACGGCCGCATCATCGACGAGCTGGAAAAACTGTTTGCCGGCGCCGGCTGGAATGTCATCAAGCTGGTCTGGGGCAGCGACTGGGATGGCCTGTTTGCACGCGACCTCACGGGCGCATTGACCCAGGCCTTCGCCCACACCGTCGATGGCCAGATGCAGACCTTTGCCGCCAAGGATGGCCGCTTCAACCGCGACAACTTCTTCGGCCAGAACGAAGAACTGGCGCGCCTGGCCCAAGGCATGACCGATGAGCAGATCGACCGGCTCAAACGCGGCGGCCACGACCTGGTGAAGATCCACGCCGCCTACGCGGCCGCGGCGAATCACCGGGGCCAGCCCACGGTGATCCTGGCGCACACCAAAAAGGGCTATGGCATGGGCAGCGCCGGCCAGGGCAAGATGACCACGCATTCGCAAAAGAAATTCGACGAAAGCGATCTGCTGGAATTTCGCAACCGCTTCAACCTGCCGCTCAGCGACGAGCAGGCCAAACACATCGCCTTTTACAAACCCGACGCCGACAGCCCCGAAATGCAGTACCTGCATGCCAAGCGCGCCGCGCTGGGTGGCTACCTGCCCCGGCGCGAGACGGCGGCAGACCTGGTGGCCATACCGCCCCTGCCCTCCTACGCCAGCTTTGCACTCGCCGCCGATAGCAAGGAAATGAGCACCACCATGGCCTTTGTGCGCATGCTGGGCGGCCTGCTGAAAGACCCGGCGCTGGGCCCGAAAATCGTGCCCATCGTCGCCGACGAGGCGCGCACCTTTGGCATGGCCAACCTGTTCAAGCAGGTCGGCATTTACTCCAGCGTGGGCCAGCGCTATGCGCCCGAAGACATAGGCTCGGTGCTCAGCTACCGCGAGGCGCTCGACGGCCAGATTCTGGAAGAAGGCATCAGCGAAGCCGGCGCCCTGGCGAGCTGGACGGCCGCGGCCACCAGCTACAGCGTGCATGGGCTGGCCATGCTGCCCTTCTACATCTACTACTCCATGTTCGGCTTTCAGCGCGTGGGCGACCAGATCTGGGCCGCCGCCGACCAGCGCGCACGCGGCTTCCTGCTGGGCGCGACCTCGGGCCGCACCACGCTGGGTGGCGAAGGCCTGCAGCACCAGGATGGCAGCAGCCACCTGATCGCCGCGACCATTCCCAACTGCAAGGCCTATGACCCGGCCTTTGCCTGCGAACTGGCGGTCATCATCGACTGCGGCATGCGCGAGATGATGGTGGAACAAAAAGACGTTTTTTATTACGTCACCATGATGAACGAGAACTACGCCCAGCCCGACCTGCGGCCCGGCGCCGAGGCCGACATCATTCGCGGTTGCTATCAGTTCAATAGCTACCTGCGCTCATCCGACAAGGGCCAGAGCCCTGAAACGCTTAAGAATGTGACGCTGCTGGGCTCGGGCGCCATCCTCACGGAAGTGATCAAGGCCGCGCAGCAGCTGGCCGAACAAGGCATTGCGGCAACGGTCTACAGCGTGACCAGCTGGAGCGAGCTCGCCCGTGACGGCGCGGCCTGCCAGCAGGCTGCACTGAACGATGAGAAAGCCGAGACGCAAGCCTTCATCACACAGCAGCTGCAGGCCAGCCAGGGACCCATCATCGCCGCCACCGACTATGTGCGCGCCGTGCCCGAAAGCATTCGCGCCTTCCTGCCGGCAGGCCGCAGCTACCTGACGCTGGGCACCGACGGCTTCGGGCGCAGCGACACGCGCGCCGCCCTGCGCGAATTTTTTGGCGTCAATGCGCAAAGTATCGTCAGGGCCGCGCTGCATTCGCTGAAGGCGACGTAAGCAACAGGCGAACAAAAGCCAAGCCGCGCCCGCGCGGGCGGGCCCCCACCCATCAGGTGGAGCGCTCAAAAAAAAGAGCGGACGGCCTGCGGAAAAATCAGGTGTTCCTGCGTCAGCACGCGGGCCGCCAGCGTCTGCGCCGTGTCGCCCGGCAACACGGGCACCGCCGCCTGCGCCAGGATGGCGCCATGGTCCAGCTCGGCCGTGACCTGGTGCACGGTGGCGCCCGCCACCCGGCAGCCGGCATCGATGGCGCGCTGGTGGGTGTTGAGCCCGGTGAAGGCCGGCAGCAGCGAGGGATGGATGTTGATCAGCCGGCCCGCGTAATGCTGCACAAAGCCTGGCGTGAGTATGCGCATGAAGCCGGCCAGCACCACCAGCGCCGGGGCATGCTGGTCAATGCAAGCCATCAGGGCAGCGTCGAAGGCCTCGCGCGAGTCAAACGACTTGTGCGACAACACATCGGTAGAAAGCCCCAGGTTTTTGGCCAGCGCCAGGCCCGGTGCGTCGGCCTGGTTGCTGATGACCGCGGCAATGCGCAGGCCGCGCTTTTCCTGCCAGGCTTCTTTTTGTGCGGCCCGGGCGATGGCTGCCATGTTGGAGCCGCCTCCGGAAATTAAGATCACGATGTTTTTCATTACTTCCGGATTATCCCCATGAGAGCACTCACCCTGATCGAAGCCCGCGTGCTGGCCACCCTGATGGAAAAAGCCCGCACCGTGCCCGACAGTTACCCGCTGTCGCTCAACGCCCTGCTGTTGGGCTGCAACCAGAAAACCAGCCGCGACCCGGTGATGGACCTCAGCGAGCCCCAGGCCCAGGCCGCGCTTGAGACGCTCAAGGCCCAGAGCCTGGTGTTTGAAGCCGCCTCCTCCCGCGTGCCGCGCTTTGAGCACAACTTCCAGCGCGGCTTCGGTGTGAATGAGCCACAGGCCGTCCTGCTGGGCTTGCTCATGCTGCGCGGGCCGCAAACGCCCGGCGAGCTGCGCACCAGCAGCGAGCGCTGGTACAAATTCGCCGACATCGCCAGCGTGGAAGACACCCTGGCCGAGCTCAAGGCCCGCGGCGAAGACAGTGGCGCCACCATGGTGCTGCAGCTGCCCCGGGCCGCCGGCATGCGGGAGCAGCGCTGGGCGCACACACTTTGCGGTGAGACGCTTCAACCGGCGCAGCGCAGTTCGGGCGACGGCGCCATGGACATGGATCCGGAGACGGAGCCGATTTCCCTGGGCCAGGCCGAGCGCCTGCAACAGCGCATCGCAGCGCTCGAATCCCAGGTCTTGCAGCTTCAGGGCCAGCTGGCCGCCCTGCACAAGGAGCTGGGCCTGTCTCAAGCCTGACAGCAGGCCGCGAACGATCGTGCTAAAAACACCGCACAGGAGACATTTTCATGGATTTAAGCTTCACCCCCGAAGAACAGGCCTTCCGCGAAGAAATTCGCGCCTGGGTTCATGCCAACCTGCCGGCCGATATTTCCCACAAGGTGCACAACGCTCTGCGCCTGTCGCGTGACGACCTGCAGCGCTGGGCCAGGATTCTGGGCAAAAAGGGCTGGCTAGGCTATGCCTGGCCCCAACAGTTCGGCGGCCCGGGCTGGAACGCCGTGCAAAAGCATTTGTTTGAAGAAGAATGCGCCATGGCCGGCGCACCGCGCATCATTCCGTTTGGCCCGGTCATGGTCGCGCCTGTCATCATGGCCTTCGGCAATGCGGAGCAGCAACAGCGCTTTTTGCCCGGCATTGCCAGCGGCGACGTCTGGTGGAGCCAGGGCTACAGCGAACCGGGCTCGGGCTCCGACCTGGCCTCGGTGAAGACCCGCGCTGAAAGAAAGACCCTGCCGGGCCGGGGCGACGTCTATATCGTGAACGGCCAGAAAACCTGGACCACGCTGGGCCAATACGGCGAGTGGATTTTCTGCCTGGTGCGCACCAATACCGAAGGCAAGCCCCAGGCCGGCATCTCCTTCCTGCTCATAGACATGAAGTCGCCCGGCGTGTCGGTACGCCCCATCGTGCTGCTCGACGGCGAGGCCGAAGTCAATGAGGTCTTTTTCGACAACGTGGAAGTGCCGGCCGAGAACCTGATCGGCGAGGAAAACAAGGGCTGGACCTACGCCAAGCACCTGCTCAGCCATGAGCGCACCAACATCGCCGACGTGAACCGCTCCAAGCGCGAACTCGAGCGCCTCAAGCGCATCGCCAAGGCCGAAGGCGTTTACGAGGACCTGCGTTTCCGCGATGAAATTGCCAGGCTGGAAGTCGATATCGTGGCGCTGGAAATGCTGGTGCTGCGTGTGCTTTCGGCCGAAAAGTCCGGCAAAAATTCGCTGGACATTGCCGGCCTGCTGAAGATCCGCGGCAGCGAAATCCAGCAGCGCTACAGCGAACTCATGATGCTGGCGGCAGGCCCCTACAGCCTGCCCTTCATCGAGGAAGCCATGGAAGCCGGCTGGCAAGGCGACTTCCCCGGTGGCCTGGCGGCCAACGCCCCCCTGGCCTCAACCTATTTCAACCTGCGCAAAACCACGATTTACGGCGGCTCCAATGAAGTGCAGCGAAATATCGTCGCTCAGACGGTATTGAGCTAAAAAACTGTTCCGGGATGGCGACGATTTTTCGCTTTGCGAAACAGGACCGCTCCCCCGCACCCCCTCCGAGAGGGGGCTTTCAGCAAGGCTACGCAAGGATTAAAAATGGACTTTGATTTCACAGACGACCAGGAACAACTGCGCGACGCGGTTCGCAAGTGGGTGGACAAGGGCTACGACTTCCAGCGCCGCCGCAGCATCACCAAGGCCGGTGGTTTCTCACGCCAAGCCTATGGCGAACTGGCCGAATTGGGCCTGCCCGGCCTCTACATTGCCGAGGAGCATGGCGGCCTAGGCATGGGCCCCGTCGACGGCATGGTGGTGATGGAAGAACTCGGGCGCGGCATCGTGCTGGAGCCCTTCGCCCAGACGCTGATCGCCGGTGGCCTGCTGTCCGGCTACGCGCCGCAGGCCCTCCAATCGGTCTGGCTGCCCCGGATCGCCGCCGGCGAAAGCCTGGTGGTGCTGGCCTACCAGGAACGCGCCGCCCGCTACCATTTTGAAAAATGTGAAGCAAAAGCGACGCCAGCCGGCGACACCTGGTCGCTTGACGCTATAAAAAACATAGTCCCCGTGGGCGACCAGGCCGATGCCTTCATCGTGCCCGCCATGGCCAATGGCCGGATGGCGCTGTTTTTGGTGGAGCGCAGCGCCACCGGCGTGAGCACCCGCGGCTACCGCACGCAGGATGGCGGACGCGCCGCCGACCTCAGGCTCAGCCATGCGCCGGCAACGCTGCTCACCACCGACGGCCTGGCGGCCCTGGCGCATGGCATTGACATCGGCATCGCCGCGGTTTGCGCCGAAGCCGTGGGCGTGATGGACAAGACCCTGGCGATCACCGTGGAGTACCTGAACACGCGCAAACAGTTCGGCGTGGCCATTGGCAGCTTCCAGGCACTGCGCCACCGCATCGCCGACATGAAGATGCAGCTCGAACTGGCCCGCTCCATGAGCTATTACGCCGCCCTGAAGCTCAATGAGGCGACCGATGAGCGCCGCCGGGCGCTGGCCCGCGCCAAGTACCAGCTGGGCGTCTCCATGCGCTTTGTCGGCCAGCAGGCGGTGCAGCTGCATGGCGGCATCGGCGTGACCGACGAGTACATCGTCAGCCACTATTTCAAGAAGCTCACCCAGCTCGAATTGACGTTTGGCGACACCCTGCACCAGCTCGGCGAAGTGTCTGCGCGCATGCAGGACACGGCAGGCGTTTTCGCCTGAAACGACCACCGGGCCCAGGCAGCCCGGTCGCCCAGGCGTCTCAGGTCAGGCGGTAGCCCACCGGCGCCAGCTCGGCCGGTGCGGTTTCACCCAGCGATTCCAGCAGGTTGATCTCTATGGTCCGGCACAGGGTATCGAGCGGCAGGTCGTTGGGCTCCAGACCAAAGGGCTCCTCGAGCTCATCGCCCAGCGCATCGAGTCCAAAGAAGGTGTAGGCCACGATGGCCACCACAAAGGGGGTCATGAAACCGATGGTGTCCACCAGGCCGAAGGGCAGCAAAAAACAATACAGATAAGCCGTTCTATGCAGCAGCAACGTGTAGGAAAAAGGCACGGGGGTGCTCTTGATGCGCTCGCAGGACGCCGCCGCCGCCGTCATGGACGACAGCGTGGCGTCTATGGTGGCGGCCAGGCAGGCGTCAATCCGCCCCTGTTGCTGGCACTGCCCCAGTTCCTTGCCGATTTGCAGCATCACCGCGTCGGGCTTGCTGCAGGCCTTTTCAATGGCCGGCCACTCGGCCTCGGGGACCCAGCGCCGCAGCTCGCTGCCATCCCGCTGGTCGCGCAGCTGCAGGCGCAGGGCATGCACATAGGCGATGGCGCGGTAGACGATGCGCTGGTGCATGGCATCGACGGCAGGCGCCTGGCCGGGCAGGCCTGCGGGCGCCATGAAGCTCTGGCACTGCCTGGAGAGCGAACGGCATCTGTGCACCAGCTCGCCCCACAGCTTGCGCCCCTCCCAGTAACGGTCGAAGGCGGCGGAATTGCGAAAGCCCAGAAAAATGGCCAGCGGCAAACCGATCAGCGTGAACGGAATGGTCGTCAGCGTGATCTTCACCGTGAATAAATTGCCGTGGGCAATCGTCACCAGGATGGCGCTCAGCGTACTGACCAGCAAGGCGCTTCGAATTCTTGGCAGCACCGAACCGCGCAGCAGGAAAAACAGGCGCAGGCCGGAAGGTCGCTCTCGAACGATCATGACGCAAGTCGAAGCAAGGGAAAACCCTCACTCAACCATGGACAACCGGCGAATTTCGGCCCTGCGCCAAGCTTTTCCACGTCCACAAAGAGCCACTAACTGAGCAAGCGCGAGGTCTTGGGCACATGCGCCATCAAAAACTCCATCTGGTCGACCAGGATACGGCGGTTGCGCAAAATGAAGTCTTCCCAGAGGCTGGGAACATAAGGCGTGTAGAGCAGCGGCATGTGGGCCTGCTCGGGCGTGCGGCTGCTTTTGCGGTGGTTGCAGGGCCGGCAGGCCGTGACCACATTCATCCAGCTGTCGATGCCGTTCTGGGCGAAGGGAATGATGTGTTCGCGCGTCAGGTGTTCTTCAAAGAAATGGCCGCCGCAGTAGGCGCACACATTGCGGTCGCGCGTGAACAGCTTGCTGTTGGTCAGCCCCGGCTTCAGCTCAAACGGGTTGATGTTGGGCACGCCCTTGGTGCCTATGATGCTGTTGACCGTGATGATGGACTGGTTGCCCGTGATCGCGTTGTGGCCGCCGTGAAAGGTGGCGATACGCGCGCCCATCTCCCAGCGCACTTCATCGGCCGCGTAGTGCAATACGGCCTGTTCGAGGCTGATCCACGATTGTGGCAACCCCTGGGCTGAGAGTTTCAGGACCTTCAAAACGAACCTCCATAAAGATGGAAACGCGGTATCAAGCTGTCGGTTTACCCAATATACCGCTAATTGGTGACAAACAGGTTCAAATCGCGAGCCCTTCATTTCCCGGCCCAATCCAACGCAGTGCCGACGCTATAAAAACGATAATTAGTCCCATGAAAGTTTTCCGCGGCTACCAACACCCCCAACTGGCGCCTCAATGCGCCCTGACCATCGGCAATTTCGATGGCGTGCACCGCGGCCACCAGGCCATGCTGGCGCTGCTTAAGAACGAGGCCCAGCACCGCGGTGTGCCCAGTTGCGTCTTGAGCTTTGAGCCGCATCCGCGTGACTACTTCGCCGCCGTCGCCCGCAAGCCCGAAATCGCGCCCGCGCGCATTGCCACCCTGCGCGACAAACTCACCGAACTGGCCCGCTGCGGCATAGACCAGTGCGTGGTGCTGCCCTTTGACGCACGGCTGTCATCGCAGCCGCCCGAAACCTTTATCCAGGACGTGCTGGTACGTGGACTGGGCACAAGGTATGTGCTGGTGGGCGATGATTTCCGCTTTGGCGTCAAACGCGCAGGCGACTACGCCATGCTGGACGCGGCCGGCGAGCGCCTGGGTTTTGACGTCGCCCGCATGAACAGCTACGAGGTGCACGGCACCCGGGTGTCCAGCTCGGCCGTGCGCGAGGCCCTGGCGCAGGGCAATATGGGGCAGGTGGCCGGCCTGCTGGGCCGGCCCTACAGCATCTCCGGCCATGTGGTGCATGGCCGCAAATTGGGCCGCGACCTGGGTTTTCGCACCGTCAATCTGCGCTTCAGCCACTGGAAACCGGCCGCCAGCGGGATTTTTGCGGTGCAGGTGTACGGCTTGTCCGGCGCGCCCCTGCCCGGGGTCGCCAATCTGGGCATCCGCCCCTCGATCGACCCTGACGACGTCAACGGCGGCCGGGTATTGCTCGAAACGCATTGCCTGGACTGGCCCGCCAGCCTGGGTGAGGAAGGGGCATACGGTAAAATCATTCACGTGGAACTGCTACACAAACTGCACGACGAACTGAAATACGACGGTCTGGACAGCCTCAAAGCGGGGATTGCCAAGGACTGTGACGATGCACGGGCATTTTTTGCCCAGTCATTTTCAGCCTCGATGCACACGGAAACCAGCCGCCAGACCACGCGCGACCGAATTTAGACGATCTCGTCGCCTGGCCCTTGTCTTCGCCTCCCGCATTGTCGGCGAACGGCTTTCTTCCCGCCCCGTCTTTCCGGCAGCCTTGCCTCTTCAGGCCGCCCTCAACAAAAGCATCCCATGTCTGACACCAAACCCGATTACCGCAGCACCCTGAACCTGCCCGATACCCCCTTCCCCATGCGCGGCGACCTGCCCAAGCGCGAGGCCGGCTGGGTCAAGGAATGGGAAGACAAGGGCATTTACAAAAAACTGCGCGACGCACGCTGCGGCGCGCCCAAGTTTGTGCTGCATGACGGCCCGCCCTACGCCAACGGCAAGATCCACATCGGCCATGCCGTCAACAAGGTCCTCAAGGACATGATCGTCAAGGCGCGCCAGCTCAAGGGCCTGGACGCCATCTATGTGCCGGGCTGGGACTGCCACGGCCTGCCCATCGAAAACGCCATTGAAAAACTGCACGGGCGCAACCTGCCGCGCGATGAAGTGCAGGCCAAAAGCCGCGCCTTTGCCACCGAGCAGATCGCCGGCCAGATGGCCGACTTCAAACGCCTGGGCGTGCTGGGCGAATGGGACAATCCCTACCGCACCATGGACTTCGGCAACGAAGCCCAGGAAATCCGCGCGCTCAAACGCATCATGGAACGCGGCTTTGTCTACCGCGGCCTGAAACCCGTGTACTGGTGTTTTGACTGCGGCTCATCGCTGGCTGAGTTTGAAATCGAATACGCCGACAAGAAATCGCAGACGCTGGACGTCGGCTTCAAATGCGCCGAGCCCAATAAGCTGGCCGCCGCCTTTGGCCTGAAGAGCCTGGCCAAGGACGCCTTCGCAGTGATCTGGACCACCACCGCCTGGACCATCCCGGCCAACCAGGCGCTGAATCTCAACCCCGAGCTGGACTACGCGCTGGTCGATACCGAGCGCGGCATTTTGCTGCTGGCCGCGTCACTGGTCGAGAAATGCCTGGAGCGCTACCAGCTCGCCGGCACCGTGCTGGCCACCACGCAGGGCAAAAACCTGGCGCTGCTGAAGTTCATGCACCCGTTTTATGACGTGAAAGACGAGAACGGAAACCAGGGCTACCACCGCTTCAGCCCGGTGTTCCTGGCCGACTACGCCACCGCCGACGACGGCACGGGTATCGTGCATTCCTCGCCCGCCTACGGCGTGGAAGACTTTAACTCCTGCATCGCCAATGGCATAAGCTCCGACGACATCCTGAACCCGGTGCAGGGCAACGGCCGTTATGTCGATGAGCTGGCGCTGTTCGGCGGCCTCAACATCTGGAAAGCCGCGCCGCTGATCATCGAGAAGCTGCGCGAGCATGGCCGCCTGTTCGACACCCATGACATCGTTCACAGCTACCCGCATTGCTGGCGCCACAAGACGCCGGTGATTTACCGCGCCGCAGCCCAGTGGTTTGTGCGCATGGATGAGGGCGAAGGCGTCTTCACCAAGGACAAGGCCGGCAAGACCCTGCGCCAGCTGGCTTTGGCGGCCATCGAGGCAACCAGTTTCTACCCGGAAAACGGCAAGGCGCGCCTGCAGGGCATGATTGCCGGCCGGCCCGACTGGTGCATCAGCCGCCAGCGCAACTGGGGCGTGCCCCTGCCCTTCTTCATCCACACCGCCACCGGCGAGCTGCACCCGCGCACCATGGAGATCATGGACCAGGCCGCCGACATGGTGCAGGCCGGCGGCATCGAGGCCTGGAGCAAGGCCAGCGCCGAATCCATCATAGGCGCCGACGCCCCTGACTACATCAAGAGCACCGACATCCTCGACGTGTGGTTTGACTCGGGCACCACGCACGACCACGTGCTGCGGCATAGCCACGCCGCGCAGTCGACTTGGCCGGCCGACCTGTACCTGGAAGGCCATGACCAGCACCGCGGCTGGTTCCACTCCTCACTGCTCACCGCTTGCGCCATGTACGATCACGCGCCCTACAAGGGCTTGCTGACCCACGGCTTCACGGTGGACGGCAAGGGCCGCAAGATGAGCAAGAGCGAGGGCAATGTGGTGGTGCCGCAGGAGGTCAGCGACAAGCTGGGCGCCGAAATCATCCGCCTGTGGTGCGCGTCGACCGATTACTCGGGCGACCTGGGCATTGACGACAAAATCCTGGCCCGCGTGGTGGACGCCTACCGCCGCATCCGCAACACGCTGCGCTTTTTGATGGCCAACGTGAGCGATTTCGATCCGGCCAAAGACGCCGTGCCGTATGAAGACATGCTGGAGATAGACCGCTACGCGCTGAGCCGCGCGGCCCAACTGCAGACCGACATCCTGGCGCACTACGAGGTGTATGAATTCCATCCGGTGGTCTCCAAGCTGCAGATTTATTGCAGCGAAGACCTGGGCGCCTTCTACCTCGACATCCTGAAAGACCGGCTTTACACGACGGGCCCGAAATCACTGGCACGGCGCAGCGCGCAAACCGCGCTGTGGCAGATCACGCATGCCATGCTGCGCTGGATGGCGCCCTTCCTGAGCTTTACCGCCGAAGAGGCCTGGAAGGTGTTTGGCCAGTCCGAATCCATCTTCCTGGAAACCTATGCCGACTTCAAGCCGCAGGACGATGCCCTGCTGGCCAAGTGGTCGCGCATCCGCGAGATCCGCGACGCGGTCAACAAGGACATCGAGGCCTTGCGCGCCGACGGCAAGGTCGGCTCGTCATTGCAGGCCAATGTGGCCCTGGAAGTCAACGCCGACGACCACGCCCTGCTGGCCGGCCTGGGCGAGGACCTGAAGTTTGTGTTCATCACATCCGCTATTGATTTGGTAGCTGGAAGCGCCCTGCAGTCAAGGGTGAGCGCCAGTTCAGCCACCAAATGCGAGCGCTGCTGGCATTACCGCGACGACGTGGGCCATGACGCCGCGCACCCGACGATTTGCGGCCGCTGCACCAGCAACCTGTACGGTGCCGGTGAAGACAGGAAATTCGCCTGATATGACCAGCCCCCACACTCACTTCGTTCGCCGTCCCCTCAAGGGGCGCCCAATGCCCTTCGGGCGGCCGGGCGGGCATTGATATGGCCAAAGCCACCGCCACCAAAATATCCGGCGCCATGCTGCCCTGGCTGGGCCTGGCGCTCCTGCTGCTGATTGCCGACCAGTTCACCAAGGTGCTGATCCTGGGCTACTACCGCCTGGGTGACGCCACCTATGTGACCAGTTTCTTCAACGTGGTGCGCGTGCACAACAGCGGCGCGGCGTTTTCCTTCCTGGCGTCCGCATCGGGCTGGCAGCGCTGGTTTTTCACCGTCATCGGCATCGCCGCTGCCCTCTTCATCGTGTGGCTGCTCAAGTCGCATGCCGGGCAAAAACTGTTCTCGTTTGCACTGGCCTGCATTCTGGGCGGCGCCATCGGCAACGTGATTGACCGCACCCTGCACGGCTATGTGGTGGACTTTCTGGATTTTCACCATGGCAACTGGCACTTCCCGGCTTTCAACCTTGCCGACAGCGCCATCACCCTAGGCGCGATCTGCCTGATCCTGGACGAATTGCTTCGGGTGCGACGAACACGTTGATATAAGAACTTGTCCGGGAATAATTTGGGGTCGCGTTGGGCCGCAATCGGGATGAGTTGGCTGCCAACATCACTCCGCATGGGCTCATGCCCATGCAAGGGATTTGGTAGTCAAATCGCCCGATTGCGCCCCAACCCGAAGGGCAAGTGGATTTGCGGGCGATCTGCGTTGTTGCAAAATCAGGTAAGGCTGTAGCCTTACCTTGGATTTTGCGCCTAGCAGCTCATCCCGAAAATCCACTTGCGCGACCCCAAATTATTCCCGGACAAGTTCTTAATCCGGCGGCGCTCCAAGCGCATCGCTTCCCGCGGGCCTGCCCGCATGTCATCACAGTGCCATATTTCCATCTAAAAATGTAAACGATTACATTTTCGGGGATTGCATGAGCATTCAGGACGTTGCGGTGAAGGCGGGCGTATCGGTGGCAACGGTGTCGCGGGTATTCAATACGCCGGGGAAAGTCACGCCCGCCACGCGTGAACACGTGCAGAAGGCAGCCAGCGCGCTCGGCTATGTGCCCAACGCGAGCGCCCGCACCCTTCGCACGCAGCGAAGCCGCGTGCTGGGCATTGTGTTGCCCACCCTGTTGAACCCGGTTTTTGCCGAATGCCTGGAGGGCATTGCGCAGGCGGCCACCACCGCAGGCTATGCCATTCTTCCGCTCACCACCGACTATCGGCTGGAACTGGAAGACCGGGCCGTCAACCTGCTGATGGCCGGCAATGCCGACGGCATGATTCTGGTCGTTTCCAACCCGGCCACTTCGCTGGCCCTGGCGCGCCTGTGCAATGCCCGCATGCCTTATGTGCTGGCCTACAACCAGCATCCCGACCATCCCTGCGTGTCGGTCGACAGCGAACAGGCCGTGGCGGACCTGGTCGCGCGGCTGGCCAGCCTGGGGCACCGCCGCATCACCCTGGTCAGCGGCCAGCTCGCAGCGTCTGACCGTGCACAACAGCGTCGCCGCGGTTTTGTGCGCGGCATGGAGGCGGCCGGCCTTGACGGCTCCAGCCTGCTGGAAGTGCCTTTTGTTCAGACCGCCGTCCAGGAGATCAGCGACGTCCTGCGGCGCACGCCCCGCCCCACGGCACTGGTTTGCTCCAACGATCTGCTGGCCATCCGCAGCATCCGCGCGGCACACCTGGCAGGCCTGTCCGTGCCTCGCGACCTCAGCGTCACCGGCTTTGACGGCATCGCACTGGGCGAAGACCTGACGCCCATGCTCAGCACCATCACCCAGCCCAACGCCGATATCGGCCGGTGCAGCGTGGAATTGCTGATTCAGGCGCTGGCGGGCGGGGCGCCCCTGACGCAAGCCGCCAGCATTTGCCTGGCACACGCCTTTCGCACCGGCGAGTCGTGCACGGCGCCCGATGCGGCGACCCATTAATTTCATTCCCGTTGTTCCCTCACCAACCTTTTGAACGGAGTTCTCCCATGCGAAAGACACTGAAACATATCCTGCACCGCTGTGCCCGCGGCGCGCTGCTGGCATTCGGCCTGGCCGTCGGCGCCAGCGCCTTCGCGCAAAACGCCATCTGCTACAACTGCCCGCCCGAATGGGCCGACTGGGCCAGCCAGATCAAGGCCATCAAGACCAAGACCGGCATCACCGTGCCGCCGGACAACAAGAACTCCGGCCAGTCGCTGGCGCAGATGGTGGCCGAGAAAGCCAGCCCGGTGGCCGACGTGACCTACCTGGGCGTGACCTTCGCCATCCAGGCGCAAAAAGAGGGCGTGGTCACGGCCTACAAACCGGCCGGCTGGGCGGATATTCCCGAAGGACTGAAAGACCCGCAAGGCCACTGGTTCACCATCCATTCCGGCACCATGGGCTTCATGGTGAACGTCGATGCGCTCAAGGGCAAGCCGGTTCCGAAGTCCTGGGCAGACCTTCTCAAGCCCGACTACAAAGGCCTGATCGGCTACCTGGACCCGGCATCCGCCTTCGTCGGCTACGTGGGCGCGGTGGCGGTGAACCAGGCGCGCGGCGGCACGCTGGACAACTTCACGCCCGGCATCGACTACTTCAAGGCGCTGCAGAAGAACGAACCCATCGTGCCCAAGCAGACCGCTTATGCCCGCGTGCTGTCGGGTGAGATCGCCATCCTGCTGGACTACGACTTCAACGCCTACCGCGCCAGGTACAAGGACAAGGCGAATGTGCAGTTCGTCATCCCCGCCGAAGGCACGCTGGTCGTGCCCTATGTGATGAGCCAGGTGGCCAACGCGCCGCACGCCGACAATGCCCACAAGGTGCTGGACTTCGTGCTGTCCGACGAAGGCCAGGCGCTCTGGGCCAATGCCTACCTGCGCCCGGTGCGCGCCAATGCGATGCCGAAAGAGATCCAGGCCCGCTTCCTGCCCGCCAGCGAGTACGCCCGCGCCAAGACGGTGGACTACGGCAAGATGGCCGCGGTGCAAAAGGGCTTCTCGGACCGCTACCTGAAAGACGTGCAGTAAGCCTGCACCATGGCGCTCCGCATGTCTTCCACCTCCCGCCTGCTGGGCGCCTGCGCGGCGCCGGCCGCGGCCTTCTTCAGCGCGTTCTGGTTGCTGCCGGTGGTGCGCCTGTTCGCCCTGCCTGCAGAAAAAGGCTGGGCCACCTATTTCGCGGTGCTGACCGACGGCCGCTATCTGCACAGCCTGCTCAACACGCTGGGCCTGTCGCTGGCGGTCACGCTAGCCACGCTGGTGCTCGGCGGCCTGGTCGGCATCACGCTGGCGCGGCAACGCTTTGCCGGCAAGCCGCTGCTGCTGTCGCTGCTGACCCTGCCGCTGTCGTTTCCCGGCGTGATCATCGGCTTCTTCATCATCCTGCTCGGCGGCCGCCAGGGCCTGGTGGCCGACGTGACGGAATGGCTGGGCCTGGGCCGCACCACGTTTGCCTATGGACTGACCGGCCTGTTCTTCGGCTATCTGTACTTCTCGCTGCCGCGCGCCATCGCCACCTACACCGCGGCGGCAACGGCCATGGACCCGCAGCTGGAAGAGGCAGCTAGATCGCTGGGTGCCTCCCGCTGGCGCGTCGCCAGAGATGTATGGATTCCCGAGCTGGCGCAGACCACGCTTGCGTGTGGCGCTATTGTTTTTGCTACATCCATGGGCGCCTTCGGCACGGCGTTCACGCTGGCCAGCAAATTTGAAGTGCTGCCCATCACGCTGTATAACGAGTTCACCAACTACGCCAACTTCGCGCTGGCCGCCAGCCTGTCGATCACGCTGGGCATCATCACCTGGCTGAGCCTGTTCCTGGCGCGCCATGCGGCGGGCCCTGCCGCCGCCGGAGCTTGAAACCATGGCCCATCCACGACAAATCCCTCCCTTGCTGCTGGCGCTGACCGCGCTGGTCAGCGTCTTCATGCTCGCGCCCATCGCCTTGTCGGTGCTGGCCGGCCTGGTTAACAACTACAGCACGGGCCTGGCCAGCGGGCTGACCCTGCGCTGGATCGGCGAGGTGCTGGACGTGTACGGCGGCACCGTGGCCGCGTCGCTGCTGCTGGCCCTGCTGTGCGTCGCCGGCAGCCTGCTGCTGGGCGTGCCCTGCGCCTATGCGCTGGCCCGCAGCCGTTCGCGTTGGGCGCGGCTGTTCGAAGAGCTGCTGACCCTGCCGGTGGCCGTGCCCGGCCTGGCGACCGCGCTGGCGCTGATCCTGGCCTACGGGCAGCTGCGCGAATTCCGCCAGAGCTTTGCCTTCATCCTGGTCGGGCACCTGGTCTTCACCCTGCCCTTCATGGTGCGCACCGTGGGCGCAGCGTTTCGGCGCCACGAACTGCTGGCGCTGGAGGAAGCCGCGCGCTCGCTGGGCGCCAGCTTCGGCCAGCGTTTCATCGGCGTGCTGATGCCCGCCGTGCTGCCCGCCATCGTCGCCGGCAGCCTGATGGTCTTCACCCTGTCGGTCGGCGAATTCAACCTGACCTGGATGCTGCACACGCCGCTGACGCGCACCCTGCCGGTCGGCCTGGCAGACAGCTATGCGTCGATGCGCATAGAGATCGGCTCGGCCTACACCCTGGTCTTTTTGCTGGTCATCCTGCCCGTCCTGTGGGGCTTGCAATGGCTAGCCCATTTGATTGAGAAACACCATGGAACTTGAACGCACGCGTGTGGACGTGATCGACTGCGCCAAAACCTATGCCGACGGCACGCGCGGCCTGCAGCCCACCACGCTCTCGATAGAGCCCGGCGAAGTGCTGGCCCTGCTCGGCCCCTCGGGCTGCGGCAAAACCACCTTGCTGCGCCTGATCGCCGGGCTGGAAACACCCGACGCAGGCAGCCGCATCCTGTTCGGCGGCGAAGACGTGACGGCACTGGCCATCGAGCGTCGCGGCATCGGCATGGTGTTCCAGCACTACGCGCTGTTTCCGCAGATGTCGGTGGCGGCGAATATCGGCTACGGCCTGCGCATCCGCGGCGTGCCCTTAGATGAACAGCGCCGCACCGTCGGCGAACTGGTCGATCTGGTGCGCCTGGGCGGCCTGGAGAACAAGCGCCCGGCCGAGCTTTCCGGCGGCCAGCGCCAGCGCGTGGCCCTGGCCCGCGCAGTGGCGGTGCGCCCGCGCGTGCTGCTGCTCGACGAGCCGCTGACCGCGCTCGACGCCAAGCTGAAAGAATCGCTGCGCGACGAGCTGGCCGAACTGCTGCGGCGCCTGCACATCACCGCCATCCACGTCACGCACGACCAGCAGGAAGCGCTGGCGATCGCCGACCGCCTGGCGGTGATGCAGGCCGGCCGCATCGTGCAGGTAGGCGATGGCGAGACCCTGTACCGCCGTCCCGGCCACCCGTTTGTGGCGGCCTTTCTGGGCCGGGTAAATACGCTCAAACGTGACACCCAGGCGCTGATGCGCAACCTGCTGCCGCTGGGTGGTCTGCTGCTGGAATGCCCCCCTGCCCGCGCCGGCCAGAGCGCGCTGCTGGTGCGCCCGGAAGACATCGAGATCGGCCCGCTGCAGTCCGGCGCCGGCCAGGCTGTGGTACAGCGCCGCAGCTTTCTGGGCGACCGGGTACAGCTGACCCTGTCGCTGACCGACCAAGCACTCCTGCAGGCCGAAGTGCCACGCGACCACCCGGCCCAAGTGGGCGACACTGTGGGCATCCGCATCGTCCCCGAACGCCTGATGCCCTGCGAGGAGGCTGTATGACGACCCTGCTACTCCAACTCTCCGACCTGCACATCCGCGAACCCGGCCGCCTGGCCTATGGCCGCCTGGACACCGCCCCCTATCTGCAGCAGGCGGTGGACACCATCCTGCGCCTGCCGCAGCAACCGAACGCCATCGTCCTCACTGGCGACCTGACCGACTTTGGCCGCGCCGCCGAATACGCCCATCTGCGCAGCCTGCTGGCGCCGCTCACGATGCCGATCTACCTGATGCCCGGCAACCACGATGACCGTGAACAGATGCGCCAGGTCTTTGCCGACCACGCCTACCTGGGCGACAGCGGCTTTGTGCAGTTCAGCGTGGCCGTGGGCGGCCTGCAGCTGGTGGCACTCGACACGGTGGTGCCCGGCGCCAGCCACGGCGGCCTGTGCGCCGAGCGCCTGCAGTGGTTGACCGAGACCTTGGACCAACACCGCGACCGGCCGGTAGTCATCGCCATGCACCATCCACCGTTCCCCACCTTGATCGGCCACATGGACGAGATCGGCCTGCTGCAAGGCGCAGACGCGCTGGAGGCATTGGTGGCGAAACACCCGAATGTGGAGCGCATCGTCTGCGGCCATTTGCATCGGAGCATCCAGGTGCGTTTTGGCGGCACGGTCGCGATGACGATTCCCTCGCCCGCGCACCAGGTGTGCCTGGACCTGGCGCCCGACGCCGCCTCGGCCTGGACACTGGAGCCGCCCGGCTTTGGCCTGCACGCCCTTCCCGACGGCGGACGGCTCATCAGTCACACAGTGGCCAGCGGGCGCTATGAGGGCCCCTTTCCCTTTCACGAGGACGGGCAGCTCATCGACTAGGCTTCGGACTAGGCCTTGCGGCAAAGCGCAGGGCCCGAGGGCGTATAGTGGCGCCTGAAGTTATGAAGCACTTGTTGAATCTTTTAGCGGCGATTGCGCTGCTGGTCTGGGGCACCCATCTTGTACGTACCGGCATCCTGCGGGTGTTCGGCGCCAATTTGCGCCATGTGCTGGCGCGCAGCATCAGTAACCGCTATGCGGCAGCCGTCTCCGGCATAGGCGTCACCGCGCTGGTGCAGTCCAGCACCGCCACCTCGCTGATTGTTTCCTCGTTTGTCGGGCAAGGCCTGGTCGCCCTGCCGCTGGCACTGGCCGTCATGCTGGGCGCGGACATCGGCACCAGCGTGATGGCGGTAGTGTTCTCGTTTGATTTGTCCTGGCTGTCGCCGCTCTTCATCTTCGTGGGCGTGGTGCTGTTCATCTCAAGGCAAGACACCAACACCGGCCGTTTTGGCCGCGTTCTGATTGGCCTGGGCCTGATGCTGCTGGCGCTGCGGCTGGTCACGGCGTCCACCGAAGTGCTGACGCAGGCGCCTGCCGTCAAGGCCCTGCTCGCATCGCTGAGCAGTGACCGGCTGCTTGAAATCACGGTAGGCGCGGTTTTGGCGGTCGCGTCCTATTCAAGCCTGGCGATTGTGCTGCTCACGGCCACGCTGGCCGCATCCAGCGTAATCCCCCTCGACGTGGCGCTGGGCCTGGTGCTGGGTGCCAATCTGGGCAGCGGCCTGCTGGCCGTGATTACCACCCTGCGCGCTGCCGTTGAAGTGCGGCAGGTGCCGCTGGGCAATTTACTGTTCAAGCTGCTGGGCGTGGCCATCACCGCACCACTTGTGGGCCTGTGGCTGCACCATGTGCAACCCTACCTCGGCGAGCCTGCCACCGTGGTGGTGCTGTTTCATTTGACCTTCAATCTGCTGGTGGGCCTGGTGTTTATCGGCTGGACACAGGAGATTGCACGCTGGGTTGAAAAACTGCTGCCCAAGCCCGACAAAACGACTTCCAGTGGCCGGCCACACCACTTGGATCCGTCGGCCCTGTCAACGCCCTCCCTGGCAATTTCGTGCGCGGCACGCGAGGCGCTGTACCAGGCCGATGTGGTCGAAACCATGCTGCGCGGCATGCTGGAAGTCATCAAGAAAGATGACCTCAAGCTGGCGGGAGACCTGCGCAAGATGGACGACATGGTGGATGAGCTGTACTCGTCCATCAAGTACTACCTGACAAAAATCTCGCGCGAGGCATTGGGCGAAGAGGAAAGCCGACGCTGGACCGACATCATCAGCTTCACCATCAACATGGAGCAGATCGGCGACATCATAGAGCGCGTGCTGATTGACATTGAGGACAAAAAGATCAAGCCCGGCCGCCAATTTTCGGAGGCCGGCATGGCCGAAATTGCCGAATTGCATGACCGGCTGATTGACAACCTGCGGCTGGGCATGAGCGTTTTTTTGAACGGCAATGTGCACGACGCGCAGAAACTGCTGGAAGAAAAAGCGCGCTTTCGCGACCTGGAACGCGCCTATGCCACCTCCCACCTGGGCCGGCTGTCGGCCAACACGCTGCAAAGCCTGGAAACCAGTTCCCTGCACATCGACCTGATCAGCGACCTGAAACGCATCAACTCCCACATCTGCTCCATCGCCTACCCGATCCTGGACACGGCTGGCGCACTGGCGCCCAACCGGTTTCGGCAGCCCCAGAAGGCCGAGCAGGCCTGAACCCGCCCGTCACCCGCGTTCCCGCGATATCAGCGCCGCGGCAGCGGTGCCGTTGCGCCGGCTGATGCGGTCAATGCAGGGGCCGGCTCGGCCCCGGCGCGCCGCGCATAGCGTTGCGCCAGAACGGCACACACCATCAACTGGATCTGGTGAAACAGCATCAGCGGCAGCACGATCGCACCGACGGCATGCGAGGCGAACAAGACCTTGGCCATGGGAATCCCGCTGACCAGGCTTTTCTTGGAGCCGCAGAACACCATGGTGATTTCATCCTCCGTGGAAAACCCGAGCCTGCGACTGCCCCAGGTGGTCAGCGCCAGCGCCAGGGCCAGCAATGCCACGCAAACCACCAGCAGCCCGAGCAAGACAATCACCTGCACCTGCCTCCACAGCCCCTCTACCATCGCCGCACTGAACGCGGTGTAGATCACCAGCAGGATGGAGCCTTGATCCACGCCCTTGAGTACCGTGGCATGGCGCTTGACCCAGCCGCCTATCCAGGGCCGCAGCAACTGGCCGGCAACAAAAGGGACCATCAGCTGCAGCAGGATGCGGCCAACGGAATCCAGCGAGCCTGAGCTCCCCAGGCTGTGGGGTAGCACGACCAGGCTGACCAGGACCGGCGTGACAAAAATGCCTATCAGGGTGGAAGCCGAGGCACTGCACACCGCCGCCGGAATGTTGCCGCGCGCCATGGAGGTGAAGGCAATCGCCGACTGCACGGTCGCCGGCAGGCAGCACAGGAACAGCACGCCCAGATAAAGATCAGGCGTGACCAGCGGCGCCAGCAGCGGCTTGAGCGCGAGACCCAGCAGCGGAAACAGCACAAAGGTCGAGGCCAGCACCAGCAGGTGCAGCCGCCAGTGCGTGACCCCGGCAATCACCGCTTCACGCGACAGCTTGGCACCATGGAGGAAAAACAGCAGGCCAATGGCCGCCGTCGTCAATGTCTCGAAGCCATGGGCGATCCCGCCCCGGGCCGGCAGCCAACTGGCCAGTGTGACGGTGGCGAACAAAGCCAAGGTGAAGTTGTCAGGCAAAAAACGGGAACGGGACATCGCAGCGCTCGCAAATTGAGGATTCAACACCGGCGGGGGCTGGCAGGCGCTCGCCAAAACCCTGATTGGACCCCGGGCGAATTCAAAAGAGAAATGGATTTATCAAATAGACTCATGATTAATCATGATGAATGTGACCCTGCGCCAATTGCGCGTGTTCCAGGCCGTGGTGCAGCAGCGCAACTTCAGCCGCGCCGGCGACGTGGTCGGCCTGACCCAGCCGGCCATCAGCCGCTGCATCCGTGAACTGGAAGAGCAGCTCGGCCTGCAACTGCTCAACCGCACCACGCGCGAGGTGGCGCCCACCGAGGCCGGCCGCAGCCTGGCGGGCAAGCTCGACCGCCTGCTGGATGAGCTGGAACTGGCACTGCTGGACGTGCAGGGCATGGCCAGCATGCGCCGCGGCAAGGTGCGCGTGGCCAGCAGCCCCACGCTGTCGGCCAACCTGATGCCGGCCTGCATTGCGCTGTGCGCCCAGCGCCATCCCGAGATCCAGCTGGTGCTGCTGGACAGAGTCCAGCAGGACGTGCTGGGCAGCGTGCGCGCCGGCGAGGTGGATTTCGGCGTGGTGATAGACCCGTCCACGCCGGACGACCTGCACTGCCAGACCATTTTGCGTGAACCCTTCTGCCTGGTGTGCCGCAGCGACCACCCGCTGACACGCAGGAAGAGCGTCCCCTGGCAAGCCTTGACGGGCGAACACCTGGTGTTGCTCGATCACGCCTCCGGCAGCCGCCGCCTGATTGACGAGGCGCTGCAGCAGCAACATGCGGCGGCCGCCGTGGTGCAGGAACTCAGCCATCCCACCACGGTGTTCCGCATGGTCGAGGCGGGCATAGGCTGCACCGTGCTGCCGGCACTGGCCGTGTCGGCCAGTGAACTCCAGGGCCGGGCCTTGCAGGTGTGCCGGCTCAGGCCGCAGGTGGAGCGCAGCGTCATGCTGGTGCACCGCAAGAACCGCGCACTGGCGCCTTTGGTCACGCTGGTCTGGCAATTGGTCGCGGAGGTGGCGGGCGACTTGCCCTCGGCCCTGTAAAGCCACCCTGTAAAGCCAGTTAGCGGCTCTTAGTGGCCGAGGTAATCCGCCAGGATCAGGGCCGCTTCCGCCGTGAATTCGTGACCGGCCATGCGACGCAGCAATTCGTCGGTCTCCAGCAAATCGAAGCGCGCCACTTCGCCGTCCCGGTTCTCCGGCACCAGCCCGTCCGGCACGGTGGCCACATACCAGTCGATGTCCTCGACCACATAGCCGGCGCCGCGCCCGTCGGTGCTGGGGCGGCGGGTGCTCAGGCGTCCGCCGTAGCGAATGTCCCGCAGCTCGGCAACGCGAAGCCCCGCCTCCTCCCAGGTTTCGCGCGCCAGCGCCGTTTCCACCGTGTCCGCGGCGGACACCATGCCGCCCATCAGGGTGTCCCACAGGCCGGGATCATTGGCCTTGTCCAGGGCACGCTGCTGCACCCAGATGCGCCCGTTTGGCGTCTGGCCCACCAGGTGCACAGCCAGCGTCGTGATGCCCAGGGGACGGACGGCGGCCCGTTCGACCGTGCCTTTGCGATGGCCCAGTTGGTCAGGCACGGCGAGCTGCTCGTTGCGCCAGGCGCCGGCCAGGCCGGCTTCATGCAAAGCCGTGGCCACGCGATTCAGGCTGGTCGTCACGTCCCCCATCAGGCGCCAGCCCAGCCCCTCCGGACGCTCTTCTTTTAATAGCGGATGATGACCGTCCGCCAAGGGCTGAAGAGCGATTTGATGCAAAAAATCGGGTTCCACCGAGCCAATCACCGATTCGCCCGCCCAGAGCGGCACGCGCGGCCGCAGCGGCGCTTGAATGGCACCGGCTCGCAGTTTCTCCAACCACGCCCGGTCAGGTGCCGGCGAAGTCATCACCGGGCCTTACAGCGTGAGGATGGTGCAACCCGTGGTTTGGCGGGCTTCCAGTGAGCGGTGCGCCTGCTGCACCTCGGCCAGCGGGTAGCGCTGGTCGATATGGATCTTCACCTGGCCGCTGAGCACCACGGCAAACAGGTCATCGGCCATGGCCTGGGTGGCCTCGCGCGTGGCGATGTGGGTGAACAGCGTCTGGCGCGTGACGTAGAGCGAACCCTTGGCGCCCAGCATGCCGGGCGCGAATGGCGGCACCGCGCCCGAGGCGTTGCCAAAGCTGGCCATGAGGCCGAAGGGGCGCAGGCATTCCAGCGACTTGTCCCAGGTGTCCTTGCCGACCGAGTCGTACACCACCTTCACGCCCTTGCCGCCGGTGATGTCCTTCACGCGGGCGGCAAAGTCCTGGGTGTTGTAGTTGATGGCGTGGGCCGCGCCATTGGCCAGCACCAGCTGGCACTTGGCGTCGGTGCCGGCCGTGCCTATGAGCTGCAGACCGAGCGCCTTGGCCCACTGGCAGGCTATCAGGCCCACACCGCCGGCAGCGGCATGGAACAGCACATGGTCGCCGGGCTCCAGCCCCTCCACGGGCCGCGCCTTCTTGAGCAGGTACTGCGCCGTCAGGCCCTTGAGCATCATGGCGGCGCCGGTCTCGAAGCTGATCGCGTCCGGCAGCTTGCACACGCACTTGGCGGGCATCACGCGCAGTTCGCTGTAGCTGCCGGGCGGGTTGCTGGCATAGGCGGCGCGGTCGCCCACCTGCAGGTGCGTCACGCCGTCGCCCACGGCGTCGACCACACCTGACGCCTCCATGCCCAATTGCAGCGGCATGGGAAACGGGTACAGGCCGCTGCGCTGGTACACGTCGATGAAGTTCAGGCCAATGGCCTTGTGGCGGATGCGGATCTCGCCGGGGCCGGGCTCACCCACCGGCACATCCACAATCTTGAGTTCTTCGGGGCCGCCATTTTGGTCGATGCGAACGGCTCTGGATGTGAACTGGGTCATGAAAAAACTCCTTGCGAGGTAAAACGGATCCATAACGGATGGGGAAATACGACTGGTCGCCATGGTGCCATGAATTAAAACGCGCTGCAGGCCCCCGCGTGAATAGACGGCACTTCCGGCACTTCCGGCACTTCCGGCACTTCCGGCAAGCGGACATATGGCTTGGTAAAGTTCCGCGGATGACGCAACGCCTGACACCGACGACCGCCCTGATGCTGACGCTTCCACCCCTGCTCTGGGCCGGCAATGCGGTGGTCGGCCGCCTCGTCAGCGGGCTGATTCCGCCCATGACGCTGAACTTTCTGCGCTGGGCCCTGGCCTTTGTGATTCTTTTGCCGCTGGCCTACAAGGTGCTTAGGCCTGGCAGTGCGATAGGGCCGCACTGGAAGCGCCTTGCGCTGCTGGGCCTATTCGGCGTGGGCTGCTACAACGCCCTGCAATACCTGGCGCTTCAAACTTCCTCGCCGCTCAACGTCACGCTGGTCGCCTCCAGCATTCCGGTCTGGATGCTGGCCGTGGGCACGCTTTGCTTTGGCCAGCGCGTGTCACGCCAGCAGCTCGCCGGCGCCTTGCTGTCGATGACCGGCGTGCTGGTGGTGCTGTCGCGCGGCCAGTGGGCGCTGCTCACTCAGGTTCGGCTGGTGCCCGGCGATATCTATGTGCTGCTGGCCACCCTGGCCTGGGCGTTTTACAGCTGGCTGCTGTCGCAACCCAAGGAGCCGCCCGAACTCCGCAAAGACTGGGCCGCATTTTTGATGGCGCAAATCGTCTTCGGCCTGGGCTGGTCCGGCTTTTTTGCGGCCAGCGAATGGGCGCTGACCGATGCGCACATCAGCTGGGGCTGGCCGCTGGTCACCGCTTTGCTGTACGTGGCGGTGGGCCCGGCCGTGATTGCCTACCGCTGCTGGGGCGTGGGCGTGCAGCGCGTCGGCCCCGCCATTGCCGGTTTCTTTTCCAATCTCACACCGCTGTTCGCGGCCTTGCTGTCGGCCGCGTTTCTGGGCGAACTGCCGCACCTTTACCACGCGCTGGCGTTTGTGCTGATTGTGGGCGGGATTGTGGTGTCGTCGAGGCGGTGAGGGACGTCAGCCCTAACGGGAATCTGATGGCTTGAGACCAACTTCTGCCGCATCGCGCAGGCATTGCGCCAGCTGGCTGATCACGGGCTGGTTGACCACAGGAACGCGCTGGACGATGCCGATCTCGCGGTAAAAAGTGTGTTCGCCCAAAGAAATTGCCCGCACATTGCGGGGTAGCGGCAGGTGCGCCTCAACCATCGGCATCAAGGCCACGCCCAATCCGTTCGCGACCATCTGCACCATGCCCTGGATTTCATCGAGTTCGATCGACTCCTGCACGACGAGGTGCTTGGACCGCAAGAAGCGCTCGACCATGCGCCCACCGAACGACGTTCGTTCGTAGCGCAGGAAGGGATGCGCCTGAATCAGCTGGCGCCAGTCGTTGCCCTTGGTCCTGCCGGGAACCACCAGCATGAAAGGCTCGTGGACCAGCGACTGCCAGGTCAACTCGGGCAGCATCCCCAAGGGCGGTCGGATCATGATGGATGCATCGATTTCTCCTGCGTCGAGCTGGTCCATCAGATGCATGGAAACGCCTGGCACGATGCGCAGGCGCAGCTGCGGAAACTTCTTGCGGAACCGCACCAGCGCACGCGCCAGCAGCGTGGACTGAACCGAGGCAATGGCGCCAATGCGGAGCAAACCACTGACGTTCTCGTCATTGGGAAGTTCGCCGAGCCTGGAGAAGAGGGCCACGATTTCCTCTGCCCGCGCCAGTGTCATGCCCCCGGCCGCATTCAGCGTCGCGGAACGCCCCGTGCGGTCAAAAAGCTCAAAGCCCAGCGACTCTTCCAGACGCTTGATCTGGCTGCTCACCGCCGATTGCGTCAGGCCAATGTGCTCGCCCGCCGCCGCAAAAGTGCCATAGCGGGCGACGGCAATCAGCGTACGGAGTTCAGGAATCATGGTCGAATCATCAATTATTTAGTTTCTCATAGCAAATATATATCGCTTTTCATGATCAATGAAGCATCCTAAAGTTCTGACACGTTGTTTTTAACGCTTCTTTTTTTGGACACCATCATGCCCACCACGACCACCATCCCCCCGTTCCATCTTGCATTCCCTGTCCATGACATCGCGCAAGCGCGCCACTTCTACGGCGATCTGCTGGGCTGCCCGGAAGGCCGAAGCGCGCCGGAATGGGTCGACTTCAACTTTTACGGCCACCAGATCGTGGCCCACCTGGCGCCTGGCGAAGTGGGCCACCGCTCGACCAGTGCGGTCGACGGCCACGACGTGCCGGTGCGCCACTTCGGCGCGGTGCTGCCGATGACGCAATGGCAGGCATTGGCCGACAAGCTGACGGCCGCCGGCACGCAATTCGTGATTGAACCCCACATCCGCTTCAAGGGCGAAGCCGGCGAGCAGGCCACCATGTTTTTCCTGGACCCGTCCGGCAACGCCTTGGAGTTCAAGTCGTTCGCCAACCTCGATTCCCTGTTCGCCAAGTAAACCCAAACGTCACGCCATCAAGGCATGACGAAGTACCAAGCCGCTCCGTCCGGCTGTCTGCACCCTTGTTTGAAATCCATCCCTGAAGAAGGTTTCCATGAAGAAGTCAATATCCACGAGGTCTGCGGTCCTGGCCGCAGCGATGCTGGCGATTGGCTGGGCCCACGCCCAGACCAGTGACACCCTGAAAAAGATCAAGGACACCGGCACCATCACAATAGGCGTGCGTGAATCGTCGGGCGCGATGTCTTATACGCTGGGCGGCGGCAAGTACACCGGCTTTCATTACGACGTTTGCCAGAGAGTGCTGGCCGACATCAAAAAGCAATTCGGCCTGAAGAAACTCGACGTCAATTACCAGTCGGTGACCCCGCAGAACCGCATTCTGCTGGTGCAAAACGGCACCGTCGACATAGAGTGCGGAACGACCACCAACAACGCCACGCGCCAGCTCGGCGTGGCATTTGCCCCAACGCTTTACATCGAGGAAGTGCGCATGGCGGTGAAGGTCAACTCCGGCATCACCAGCATCGCGCAACTCGCAAACAGGACCGTCGCCGCCACAACCGGCAGCACGTCGGTTCAGCTGCTGCGCAAGCACGAGCGCGCCACCGGCGTGAAGTTCAACGAGTTGATGGGTAAAGACAATAGCGACGCTTTCCTGCTGCTCGAAAGCGGTCGGGCCGATGCGTACGTGGCGGACGGCCAGATTTTGGCGACCCTGATCTCCATGTCCAAAAATCCGGGCGACTACCGAATCGTCGGCGAGGTGTTGAGCGTCGAGCCGATCGCCATCATGATGCGCAAGGACGATCCGGCTTTCAAGAAAGCGGTGGACGACAGCATCAAGGCGATGGCTGAAAGTGGCGAAGTGGCCAAGCTCTACGACAAGTGGTTCCTGCAGCCTATCCCGCCGAACAACACGAAAGTCGGACTGCCGGCAACCGTACTGACCAAGGCGGCATGGGCCAACCCCACCGACAAGCCGCTGGAAGACTACGCGAAGAAGTGAGCCCGGTTTCCCCGGCCTGAAGTGGCGGCCCCGCCATTGCCGGCTTTTTCTCCAAGCTCACACCGCTGTTTGCCGCCCTGCTGTCAGCGGCCTTCCTGAGGGAGCTGCCGCATCGCTACCACGCGCTGGCGTTTGTGCTGATAGTGGGCGGGATTGTCGTGTCGTCGAGGCGATGAGGGAGGATGCGGGGCGCAGGAAGCAAGGCCCTCTCTAAGGCGTCTGAAGCGTGCCATCCACCAACCGCGTCTGTGTCCACGTTGTCGTGGTGTTCTCGCAGGGATATTTTCTGGCTTCGGCTTCATCGATCTCCACGCCCAGGCCCGGCTTGTCATTGGCATAGACATAGCCGTTCCTGAATTCTGGCAGGCCGGGAAACACATCCAGCAGCGCCTCGCGGGGGCCTTTGAGTTCCTGGATCACGAAGTTGGGCGGCTCCGTGCCGGACCATTCCTGCACGCCGAAATTGCGCGCCGCCAGATCGATGTGGATGTTGGCCGCATGCGCCAATGGCGACATATCGCCCGGACCGTGCCACGCCGTCCTGACGCCGAATTGCTCGGCAAAGATCTGCAATTTCCGGCCGGGCGTGATGCCGCCGATCTGGCTCAGATGCACACGGATGTAGTCGATCAGTTGCTCGGTGATCAGGAACTTCCACTCATAAGGGTTGTTGAACAGCTCGCCCTGCGCCAACGGGATGTTGGTCTTGGCGCGCAGCTGGCGCATCCAGTTGCCCTCTTCCAGTGGAATGGCGTCTTCGAGGAAGAACAGGTCGAACGGTTCGAGCTCGCAGGCGAACTTGATCGCCTCGATGGGCTTCAGGCGCTCATGCACGTCATGGCAAAGGGCCACGTCGAAACCGACCTTGCTGCGAATGCCGTCAAACAACTTGAGCGTGTCGCGCATGTATTTCTTGCTGTCCAGGTAGATGCCATCCAAGGCGCCCTGGGGGGCCGTGGCCGGCGCCGGCCCGTAAGCGCCGCCGCCGTAGCCGCCGCTTTGACAGCGGATATGGGTAATGCCCTGCGCCTGGTATTTCTGGATGTTGTCGCACAACTCGCTCAGGTCCTTGCCATCGGCATGCCGATAGATGGGCACGCCTTCGCGGCACTTTCCGCCAAACAACTGGTACAGCGGCATGTTGGCCATCTTGCCCTTGATGTCCCACAAGGCCATGTCCACGCCCGAGAGGGCATTGTTTTCTATGGGACCGTTGCGCCAGTAGGCGTTCTGGTGCACCAGTTGCCACAACTCTTCGATGGCCGTGGCATCCCGGCCCACCAGAAGCGGCTTGAGGTATTCCTCGACCAGGCATTTCACGGCCAGATGCCGGTACGCAAAAGTCGCACACCCCAGCCCATACAGCCCGGCCTGGTTGGTTTCGATTTTCACCACGACAAGGTTGATGCCTTCGGGTGCCGTGAGGATGACTTTGACGTCGGTGATGAAGGTAGCCATTTATTTCTGCTCAAAAGAGGACTGATTGCGTTGTCGTTAAAGTGAAAGAGCCTGTGCTGTGTTCAATCGAAGTTCAGCAGCACCTTCATCGCCTGCGAGCGATCGGCCGCCAGTGCGAAGGCTCTGGCCGAGTCGCGGTAGGAGAGCGTGGCCGAGATCAGCGGCTTCACGTCCACCAGCCCCTTGTTGAGCAGTTCCACCGCCGTGGCGAATTCCTCGTGGAAGCGGAAGGCGCCGCGCAGGTCGAACTCCTTGGCCACAATGGTGTTGACCGGCAGCGTCATCTCGCCGCCCAGGCCCACCTGCACGATGATGCCGCGCGGGCGCAGCGCGTCGAGCGCGCCGCGCAAGGCCCGCTCGTTGCCGCTGGCTTCAAACAGGACGTCGAATTGCCCCTTGTCGGCCATGAAGCGGGCCAGGCCCTCGGGTTCCTCGGCCACGTTGATGGCCTCGTCGGCACCGACCTTGAGCGCCTTGCCCAGCGTATGGGCGCTGACGTCGGTGGCGACGATATGGGTGGCGCCCGCGCGCCGCGCCGCGACGATCACCAACGCGCCTATCGGCCCGCAGCCGGTGACGAGCACGCGCTTGCCCAGCAGCGAGCCGGCGCGGCGCACCGCGTGCAGCGCGACCGCCAATGGCTCGGCCATCGCGCCTTCGCCGTCGCTCACGCTGGCGGCCAGACGGTGCGCCTGGTGCGTCTCGACCACGATCTCCTGGCGGAAGGCGCCCTGCACATGCGGCGTGCGCATGGCGCTGCCGTAGTAGCGCATGTCCAGGCAATGGTTCTGCAGGCCCTGCTGGCAGTAACGGCACAGCCCGCAGGGCTGGCTCGGGCTGACGGCGATGCGCTCGCCGGGTGCAAAGCCGCTCACGCCGGCGCCCACGGCCTCGATGACGCCGGCCACTTCATGGCCCAGCACCATGGGCTCCTTGACCCGTATGGTGCCGAAGCCGCCGTGCTGGTAGTAGTGCAGGTCGGAGCCGCAGATGCCGCCGCAGCGCACACGCACGCGCAGCTGGCCGGCGCCGAGTTCGGGCGTGGGCAGGTTTTCGACGCGCAGGTCTCCGGCGGCGTGAATGACAAGGGCTTCCATGATGTTTTCCTTTGCTGTGCTTGAGTTGTCACTTCTGCAGATTGATGCCGCCCAGGAGCTTCTTGAAATAGCTGGACTGGCTGTTCATGAACGGCTGGAACTGCTCGCCGCTCATGTAGGCCGGTTGCAGGTTGGCGCGCACCAGCGCGTCACGGAATGCGGGATCTTCCGCCGTCTTGCGGGCCGCATCGCGCAGGTACTGCACCACACCGGGCGGCGTGCCCAGCGGCACGCCCAAGCCGCGCCAGGTGCCCACGACGAGATCGACGCCCTTCTCCTTGAAGGTCACCACCTTGTCGTAAGGCGCCGGCAACCTGCGCTCAGCCATGGACACCAGCACGCGGATCTTGCCCGCCTCGACAAACGTGCCGATTTCCGCAGGGCTGACCGTGATGGCATCCACATGTCCGCCGGCCAGCGCCATGACGCTGGGTGCGGCGCCCTGGAACGGCACGTGGTTGAAGCGCACACCGGTCTTTTCCTCGACCGCGGCCGCCGCAAGATGCCATATGGTTCCAGTCCCCGCATTGCCCATCGAGAGGCTGCCCGGCTGTTTTCGGGCCTGTGCCAGCAACTCGTCAATGGACTGCCATGGCGCGTCGGCACGCACGGCGATCAGGCCCGGATCGCCGTTCAGGCGCGCAATGGGTATGAAATCGCTCACCGTGGCCTTGGTCATGCCCAGGTGCGGAATGATGGCCAGCTCGGAAATCAGTACGGCGATCTTGTAGCCATCGGGCGCTGCCCGCTGTACCTCCGTCATCCCGATACCGCCGCTGGCGCCCGGCTTGTTGCTGACGATGAAAGGCTGGGGGACATACTTCTTGGCGATGTCGGCGAATGCACGCGCCATCACGTCGGTGCCACCGCCTGGGGACGACGGCACGACGATCTCTATCGGCCGGCTGGGGTAGTCGGCCGCCAACACGGAAACTGGCGACAGTGACGTGGCGAAAGCGGCCACGGCGATGGGGAGGAGCCTGCGGGTCAGTTTCATTTGTCTCTCACATGGTTGGTTAAAAAAACTACAGAACGGCGAGCATGCCGCCGTCGACGTAGATGATTTGCCCGCTGACGTAGTCGGAGGCGGCGGAAGCCAGGTAGACGGCGGTGCCGGCCAGCTCGTCGGGACGGCCCCAGCGGCGTGCCGGTGTCCTGCCCTTGACCCAGGCGTCGAAAGCCGGGTTCTGCAGCAAGGCGGTATTCATCTCGGTGGCCATGTAGCCGGGGCCGATGGCATTGGCCTGGATGCCGTGCTCGGTCCATTCGGCGGCCATGGCGCGGGTCAGCATCTTGATGCCGCCCTTGGCCGCCGTGTAGGGCGCCACCGTGGCGCGCGCGGCCTCGCTGGTCAGCGAGCCGATGTTGATGATCTTGCCGCCGCGCCCGCGCGCAATCATGCGCTTGGCGGCCTGCTTGCCGACGATGAAAGCGCTCGTGAGGTTGGTGTCGATCACGCGCTGCCAGTCCTTGAGCGCAAGATCGACCAGGGGCATGCGGTGCTGGATGCCGGCGTTGTTGATCAGGATGTCGATCGCTATGCCTTGCTGGTCGAGCGACGCGAACGCGGCGCCAACGGCCGCTTCGTCGGTGACGTCGAACGGCAGGCCCTGCGCGTCGTGGCCCTGGGCGCGAAGCTGGGCCACGGCCTGCGCGACCTGCTCGGCGTTGCGCGCGTTGATGATGACTTTGGCGCCCGCGTCGGCCAGGCCCTGCGCGAATCCGTAGCCCAGGCCGCGGGCGGACCCGGTGATGAGCGCCGTGCGCCCGGTCAAGTCAAACAGTGTGGACATATGGTTTCCTTGTGTCAGTGAAATCGATACGGTGTACGGACGTTGGCACGGCGGTGCTTCTCAGGGCCTGTCCAGTGCAGCGTGGACGCTGCCGCCGCGCAGGCCGACCTCCCCCAGGCCTGGAAAGCGGACCAGGACATCGGCATCCTTTGGCATGGGAATCGCGCCCACCCAGGAGCCCGTGGTGACCACAGTGTGCGCCGGCACCGTGCGTCCGCCGCGCGTAGCGTGGCGCAGCCAGACCGGCAGCAGCCACAGCGGATCACCCAGGGAATAGGCGCCCGTGTTGGCGACCACCGGCGTGCCGCCGAAGCGGACTTCGCAGCGCTGGCCCGCCCAGTCGTGCGCCCGGCAGGCCATCCATTCGCCCAGGATCAGCGCGCCATGCGAGCCCTGATCGGCCAGCCGCAAGGCGGCCGGCGCCTGCAGCCCTTCCTGCCAGCGCGAATCGGCGATCTCGATGGCGACGGCCAGCGCGTCCACCAGGGCCGGAGCATCGGCGTGGGTCAGGCGCTGCGCGCGCTCGGGCGTCACCGCTTCCGCGAGGCGCAGCACGATCTCGGCCTCCACGGCCGGCGTGTGGAAGGAAAAATCCGCCAGCGTGTCGCCTGCCGCCCGCACGCCAGCGGACGGCAGGGCCGCATGGCTCAGCACGGAGTCCCGGGACGCGCCGCCCGACTTCCAGTAGCGCGGCCCGCCATCGACGAACCATACCAGCGCCTGGGCCACGGCGTCCTGGACGGCATAGGCGTCGTCGTCGGTGGCCAGCGCCGCCCGCAGGGGCGCGGCCGGGGCCGGTTGGCCGGAGCGGCGCGCCGCGACTAAGGTTTCGACGACTTCTTGCGCGGTCGCAGGCAGGATGGGAGAGAAATGTGTGTTCATGGGCTGTATGTGTCTGTTCGTGCCGATGGCGTCATTGGGGCGCGCGCCAGAGCACGTTGCTCAGTGGCTGGCCCTCCAGCCAGCGCCGGATGTTGTCGGCCATGGTTTGCTGGCGCCGGCGCACGGTGCCGGAGGTCCAGCCCGACATGTGCGGGGTCATGAGCAGATTCGGCAGCGACGCGAAATCCAGGCGCGACGGCGCGCACTCGGCCTGGTCGGGCGTCGGATAACGGTACCAGGTGTCGATGATGGCGCCGCCGATGCGGCGCTGGGCCAGGGCGTCGTACAGCGCCTGCTCATCGATCACCGGGCCCCGCCCGACGTTCAGGATCAGGGCGTCGGGCCGCATGGCGGCGAAGGCCTCGGCCCCGACGATGCCCGTCGTCTGCGCCGTCAAGGGCAGCGAGACCACGATGGCGTCGGCCGATGCCATGAAGGCCGGCAGTTGGTCCAGGGTGAAGGCCTGGTCCACGCGCTCATCGTGGATGGGGCTACGGTTGGCGGCCGTGACCCGCATGCCGAAGGCCTTGGCCCGTGCCAGGATGGCCTGGGAAATGTGGCCGAAGCCGAGCAGGCCCAGCGTCTGGGCGCCCAGTTCGCTGCGCAGTGCCGTCGGCCGGCCGGCCCAGTAGGTCCAGCGCTGCTGGCGCAGATCGGCGTCGGCTTGCGCCAGCGGGACATGGCGCTGCAGCAAGGCTGCCATCACGTATTCGGCGATGGCGTGTTCGTGGCCGAAGCAGTTGCACAGCACGGCGCCGGGCGGCAGCAGGGCCGTGTCGATGGCATCCGTCCCCGCGGCCGGCGCATGGAACAGGCTCGCTTGCCGCGGTGCCGGCATCTCGCGGTTCAGCTTGATGCCGACGATGACATCAGCGCTCTCGTAATGTTCGCGCTCGCCGGGACCGGCCAGCGTGTCGCTCAGATCGACGATCTGGTGCCGTGGGTCGAGCAGGGTCTCGAAACCCTGGCGGAAATTGGCGGCGTTCTCGCCGTGGAATACGATCTTGGCGGTTTTCATGGGCTGTCCTGGGTTGGGTTTATTTCAACGGTCAGGCCGCGCGCGACAGCGCCGGCACGCGGATGCGCTGGCCGTCGCGCTCGAACAGCACGGCCTCGCCGAGATCGAGCGACAGGTGCACGGGCTGGCCGGCGCGCAGATCGCTGTAGCCCTGGACCACGACCATCACGTCGTCGCCGCTCTCGCCGTCGTCGCTGTGGGCGGTGTTGGCATGGTCGAGCTTGATGCTCACGATGGACTCGGCCCCGACGTGCTCGACGAGTGCCACCTGGCCCGCCAGGACGCCGTTGCCCAGGCCCAGCGCATGCGGGCGGATGCCGAGCAGCACATCGCGTGCCGCCTGTTGCCCCAGCGCGGCCAGATGTCCGGGCAAGGGCAGCACGGCCTTGCCAATGACGAGGCCGCGCGGCTCGATGCGCGCCTCGATCAGGTTCATCGGGGGTGTGCCGATGAACCGGGCCACAAAGGTGTTGGCCGGATCGGTATAAATTTCGCGCGGCGTGCCGAATTGCTGCACCACGCCGTCACGCATCAGCGCGATGCGCGTGCCCATGGTCATGGCCTCGATCTGGTCGTGCGTCACGTAGACGAAGGTGCCGCCGACTTCACGGTGCAGCTTGATGATTTCGGCGCGCATCGAGGTGCGCAGCTTGGCGTCGAGGTTGGACAGCGGCTCGTCCATCAGGAACACGTCGGGCTGGCGCACCATGGCCCGGCCCAGCGCCACGCGCTGGCGCTGGCCGCCCGACAGCGTGCGCGGGTACTGGTCCAGCATCTCGGTGAGCGCCAGCGTCCTGGCCGTGCGCTCGACCAGGTCGCGCACTGCAGGCGTCTGCTCGATGCGCCGCTTGGCGATGCCGCCGATGAGCGGCAGATGGAACCACCAGCGGTGCTCGCGCATGATCAGCGGGAAGGTGATGTTGCGCCGCACCGTCATGTGCGGGTACAGCGCATACGACTGGAACACGAAAGCCATGTCGCGGGCGCTGGGCGGCAAGGTGTCGACGCGGCGCGCACCGACGTGGACTTCGCCGCTCGTGACCTGCTCGAGGCCGGCCAGCATGCGCAGCAGCGTGGACTTGCCGCAGCCCGAAGGCCCGAGCAGCACGAGGAATTCGCGGTCGGCGACGTCGAAGGTGATCTGGTTGGCGGCCTTCTTGCCGCCGAAGATCTTGGTGACGCCCTTGAGGGAGATGGATGCCATGATGGGGGTCCGGTAATGGTTCAGCCCTTGACGCTGCCGGCGGTCATGCCGGAGACGACGTAGCGCTGCACGAAAAGGTAGAAGACGACGGCGGGCAGGGTGTACATCAGCCCGATGGCCATCACGGTATGCATGGGCGTGCTCAGTTCGCCCACGAAGCCGGCCAGGCCGACCGAAGCGGTCTGCAGACCCTGGTCGCTGATCAGCGTCTGGGCGAACACGTATTCGTTCCAGCCGTGGAAGAAGGCGATCACGGCAGCGGCAGCCAGGCTCGGCGCCACCAGCGGCAGCACCACGGTCAGCACGATGCCCAGGCGCGAGCATCCGTCGATGCCGGCGGCCTCCTCGATGTCGATGGGCACGCCGTCGACCGCCCCCTTGAGGATCAGGGTGATCACCGGCACCGTGAACGCCGTGTTGGCCAGGATCAGGCCGGTCAGGCTGTTGAGCAGGCCCAGCTGGCCGAAGATCGCATACAAGGGCACCACCAGCATGGCTTCGGGCAGCATCTGCGTGACGAACAGCGCCACCCCCAGGATGGCGACCGCCCGCATGCGGTAGCGCGACAGCACATAAGCCGGGAAGATGGCCAGCGCAATGCTGAGCGCCGCCGTGCCGAAGGCAACGATGGCGCTGTTCTTCAGCCAGGTCGCGACGGCGGTGGCGCTGAAGGCGTGGCCGTAGACCGCCCATTGCGACCCGTCCGGCAGCAGATGCGGCTTGGCCGCGAACAGGTCGGGCGAGGACGTCAGTGACGTGACCAGCATCCAGTAAATCGGGAAGGCCGCGGCACCGAGCAGCGCCAGCACCAGGGCCATGCGCAGCGCGTGGTTCCAGGACAGTGTGCGGCTCATCGCTGCCCCTTCGCGCGCTCGGCGCGCTGTGTATAGCGGAAATAGACGATGGTGATGAGCAGCGCAATCGACAGGCCGACCATGCCGACGGCGGCGCCCTGCCCCAGGTCGCGGTACACGAAGGCCCGGCGGTACAGCTCGATCACCATGGTGTTGGTCGAGCCTATCGGGCCGCCCTGCGTCATGAGCCAGATCAGGTCGAAGCGGCGCAGGGACCAGATGGTCAGGAACAGCGAAAGCAGCGCCACCGAGGGCTGGATGGTCGGCCAGACCACCGCGCGAAAGACGCTCAGCCGGTCCGCGCCGTCGATGACCGCGGCCTCGCGCAGTTCCGAGGACACCCCTTGCAAGGCGGCCAGGATGACGACCGACGCGAACGGGAAGATCTGCCAGATGGTCGTCAGCAGCACGGCAGGCAGGGCCAGCGCCGGGCTGTCGAGCCAGCTCTCCAGGCTGACGGACCCGCCGAGCGCGCCCAGCAGATGGTTGAAGATGCCGTATTGGCCGTTGTAGATCCAGATGAAGGTCAGGGCCACGGCCACCGGCGGCGCGGCCCACGGAATCGTCACCAGCGCCCGCGCCAGGCCCCGGCCGCGGAACGGCGCATCGAGCAGCAGCGCCGCGCCCAGGCCCAGGCTGATCGCCGCCACCACGCAAATGACCGTGTAGAGGGCGGTGATCAGAAAGACCTGGCGGAACTCCTCCTGCGTCATCAGATCGGCGTAGTTCTGCAGCCCGACAAACGTGTGCTGGCCGGGCGACAGCAGCGCGGTGGACGTGAAGCTCAGATAGAGTTCCTGCACCAGGGGATAGCCCTGGAACAGCAGCAGATAGAGCGCGACAGGCGCGGCGAACCAGTAGGGCGTCCAGTCGCGCTCTGTCCTCGGCGGCGACACGGTGCCCACCGCAGATATGGCAGCATGCATGGGGAGTTCTTCCGGTGGACGGGTTTACTTGCGCAGCACGCGCGATGAGGCCAGACGCTGCGCGTCGTCCATCGCCTTCTTGGGATCCGCGCCGCCCTGCAGGACCTTGAGCACATGCTCCAGCACGATCTGCTGGATTTCCGGCGTCTTGACCTCCAGGCCCTGCACCAGTTGCGGCACGCTATTGGCGGCCTGGTCGTCGTAGACCTTCAGCCAGGGCCGCTTGGCCACCATCTCCGGGCTGCGCTCGATCACCGTGGCCACATTGCTGGCACCCAGCAATTCCTGCAGGTCCTTCTGGTTCTCGGGCTGCAATGTCCACTTGATGAAGGCTTCGGCGGCGGCCTTGTGCTTGGTGTTGGCGTTAATGGTGAGCGCGGTCAGCACCATGCCCTGCGCACGGGTCGGGAAAGGCGACGGCGCGGCGGCGAACGCCAATTCCGGCGCCTGCTGGCTGAAGATGCCCGCCACACCGCCGTTGTCGACCTCCATCGCCACCTTGCGTTCCCAGAACATGCGGCGGTACGTGGCGGCGTCCGCCCCCTTGGGAATCACGCTCGCGTCGTAGACCTTCTTGTAGGCGACGACGCCTTCGACCACTTTGGGGTCATTCAGGGTCAGATTGCCCTGCGCGTCGCTCCAGCGGCCGCCGAAGCCGTAGACGAAGTTGCACAGGTCCTGCCAGAAACCGTTGCCCTCGGCCATGGTGGCGCGGTACGCGTAGCCATAGACACCGTTGCCGGTTGCCGCCTTGGCGCTGGCGAGCAATTCGTCGAAGTTCGCCGGTGGCTTGCCGCCCTTGAGCAAGGCCGGGTTGTACAGCAGCACGTAGTTGCTGAGCTCGAACGGCACGCCATAGCGCTTGCCGCCCACCATCATGTATTTGTCGGGCGCGGTGAACTTGTAGTTGCCGCCCTTGAGCAGATCATCCAGCGGCAGGATGCTCTTGCCGTTCACGGCTGCGTAGTAATCGATGGCGTCCATGCGCACGAGATCGGGCCCCGCGCCTCCGCCCATTTGCGTGAAGACCGTCTTGGCAAAGCTCCCGAAGGGAATGGCGATCGGCTGGATTTCGGCGGCAGCCTGGCTCTTGTTGAACTTCTCGACCCAGGCCTTGAGGCGCTCACCTCGGCCGGCCTCGCTGAACGTGACAGCCGCAAAGGTCAGCGTCTCCTTCGGTTGCGCGCTGGCTACCGCCGGCATGCCGCCGACGACAAGAGCGCCCGCAAGCGCCACCACACCAGCTGAAAGGCTTGACAGTTTTTTCATGCATGTCTCCATGAATGCGGACACATCGGGCCGCGAGTGTTGTTGGAAGTAGCGCACGGTTTCCGTGGCCGGTTTGCAAGGCACGGACAGAAGAATACTGTGATATTTCACAAAAATACTCGTGGTTTACCCCAATAGTCATTGGCGACCTTCTTTTTCTCAATACACCCCTGCTGTACCGTAAAACAAAGAAAAATCTCTGCGCTACCACTGGAATATCAGGGTATGCTTCCATATCCATGAAGGTGCACTGTGCGATGGGTGTACCGATGGACTCCATGCATTGAAAGAGCACTATGGCTTCGCCCTCCCGCCCTCGTCCCCAACTGGTTGCAGCCAATGCCCCCGCGGAGGAGGCGCCTCGCCGCCGCAGCCAGGTCAACCTCTCCGACCAGGCTTACGAACGGATCGAAGAATTGCTGATCTGCTGCGAACTCCGGCCTGGCCGATTCCTGGCAACCCATGATCTCCAGGCACTCGTAGGATTTGGCCGCACGCCGGTTCACCAGGCCGTCAGCCGCCTGGCGGCCGACACGCTGCTCATCGTCACGCCGCGCCACGGCATCCAGATCGCCCCTATCGACCTGACCCGGGAACGGGTGCTGCTGCGCCTGCGGCGCGATATCGAACGCTTTGTCATCCGGCTGGCCACGGAACGCTCGGGGGCTTCCCAGCGCAACCAGATGCTGCATATCCGGCGCCAGCTGATCGAGCACGGCGCCGAGATGACGATCGAGCAATTCAACCTGATCGACAGGCGCATCGACCAGCTTTTCCTGGCGGCGGCCAATGAGCCCTTCGTCGAAAGCACCTTGCGGCCCCTGCACACCATCTTCCGGCGCATTGGCTGGATTTACCACATGCAAACGGCCCACAGCGTCAAGCTGCAACGCACCGTGGACGGCCATATCGCCGTGATCGATGCCGTTGCCAAAGGGCAGGTGGACACCGCGATTGCCGCGTCAGACGACCTCATGGACTTCGTCGAGAGCATGTTTGACGTCCTGGAGCGCGAGGTGGCCCCGGCCTTGCTCGACTGCAGCCTGGATTCTTTTGATGACCCCTTCTTGCGCCTGCCCGCCTCGGCAAAATAGTGCTGACTGGCCAAATTCTCTTCGGTCTTGATCAGCCTTTGACCGGGTGCTCCTTGACCCGGCTGACCAGTTGCGTGGGATTCACGAAGCGCAGCGCAATCAGCAGCCACAGCACCGTAATCGCCATGTAAATCATTGCCATGGCGTCCACGGACTGGCCCGCCCGCACACCGGCCGCAAACACCGCGTAGTACAGCGCAACGACCAGCGTCTGCGTGTCGGGGCCGGCGACGAGAAAGGTCAGCTCGAACATGGCGACAGTGCGCACCAGTACCAGCAAGCCCGCCGCCAGCACGCCGGGCGCCAGCAGGGGAATCAGGGTGTAGATGAACATCTGGCGCGTGTTGGCACCAAACACCCGCGCCGCGGACTCGATGTTGGTGTCAATCTGCTCGACAAACGGTGTCATCACCAGAATCACAAAAGGCAGGGCCGGGATCATGTTGGCAATGATCACGCCCGGCAGCGTGCCTGCCAGGTGCAGCTGGTACATCACGGTCGCCAGCGGAATACCGTAGGTGATGGGCGGCACCATGAGCGGCAACAGGAACAGCAGCATCAGCAGCCTTTTGCCCCGGAATTCCTTGCGGGCGAGTGTGTAGGCAGCGGGTACGCCAATCAGCAGCGACAGGAAAACCACTGAAAACACCACGACCACCGTGACGACCAGCACATGATCGAGCTGGAACTCTTTCCACGCGGACACATACCAGTCCAGGGTGTAGGCCAGCGGCAGCCATGTCCCCAGCCAGCGTGTCGCCACGGAATTGGTGGCCACGGCAACAATCAGCAAGCCGACGTTGACCAGAAAGAAGGCGATCACACCCCAGACCAGCGCGCGCCATGCACGATCGCGCAGCACGCCGGCGTCCAGTATTGTGGCGCTCATCCTTTACCCCCGGCCACCGGGCCGCGGTAAAACAGGGAGCGCAAACCCAGCGCGGCCACCACGATGACAAGCTGGGCCATGCCCATGACCATGGCCACGGCCGAAGCCAGCGAATAGTCATACTGCTCGAAGGCCGCCTCATACGCGGCAATGGCAATGACTCGTGTTGTGCCAGCAGGCGACCCGAGCAAAATGGCTGACGGAAAGACCGAGAAGGCTTGCACAAAACTGAGGCAAAAGGCCATCACCAGGCCGGGCGTGAGAAGCGGCAGGTAAATGTAGCGAAAGCGGTTCCAGCCGTCCGCGCCCAGCGTCGCCGCGGCGCGCGGCAGCGCCGGGTCGATGCCTGTGATGTACGACAGTATCAGCAGGTAAGCGAAAGGAAAACCGGTGATGACCAGCGAGATCAGCACCCCCCAGTAATTGTGGGTCAGACGGATGGAGCCTTCATACAGGTGCAGCCAGCGCAAGGACTGGGCCAGCCAGCCCTGGGGGCCGAAGTAGGTCAGCATGCCTTCTGCAATCAGCACCGTCCCCAATGTGAGAGGCACCACGAGCAGCGTGGAGAGAACCCGCTGGTAAGGGCCCTTGAGGCGCGTCACATAGGCAATGGCCAGCGCAAAGCTCACGTTGATGACGGTGGCGGGAAGCGCCAGCCGCATGGTGTTGCCCAGGGTCTTCCCGAGATCTCCCGTTTGGAAGAAATGAATGTAGTTTTCAAAGACGCCCCCCTGCGCCGGCTGAAAGGACAATAGCAGCCCATAGGCAAATGGATAGACGAAGAACATCACCATCATCGCCGCCGCCGGCGCGACCAGCATGATGGCCGGGTCGAAAAAAGGGCGCGGCCGGGTGACGGGAACCGGTGCGATCAGCGTCGCCATATCACGCCGCTTCCTCTTGAGCCGGGTACACCAGCACGCGGTCGGCAGGCACCGACAACATGATGGCCGCCCCCACCCCCGCATTTCGGGGCGAACGCACGTACAGCAGGTCATCGAACGCCGTCCTCACCTGGAGCAGCCACTCGCGGCCACCGTACTCGGCGCTTTCAACCGTCCCCGCGAAGGCGTTGGCGCCTTCACCGATCACAATTTCATCGGGCCGGATGGCCGCCACCGCAGGACCGGCATCAAGGGCCTGCATGGCGACACCTCCCAGCCGCACGCCGCCCGGCCCGTCGACCAAGACACGTGATCCATCAGCCTGCGCAACCTTGACCGGCAACACATTGCGATAGCCCATGAAACGGGCGATATCGAGCTTGGCAGGCCGGGAGAACACCTCCTGGGGCGTGCCGATCTGCTGCACCACACCGAGCTTCATCACCACCACACGATCGGCCATGGCCATGGCTTCGTCCTGGTCGTGGGTCACGTATACCGTCGAGCACCCCTGCGCACGGTGAATGCGGCGGATTTCCGAACGCATTTCGATGCGCAGCTTGGCGTCCAGGTTTGACAGCGGTTCGTCCATCAGGATCAAGGGCGGTTCGATGACAATGGCGCGCGCAATGGCCACCCGCTGCTGCTGTCCGCCCGACAGCTGCCCCGGCAGCTTCGTGGCATGTCCCTGCAGCTGGACGGTGTCGAGCGCCGCGGCGACACGGCGATCAATCTCTGCGCCCGCCACGCCCCGCATCTTCAGGCCGAAGCCGACATTGCGGCTGACCGACAGATGCGGAAACAACGCATAGTTCTGGAACACCATGCCAAAGCCGCGCTTTTCCGGCGGCAGCGGGTCGATGCGCTGCTCGTCGAGCCAGATGGTGCCGTCCGTCAAAGGCAGCAGGCCGGCCATGCAATTGAGCGCGGTGGACTTGCCGCAGCCCGAAGGCCCCAGCAGCGCGATGAACTCCCCGCGCTCTATCGTCAGCGACAGCTTGTCCAGGGCGTTGGCACCACCAAACTGACGGCTCACCCCGTCAAGACGCAATTGCCTGAACTCGTTCTTTCTCGCGGCCTGCACCGCGACGCTCTGGATTCCTGTCATCGAAAGCCCTTCTTGTGCTGCACCGTCCGCGCCGGTACCCCATGGATGCCGGCGCCGGTTCAGCGGTTCAATTACTTGGCCTTGCCGCTGCCAATCTCCTGATCCCATTTCTTGAAGGCAGCGACCATGGCCTTGTCCTCCAGAGGCTGGGCATGCGGCTGTTTGGCAATCCAGTCAGCGTATTCAGCGCGGCCGAATTCCTTGATGACATCCTGGCTCTTTTGCGGCGCCGACGACAGGGGCACGTTCTTCACGGCCGGGCCGGGATAAAAATAACCCGCGTCATAAGTCAGCGCCTGCTGTTCCGGCTTGAGCAGAAAGGCCATCAACTCCAGCACAACAGCCTGGCGGGCTGCCGGCAGGCCTTTGGGCATCACCATGTAGTGCGCATCATTGATCCAGGTGAACCCATTGAATGTCGCGACCCTGAACTGCTTGGGTACCACGCCGAGTGCGCGGGGGTTGATGTCCCAGCCCGTCACGGTCACGGTCATGTCGCGCGAGCCTTCACCCAGCTCCTTCATGACGGCGCCGGTGCCTGTGGGGTAGTACTCGATGCAGCTGTTGAGTTCCTTGAGGTAGGCCCAGGTTTTGTCCCAGCCGGCCATCGGATCTTTCGGGTCCTTGTCGCCGAGCAGGTAGGGCAGGCCCATCAGGAAAGTACGGCCCGGGCCCGAATTGGCCGGGCGTGCGTAGATGAGTTTGTTGGGATTGGCCTTGCACCAGCTGAGCAGCTCCGCAGGCGTCTTGGGCGGTGTCTTGACCTTGTCGGGGTTGTACTCCAGCAGCGGTCCTGCCGGCATGTACGTCACCATGATGCCCTGCCCATTGGCCAGATCCTGCATCTTCGCCGCGCTCGTCAGGTAGTTCGCCATCAGGCCTGGAAACTTGGCCGCCTGCGCGGGCAGCAGCGGCTCCCAGAGATTGAGCGCGATGCCGGCGGCCAGCGCATCGGTGCCCGTGAGCACAAGGTCGATCTCGGTACGGCCAGCCGCCTGCATCGCCCGGATTTTCCCCGGAAGTTCTGGCGCTGGCGCCTTGGTGAAGGTAATGCGCGACACCAGGTTGGGATTTTTCGCACGGAAAGCCTCGATGGCATCCTGCGTCAGGGCCAGATTGCCGGCCACGTCGACCACATTGAGCGTCACGGGCTCGGCCGTCGCCACGCCCATGCCGGCAGCGCACAGGCCGGCCACTGCGGCAAGCAGGCCGGCGCCGCGCAGGCTGCGGGCCAGCACGGCGTTAAGGGGTTTGAACTTCATGATGTCTCCTTGGAATGAATCTGAGCCCTGAGGGCTTCTTCCTGACTGGACACAAATGGAAAACCTGGAAGCGGGGGCTCTTTTCCGAAAATGCAGGCTGGTACTCACGCATCTGCGCAAGGTCATTGCGATTGCGAACCCCGCGATCAAGGTACTGCTGGTGCAGCCGCGCCAGCCGTGCGGGATCCGGCTCGACGCCCAGACCAGGCCGGGTGGCACCTTGACGGCGCCTTGTTCGAAACGGCTATGTCCGCCCTTGATCACCTCTTCTTCCTGCCATGGATAGCGCGTGTCGCATGCCTAGGTGAGATTGGGAATCACGGCTGCAGCATGCGTCATGGCCATCAAGCTGATTCCCAGATGTGAATTGGAGTGCATGGACATGCCCATGTCAAATACTTCACATATGCGCGCCAGGGAGGCTGTGGCGCGCAAGCCGCCCCAGTCATGGGGGACCGAAACGGAAGAAGGACGCCTACGCCGGGCCGAACTGCTGCCTGAATGCGTCACAAAACTCACCCGTACCGCTGATGGACAGCGTGACGGTGTGCCTGGGCTTGCCGGCCGGGCCGACGCGGACGGCAATCCGGCGCGTGGCCTCGTCATAGTCAATGACTTCCGGCACCGTGAACTCCTGCATGCCCTGCAAGTCATAGTCCCAGTCGCCGCCCTCGCCCACGGGACCACGCAGGCCCGCAAACGTGGTGCAGGCCCAGTCCAATACCTGCGCAATCTCGGCCTGCACGGCGGGCACCTGCTCCGGCCAGGTGGAAGCCACGGCCTCCAGCGTGCCAACACCGTCGGCATCTTCGCTGTAGTCGAAATCCAGATAGCGCAGGGTCATGCCGGCCAGGCCAGAGCTTTTCAGTAGGTGCCGGGGTAGGCGCCGCCGTCGGCCAGAACGTTCTGGCCGGTCATGTAGGCGGCGTGCACGCTGCACAGGAAGGCGCAAATGGCGCCGAACTCTTCGGGCGTGCCAAAGCGCTGGGCCGGAATGTTTTTGCGGCGCGCCTCCGCCAGCGACTGCACGGACTGCCCGGTCTTTTCCGAGGTTCCCTGCAACATGTTCTTGATGCGATCGGTATCGAATACCCCGGGCAACAAGTTGTTGAGGGTGACGCCCTGCGCCGCGAGTTTGGTGCGCGCCACACCGGCGACAAAGCCGGTCAGCCCGCTGCGGGCGCCGTTGGACAGGCCCAGCACATCAATGGGTGATTTGACCGAGCTGGAGGTGATGTTGACGATGCGGCCAAAGCCGCGTGCCGCCATGCCGTCCACCGTGGCCTTGATCAGCTCGATAGGCGTCAGCATGTTGGCGTCGACGGCCTTGATCCAGGCGTCCCGGTCCCAATCGCGGAAGTCGCCGGGTGGCGGGCCGCCGGCGTTGGTGACCACGATGTCGAAGTCCTTGCGCACCGCAAAGACCGCGGCGCGGCCCTCGGCCGTGGTGATGTCTGCAGCAACAAATTGAACGCTAGCGCTTGCTGGACGGGCGCTGTCTGCTATTAATTTATTAGCAGCCGCTTCCAGCGCCTCGGCACCCCGCGCCACGATCAGCACATGGACGCCCTCGCGCACCAGCGCTTGCGCGCAACCAAAACCCAGGCCCTTGCTGGCGCCGCACACCAACGCATATTTACCGGCAATTCCCAAATCCATGTCAATACTCCTTGATAACGGCGATACCCGGGAATGACTCCCTAGCGGCCCGCCCTGGTAAACACAAAAATCCCCGCAATCACCAGCACCGTGCCGGCCGCCACCCAGACGGTGAAAGGCTCGCCCAAAATCAGCACCCCCATCAGGATGGTCGACATGGGGCCGACCATGCCGGTCTGCGCCGCCAGGCTGGCGCCAATGCGCTCGACGGCCATCATCACCATCAGCACCGGCACGGCGGTGCACAGGGTGGCATTGAGCACCGACAGCCAGATCACCTCGGGCGCCACGGCAGCGGCGCTCAGGGGCCTGAGCAGCACAAACTGCAGCAGGCAGCACAGGCAGGCCACGCTGGTCGCCAGCCCCACCAGCCGCATTGAGCCCAGGCGCTTGACCATTTCGCCGCTGTAGACCAGGTAAATCGCATAGCTGATCGCGCTGAGGAAGACCAGCAGCGCGCCCCAGGCGGCATCGGCGCCCTGCAGCGTGATCTCGTGGCCAAACACCAGCACCACGCCGCAGTAGCTGATGGTCATGCCGATGATTTGTGGGGCGCCCACGCGCCGCTGGTAAAGCAGCAGACCCAGCAACAGGACCAGGGTGGGGTTGAGGTAGAGAATCAGCCGCTCCAGCGAAGCGCTGATGTGCGCCAGCCCGGCAAAATCCAGAAAACTGGCCAGGTAGTAGCCGGTGAAGCCCAGCCAGAGCACGCCCAGCCAGTCCTTGCGCGTCAGCGCTGCCTTGCCCCCACCACCTTGACGATAAGTTGCCCACCAGGCCATGACGGCAAAAATCGGCAGGGCAAACAGCATGCGGTACATGATCAGCGTGACGGCATCCACGCCGTAGCGGTAGGCCAGCTTGACGATGATCGCCTTGCCGCTGAAGGCAATCGCCCCCAAGGTCGCCAGCAGCAAGCCTGGCGCTATGCTTTTAGTAGCTGTTTGCGCCCTCCCCTCCTGGGCTAGAGGCCTGTTTGCTTCTGATATATGGCTCAAGATAGTCCCTTAAAACCCGACCGCCTGGCCGTCGCGCCGCGCATCGCTCGCCGCCACATAGCCTTCCACGTTGGGGTTACCGGCACGCCAAATGAACTGGCCGGCGCCAAAGTCCTGGTAGGAATCGCTGATGACCGCCACACGGTGGCCGCGCTCGGCCAGGCCCTGCACGGTGGCCGGGTTCATCGTGGCTTCGGCATTGATCTCGAGGCCGGCGTTGTAGCGCCAGCGCGGTGCATCGCAGGCCGCCTGCGGGCTCTGGCCGTAGTCCAGCATGCGCACCAGTGTCTGCATGTGGCCCTGCGGCTGCATGTTGGCCCCCATCACGCCATAGCTCATCACGGGCTGGCCGTCCTTGCTGAGGAAGGCCGGGATGATGGTGTGAAACGGGCGTTTGCCCGGCGCCACCTGGTTGGCGCCGGCCTGCAGGCTGAAGCCATGGCCGCGGTTTTGCAGGCTGATGCCAAATTCCGGCTCGACGCAGCCCGAGCCAAAACCCATGTAGTTGCTCTGGATGAAGCTCACCATCATGCCGTTTTCGTCCGCTGCGCTGAGATAAATCGTCCCGCCCTTGACGGGATTACCCGCCCCGAAATCCTGCGCCTTGTTCATATCGATGAGTTTGGCACGCGAAGCGAGGTAAGCGTCATCTAGCATTTGTGCGGCGGTCACCGCCATTGACGACGGCTCGGCCACATAGTTGTAGACATCGGCAAAGGCCAGCTTCATGGCTTCGATCTGCAAATGCTGGGAATCCACGCCATCGACCGGCAGGCTGGCGACGTCGAACTTCTCCAGCATCCCCAGCGCCATCAGCGCCGCTATGCCCTGGCCGTTGGGGGGAATCTCGTGCAGGGTGTAGCCGCGATAGTCTTTGGCGATGGGCTTGACCCATTCGGGTTGATAGCCCTCGAAATCCCTGGCGGTGATGCTGCCGCCGTGCTGCGCCGAAAACTTTTCTATGGATCGGGCAATGGCGCCGCCGTAATACGCCGCCCCCTTGCTCTCGGCAATGGCCCGCAGCGCCTTGGCCGCAGCCTTGAACTGGAACAGCTCGCCCACCTGGGGCGCCCGGCCCCAGGGCAAAAAGGCGTCGGCAAAGCCGGGCTGCGACCGCAGTTCGGCGCTGGCTGCGGCCCACTTCTGCTGCACCACGGGCGGCAGCAGGTAGCCGCGTTCGGCGATTTCAATGGCCGGTTCCATCAGGTCGGCAAACGGCAGTTTGCCAAAACGCTCGCTCAGCGCCATCCAGCTGCCCACCGCGCCGGGCACGCTGACCGAATCCATGCCGCGCTTGGGCGGCGTGCGGGCCTGGGCACCGTATTTGCGCCTGAAATACCCGGGCGTCCAGCTCTGCGGCGCAGGACCCGAACCGTTCAGCCCATGCAGTTCCTTGCCGTCCCACAAAATGCAAAAGGCATCGCTGCCCAGGCCGTTGCTGACCGGCTCGACGATGGTCATGGTGGCGGCCGCCGCAATCGCCGCATCCACCGCATTGCCGCCCTTGAGCATCATGCGCAGGCCGGCCTGCGCACCCAGCGGGTGGGAGGTGGAAACCACATTGCGCGCAAAAACCGGAAGGCGCGTGCTGGTGTAGGGGTTGTGAAACTTGAAGTTCATGCGCTGATTATCAGGTGCAAGTGTCGTGGGGCCTTCGCTGCAGCCGCCCGCAGAGAGACCCGGAGATGCCACCCGGGCTTGCAGGCGCCTCGGATGCCGCCCGATAAAAACAAAAACGGCCCCCGAAGGAGCCGTTTCACTACTTTCCCTGAAGCGTGAAGGTCACTCTTCGACGAAAGCTTCCTCGCGCTTGTTCTTCACGGAGGGCAGCAGCACGATCACCAGCAACAGCATCGCGGCGACCAGCAAACCGGCGGAGAGGGGGCGCGTCACAAACACGCTCCAGTCACCACGCGACAGCAGCAGCGCGCGGCGCAGGTTTTCTTCCATCATGGGGCCCAGGATAAAGCCCAGCAGCAGGGGCGCGGGTTCACAGCCCAGCTTCACGAAGAGGTAGCCGATCACACCGAAAGCACCCACCATCCAGACGTCGAAGGTGTTGTTGTTGGTGGAATACACGCCAATCGCGCAGAACAGCACAATCGCCGGGAACAGGTAGCGGTAAGGCACGGTCAGCAGCTTGATCCACATGCCGATCAGCGGCAGGTTCAGGATGATCAGCATCGCATTGCCGATCCACATCGAGGCGATCAGGCCCCAGAACAGTTCCGGGTTGCTGGTCATGACCTGCGGGCCGGGCTGGATGTTGTGAATCGTCATGGCCCCCACCATCAGGGCCATCACGGCATTGGGGGGAATACCCAGCGTGAGCAGCGGAATGAAGGAGGTCTGCGCGCCGGCATTGTTGGCCGACTCCGGTGAAGCAACGCCGCGGATATTGCCCTGGCCGAAGGCCACTTCGCCCGGCTTCATCTTGATTTTCTTCTCCAGCGCATAGGCTGCGAAAGCCGCCAGCAAGGCGCCGCCGCCCGGCAGAATGCCCAGCGCAGAACCCAGGAAGGTGCCGCGCAGCACGGCGGGCGCCATGTCCTTGAAATCCTGTTTCGTCGGAAACAGGCCCGTTACCTTGGCCGTGAACACTTCGCGTTCATGTTCCGGCTGTGCCAGATTGCTGATGATTTCGCCGTAGCCGAACACACCCATGGCGATCACGACAAAACCAATGCCGTCCGTCAGTTCGGGGATGTCGAAGCTGAAACGCGCCACGCCCGAGTTCACGTCGGTGCCGACAATGCCGAGCAGCAGGCCCAGCACGATCATGGCAATCGCCTTGAGCAGGGAGCCGGAAGCCAGCACCACGGCGCCAATCAGGCCCAGGGTCATGAGCGAGAAGTATTCGGCCGGGCCGAATTTAAAAGCCAGTTCCGTCAACGGAGGCGCGAAGGCCGCGAGAATCAGCGTGCCGACGCAACCTGCGAAAAACGAACCCAGGCCGGCGGCGGCCAGTGCCGGCCCGGCCCGCCCTCTTCGCGCCATCTGGTAGCCGTCAATACAGGTGACCACCGAGGAAGACTCCCCGGGCAGGTTCACCAAAATGGCGGTGGTCGAGCCGCCATACTGCGCGCCGTAATAAATACCGGCCAGCATGATCAGCGCCGACACGGGCGGCAGCGCGTAAGTCGCGGGCAGCAGCATGGCAATGGTGGCCACCGGTCCGATGCCGGGCAGCACACCAATCAACGTGCCCAAGATGCAGCCAATCAAGGCATAGAGCAGGTTGATGGGCGTGAAGGCGACGCCAAAGCCCAAGGACAAATTTGCAATCAAATCCATTTTTTATCTCCTTAGCCGGCGATGAAGAAGGGCCACACCGGGAACTGCAGCTTGAGCAGGATGACGAAAGCGACGTAGCTTCCGGCGGCCAGGACAGTCGCCAGAATGAAGGTCGCCTTGAACTTCCAGCCAGCCTCAGCCATGCTGGAGATAAACGTCAACGCATAAATGGCCACGATCATGCCCATGGCCGGCAGGCCAATCGAAGGCAAGCCTGCGAGCAGGACACCGAAAGCCAGGTTGGCCAGAATGATGTAGAACAGCGGCTTCCAGGCCCATTTGCCGATTTTGTCGCCGCCTTCGGCCTCGACCACCAGCGCCTTGAAAGTGATGGCCGCCCCCAGAACGGCCATCAGGATGCCCAGCATGAGCGGGAAGTAGCCGGGGCCCATGCGGGCGCCTTCGCCGACGTTGTAAGTCGTTGCACCCCATGCGAACGCCACGCCGACGCCCATGAACATGAGGCCTGAAAAAAAGTCTTTTTGACTCTTGATATTCACAGAATGTCTCCTCTAGATAAAGAATGAACCTGCGGATTGTGCATTCAATTACCCAGCCGGGGCATGTGGCTTTCACTTACCTTTCACTTTTCTTTCGCCTGCCTTTCAATGGCAAGAGGGCCAAGCGCCGCCAGAAACCATGATTCAGGCTCAGGCCATGGGGGGCGTGGCTGACAGGATTTCCTCGACCGTTGTCAGGCCCTCCGCCACCTTGAGCGCGCCCGCCAGCCGCAGCGGACGCATCGCTTCCGTGATCGCCTGGCGGCGCAGCGCATCAATATTGGGCTCTTTCGAAACCTTTTCCTTGAAGCCTTCGGTGACCGTCAGCAGCTCGTACAGGCCCATGCGCCCGCGGAAGCCGGTCATGCGGCAGTCCACGCAGCCCACAGGCTTGTAGGGCCGGTAGCGGCCAGTGATTTGCCAGGGTTTCACCAGCTCGGCCAGCGTTTCGCGCGAGGCGCTTTCGTCCGGCTCGCGGCAATTGCTGCACAGGGTGCGAACCAGCCGTTGGGCCAGCACGCCCAGCAAAGTGGCATTGATCAGGTAGGACGGAACACCCAGCTCCATCATGCGGGACACCGCCGAGGGCGCGTCGTTGGTGTGCAGGGTGCTGAAGACCAGGTGGCCCGTCAGCGCGGCCTGCACGGCCATTTCCGCGGTTTGCAGGTCACGGATCTCGCCCACCATGATGATGTCCGGGTCCTGCCGCATCAGCGCGCGCAGCCCTTCCGGAAAATTGAAGTCCAGGTGCGCCTGCACCTGCGTCTGGTTGAATGCAGGCTCGATCATCTCGATCGGATCTTCAATCGTGCTGACATTGACCGCTTCGGTCGCGATACGTTTGAGCGTGGAATACAGCGTGGTGGTCTTGCCCGAACCGGTCGGCCCGGTCACCAGCACGATGCCGTGGGGGCGTTTGACCAGTTGCTCCCAGCGCTCCGCGTCATGCTGCGAAAAGCCCAGTGCATCCAGGTCCTTGACCGTGGTGTCGGGGTCAAAAATACGCATGACCATTTTTTCGCCAAACGCCGTGGGCAAGGTGGACAGGCGCATTTCCACCTCGTCGCCGCGCGGGTTGCGGGTCTTGATGCGGCCGTCCTGCGGGCGGCGTTTTTCCACCACATCCATGCGCCCCAGCAGCTTGATGCGCGCCGTCATGGCGTTGTGCACGCCCATGGGCAGCTGGTACACGGGATGCAGCACGCCGTCGATGCGAAAACGGATCACGCCCTGCTCGCGCCTGGGCTCCAGGTGAATGTCGCTGGCGCGCTGGTCAAAAGCGTATTGCCACAGCCAGTCCACCACCTGCACCACGCCCTGGTCATTGGCATCGAGCTGCTTGTTTGTCTTGTTCAGCTCCACCAGCTGCTCAAAGCTGGCCGAACCCGAACCGCCGCCCGCCTTGAGTGCCGCCTTGACGGATTTGGCCAGCGCAAAAAATTCGGCCGTGAACTTGCTGATTTCCTGCGGATTGGCCACCACCAGGCGCACGCTGCGCCGGGACTGGCGCTCCACTTCCTGCACCCAGTCGGTGATGAAGGGCTCGGACGTTGCAATCACCACCTCGTTCGGGCTGACCTGAACCGGCAGCACCTTGTGCCGCTCGGCATACACCGCGGACATGGTGTCGGCGACCTTGCCCACATCGACCTTCAGCGGATCAATCCGCAAATAGTGAAGGCCGGCACGGCCGGCCAGCCACTGGGCAATGGTTTCTATATCGAGCGGTTTGCCGTCGGCCACGCGTGTCATGCCGACACTGGCCAGCCTCACCAGGGGGTGCTGGGCGCTTTGCACCTGCGAACAGCGGGCAATGGTGCGCTGCGCCTCTGCGGCGCTGATGACGCCGTCTTCACTGAGCCACTCGACCAGGCGGCGCCAGTCCAGCGGACCCGCGTGGCTCTTTTTAGTCGGGGAAGCACCTGGGGATGGGGGGGGCATCAGGGCACTCATGGCAGGCACTGTACCCCATCCATCATCCCGGACTTCATGTCAGCGGCTTGAAAAGCCGCAGCCATTTTTTGGCCGGCAGGTCCCAGCGCGACTCAATCACGCCCGCCTGGGCCAGCAGCGCGGCCCGCTCAGGGCGTGTCGGCTCGCGCTGGGCCAACACCACCGTGTTGCCCTCTCGCGTCGGCCGGAAAGCCCAGACCGACTCCCCGCCAAAGGCCTCGGCAATCCTGCTCAGGGATTGCTCATAACTGGAGTCGCGGCCGAAAAGGTTGACCGTCATCACGCCGTCCTCGCTGAGCAGGCCGCGGCAGTGGGCATAGAAATCGGCACTGTCCAGCACCGGTGCGGCGGCTTCATGGTCGTAGAGGTCCACATGCAAAAGATCCACCGTTCCCTGGTGCCCGGGTTTCTGCATCTCCTGGGCCGCGTCGGCTTCGATGACATGCAGCCGGAGGTCGTCGCGCGGCAGCTTGAACCAGAGCCGGCAGGCCGTGATCACCTGCGGGTTGATCTCGATGGCGGTGGTTTTCATGCGCAGCTTTTTGTAGCAAAACTTGGTCAGTGCCGCCGAGCCCAAACCCAGTTGCATGGCGTGTTTTTTGGACACCGAGGCGGCATCCATGAACAGCAGGCCCGCCATCATGCGCTGCACATACTCCAGCTCGATGTCGTAGGGCGCATCGCGCAGCATGGAGCCCTGCACCCATTCGGTGCCCAAATGCAGAAAGCGCACGTCGCCATAGTCGGAAAAATTGACTTCCGGCAGGTCTTCCAGGGGGCTTCTGCTGGCTTTCACGGTATCTTTTCTCGACATTCAATCAACCTATATGCTTTTCAAAAACCTCGCGCCAGGCGGCGAGTTTGCGTTCAAACGACCAGGACGCATTCGCCGGGCTGGTCGAAGGCAGTCTGTAAACCGGTAAACCCAGCCGCGTGGTGTGCCCCGAATGCTTGAAGCTCTCGCCGCCGTTGTGGGCGATCGCCTGCAAATCAGGGCAAAGCCGCTTCAGCCCGGCAAAATCGTTCACCACCGGGTTGCGGATGCGGCTGTCCAGACTGCCTTCGCGCTCGCAGGCCGCGTACACGTCCCACACGCCCAACTGCCTGGCCAGCAGCCACTCGCTACGACTTTGATAGCTGTCTGCGCCCGTTGGCATTGGGCTGGATGGCCAAATGGCTTGCAAAATCCGCCAGAACTGGTTTTGCGGGTGCCCATAGTACTGCTGCGCCAGCAGCGAGGCCACGCCCGGAAAACTCCCCAGTATCAGCAAACGCGTGCGGCTGGAGATCAGCGGCGGCAAGCCCGTCAGCATGACACCAGCGCCCCAAGCCTGGGCAGGGCCTGCAGCGCATTGGCGGTCGTGGCGGCCGCCAGCGCTTCAATCGGCAAGCCGCGCAGGCCGGCCACTAGCTGGGCGATGCGCGGCAACTCGCCCGGCTCGTTGCGGCCCTGCGCCTGGCCGGCTGCGCGCTGCGCTGCCGTGGCGTAAAGCCACTGCGGGGGAATGTCCGGCGAGTCGGTTTCCATCACCAGGACCTCCAGCGGCAGCTCGGCGGCCAGGCGCTTGAGCTGCAGGGCCGGCTCAAACGTCACGGCCCCGCCAAAGCCCAGCTTGAAACCGAGCTTGATGAATTCCATGGCCTGCTGCTCGCTGCCGTTGAAGGCGTGGGCAATACCGCGCCAGCCACCTTCGGGCGCCAGCTCCCGCAGCTGCTTGAGCAGCTGGTCGGCCGAGCGCCGCACATGCAGGATCACCGGCAGGCCGTGCTTGCGCGCCAGTTTGAGCTGCTCGCGGTAGAAATGCGCCTGGCGCTCGCGCAGCGGGCTTTGGGTCAGGGCCGGCACAAAGAAATCCAGGCCGATTTCGCCCACCGCCACCAGGCGCGGGTCAGACTTCCTGAGTGCCAGTTCCGCGTCCAGCACCTGCAAATCGGCATCCTGCGCCTGGTGGACACACAGCGGATGGATGCCCAGGGCGTAGCTGTCCGAAAACTGGTGCGCCAGCCGGCGCACCGCCTCAAAATTGCCCACGCCGACGGCAGGCAGCACGCAATGCGCCACCTGCCCGGCGGCGGCCCGCGCACGCACCGCGACCACGTCCGAAGAGAACTCTGCGGCGTCGAGGTGGCAATGCGTGTCAATCCAGAAAGTCATGCAGAAAAGAAGGAAAAAGGGAACGGATGCCGTCCAGGCAAAGGATATTGACACAGAAATGAAATGGGGCCACGCTATGCTTTTTGGGGGAATGCCTGCGCATTCCTGATCGTTTTCCCTGATCTCTTCCGCGTCTGTCATCTTCGTCAACAAGGAAAGCCAAATGAAATTATCCCGCCTGATTCGCCTCACGCTTGGAGCCAGCCTCGTGGCTTCGAGTTTTGCCAGCCCCGTCTGGGCTCAGGAGCAGAAGCTGCGGCTGATCACCTGGGCCGACTATGTGCCCTCCGAGGTCGTGACGCTGTTCAAAAAGGAAACCGGGATTGATGTCGAGATCACCCTCTCGAACAACGAGGAAATGATCTCCAAGCTGCGCGCCACCGGCGGCGCGGGTTTTGACCTGGCCCAGCCCTCGCAGGACCGCATCACGGGCCCGCAGCAGGAGTTCGGCATTTACAAGCCCATGGACCTGAGCAAAATCAAGTCCGAGCTGTTCATACCCTCCATGCTCGAGGCCACCAAAAAGAACACCACCTTGGCCGGCAAAGTGTATGGCCTGCCGCACCTCTGGGGCACCGATGGCCTGGTGGTCAACACCAAGCTGGCCAAGATGAGCGACTATCCCGACCTGTGCAAGGCCGATGTCAAGGGCAAGACCGCCGTTCGCCTGAAACGGCCCACCCTGCTGGCCTTTGCCTTTGCCTCGGGCAAGGACCCATTTGCACTTTACAACGACCCCAAGGCCTACGGCGCGCTGATGGACGACGTGGGTAAAACCATGGTGGCCTGCAAGAGCAACATCAAGTTTTACTGGGATAACAAGGACCAGCTGCTCAACGGCATGCGCGCCGGTGAAGTGGTGGGCGCCATGATGTGGGACACCGGCGGCTGGAAGCTCAACAGCGAAAAACCGGAAATCCAGTACATCGCGCCCAAGTCCGGCGCCCTCGGCTGGATCGACACCTTTGCCATTCCTGCCAAGGGCCGCAACGACGCTGCCGCCTACGCCTGGATCAACTTCAACATGCGCCCGGAAATCGCCGCCAAGGTGGCGAGTTCTGCCGGCAACTTCACCGCCTCCAAGGGGGCTGACCAGTTGATGGACGCCAAGCTCAAGGCCCAGTTTGCCGCCAGCTTCCCCGAAGCCGCGCTGAAAAACGTCAAGTGGTATCCCGCCGTGCCCGCCGGCATCGAAGACATCGAGGGCCGTGTGCTGGACCGCATCAAGGCCGCGCAATAACGACCAGCCGGCGACGCCAACGGTGCCAGCAGACCTGCAAGCCGAACACCTCGGTAAACACTATGGGGGCCAGCCCGCCGTCAAGGACCTGTCCCTGACGGTCGAGCGGGGCAGCTTTTTCTCCATCCTCGGCCCCTCGGGCTGCGGCAAAACCACCCTGCTGCGCATGATCGCCGGCTTTCTGGCGCCCGACACCGGCCAGATCCACATCGGCGGCCAGCCGATGAACGGCGTGCCGCCCAACCGGCGGCCGGTCAACATGGTGTTTCAGCACCTGGCGCTGTTTCCCATGATGTCGGTGGGCGAAAACGTCGGCTACGGTCTGGCGCGACGCGGCCTGCCGCGCGCCGATATTGCCAAAAAAGTGGGGGCCATGCTCGAGCGCGTGAGCCTGCCGGGCATGCAGGACAAGCGCGTTGACCAGCTCTCGGGCGGCCAAAGGCAGCGCGTGGCGATTGCCCGCAGCCTGGTGCTGGAGCCCACCCTGCTGTTGCTGGACGAACCGCTGGGCGCGCTGGACCTCAAGCTGCGCGAGCACATGAAGATAGAGCTCAAGCAGCTGCAGGCGGACTTCGGCACCACCTTTGTCTACATCACGCACGACCAGTCGGAAGCGCTGGTGCTGTCGGACCACGTCGCGGTGATGAACGCCGGCCGCTTTGAGCAGGTGGGCACACCCCAGCAGCTTTATTACGAGCCGCAAACCCCTTTTGTCGCGGGTTTTGTGGGCGCCAACAACCGCATTTCCGGGCATGCCAGCGCGACGGATGCGCCCGGGCAAGACGGCCTGGTCGCGTTCACAACGGGGCAGGGCATGCCCATGCTCGCCCGGGCCGCGGGCCGGATTGACCCCGGGCAGGCCGTCGAGGCCTTTGTCCGCCCCGAAGCCGTCAGCCTCGCACGCAACCCCGGCGAATTGCCGGCCGGCCAGCGCCGCCATGCGGGTCAGGTCGAAAGCCTGCTGTTTGATGGCGCCAACTCTGCGGCGCTGCTGCGGGAAGCCAGCACGCGCGCGGAGTTTCGCGTCGCCCTGCCGCAAACCGGCCGTTTTGCCGACCTGCGTATCGGAGAGACCGTGGCCTTCAGCTTTGACCCGCAGCACGCCGTCTGTTTTGCGGCCTCCGCCCCCCGGGCTCATGCCCACTGAGCTCAGCCCCTCTGGAACGGGTGCAGCCGTAGCGCCGCAGGCCCGGCTCATGCTGCTGTTGCTGCTGGCGCCGGCCCTGCTCTGGCTGGTGGGCCTGATTGTGCTGCCGCACGTAGACCTGGCGGTGCTGTCCCTGCGCGAACGCATCGCCCCGCGGCAGTACGCACCCAGCCTCGCGCAATACCGCACGTTTATTGAGGAGCCGCTGTACTGGCACACCTTTGTACGCACCGCCCTCATGTCGATCTTCGCCACCCTGTTGACGCTGCTGCTGGCCTTTCCGGTGGCCTGGACCATTGCCAAGCTGGTGCGCGGCCGCGTCAAGTCGCTGTTGCTGGTGCTGTGCCTGATCCCCTTCTGGGTCAGCGAAACCGTGCGCACGCTGGGCTGGATGATCTTGCTGCGCGAGTCCGGCGTGCTGCCCGCCCTGCTGGTGCAACTCGGCATCACGCGTGTGCCCGTGGAAATGCTCTACCGCGACGCCACCATTCTGGTCGGCCTGGTATATACCTCCATGCTGTTCATGGTGGTGCCACTGATCAGCGCCCTGGAAAGCCTGGACGACGCCCTGATCGAAGCGGCCTACGACCTGGGCGGCAACGGCCCGTCCATCCTGCGCCAGATCGTGATTCCGCATGCGGCGCCCGGCATTCTGGCCGGCTGCATCGTGGTCTTCATGCTGACACTGGGCAACTACCTCACGCCCACCTTGCTCGGCGGCAAAAACTCCCTCTGGTTTACCGAGCAGATTTACACCCAGTTCATCACCCGCTTCAACTGGGAGCAGGGAGCCGCCTTCGGCTTTTTGCTGCTGGGCTTGTCCACTGCCATCGTCTGGCTGGGCCTGAAGCTCACCGGCCAGAAGTTCGGCGAAGTGATGCAGCGCTCATGATTGCCTCCCTGCCCCGCCCCGCCTGGCTGCGTGCCAGCACGCTGGTTTACGGCATGGCTTTTTTCGCCTTCCTGTTTTTGCCGTTGGTGGTGGTGGCGCTGTTTGCTTTTAATGACGCGCCCTACCCCGCCCCGCCCTGGCGCGGCTTCACGCTCGACTGGTTTTTGGGCAGCCGCAGTTCACACAATGGCCGCACCGGCCTGTTCGCCGATGGCCCGCTGCTGGCCAGCCTCTGGACCAGCGTGGTGGTGGCCAGTTGGGTCACGCTGCTGGCGGTGCTGGTGGGCACCACCAATGCCTTTTTGATTGAGCGCAGCCGGTTTACGGGCAAGCAGGCCCTGTCCTTGCTGATGCTGGCCCCGCTGGTGATCCCGGGCGTGATTCTGGGCATCTCCATCCTGGCTTTTGCCAGCCGGCTGGCGCAATTGGCCAACGACATGTGGGGTCTGGAGCTGGATTTTCTGCGCCCCGGCCTGTCGCTGGTGGTGCTGGGACAGTTTTCCTACATCGTGTCGATTGCCACCCTCATCATCAGCGCGCGCCTCAAACGCTTCGACATCACCCTGGAAGAGGCCGCCTACAACCTGGGCGCCTCGCGCGCGGCAGTCTTCGCCACCATCACGCTGCCGGCGCTCAAACCCGCGCTGCTGGGTGCGGCAGCCATCTCGTTTTTGATGTCCTTTGAGAACTTCAACACCACACTGATGCTGGTGGGCTCGGATGCACCGCTGACCGTCATGATGTATGGCCGCATGCGTGAAGGCGCCACGCCGGTGCTGAACGCCGTCAGCCTGTTTCTCATGCTCGCCTCCGCCGCACTGGCGCTCACCCTGCTGCGCAAACCGGCCAACGCCGGAACCAGCTGAACCGTAGCGGCCGGCCAGCCCGTCATTGGGTCAGCAGGCGCTACAAACGCTTGCTGATACCCGTCAATATAGCGATTTGATGACGTGCAAAAATGCAAAAATCGTGATACGGTGCAGCTGTCACACCCTCGGTTTTTGTCATTGACCTCACAGGTGAACGGATGCGAAGGCCTGCCCTTTACAGTAGCTCCAGCCACGGCCACGGTGGGAGCGGGGCCACGGCCGGGCCGAGCGGCGAAGCGCCGCCATCCGCAGAGCCACCAAACCGTCCCGACCCGATCAAGCGCTGGTCAGTCCACAATGTCTACCTCCTCTGGTGTGTGGTGGGCTTGCTGGCTTTGCTGCTGGCCATCAATTTCTCCCTGTCAATGCAGCCTGCGGCCCACCAACTCACCCAGGAGAACATCAACGCAGCGGTGCTGAAGACCCTGGAAACCACCACCCTGCCCTCCCCCGCCGCGAAAGCCTATGACGCCATCAGCCCCTCGGTGGTGCGCGTGGTTGGCCTCGGCAAGGGCACGAAAGGCAAGGACGGCAAGGAAGATGTCGACCGTAGCGTGGGAACCGGCGTGGTCATCGTGGACAAGGGCATCATCCTGACCAACCTGCATGTGGTGCAAGGCGCCGAAACCATCAAGGTCACGTTTGCAGACGGTCTGGAATCCACCGCGTCCATCACGGGTGTGCAACCCGAAAACGACCTGGCTGTCTTGCAGGCGCACACCATCCCTGACGACCTGCCAGCCGCCACCCTGCGCTCCACCGCCGATCTGGCGCCGGGCGATCAGGTGATGGCCGTGGGCTATCCCTTTGGCATTGGCCCTTCAGCATCGGCCGGGATCATCTCCGGGCTGCAGCGCACTTTCCGCTCCCCCGTGGGCAAGCAGCAGATGACCAACCTCATCCAGTTCGATGCCGCAGCCAACCCCGGCAATTCCGGTGGCCCCCTGGTCACCATGGACGGTGAAGTGGTGGGCATCGTGACCGCCATTTACAACCCCAACCAGCAACGCACGTTTATCGGCATTGGTTTTGCCGTGCCGATTGAAAACGCAGCCTCGGCTGCCGGCATGCCCCCCTTCTGAAGGACCGCCATGGACTCGACCAACCCCGATCATGTAACTGCCGGCCAGGACAGCGCGCAATTGATGGAGCAAATCCTCTACGAAGTCAAACGCGTGGTGGTCGGGCAGGACCGGTTTCTGGAACGCGTCATGGTGGCCATCCTGGCACAGGGCCATTTGCTGGTGGAAGGCGTTCCCGGCCTGGCCAAGACCCTCACCGTCAAAACGCTGGCCAGCACCGTGCGCGGCGAATTCAAGCGCATCCAGTTCACGCCCGACCTGGTGCCGGCCGATCTGGTGGGCACGCGCATTTACAACCAGAAAACCGGCGAATTCAGCACCTCCCTCGGGCCGGTGTTCACCAATCTGCTGCTGGCCGATGAAATCAACCGCGCGCCCGCCAAGGTGCAAAGCGCGCTGCTCGAGGTGATGCAGGAGCAGCAGGTGACGATTGCGGGCCACACGCACAAAGTACCCGTACCTTTTCTGGTGATGGCGACGCAAAACCCGATTGAGACCGAAGGGACCTATCCGCTACCGGAAGCACAGGTGGACCGCTTCATGATGAAGGTGCTGGTGGACTACCCCAGCGACGAGGAAGAGTTCGTCATCGTCCAGCGCGTCACCGGCCCCGCAGTGGCCGTATCGGCCGTGGCCAGCACCGAACAGCTGACCGCCCTGCAGGCCGAATGCCGGCGCATTTATGTGGACCCCTCTCTGGTGCAATATGCGGTGCGTCTGGTCTCCAGCACCCGCAACCCGGCCAAACATGGGCTCAAGGAGCTGGAGCGCTTCATCACCTTTGGCGCCAGCCCCCGCGCCACCATCAACCTGACCGAAGGCGCGCGCGCGCTGGCCATGATGCGTGGGCGTAGCTATGCGCTGCCTGAAGACATGGCCGACCTGGTGCCGGACGTGCTGCGCCATCGCCTCGTGCTCTCCTACGAAGCCTTGTCCGAAGGGCTGTCTGCCGATCAGGTCGTGGGCAAGATCATGGCCAAAATTCCGCCACCCGCCAAACCGCTTGAGCATGAAAAACTTGCCGCCTAGAATGAGCCCTCACGCTCCACCGCTACGCGGGTCGCTGCCCCCCGGGGGGGCCGCTGCGCCTGCGGCCCGGCAAAGCCGGTTCCGCGGCCCCGGCTTGAATAAAGCGCCCTCGGCGCTGCCGCCGTCAGGAGCATGCCCATGAGCAGGCCTTCATCCGACGCAGAGCAGTTGCTCAGACGCCTCGAGTGGACCGTACTGCGCCGCCTCGACGGGCTGCTGCAGGGCGACTACCGCACGCTGCTGCGCGGCACGGGCATGGATCTGGCGGACCTGCGCGAATACCAGTACCACGACGACGTGCGCCACATCGACTGGAACGTGACCGCCCGCCTTCAGCAAGCCCATGTGCGCGTCTTCACCGAAGACCGCGAAATGAGCGCCTGGTTTTTGCTGGACCTGAGCCCGTCGGTGGATTTCGGCTCCGGCGAGCAACGCAAACGCCATGTGTCCACCGACTTCGTTGCCGTCGTGGCGCGCATGCTGACGCGCCATGGCAACCGGGTGGGCGCCGTGCTGTATGGGTCCGGCGTCGATACCGTGATTCCGGCACGCGGCGGCCGCCACCATGTGCTGCGCCTGCTGCATACCCTGCAGACACGGCCCCTGGCAAATGAAGCGGATGCCGGAGCCGGCCCCACCCGCCTGCATGAGTTGCTGGAAGCTGCCGGCAACCTGGTACGCCGCCGCTCCACCCTGTTTGTGGTGTCCGATTTCATCAGCGAGCCGGGCTGGGAAAAGCCCTTGGGCTTACTGGCCCAGCGGCACGAAGTGGTGGCGGTGCGCCTGCTCGACCCCCTGGAACTTGAGCTGCCCGATCTGGGCCTGATTCCCATCCGCGATGCCGAAACCGGCGAGCAGTTGCTGGTGGACACCCATGACGCGGGATTTCGCAAACGCTTCGCGCGCATTGCCGCCCAGCGCGAAGCCGAGTTGCGGCAAGCCCTGGCGCGCGCCGGCGTTGACACGCTGGAGCTCTCGACCGATGACGATCTTGTCGACGCCATCCTGCGCTTCACCGATCTGCGCAAGCGCCGCAGCCAGTCATCGGGCGCCCATGCCGCAGGCGGCAGGCTGCCCGCCCATCTGCAGCACGCCGCCTGAACCACCGCCCAAGGCCCTGCGATGACTTTTCTCTGGCCCCAATTTCTCTGGCTGCTGCTGGCACTCCCGCTGCTGGTGGTGATGTATGTCTGGCTCATGCGCCGCAAGAAAAAAATGGCCTTGCGCTACGCCAGCCTGTCCATCGTGCGCGAAGCCATGGGCAAGGGCCAGAGCATTCGCCGGCATATTCCGCCGCTGCTGTTCCTGCTGTCCCTGGCGGCCATGCTGGTGGCGTCTTCACGCCCGTTTGCCGTCGTCAGCCTGCCCTCGCAAAATGAAACCATCATGCTGGCCATGGACGTGTCGGGCAGCATGCGGGCGACCGACGTACAGCCCAACCGCCTGGTGGCCTCGCAAAATGCGGCCAAGGCCTTTCTGGCTGATTTGCCGCGCAATGTGCGCGTCGGCATTGTGGCGTTTGCCGGCACTGCCGCCGTGGTGCAGCAGCCCACCCTGAGCCGCGAAGACCTCATATCGGCCATCGACAAATTCCAGCTTCAGCGCGGCACGGCGATTGGCAACGGGATTGTGATGGCGCTGGCCGAACTGTTTCCCGATGCCGGCATCGATCTCGCCTCCATGCAATACGGCCGCGAGCGAACCCGCGGCATCTCACTGGACCAGACCGCCAAAGAGGACGCCAGCGGCAAGGATGCCAAGAAGGACTTCATACCGGTAGCGCCCGGCTCCTACACCTCGGGCGCCATCATTTTGCTGACCGACGGCCAGCGCACCTCCGGTGTGGATTCACTCGACGCGGCAAAGCTGGCGGCAGACCGCGGGGTGCGCGTCTACACCGTAGGCATAGGCACGGTGGAGGGTGAAATCATCGGTTTTGAAGGCTGGTCCATGCGCGTCAAGCTTGACGAGGAAACCCTTAAAAGCATCGCCCGAGCCACGCAGGCCGAATACTTTTACGCCGGCTCAGCGTCCGATCTCAAAAAAGTTTACGAAACCCTCAGTTCCAAATTGACGGTCGAGAAAAAGGAAACCGAAATCTCCGGACTGCTGGCGCTGGCCGCGGCGGCATTGGCGCTGCTGTCGGCCGGGCTGTCGCTGGCCTGGTTTAACCGGATTCTTTGACGCGCCGCCCTGCCGGCTCAGAGCGATAGCCGCAGGCTCACAAAGCCGAAGCCATCCCTATTTCACATGGCATTCACGCCGCAATAAAGCCAGCGCGTCTTGCTGCGCATATGCCGAATCGCTTTGCAGCGTGTTCTGCGCCTCCTCAACGAAGTCCGCCCACAACCGGGCATAGTCGTCCTGATGCTGCGCGGGGGCATGATTCAGGATGTATTGACGCGCCAGGTCCGGGTTGAACCCCGGCCTGGAGCCGGTTTTCTGAATCTTGCGAATCAGGCTTGCGGCAGCTTTTTCGGTCAATAGCGTTTTGGGAGCAGCGCCCGCGGCCACGCACACAAACAGCGTGAGCAGCGAGCCGTCATCGCTGTGCCCCCCGGTGGCTTTGTTCCAGGCTGCGGATGCCAGTCTGTCATGGTGGTCCACTTCGCTCAAGCCGTCTTCCAGCCAAAAATAGCGGCCCATGAATGCGGGGCTTCGGTCAAAAAGCTGTCGGGCGGGCAAAGTGGAATCCAGAATTTTCGGCACATCCGCCATCACCGACTGCCGCACCGCCTCCACCACCGCCCTGAAGTGAGCGGGCAGGCTTTCCGGCACGACGATGGGGAAGCCCGGCTGGCTGGCCCTGGCGTTCCCGGCCGCTTGGGCCACCCCGTACTTTTTGCGCAATGCAGTCACCATTTTCTCAAACGCGATCCAGTCGGGCATCTCGCTGCGGCCGGTCGCCAGCGTCAGGAGCGCTGTGCGGATGATCGCTTCGGCATCCTTGCCGGCGTCTTCCAGCTCGGCGGCATCCATCCCCAAGCCGTCTGCCAGCCAAATGGCCGCGTCCATCACCTGCCCCACCTCGCTGCGCTTGGCGAGTTCGGCTTGATAGTCAGCCAGACTTCGCAGCGACCATTTGGCAAGGAGAGGAATCTGGTCATCGGTGAAACCGCTGCGCGCATTCATGCCAAAGTGACTGTTCTGCGGCATGGCCAGCAGGGCCTTGAGCATGTCCGAGCCACCTTTGGAGCGGGACAAAAACGAATGATCGCGCAAGGACTCGGCGGCTTGCCGCAAGTCGCCGGCGCTGGTACTTTCAAGGTAAAGACCGACCAGATTCACGATGCGGTCTTTGGCTTTTTCAAGATCGGGGCGCAAAAACTCGTTGCCAAAGTAGCGCGCAATCTGCACCATGCCTTTCGGGGCATCGGCACAAATGGCCTCCAGCTTCTGGCGGTCGATGATGCCGTTCCGCACGCCGTACTGCAGCGCTTTTTCAAAAAATGGGCGTGCGTCATACAGCGAGATGGCTGCGGGCGTGTCGATGGTGTGCGTTGACATCGTGAACAGGTGTTGCTTTCTGGGGCCAGCCGCTTTTAAATCGCTGACTCCTCATCCGACTCACGCGCGGCAGGCGTCACCTGGCCGCGATCGGTGTCCCCCGTTTCTACCTTGCCATCGTCCTCTTCAGCGTCGCCCTCCTCTTCAACGCCATCGGCCATCATCAAGTCGTAAGCGCGTGCCTTCACGCGCAGCACCGTCAGCATTTCGATGAAAAGGTCGGGGCACTCATAACGCAACAGCCACGCCAGCTCCATCCAGTCGTGATCGGCAATTTCGTCGCGCTCGACGCCGGGTTTCTCGTAGGCTGAAGCCTGCAGAGCGGCTTTGGACAGCAGCTCGCCGGTGTCCTTCATCGCATCAAAGGTGCCGGTGCGGGCAAAGGCTTCGACACGGGCCCATTTTTCAGTGAAATAGTCGGCCAGGGCTTCGCTGCCGCCCTCCAGATCGCCAATCGCGTTTAAAAATTCAAGCGGATCAGCGTCTTCTCTAAAAACGATGGCGTTCACCATGCCGCGCAAGTGGGTGCGGGTCAGGTCCTTGTACTGCTTTTCAATCACCACCGCGCGCGCGAACTGCTCGGGCGTGACCAGCAGGTTGATCACCGACTCCTTCGAGCTGTCGTATTCACGGATCACCGCCAGGATGTCTTTGGGCGGCAACTGATCCAGCACCACCATCAGCGCGGCGTCGCCTTCGGTGTCGGCCAGTTCGACCAGTGCGCCTTCAGCGCCCACGATGTCACCGGCAGCAATCAGGGTTTGGGTCTTTTCGATAAGGGCAAGGTAGTTCATAAGGGCTTCACGTTCAATCTATCTGTCAATCTTTGCGGTCAAAGCCCTGCTCGACCAGCCAGTCGGCGCCCGCCTCTTTGCTTGCGCGCTCATCACCGTCTTCATCCGCGTCAAAGTCCTCCTGATGATCGGCGTCTTCATTGGCCCCTGCGTCATCGGATTCCTCGCTGTCGTCTTGCATGGCAGGCGCCGCAGCCGGCTTGCCCGCCATGTATTCCAGCGCTGCCGCCACCGTCAAAAACCACTCGCCGCCAGGCGCTTTCAGCACGGCCTGGGCCAGCTCACTGGCCCAGGGGGTCATCTCGATGCCCTCGGCCAGGCCGCCCCAGTCCGGCAATTCATCGGCCTCAAGGCCGAGCAGCTGATCCATCTGGGCAGGCTGCTGGAAACGGAAACCCTGATGAAAGATCACGGCCACCATTTCGGGGCACAGCTCCATCATCTGCAGCAGAAAACTGATTTCCTTGCGTTTGTCGGCCAGGCGCTGGCGCAGCACATCGCGTCCGTCGGAGTCAAATGTCAAGTCCTCCATTTCGGACTGGTAGGCCGAACGCAGATGGCGGAAAAAGGGGGAGATACTCATGTCACCGGATCCTTCGTGTCATGCACGTATCAAAGTAATGGATTGAAATAAGCTTTCCAGATTTCACGCGCCGTATCGATGGGACTGTCGAGCAGGTTACGGCGGCGGTTAGCGTCGTAGGCTTGGCGCCTGTCCGCATCGGAGAGCACTTCGTAAGCCTCTTGCACCGCCCGAAAGCGCGCTGCGGCATCTGGCGCGGCATTTTTGTCGGGATGCCAGAAAGACGCTTTCTGGCGAAACGCTTTTTTGACATCGGCCAGCGTCGCAGCGCTGCTGAGTCCAAGGGTGGTGTAGTGATCTGTCATGCGGGCTGTAGCTTTGTCCTGGAACCGGAAGCGATGGGCTACCACGGCATGCGGAAAGGTTTCATGAGCCTGAAGAGGCCCATCGAAACGCGCGAGCCGGTGATTATCCCCGACTACCGCCACACCGCCTGGACTCGCGCCCAAACACCGGGGATCGAAAACGGGTATATATGCGCGTCAAGCCTGCCGAAAAAGCCCGCCAAGGCCTTGCCGGCACCCCGCAGGCCGGCTATTTTTGCGGCCAGGGCGGCGCCCATGGCCAGGCGCCCTCTTCATCCCACCTCGGACAAACGGCCCAACACCAGCCTCAACTGCCGCCCGCAGCGCGCGGCCAGCGCCTCATCGTGCGTCACCATCACAAAGGCCGTGCCATGCTCGCGGGCCAGTTTCAGCATCAGCTGAAACACACCGTCCGCGGTGGCGCGGTCCAGGTTGCCGGTGGGCTCGTCGGCCAGCACGCAGGCCGGCTGCGTGACCAGGGCCCGGGCGATTGCCACGCGCTGGCGCTCGCCGCCGGAAAGCTCGGAAGGGCGGTGATGGACGCGGTCCTTGAGGCCCACATCGGCCAGCATTTTCATGGCCACCTGCGCAGCCTCCTCGCGCTCCCGGCGCCGGATCCACAGTGGCATGGCGACGTTGTCGAGCGCACTGAACTCCGGCAGCAGGTGGTGAAACTGGTACACAAACCCCAGGTGCTGGTTGCGCAAGGCGCCCTGCCGGGCCGGGGACAGCGCCGACAGGGTTTGCCCCTTGAGTTCGACCTGCCCGCTGCTTGGAGCGTCCAGCCCCCCCATCAAATGCAGCAAGGTGCTTTTGCCGGAACCCGAAGCCCCGACGATGGCCAGTGCCTCACCGCGGTGCACCTGCAGGTCCACGCCCTGCAGCACCGTCACGTCGAGCCGGCCTTCGGTAAAACGCTTGGTCAGGCCGCTGGCGCGCAGCACGACTTCGCCTTGCAGTTGGGCGGGTTCGGGCCCTTGTCCATCCAGGTTCCGGCCGCGGATCTGGCTTTGCCAGGCCGCAGGCGGGGCGGCCCCCTCGGGGGGCAGCGAACCACTCGAAGAGGGGAGCGTGGGGGTCATATTATTCATAGCGCAGGGCCTCCGCCGGGTTCACACGGCTGGCGCGCCAGCTGGGGTAAATGGTGGCCAGAAAAGCCAGAATCAGGGAAATGACGACGATGGGCATGATGTCGCTGTACTGCGGCTCGCTGGGCATGCGGCTGATGAGGTAGATGTCCTTGGGCAGGAAGCTGGCATTGAGCAGCCGCTCCAGCGCCGGCACGATGACGTCGATGTTGAAGGCAATGCCCAGGCCCAGCAACAGGCCGGAGAGCGTGCCTATCACGCCGACCATGGCCCCCTGCACCATGAACACCCCCATGATGCTTTGCGGGCTGGCGCCCAGGGTGCGCAGGATGGCGATGTCGGCGCGCTTGTCGGTCACCGTCATGACCAGGGTGCTGACCAGGTTGAAGGCCGCCACCGCCACGATGAGCGTGAGGATGATGAACATCATGCGTTTTTCCAGCTCCACGGCGGCAAACCAGCTCTTGTTCTGCCGCGTCCAGTCGCGAATCAGCAAGTCGCCGCTCAGGCTGTGGGACAGTTCCAGCGCGACTTCACGCGCCTGGTGCAGGTCCTTGAGCTTGATGCGGATGCCGGTCGGCCCCTCCAGCCGGAAAATTTTGGCAGCGTCATCCTGGTGCATCATGACCAGCGCCGAGTCGTATTCAAAATGCCCCGAATCAAAGGTGCCCACCACCGTCATCTGCTTGAGGCGCGGCACCACCCCGGCCGGCGTGACCTGGCCGCTGGGCGCAATCAGCGTGACGGTATCGCCTTCACGCACGCCCATGGCGCGCGCCAGCTCGCCGCCCAGCACCACGCCAAAGCCGCCGCTGACGAGTTTCGGAAAGGCGGTTTTCTCCAGCTCCACGGCCAGGTCGGTCACCTGCCCTTCCAGCGCCGGGTCAATGCCCCGCACCAAAGTGCCTTTCATGTCTTCGCCGCGTGCCAGCAGGGCCTGTGCCGCTATGAAAGTTGCAGCACCGACGACATTCGGGTTGGCCCTGATCTCGGCCAGCGTTTTCTGCGGATCGGGCAAGGCGGCACCCTGGGGGGCGAACACCTCGATGTGCGAGATCACGCCCAGCATGCGGTCGCGGACTTCCTTCTGGAAGCCGTTCATCACGCTCAGCACAATGATCAGCGCGGCCACACCCAGCGCAATGCCCAGCATGGACACGCCCGAAATAAAGGAGATAAAGCCGTTGCGCCGGGTGGCGCGGCCGGCGCGGGTGTAGCGCCAGCCCAGAATCAGCTCGTAGGGGATTTGCATGTCGACAATTGTGGCATCCCGGACAATAGCGCCATGTCAGCCCTTCCCGCATCACGCACCGCCCCGGCGCCGCATCACCTCTTGATTCCCTTTGCGGTCTGCAACTCCGACCACTGGTTGCCCGCCATGAAGGCCCTGCCAGAAGGCAGCACGCGCCAGCTCCACCAGTTGCTGCAAGGCATGAAGGAAGTGCACAACGATGTACAGGATGCGCAAACCCTGTCGCCGCCGCACGAACGCGCGCTGGCCCGGGCGCTGGGCCTGGCCCATGCCGAAACGCCGGATGGCCTGATTCCGTGGGCCGCCAAAGACGCCGCGGAGCGGCTGCGGGCCGACAGCAGCCGGGGCTGGGCCTGGATCACGCCCTGCCACTGGGCCATGGGCCGCGAGCACGCCATCCTCACCGACCCGGCCGCCCTGGCCTTGCGCGAGGAGGAGTCCCGCGCCCTGCTGGCGGCCATGCAGCCGTATTTTGAAACCGACGGCATCACGCTGCACTATGCGCAGGAATTGGGGCCGGAGCGCTGGCTGGCCGAGGGCGAGCTGTTCCGCACCCTGCCGAGCGCCTCGCTGGACCGGGTGCTGGGCAGCAACGTGGACCCGTGGCTGCCCAGCGAAAAGGACGATGTAAAAGGCGGAGCAGCCGGGAAAATGCGGCTTTTGCAAAACGAAATGCAGATGCTGCTCTACACCCACCCGCTGAATGAGGTTCGGGTGGCCCGGCGCCAGTTGCCGGTGAATTCCTTCTGGCTCAGCGGCACGGGCGCGCTGGCGACGGCCGCGGCGCAGGCGCCGGATGGCGAGATCAGCATGCCGCGCAGCCTGGCCCAGGCCGTCTTTAACGATGACTGGGCGGCTTACGCGCAAGCCTGGGCCGCGCTGGATGCCGGCGACATCGCTGCCCTGCTGGCGCGCCAGCGGGCCGGCGAGCGCGTGCAGCTGACGCTGTGCGGTGAGCGCGGTGCCCGCACGTTTGACAGCAGCCAGGCCAGCCTCTGGGCCAGAATTTCAAACCTTTTAGCCCCCAAGCCTCTATGGAATGAGCTTGGGAAGCTATAAAAACAATAGTAAAGATCTACCACCCGATGAAAATACAGGTACGCGACGTGCCGCCGCGCAGCGTCTGGGCGCTGCAGCAGGCCGGCATTCACCCCTTGCTGGCGCAGCTCTATGCGGCGCGGGGCGTTCACACGGCACAGGAGCTGGACGATGGCCTGGCCCGGCTGCTGCCCCCCGGCTCGCTGCACGGCGCGCAGGAAGCCGCCCGCTTGCTGGCCGATGCCATGGCCGCCGACCGGCACATCTGCGTGGTCGCCGACTATGACTGCGACGGTGCCACCGCCTGCGCCGTGGCCCTGCGCGGCCTGCGCCTGCTGGGCGCGAAAAACGTCAGCTACCTGGTGCCGGACCGGATCGTCGATGGCTACGGCCTGACCGCGACCATCGCCGACCGGGTGAAGGCCAGCGGCGCCGACATGCTGGTGACCGTGGACAACGGCATTGCCAGCCTGGACGGCGTGGCCCGCGCCAAGGCGCTGGGCATGCAGGTGCTGGTGACCGACCACCACCTGCCCGCGCTCAGGGACGGCCAGGTGGTATTGCCCGACGCCGACGTGATCGTCAACCCGAATCAGCCCGATTGCAGCTTCGAAAGCAAATCGATTGCCGGCGTGGGCGTGATGTTTTATGTGCTCTTGGGCCTGCGCGCCGAGCTGCGTGAACGCGGCCTGTTCACAGCTCAAGATCAGCCCAAGCTGGACACCCTGCTGCCGCTGGTGGCGCTGGGCACCGTGGCCGACGTGGTCAAGCTGGACGCCAACAACCGCCGGCTCGTCGCCCAGGGCCTCAAACGCATACGCGCCGGGCATCTGCCCGCCGGCATTGCCGGCCTGTTCACGGCGGCAGGCCGGCAGGCAGCGGTCGCGACCACCTTCGATTTTGGCTTCGCCCTCGGCCCGCGCATCAACGCGGCCGGCCGCCTCAGCGACATGACGCTGGGCATCGAATGCCTGCTCACCGACGACGCGGCACGCGCCGACGAGCTGGCCAAAATGCTGGACGGCATCAACCGCGAACGCCGTGACATCGAGGCCGGCATGCGCGAGCAGGCCCAGCTGGCCGCCGACGCCATGATTGACGAGGATGAGGAGCCGCCGCCGGCGATCGCCATCTTCGATCCGGACTTCCACGAGGGCGTGGTCGGCATCGTGGCCTCGCGCATCAAGGACAAGCTGCACCGGCCGACCTTTGTGTTTGCCGCCAGCCAGGCGCCGGGCAAGGAACATGAGCTCAAGGGCTCGGGCCGCTCGATTCCCGGCTTTCACCTGCGCGATGCGCTGGACCTGGTGGCCAAGCGCTGCCCCGGCGTGCTGCTGCGCTTTGGCGGCCACGCCATGGCGGCCGGCTGCACCATTGCCGAAGAACACTTCGAGGCCTTTGAGCTGGCGCTGCAGCAGGTCGCCCACGAATGGCTGGACGCCGCCACCCTCACGCGCCGCCTGGACACCGACGGCCCGCTACCCGCCGAATACCGCCGCGCCGACGTGGTGGACACGCTGCATCGGGAAGTCTGGGGCCAGGGCTTTGCGGCCCCCACCTTCAGCGAAGAGGTGGAGGTGCTGTCGCAGCGCCTGGTCGGTGAAAAACACCTGGCCCTCAAGCTCAAGCACCAGGGCCAGCCGGTGGACGGCATCTGGTTTGGCCACACCGAGTCGCTGCCCGCGCGCGTCAAACTGGCGTTCCGGCTCGATGCCGATGAGTGGCAGGGCGTCAGGCGGGTGCGCTTTCTGGTGGAAGGCGCTGAAATCCAGGCCCCCACGTCGTAAGGACTTTTTTAGCCCTGGCTTTGATTTGCCTGGCTGGATACTCATCCCGTTATAAATTTCAGGAAAGCCCTGCCGCCTTCGGCGCCTGCGCAACAGCTTGGAAGGCGCTCCTGTTTTTATAGCTACTCACGCATGATCCACAAGCGCCAGAGCCCGATTTAACGCCCCTCGGCGCCCATCTTTTGAGCAGCAACACGTTGTTCATGACGTTCACCGAGCTCATCGCCATCGCCGCCCTGGCCACAAGATCTTCGGGAGCGTCTCGTTTGAGTGCAGGCGGCACACCGGAATCGCACCCGATCCGGGCAATTGAGCACCAACGGCGGGCAATTTTGTATGCAATTCATGATTTAAACCGTACACAAGGCTGGCATGTGTTTTGCTGAATGTGCTGCATGAACGCAGCCGTGCCCGCGACCAAGTCCCCCCCGCCATCCGCAGCCATTGAACTGGTCGCCTTGACCAAACGCTATGCGCAAGGCAGTCCCGCAGTGGACCGCATCAACCTGCGCATCCGAAGCGGCAGCTACTGCTGCCTGCTGGGGCCCTCGGGCTGCGGCAAAAGCACCACCTTGCGCATGATTGCGGGCCACGAGTCGGTCAGCAGCGGCGACATCCTGCTGGAAAACCGCAACATCACCGACCGGCCCGCAGCCGATCGCGGCACAGCCATGATGTTTCAAAGTTTTGCGCTGTTTCCTCACCTTAGCGCGCTCGACAACGTGGCCTTCAGCCTGAAGATGAAGGGCGTGGGCAAGACCGAGCGCCACACCCGGGCAAAAGACTTGCTCGATCGGGTGGCCATGGGGGCATTGGCCAATCGC